>JBAWAH010000026.1:0-158957 GCA_049589195.1 Bacteroidota bacterium | reverse complement strand
CGCTCACTGCGCTCCATTAGACTTGTAATGAAGAAAGTAGTAGATTTCATGGTAGAGCAACCAAACACCGACCGAGGGCTGAAGAAGTCTACACTTCGCTCAAGGCACGAGCCTAGAGTCCTGATTCAGACCCAGTCCTTGGTGTGGAAAAAGCTAAATGGTATTGACGTCCATGAGACTAGTTCAATGGAGCCAGCTCATTCCACCACGTTGGTGTATGGTACCTGTGCTCGGGAGGCTACCATGAATCATCCAACATACTACATCGGGATTGATGTCGCTGCTGACACCTTCACAGTCGCCATCTTCACGTCACCTGGGCAACCCACTGTCGTTGGACCTCAATTTGCCAACACCTTGGAAGGTCTTGAAGAGTTCCATCGTTGGCTCGGTCAACACCGTGCGATGTCCGAGAACGCTGTCCTGTGCTTAGAAGCCACAGGGGTGTACGCAGAGACGTTATGCTACTATCTGTGCTCTAAGTGCTTCCGCGTTGCTGTCGAGCCGCCCCTGAAGGTCAAACGAGCTTTTCAGCAGTATGCTCACAAGAACGACACTGTGGATGCTCAACAGATCGCAGAGTATGCTCATCGGTTTTACGATGAACTCCGCTTCTGGAGCCCACCCAGCGAGATCCTCGAGCAGTTGCGAGTGTTATTAGCTGCCCGGGAACAGTTTGTGCAACAGCGTACTGGTGCAAAGAACACTCTCACTGCTCTGCGCCGGAAGCTTGTCCAGACGCCTATCGTCAATGAGGCGTACGAAGAGACGATTGAGCAATTGACCGAGACGATCAACACCCTTGAGCGGGAGATGAAGCGCCTGATCGATCGGGATCAAAACTTCCGCAACCAGTTGCTGCTTCTGACCGGCATTCCGGGCATCGGCTTTCTGTTAGCATCGAACCTCCTGGTGATGACCCGTGGCTTTACTTCCTCGGTTCACGCCAAACGGCTTGCATCGTATCTGGGTATTGCTCCGCTGCAGCACAGCAGCGGTAAGTCCGTCTTTCGACATAGCCAGTCACGACACTTTGGCCCTGCGACCCCACGGAAGTTGCTCTACCTCGCAGCCTGTTCTGTTGTTACGCACAACCCTGAGTTCCGAAAATACTTCCTCAGAAAAACCGCTGAGGGGAAATCACCACGCTTGGTACTCAACAACGTCGCCAATAAACTCCTGAAGCTGGTCTGTGCTCTGATAAGATCACAACAATCCTATATCCCGAATTATCGCTCCGTCAATCCTTTGCTCTTGAAAACCACTTGACTTTGTCATGGTATTCAGGCTGACTGTCAATCTTTTCTTTTTCATCTCATTATTAACCTACATACTTTTTATCGCGTCGTAAATGTCCGCTGGATTGTGAACTGTCCCTCCGCCATGCGGGACAAGTTTAACCGGTGCCATCCCCGCTGCACACCGCTCTACCTCATAGACAATCTGTCCATAGTTGATTTCCGGGACAACAAAGCCATGGACTCTCTCAGCAAGTTGCCGAATCCGTTGCTCTGGAAATGGCCAGACGACAACGAGTCGCAGGTGTCCGACTTTCATCCCCTCTTTCCTTGCTCGCTCAATAGCGGGGATGGCAACCCGAGAAGTAATTCCGTAAGTGACGACGACAACATCAGCGCCTTCTCCGCCAGAGGCGGATCCGCCGTTGGCGGAGACCTGATCTTCTTGGTATTCAATTATCGTTTCCGCGTTGAGACGAATCTTGTCCACCAATCGACGCACAAGTTTTTCTTGGGCAGTCACTGTCATGCTCGGATAGCCTCGTTCATCGTGCGTCAGTCCAGTGACGTGAAGGCGATACCCATCGCCAGCCTTGACCATCGGCGGCACGAGTTCGCCGTTGGTCTGGTATGGAAGGTACTGGGCCTTCGGTCCTTCGTAGAAGCGACGAGGATGAATCTCGATCTCGTGAGCTGGGGGAATCACCACACGCTCTGTCATGTGTCCAACACATTCATCCATCATGAAAAGCACCGGGACCCGGAACCGCTCTGAGAGATTGAACGCCTTGATCGTGAGATCAAAGCACTCCTGCGGCGAGTTTGGTGAAAGTGCGATGATACTGTAGTCCCCATGCGAACCCCATCGAGCCTGCATCATATCTCCTTGAGCAGGCTGCGTTGGCAAACCCGTCGATGGGCCGGCGCGTTGAACGTCCACGATCACGCACGGAGTCTCCGTCATCGCGGCAAATCCAATGTGCTCCATCATCAGGGAGAATCCCGGACCCGAGGTGACGGTCATCGCTTTCTTCCCAGCCCACACTGCACCCTGAATCGCAATCGATGAGGCGATCTCATCCTCCATTTGGATGAAGATCCCGTTGACAAAAGGAAAGCGCTGTGCGATCCGCTCGACGACTTCTGTAGAAGGAGTAATTGGATAACCGGCAACGAAGCGGCAGCCCGCGGCAATAGCTCCTTCGCTGCACGAGTGATCCCCATCGAGGAAATGAACACCAGTCAGCACGCCTGCCGGATCAGCTCGCACTGTTTCCCCCCGATTTCCTTTTCTCAACAGGTTGAGTTTTCAACATGTAGATGAAACCGTAGATTGCGAAGTCCGGGCACATCAACCCACAGATGTTGCATCCGTTACAGAGTTCCTCGGAGATCAGAATGGGTGGGTGATATCCTTTTTGGTTGTACTGCTCAGAGAGTTTGAGTGCATCGGGCGGACAGAACTCCACGCAGAAACCGCAGCCCTTGCAACGCTCAGCCGTGATGACGACTGAGCCTCGGACTTTTTTCTTTTCGGTTGTGGTTGCCATAAACCTTGTGAAAACGATGAAGGAACAGCGTCGGATCGGGTTGTCTCACAAATCACGCCAGAAAAAATTTCTGTCAAGAATGATCGAATTTGAAGCTTTTGGGGCCAGTAATCTCAAGAATGAAAATCAGGAAGGGTTCTGATTATCATTTTCGAGGATTGAGGATGAAGCCAAGCAGAAAGACAGATGGGCGTAAGGTGAGTCAGGTTTATACTCGCAGCCGGTTATTCGAGCAATCCGTCCCGTCCAGAAACTATCAGTACCAGGAGTCGAGCATCATGTTAGGGGTATGCGTTCACTTGTGTGTGATCTTTACTGTATCTTCCCATGCAACCCATTTCGGGACTCCCCAACGCTGGTAGCTCCCGTCGTCCTGTCCAAAGGGTTGGCCCGGTGCTTCAAAAATCGGTTTGCCATCGTACACCAACTTGCTCGCGCTGATGAACGAATAGGACACACGATCCTTCATTTTGTGGAGATAGGAATAGCGTGCGTCCGTCTGCATATCTCCATAGCTTACCCGGCCGGATTCAAAGTTGTACCTTGGCCTGACATTCTCTGGCAAGTATTCTGCTTCCAAGTCCAGCATAGCATTGACTTGGATGTAACCATCATCACTGGGGATGCGGATGCCATAGCCGTTCCCCGAATGGTAGGTAACCAAGTTCGCCAGAGTTGACGCAATCGACTTTGGTGGCACCGTTTTCGTATGAGGGATCAATAAGGTGGTGAAGACCAGAATCTCTCCAGCCTTCAGGCTATCCGCCTTGGCTGTGTACACCGCATATTCGGTTTGGTAACTGCGACGCGTCTGTTCCGCTCCTCTGCGAAAGGATGCGCCTTCAGGAAAGTACATCAGCAACTGCGCAGTGTTTGGATTGAAATAGAAAGTGTTCGAAGGATTGAGCAACTCGGAAGCGGAGATGTTGGCAAAGCCGCCGCTTTGCATGGTGGTAGCGATAGTCCGATACCGTGTATCGTACCATGATCTATCTTTCTGATCGTAGTCGACAAGGTCTTGTGTGAAGAAAAGATTCGCCAGCGTGTACGGTCCTTTCTTGAGGATCTTGACGATATCAAAAACGACGAACCACTCCTTGCCCTTCAAGTAGCTAACAACGCGATCCCACTGGTACCCTCTCTCAGCGTCGACCAGTCGCGTACGGCTGACATCGACTTCTTTGAATCTTCGAAAGTACATCAGCTTCGTCTGGACCGGACGGCATTGCCCACCGTCCAACAAGAACGGCAGCAGGCGCATCTGTGGATCGGCAACGCCGTTGCGCACAACGAGTCTATTGTGATACGTGTCGGCCCGATATTCACCATCCGGTCCCGTTGATGAAGTCTCGCGATAACCAGACTCGTGCAAGAGTATTGAACCATCTTTCATCAAAAGGCCGATAGCATTCTCATCTGCGTGGCCGTGGTGATTCTTCTCAGCCTCTACGTTGATGGTGTTAATAATGTGCTGTTTGCCGTCAACACCGAAGGGCGCGTCTTCGAGGAAGTTAAGGAAGAGATACGTAGCGTTGGGGTCCCACCCGCTGCGGAAAACGACTTTTTTCCCGACATAGTCCTCCAGAACCAAGCGACTCTTATCAGTTGGGATTTCTTCTGGCACTGAATCATTAGCCCAGAGATAGGCCTCCACGAGATCTTTCATAGCGTAGATATACGCTTGTCCGCGTCCCTCGACATTTGTCTTGAAGATCTGGTGAGCCGCCCACTTCATTCGACCATCACGATAGACACTTGCTCCCTTTTCAAGGATCGAAACGTACCAGGGCCAGGTGTACTCGCCACCCGAACCCCCATCGCCAAACTGAACCACCTGACCATTGGGGGCCACAAGTTGGACGGAATAGTCAAAGTAATACCGGGTTGTCGGTAACGCATAAAACCTATTCTCCCAACCTTCCAGCTCTGCGGTTTGCATAATGGGCTTGAGCCATGGAGGAATATAATTCTGTGAATCCTCAATTGACCAGAGACCGACATTCGCTGAGAGATTGACGTCCCGCTTCTGTTGCCAGCGCGGGTAATCCGGATGGTGTGGAAAGCGCTGCATCACAGCTGTCAGCGTGTTGACAATGTCGGAACAATGGTTCATGGTTCCCCATTCCGCCCACGACCGCACATCCTGCTCAGCCTTCTCCAGAATCCTTTGATCGATGATCTTTAGATCTTCGCTTGTGAGAACACCACTCTTTTCAATCTGTCTGAGGACAAGAATGGCGTAGTAGTTATCGTAATAGGGGGCTTCCAGCAGAACCTGACGTGCACGCTCGGCGTAATTCTTTTCACCAGTCACAGCATAGAGGAACCCATCCAGTCTGCCCCAATGGATATTGGGGTTCATGGGCTGATCTTCCCTGAGCAAGGAATCACTCTGGTTCCACGTTTGCAGGGAAGTCTCATAAATTTGCCAGATCTTGCTGTTGGCCTCTTTGATGACGCGGAGGTAATCCTCTTTTGTCACGCCCGCGTGTGCGCAGAGCGAAGCGAAGGTGGAAAGGCAGAAGGACAACAGTGCAACCACGGTTCGAGTTTTCATATTGTCCCGATCTCTCGTTTCATCAATAATGTAAAAGCGGTGCGTCCGGTTAACCAACGCACATTAGTACTTCAAGTACTCATCCTTCGGCACCGTGAACCCAGCCGGCATCTGCCACATGAAGTTTGGGTCGATGGAAGGTTCGTCGTTTTCACGCCCCGTCATCAGTTCGATCTTCTTCTTCAAGAGCTCTCCTAAATTCTCGCCGTAAATAATCATTGTCTCACCCATCGTGGAGACGGGGATGAAATCCACGTTTGAATTCTCCCAGAGCTTCAGAAGATTTTCTGTATTCTGGATCTCATCCAAAACCATGTCGTGCACAAGCTGCCGCCTTTCCTGTTTTGTCTGCTGATCTTTTGCTTCCAGATAGCCGTGCACGCCGGCGATCCACGCGGCGGTATTGCGAAGCGTCCGGAAGTGGCACCGCAGCCCGAGGAGTCGATCACGCTGATCTAAGAATACACCGTACGAAGCTTCGTCTTTTGGAATCTCACCGAGTTTCTTCTCGAGCAAGATAATGGCGCTGTCCATTGGTGACCATACTGATTGATCGAACTGCTTCATGATTCTCTCTGCATCACCCGTGGGGACGAGTTTCCAGAGTGCATCGGCGGCAAGGTCCACCAGAGTGGGATTGTTGAACGTCGAAAGCATGTACTTCTCATAATAGGCCCGCTCGCTTGACGGAATCTTTGCAATATCAGGCACCATAGGTCGGACCCACAGGCGATAGGGGGCAAACGCCCAGCTCTCTTGATAAAGCACAATTCCTGGAAAAGCCCGAACAGCTCGATCCGTCAAGCGCCAAGCCTCGATCAGCGTGGCTGCTTCTTTGTCACGAACCCAGCGGGCAGCGGTTTCTTCGATCACTTTTTCCACGTCGGCGGAATCGCCGAGTTGAAATGCGCGCACGACTTCACGGTTAATGCTTTGTGGAGCAAGCGACTTTGCGTCTACGGTGATGTTAGCACGATCCAATCCTGCGGAGATCAGTTCCTCAAGGCGGTCGTGAGCGAGCCATGGGAACGGCACGCCTGACACATAATTGCTTACCAGACTGGTTCCGGCCAAGAGGGCCGAGCCCCGTTTAAGAAGTGCTAGCTCTTTTTGCCACTTCACTGGATCTAATTGATCCGAGGAAGCAACTTGCAAGTCGAGGCGATTATTCATGCCCTGCAGGATCGTTTCGCCCTCCGCGGGAAAGGAGCCAAGTCCGAAAGTCACACGGAACGCTGGGTTGATCTCCGATGCTGCATCTCTCAGCAATCTCAAATACCTGACGACGTTCTCACCCGCAACTTTAGCGATCTCTTCCTCGGATTTCCATTCGCGAACCAGGTACGCACCACCATTGCGACCGGGATAAGTCGTCAGCGTGTACTCAAAGCCAGAGCCGCTGTCATTTGTCCAAATGTAAACATACCCCAGCTCAGGCACTTCCTGCATTAGTTGCTTCATCATCTGGGCGTAATGCCATCGCACCACAGGGTGAGCCAAGGTCAGCGTGAACCGCGGCCGGTAGCTGCGGAACGTGTGATCTACTCGCGCGCCACGCAGAAACGGAAATCGCTCGATCAACGTCTCGGGTACAGACCGGGGTGCGCAGATGGTGAGTCCCGGCGTGAGCCCGTATTTCAGAGCCAGCGCAGCATTTTGCTTGAGAAGGTTGAGGTTGGCTCGAAGATATTCGGGCGGGTAGGTTCCCTTATTCAATTCGGTTTCGACGAACTGATCCAGATCTGGGCTGGCATTATAGAATCGAAAGTAAATCTCGCCCGGTGGCCCTTCTTCATAGGAGAATGGCACCCCGAGACCATTCACGCTGAGATGAGAGCATCCCAAACGCGCCAGTTCCTTTACCGTGCTTTCAGGGTCATAGTGTCGAACGGAAAGTTGGCGAAGGAAGACGAAGATTCCATCGTCGCCGCCAAGCCACTGAAAAGCTGCCGTGCGCAGTCGCCCTTTTGTGAAAGTTGCCACATCTTCACCGAGCCATTGATCTCTGATCAGGCAGAAGCAAGCGTACAATAGATGCGGCTTGGAGCTGACGAGTTCTCCATCACCTGAGGGTGTCAGTCGCACGAACATCCATTCTTTGTCGTCGGGGATTTGCAGACCATACTTTTTTGGGCCACCGGTCAAATCCTCATCCGCGATAGCCACTCGGAACACACCTTCACCTTTCAACTCGTTCACATCATTGACAGCAAGCAGTTTGGCTTGAGGTGCAAGTTCTTTCAGTGCCTCCGCTACCGTGTAATCCACAGGCCTTCCCTTCGCGGGGTAGACGATCATCGTCGTGTTCTTCAACGCGTCTCGAACTTGGGTTCCCAGTGCAATCGAAGTCCCATCGCTGCCCACTACAAATACCGCAGCGATAATCAACACCATTCGTCTAGTCATTTTGAAATTCTCCTGGTGGGAAATTAGAAAGGTTGGCTTCCATTGAGCCATCAATAAGCTCCCAGCATAGGATAAATGACTAGGAAGCTTGAGGACAGTTCTCAGCCTCACGATCGCATCTCGTGACTCTCACGCTTGATATTACAGCAGGAATCTCGGAATGTCTGTTCACCGGTATTCGGTGCGTTGCTGAAGAGTTCGGTTGCGCAGGTCATCCCTGGCAATGTCGCGGGAGGGAACGGTCTCGGCAAGAACAATGCACAATGTTCCAATTCGCGGTAAAGATAGTTAATAGTTTACTGCATGTCAACTCAGGAGAGCAATAGCGTTGGGTTGTTGAGTTTTCTATTGCGTTTGAGTATCTTAGCTCTGCATCCCTTGCTGCGCATGGTTGACTTTCCTGGTGTGGCAGGGGTGAGGTGTTTGTGTCCGGGGAGTAAGCTTGAGTTGATTGCGGATTTCGGACCCGCCTGATCTGCAAGCAGGTTGTCGACTGAGGATTCAGAGACATGATTCAGACGCTCAAACAGGAGATCTTTCGGACTGAGGCTTTTGAGAATGTGAGGTCGAGACTGACCTCGCTCAACGCGGACGAACCGCTCATGCTTCGCGGCGTGGCGGGATCGCTGATGGCGTTTGTCGTTGCAAGGGTGTATGAAAACGTACGCGAAGCGTCCTCGAATGCTCAAATCATTCTCATTGCCTCAGATGCTGAGCGTGCTGCAACTCTGCGCGATGATCTTGAGTTGCTGCTTGGTTCTGCGGGTGTGAGGTACTTCTCGAATGAATACGCTCGCCATGGGACTGCGATTGCCGCACCCGCATCTATTCCGCAGATTGAGACGCTGAGAGCGCTTGCCAGAAGAGAAGGCGGCACAGTCGTTACTCACCCGCTTGCCCTCCTTGAGAAACTTCCGGCGCCAAATGCGTTTGACGAGGGCATCATCCAGATCGAGGTGAACAAGCAAGTTGAGTTCGGACACTTTCTTCACCAGCTACCGATGCTGGGGTTTGAGAAAAAGGAATTCGTCGAGGGGTACGGTGACTTCGCAGTTCGCGGCGGGATCGTCGATGTGTTTCCGTTCGTCGGAGAGAATCCCATCAGACTCGAATTCTGGAGCAACAGTGTCGAGTCTATCCGTGAGTTCGACGTCCTCTCGCAACGGTCGATTAAAGAACTGCAGTCAGTTCAGCTGGTTCCGAACTTACTTGCCGCCGGTAAACAATCACTCGATGGGGTAAAGGAAGACGAGCACAGCCATTCTCTCTTCGATTATCTCGCTGACGACGCAATCATTCTGCTTGATGACCCAGCGATGGTCGAGCGGGAGGTTAGGGAGTTAGGGGCCGAGGTTGATATTGCCCTCTTCGACTGGAAAACACTCGAGAACGCAATGCAGCAGTTTCGGAGAATCATCTACGCTGGGATCTCAGGTGGGAAATCCGAAATTGAAAACCTGCCTGCCGGTCAGGCAGGTCCGCAATCCGCAATCGACATTGGCTGCATCTCCCAGCCCGCCTTCAACGGCAGTGTGAACGCCCTCTACTCGAATCTTCAAGCACTGGCCAAGCAAGACTACTCCATCCACCTTCTGTGTGATACTCAGTCCCTTGCCGACCGCTTGCAGGAATTGATTGAGGAAATCGAGACGAGACCAGACGCATCTTCCACTCGAGAGCGGGCCTTGGCAGCATCCGAGAATGAATTCTCGTACTCCGAGCTTCAACCATTGGCTATCAACTATCAACTAATAACTGAGAGCATCCATCACGGTTTCGTTCTTCCCGCAGCCCGCATCGCTGTCTACACCGAGCACGAGATATTCGGGCGTGGGCGAAGGCGTGGCGATGCCAGGAGGTACAGGTTTAGGGGATTCTCACTACGCGAGTTGCAGGCGTTGAGGCGAGGTGATTATGTCGTTCACACTGATTTTGGAGTGGGAAAATTCGACCGTCTGGAGAAAATCAAAGTTGGGAGCATTGAACAAGAAGTGATGAAACTCCTCTACGCAGAAGAGGATGTTCTGTACGTCAACGTTAACCACCTCAATCGAGTTGAGAAGTATTCGTCAAAGGAAGGCCACGTCCCGAAGCTTAGTCGGTTGGGAAGCGGCGAGTGGGATCGACTGAAGGACCGGGCGAAGAAGCGAATCAAGGACATCGCGCGCGATCTCATTTCCCTCTACGCTGCGCGGAAAAAGGAGATCGGAGTTGCTTTCTCACCCGACGCGCATTGGCAAAAAGAGCTCGAGGCATCCTTCATCTATGAAGACACGCCCGACCAGGCCCGTGCCACGCAGGAAGTAAAACGCGACATGGAACAAGAGTCCCCGATGGACCGCCTCATTTGCGGAGATGTGGGGTTTGGAAAGACAGAGGTTGCCGTTCGTGCGTCATTCAAAGCGGTGTTGGACGGAAAGCAGGTCGCGCTTCTCGTTCCGACGACGATTCTCGCACTCCAGCATCACAGCACATTTATCGACCGGCTGTCGAAATATTCAGCGAACATCGAGATGCTCTCCCGATTCCGGTCGAGAAAAGAACAGGCGAAAATCCTCGAAGAACTCGCGGCGGGGAAGATCGACATCGTCATAGGAACGCACCGGCTTCTTTCGAAGGATGTCCGGTTCAAAGACCTGGGCTTGCTAATCATCGATGAGGAGCATCGCTTCGGTGTGGAAGCAAAGGAAAAGCTGCGGAAGCTCAGGACAAACGTGGATACGCTAACGCTCACGGCGACACCAATTCCGCGCACGCTCCATTTTTCGCTCATCGGTGCTCGTGACCTCTCTGTTATCAGTACACCTCCTCGAAACCGGCTGCCAATTGTCACCGAGATTGCTGAGTTTGATGTCAGGCTAATCCGGGACGCGATCCTGAAGGAAATCCACCGGGGCGGGCAGGCGTACTTCGTGCACGACAACGTCCAGCACATTGACGACATGTGCACATATCTGCAGGAACATATCCCGGAAGCGCGGTTCCGTGTTGCACACGGTCAGATGCGGTCAACCCAACTGGAGCAGGTTATGCTCCACTTCCTCGAGAAGAAGTTCGATGTCCTCGTCTGCACGAAAATCATTGAGTCTGGGTTGGATATACCAAATGTGAACACGATCGTGATCAACCGCGCGGATCGGTTTGGGATGGCAGAGCTGTATCAGCTTCGCGGACGGGTGGGCCGGTCGAGCGTTCAGGCCTATGCGTATCTTGTTGTTCCTCCGATTTCTTCTCTGCCGAAAACAACAATTAGCCGATTGCAGGCCGTCGAAGAGTTTACCGAGCTGGGCTCAGGCTTCAACCTTGCGATGAGGGACCTCGAGATACGCGGCACGGGCAATCTCCTCGGTGCAGAGCAGAGTGGGTTTATCACAGAGATGGGCTTCGAGATGTACGAGAGAGTCCTCGAAGAAGCTGTGGTGGAGTTGAAGGAACAAGAGTTTCAGAAATTGTTTGAGGGGGCTCCAGTGGAAATCCGGGGCAAGAGGACGGAGACGACGATCGAATCAGACTTGGAGGCGTACATTCCCGATTTTTATGTTGAGTCAGACACGGAGAGGTTGGACATCTATCGACGGCTTTCTAGGGCTTTGAGCGAAGCAGAGATTGAAAGCATTCGTGAGGAGTTGAGGGATCGTTTTGGAGAGTACCCGGAGGAGGTAGAGAATCTGTTAAGGATTGTTGAACTCCGTCAGCTTGCTTCACAGGGAAGATTCCCGCAGGTCTCACTGAAGGAAGTTAAACTGATCATCACCCTGCCGGGTGAAGGTGACCAGCAGTTCTACGGGACGCAGGATCAAGCAGACGCACCTTTTCATAGAATCATGGACAAAGTCACAAGGGAGTACAAGCAACGCGCTAAACTGCGGCAAGAGGGGAAGATGTTGACACTGGAATTTCTGCTTGAGTCCAGCGATGACGATCCTCAGCGCATCGCTCGTGCAAGAGCGATACTGGAAGAACTGGCACAACTTGTGACAGCCGAGCCAGCCATTACCGGATAGTGACAGGTAATAGGTTTCGCTTTCTCCCCACTGCTTCTAATCTAATTCTCAATATTTGCTTCTTGGCGGAAAGCGGGTAGCCTCCGCAATTCGATTCCGAGACAACCCTCCTAGACTCGATAAAATGGCCATTAGCATTTGCTTTTGACATATTTTTTCCCGTTCTTGGGAATTGTGGTTTTCGTCGCTAGCGGGGTTTAGCGGTTCTCCTATCAACATTGGGTCAATCCGAAAGTCTCCTGCTGTGGCCCGTGTTTCGATCTCGGCGTCAGCTTGGTTTTAAGCAGTTATCTCGTGTGGGCTCTTACTATCCACTCGCTGTTTTCATTCAAACGATTTCTTGCTTAACTTACTAATCACTAAACTAATCTTAAGAAGGAGTAATAGGATGCGATCTACTCTTTTGTGGTGTCTGGCTCTTGCGGTCTGCGTCGTGCTTGTTGGAGCCCCAGTAATGGCGCAGCAGCCATCCGAGGGACCATTGTGGGTGATGTCGTTCTGGAAGATGAAGTTTGAGAGCGCGCCGGACTGGCAGCGGCTGGTGCGCGCTTCTTGGCTCCGAGACCAGGCAGAGCTGAAGAAAGCGGGCCTCATCGAAGACTACGCCGTTATGACGCACGACTATGGGTCGGAATGGAACCTGCTGACGATGGCACGGTTCAAGGACTATGCAGGCGTCGATGTCTTGGAGCAGAAAGAGGATGAAGTGTTGAGAAAGACTTCACCCGACACGGTAGCCAGTGCCGCACTGGGAAAGGTCTTTCGCAGCTATCTCTTAGAGCACTACGATTCCTTCGTTCGTCCGTTAGCGGGGACGTCGCTCAATCCCGCAGCACAGCCAGGCAGCAATCCGCTGTGGGTCTTTTCTTTCTACCAGGTGAAACTGGGACACCTCGATGAGATCGAGAACTGGATAAAGAACAACTGGAAGAGAGCGGACGAACGGCTCAAGAGCGAGGGTGTTATTCAGGACTACTGTTACCTCCGCCACGACTACGGCTCTGAATGGAATTTAATACGAGTGGTGAGACTCAATGGATATGGTGATGTGGACAAATTCCAGAAGCGAGCGATGGAGATTGCCAAAGAGAGCGAGCCGGATGAAGCGAAACGCACGGCAAATGCTCGGCAGTTCACCGATCTCGTTCTCACCCACTACGATTCCTTCATGCGTCAGATGACGCCGAAATAAGGGACGGCAGATCCCCATCTGCCTTCTCCCCAAGGCGGTCTGGTTTCATTGTGAGAGCAGCCCCCACTGCATCTCACGGATCACGGGCCGCCTTTTCGTTTTTCCTTCGAAGGAGCGATACCCATTTCACGAGTCAACGGAGTGTACATGAATCTCTCTTCCGCTTGGGTGTCCTGCGCGAGTGGACTCTTGAGGAAATGAGGAAGGAACGTTCTCTTACTGCACTTCTTCTGCGGGTAACTCTTGCTTCTTCTTTGACTTCCGGTGACGTTCGTTGGAGTCGAGGTATCTCTTGCGGAGGCGAATACTCTTCGGGGTAACCTCGACGTACTCGCCATCTCCAATCCATTCGATGGCTTGTTCGAGGGACAAGATTCGTGCAGGCTCGAGCCTCACGGCTTCGTCCGACCCGGAAGCGCGCATGTTCGTCAGCTGCTTGGTCTTGCACACGTTGACCGTCATGTCGTGCTCACGCGAGTTCTCGCCGACGATCATTCCCGTATAGACCCGCGTCCCCGGCTCGATGAAGAACGTCGACCGCTCCTGCAGCTTCCACATGCCGTATGCCACGGCCTCACCCGTTTCCATTACCACGAGCGCACCTTTCGTCCTGTGGGGAATATCTCCCTTGTACGGCTCGTATCCATGAAAATTGTGGTGCAGGATGCCCGTCCCCTTGGTCTGTGTCAGGAACTCGCCTCGGAACCCGATGAGTCCCCGTGAAGGCACGAAGAACTCAAGGCGTGCATTGCCCTGAGTGGTGATCATGTTCTTCATCACACCCTTGCGGCGTCCGAGGTTTTCCATCACAGCGCCGATGTGTTCTTCAGGGACGTCGATGATGACATGCTCGATCGGCTCGGCAAGAACATCGTCGATCCGCTTGTAGATGACTTCGGGACGAGAGACCTGGAACTCATACCCTTCCCTCCTCATCGTCTCGATGAGAATTGCTAAATGGAGCTCCCCGCGTCCGCTTACTTTGAACACATCGGGAGAATCCGTCAGCTCGATCCGCAGGCTGACGTTGGAGCGCAGCTCCTTCGCCAGCCGTTCCCCAAGGTGACGTGTGGTGACGTACTTTCCCTCGGTGCCGGCAAAGGGAGAGTTGTTCACCATGAAGTTCATGGAGAGCGTTGGCTCTTCAATCAGGACAAAGGGAAGTGGGGTGGGGTCACTCGCATCGGCGATCGTCTCGCCGATATCGACATCCTCCATGCCCGCAATGGCAATGATATCGCCGGCACTTGCTTCGTTCGTTTCGATCCGCTTGAGCCCTGCAAACGTGTAGATTTTTGTCACGCGCGCATCTTCAGGCACACCATCGCGGTGAATGATTTTCATCGGTGCCCCGAGCCGGATCGTGCCTTGATGGATGCATCCTATGCCAAGCCGTCCTAAATAGTCGCTGTAATCGATGGTTGTCACGAGCATCCGGAATGGCGAGGCAGTGTCACCCAGTGGCGGAGGGACGTGCTTGACGATTGCTTCGAAGAGCGGTTCAAGATCTGTGCTCTCGTGGTCCAGCTCCCGCTTGGCGATCCCCTGCTTGGCAATACAATAGATGGTGGGGAAATCAAGCTGGTGGTCTTTTGCGCCGAGTGAAAGGAAGAGCTCAAAGACCAGGTCGAGGACCTCATGCGGCCGGGCGTCTTTCCGGTCGATCTTGTTGATGACGACGATCGGCTTCAGGCTCAGGTCGAGCGATTTCTTCAGGACGAACTTCGTGCCGGGGAGCGGTCCTTCGGTTGCATCGACGAGCAGAAGCACTCCATCGACCATGGTCAGCGTTCGTTCCACCTCGCCGCCAAAGTCCGTGTGGCCGGGGGTATCGACGATGTTGATCTTGACGCCCTTGTAGTGGACAGCCGTATTCTTTGCCAGGATCGTGATGCCGCGCTCCCGCTCGAGCTCGTTGGAGTCCATGACCCGGCTCACGAGCGGCTGGTTCTTGCGGAACGTACCCGTTTGTCTCAGCATGTGGTCCACAAGCGTGGTCTTGCCGTGGTCAACGTGCGCGATGATTGCAATATTTCTGATATCTTCCCTGCGTTCCATGCTTAGAGTAGTAGAAAGCGAGTCACAATATACTCAAACGGGGTGTGATTTCCAAGGTGAGCGGATCTGAGGTGTAGGTACGATTGCTGAACCAAAGCCCGTCGTGCTATTGCCTTCCTCCTTGCTCGGGTTTGGATTTCGTCTAGATTCACGGGCTGATACGAAGCGTTGGACATATTGATCCCACGTGTCATTGCGGGTAGCGGAGCGACGAAGCAATCTGATAGCGGGCGGGACTGAGGCGTCACAGGTGCTACGTCGTCGGTTTTCTTATTTCCCTCCACCTACTACCCAAAACCTGAATCCTTTTTAAGGGTAAATGTGTCGCCGCCGTCACACTTAGCGGTTGAACGCAGAGCGCATGACTCGAGGAGAGTTGTGCGATGTGGAGAGGAGTGCGTTAAACTCGACGTTCAGGCTATCTATACAAAAGACTTGACAAAGCAAACTGTGTTTGGTATATTGACATGACAGATTTTGTCAAGACAAAATCAGGCAAGACAAATATAGTCAACACAATGGGGACGGTTGGAAACGATTCGATATTTGGACATTACCTCAGGAAACTCAGGGAGAAAAAAGGCCTCAAGCTAAACGAAGTTGGGCTTGAACTAAAGGTCGACTCCACTCTTCTAAGTAAATATGAATCAGGAACTCGGTTCCCGAAGAAGGAAAAATTACAACAGATTGCATCCTTCTTCAGGGTCGACAGGAACGAGCTTGCAAAGATGATAGCAAAAGACAAGCAGAAGAGCCACTACAGACGTTTATCCTCAGAAACTGAAACCAAAAATAAGGAGAGCAGAGACAAGAAATGAAAGGAAAACCCATTGCAGTTGATTTGTTCTGTGGTGTAGGGGGGCTGAGTGAAGGTCTACAGTCCGCTGGTTTCAATGTTGCAGTAGCTGTAGATTTTAATCATGCGGCCGCTTTAACATATCAAGCGAATCATAAAGAAACAAAATTTATCGAAGATGATATCGCTGGGTTAGAGGTCGAGAATTTTTTGAAAAGAACTGAACTAACTTGTAGTGATATTGACTTGGTTGCTGGAGGCCCGCCTTGCCAAGGCTTTTCAATGGCAAATGGACGCACCCGCACGAGGGATAATCCAAACAATCAGCTTGTTCATCAGTTCGTGAGGTATGTGAGAGAAATTCAACCCCCGGTTTTTCTTATGGAAAATGTTTTAGGTTTTACTTGGATTGACAAAGGAAATTTTCTCCGAGAGCTTAAGGAGTCTTTTATTGCGATGGGTTATGCAATCAAAGTTGTCACACTTAACGCCGCAGACTTTGGTGTACCGCAGCGAAGAATCAGAGTCTTTCTGATCGGATCAAGAAATGGAAGCGAATTCAAAGAACCAAGAAAAACACACGGGCCTGAAACCTCTAGACCGTATGTTACTGTTAGGGAAGCAATAATTGGAGACCTTCCACAAATCAAAGAAGCTCCGGGATATCAAATCTGTGATTACATTGCCGAGCCAAAGAGTGAATACCAGGAAAAGATACGCAGCAAGGCTAAAAAAGTGCACAACCATATCATAACCAGAAACAGTGAAGAGGTCCGTGAAAGGAAATCATTTGTTCCCCAAGGAGGGAATTGGAAGGACTTGCCGCCCGAACAGTGTCAAATCAAAGTGGTACTTAGTTGCGTTTACAGGCGATTGGATCCTGACCAGCCCTCTGTCACTGTTAGCAATTATCGCAAGTCAATGATTATCCACCCTCTTGAGCATCGAGGACTTTCAGTTCGTGAAGCCGCAAGAATTCAATCTTTTAGGGACAATTATAAATTTTGGAGTTCATTACATCTTATGCAACAGCAAGTGGGAGATGCTGTGCCGCCGCTCTTGGCAAAAAGAGTTGGTAAAAGGTTGCTTGAGATGGTTAACTAATGGAGAAGAACAAATCCTTTGCAGCAAATATTATTCGTTGGTACAAAAAAAATGGCAGAAGCTACCCTTGGAGACGAACAAAAGACCCTTTCCGTATTCTTGTCTCCGAGATAATGCTTCAAAAAACTGATACCAAGAAAGTCCTTTCTGTCTATCCTGCCGTTATAAAGAAGTATTCCACTCCGGCACATTTCGCTAAGGCAAATCTCCGTTCTCTAAAGAAAGATATTCATCTATTAGGTATTAGTGATCGAGCAAGACGATTGAGGACAACATCAAGGACAATTCTAGAGCTTCACAAAGGCAGGGTTCCCTCTGCGAGAAAGAACTTGTTAGAGCTTCTGGGTGTTGGCGATTACATAGCTAACGCAGTCTTGTGCTTTGCTTTCTGTAAAGATGTTCCTCTCCTTGATTCAAATGTAATCAGGGTCATAAAACGAGTCTTTTCAGTTGAATCGAAGAAAGAGAGAGCAAGAACTGATAAAGAACTATGGGGATATGCTGGTAGTTTAGTGCCTAAAGGGAAAGCTATCGATTACAATCGGGGGATCCTTGATTTTGCGGCGGCGGTATGCACAGCACGAAATCCGAAATGTTTTGTTTGTCCGACAAACTTTATCTGCAATTATTATTCGTCATCGGTAGTTGGCAAGTCATCTTTATCTTGCTGAGAAGCATCCACCCAGGCCTTCTCAAGAAACTCATACAATTCTTGCTTTTTTAGAAACGAAGTATCTTTGCTCTTTAACACTTGCCTCAAGTTTCGATTAAGGACTCGGATCCAGTTTTTTGCTTCTATCTGTGCCATCTTTCCACCAACCCAACCTAAAATTCGTTCATCACTGTTGATCTTTGGCGAATCAAGAAACTCCACCCAAGCGCGCCAATTCCCCCCATGCTCAACTAAGTTCCACTCGAATTTCGCCACCCTATAACAGTAGAGAAAGTGATCACGATGAGTTCCAGAACGAGTGTTCATCTCGCCAGGTGCAAGCTCGCCAGCGTGATCCCAAATAGCTCGCCAGACGTATTTTTTGTCTTCGGGTAATACCACTCCCGGGTTGTCAACAAATTGCAATTTTGTGCCAACAAAATACCAAAGCTCAAGAGCCCCATCCTTGCCCTTGAGTTGCAATAAATTTCTTGACTGTGCTTCTTTCTCTGCCTCTTTGAGATGCTTGGAAAGAAACTCATCCAACTTTTCTGCTTGTTTCTTTGCTTTGTCCGTTAAAGCAAGCTTGTCAGACTTATAGACCTTTGTGCCCGGGAATTTCTTTCCCCCGAGGGTTCTTTCTTCTCTTATTATTACTGCCATCATCTCACCTACATAGAATAGTATTCATATAGAACCTGCCCCAGAATTTTAGAAATTGCTTGTGCAATATTTTCTGGGCTCTCCAAATCCTCTTTGGAAAACAAAACCGGTTTCGTTCGTCGAAGGTCAATCCAAGGAAGTTGCAGACCCATTATTTTCACGAGATAATCTGTTAATAAATCTTCACTCTCATCGACAGCTGTTTTAGCTGGATGAAGGATGTTGTATTGAAAGATGTAGCCTCTAGACTCGCCTGGCACCGCTTCTCCCATGATTTTCTTCATTTCTTCGTGATACTCCAGTGGATCGCATTTTTCAAAAAGTCCCCTTTCGGGGGGATCTTGTTCAAGCCAAAAATGACGTGATAAGACATGAAGTTCATCTCCTTTTGTTTCCTTATCCAAGGAAATCAACTTTGCTCTGATTGTGTATCTTCCTTTTCCCGGAAAATCCCCTTCAATAAAGAGTTGCTCAAATGGACCAAAGGTCTGCGACGCGCAATGTGGATTTAGCTGGATTTCTTCGTTTTCAACATACTTCACAAGTAGAACGTCGTCGAAAAGAAGATACATTTTCAAACCAACTTTGACCGTTTTCTCAGTATCATTGTAAGCAGTGAGCCGAATGTTTCTCACCTTTTCTCCGTAGTTCACTCGATGAGTCTCCCGGGGAAATTCAAACAATGGCATTTCCAACCTTAGTAAGCGAGGCGGAGTTGGCGGCGGCGGTGGGGGAGGCGGCTCAACCACGCCTTTGCCTAACAATCCTAACTTTGAAGCGATTTTATTTACGGCAAACACTGCTCTTTGCTCAGCGTTTGTCTGTCGCTGATGTTGGATTTTCTTTGGATCAACTCCAAGTCCCAACTTTTCTCTGGCAAATTTCGCTAATTGATCTTCAACATATTGCTTGACCGATTTCGGTAAGCTTCGTCTGAAATCAAAAGAATAATGTTCGGGATTTTCATCAGCCCGCAAAGCGTTATCTAACTCCCTGTCGAATGCAATGTAACCGTAAACAGACTCACTAATATCTTGAGGTGCGTAACGGATAGGAATTGGACAGACCTTCATACCACCCCTCTGAACCGCAACGCCCCTCAATTCTTCGGGAACAGGCCCCTTATTTTTTCTGACAATGTGTAAACATTTAATGAGGCTTTTTGGGATACCGGGCAAAGGTTTTTCTTTTTGAATCCACACCTTGTACTCTTTGCTATCTTCAGTTGGCAGCACAAATTCTTTCGGGATTCTTGCCTTCCAATTTTTGCTTGGTGTCCTCACGAGAATTTGAGCGTCATACTTTTGAATTATCTCCCACCAAGTTTCGCCGATGTATTCTACGAACCTGCCAGCCTCTATGTTATCAACGAGTTCCTCAATCGGATCAACAATAATAACTCTGCTACCAATATCACTTAGAGGTCTGATTGAATCCTCAGTGAGGGTTTTCAGCATCTCCTTACCTTCGTCTCCCTCAAACGAATCGATGGGAGAGCCTGTAATAACAATGGTCCTGTATCCCAGTCTGTAGACCCCGTCCTCCCTAAGAGTATCGTAGAGAATAAGGTTCTTAAAGATTTTTTTCTTTATTTCAGCTTGATGTGCTGACGCGCCAACGAAAATAAACTTACCACGACCTCTAGAGCCGAGAGCTTCCTCTGAAGGTCCTTTGGTAAAGGCAACGTTTTCAAAACGACCCCACCGCTCCTCAGGAGGAAGGTCAGTTTCCAACTCTTCGGGTATCAGTACCCTTCCGGTCAAACCAGTTGTGCCTTTATCAGTTATAGTAAGATACCGCCTGCCCCCTTTACCTTTGAGAAGTTCAAAAGTCACAGACCAACCGTTAGCGTGTTTTCTATCTTTGCGGGCATCCCAAGCATTTTGAATAGCATCTTTTTGCACACCGTGAGGAATGCCTCGAAATCCTCGGTAGCCGTCAACGATTGATTCGACGTGAACCGGCCAATTGATTACGGTTGACCTAGCTCGGGAAAGGTCAATCATTTCTAGGGGTGAGTGTGTTCCGCTCATATAGGTTTCCTTGTTTGAGGATCATTATTTCAATTCTTCTTGTTTTGGGAGGTGAAAACGTGAGCGAACGATTCTCAGTTGTTCCCCAATTGTTGAAAGATCTTTTTCATTTCGTCTTGGGTGTCCTGGATAATCTATCGTTTTGCAGCATATGAGCTTGGTCCAATTTAGAGTCGTTGTTAACCGCCTGTCCGGTTTGTTTATCTTCTTGCATTGGATTTACCTCCTCGGCACAAATACAGTTTCCACGTAGCAGGGGCGTTTTATATCCAACGAATCTTCACCTGCTTTTCGATTTGCTTAAACTCTTTGTCGCCCGTTACCAATTCGCATTTCTTCTTCATAGCTAGGGCGGCGGCGAAGCAATCCGCATATGACATTTTATTAGAGGCCTTCAGGTAGGCAGCCTGGTGAGTGAGTTCCTTGTTCGCTTCTACCAGTTGGATAGGGAGCACTTTCATTGCTTCTTCTGCGAGGTTTGCGGTCTTATCTCCCCCTGTTCGCAGCGCATGGTAGATTACTTCTCCCCAGTTAACGATGCACAGAAAAACCTCTCGGTCTTTCAAAACGCATTCATCGAATGCCTTCGCGATCTCCTCGTATCCCTCCTCACGCTCCAGGTATGCGATCACGGCGTAACTATCCATCACTGTCGCCTTCATAGTTCCCGTTCCTTTTTCTTGTCATCCATGAGGGACTTGAGAAGCCTGCCTTCGGTTCCAAGGACTCCGGCCATGCCTTCGAAGTAGTTTTTGTTGAGCGGTTGCAGGACTATCTTGCCATCTTTCTCAATGAAGGCGACCTTGGACCCCTTCGTGATACCCAGATTCTTGCGAATCTTCTTCGGGATCACAATCTGACCCTTGACTGTTACTACAGATGTTTCCATTGTACTCCCTCCTTTCGGTACAATAATACAAACAGTTCTTCAGTAAGTCAAGTTATTTTTCAGTAGTACCTCAAGAAGTGAATTCCTACTTCGTCTTGTCTGGTGAGCCCTCAGGCCTGCAAGACGTGGCTCTCCGGCGAGGGACTACGGAAATTGAGTCAAATTTGGCAGATAGGCGCTGTTCATTCTATAAGGCTTTAGAGGGGGATGGTGAAGGTTGCTTGCGAGGTTTGTTTTTGATCTTCTTTTTCCACACAATAGTAAAGCAGGGGTTTCCAAGGTCTGGCCCCGTCTAAGCAAGTTGAGCTTATGAAGACCATCCTATCCCAACGATGAGCGGGATTAGGTTGGCTCCTTGTCACCGCATGCTCAGGCGGACGACTCGGCTAAAGCATCCATGAAGATCCTAGCATTCACAGACATCCACGGCTCTTACCGAAAGGTAGACGAGATTCTGGCTAAGGTTTCCGCTGATGTCATTGTGATTGCCGGAGACATCACCACTGCCGGAACGCCTACGGAGGCAAGCTCGGCCATTGAAGGCTGGAAGCGATTCGGGCGTCCGCTCGTGGTCGTCGCAGGCAATATGGACTCTCCGGAGATCGACAGTGTGCTCGAATCTGCCGGCGTCTCGGTCAACGGCCGCGGGGTCATGATCGGTGACGTGGGCTTCTTCGGTGTCTCCGCATCGCCGTTTTCGCCACTTCACACACCGTACGAGATCTCAGAAGAGGAAACGGCACAGCGGATTGAGGCAGGGTATCGGACCGTCAGAGATTCCAAGGTAAAAGTGTTTGTGCCTCACGCTCCCCCACACGGCACGAAAGTCGACAAAGTATTCATGGGAACGCATGTTGGGAGCAAGTCCGTTCGGGACTTCATCGAACGCGAACAGCCCGATGTCGTCATTTGTGGCCATATTCACGAAGCCCGTGGACAGGACGTCATCGGGAGGAGCAAGATTGTGAACTGCGGTCCGACTGGCAAAGGGTATTACGCAGTCATAGAGATTGGCGAGAAAATATCCATCACCAACGAAGGGTAAATGATGAATTCGCAGGCGAAGACGGAGCAACCATTCTCGATCATCCTGTTTGATCTCGGCAACGTTTTGGTGCAAATAGACTACGCCGCTTTTCCCCGCACCCTCGGCTTCGATCACCAAATGACAAAGTCCGAGTTGTTTCACCTTGTGGAGGACGAGGCCCGAGCGTTCGAGATGGGGAAATCCTCGGCGATAGAGTTCCTGGGTGTCATCAATAGAGAGCTCGGGAAGTCCTATACGTTCGATCAGTTCCGGAAGGCCTGGACTGCTATTCTTCCCAGCGCTGTGCCAGGAAGCCAAGAGCTGCTCGAGCGATTGGCTGGCAGGTATCGCCTGATGATGCTGAGCAACACGAACGAGCTGCATTTCCAGCACACGGTTGAGATGCTTCCGGTCCTGCAGCGCTTCGAGAGATTTTTTCTCTCCTATGAAATTGGAGTCCTAAAACCCGATCGGGCGATTTATGAATATGTCTTGAAGCACGTTGATGTCCCTGCACAACGGATCTTGTTCATCGATGATCTGGAGCAGAACGTCGTGGGCGCAGAGAGTGTTGGAATAAAGGGGATCGTCTTTCGGGGGATCGAACATCTTCTCCCAGAACTTGAGCGGCTCAGAATCATCTGAGCAATAACTGGAGGAACAAGCATTGGCAATGAGAATCGGATTCATCGGCCTGGGCACAATGGGAAAGCCCATGGCGCTGCGCTTGGTGGAGAAGGGTTTTCCACTTCATGTGTTCAATCGCACTCGCGAGAAAGCCAAAGAGGTGATAGAGAAAGGAGCGGTCTGGTGCGCGAGCCCGAGCGCAGTCGCAGAAGAGTCGGAGATTGTCATTTCAATGGTCTCGGACCCTCGTGTACTCGAAGAGATCAGCACCGGCAGTGACGGTGTGCTCGAAGGCATTCGAGGGAACGGGGTTCACATTGATATGAGTACAGTCTCCCCGATGACCACGAAGAAGTTGGAGCAGGCGTATCGAAAGAAGGGAGCAACTTTTCTTCACGCGCCGGTTCTGGGAAGTGTCCCACAAGCCACGGACGGATCGCTTCTCATATTTGTGGGTGGAGATCCGGCGACAGCACGTCGCTGTGAATCAATCTTCACAGTGTTGGGGCGGCGCATCTGGTACTTGGAAGAAATCACGAACGCCACTCATCTGAAACTCATCTGTAACCTCTTCATCGCAAGTATGATGACGGCGCTTTCGGAGGGACTGGTCCTCGGTCAAAAGGTTGGACTTCCGTCGAGAACGATCCTCGAGGTTTTGAAAGAGTCTTCGCTTGCAGCGCCGATGTACCAAACAAAAGGAGACGCGATTCGGAGAAGAGACTTCATTCCCCGGTTTATGGTTACTCACATGCACAAGGACGTGAACCTTGTTCTTGAGGTAGCCCATGCAGCAGGCGTCCCGGTTCCCGTCGTCGAGGCGGTAAGAGAATTGTATTCCAAGGCTGCCAAGCTTGGTCTTGGGAAAGAGGACTACTCGGCGGTCATCAAAGTGCTGGAGCGATCGGCTGGCGTCGAGATCAAGTCTTAGGTGCCTGAACTTACAGCAACGGCAAAAATACTTTGCACGTTGAAATGGTCAATGAAAAATGCGGTCGCTAATTGTAGCGGGCTCTGGTGTTCATTTTCTTTTGCTCGTCCAAAAGAAAATGAACCAAAAGAAAAGGACGCCCCGCGAAAATTCTTAACGTCCCGTGCTTACGCTTCGGCGGACGATTTTGTCCCGCTTTCTGGATTCCGCCCACCCAGCGGGATTCTGAGAAGCGGAATAAGTCCCGCATGTTTCCACATGTTCCCGACAAAATCGTTCACCGCCTCCATCGACGGGACTAAATTTTCGCGAGGGGTGATAAGCTTTTGTGCGTAGGGTAACCGAACTCGATGGCGGATCCGCGCTGGACGCGTCCAGAGGCTATAATGAACGCGAGCGTTTCGAGTTCGGCGTGCTTTCTTGGTTACTTCTTTGCACGAGCAAAGAAGTAACAAATCCCTCATGCCCTTTGAGGAAGCAAGGTGGAAACAATTTATGCAATGACTATCAATGCAGGTTTCCTAGTTTGCTCCCTAGTCAAAACCCATCGGTGAAGGGCAGCAGAAACGGCTCGACAGATTTCCATCCCGCATTTTTCCCACATTTTGAATTCTCTGTTTACTTGAACTCTGGGTGGGTAAGTTGTTCAAACTCCGCCCCAAAAACTTCCCTCTAAGTTATCCACATCCCTCAATTCTGTATCTTTTTCGATTTTTTCCTTGACATTAGATTTTAATTGATTAAATTAGCTCAGCGCGGTGGGTAAAAGTGGGGAGTGAGTGGGTTGAAAATTTTCAGTTCAAGCCGGTTTTTCCTCCTGTTTTTTAGCTGAAAAAATGTCATCCTTCAAAGGGCGTTACGCTTACTCGGTAGACAACAAGGGTCGCATCAACATTCCGGCAAAACTTCGGAAGTCCCTCTCACCAGAAGCGAACGACACGTTTGTCATCACACGAGGCTTTGAACAATGCCTGTTTGTTTATCCGCTCGATGAATGGAACAAGCTCGAACAATCCATTCGGAGTCTCTCGCCTTCCAATC
Source organism: Bacteroidota bacterium (assembly GCA_049589195.1). Taxonomy (GTDB): domain Bacteria; phylum Bacteroidota; class Ignavibacteria; order UBA10030; family JAHEZR01; genus JBAWAH01. Next base: position 134,189 of record JBAWAH010000026.1, on the reverse strand, counting down.
CGCAGCATCGATTCCTCGTGCGAACTCTTCTCCAGTGGGCCACCGAATCACAGCTGGATGGTCAAGCTCGAATCATTCTCCCCCAGGATCTCCTGAAGTTTGCCGGTATTGAGAACGAAGTCCTCATCGTGGGAGTGCTCGAGCGGATCGAAGTGTGGAATCCAAAAGTTTATGAAGAGTACCTGAGTACACAACCTACCTCTTACGAGTCAGTCGCCGAGGCGGTCTTAGGTCAAAAGGGGTGATGCTGTGGATCGAGCCGGGCGGCCGGGGAGATGACGTATGTGTATCACACTCCAGTACTTCTTGCAGAGACGTTACAGTTCCTGAACCCTCGACCAGCGGGCATCTATATTGATGCCACCGTTGGCAGCGGCGGGCACGCAGAGGCAATCCTCAACCTGCTTTCTGAACGCGGAAAACTGATTGGCTTCGATGCAGATCGTGATGCGATCGATTTTGCAGCAAACCGACTTAGACGATTTGGCAGTCGCGTAACCCTCGTGCAAGAAAACTTCCGGAACATGAAATCCATTCTCAGAGATCTCAAGGTCGACTCAGTTGATGGGTTACTTCTCGACCTGGGAGTCTCCAGTCATCAACTCGATGAAGTCGGGAGAGGATTCAGCTTTCGTGGCGACGAGCGCCTCGATATGCGGATGGACAAACGACAGAAACTCTGCGCTTGGACCGTCATCAACCATTACCCAGAGGAATCGTTGGCGGAAATCTTTTGGAAGTATGGGGAAGAACGCTCGTCACGACGTCTTGCCACACAGATTGCACGGCACCGCGCAAAAAAGGCAATCGAGACAACTGGAGCGCTGGCAGAGATTGTTCGATCGGTTGTCGGCACGAGGTTCTTGACGAAAGCCCTTGCGCGTGTATTCCAGGCTATCCGCGTAGAAGTCAATAAAGAGCTCGAGAATCTTGAGGTCGGTTTGCACGACGGTGTGAATCTCCTACACAAAGGAGGACGAGTGGTGGTCTTGTCCTACCAGTCACTGGAAGACCGTATTGTGAAGACAATGTTCAAAGAAGAGGCGTCTGGATTCCTCACATCGAAAACCAAGTTGTTGCCGCCCGCCCCCAAAGCGGCCCAGCTAAAGATCCTGACCAAGAAACCGATTGTCGCATCACGCGAAGAAACGCTTGCCAATCCACGTGCTCGCAGTGCAAAACTTCGCGCTGCTGAAAAGATTGTCTAAGGTTAATGTCGCCTACTGTCCAGGTACCCAGCGAACGGCCTCCCACATCAGGGGTTAAAGATCGTCGGTTGCTTTACAATGGAGAGGGCTCGACGACTGTCAACTCAAACGGGTCGGCAAACGGGGCTTTGAAGTTCCCCAAGCATAGGTCTTCCACCTTTAATACAATGGCCGCTCTCTTTCTCGCAGCGGTCGTGATCGTTCTGTACATCAGCAATATCATCGCAGTGAATCGGCTCGCGGTTGAGGTGAGCGACCTGCAGCAAAAGTATGCAGCCGTGATGAACGGCAACGAGATCCTCCGCGCGGAGGTCAACCGGCGCTCAAGTCCCGAAAGGATTGGCAAAATCGCGGTCGAGCAGCTTGGGCTGCAGCATCCGAAACAGCAGCCGCAGGTGCTCGATGTGGATGAACAGTTGCTGAAGAATTAATAGAGGGCGAGTCGGAACCGATGTTTTTCACCAGAAAACAGCGAAATCCCCAGAACGAGGCAACTCGCGTCCAGCGGGGCCTGCGCACCCGAGTGCTCGTTGTGAAGGTCGCGCTCCTTATTTTCTTTGTTCTCATCGGTTGGCGGCTCACGCAGATCCAGATAGTCGAAGCCGCAAAATACCAAAAGATCGCCCAGCGGCAGTACGAAACACGGGTCGATCTTCCAGCGGCAAAAGGAAACATCTACGACCGAAACGGAAACGTGCTGGTCTCGAACAGCATGTTCACCTCGTACGCCGCGGATCCGAAGATCGTCGATGAGGGGGCAAGGAGGGTTGCCGAGGAATTCTCGCGGGTTTTTGGAAAGCCGAAGAGGTATTACCTCGATAGGTTGAGATCGGAAAAAAGATTTGTTTGGCTCGAACGCTTGGTTCCGCCTGAGATTGCAAAGAGGCTGAGGAGCGAGAATCTGGAAGGGGTTGTTGAGCTTCAGGAGCCCAAGCGTCTCTACCACTACGACGAAGTGGCGGGACAGCTCCTTGGTTTCACAGATATTGACAATAAGGGTTTGATTGGTCTCGAGCTCCAGTTCGACAAGCAGCTCTGCGGAAAAGACGGTTACGTTGTCCTGCAGAAAGACGGATTGGGAAAGCGGAAGCCGTGTGTTGATTACCCACGAGAGGAACCTACCTCCGGTGCCAACCTTCACCTGACAATTGACTTGATGGATCAGTCAGTTGCGGAAGAAGAATTAGAGCGCGGAGTAAAAAGCAGCAACGCTGACGGCGGTCTCGTCGCTGTTATGAATCCCAAGACCGGTGAAATCCTTGCTCTTGGTCAATATCCAAGAATGAATCCCAACGAGGTCAGTCGGTGCAACGTCAAGGACCAAAAGCTCCGTGTAGTAACCGATCTTTTTGAGCCGGGTTCAGTGTTCAAGATTGTGACGGCATCCGCCGCCCTTGAAGCGGGCCTTGTCAAACCCGACCAGATGTTCTTTGGAGAGAACGGAAAGTACAGGGTTCCGTTGCGAAACGGGAGAGTCCGGGTGATTAACGATACACACGAGTATGGGTGGATCACTTTTCAGCAAGCAATGGAGCTTTCGTCGAACATCGTCATGGCCAAGGTCAGCGATATCGTTGGGGGAGAGCGGTTATACCGAAAGGCAAAGGACTTCGGGTTTGGTTCTCCAACTGGGATTGAAGTTCCCGGAGAAATCCGCGGTGAGCTGAAAAAACCCAGCACATGGTCGGCAACAACATTGAATACCATGGCCTATGGCTACGAGGTTGGGGTCACGCCAATCCAGATTCTTGCAGCCTACGGAGCTGTGGCAAATGGTGGGCTTCTTCTCAAGCCGCACATCGTTAAGAAAATCGTCACGGCAGCTGACGAGACGGTTCAAGAAACAAAACCCCAAAGTGTCCGGAAGGTTCTCTCGGATCAGGTTGCACGGACGCTCACACAGTTTTTCGAAGGCGTTGTGGAACGCGGGACTGCCACGCCTGCTAGGATTGAAGGGGTGCGAATTGCCGGAAAGACCGGAACATCGAAGAAGCACCTCGAAGGGCGGTATCAAGCAGGTAGCTACACAGCGTCCTTCATCGGATTCTTCCCCGCTGAAGATCCGCAGGTTGTTTGTCTGGTGATGGTCGATAACCCTCGACGAGGAAGTTACTTTGGTGGGCAGGTCTCTGCTCCGATCTTCCGTGCGATTGCTGAGCGAATGATGAGCACGGGACTGCAGGTCCCTCGGTCAAATCGTGGGAGCGTCATCGCGCGGATGGATACCTCGACATCCCGTGCACTCCCCGACGTTCGTACACTAAAGCTTGATGCTGCAAGGCACCTCCTCGCAGAGCGCAGCTTTCGGACAGAAACTGTGGGTGGAGGCGATATCGTCCTGCGGCAGTCTCCGGAAGCTGGAAGCGAGATCGGGTCTGGTGATACGGTAACACTGTTCCTCACTGCGCGAGACAAGCAGACCACGGATGGATACGTCGAGACTCCAGATCTTCGAGGGTTGACGATCCGCCGCGCGGTAAATCGCCTCACCATCGAGCGAATGGTTCCGACTGTGAATGGTTCTGGCCTGGTTGTGAGCCAGATTCCTTCTCCGGGTGAAAAAGTGAAAGTCGGCACGAGAGTGTATCTGAACTGTGAGCCGAGAAAGCTTGCAAGCACTTCGACGAATTGAGCGTTGAGTCTTTCACGGGCTCATAATGTATGACACTGCTTCAGCTTCTGGACGGAATACCGGTGACAAAGATTCTTCAGATGGCGTATGGCAAGAAGGTTCAAACCGAAGATGTCACCATCCGAAAGGTAACGTACGATTCTCGGTCTGTCGAACGGGGAGACCTGTTCGTTGCGATTCGGGGATTGAAGCTGGATGGTCATCGGTTCATTGAAAACGCAGTCCAGCAGGGTGCGCAAGCGGTAGTCCTCGAAGATGATCGGGCTGTCTCTGATTCCTTCTTTCTGCACAACGACGTGATCAAGGTCGTAGTTGGGAATTCACGGCGGGCTCTTGCCAAAATCTCAGCAAACTACTTTGGGCATCCCGCGAAAAGACTCCAGCTTCTGGGGGTAACAGGGACAAACGGAAAAACGACTTCGACGCACCTGTTGAAATCAATTCTCGAAAGCACGGGAGAAAAAGTGGGATTGATTGGCACAATTGAATACAAAGTTGGGAACGAGGCAATCCCCGCTGTGCACACAACGCCAGAGTCGCTTGAGCTTAATGAACTCCTCGATACGATGCTGAAGAATGGCTGCCGCTCTGTCGTTATGGAGGTCTCGTCCCACGCGCTTGCGCTCGACAGAGTATGCGGGTTTGATTATCAGTTTGCGCTCTTCACCAACCTCACTCAGGATCATCTCGACTTCCACGGGACAATGGATGCCTATCTCGACGCGAAGAAGATACTGTTTGATGGTCTGAGCGAGCAGTCGGTCGCCGTGACAAACCTTGATGATGAGCGGGGTCTTTCGATCGTGTCAGAAACGAAAGCAAGGCGCGTCACTTATGGAGTTCAGAGGAACGCCGACGTGATGGTCAAGAATGTGAAAGTCGGACTGGATGGAATCTCCTTTGATGTAAAGTACAACGACGAATCAATGTCACTCACCTCTCCACTCACTGGCCGATTCAATGTCTACAACCTCCTTGGTGTAACAGCGAGTGCGTTGGCTCTAGGAATCGGAGCGGGAGACATCCAGAGAGGCGTCGAGAGAGTGAGGTCCGTTCGCGGACGATTTGAGAGGATCGTATCGCCGAAGGGTTGGACAGCAATTATCGATTACGCGCACACACCCGACGCTCTTCAGAAGACGCTTGAGACAATTCGAGAACTACGGTCGGGAATTCAGCAAGGTAGGATTATCACAATTTTCGGCTGTGGGGGTGACCGCGACCGCGACAAACGTCCGAAAATGGGTAGAATCGCGAGTGACTTAAGCGACGTGACGATAGTCACGTCGGATAATCCTCGACACGAGGATCCGGAGAGCATCGTCGAGGAGATCCTCAAGGGAATCCGATCCGGCACGGAAGTGCTGCGAATCGTTGACCGGAGGGAGGCAATTGTCGCTGGTCTAGAGATGGCGCAGCCCGGTGATGTCGTTCTCATCGCAGGCAAAGGTCACGAGACTTACCAAGTTCTTAGGGACGAAAAGGTTCACTTTGACGATCGCGAAGTCGTCGAAGCACATCTCAGCAAACCATAGAATGCCGCGAGTCCATTCTTTATACCTGGCGCTGAGGTCGTGAATATCAATGATGCGATTAGATGCTCGGGAGTTATTGAACATTGAGCATGTTCGTCTGCAGAATGTTGACAGGCTTCGAGGCAAGAGGTTAAAAGGAGTTTCCACTGATTCGCGGACGGTCAGACCAGGTGATGTTTTCTTTGCAGTCAAGGGAGAGCGATTTGACGGTCATGCTTTTGTGGCGGAGGCTTTCTCTCACGGTTGTACGGCAGCCGTTGTTGAGAAGAGGTTACCACGAGCGACTCAGGGACTGGATAATTTCCCAATCCTTTTCGTCAAAGATAGCATCCATGCTCTCGGACAGTTTGCACGATGGTACCGACGGAAATTCGACATACCGATCATTGCAGTCACCGGCAGTAATGGAAAGACGACGACGAAGGAGATGATCGCAGCAGTGCTTGGCCAGGAGTTCTCGGTCCTCAAGACCGAAGGAAACTTGAACAACCATATTGGCGTGCCGATGACGCTGTTCCGTCTTGATAAGAAATATGGTGCAGCAGTCGTGGAAATGGGGACGAATCACTTTGGAGAGCTCGAGTATCTCTGCTCAGTTGCCGAGCCGACGCACGGTTTGATTACGAACATTGCCAGGGCGCATCTTGAATTCTTTGGAAGTCTTGAAGGAGTTGCCAGGGCGAAAGGGGAAGCGTTCGATTGGCTTGCATCACGGGGCGTTGGTTTTGTGAACGTGGACGATCCGCTTGTTGTCGAAAGGGCGAAGGTGTTAAAACACAGGTTCACCTACGGCTTTGGAGGAAAGCGGGTAAACGTCAGGGGGAGGCTTCTTGGTTTCAACGAGAAGGTGCAGCCGAGGTTCTCGTTTGGGGGGTACCCGCTTTCCAGGCCGTTGTCGGTGCAGTTGCGGACATACGGAAAGCACACGGCAGAAAACGCTTTAGCTGCTGCCGCGGTTGGATTTCATTTTGGCGTTCGTGCCAGGAAGATAAAATCCGCGCTGGAGAAGCACCGCCCGGGCACAAAGCGAATGGAAGTCCTGAGAATTCAAAGCGTGACGATTCTCAACGACACATACAATGCAAACCCCGATTCAGTCCGCAGTGCTCTTCAAACTTTGGCGGCGATGGAGTGCAAAGGAAGAAGAATTGTTGTTGTCGGTGATATGCTCGAGCTGGGTGATTCCTCTGAACGAGAGCACGAAGGAGTTGGAAAGGAAATCGGGCGCCTCGGATTTGAGTATGTCTTGACGTTCGGGAAGGAATCAGCAGCGACGTGCACAGAATCGCATGCGACCCATGCTTATCACTTTGAGGAGAAATCTGCACTGACAGCGTATCTCGAAAAGCTTGTCGAACCCGGAGATGTTGTCCTCGTGAAAGGCTCCCGAGGGATGAAGATGGAGGATGTGGTGATTCATCTCACAGAATATCTGCGTGCGAAAACCTAGGACACCGGAGATCAACCCGTCTCCCCGTGATCGATCGCTAGAGTCGGATGCTCTACTATATATTTGATCTTATTCAACGAGTGTATGCTCCGCCGGGATTCGGGGTTTTTCGATATATCACGTTCCGCTCAGCAGCGGCAGCCGTAACGGCGCTCATCATCAGTTTCTGGATCGGTCCGAAGATAATTCGCACGTTGAGAACTCGGCAAATTGGGGAAGCGGCAAAGGTTGAAGCTCCAAAGACGCATCTTAGCAAGGCAGGAACTCCGACGATGGGTGGATTCATTGTTCTTGCCTCTGTGACTGTGCCGACGGTTCTTTGGGGTGATCTGAAAAACGCATACGTGATCCTCATTCTCCTCGTCACAGCGTGGTTGGGCGCTGTGGGGTTCCTCGACGATTATTTGAAGGTGGTACGAAAGAAGCCCCGAGGACTCATTGCTCGATACAAAGTAATTGGACAGATTAGTATTGGCCTCATCGTTGGAGGAATCATCTACTTTTTTCCTCAATGGATTGATGTGGACCTGGTTCGGCTGAAGTCCGCAACGACGGTTCCATTTTTCAAAGACCTGGAGCTCGATTTCTTATACCTGTATATCCCGATGGTCATCTTCGTCATCACCGCAACTTCCAACGCCGTCAATCTTACAGATGGACTGGATGGACTAGCCATTGGCACAGTCGGCATTGTGGCACTGACACTGGCGGTGATGAGCTACATCTCGGGAAATGCCATACTCAGCCATTACCTCACGATTCCATTCTTACGAGGGAATGGTGAACTCACCATATACTGCGCGGCGCTGGTGGGAGCGTCGCTCGGTTTCTTATGGTTCAACGCCTACCCAGCGCAAGTATTCTTAGGGGATACTGGTTCCCTTGCGCTGGGTGGGGCGATTGGCGCACTCTGCGTGCTGATCAAAAAGGAACTGCTTCTGCCAACGCTTGGCGGGATTTTCCTCTTGGAGTCGATCTCTGTGATTCTCCAACGATACTATTTTAAGTATACGAAGAGGAAATATGGAGAGGGTCGGCGGATCTTCAAAATGGCGCCACTCCACCATCACTTTGAGATGCTTGGGTGGCCAGAGCCAAAGATTGTCACACGGTTCTACATCCTTGCGATCCTCTTTATGATTTTGAGTCTTGCAACGTTTAAGGTAAGATGATGGAGGCCAAGAGGAAGGAAAATCTCATTTGGATGATCCGGAACCGTATCGTGAGCAACTACAAGCCGGAGAAGATCATTCTCTTTGGCTCACATGCGTATGGAAGACCAAACAAGCATAGCGACTTTGATTTGTTCATCATCAAGAAGACAAGAAAAGATGCGTTCGAGCGGAGTCGTGAGGTCTCGGATCTCTTTTATCCCCGGGACTTTGCGATGGATATCATTGTGAGGACTCCAGTGGAGGTTCGTCGTCGATTGGCCTTGGGAGATTTTTTCTACGCGGAGATCTTGAGCAAAGGACAAGTTTTGTATGAGAAAGAATAAAGTCGTCGAGGAATGGGTTCGTAAGGCAAAGGACGATCTGATAGTGGCCAAACTCTCCCTCAAATCGAAGGACAAGATCTATTGGGCCACCTGTTTTCATGCTCAGCAATCGGCAGAGAAGTATCTTAAGGCTTTTCTTATTTCGGTGGGGGTTGCTCCGCCCAAGACCCACGACACGCCAGAACTTGTTGCTCTTTGTGCCGGAATTGACGAGGAATTCTCCACCATCAGCCCTGATGCCCGGTTTCTTAGTGCCTTCAGCGTTGAAGTTCGCTATCCCCTTGAGATGGAACCGAGTGCGAAGGAGGCAGAGAAATCGTTGAAAGCAGCCAGCCGGATTGAAAGATTTGTCTTGACGAAGATAAGATAGAGATCAGAGGGATGTTATGCACGAAGGTTTCGCAGTCGGCTGGAGAGCTCCTGCGCTGATAAACGCAGCAATCGCTTGGAGGAAGACGGGTTTGTGTAATTCTGATTTTTCTTGGCCGAAATCATCTCCAATGAATTGAACCAACGCCGTGAATCCAAGGAAGCAGAGTTGAATGAATGCTGTGGAGTCTCGATACAACAAAGTCTCCATCATCGGTGCCGCGCGAAGCGGTCTTGCTGCTGCAAAACTTCTCAAGTCTTTGGAAGCGCACGTCTTCGTCAGCGATAAGGAGTCAGCAGAGAAACTCAAGGCCCAAGTCTCAAGTCTCAAATCCCTGCTGATTCCGTTTGAGGTCAGCGGTCACACGGACCGCGTTTACGATTGTTCTTTGATGGTGATCAGTCCGGGAGTTCCATCGAACGCTCCCGTGGTAGTGGAAGCACAAAAGCGCGGAATTGACGTTGTTAGCGAGCTGGAGCTTGCCAGCTGGTTCTGCAAAGCGCCGATTCTTGCGGTTACAGGCTCAAACGGGAAGACAACAACAACGACGCTTCTCGGGAAGATCTTCGAGCGTGCAAAGAGGAAATGTGTTGTTGCAGGCAACATTGGATCGGCGTTCTCGAGTTTCGTTCTCGACCTGGATCAAACTTCTACGGCCATCATCGAAGTGAGCAGCTTTCAGCTTGATCACATTCAGTCGTTTCACCCGAAGGCGGCGGTGATCCTCAATATTACATCCGATCATCTCGACCGGTACGGAAAGTCGTTTGACAACTACATCGCTTCAAAACGGCGTGTGTTCGAGAATCAAACGAAAGAGGATTCTCTCATACATAGTTTCGATGACCCAGTGACAAGTCTCGAAGTACGGAAGCACGCCTCGCAGCATGTTCGCGTTCTGCCGTTTAGTGCAAAGACAAGGCTCGATGAAGGTGCATACGTTGAGAAAGGCAGAGTGATGATTTCCGTGTCAGGCAAGGTCGAAGAGATCATTGACGTGAAAGACATTGCCATCAAGGGACTGCACAATCTCTACAACTCGATGGCCGCAGCTTTGGCGGCCAGGGTCATGGGAGTGTCGGCGGGACCGGTCCGTGAAACGCTGAAAACATTCGAGGGGGTCGAACACCGTTTAGAATTCGTCCGCCAAGTGAACGGCGTGAAGTATGTAAACGATTCGAAGGCGACGAACGTGGATTCCGTTTGGTACGCACTCCAGAGCTTTGATGAACCGCTCATCGTCCTCATGGGCGGGAGAGACAAAGGGAACGACTACGCGAGGCTTAACGACCTCGTTCGTCAGCACGTGAAGGCAATCGTAGCAATCGGGGAGTCCGCAGACAAAGTCTTGGGTGCGTTTCAGAACATCACGAAAGTCGAGAGAGCTGAGTCGATGGAAGTAGCTGTAAGAAAAGCAGCTGAGCTGGCTGTACCCGGAGAAGTGGTCCTTCTCTCGCCGGCGTGCACATCATTCGATTGGTTCGACAACTTTGAGCACAGGGGGAGAGTGTTCAAGGATATTGTCAAGAAGTTGTGATGGGTAGAGGAGGATCCTGCAGATCTAAAGTGGAGATGATGGGGAGAGTCTATCGGGGTCGAAATGCTTAGTCAGCGGAGAAACCATATAGATATCGTGACGCTCGTCGCCGTTCTGAGTCTTATGGTCATCGGGATCGGCGTTGTCTACAGTGCGAGTTCAACCATTGCGATGGAGAAATACGGCCAGAGTGAAGCGTACCTTGTGCGGCATCTCATCAAAGTTGTTGCGAGCCTCGTTGCCCTGTTCTTCATTATCAAGATTGACTACCACCGATATTCGAATGTAAGCAAGGCGGGCTTATTCATAGCCGTCGGATTCCTGTTCGCAACGCTGGCACTGGGCGGTGAGATTAAAGGTGCATCGCGGTGGCTCCGCCTAGGCGGCTTTGGGTTTCAACCGTCAGAATTGGCCAAGTTCGCACTGATTCTTCACCTGAGTGTCTTGATGTCCCAGAAAAAGGAGCGAATCCGGGATTTCGAAACCGGCTTCCTTCCCGTGGCGATCTGGATTGCACTTGTGACGGGGCTTATCCTCCTGCAACCCAACTTCAGCACCGCAATGATGCTGTTCCTCTTTAGTCTTATCATGCTTTTTGTCGGCGGGGCGAAGATCAAACACATCGTCCTGTCGCTGAGCGCACTTGTGCCGCTTCTTGCGATTTACGTGTTCAGTGCGGAATATCGCATTCGGCGCGTCATGGCGTTCTTCAGTGGTGATCATGCATCATCGAATTACCAGCTCCTTCAAGGAATCATTGGGTTCGGGAACGGCGGTCTCTTTGGCGTTGGTCCGGGCGTGAGCAAACAGCGCGACTTCTTTCTGCCGGAGTCATACGGCGACTTTGTTTTTTCGATCGTCGGCGAGGAATATGGATACGTCGGGACAGTGCTTCTTCTCTTTCTCTTCCTCATCATTTTCCTTCGTGGACTGAAGATCGCAAAGCTCGCCCAGGATGATCTCGGGAAATACCTCGCGATCGGGATCACATCCTTGGTGACATTGTATGCGCTTGTGAATGCAGCGGTGACACTCGGTCTTCTCCCAACGACAGGTTTGCCGATGCCGTTCGTGAGCTATGGGGGTTCATCAATGTTCTTTACTGCATGTGCGATTGGCGTCTTGCTCAACATCTCGGCGCAAACGCTGCTCCGACCGCGCGTGGAGCAGGTGCAGTACGCCCAAACGAGTGTCGACGAAGGAGGAGTGCGGACTGCGTATTAGCACATTGTGTCAGGGACTGGAGTCTCGGCAAGAAGAAATTTGAATTGCTCTGAGCAGAGAATGTGCAAAAGAGGAATTCCAGAATACTCATCGCGGCCGGGGGGACGGGCGGTCATCTCTTTCCAGCGATCAGTATTGCAGAACAGATCAAGCAGAGGGAGCCAGGCGTGGAATTCCTGTTCGTTGGAGCAAAAGGAAAGATCGAAGAGCATGCTGTTCCAGAACACGGATATCCATTTCGACCAATTTGGATTAGTGGATTTGCTCGGGGTCTTAAGGCGAGAAACATTCTTGTCCCACTAAAAGTCTTTGTCGCAGTGATGCAATCTATTGCCCTCATACGGAATTTCAAACCGCACACGGTAGTTGGCACAGGAGGTTTTGTCACTGGACCGGTTCTGTATGCTGCAAGCTTGCTTCACGTTCCAACTCTGATTCAGGAACAGAACAGCATCCCGGGCTTCACAACGCGGAGGCTTGCACGGAGAGTAAACGAAGTCCATGTCGGTTTCGAGGGAACGATCCGTTTCCTCAAATCGGCAAGGAATGTGAAGATCAGCGGGAATCCAACTCGTGAGACACTCGGAACAATCGAGAGAGCAAAAGGAGTAGAGTTCTTCCACCTCAATCCACGGAAGAAAACGCTTCTCGTGTTTGGCGGAAGTCTCGGTGCTTCGTCGATCAACAGGGCTGTGCTCGGTTTTGCTGAGGAACTGTGCAGAAAAGGTTTTCAACTGATCTGGCAAACAGGCGAACGTGACTGTGGGAAGATCAAATCCGACCTTGCATCATTATCTGGAGTTTGCATCGAAAAATTCATTGAAAAGATGGAATATGCATATGCAGCTGCCGACCTGGTCGTTTGCCGTGCAGGCGCAATAACACTTGCCGAGCTAACGCGGGTTGGCAAAGCCGCGATCCTTGTTCCGTATCCACATGCTGCTGCTGGCCATCAACTTTTGAATGCGCGAACGCTTGTCGACGCAGGCGGCGCAGCATTGGTTCTCGATCACGAGTTGGTGCCAGCGTTGAAGGACACGGTGTTTGGGTTGCTTCAGGACGACCGCCGACGTGAGGAGATGGCCAGGCAATCCCGATCTGTCGGTAAACCAGATGCGGCAAAAACCATCGCGGAGGCGGTTCTTCGTCTTGCAAGAGTGACATCGTAAGCCATGGAAGAGCGCGGAAAAGTTTTCAAGTATAAACTTGATTTCTATTACCAGCAAGCACTGATCTATCTTGTCACACTCATTTTGTATACCGGGATTCGCGGAAATTTTATCGAAGATCGATTCGCGTTCGTCTTCCGCGATCCGATTCTCTATATTATTATACTCTTTGTTCTTGTTTCTTTCGTCGCGCTGATCTTGAACCGGATTCGAGACCGGAAACTTATCGTCACAGAGAACAGAATCATCTTCAAGAATCGATTCGAAGAGCATGTAATTCAGCTTGATGACATCGATTGGGTACGTATCGGTCGGGAGAGGCGAGTTCAAACTGGCGGTCGGTTTCAAGTTATCCAGATGAGGCTGAAGAGGCGGTTTCGCGTTGTGAGAATTCGGGTTGGTCGATATGATCACGAGAAGGAGCTGATCCAGGAGATGCAGCGGATTTCAAGTCTTCGTCCTCCTCCGAGCCACACCGGCAGGAGAAAAATAGGGACAAGGAGAGCGGCGGCTCAACGGCATACACTACGTACGTGAAGACGTGTTCAGTTCAATCAAGAAAATTCATTTTGTTGGAATCGGAGGAATCGGAATGAGTGGAATAGCTGAGATCCTTCTTGATCAGGGATTTCATGTTTCCGGTTCCGACAAACAGCTCACCGAAGTTACCCAGCGGTTGGGCAATCTCGGTGCTGAAATTTTCGAGGGCCACGATCTGATCCACATCGCGAGGGACGTCGATGCCCTTGTGTACTCGTCTGCTGTCTCGCTCGATAATCCGGAGGTGCAGGAAGCACAGCGCCGCAAGATCCCCGTGATTCGCCGTGCCGAGATGCTTGCAGAAATGATGCGGCTGAAGTACGGCATTGGCATTGCTGGCACACACGGGAAAACGACGGTCACGTCGATGATCAGTCTCGTGCTGATGGAAGGTACCCTTGACCCGACAGTTATCGTCGGAGGAAAACTCAGAGGTCTCGGGGGGACAAATGCTCGCCTCGGGCATGGCGACTTCATCGTCGTCGAGGCGGATGAATTTGACCGGTCATTCCTGTCCATTACTCCAACAATCGCCGTCCTCACGACGCTCGAACTCGATCACCTTGATTGTTACAAAGATCTCGAAGAGATCAAGGCAGCGTTCGTTCAGTTTGCTACGAAAGTGCCGTTCTATGGATTCATCGTTCTCTGTCTTGATGAACAGTCGCTGCAGGAGATCATGCCTCAGCTCAGCAAGAAAAAAATCATCACTTATGGGCTGAACCCACAGGCTGACCTCCTGGCAGTCGAGATTTCACACAAAGAGAACACATCAACTTTCACGGTCGTGTGCCGGGGTGAGGAACTTGGAAAACTCCATCTTCTCATTCCCGGGGTTCACAATGTGCAGAATTCCCTCGCAGCGGTTGCTGTCGGTTTGGAGCTTGGCGTCCCTTTTTCGAAGATCAAAGAGGGGATAGAAAGGTTTACCGGAGTCTATCGGCGATGGGAAGTGAAGGCAGAGATCATGGGCATCACGGTCATTGATGACTACGCGCATCACCCCACAGAGATACGCGCAACGCTTCAGGGAGCAAAGGGCGGCTGGCGTCGGCGCGTTGTGTGCGTTTTTCAACCGCACCTGTATTCTCGGACGCGTGATTTCTATCAAGATTTCGGCCGCGCCTTTTTCGATGCCGACGTTCTCATTGTCACAGATGTATATCCAGCGCGCGAGGAACCAATTCCCGGCGTGACAGGCGAGATCATTGCCAATGCTGCCAGGCAATTCGGCCACAGATCAGTGCATTATGTGCGAGATAAGAAAGAAATCCCAAGCTATTTGATGAAGATCAAAAGGCCGGGCGATATCGTTGTGACAATGGGAGCGGGAGATATCTGGAAGTACGGAGAGGAATTCATAAGTCAATTAGAAGGTCAAAGGTAAAGGTTCACAAACTTTTCATTCTGCATTGATGTCATGGTTTCGCTAGAGGAAATAAAGAAGTTCTTTAGAGGAAGTATCAAACTGAGTCAGCCATTGGCGAACTTCACGACGTTTCGCATTGGTGGGCCCGCAGACTACTATCTTGAGCCCCTCGATAAAGAAGATGTTGTGAATTTGATTAAGCACCTTCAGGCGAATCTGTTTCCGTTTATGATCATCGGCAACGCAAGCAACCTCTTGATTAGCGATGGGGGATACCGCGGTGCGGTGATTAACCTTGAATCCGCCCTCGGTGAAATCCGTAAGGAGGGAGAATTCGTCGTCGTTGGATCAGGGACACGCCTGGCAAAGTTTGTCGACTTCTGCGTGCAGAGAGGGTTGGGTGGAGTGGAGATGCTTGCGGGGATCCCGGGGACGGTCGGCGGTGCGGTCATTATGAACGCCGGTGCGTACGGAGGGGAAATCTCGGACTACCTTGTTGATGTCGAGGTTCTTCGAGAAGGTAATATCGTATGGGTTAAGAAAGAGGAAAGTGGGTTTTCGTATCGTCGGTCGGGCTTCGGCCGCGACGTGGTTCTTGGCGCACGTTTTGTCCTTCCAAAGAAAGACAAGACGGAGCTCATGCGGGTCCGACGAGAGTTGCTTGTGAAAAGAAACCTTGCGCAGCCGGTGAACTATCCGAACGCCGGTAGCATCTTCAAGAATCCTCAGGGTAACTATGCCGCGAAGCTGATTGAATCCGCTGGATTGAAAGGCCTCCGCCGTGGGAGCGCACAGATTTCGGAGCGACATGGTAACTTTATTGTAAACTTGGGAAATGCGAGAGCAACGGACGTCCTTGAGCTTATCCATGAAGCTCAGCGCGGGGTCTTTGAGAAGTTCAAAGTGCGATTAGAACTCGAGGTCAAACTTGTTGGCTTCAATGGAAAAGACTACAAAGCGGTAGCATGACGATGAGAGATCGAGATCAACAAACTCAAGCGCTTGGGAATCGCCATCCTCAGAAACGGAAAGGGATGGCTGTTCTCCTCCTTTTCATCATTGTGGCGTTTCTCGCTATTACCTCTCTTGCAAATCGGTGGAGGGGAGAGCTCCTCGTCGAACGACTTGACATCCGAGGCAATCGGATCCTCACTGAGAAGGAGCTTGGCACTCTTGCAATGGTGCCACTTGGGACGCCACTTTATGGTGTTGAACTCCTCGAGGTTCGCGGCAGGGTTCGCCTCAGCCCGTACGTTGCTGACGCTGTTGTCGCACACGATCTACCCGCAACGATCAGGATTACTATCCGAGAGCGAAAGCCGGTGGCAATCCTGGGCGGTCAAGAGTCATTCTTCGTTAGTGCTGAGGGATACGTCCTTCCTCCCGTGAACTCCAAGGAGGTCTTCGATCTCCCTATCATCACGGGAACAGGACAATCCCAGCCTGTCAAAGTGGGGACAAGAATCACCTCGGAGAATTTCAAGGCGGCAGTTCAGATTCTCTCTGAAGCCGCAGAGCTTGATCGTGATCTCTATCATCTCATCTCGGAGATCAATATCGGCTCGCCGGAGCCGACAGTGTATGTGGCCGAGCAGGGGATTCCCATTTTCTTTCGGAAAGACAGCATTCGTACACAACTTGTCTATTTTCTGAGCTTTTGGAACCAGTGTGTCCGGCAGCAAGGTTCTGAGCGCGTGAGGTCAGTTGATCTTCGTTTTGACGGGCAGGTTGTCGTAAACTGGAACAAACCCTCACTACAAGGGGAGTCACTCTGAACCACGTTGTTACACTTCTTCACGGGACACGAACATGAACGAACGCATCATTGTTGGACTTGATATCGGAACCACGAAAGTCTGCGCCATCGTTGCGTCGACGGACGAAAACGCGAGGATCAACATCCTCGGCATTGGGCACAGTCCGTCCGACGGATTAACGAGGGGTGTGGTAACAAACATCGATAAGACAGTCCGCTCGATTCAAAGTGCGATCGAAGAGGCTGAATCCCAATCGGGCGTGCGAATCCAGACAGTCATGGCCGGGATTGCTGGCGATCACATCCAGAGTTTCCAGAGCCGCGGGGTGATTGCCATCAGCAGGCCGGAGAATGAAATCACGCAAGAGGATGTCGACCGCCTCATTGAAGATACAAAGCGGGTTGCGCTTCCTTCAGACAGGAAGATTATCCACGTCATTCCACAAGAGTTTATCATCGACGGACAGGATGGTGTATTCGATCCTGTCGGGATGTCGGGTGTCCGGATGGAAGCAAATGTGCACATCATTACCGGACTCGTGACCGCCGCTCAGAACATTGTCAAATGCGTCCAGCGTGCAAACCTTGCAATCGAGGATATGGTCCTTGAGCCGCTTGCCTCGAGTTATGCTGTCCTCGATGAAGAGGAAAAGGAAGTTGGTGTAGCACTCCTTGATATAGGTGGGGGAACGACGGACCTTGCAGTCTTCGAGGATCGCACGATCAGACACACTGCGGTGATCCCGATTGCCGGCAATCAAGTGACGAATGATATCCGGAAAGGACTCGGGATCCTCACAGAGCAGGCAGAGAAGTTGAAGAAGGAGGCGGGTTTCGCATACCTCCCTGCTATTATTGACAACGAACCCATTATCCTCCCGGGCATCGGAGGCCGAGATCCGCTGCGAGTCGACAAGACTCTACTCTGCCAGATCATTCAGCCGCGGATGGAGGAGATTCTTGAGATTGCCGCGATGGAGATCAAACGATCGGGCTATTCAAAACATCTTTCAGCCGGTGTTGTGCTGACCGGCGGCGGCTCACTCATCAAAGGGACCGTTGAGCTTGCAAGGGAAGTTCTTGGCATGCCGGCGAAGATCGGCATCCCCACAGGCTTCAACGCTGGCCTCGTCAAAGAGATTGAGAACCCAATCTACGCAACGGGTGTTGGCCTTGTGATTCACGGTTTGAAGCATCAGGATCGAGCGTCACTGACCTTTGGGAACGGGAGGAACGGAAGCCCGGTGAAGAGAATCTTCCACAGGATGAAGACATGGTTTGATGAGTTGTAAGAAAGTAGGAAGTACAGAGTAGAAAGTAGGGAGTATCAAGATTTTGTCAGGGAAACCAACGAAATCGTCTCAATGCTGATCGGCTTGAGAAGGAAACTCAAGAACTAGGCGCTCTGATTTTTGTCAGTGCTCTTTCGACTCAATACTTAGTACAGGTACTCGTACTCAAACAAGCTATCGAAACAAAAACCGAGTGTAAAATTTATCCATCAAACACATCAACCAAACAAAGGAGCACAACTCGTGATAGAATTGGATAACTACTTGGACCGCGGAGCAAAGATACGTGTTGTTGGAGTGGGTGGCGGCGGGGGAAACGCCATCAACAACATGATTGACAGAGGGATGGTCGGCGTCGATTTCGTTTCGATCAATTGCGACCTTCAGGCCCTTGAGCGGAACAAGGCGCCTAATAAAATTCAGGTTGGCAAGAACCTCACACGTGGGCTTGGTGCCGGCGCCGATCCTTCCATCGGGCATCGCGCTGTTGAGGAGGATCGCGACGAAATCGCCAGGTGCATTGCGGGGAGCGATATGGTTTTCATCACTGCCGGGATGGGCGGCGGGACGGGGACCGGCGGGGGTCCTATCGTGGCGAACATTGCAAAGAGCATTGGTGCTCTTGTGGTCGGGATTGTGACAAAACCCTTCAATTTCGAGGGGAAAAAGCGAACGGGCCAGGCCGAGATGGGCATTGAAGAGATGAAAAAGCATGTCGACACGCTCATCATCATTCCGAACCAGAAACTCCTCTCGATCGTTGAGCGCTCTACCCCCGTTGTAGAAGCGTTTGCCATTGCCGATCAGGTTCTCTACAATGCAACGAGAGGAATCTCCGAGCTTATCACGACACCCGGGTTCATCAACGTTGATTTTGCAGATGTCCGGACGGTGATGAAGGAAATGGGCGACGCGCTGATGGGGTCTGGTGTTGCTTCCGGCGAACATCGTGCAGTCGAAGCCGCAAACAATGCGATCTCGAGTCCACTCCTCGAGGGCGTTTCGATTGCAGGTGCGCAGGGCGTTCTCCTGAACATCACCGGCGGGAAGAACATGACACTTGTCGAGATCGAAGAGGCAGCGAACATCATCTACGAGGCTGCGGGTGACGAAGCAAACATCATCCTCGGTGCCGTCATCGATGAAAACATGACAGACGAGATGATGGTGACGGTCATTGCAACAGGCTTCAACAAGAGAGGAGCAGCAGCAGCTCGACAGGCGAAGGCGGTAAAGATCATCGACCGTATTCCAACTGGGGTGCACGAACTCCAGAAGCTCGATGAGCCGGCATATCTCCGGAGAGGACTCGGCATTATTCCCGATCCTCAACTTCGCTCGGAGACAGGAGGACAGGAGAAGATCGACAAAGCCGATCCGGAGAAACCGGCCTTCTTGCGAAAGATCATGGATTGAGGAATTGGTCGATTGAGCGATTGATTCATTGAGGTTTAGAAGGAGAAGCTGGATGAGATGACCTGATTCTGGTTGACAGTTCAGCGAAGGCGCTTTTTGAAAAGGATAGTAATTCAAATGTCTACGGCAGCGTAGATGAGTTACTATCCTTTTTTGGTTTCTAAGATATGGATTATCAGAACAAAATCTTGCTCTTCAGATGCCTTGACAAACGGGATGGATTTTGATACCTTAGACTTATGAAAAAGGCATGGATTTGTGCCCTTGGGATTCTTTGTTTCATCTGTTTGACTGAGCCAGAGTTTGCTCAGGCTGTTGGGCCCTCGAGCTCCTTCACCATCGCTCGACTCAAATATAGTGGCGGCGGGGATTGGTACAACGATCCAAACGAGGAAGTCAATCTCCTTGCGTTTGTCAAACAGAATACCAACATCGACCTCAACCCTAGGTATGAGTTTGTCGAAATCTCAAGCGAAGACTTCTTCTCGTACCCGTTTATCTTCATGACAGGTCATGGCAACATCAACTTCACAGACGAGGAAGCGAAGCGGCTCAGGCAGTATCTCGAATCTGGCGGCTTCCTCTACGCTGACGATGACTACGGCATGGACAAAGCATTCCGGCGAGAAATCAAGAAGGTGTTCCCAGAGCAGAACTTAGTGGAGTTGCCATTCTCGTATGGACTCTATCACTGTCACTTTGAATTCCCGAATGGCGTTCCCAAAACCCATGAGCACAACGGAAAACCGCCTCAAGGGTTTGGGCTGTTTCTGAAAGGAAGACTTGTCGTTTACTACACGTACGAGTCAAACCCGAGCGACGGTTGGAATGATCCTTCGGTCCACGGAGACACCGAGGCTAAACATCAAGAAGCGCTGCGATTCGGAACAAACCTCGTTGTCTGGGCGTTGACTCATTAGCCTTTGTCACCCATGCGTTCAAACCAACATAGCGAAGCAGGCAGTGTCTATCAGGAAATCCTCCGGAAGCTCAGAGAGCTTCAGAAGAAGGAGAACCGAGAGCAGCTGCTTGCGGGCGCACTCTACTTTGCTCTTGGGTTCGTCGGAGTCCTTCTTCTCGGTGTGCTAATCGAATCCCTTCTGCACCTGGGCGTCGTCGGGCGGACGATCATTTTCTGGCTCACCACAGCGACATCAATTGGAGGATTGGGTTGGCTTGTCGGCATTCCATTGCTGAGATCATTAGGTGTCCTCAAGGGTTCTGATCTCGAAACTGCTGCAACGAAGGCTGGCAAGTATTTCCCCGACATCAGGGATCGTCTGCTCAATTTGCTGCAGCTTCATCGAGAGAATGAAGAGAAAGGACCTCCCTACGGGACCGTAGGTCTTTACTCTCCAGACCTGATTGATGCGGCTTTCTTGGACCTCCGGGCCGAAGTGGCAGGATTGGATTTTCGAGACGCCGTTACGTACACAAGATCAAAGCGGATTGGCAAGACACTCTCCATTGCCATCGTTGCCATCCTGTTCCTTGCCATTGGTTTTCCGCCTGCGCTTTTTGAAGCTGCGGGTAGACTCATTCACCACGGACAGGAATTTGCCTCTGCGCTGCCAATCCGCTTCGTTGTCCAGCCTGGGAATGCCGAGGTCGTGCGGGGTGAGGATGTTCAGCTCTCGGTTGCAGTCGAGGGTGAGCGTGTTGATCGCCTCTCTCTTCTCACGCGCCAGGAAGGAGAGGTGAATCTCAATGAAGCTGCGCTGAAGAAAAACTCCGACGGGAAGTTCGCGTACGCTATTACTTCGATCAAAAACTCGACACAGTACTATGCAGAGGCCGACGGCATTCGAAGCGATGAATACAAGATCACCGTCATCGACCGTCCTGCGGTTAAGAACTTTCGTCTCCATCTCGCGTACCCGTCGTATACAGGCATTCCCCCTAAAGACCTCGACGATAACATCGGCGATGTGACTGCACTCCTCGGCACGAGGATCGATTTCTCGTTGCGTGCAAACAAAGAGCCTGCGAAGGGGAGCCTGGTATTCAACGATCACACCGAACTGCCGATGAAAGTCGCTAGTGTCTCGGCAACTGCGCATCTTGTTCTTTCAAAAAACCAGACGTATCACGTCCTCCTTGTCGATGAAAAAGGTATTGGGAACCGTGATCCCATCGAGTATCAGATGACAGTTGTCCCCGACGAGGATCCCGCGGTGAGCATCGTCCTACCCGGCAAAGACATCGACCTCGCGGATGACATGCGGCTCCCGCTCCTGATGAAGATCCACGACGACTTCGGATTCACGAAGCTTCGTCTCGGCTACAAACTCATCCATTCCCGATACGAGCAGCCATCCGATCAGGACACGTATGTTGATGTCCCACTTGAGACCTACGGTCCCGTAGGGAGACTGCGCGCGACAGATCTTGACGTCTCGTACGTCTGGGACTTGAAAAACCTGAATCTCGCGACTGAAGACGTTGTGAGCTACTATGCTGAGGTCTACGACAACGATGCTGTTTCCGGGCCGAAGGTCGGAAGAAGCCAGGCCTACACGATCCGCGTTCCTTCACTCGATGAGATCTTCGCCGATGTCGAGAAGGGACACAATGAATCGATCGAAGACCTCAAGGGCGCTTCTGAAGACGCAAAAGAGTTGAAAAAGAAGCTCGACGAGATCAACCAGGATCTCAAGAAATCTCGTGATCAGCTCAATTGGGAGAAGCAAAAGAACACCGAGGAGCTTCTGAAAAAGTATGAGCAGCTGCAGAAAAACGTTCAGGAGACAAATCGGAAGCTCGATGAAATGGTCCAGCAAATGGAGAAAAACAACATTCTCTCTCCCGAGACGATGGAAAAGTACCTTGAGTTGCAGCAGCTCATCGAGCAGATCAACTCCCCAGAGCTTCAAGAGGCGATGAAGAAACTCCAGGAAGCCCTCCAGAATCTGAACCCGGATCAGCTCCGGGAGGCTCTGCAGAAATTGAGTTTCTCCGAGGAGCAGTTCAGACAAAGCCTTGAAAGAACCTTGAGTATTCTGAAGCGCATCCAGATTGAACAAAAACTCCAAGAAGCGTTGAAGCGTACCGCAGATCTGCAACAGCGGCAGGAAGAAGTAAGGAAAGAGACAGAACGCACCAATCCAAGTGACAAGGAGAGACGTCAGGAGCTTGGCAAGCGGCAGCAGGATGCAAAGCAGGACCTCGAGGCTCTCCGGAAAGAGTTGACCGAGTTGGGGAAGAAGATGCAGGAGTTCCCCGACGAGATGCCGCTCGACGAGTTGCGCAAAGTGATGGAGGAACTCGCCAAGCAGCAAGTCGGCCAGAAAATGGAGAAATCAGCCCAGCAACTACAGTCTGGAGAGATGCAACAGGCGCAGATGCAACAGCAAGACATCGTTTCCGCGCTCGAGCAGTTGCGAAAGCAATTGCAGCAGGCTCAGCAGGCGATGCTACAGAAACAGCAGCAACAGGTGGTTAGAGATCTGAAGAAGATGCTTCAAAATCTCCTTGCGCTCTCACAGGAACAAGAGGCACTCAAGAACGAATCACAGAACCTCGAGCCGAACTCTCAGCAATTCCGAGAGAACGCACAGCAGCAGATGAGGGTGATGAACGAGTTGATGGAACTCACCGATTCGATGCAGAAGCTCTCACAGCGAACTCTAGTCGTTAACCGAGAAATGGGCAAAGCGGTTGGAAAAGCGCTTGCAGAGATGAACGAGTCAATCAATGGAATGGAATCGCGGAATGGCTCGATCACCTCACAGCATCAAACTGAGGCGATGGGATCACTGAACGAGGCCGCGGTGCAGATTTTGAATGCCCTTCAGGCAGCGATGCAAGGAGGTGGGGGCGCGGGATTTCCGTCTTTGCTCCAGCAGCTTCAGCAGATGATTGGACAGCAGCAAGGCATCAACGCCGGAACAATGAACCTCAGCCAATCGAACAGTCTCACACCGGAACAGCAAGCTGAAATAGCACGCCTTGCGGGTCAACAGGCAGCAGTGCAGAAGTCTCTGGAGCAGCTCAATGAAGAAGCAAAGCAAAGCGCCGAGAGAGAGAGAATCCTTGGAGATTTGGGAAAGATTAGTGATGAGATGAAAGAAGTGGTAAGGGATCTGGAGCAAAAGGACGTGAATTCCAGCACGATCAAGAAGCAGGATCGGATCCTCTCCCGGTTACTCGATGCCCAGCGGTCAATGCGTGAGAGAGATTTTGAGAAGCGCAGGAAAGCACAACCCGGGCAAGATATCGTTCGTAAGAGTCCCAACGAATTGGATCTCTCAACGCAAGAGGGAAGGAATCGGTTAATGCAGGATTTGCTCAAAGCAATGGAAGAGGGGTATGCGAAGGATTATCAAGACCTCATCCGAAAATACTTTGAGGCGTTGCAGAAGTTGGAGGTTGAGCGGACAGAAAAAGAGTAGCCCTCATTGAATGTGACGAGAACAGAAGGCTGAAATCCAAGGTGTCAAATATAGCAAGGCACATATCTGATTTCTGCGACCGGAGCAAACTCCCCGGCATCGCCCGTCGTCATTTCAAGCACTCTGCGATGATGGAAATCCTCGGGCGGCTTCAGTTCAACTACCCAAGACTTTTCACAGTCAAAGAGGTTGGGGCATCAGTTGAAAGAAGGTCGATTAACCTCCTTACGCTTGGAAGAGGGCAGCGGAAGATCCTCATGTGGTCCCAGATGCACGGCGACGAGTCGACCGCGACCAGAGCTCTCCTCGACATGCTCAATCTGATCGGATCGAATCCGTCGGAGTACTTCATAAAAACAATCTTGGATACAACGACTCTTCTCCTCCTGCCGATGGTCAATCCAGACGGAGCGGAGCGACACCAGAGGAGGAATGCACAAGACCTTGACATCAATCGAGACGGAGTCGCTTTGCAGACTCCGGAGGCACGGGCCCTCAAAGCTGTCCGGGACGAACTCCAGCCTGAGTTTGGCTTCAATCTCCACGATCAGGAACCCCGATTTGCTGTTGGCAAGTCGAATCGAATCGCCGCGATTGCTCTTCTTGCACCCGCATACGACGAAGTGAAAAGCACGAACGAAGTTCGCCGGCAAGCGAAGCATCTGGCGGCTTTCTTCGCGGAGACCATCTCTCATTTTGCCCCTGGCCATGTCTCCCGCTACGATGACTCCTTCGACTTCCGTGCGTTTGGCGATGCAATGCAGGCGTGGGGGACGAGCACAGTCTTGGTCGAGTCAGGCGGATGGTTGGACGATCAAGAGAAAGAGTATCTCAGAAAGCTCAACGCTATAGGACTGCTTGCTTCCTTTCATGCAATCGGAACAGGAGAGTTTAAAAACACTGACATTGCTCTTTACGATTCCCTGCCCGAAAACAACAAGAATGTTTTTGACATCACTATTAAGAACGCTTCTCACAACCCACCGGGATCTATCTCTCCTATTCGAGTTGATGTCGGGATCAACATTGAGGAGCAACTCGATAGTGAGACGAGAGAGGTGAAAAGAACTCCAAAAGTTGTAGACATCGGTGACCTCACGCCGTTCCAATCTTTTCGCACGATTGACGCTCGCGGACGAATCCTCTCGATTCCATTGTTGGCGATTGGCTCGACGTTTTCCCTTGAAGACCTGAAAACCTCCCAGCTTTTTCAGGTGTAGAATTCACTTTTTTCTGCACTAATCACCGATTTCTTGTCCCGACTCTCTCTTCCTGCTTGCAGAAATCTCACCTTTTCCGTATCATTGAAGGGTCGAAGCAACCTGTCTGTAGCATTTCTGGTGCTGAAATCCCCCCTCACCGGAACGTTTCGAGAGATCCTCCCAGCTTGGAAATCATCAGGGGAGACCTGAGTGAAGAGTTCTCTATAATAGGAAGGTTTGTTACCGATGTCTGCTGCCTCACAGGCCGCTACCACTGCATCCAACGCAAAGCAAAAGGATTTTGAGCGTGAGGCCGTCCCTCACATGGACGTCCTCTATAATTATGCTTTGCGGATGACGGGGAATGAGGACGACGCGAGCGATCTTCTTCAGGAAACATACCTTAAAGCATATCGATTTTGGGATAAGTATGAAAAGGGAACTAATATCCGGGCATGGCTGTTCCGGATAATGAAGAATTCGTACATCAACCGCTATCGTAAGGAATCGAAGGAGCCAGACACCGTTGACTACGATGAGGTTAAGAACTTTTATAACACGATACGCCATGAGTCCGTCGATCCGAACGACCTCCAAGAACGCCTCTTCGGAAACCTCCTCGAAGACGATGTAGCAGAAGCTCTCGAATCGCTCCCAGAAGATTTCAAAACAGTTGTGATCCTTTGCGACATTGAAGGATTCACATATGAGGAAATTGCAGAATTTGTGGAATGTCCGATTGGAACGGTTCGATCACGATTACACCGTGGGCGAAAAATGCTCCAGGTGAAACTCTTTGACTTCGCACGAAAGCATGGATACATTGGGCGTGATTGAACCGCATGAATTAATTGAGCGTATATAAAGAGGAGTTAAGATTGACCGTGGACTGTCGCGAAGCACGTGATTACGTGAGCGCTGTTATAGATGGGGAAGTAGGGGCGGAGAAGAGAAAAGAGTTTGACGGGCACGTCACGATCTGTCCTTCTTGCCGAAATGAGCTCGAGACCGAGGGAATGATCAAGCGTCTCATTGGGGGGAAGCTCAGTGCCGTGAAAGCCCCTGACGACCTTCGCATAAGCATCCTTCAACAGGTTCATGCCGGATTCCCAACTCAGAATGATGAAAGAACAGGCGTTGAGACGTTCCTTGGGAAGGTTTTTTCCCGGTCGTTTCTGAAGCCAGTCCTGGCACTTGGAGTTGTTGTCGTCATCGCGCTCGTTGGAATAAGCCTCTTTGGCCGTCGAGGATCCGAGCCTATTTCCCCGGCGAGTGCAACGGCGGACATGGTTGATCAAGCGGTTGAGCATTATTCCGATTATCTCCAGGGTGGTGTGAAGCTTCAGCTCGTCTCCTCGAACCACGCTGAAATTCGGAACTTCTTTAAAGACAAAGTGGCGTATGATGTCTACGTACCCGACGTTGAGCATGCCGAGCTCGTTGGTGGTGTGCTTTGCGAACATGGAGGGGTCAAGTTCCTCAATCTTGTTTACATGATGGGTGACAAAGTGGTTTACTTTTACACGGGGTGTTCAAAGGAGATGAAAGCGAGCGGGAAAGTCGGGCTCTGCGCAAAGGCAGAGAGCGATCTACAACAGACTGGTTGGTACTTCGACACGACGCGTGCAAACTGCAACGTTGCAGTCTGGAGAGAGGGGGATAGGGTCTGTTCAGCAGTAGCTGATATGAAACAGGGGCAGCTTCTGGCTCTATTGAAGGAAGAGAAATAAGAGAGCCGACACTTCCAGAATACAACCTCTCGGTTTTTCCGCTCAAGCTCAGAAGACGTTGTCCTCTGAGCTTGGTTTTTTATATCCCTACCAGAAGCCGATCTGCAAGAAACCGAGGCAGGTCCGCAGCCACAATCTTCGCGGATGCAGCCTGCACGTCGTACTCTGATCGGATCAATTCGTACGTCCAGTCGGATGTGTCGAAGAGGCCAAGGCTTAGCTTCCAGTTCCCGTCGCGCGGTTGACCGACGCTTCCCACGTTGACGAGGTACCGACTCTCCCGACTGATCTTGGATTTCTGCATCTTGGGATCCTCGGGGAAAATACCGGGGGTATGAGTGTGGCCGACAAAACAAATGCGCGTTTGGAAAGACTCAAAATTGATCTTCGCCTCATGGGCAGAGAAGATGTACTCCCACTGGTCGGGATCCTTCGGGGAGGCATGAACGAACGTCAGGTCATCTATGACGCGCTGGAAAGGAAGGCCCTTGAGGTATTCGAGATTCTCCTGAGTCAGCGTCTGGTTTGTCCAGTACGCTGCCGTGCGAGCATGACGATTAAAGTGTTCGGTTTGGGAAAGATCGAAGGCCGCCTGATCATGATTTCCTAAGAGGACACAGCTGGCCCGCTTTTTTGTGAGGTTGATACATTCGTTTGGGTTTGCGCCGTAGCCAACGAGGTCTCCAAGACAGATGACCTCATCAACTTTCTTTTCATCAATGATCTCAAAGGCCTTTTGGAGAGCTTCGAGATTTGAGTGGATGTCAGATATTATCGCAACTCGCATAGAGAGATGGAGAGTCAATTTAAGAAAGAATCCATAAGAAGCAAGCGTTTCCGGCGTTTGGTAGTGTCCTAATTTCGTTTTCTGAATTGGGTGACGGATGGGGAAGCCAAAATCTAATAGGGATAAAACACTTATTCAGTGGGCGCTTGATTTAACGATTAGTATCGTGCCCAAACTGGACAAAAGTGAAGTAATAGATTTTTTTAAGGAAGCAGTGAAAGCTTTAAGAGATGCAGCAAAGTAGTTATTTTTCTTTCTGCTCTCTTTGTTCCCTCGCGTTCGCTCCGGCGTAGAGAATAGCGGGGAATATTATCCCGAAGGCTTCTGCGATTGCTGGAGCCTCCTTCTTGAGTTGGTCTGCCGTTCGTATGGTTGCTGTTTGCGTGAGATAGGATCCGATTATTTTCGTTGTGGCTTCTGTTGCGTCCATGAGGGTTCTCCTTTTGTTATTTGAAATCAAAGGCCAGCGAGGGCGGTATTACAGCTCAATTAGCGTTTCCGCTTTTTGAGTCTGCTAAGTGGTATCCTGAACACTTTCGCGTTCTTTGGATAAATCACTTTACCGTTACGAACAACATACGCGCAGAAAATATACTGCTCGCCGTTGTTCGCGGGTTTCGCGTCCCCCATGACCGTCACCTCCTCCCTTGATATGACATCTACATCGAGTCGGCTACGCCTCCCCGTATTTGATCTCGACCGACGAGACTAAAAGGGGGAGGGAGCGGACTGAGTAGATAACAAGAGTGAGATGAAAGCGGGCGGCACTTTATCCCTCGCCAGCTATTTTATGTGGCTTGTTTGAGTTGATGGTTAGTTAAGAGTTCTTCCCACGTCCAGATATGGTTAGTAATTCCCGCTTGCATAGCGGGAGTAATTCTCAGGCTTTGATGAATGCGAATGAAGTTATAGTAAAGGAAATGCAGGGCAAGTGCTGCCTTGAGGTTTTGGAGTTTCTTCGAAAAGGCGTTAGTAAGCCTTGTAAATCTACGCATCTGCATTCGCATAGTCAAGTTTTGACGTTCAACAAGGCTTGTTGATATGTACTTGCGAATTGGATTGCCTAACAGTGGTCTAATGTTTATGCCGACAAGGCAGCCCTGAGAGTAACGGTGTTCGCCCTTGATGTCCTCGTTGGAATAGGTCTTGTGAATTTGGGCATAATCAATATCGTCACCGAAAGTACGGTCAACGGCCTCATAGTAAGGCTTGAATGAGTCTGTAGTGAGTTGGAAGCGGGTTCTAATGCGAGTTTTCAGGTCATACATGAATGACAAGGTAGTTTCGAGGGTTCTCTTTCCAACGGTGAACGCGACAACAAGTTTAGTTTGTGGGTCGAATGCGACAAACACATATTGGTCGCCGTACTCTCCGGCCTTGCGTTCCTCGGATGAAAGACGCGCTTGCTTCTTCGAGACATACGTCCAGACCTCGTCCAGTTGGATGCGTTTGGGTTCGAGGTTCACCAGTTCGCTATCGAGAATATCGAGAGCTTTTTCACCCGCTGAATTGAGCAAGCGAAGGATGGTGTCTCGATGGACTCCAGTGATTCGTTCGATTGAACGAATGCTGTTGCCCTCAACGAGATGGGAAAGAATTAGGGCTTTTTTTGATAAAGGCAGGGCGTTCATTGCGAGCCTCCTTGCATATTTGCCCGCAAAGAACGATATTGAGTTGCGATCATTGTCTCGTTCAAAGACGGGCGATGATAAGGTAGAGCTTGCGGGTGCATCAACACTCGCAGGCTCATTGTTTATTAGGTATCAAAAAGGGCAGACGATACTAAGTGCAGAGTCCTTGACTGGCAAGTCTTATCCCTCTGCATTTCCAGTGTTGCACACTGGTAGCTTAGAATTCGCTCAACTCTTCCCGTCTGCCTTTTATTTTTCATTCAAGAGAACCTTCCCGTTTTCAACTCTAAAGCGTTTCTTCCCGTCCCGTTTGATTGCATTACCCAATACGATGTATGGATTGTTCTTGCTGATTCTGATTCCTGCTTGCGTGAGTGCTTCAATGATACTTTTTTGCGTGGCGGCTTTTTTCACCTTGAGTATTTGTTCCATTGCATCGCCGATTGTCATGTCTGACTTGAGGGCGACGAATCCGCCTGGGGCGATTTCTGATGCGTCGATTAATTTTGCAGAGGGAACGAAATGTTTGGTTACTGTTCTCAGGACGTTGTTTATTTCCCCAATTGCCTCGACGTGTTGGTTTCGCTCATTTCGGAGTTTAGCAATTTGATCGTCGATCTCTTTGATTCGGTCAATATGTTGTTTTGCGGTATTCATGAGCTTCCGCAACGGCTTGGGAAGTTTGGTTTTCATAATCGCTCCAGTTCTTGGTCAATAGAATATAATGAATAATTATTAACTTGTCAAGCGGAAAATTCACAAAGTTGGAGAATGAGTTTGAGAAAGCTCTTCGCCGCAGAGGATTAGGCAATTTTGGCAAGTTTTACGAGAATCGAGACGTTCCGGATTATATGGGGATAATGGCCGAAATGAACAAGATAGTCAAGCTGGGGAGGACTCTGCGGGTGTCAATGGAGCGGGGTATCCCTCTCAAGTTAGGCGGGAAAACTATTAAGTTTTAGGGCTTTGTATGCGCTAAGGCTTTTGTCTATCTTCTGTTTCTCAAGTTGGTAGTGTTCCCATTGAACCCATGTTTCTTTGCTTAGATTATCAACGGTTACTCTTTGAATCTCTTCTTGTGAAACCATGATATTTCTTCGTTGGAGAATGGATTCGAGTGCTTTGAGTCTAAGCTCGACTGTTGCGGTATAAACGAGGCAAAGGTCAATACAATACTGCATTGCCCGATTGAGTTCTTTGCTGGTAATTGGGGGTTCATTTTGCATGACACACCTCGCGGAGAATGGTAGAGAAACGCGGTTGACTGAATGTAATGAAACTTACAGTCAATTCAAATTAGGACACTACCCGGCGTTTTCTCCCTTTCTTGACAAACAAAGCAAAACTTGGTATATTGACTTCGCGTTGTTCCCCCACGTAGCTGGTGAGCACAAGCTCATCGGACTTCCTCTCAAGAGAATCCCTCTATGAGCGTTGAGCACGAGAACACGAGAGTGACAGAAACACAGACTGCAGTCTCTGAGGAGATCCCTCGTCGATTACCCGTTCTCCCTCTGAGGGATGTCGTTGTCTTTCCGTACATGATTTTCCCCGTTCTTGTCGGTCGTGAATCTTCACTTCGTGCTGCGAACGAAGCGCTGAGCCAAAGCAAGTTTCTCTTTCTCGCCGCGCAAAAGGATCCGGGGATTGACGAGCCCGCAAGCGATGACCTTTATAGAGATGGGACCGTGGCGAAGATCGTTCAGGTCCTCAAGTTGCCCAACGGTCTCCTGAAAGTCCTCGTTGACGGTGTTATGCAGGCAAGCGTTAAACACTTCGTTCCAAACGAAAAGTATCTCGAGGTTGAAGTTGATCTCCATCCACAAGAGGCGAAGCCTGATCCGGAGCTCGATGCTCTTCTCAGGCATGTTTCAACACTCTTTGCAGAGTACGTCCACCTCAATCAGAAGATTCCAGCCGAAGTTCTCACGGCATTCGAGAACATCAAAGACCCATATCGACGACTGTGCTACGTAGGTGCCAACATCTCCCAGAGCGTGACCGTGAAGCAGGGAATCCTCCAGTTGAATGATCTTTCTCAGCAGCTATACGAAGCGACGAAGCTTCTCACTTCTGAAATTGCTCTCTTGAAGATTGAAAAGGAGATCGACAACAAGCTCCACGATCACATCCAGAAGTCGCAGCGGAAGTTCTTCCTCCAGGAACAGATCCGGATTCTCCAGGATGAACTTGGCGACGAGGAATCCTCCCCCGAGCTCATCAAATTGCGACAGGACATCGATAAAGCGAAAATGCCGCGTGAGGCAAGAGAAAAGGCGCTTGAAGAACTTGGAAAGTTGAAGAAAACGCCATCGATGTCTCCTGAGTCCACAGTTATCCGAAACTATTTGGACTGGCTGATCAACGTCCCGTGGTACAAGAAGACGAAGGATAACCTCGACATCGAGCACGTGAAGGAAATCTTGGAGGAAGACCACTTTGGGCTTGAGAAGCCGAAACAAAGAATCCTTGAGCACATTGCTGTGCTTAATCTCGTGAGGGAGATGAAAGGGCAGATTCTTTGCTTCGTTGGCCCTCCGGGAGTGGGGAAGACCTCTCTGGCAAAGTCGATTGCTCGTGCCCTCGGAAGAAAGTTTGTCCGGATGTCGCTGGGTGGTGTGCGAGACGAGGCGGAGATTCGAGGCCATCGGCGCACGTATATTGGCTCGATGCCAGGGAAGGTAGTCCAGTCCATGAAGCGGGCTGGGGTTGTTAATCCCGTCATTTTGATGGATGAGGTCGATAAGATGAGCATGGATTTCCGGGGCGATCCTTCTTCCGCGCTCCTTGAAGTCCTCGATCCTGAGCAAAACATTGCGTTTAACGACCATTACCTTGAAGTTGACTACGACCTCTCGAGTGTGATGTTCATCACGACCGCGAACGTGAGGTACAACATCCCGCTTCCGCTTCAGGATCGGATGGAGATCATAGAGCTTCCTGGGTACCTCGAGCATGACAAGCTTGAGATCGCAAAGCGCCACATTATTCCCAAGCAGTTGAAAGAACACGGGTTGAATCCACGCGAAGTGCAGATTTCGGATGCAGCCATTACA
The DNA here is from genome assembly GCA_049589195.1 of Bacteroidota bacterium. Taxonomy (GTDB): domain Bacteria; phylum Bacteroidota; class Ignavibacteria; order UBA10030; family JAHEZR01; genus JBAWAH01. The sequence continues at coordinate 102,396 of JBAWAH010000026.1, read as the reverse complement.
AAGATCATCCAGAATTACACGCGGGAAGCAGGGGTAAGAAATCTCGAGCGGGAAATTGCATCCGTGTGCCGAAAGGTAGCGAAAGCGATTGTTGTTTCAAAGCAAGAGAATGGGAAGAAACGAAAGAGGGTGAAGGATTTCCAGGTCGGTCCCGAGAAGGTCGAGGAATATCTCGGCGTTCCACGATTCAGAACTCGACAGCAGGAGCGTATCGGACGTGTTGGGTCTGTGCTTGGATTGGCTTGGACAAGCGTTGGTGGAGAGATCCTCAACGTCGATGCGACGATTATGAATGGAAGGGAAAAACTTACTCTCACGGGACAGCTCGGCGATGTGATGAAGGAGTCGGCCCAGGCAGCGTTGAGTTATATCCGTTCGAACGCCAAAGCTTTCGGTATCAATCAGAACTTTTATAAGGGAAAGGAAATCCATATCCATCTGCCCGAGGGGGCAATCCCAAAAGATGGACCTTCGGCGGGGATCTCGATGGCAATGGCGATCATCTCTGCTGCGAGCAATCGTGCGGCGCGTGGTGACGTTGCAATGACTGGAGAAATCACCCTGCGTGGAAACGTTCTCGCCATCGGCGGGCTGAATGAAAAACTTCTCGCTGCTCAACGAAGTGGCATCAAGATGGTCCTCATCCCAAAGGAAAACGAGAAAGATCTTAAAGAAATCCCCGGGAAGGTAAAGGAAGGTTTGAAGATTGTGAGCATCGAGAAGATCGAAGATGCGGCGCAATGCATATTCGATAGTGTGAAGCGAGCTAAGAAGGCCGGTTGAAGAGACACAAGGGGCATCTCCTGTCTGAGAGTTTCTCCACTTTCATTTTTTCTTTCTAACTTTGCATTGACATGAATTATCTCGTTACAGCCCGCAAATGGCGTCCCATGGTTTTTGAGGACGTGGTGGGACAGTCTCACGTCACCGCAACTCTTCGGAATGCGATTGCATCCAACAGGCTCGCGCATGCTTACCTCTTCAGCGGCCCGCGCGGTATTGGTAAGACAACCATGGCCAGACTCCTCGCGAAGGCAATCAACTGCCGGAATCCCAAAGACCTCAACCCCTGCAACCAGTGCGACATCTGCGAGGAGATCACGAACAGCAGAAGCATCGATGTGTTCGAAATCGATGGGGCGTCAAACAGAGGAATTGAAGAGATTCGAAACCTCCGTGAGACAGTGCGCTACGCTCCAACAAAGTGTCAATACAAAGTTTACATCATCGATGAAGTGCACATGCTGACGAAGGAGGCCTTCAATGCGCTGCTGAAGACGCTTGAGGAGCCGCCGACACACGTGCTCTTTGTCTTTGCAACAACGGAAGTACAGAAAGTCCCACCCACGATTCTCTCTCGCTGCCATCGCTTTGATTTTCGACGCATTGCAATCAATGAGATTATCAATCGGTTGAAGTACATTGCCGAGCAGGAGAAAATCACCATCGACGACGACTCTCTCCTCCTCATCGCCAAGAAAGGTGATGGATCGCTCAGAGATGCCCAGAGTATCTTTGATCAGATCGTATCCTTCTGTGGTGAAACCATCACTGCAAAACAGCTTGTCGATGCCCTCAACCTCGTTGATCAAGATCTCTACTTTGCCGTGACTGAGCTCATCAAGGAGAAGAATTCAAAGGGCGGTCTCGAGCTTGTCGATGATATCATCAAGCGTGGGTATGATATCAGAGAATTCCTCAGCGGACTTGCCGAGCATTTCCGGAACATCCTCGTCGTTCGCAGCATGGACTCGACGTCGCTCATCGAAGCTTCCGATGTGCACCGGAAGCGTTATCAGGCCGTTGCCAAGCAGTTTTCTGAGACCGACCTTCTACGACTCATGAAAATTGTTGCTGAAACGGAGACCGCAGTGAAGTGGAGCACCCAGCCCCGCGTGAGGCTTGAGACAGGATTGCTCCAGATGATCAAGCTCGACAGCTCGGTGGAAGTGCAGGAATTGCTCTTGCAGCTGGAGGAGCTGAAAAAGAAAATCGACGGCAGCTCATCGCATGAATCGAATCCCGGCCAACGACCAAAAAGTAACTCGGGCGGGTCTCTTTTTTCGTCCGAGACACCGCCGAACCAAACGCGAGTGACCCCTCACGATCAACCGCCCAAGCAAGTTCCGAGAGAGACAAGAGCTCTTGATGCGCCAATCTCTGCCCCCTCTCCGCTAGCGCCATCGGTGAAAGAACCACCGGTTCCGTACACTGTGAAAATGGCAGAGTCCACCTCATCGTTGGAAAGGAAATCCATCCAGACGATTTCTCTCGACGAAATCCAGGGGCACTGGAAAGAATTCATCGAAGAGATTCGGAAGCAAAGAATATACGTCGGCACGCTTCTTAGTCAGTCGCGTCCTCTTGCGGTCGACGATGGTGTGGTGAAGCTTGGTTGCAGAGATGAGTCTCATCTCACAACACTGAAACGAAGCAAGGAATTTCTCACCGAGTCTGCGCAAAAGATTTATGGGAAGAAAATCCGGATCGAAATCTCCGTGAATCCATTGACAGATGACGGGAAAGAGAAAAAGGGCGAAACCTCCGTGGATGGAGGAGCAAAGCTCTCTACGCTCGACCATCCAGTCATTAGGGCGTTAATGAGGGAGCTTGGTGCAGAGCCCCTCCAATGAGAATTGTCTTGACTTTGTTCGGGAAAACCATTATTTAGGAACGAACAGTAGCGGAGAAATCAACAAGGCGAGTGCGACAGACGAGAGTTGTTAGAGATTGGTGAGTCTCTCTTACGGTTTCTTTACAGTGCATCTCTGACGATTCTCGCTCGAAGAACCGAACTTCAGCATCGAACAGAGATGCGGTTCGGTTCTTTAGTCATGGGAGGTTGATGGAATCATGAAAAGAACAGCTGAGAGAGTGTTCTTCGCGGGATGGCTCCTCGCGATGTCCAGTGTCACGACATTTGCTGACGGTCCGAAGGTTGCAAAGTACGCTGGCGAGTTCATTGCGATAGGTGTTGGTGGCCGGGCACTTGGGATGGGCGGGGCATTCGTTGCTGTGACGAACGACGTAACGTCAGGATATTGGAACCCCGCCGGCTTGGCGCTGATTACGTATCCCGAGGTCACCCTCATGCATGATGAACGGTTTGCGGGCCTGGTCAACTACGACTATGGAGCAGTGGCATTTCCTTCCGGATCGAAGGCAAGCATCGGATTCAGTGTCATCCGTCTCGGCGTCGATGGGATTCCTGATACTCGTGATGCCCTTGTTGATGCATCCACAGCAGACCTATTGAAGATCTACGACATCTATAATCCGAACGCTCGTATTGATCCAAGTCGTGTTACATACTTCAACTCTGCTGACTGGGCCTTTTATCTCACGTATGCGAAGCAGCTGACCGAAGATTTCTCCTATGGAGCTAATCTGAAATTCATCCGAAGAGATATGGGAAGTAACTCTGCCACGGGGATCGGCTTTGACCTTGGCGGCCGGATGTTGTTGATGGAGAGGCTCGCCCTTGGCGTTAATCTTCAGGATATCACAACGACCCTCATCGCGTGGGACACTGGGACAAAAGAACTTATCTCTCCGACGGCGAAAATTGGCGGCGCATACTTCATCGATCTCTTTGGCGGCCGAATCGCACCCGCAGCGGACTTCGATGTACGCTTTGAGAACCGACGGTACGCCTCGACTGCACATGTTGGCCCAATCAGTGCTGATCTTCATGCCGGATTAGAATACGACTTTAGAAACATCGTCGCAGTCCGAGTCGGCTACAATGATGTCAAGCAACTCACCTTGGGCGCTGGAGTCCACCTCCCAAAACTCGATGTTGACTACTCCTTCGCAAGGTTTGATGGCGAGGGCCAACTCGGCAACACTCACCGGATCTCGTTGAAGCTGACACTCTCCGAAGATCGTTTTCGTCGCAGCGTTGAGTAGAAGCCGGTGCTTGCCCGCAAAGTAAAACCTAACCTCGTTGTTTCGATTGTTTTGTGCACAGTTTCTTGGGCGTGCACCAATTCTGAGCATAACAAAGAGCATTCGGAAACAGCCAAGGTTGAAAGCGCTTCAGTGCTTGCAAGTGCAGACCAGGAAAAGCACTACATTGGAGAGCTTCTCGAGTTTCGGATGGAGAAGGATTCATTCCTGCTGAGGTCCCCTCGTTCACCGATCAAGCAAGAAGATCGCCGATCATTTCTACACCTCAAGTACTACGAAGTCAACCCACAGTTTGTTGTCAAAGCGACTCTGCATCGGGACGAGAATCAACCGCACTTCACGATTACAACTACCACGGGAGAAACGCGGGATGCAGTCAATTTTGGAAGACTGGAATTGCCACTCTTGGGGAAGCTATACCATCTAACTGCATTCAAATTCACAGATCGACGGAGCGAAGGAGAACTCTTTGTCCCCTTCACCGATTCGACCTCGGGTCGTGAAACCTATGGTGCGGGGAGGTATCTTGACTTGGAGGAGAACGAGACAGGTGAATACGTCCTCGACTTTAACAAGGCGTATAACCCGTATTGTGCGTACAACGAGGAGTACAGTTGCCCCATTCCCCCACGTGAGAATCGTCTTTCCCTAGCAATTACTGCCGGCGAAAAAATCTACCACTAATGTGAGTCTTCCCCACTTCCCGTGAAAATGCATCTGGGCAAGCTTCCGATCTTGATCATACTCATCCTCGCAGGATGTTCTTCTGTCCCGTACGAGGCTAACTATCCGATGACGGACGAGGTTGTGAAATCCCTAAATGAGGACGTGCAGATCAGAGTGCCGAAGGGCTGGTTCGCGACAACCGACGAGAGCAATGCGCCCAACCTTCTCGTGTGGCTGGTGCGGGAAGACTACGGTGCGACGATGGCGATCAGTGAGATCAAAGCGGATGCAAACACGCGCAAACAGCTTGAACGACGAGGGCTCGAAGCTCTTGCCGGCGTTAGCTTTGCTCTGAAGTCCGAGCGAGCGAAGGGAAAGGTCGACTTGGTAACGAAGCCAAGAGAATTCAAGGTCGACGAGAGGAAGTTTTGTTCGTATGAATATTCAACCGACAGGAGAAAGACAATCGTCCGCGTTGTTGTGTTTGACACCGGCAAGCACTTTTATGACTTTGCCGTTGTGCCATCGGAGAAAGAAGGAGTAAAAATCGACCCAAAGGGCCTCTTCATAATCCAGCAGTCGGTTCTGAACTCCATGCAGTGGTAGGTGGTACCCTCTCGTCCCTTCCCCAGTCAGGATCTTGCGTCAGACCTCAGTAGTGCAGTTTGTGTTCAGAGGCCACTGAATCAATTTTGGCCAAAACCGCTTACATTCCGCATCTGAATACATTACCGGAATCTTGGCATCAGAATTAGCTTTTTCCAAGGTTCCGAAGAGCCTCCAACAACACGGCGAAGCAGGTAACTGAGCAACGATTTTGAGTGGCCAAGCTTGTTTGATTGCTGCAAAGTAGCGAAAGACCCAGACCTCACAAACTACGGTGCGGCTATTCAGGTGAAATTGACATTCAACGTAATAGCAGCATCTTTCTAACTAGTCTGAACGATTTGCCACGATCGCGCAGGTTGACAGCCTCCATGCGATAAAAATATACACCGCTGGAAAAATTGTGAGCGTCGAGTACAATGGTTTTGTATCCCGGTTCCTCAAGCCCATCGACTAACACTCTAACCTGTTGGCCCAGCACATTATAGAGTTTCAGTGTAACATACGATTGTGCAGGCAGTGAATAGGAGATTGTTGTAGACGGGTTGAAAGGGTTGGGATAGTTCTGAGCAAGATCATATGACAATGGGATTGTTCTGCTCTCGTTATTATCTTTCACGCCGGTAGCCCCGGATCTCAAGTAAATAACTGAAAAAGGGCCTTGAAAAATTTCCTGAGCGTCGTTGGATGTAGAAACTGTAGTAACATACTTATATCGAGTTGTATCGCAAGCGACATCAACTGTGTGACTCTGAGAGTATGCCTCACTGTTTGCAAGAGTGTCGCTCACTGATGCTGAGTTCAAACCACCCAGGACATAGTACCTGGTTGGAACGGACGTTTCCCAATGAAGTTCTGTCTGATCACTATTCACGGAAATTTTCAGAGGCTTTAAACTATACAATTGGCTGGTTGATTGAGATAACCACAGGATCCCTGAGGACGATAGTTCCAGGCTATCTTCAGCTGATCCATCACCGTTGAGATCGACAAAGCAATAAACATCACTTTGTCGTACTCGGAGTCTCAGCTTGCTTGCGGCGTTTACCCATCTTTTGCAGGAATAGATGTATTTCGTTTCCGGAGTCCCCCCTGGAATCATCAGCACGACGCGGACAGAATCTTGATTTCTATTGGGTTCCACATAGAAATCGTACTCAGAGTTTTGGCGGATTCTGTCCTGGTAATTTGCATCGTAGATAACTTTGGCAGCTCCTGAGCTCTCACTATGGTCAATCCAAGCATATATGCTCTCGCTTAGAGGACTAGGATAGCAAACTGCGTCGTCCGTCACGTCGATTTCTTCCCGAAAGCTATCGATCATTTTCAGGTTGCCGTTGTAAGCAATGAAGCTTAACCCTGGGGGGAAAAGTGTATTTATTTCACAATAATTGACTGAATCGACTCGTGAGTCCAATACGTCCTGTCTACGGTTTGTCTTAGCACTTGATGGATTTGACGATGACGCAGGGGGAGTTAGTACAACAGTGATTAAGGGTGTATTCAAAACCAGAGATTGGGGTCGCTCTTCATATGAAATACCAGCTTCAAGCTTGTAGCCAAAAAGATCTACACCTGCAGTGAGGTGGCCGGTATTGATCGGTACAGAAAGATTACACAAAGAAGTCATTTGGAGATAAACAGCGGTGCCAGCAAGTGGATCGGAAACGAACATACCAATATCGTTCTTTGTGCCGAGATTCCACAATGTCCAACCTCGTCCTTGCGCAAAAGTCAACCATCCAAGAAGACTTACACTCTCATTAGTCGTCAAGTAAACAGATGAATCTTCAAGGTTCACAAAAAGTCCGCCATAGAGAGTAATGGGAAATGATCCCGCGGGGACCGACGGAGGAGGTTCAAAATAGAGGGTACCCTTTGCAGTTATGCTAGCTGGATGAGTCGATAACTGAAAATGACCATTCGCGCTTGAAAAAGTGAACAGGTCGCCTATGCCCATGTTGTCATACACACTGAATTCGAAACCATTATCACTTAAGGCACCATCGATAATGATCCGCCCGACATTAATGGAAGCTGAGAGGTGCTCTCCAATAGAAATTGAGTATCTACCTTCTCCATGCAGAACGAGCAAATTCTGTCCGCCAGCTTGAATAAACGAGCCCGCGTACACTGTGATCCCAAGTCCATACTTGTCCCCAATCGAAAGGTCAGAATCGTCAGTGAGTTCGAGCTTTGTCCATGAGAGTTGGCCATTCGTGACCGAGAGAAGAAATTTCAGGCCAAAGTTCGTGGTGACAGGAAGAAAATCGTAAGACACGCTTCCGACACCAGGACTCGACTCTACCTCAAAGACATTGCCTATTCCGCCGTCAATAGACATTACAAGATAACCTCCGTTTTGGGAAAATCTGAAATCGAGAGTGATTCGGAAACCGTTCGAGCCTTTCCTTATCTTAAACGACTCATTCAGAGTGTAGTCCTGTCCGAGATATCCCACCGAAAGCTCAAAGACCATAGTGTCCAGGCAAAGGGTGGCACTGCTAGATACGGGAAGCCCTGCCATCAAGGGGTTCCCAAAGGTTGTGTTCCCCGAAACAGTGGCACAGTGTGTGGTAAGATCATAGCTGGCTCGGCAACGAAACCAATCAATGGCCGTCGAGCTTTCAAACACAATGCCTTTTCCATCAATTGTGAGCAGACCAGAAAGAGCATCTAAAGAAGCGATGACGATATCACCGCGCTGATACTCCACGTAGAGGCCTAAAGATACCGTCGAATAGATCCTTAGACTCTCGTAGGTACCATCCTCTAGGTGGAGTTGAGATGTTGCTGTGTTAAATCGAAGCTGACCCGTTGTGTTGAATTTCAGATACCAAATCAAGAAACCATTGATCTGTACTCCGAGCATCACGTTACTTCGAGCCCTGAGCACATTGTTTCCCATGTCGTCATAGTAATCTCCTTTTATATAGACTCTTCCGAGCTGATAATAGTTTGTTTGCCCAGTCAACGCAGTTCCGCTTATTGCGATTGACAGCGGATTCTGTACATTTGTGGCATTGTGCTGGATAGACCACGATTGATTGTAGTTTCCAATTTGGGTTGGAGCGAACGATAAATTGATTGTTCTACTTTCCCCTGGTGGGATGATGTACGTTTGCGTGGCATCATGTGAAAATGGGGAACTCAAAACTCCCGCAGTGATATTTAGGTCGCTATTTGAGTTCGGCTGATTGGTGAAACTAGCAGCCCTGGTTGCAAACTCACCCAGAGGATCCTCCCCAAAAGCAATGCTGGGAGGAGTCCATGCCATGTTAATAATCTGGCTGACCGCTGTACCTGTCAACTGAATTGAAATGGGATCTGGCTGATTCGTAGCAGTGTTATGAATCGTCCAAGTTTGACTAAACGTTCCAGCTCCATTTGGACTGAATGTAACATCAATTGTTTTGCTCTGCCCTGGCACAAGAGTGTAGCTTGAGATTGCATTATGTGAAAAAGGAGGGTTCAGAAGAGAAGCTGAGATTACTAGGCTATCATTTGAACTTGTCGAATTGGTAAATATGACTGACCTTGTAAGAGGCCGACCCACAACAACTGTGTCGAAATCGATTGACACCGGGACAGCGCCTAGATCGGCATATCTTGGAATGCAACTTCCCCCTAGCTGAATGGATACAGAAGTTCTTTGATTTGTCGCATTGTGGCTGATCGTCCAAGTTTGCGAATAAATGCCAGCACTCGTTGGATGAAAGGACACAATGATAGACTTACTCTGACCGACAGGAATGCTGAAGCTTGAGATGGCATTGTGTGAAAAAGGTGAGTTCAGAGATCCGGGAGTAATGGCAAGTGAGTCAGTAGAGTTTGCTTGATTAGTAATGATGAGGGGCTTGGTAATGGTCTGGCCAGGAATGGCTCCTCCAAAATCAATTGAATATGAGTTGATGACCATATTCCTCGCGGTTAGAGATGCCGTCGTAAAGCTCCGAACGTCTGAGTAAGGGCTGGACCCACTTGTGTTTGAAGCGCTTACGTGCCAATAGTACGTGGAGTTCGAATCAAGGCCAGCGACAGCAACCGAAGTCGAAGTAATGCCAGCCAATTCCAAAATCACTGCTGAGAAATTGGCGAATCGGGAGACTTGTAGATGGTACGACGTTGCACCCGAGGAACCGTTCCAGGAAAGGGTAAGCGAGGTCGGAACACCTGCCGCACCGTTCGCAGGAGAGACAAGAGTCGGAGCAGTTGGAGGACCTCCCGCACCAGTGGTGAAGCTCCAAACGTCTGAGTATGAGCTGGACCCACTCGTGTTTGAAGCGCTTACGCGCCAAAAGTAGGTGGCGTTCGAATCAAGGCCAGTGATAGGAACTGAGGTCGAAGCAAGGTATGACAAATCTATAGAGACTACAGAGAAATTAGAGGTTGTGGAGAATTGCAGGTGGTACCACGTTGCACCAGAGGAAGCGTTCCAGGACAGGGTGGGCGAGGTCGGAACGCCCGTCGCACCGTTCGCGGGAGAGACAAGCGTCGGAGCAGCTGGAGAACGCACCACCGTTGTAAAACTCCAAACGTTCGAATATGAACTGGACCCACTTGCGTTTGAAGCACTCACTCGCCAATAGTACATGGAGTTCGAATCAAGGCCAGCGACAGCAACCGAAGTCGAAGTAATGCCAGCCGTATCCAAAATCACTGCTGAGAAATTGGGGTATGGGGAGACTTGTAGATGGTACGACGTTGCACCCGAGGAACCGTTCCAGGAGAAGGTGGGTGAGGTCGGAACGCCCGTCGCATAGCATGGAGGAGAGGCAAGCGTCGGAGCATCTGGAGAACGCACCACCGTTGTAAAACTCCAAACGTTCGAATATGAACTGGACCCACTTGCGTTCGAAGCACTTACGTGCCAATAGCACGTGGTGCTCGGCACAAGACCACTGATAACATACGATGTCGCAGTAATGCCAGTTTGGGAAATATAGAGTGTGTCAAAACTCGGGCTTGTGGCGACTTGCAGACTGTATGAGGTCGCACCCGAGGAAGCGTTCCAGGAGAGGGTGGGCGACGTCGGAACGCCTGTTGCACCGTTCGCTGGAGACACAAGCGTCGGGGCAGCGGGGGGACCAAGAGTGGTGAAACTCCATGTGTTTGAGTATGAACTGGACCCATTTGTGTTCGAAGCACTTACGTGCCAATAGCACGTGGTGCTCGGCACAAGACCACTGATAACATATGATGTCGCGGTAATGCCAGCTTGGGAGACATAGAGTGTGTCAAAACTCGGGCTTGTGGCGACTTGCAGATTGTACGAGCTCGCACCCGAGGAAGCGTTCCAGGAGAGGGTGGGCGACGTCGGAACGCCTGTTGCACCGTTCGCTGGAGACACAAGCGTCGGGGCAGCGGGGGGACTCCCTCCAATTGTGAAGAACCCATCACTGTAGTCGTTTGAAACACCAACAACCGTCACATTAACTCGATAGTCGCTCCCTGGCAGCTGGTTACTTGGTATCGTCCACTGCTTGCTGTTTGGTCCGTTGTTACTTGTCACTCCGCTGAACAAGGTTGTTCCGACATCGCCTTTGTATAGTTGAATCGTCGTGTTATTGGCCGTCGACCCTGTCCAGTTCCACTGGATGCTCACCGTGGCCCCAGGAACCAACGTCTCTCCTCCATTCGGATACGTCACAGTAACCACACCAGGTGCTGAACCGATGGTAAAGTATCCGTTACTGTAGTCGTTTGAAACACCAACGACAGTCACCCTGATCCGATAGTCGCTCCCCGGTTGCTGATTACTTGGTATCGTCCACTGCTTGCTGTTTGATCCGTTGTTACTTGTCACTCCGCTGAACAATGTCGTTCCGACATCACCCTTGTATAGTTGAATCGTCGTGTTATTGGCCGTCGACCCTGTCCAGTTCCACTGGATGCTCACCGTGGCCCCAGGAACCAACGTCTCTCCTCCATTCGGATACGTTACCGTCACCGTCTGAGAGCGGATTATTTGACTCGAGAGAGCTGCAAGCAGGTATGATATGACTTGGAATTTCCGCATGTTCGTTCGCTCCTCTCTAGAGACTCTAGTTGTAAAGGTCACCAAATCTGACGGAGTTCGAGAGCCGCAGCAATATTTACATACTACGCTTTAAGGTCCCAATTGCTGACAATCATTTTCCATCACAGCCTCTATTCTTTTCAGCAATGCCTCAAATTCATAAGGTCTTGGGATGCATTCAATCTCCCCCTTGCAGTATTATAGTCAGCTGTAGTTTCGGCTTGTCTTACTGACCACTCGCTGACCCAATGCGGGGTCTCAGACATCCAGAGAATTGGGAAACGAACTGTAGACCGAAAGTTTCCATTGGCGAGCGCTTGTCAGAGAGTGTTCGGTGAAGATGGAATGGTTTACTTCTCAAAGTCCGGCCTGTTTGCAACAACCGTGTAAATAGTGTACAACAAATATGCCATTCACAGAGAGAGCGATTTAGCCACTTCCTTGGTTGGGTAGGGACAATCTACGAGAACGAGTTTTCAATGTTTTCAGGAATGATAAGAGTAGAATTTTTTCCAGCCGTTTTGTAAGAATTTCGTTTCGAGTTCGCTAACCATCCCCTAGAATTTCATCAGAGAGCAGACTCAAAAGAGATTTCGTCGTCTCCTCCAGCCAAACATCGGCAATGACATTCATATGATGATAGCCGGACTGCACTCACGACAATGGAATCCTTGGAGGGAACCAATCGTTGGGCTACCGACGCCTTTTCATCACGGCTCGGCAGCCGAGGGAACATTGTCTGGTCCCTTCCGTTGGACCGGTAACCCACTTGGTAGTCTCTGATGACGGAGCAGGCACCCAACCCCGCCCTTCGGGACACGCCTTTGTCAAGCCTTGATTCCACCGCACCAGTGGGATTCCAACATATGGGGCAGCGAAAGCACTCTGGATCCGCCTTCTCCATCTTAGTTTCCTTCCAGGTATCTTCCGAAAAGATCCGTGCATGCTTGACCTCAGAAACTCTATCCTCCCGACAATACCACTGCAACGGCCCAGAAGGAAGCTCTTGACGACAATATGACAAAAACGTTCCACTATATCTACCCTCTCTTTCGAAACTAGCTCCCAACATTGTCACAAAACCTCCAAAAACCCCGCTGGCGCGCTTTGTTAAGCGATTGCGCAAAAGTCCGAAAGAGCCAAGGCTTATTCTCTCTCCTGATGATTCTTAAGAGACAAGGAAATCCCTACCGGCCTGTTGGTAATTTCTACTGCACTCGGGATCAAGAAACGAAGTTGGAGCATCCTGCTTAGTCCGTCATCACGCCATTAATAAGATCCTCGTCCGAGTACTGACGATGATGCTGGTAGGAGGGGTTTATTCAGAAGGAGAGTGGATTCAAGATGCGAAGAGACGTATTCCACCTGAGGCGCTCTTTCATGAGCATCCTTCTCCCGGAACACAAGAAGAACTAACCGCTGGATGTCTGATTGATCAGAGGAAACAAGGGAGAGGCGGTTGATCGAGATGCAGTTGGAGATTCCAAGCCGCTCGGAACATGCGAGATTCTGCATGAAGAAGCCAAGTGGCTATTCAACTACCAAGAATGCTGGTTTGCACTGGAGGAAGAGTCAACCACCCGAGGTCAAGCAAGAGTACAGCGGGGGACTTGGGAGCCCCCCAACCCTACTGGCTTTCTAACGTTTATCAGAAGTGCATGATGTCGTTGTAGATCACAAACGCCATGAAGGCAAGGAGGAGGATGAATCCGACTTGCTGGAGAGCAATCTTCACGCGGTGCGGTATCTCTCTCCGGAAGACGGCTTCGATGATGAGAAAAAGGAGGTGTCCGCCGTCGAGGGCTGGGAAAGGCAGGATGTTGAGGATGGCGAGACTCATGCTGAGGAGAGCGACGAAATTGATAAAGTTGAGGATGCCGACTTCGGCAAAGCTCGTTGCCAATTGAGCAATTCGAATCGGGCCTGCAACAGATTTTGGTATTGAGACTTTGCCAGTAACGATTTGCCAAACGGACTTCACGATTGAAACGCCTGAAGTCGCGAAATCACTGATGCCTTCAGGAAACGCCGCAAAGATGTTATACCTCGTGCGTACTATTGGCCCATTATAAACGCTGTTGATCGAAATTCCAATGCGTCCATCCGAATCTGGAATCACGCTTCCAGACATTCTCTGAAGATCGCGTTTCCACTCCACATTGACTTCTTTCCCAGCGTGACTTCCGACGATACTGAGCACGTCATTCGAGTAAAAGACGGGAGTTCCGTTGAGGGCAATAATGGTGTCCTGCGGTTGTAGACCGAGCTTTGCTGCTGGCCGATTGGCGTCTACAGTCATGATGACCACGGCAGTATGCTTCGGTATGAGCCCGATCTGCTCATCAGTTGCCTCGGGTATCGACTTCCGCGGCAACAAGATCGAGAAAGGCCTACCGTCGCGATCAACATCAACGGCAATGTCGTTTCCGAGATTCTTAACGTAGATGAGATTGTAGAGATCGCTCCAGTATGAAACCTTCTCCCCGTTCACTGCCAGGATCTTGTCGCCAGCCTTGAAACCGGCCTCCGCAGCAGGAGTTTTCTGCAGAACATAGCCTACGTCAGTTGTTTGCCAGAGGACTTTTCCCCGGGCGGCGTTAATCCCCCAGAAGATCAGGATAGCAAGCACGAAGTTCATCAGAACGCCCGCGGTGATGACAAAGATGCGCTTGGGGTATGACTTTGAGCGAAACTCCCAAGGCTGCGGCTCCTTCTGAAGAAATTCGGTATCAAAGCTCTCGTCAATCATCCCGGATATCTTTACGTATCCGCCAATCGGAATCCACGAGACACAATAATCGGTGTCGCCGATCTTCTTTCCAAATGCACGAGGCGGAAAGCCGATGGAAAACCTTTCGACTCGCATGCCCGAGAGCTTCGCTGCCAGGAAATGCCCAAGCTCGTGGATAAAGACAAGAATTCCAATCGTGATCAGGAAGTAGATAATATTATTCAGGATTGCCATAGGATACTGGCGGGGCTTCTCCTTTCGAGATTCTCAGCACCACGACGCGGCAAGGTTGCGCGTCTCTTGATCGACTCCAATGATATCATCCAGGCACGGTTGATGTATCGCGTGATGAAGAGATAATGCCTTCTCAATGATTCTTGGTATTTGGCTGAACTTGATTTTGCTCTTCAAGAAGGATTCAACAGCAACCTCATTCGCGGCATTGAGGACAGCAGTCGCGGTTCCTCCAGTCTGAAGCGCATTGTAGGCGAGATCGAGGCACTCAAATTTTGCTCGGTCTGGTTTGAAGAAAGTCATCTCGCAGAGTTCGGAAAAATCCAGTCGTGTGTATGTCGAGGGAGACCGGTTCGGATACGTCAAAGCATACTGGATAGGGATTCTCATGTCCGGGACACCAAGCTGTGCCTTTACTGAGCCATCGATGAATTCGACCATTGAATGAACGATGGACTGGGGGTGGATGACGACCTCGATTCTTTCTGCGGGGAATCCGAAGAGCCAGTGGGCCTCAACAACCTCGAGTCCCTTGTTCATGAGGGTCGCGGAGTCGATCGTGATTTTGTTCCCCATTCTCCAGTTTGGGTGATTGAGAGCTTCTCCAACAGTGACCCTATCGAGTGCAGCCTTCTCCTTGCCGAGAAATGGGCCTCCCGATGCAGTGAGAATGAGTTTTGCAACGTTCTCCTTTCGCTCTCCAGCAAGGCACTGGAGGATCGCGCTGTGCTCACTGTCGATCGGGATGAGTACGAGGTCTCGCTCTCTCACGAGCCTCATAATGAGTTCGCCAGCGACGACGAGCGCTTCCTTTGTTGCAAGTGCAACGGCCTTTCCATTTTCAAGGGCTTTGATCGTTGGCCTGAGGCCAGCGAAGCCGACAAGTGAACTCACGACGATGTCAACATCATCTCGCGCGACTGTCTCTTCAATCCCGATTTCACCATTGAGCACTTCGAGAGAACCGTTGGTCATCGCACAAAGACTAGCTCCAGCCTTCTCGTCAAGAACACCAATCCCGCACGGATGAAAACGCTCGGCCTGTTCACAGAGGAGGTCAACATTTTTGTTCGTGAAGAGATAAGTCACACGGAACTCGTCGGGAAAACTCGCAATCACGTCAAGAGTATTTCTCCCGATCGATCCCGTTGACCCTAGTATTGCAACATTCTTCATTCAAAGGGCACAACTATTCTTTAAGAAAGGTAGTGAAATCGGCTGAGTAAGTCAAGGAATCCTCGAGAGGGTTTCATTCTCACGTTACATTTGAAAGCAGGGATTTTTTTGGTATATTCATTTTGTTCATACTAGAAGAAGAAATGGAGAACAAACTCAATCGGACCTTAAGGCGTTCGCTCACTCTTCTCCTGACATTGTCTTTGTTTTTTTTGAAGAGTGCTCAAGCACAGGAAAGTCCCGACGATGCCAATAAGCTCAGGCTGGCTCAAAGGCTCGAACGTTCTGGTGAGTACGAGAGAGCGGCAAGACTCTACGAGGAGCTTTACAGACGCAGTCCACTGAACTTTGTGTTCTTCGATGGATTGCATCGAGTGTACATGCAGTTGAAAGAATATAACGAGGCGATAGCACTGGTCCAAGCTCGCCTCGAACGTCAGCCGGCGGATCTCACCCTACTCAGCACTCTCGGTGAGGACTACTTGAGAGCCGGCAAGGAGACGGAAGCCCATGAGGTGTGGGAACGAGCACTTGCGACCGACGCGAAGAATCCAAATGTCTACCGGTACATCTCGAATACCCTTTTCCAGAATCGGCTTTTCTCAGACGGAACCGACGTGCTTCTTCGTGGGAGAAAATTCATTGGAAAGCAGAATCTCTTTGCAGCGGAATTAGGATATGCGTACACTATCCTCGGAAAATACAGTGAAGCTACAAAGGAGTACGCCCACGCGCTGAAGGAGAATCCGACGAACTTAAGTTTTATCGAGACGAGAATTGCATCATATACGGCAAAACCGGAGGGGTTGGGCTTGGCGATCACTGCCGTGCAGGGGGAAATTCAGGACGACAAGAAGAACGCGACTCTCTATCGGTTGCTCGCCTGGCTCTATCTCGAAGGGAAGCAGTTCGAGGACGCATTCTCAGTCTACCGGCTGATTGATCAACTCAGCTCATCTGCTGGTCAGGAACTCCTTGCTTTTGCCAGTCGGGCGTTCAAAGAGAGTGCATATGGAGTCTCCGCGCAAGCATACAAGGAGGTTATCGAACGGTATCCAGCGACGCAGCTTACACCCACGGCGAAGTTCGGCTATGCCCGGACCATCGAGGAGCTCAGCGCAAAGAACGATAGCCTAGGTACTATCGGCACCGCGGAGAAGCCTCGAACCGAGGAGCCATTCCCCGCGAGTGAAGCCCATCCAACATTTGCTGGGGCAATCGCCAACTACGATGAGATTGTCCACAATTACCCCAACTCAGAGTTTGCCCTTCAGTCTCTCTACCGCATCGGCCTCATTAAGTTTGACAAATTCTTTGACATCGATGGTGCACTTCAGACTCTCGATCAGATTGACAGACAGCTCCCAAACAGCCGTATGGCAGCCGAAGTGTCGCTGAAAGCAGCCGAGATTTTAGTCGCGAAAGGTGAATTGGCAAAAGCTGGAGAGCGACTCAATAAAGTAAGGGGAAACCCCGCTGCGGCTCAAGGAGAGAAGGATAGGGCAACATTCGCCCTTGCAGAGATCGATTATTTTCAGGGTTCGTATGACTCAGCGCTAGTAAAGCTGAACAGCTTGGTTGGTAATCTCTCAGCGGACATTGCGAACGACGCACTTCTCCTGCAGGGATTCATCAAAGAACACCGGACGAAGAACGAGGTTGTTCTGAAAGAATATGCCAATGCAGAGCTTCTTGAGCAAGAGCGGAAGCTCTCTGAAGCCGCAGCCATTTTGGAAAAGCTCATCAATACTGAGACTGGCTCACCGATCGTTGACGATGCTCTGTTGAAGCTCGGTCAGTTAGAGAGGAAGATGGGCGACCCGATGCATGCGCTTTCGACGTATCAGAGACTCATCACCGAGCATCCCGAGAGCATTTTGAGGGACGAAGCTCAGTTCGGCATCGCGGAGATTTATCAGCTCGCTTTGAAGGACAAGCAAAAAGCCATTGCGGCATACGAGGAGTTGCTCGAGAAGTATCCGACCTCTCTTTAC
Organism: Bacteroidota bacterium; assembly: GCA_049589195.1. Lineage (GTDB taxonomy): Bacteria > Bacteroidota > Ignavibacteria > UBA10030 > JAHEZR01 > JBAWAH01. The sequence goes on along the minus strand of JBAWAH010000026.1, from coordinate 85,061 downwards.
CTTGATGAAGTCCGAAAACGCATTCGACAATTGAGGGGTGACGTTTTGTGATGACGCTCAATTCCATGAAAATGAGTCGACGAGAAACACTCATTAGAGCAGTATTCGGTCTGGTCGTTTGGCTCCTTGCGATGATTCTCGCAGGAGAGGCTCAGCAGACGTACAGCTCTGCAGGGAAGCTTCTCATCCCAATGGATTTGAAACAGACAGACCACTTGAAGGCCTATGGCGTTGCATACTGGTCGCTCACTCACGGAGTCGAGGTTGATTGGTTACTCAATTATCGCGGCGGGTCGTTCACAATGGATTACAATGACCTTCTCGCGACCGAGTGCAGAGTGCGCGGTGTCTCGTTTGAGACGTTGAGTGCCTCAGATGCTGCCCAGCTATACGCGCTCATTGCAAAAGATGACAACAACATGGATGCCGTCCTTCTCGAGAAGGCACCGAAGGTTGCTGTCTACGTCCCACCAGGTTTCAAGCCCTGGGATGATGCCGTGACGTTAGCACTTGAATATGCTGAGATTCCGTACGACAAAGTTTGGGACGATGAAGTTCTCGCTGGAAAGTTGGCGCAGTACGATTGGCTCCACCTCCATCACGAAGATTTCACAGGGCAGTATGGGAAGTTCTACCGGAACTACAGCACATTTCCGTGGTACATCGATCAGCAAATCCTGTATGAGAAGGAAGCGCACAAGTTAGGGTTCAAGAACGTGTCTGAAGAGAAAAAGGCGGTCGCGAGAGCGATCAAAAACTACATTGGAAACGGTGGGTTCATGTTTGCGATGTGCTCAGCGACCGACAGCTATGACATTGCGCTGGCGGCAGAGAATGATGATATCTGTGATGTGATGTATGACGGCGATCCACCAGACCCGAATGCCCAGAACAAGCTCGACTTCTCAAAGACATTTGCCTTTGAGAACTTCACTCTTGAGATGAACCCGCTTATCTATGAATACTCTGACATCGACGTGCCACCAAGCGAGCCACTTCCACTCTGGGATCCGACCACAGACTACTTCACCCTGTTTGAGTTCTCTGCGAAGTACGACCCTGTGCCCACGATGCTTACCCAGGATCACGTGTCGGTTGTGAAAGGCTTTATGGGGCAGACGACGGGATTCAAGAAGAGTCTGGTCAAGAAGAATGTCGTGATCTTGGGAGAAAAGGAAGGGGCTGATCAGGTGAAATATCTTCATGGCAACTATGGACGGGGCACCTTCACGTATTACGGTGGGCACGACCCTGAGGACTACCAGCACGCCGTCGGCGATCCCCCAACTGATCTCTCACTCCACAAGAACTCCCCCGGTTATCGTCTCATTCTCAACAACGTTCTCTTCCCCGCCGCGAAGAAGAAGCAGCAGAAGACGTGAACGTAAACTCACCTCAGCAGAATCAGTTTCTTGGTCTCAACGAACTTCCCCGCCTGCAATCTGTAGAAATATACTCCGCTTGGTACGTGGCTTCCATCAAACTCAACAGATTTAGATCCTGCATCCTGAATCTCGTTGACTAGCGTTGCCACTTCTTGCCCTAGCACGTTGAAGATCCTGAGCGTAACATGCGACCGCCCTGGCAGATCGTAGCTAATCATGGTTGAGGGGTTGAAGGGATTGGGATAGTTTTGTGAGAGACTGAACCCTGTTACTTTTGCAGATGGAAGGCTAAGGTTCGTGAGAACCCTTTCAGCAAGATTCAAGGTGCGGTTTGCCTCGATCCATTTGAGGCGAGCGTCATTGCGGTATCGGGCCACGAGCGAGTCGACAATAAATCCCGTAATCTGCCAGTACTCGCTGATTGTCTCGCCAATGAGGGTTGAGTCGAGTACAGTCGCATTCATGCTGTCTCGCAGACCCCGGATCACCGACAGTGGAGTACTGATGGAGAACCCTACTCGTAACTGACCACCGTAGTAAGCTTGAGCAACGATAGACACCGAATCGAGGGCACTGTTGAATCCAAACCGGGCATAGAGGGTGTGAATGCCATCTCGGTTCGGTAGGCCCAATCGCAGCGGATCGATTTCATACTCCCAGCGCAGTGCTAACCCCGGTGGAAACTCATATGGGATGTCCGTTGGAAGAATAAGAAGGTTGAACTTTATCTCGTCAAATGAAATGGGACTGAACAGTCCTGTATACGGTCCCATGATTCTGACGGTCGAATCGGTCTTGTTAGCCACTGTACCTGAAAGTTTGACTGGCTCAGCATAACCATAACTCGGTTTGTCCGTTGAGATAGTGAAAGTCAATTGTCCAAGCACACCTTGGCTAAGCAAGAAATATCCGGAGAGTAGTGTGATAAGCTTTCTCATGAGCGAGGCTTTCTTACATTTCGTGACAAACATCTAAGGTGTGCAACAGGAATCATTTCAGCAGAATGAGTTTCTTGGTCTCAACGAACCGATTTGCCTTGAAATGATACAAATAAACCCCGTCTGCCATCCTCGTGGCATCCCACAGCACCTCATGTCTTCCTGCATGAACCTCGCCATCTACAAGTGTCGCTACCTCTTGTCCCAACACGTTGAAGATTTTCAGGGTAACATGCGACCGCGCTGGCAGATCATAGCTGATCGTTGTACTTGGGTTAAACGGGTTGGGATAGTTTTGGTGCAACTGAAACTTCGTTGGCAGTGCTGTGGGCTCCACCGAATTGATCGCTCTGAACGGCACACTTAAAGTATCAGAACGAACAGAATGCCCAACTAGTGGTATAAGATTATAGTTCAATAGAGCATTAACCCGGAGTGTTCGCTCAGAATCGTACGAGAAAGATGAAAGCTCGGGGAACCGTTGTGACAGATCGATGATGTACGTGATGCTTTCTCCGCTCTTGAGTTTTAGCGGGTTCTCTCTCTCGTAGGGTTGCCACCAGATGCGCTCCCAGTAGCCATCCCGCATTCTTCCTTCGTATGAACCAATCCTTGTACTCCCCTGAAAGACTTGGACAAGAAAATCGATCTTTGATGAGTCAGGAGCAACCGATTGGTAAGAAGTTATATTCTTGATGGTAACCATCGCCAACAGCTGTTTACCTGGGACGAAAAAAGTATCGGACATTGACATGGAAATCTGGAACGGATGAGTCTGGGTGCTCACGATGTGTCGGATAATATTCACTTCAGAAAAAGACCTTATTGAGTCACGAGTGACCCATTTGTATCTTCCCCACTCGAAAGCGTCGGGCCAATAGGGAATCATCAGGTGAGAGGAATCGATACCCCCACTGAAGAACTTGTTGTAATTGTAGTACTGGAGCGGAGTAAAATAATAAGTCGTGGTATCTGGAAAGGCACTAAAGAAATCGCAGGAAGTGGAAGACCAATTTTGCCTTAGGCGGATTACAGGATCAGAGCTGCTGGCCTTGATCCATTCTTTGATCTCAAAATCCACATAAAGTGTCCGCTGGGTGGTGTCAGACATCCAAGCGATGGGACGACAAATGACAATCGCGGGGATTCCCGAGTAGTAGCCTAGACCCACTTCGACTGGTCCTTCGATGGTGCAAGCATAGACAATCGCCCCAAGGATGCTAGCGAGAAGCACAATCGTCGCGCCAAGGACCAGTTTTGCCTTTCTTGCCATTTTATCATTCCCCCATTTCCAATTGATACTATTTTACCATCATCAACTTCCTGATCGAGGTGTAATTGCTTGCGTTCATTCTGCAGAAGTATACTCCGCTTGCGAGTTCACTCCCGTCAAATCTGACCTCATATTTGCCGGGCGGCTTTGTTCCATCCACCAGCGTTGCAATCCTTTCCCCGAGCACATTGTAGACAACCAGAGTCACAACGGACTTCCTCGGGACGACAAAAGGAATCGTTGTAGTGGGATTGAATGGATTAGGGTAGTTTGGGGATACAGAAAAACTCAGCGGTACCGGTTCCGGGATCGGACACTCTACGCCCGTCACGATCTGCGTGAAGAAGGTCCACGAATAATCATCTGCTGGTGAACCATCGTACTTCCAATTTCCATTTCCGTCCAGTCCCTCGCCAAAGATATCTCTGATTCCCGCCGAGATACTCACGGTAATTGTGTCTGCAGGTGAGAACTTCTCACGAGGCCGAAACACATACAGCCGCGAATTGTCTGCTTGGAAATGCACACTTCCAATTACTTCGCCGGTCCTCTTGGACGTAACCTTAATACCCCTTGCAACCGAGATAGTGTCAGTTGGTGAATCAAAGCGAATGGTGATGACTGTCGCTGGATCCACATTCTGTTCAGCTGACCAAGGGAGCGTGCCGTACGTGACATGGAAAGGTGAACTCACTGTTCTCCCATCAATGATGGCTCTTCTAACACGCCAATGCTCGTCTGCAATTGGATTCGTGTCGTACGCAACCAATCCGATTCCCGGAGCTAACGTATAGAAGAAATCATTGTCAAAACCTCCTGCCGCCGGCTTGAGCATAAATACTTTACAATTACGAAACCGACCAAGGGGTGTTGCCAAATCCTCTGACGCTACGAGCAGGGACATCTCCATTGTTCCCTCTGGGTTCACAGGCCATTTCTCGCCGGCGGTTGCTGTCAATTTGTAATACAATTGATCAATCCCATTGACTCTTCGGTACACGTTTCCTACAGAGTCCTTCCGGTAGAGTGAAATACTGTCCATTACGAAATAGGTGGTATCTCGTATGTTGATCATCCCTGTGACCTGAGAACTACCCGGGCCCCAGTAGCCTCCGCCGAGGCCGATGGTCCACCACGTGTCTCCCACATGGAGTGGGAAATAGTCCGTCGTGTCAAGACCTTGGGCGCTTAAGCTAGCTAGAAGTCCAAGGTTCAGTAGAAGGGCGCACAGGTTCTTCACGCTCAGCATATCCCGCTTCAGTTAAGAAACACTTTGGTTGCGATGTTTGTACGAAACAAAAATCCCCACTTCAATTCCTCGCTCATGGTGTGCGCGAAAGTTCTGAAGTGGGGATCTCATCGCCTCATCTCCTCTACACGAAGGCGTTTACCCTTCCAGTTTCACTAATAGTTTAAGTATTCTTGCTCCGATTGTCAAGAGGTTTTCGATAAAAAGTTTCTAACTAACTCATTCCCAAGAGAAAGAAACCCGTTGAGAAATTACATTTGACCAGTTTTTGGTGCTCTCTGGTGAACCAAACACGATCTTCCCGATCTCGCATTCACCACAGCGCTCGTCGACACAATAGAATTTGTAGAGTTGAATGGCTCCCTGTTGCAAGTATGCTGAAGTGATTGATGGGCGTCCCTTCAAGAGTTGTGAGCGCATCGACTTGAGAATGGAGTTCTGCTCTGCCGAGGGAAGGTTCTGATAGAGCTTCAGTGCTTCTCGGCGAACCGGGGAATCTTTAAAGATCCTTGCGTAGAGCAGAGCCACGGGAATCACGGTGTTAAGAATGATGTCTTGAACTCGATCGAGTCCTATTAATCTTCTCATGGGTCGGTGAGCTTGGCCGCCAAACGTGAAGTGCTCAATCCAATAACCAGCGGCATCAACAGAGAGGAGCAGCCGAAGCGCGGAGAGTTTGTCTTCTGGCTTACCCCCAAACTTGAAGGTCTGAATAATCTCTCTCATCCAGTCTTTCCTCAGCAATTGATCGAGCAAGAAGCTCATCGCAGCAAGTCGCACGGTGGGAAAGTTCTGTGGGCGGAGCCGGAAGAACTGCCAATCTGCCTCATGAAGCACCTCGCGCCGATACTGTTTCCGTTTCTTTCTCCAGGCTTTTCGGAGTGAGTTGAAATACTTCTGCGTCTCGGCGTCATCATACGATTTGCTTGAACTGAGAAAACCAGCGGAGCCAAACAGCATCGCTTGAAGATTCAGAACAGGATCCTCTCCGTCTCTCGCCAATTCCTGGTGGATGAATTCAAGGGAGATGTTTCGTGCCAACCGCAGGAATGGTTCCTGGTTCTTGGAGTAACCCAAGCCCTCCATGGTTCCTTCATACAGCAGCTGCTCCCAGAATGCCTTCTTGGAAAAGTCCTTTTGCGTGTATTCTTTTGTCGGTGGCGGAATTTCGGCGGGATCGTCATAGTAACGAGGGTATGGTTCCTTCACGACAAGCCGGCGTTCATCGACAAGCTCTCTCAGCCGCTCGTCGAACCTTCGAATCTTCAGTTCCATTCGTTCGACGGCGAGCTTCTCAATCCAACTCCTGATGAGTTGTAGCGGGACCTCATCATTTTTTCCGTAGCATCTGATGGCCTGAATCCTGTCCCTCCGCTCATCAAGGATTGCTCGCTGCCAGACGAGCGGCAGCGGCTCGGTGAGAAAAGGCTCAAGGACAAGGGTTGGGATGTCACGACCGCTTTGGGTCTTAGGCGGCGGAACGACGGCTTTCCGCGGATGCCACCGAAGGACCACGTGCAGAATCACGCGGTTATACTTTGGATCTTTGGAATGGAAGTGCTTCTGCCAATCAGTGAGGTCGTGGTGGATCTCGACGTCGCCTTGGTAGAGTGTCCGGCCAATCCGCATCTTGGCGCCTCGGAAGTCCGGTCCGGCATCTCGATTGGGAACGCCGATATTGATGATCTCGATACGCTGTCCATCGAGCGATTTCAACTCGTCGAGGGCGAGGTACTTGTTCTGCCAGATAAAGTGGAGGAAGCGCTCGTGAATATGCCGCGGGGTTCGCATGGCCATCTGGGCAAGTGAAGTGTGGGAAGGGCTGAAGCTTAAAAGTACTTTTCCCTGTAATGATTGATGGTATCGCGGAGTTTGAGAGCTGCAGCGCGCGCAGCATCGGGGAAGTTCTCATCGGGGGATGCATACAGGATAGATCGACTGGAAGAAATGATTGCCAGCTCGCCGTGGATGTCGCAGCCGTATCGGACAGCGGACTCAAGGTCTCCTTGTTGCGCACCGATGCCCGGGAGAAGAAAAGGAAATGCGGGTGCGAGCTCCCGTAGACGTTTGAGGACTCTTGGATGTGTCGTGCCTGCAACCACTCCACAGTTCTTCTTTGTATTCCACTCGTGGATCTTTTGAAGGACTTTCTCGTAGAGCGGCTTGCCATTCACCTTAAGAAATTGAAAATCCTTCGCACCTTTGTTTGAAGTTGCTGTCAAGATAAACGCGCACCGCTCTTTTCGTTTCAGGAAGGGCGTCACGCAATCCTTGCCCATATAGGGATTGACCGTTGCAGCGTCGAACTTGTAGTCCTCGAGGATAAGCTTGGCGTATCGTTCAGCCGAATTGCCAATGTCTCCGCGTTTCCCATCGCCGATGGTGATCATGTTCTTCGGAATTCGAGCGAGGGTCTGGTGCACGATGTGCCACCCGCGCTCTCCAAGGACCTCATAGAATGCAAGATTGAGCTTGTAAGCACAGACGAGATCTTGGGTCGCTTCAATGATGCGGCGATTGAATTCGATGATTGGATCGGCGCGGCCAAGGAGGAATTTTGGGATTTGCAGGATGTCAGTGTCCAAGCCAACGCAGAGGAGGCTGTTGTTCTTTCGCTGGATCGCGTGAAGTTTTTGGTTGAAAACCATTGTGCGCTCGTCACCTAAAATTCTTCCACATCATTGACTCGACAGGCTTCTGGTTTCTCTTCGTGTACTTGGCGGATGGCTTCTTTTTGTAGGTCGTTCCGATCTCACCGGAGACTTCAAAGTATATGAGTTGTCCGATGGGCATGCCGGCGTATATCCGGACAGGTTGTTTGACCGAGATCTCAAGCGTCCAGTAATTACAGAAGCCGATATCGCCTTTCCCCGCCGTTGCATGGATGTCGATGCCAAGGCGACCAATGCTGCTCTTTCCCTCAAGAAACGGAACGTGGCGGTGGGTTTCGGTGTACTCTTGAGTCACTCCAAGATAGAGTCGGTTTGGAAAGAGGATCAATCCACTCCTCGGAATCTCAATGTAGTCGACCTTGTTGTGCCGTCGACAGTCGAGGAGTTCGTCTTTGTATGCCCCAAGCCAATTCCCCAGGTGAACGTCATAGCTATTCGAACCAAGATACTTCCGGTTGAAGGGTTCAATCACGATTGTTCCCCTCTTCATTTCCAGGAGAATTTTCCTGTCGGTCAGGATCACTCGATATGAACTCGGTTAGTGTGCAAAAAATTCCGAAAAATAGACGTCAAATGCAAGACGCATTTTTCAAACAACTGAAGAAAGATAAAGGCTGAGGAGGATGATAAGGAAAACCGTGACGGAAACGGCGACGAACCGAGTGTCTCTCTCTAGAGAGAACGACGCAATGGCCATAACTATGCGAAGAACTGGCGTCAGCATGAGAAGAAGGATGCCAAGATAAAAAAGGAGAAAAGGATTGAACAGCCGGCTGAAGAACTCATGGTCGGGCCGCGAGAGTGCAAGGAGCTGCGCTAGCGACGGATGATCAACGGTAGTTGACAGCGTTTCAGGGTGGAAGAGGGATGCAATAAAGCCTGCGAGCATGAAGATGCTGCTCGCATACACTCCGATACGGAGAGTGCGGCTCACGAGCCTTTCCATCATTGTATCGGTGAACGGTTGTCTCATATCAACGGAGGATCATTTGTATTCCAAGGATGAGGAGAACAAGCGTGAAGATGAGCGCGATCGTACGTCCGTGGATCTTCGCACTGATTGTTGTTCCGACCATTGAGCCAACGAGAACGCCGATGACTGCTGCGCAGGTAATGACCGGGTGAATCCTGTTGTTTGCATAGTAAATGAAAGCACTTGCAACCGCCGTGACTCCGATCATGAAATTGCTCGTGGCAGTTGCTGCCTTCATCGGGACACCGCACAGGAGATTCATCGCAGGGACTTTGATCACGCCGCCGCCGATGCCCAGCAGCCCTGATAGATTTCCAGCAATCAACGAGAATGAAAGGGCGACAGGAAGGCGACGAACCGTGTACGTCACCTCTCTATTCGCCGCAGGGTCAAAGTAACTTCCGCGAATCCAGCCATTCTCTCCAGCAGTCGCAGCAGCGTCTCTTCCCATCCAAACCCTTCGTATCATGAGAAAAGCGACAAGGAAGAGGAGGCCGCCAAATACTTTCGAGAGAACTGCTCCACTCAAAGCGTTTGCAGTGAATCCACCAAGAATCGCGCCTGCTGTCGTCGCAACTTCGAGCACCATGCCAAGGCGGATGTTCGTGAACTTGCGCTCGACATTTACTGACGCCGCCGCACTTGATGTCGCGATGACGCAAACAATTCCCGTGGCAATCGCCTGATGAATAGGGACTCCGAGCAACAGAACAAGATACGGGATGAAGAAGACGCCGCCTCCGAGGCCCAGAAGTGCGCCCAGGACTCCTGTGACAATTCCGCCCGCGAAGATGAGGAAAAAGGATTGAAGGGTCATGAAGTGTTAGCCGCGGCCGCTGAAGCTGCGTCTCTTATAAAGAAGAGGAGGGAAGTTCCTCACTGAGTTCTTTCCAGCGTTTGGCGAACTCCCGCAAGCGTCCATCGACGAGTTCATTAACGGTGCCTCGCTCAAACGATCCATCTTTTCTCTTCCGTCCGGCTTTTACTCCGGTAAGAATCTCAATGCCCTCATCGATTGTCTTCACCGGGTAGATGTGGAATTTCTCTACTTTCACGGCTTCAATGACGTCATGTCGCAACATGAGGTCCCGGGTATTTCGATGTGGAATCAGCACACCCTGCATACCCGTCAACCCCATTGCCTTGCAGACATCGTAGAAACCCTCGATTTTCTGGTTTACACCCCCAATCGGTTGAATCTCTCCGTTCTGGTTGACGGACCCCGTTACGGCCAAATCCTGCCGTAGCGGCACATCTGAGAGACTCGAGAGAATCGCATAGACCTCGGTTGAAGAGGCACTGTCACCATCCACTCCACCGTAAGATTGCTCAAAGCAGATGCTTGCGCTCATCACAAGTGGCTTGTCTTGCGCAAACCTGCTCCTCAAGTAACCAGTGAGGATTGCCACACCTTTGTTGTGAGTACGACCGCTGAGCGCAGCTTCGCGTTCAATATTAATGACGCCCGATCGCCCCATTGCTGTCTTCGCTGTGATGCGAGAGGGTTTTCCAAATTCATAGTCACCCACGTCGTAGACTGAAAGCCCGTTTACCTGTCCGGCTTTAGCGCCTTCAGTATCGATGAGGATCGTACCCTCGGTGATCATTTCTTGGATCTTTTCTTCAACGAGGTTGACTCGGTCAATCCGCTCATCGATTGCCTCCAACACATGTTTGCGCGAAACCACCTGGCTCTGTTCTTGCTCTGCCCAGTAGTTTGACTCTCGGAGAACGTCGGCAATGATGTTGAATCGCGTCGAGAGCTTTGTTTGACGGCCTGCCAATCGAACGCCAAACTCAATGACTTCTGCAACTGCGGTTTTGTCAAACGGCCTCAGCTTTTCATCGTTTCCGATCATCTTGATGAACGCGATGTAATCTGACACAGAAGCGGCGTTCTTCCGCATTTCTACGTCGAAGTCTGCACGGACCTTGAAAATCTTTTTGAAGTCATCGTCGAGATGGTAAAGCAACTGATAGATCTCCCCATCACCGATCATGATGACTTTGAGATGCAGATTGATTGGCTCGGGCTTCAGGCCGCCGGCTGCGAATGAATAGAACGGTTCGTAGGAGTGGATTTCGACTTTCTCGTGCCGGAGCGTGCGCTTGAGGTCTGGCCACACACCGGGCTCCGTGAGCGCATCGAGCGCATTGAGGACAAGGAAGCCGCCATCAGCCTCAAGAAGCGAGCCTGCTTTGATCTGCATGAAATCCGTCCTCCAAGCGCCTCCTTTTTCAACAATGCGTTCAATAGTACCAAAGAGATTCCGATACTTCGGGTTGGCTTCGATTACAATGGGAACACCTTTCGTCGAAGAGTTGTCGACGATGACATTCACCTGGTAGAAGGCAAAATCCTCTTCCTTCGATGGCGCTATCTTTGAGGAGATCGAAGCATCAGCTGGTTGCTCCTCCTTCTTGAATTGGGAGAGATTCTCCATGATGTGGTTCTGCGCGTCATCAAGATACGAGTGAAGCTTTGGATTGTCATATTTCGCCTTGATGGCGTCGACACTCTCCATGACGAGAGGAAGCGCAATCTTTTCATCGAGTTCTTCAAACGAGTCATGCGCCTTCCGCTCGATGTTTCGCATCTCACGGAACACTAGCTCCATCTGAGATTCCAATGCAGCATGAGTCTCAAGGATTGATTTGTATTGATCTTCGGGGAATTCCCCCTTCTCTACCATCTGTCGGAGCTGCTCCATCCCAACCGGCTGCCCGTTGATGACGGGAGAGACCTCAGGTTTGACGATCGGTCCCATCTGCACCTGCACCAACTCAAATTGTTTCTCCTTCACCTTCTTCTCGAAATCTTTCAGGATGCTTCTCTGCCGCCCCTGAAAATGCTCGAGGATTCCTTTTCTCTGTTCCTCATACCGGCGACTTTCAAACACTGCAGGGATATTTTTGACCAGCTCCTCGATCAAGTCCTCCATGTCTTCCCGAAAAGCACAACCCTTCCCTGCGGGCAGTGTAATCATGCTCGGAGCGTCCGGGTTCTTGAAATTATGAACGTAGCACTTATCGGTCAGAGTCGCTGGCCGATCTGCAAATTCGTGCAAGAGTCTCTTGATCGTCGTTGTTCTTCCGGTTCCAGAGAAACCCGTGACAAAGATGTTGTATCCGAAGTGTCTCACACCAATGCCAAGCCGGAGTGCACGGAGGGCACGTTCCTGCCCGATGATCTGTTTGGCCGGTTTCACCTCGGCAGTCGATTCGAACCCCAGTGAATCAGGGTTGCATGTCCAGCGGAGGTTCTTCAGTGGGAGTTCCTTTATCCTGTTTTTTTGCACAAGCCGCACAGTGGGAGGTGGGGTCGGAGTTTTCATGGGTCAAACCGGTGATTGAATGCGAGGGGTTAATATTCCTTCCGCGTTGCGTACACGTTCAGGAGGAGTCCCGCCATGACCATCGAAGTTATCAGCGAGGATCCCCCGTAGCTCATGAAAGGAAGCGGGATGCCGATAACAGGCATCAGGCCCATTGACATCCCGATGTTCACAAACGTGTGGATGGCAAAGATAGACGTGATGCCAATTGCCACAAGGCTCGAAAACTTGTTCTTTGCCACCGAGGCAATACGCACCCCACGGAAGAGCAAGAAGATCAGCAGGGAAAGTACCACGATTGCGCCAATAAATCCGAATTCCTCCCCAGGCACACAATAAATGAAATCAGTCCATTGCGCCGGAATGAACCGGAGTTGTGTTTGGGTACCGTGGAGAAATCCCTTCCCGAGTACGCCTCCCGATCCGATTGCGACTTTCGCTTGGAGGGCATTGTATCCAGCGCCAAGTGGATCAGCATCGGGAGCAAGAAACGTCGCAATCCGCTTCTGTTGGTAGAGAGGAAGTCTGCTGTAGACGTATTGAGCAGCGACACCGACGACAACCGAGCTCGAGAAAACGACTGTCGACGTGAAGAAGTCACGCTTGAGAAGAAGAAGAACAATCAGGACTCCGACGACTGCAACAATGAAGCTTGTCATGTTCACCAGCGCAGCCGCTGCGACAATCACCGGAGAGATGATTGCAATGGCAGTGAACACCGACGCCCCTGCCCAGTAGAGGATGGCAGGAAACATCGCGCAAAAGACGACTGCCGTTCCAGCATCTGGTTGCAGAATGATGAGAGTGACAGGAAGGAGAAGCATCGCTGTTGTGGTGAGTAGTCCCTTTGTACTCTCGATCTCTGTTGTTGGTTTCGAGAGAAACGCTGCGAACGCCAGCACCGTCGTGAGTTTTGCCAGCTCGGAGGGTTGTCCACCGATAATGCCAAAACCCAGCCAGCTTGTTGAGCCAGAAACCGTCTTTCCACGCCCCAAGACAAAGAGGAGAAGCAGAAGAGAGAGAATGTAGAGTGGAACCGCAGCAGATTGGAAGAGCCGTCTTGGCATCAGCATCACGAGAGCCATTGCAAGAAACCCGATCGCTGCCCAGACAATCTGGCGATGAAAACTTGCCGACGCGCCTGCTGTGTGTGTTGCGCTGTAGACCGAGACAAGCCCAATCAGAACCAGAGCAACAACTGTAAAAAAAGTCTTGAAGTCAAAATACTCTTTGAAATAGACGTTCATCGCGTTTCGTTTTGTGCATGAGCAACATCGACTTGTCCTTTGTCACGGTCGTCAAGGTTTGCCTGAAGAGTCTTCGCACCCTCGGGTTCCACTTTCAAATATTTCTCAATCAACTTTGCAGCGAGAGGTGCTGCCTGCGACCCACCAAACCCGGCATTCTCAACCAGAACACAGACAGTGATCTGTGGATTCTCAAATGGTGCGAATCCAACGAACCAAGCGTGATCTTTGCCGTGGGGGTTCTGTGCCGTCCCAGTCTTGCCAGCGACCGAGATTCCCGGGACTCGTGCCGCGGCCCCGGTTCCACCCAGTCCGTTGACAACAAGATACATCGCTTGCCGGAGAAGGCCGGCTACTTCCGGGGAGACCGGAAGAACCCGGCTTCCATAAGCAACCGAGTCAAATCTTGCCGCCCTCTTGTTGTAAATAGCACGGACAGCATGCGGTTGGTAGATCGTTCCCCCGTTTGCAAGAGCCATTGCATAACAAGCCATCTGAATTGGAGATGCACCGATTTCGCCTTGTCCAATTGCTAGGCTTACAAGGTAGCCCCTCGTCCACTTCCCTTTCCCGTAGACCCTGTCAAAATAGTCTTCGGAGGGTAGAAGTCCAGTCGTCTCTTCTCCGATATCAATTCCAGTAGGCGAGCCAAAGCCATACAACGCGCCATACTTCGTCCAGAACTCGAGCCCAGTTTTCAACATCAGATTATAGAAGAAGACGTTGCAGGATTTCGCGATCGCCTCGACGACGTTCACCGATCCATGCCCCGTCTTTGTGTGGCACTTAAATACCTTATTACCGAACCGGAATGATCCATGACACGTGATCCGCCAATTCGTGTCGATAACTTTCTCTTGTAAAGCCGCCGTCGCCAAAACCATCTTGAATGTTGAGCCCGGAGGATAACGCGTCATCGTTGCTCGGTTGAAGAGAGGTTTATCGTCCCGGGTATTAAGAGAGTCCCACAAGTCAGGTGGAGTAACGCCGCTGAAGCGTGAGAGGGGATAATCGGGGCCACTTGCAAGGGCAAGAAGTTCACCGTTCCGCGGGTCGAGAGCCACAATGGCTCCGCGTTTTCCGGAGAGAAGCTCTTCTGCAAGTGCTTGGAGGTCTTTGTCTATCGAAAGATAAAGGTCAAAACCTTCCTTGGATGGTATATCACTCTTGCCGTTGTCAAGTGGGCCGATGATGCGTCCTCGAGCATCCACCAAGCTGAACTCGTATCCTTTTTCTCCTCGAAGAGCGGTCTCATACTTTGCCTCAAGCCCGGCGAATCCGATGAGATCGCCAGGCTTGTAGAATCCATCCGACTTCCCGAGTTGTTGTTCGGAAATCTCCCTCGCATATCCAAGAAGGTGGGATGCTTGAACCTCGGTCGGATAAGACCGGCGCGTTTCCACATGATACCCCACGCCGGAAAGGCGATCTCGATTCTCTTCAATGAAAGCAAGGGTCTTGAAATCAACGTCTCGTTTTATTCGCGCCGGAGCGAAGATGGAATACAATCGGCCACGCCGTATACGGTCTTTGATGAGCTCACTGTCAACATCGAGGACGGTCGAAAGGAGAGGAAGAACGTTCTCCTTGAACTCACTCGGCGTTACTGTCACGGAGTATGATGCACGGCTGTCGACAATGAGTCTTCTGTTCCGATCAAACATGTATCCACGAATTGGCTCCTTCACGACCGGGCGAACGCTGTTCTCTTCAGACTTCTTCCCGTATTGCTCTTGACTGAGGAGCTGCAACTGTGAGAGCCGGAGAACAAAAAGAACCGCGGCAGCCGTGATGATGAAATAGAACGCCTTACGACGCGTTGCTAATGGGGACTCTCCGTTCATCGTGGTAGAACCCTCTCTCCCCGGACTCGTGAATATCGAAAGATCGGTAGCAAGCTGAATGCCGATGTGTAGATCGAGGTTGTAAGTCCGAACAATGCCAGTGTACGCCAGAACGGCAACTCGCTCCCTTGAACAAAAATCGCAAAGTAAATGAGATTGTGGACCAATGAAATAAGAAACACCATGAGGGCAAACCGATATGTCGCCAGGATTTCAGCCGTCCGTGTCTCGTCGTAGAAATAGCCAGCAGCAAATCCACAAACAGTTTTCGAGAGACCGGAGAGCCCGAGGAAGCCTCCACTGACAACATCCATGGTCAATCCGAGGAGAAAGCCGGCGATCGTCGCGTGGATCTGCCCGTACCGGAGTGCGAGGTACACAATCCAGATGACGAGGATGTCCGGCGTGATGTTTTCAATCGCAATGTACCGGACGAAAGTTGATTGAAGAACAACGAGAACAACAGTAATGAGTGCATAGCGAATCTGTACCGTCATCAAATTCTCAATGGAGCGTTATCTGAGAACCCTTTCCTCAAACCGAATGCGGGTTGAGTCGGGTTTAGCATTCATCACGAACACCTCTTCAAGTGTAGTGAAATCGACTGCGTTCTCAATCTCAATTGTTTTAAAGAGATCCCCGGGCTGTTCTGTCACCAAAGCAACCACACCGATCCGGATGTTGGGAGGAAACAGACTACTATACTCTGACGTTTCCACCATGTCTCCAACCTTCACATCGCGAGTCTTTGCAACGTCCTTGAGAAGAGAATTTTTCCCACCTTTCCACGCCAGGATTCCGTCAACACGACTGCGCTGGATTCTTGCACTCGCGCGGAAGTCGCTGTTGAGGATGATCTGGCCCATAGCGTAACTGCCGCCCACTGCAATGATTTTTCCCACAAGACCAGCGTCACTGATAATCGGCATGCCGGGGGCGACGCCGTCTTTTTCACCTACATTTAAGGTGATCGTGTTTCTCAGGAGATCAAGGGTCTTCCCCACGACTTTGGCAGGAATAAGCTCGAACTTCGTTGTCTCTTTCAGACCAAGGAGGCTACGCAATCGGATGTTTTCGAGCTTCGCCTCACGAAGCTGGTTCACCTCATCGGCAAGGTCAACATTCGTTCGCCGGAGGACTTCGTTCTCCTTTTCAAGCCGGAAGAAGTTCGGGAGGAAGGAAACACTCTCTTGGATTCTTCCAAGAATCCCAATCGAGAGAGCACGAATCTGATGAATCTGCTGATTGTCGTTCTCGGTCATGAGGGCAATCGAGACGATGATCAACGATGCCACGATGAAGTACTCTTTGAACAACTGAACTATATGGAATAGCCGCCGCATACCAACCTCGGGGGGACAAATTCAGAAGGCGGGGATACTCAGTAGCGCCGACTCTTAAGCAGAACTTTTGAGTACTGGTTGATGTTCTCCAACACCTTTCCGGTTCCCCGCACGACTGCCGTAAGTGGTTCTTCTGCCACATGGACAGGAAGGCCAGTCTCGAGCCGCAGTCGCTCATCCAATCCTTTGAGAAGCGCTCCTCCTCCAGTGAGCATAATGCCGCGATCGAGAATGTCGGATGAAAGCTCCGGCGGAGTCCGCTCAAGGGCCAGTTTCACCGCGTTGACGATCTGAGAAATACATTCGTTGAGAGACTCGCGGATCTCAACCGAGCTTCCCTCACTCGTCTTCGGCACTGCGTTGACGAGATCGCGTCCCTTGACTTGAATCGTAATCTCTTCTTTCAGCGGCATTGCTGACCCGACTTCACACTTGATCGCTTCGGCTGTCCGCTCACCGATGAGGAGGTTATGGTTCCTCTTAAAATACTGGACGATCGCGTTGTTCATCTCATCGCCGGCGATCCGGATCGACTCTTCGTTCACCAAACCAGAGAGAGCAATGATTGCGATCTCTGTTGTCCCGCCGCCGATGTCGATGACCATGTTTCCAACGGGAGCGTCGACATCAAGTCCGATCCCGATAGCAGCGGCCATCGGCTCGGCGATGAGGTGGACTTCCTTTGCGCCCGCATGCTCGGCAGAGTCACGAACCGCTCTCTTCTCCACTTCCGTAATCCCACTTGGTACGGAGATCACGATCCTTCGGCTCGGCATCCAGCTGGCGTGGATCTTTTTGATGAATTCCCGCAGCATCCCCTCGGCCATTTCGAAGTCTGCGATCACTCCATCCTTCATGGGTCGAATTGTGCGGATGTCGCGATGTGTTCGTCCGACCATCTCTCGCGCCTCGTTGCCAATGGCAACGATCTTCTTTGTGTTACGGTCGAAGGCAACCGTCGATGGCTCGTGGAGGACAAGACCTTTGCCTTTCATCCAGATTTTTGTGTTCGCTGTGCCAAGGTCAATGGCAAGGTCGGCGGAGAAGAAGGAGAAGAGGCCCATGAAAGATCAATTCAAAATGAAAAAGTTAAGAGTTAAGAATGTTCTGCAAAGTCGGTTGAGTTAATGTTTGAAATGTCTAATCCCTGTGAATACCATTGCAACGCCATGCTCATCAGCGGCTTTGATCACTTCTTCATCTCGCACTGAGCCTCCGGGTTGGATGACTGCAGTGGCGCCAACCTTAACCGCCTCGAGCAGACCGTCGGCAAACGGGAAGAAGGCATCGGAAGCAACAGCAGATCCTTTCAAGTTAAGTCCTGCTTCCGCTGCTTTCATCGCGGCAATCTTGGATGAGTCGACTCTTGACATCTGTCCCGCGCCGATACCGAGCGTTCGGTCAAATCGGGCGTAGACGATTGCATTTGATTTCACGTGCTTCACAACCTTCCAAGCGAAAAGCAACCCTTCGGTCTCTTCGTCCGTTGGTTTTCGCTTCGTGACAACACTGAATTGCTCTCGCGTGAGATTATCAACGTCCGGCTGTTGGACGAGGAATCCTCCGGCAACTTTCCTCACATCGAATTCTTTGGAGGATCTGAAACCAGCGCCCTCTCTGATCAACCGTCGGTCTTTCTTCCTCTTCAAAAAATCCAGGACGTCACTGAGATAATCCGGAGCTACAATTACCTCTGTGAAGATTTCGTTAATCTTGGTCGCTGTCTCCATGTCGAGGGGTCGATTCACTGCAACGATACCGCCAAAAGCTGATTTGCTGTCCGTGGCGAGGGCTTTCCGGTATGCCTCACTCAACGTGCCGTCAACACCAACGCCGCACGGATTTGTGTGCTTCATGATGACAGCGACTGGCTGATCGAACTCCGCAGCAAGGCTGGCCGCGGCATTGATATCAAGGATGTTGTTGAAGGAAAGTTCTTTCCCGTGCAGCTTTTCAAAGTATTTGTCGAAATCTCCATACAGCGCAGCTGCTTGGTGCGGGTTCTCTCCGTATCGCAGTGATGCAGTTTTTGGAAGATGAATGGTGAATTGTGAGGGGAGAACAGACTCTTCGCTGCCATTCCTCCCGCTTAGGAACCCGGCAATCACACTGTCGTAGTGAGAAGTGTGTCGAAACACTTCTTGTGCCAGGGCAAAGCAGGTTTTCTCGGAGAGATTTCCATCATTTTGCCGCAGCTCAGCGAGGATCTCATCATAGCGGGCCGGGTCAGTCACAACAGCCTTCCATTTGTAGTTCTTCGCTGCGGCGCGCAGCATCGTCGGACCGCCGATGTCAATTTGTTCAAGCGCGGCGTCAAGGGTAACATTATTCCGCTGGATGGTTTCTTCGAAGGGATAAAGATTCACGACAAGGAGATCAATCGGCTCGATTTCGAACTCCTGCATTTGTCGTTGGTGGTCTGGATCATCGGTTTTTCCAAGGATAGCCCCAAGGATTTTCGGATGGAGCGTTTTTACTCTTCCATCAAGAATCTCCGGAAAGTGCGTCACCTCCGAAACAGCGCGTGCGTCCACAGAATGCTCACGGAGCAGGGCTTGCGTGCCGCCAGTGGAAATGATCTCCACGCCGAGGTCCTCAAGAGCCTTGGCGAATTCCACGATTCCGGTTTTGTCTGAAACACTGATGAGTGCACGAGAAACCTTCACCGGAATCAGCCCCCCGCCCAATTTTCGAGGATGGTTACTTGCCCTTCGTTGACTCGAACCCTGTCATCAGCAAATAGCTGCAAGACCTCAGGATAGAGTTGATGCTCAATTCCATGGATCTTCATCGCCAGTGTTTCTGGGGTCTCATCTTTGTCAACGGCGATGGTACGCTGTTTGACAATCGGACCGTGATCGTATTCTTCGTCAACGATGTGAATTGTGACGCCAGAGATTCTCTCTCCTGAGTTGATGACTGCTTCATGGACGTGCATCCCGTACATTCCCTTGCCGCCGAATTTCGGCAGAAGGGCGGGATGAATGTTCAGCATGCGGTTGCGGAATCGCCGAACGAGATTCGTGGATAGTTTCTTCATGTACCCCGCAAGGACAATGAAATTCACGCTGTACCGGTCAAAAACATCCAAGACTGCCTCATCAAACTTTTCTTCGGAGGGAAATTGCTTCTGGCTGAGGTGATACACAGGAATGTTGTGCTCACGAGCAATCGTTAGGACGGGTGCATCGGGGTTATTGCTGATGACAGCCGCAATGGATAGGTTGTGGAGTTTCCCTGTTTCGATCGCCCGAAGAATTGCCTCGAAGTTTGTGCCTCGCCCCGAGGCGAAGACTGCAATGTTAAGCACCTCACTCACCCATTCGCTGAGCCAGAAATCGGTGAAATGTAAAGATTATTTGGACGATTGTCAATAATGGCAAAAGCACTTACTTCACACAACCTTCGAGGAACTCAAGTGTGCCTGAGCGCGAATCGACTCTTGCAGTCAGTCCAATCGGCATCGTGAGTTTTCGAGGCAAGTGACCATAAGCAAGCCCGGAGAGAATGGGAATCTTCAGGTCCCATGTCAGTTCATTGAGCACCTCAGTGACGCTGAGACTCGGCTTCGCCATGTCGGCGGGCACACAATCAATGAGTGAACCGATGAGAAGTGCCTTGATTGAGCGCAGGATCCCGGCTAATCTCAACTGAGTAAGCATTCGATCGATGCGATAGGGTTCTTCGCTCACTTCCTCAAAGAAGAAGATGTGCTCACGGAAATCCGGCTGAAACATCGTCCCGGTGATTGAGGCAACCATCGAGAGGTTACCACCGAGAAGTCTACCCGTGACTTGAGTCTTCTTTGATGGAGAAAAAAGAATCTTCAGCGGCTTGTTGTCTGGATTCGATACGTGACCGGCGGGATGAGAGGAAGTGAGAATCCGCCAGAAGAATTCTTCTGTGAAGGGATCCATCTTGTCAAACATCTCGACGGCGAGCATTGGCCCGGAGAACGTCAGAAGTCTCGTCTTCGTAAAGAGCGCGAGCTGCAAGGCTGTGAGATCGCTGTACCCAATCAGGACTTTCGGATTTCGTCTGACCAGATGATAATCGATGTGCTCGAGGAGTCGTGGAGTTCCATATCCACCCCGGACGGCGATGATCGCCTTCACTTGCTGATCTGCAAACATGGCGTTGAGATCGCTGGCCCGCTCTTCATCTCTTCCTGCAAGGTAACCGTGAACTGCTTTTGCATGAGCCCCGAGTTTGACACGGTACCCAAGCCGCTCAAGATAATGGATTCCTTTGTCTATTTTCTTATCTGAGGAAGGAGCACTCGCAGGTGCTACGATTCCGATCACATCGTGCTTCTTGAGACGGGGTGGTTTGAGAACGTTCAATGGGGTACGGCGATTGGTGATTTGAGAGGGCAGCCAGAAAGCAAACCAATATAGAGAGAAAACAGTGAAAATCAAACGGCGCTGCGGGGATTTTCGTTGCTATTCAGCTTGGTGTTCATTAGATTTTGAAAGCACTCCTTTCAACGCATTCCAAGCAAGCGAATTGGAAACCCTTCTCGAAATCACCATCCAGGAGTACTGTCAAGCCTTCGGTACCGAACCCGATCTTGTTGTGTCTGCCCCAGGCCGGGTGAACCTCATCGGCGAGCATACCGACTACAACGACGGCTTCGTCCTCCCTGTGGCGATCAACAAAAGAATCTACGCTGCAGCGGGAAAACGGGGCGATGCAAACATTTCTGTGCGTGCCGCCGACTATGACGCTACTGTCCACACCACACTTGAGGGGTTGAAAAGTCGCGAGCGAGAACTCTGGGGTAACTATCCGAAAGGGGTTCTTTTTGTCCTCGCAAGAGCTGGGCACAACCTCGGAGGAATAAACCTCTGCCTCAAGGGAGATGTTCCTCAATCTGCTGGGCTAAGCTCCTCCGCTGCGCTCGAGGTAGCCACCGCATTCGCGGCAAAAGAGCTCTTCCACTTAAAAGTAGACCCCCTTTCTCTTGCAAAGCTCTGTCAGCAGGCAGAAAATGAGTTTGTCGGGGTGAATTGTGGAATCATGGATCAGTTCACAGCAGTCCACGGCAAGAAGGGCTACGCTCTCCAGCTTGATTGCCGATCTCTCGAATTTCAGTTTGTGGAGTTTCCGGCGGGGCTCTCCCTTGTTGTATGTGATACAGGCGTGAAGCGTCAGCTCGCCAGCTCCGAGTACAACAAGCGAAGAGAAGAATGTCAGCGTGGCGTCAAGGAGCTGTCATTTGTTGTCCCAGGAATCTGCGCACTCCGCGATGTCAAGTTCTCTGACTTCCTCGAGCACGAGAATCTGCTCAATGAAACCGTTCGCAAGAGATGTCGCCATGTCATCGACGAGAACCGACGGGTGCTTGAAGCTGCCGCGGATCTCAAACGAAACGATCTGAGTGATTTTGGGAAGCTTATGTACCAGTCTCACCTCAGTCTAAAGAACAACTATGAGGTGGGCTGCGACGAACTTGATGCCGTGGTCGACATCGCGGCGGCAACAGAAGGTGTCATCGGTGCTCGGATGACTGGTGCGGGCTTCGGTGGGAGCGCAGTGTGCCTCGTTGCACAAGAGAGTGTCGAGAAGTTGAAATCAAATCTCCAGGAACGTTACCCGCGGCTTACCGGCCTTCAACCCGGAGTGTATGTCTGCGAGATCGATGACGGCGTGAAAATCGAATGGCAAAGGGCTGCTCACACTCACCTGACGGCCAACTAACCCCGTAGTTCTTCAGGCAGACCAATTTCAATTCGACTGAGATAAAGTCGGCTATTCGTGTCGATGCAAATTCTATTTCCTCGGATCTTGTTCAATGCTCGGCCAAGAGAGGTCTCTACGCATCTTTCAACTCGAAGAACCGTAGACCTAACCGAACCCAAGAACTCCCCCTTGCACCCATTCATATTACCTCCATGTCAAACTCTAATGAAGCAGTGATCCAAACTCATCAACTGACCAAGCGATACAAGGATCTCGTTGCGTTGTCTGACCTGAACCTTGAAGTCCATCGCGGAGATATCTTCGGGTTTCTCGGGCCGAATGGCTCAGGCAAGACGACGACGATAGGTCTCATGCTTGGCCTTCTCATGCCAAACTCCGGAACCGTCGAGATTCTCGGACGCGACGTTCGTCGGGACCGCGCCGTGCTCAGAAAAGTCGGCGCGATGGCGGAGACGGCAGCGTTCTATCCATATCTCTCTGGTTACGACAACCTCCGTGTGCTTTCCCTTATGAGCGACGTTTCTCAGGAGAGGATCTGGGAAGTTCTTGAGCTTGTCGGGATGAAAGATCGGGCGAAGAGCCGGTTCCGCACTTATTCCCTTGGGATGCGACAGAGACTCGGGATTGCAGCGGCGCTCCTCTCCAACCCAGAAATTCTTCTGCTCGATGAGCCAACGATTGGTCTTGACCCCGCAGGCATGAAGGAAGTCCGCGACCTTGTCGCTGAACTTGGACATCAAGGGAAAACGATATTCTTCTGCAGCCATCTCCTCTACGAGGTGGAACAAATCTGCTCAAGGGTTGCCATCATCCGGAGAGGAAAGGTTCTCGCGGAAGGTAAGATTTCAGAGCTCCTTCATCCGAGCAAATATGTGGAAGTTGTGGTGAATGAGATCGCGCAGGCCTCAGAGATTCTGAAATCGGTAGATTGGGTTGTGAACTTACAGGGTGGAGAGAAGTCCATCACTCTTCAGCTCCGCGACCGTGAAGCATCTGAAGTGGTTCGACTTCTCGGTGGGCGTGGAATCTACCCCTCGGCTGTCATCCCGAAGTCATCAACTCTCGAAGATTTCTTTCTTGAGGTAACGGGAGAGGAGAAAAAGCAATGAAGAACCTCATCCAGGCAGAGTTCATAAAGATCTTCAAGCGTTTCAACGTGTGGGTCATGCTTTTGATCCTCCTGTTGTTCCAGAACATCGCGGCGATCATCGCGATCTTTGGTAAGTTTCAGAACCCTTCCGCATATTACCTCCCTCAAATCTTCACAACGCAGCTTTCAGCGGCGGCCACTCCCTCAGGCTTGATTGGCATACTCATCCTCATCTTCACAGTGTCATCGCTTGGAGGGGAGTACGGATGGGGAACGCTGAGGACAGTGCTCGTTCGCGGGACACCTCGGCGTGAATTCCTCACAGCGAAACTGGTCGCGATTCTCCTTGTCCTCCTTTTTTGGTTTCTCGCACTCGTTCTTGTTTCTCTTCCGCTCGGCTGGGCGGTGATGAGAAAAATGAGCCAGGAGATTTCCTGGGGTTTCTTCAATCTTTCCGGCGGGCTCGTTCTGCTGGAGTTTCTCTCGCGTGCATTCTACACCGTGTTGCCGGCGGTGATTCTCGCGTTCTTCTGGACTACAGTGAGCCGATCCCTCGGTGTCGGGATGGCAGCGTCAGTTGTTCATGTCATCGTTGCAGACCCGTTGATCTTTCAGGTGTTCCACGCACTTGGTGGATTCTGGGTGAACCTCTCGCCGTACACGATGACGGCTCTCGGGAAATCTGTTGCAACCTTCAGGGGAGAAGTTCCTTCGACGCTGCTCTCGAATCAATGGCTGGCGAGTGTTGCGTTGTTAGGGTACATCGTTGTCTTCGGCGCGGCGGCGTTGTGGATCTTTCAACGAAGCGACATTAGGTTTACGGCGGCGTGATTCGGCAGGTGAAAGAAAAGTGCCTTCAGGCTTTGAGTCAACACCTTGGATCTATCGAATTCAACCGAATGAACAAAAAAAAGCAGGCCATGATGTGCAGCCTGCCTTGTTCTGTACCAAGTTGATTCTACCTCAATAGCAGCATCTTCTTCTGGTCGGCAAACGGCCCAGCCCGGAGCTGGTAAATAAACCCGCCGCTTAAGAGAACCGAAGCATTGAAGATAAATCGGTCCTAGTTGGTGCGAGAAGGTTGATTGCTTCTTAATCTTCCTTCGACTCATCCTTTTCCACACCCACGTGGTCACGGATGTATCGAACCGGTGCAAGGAAGAGCTGAACCATTTCCTGGAATCCTTCGAAAACATCTATATCCCGGAAGGGCAAGAGAACGCGGATGACGTCCACAGGCCGGGCGGCTTTTGGCTCGGGCACACGTCGAAGAAGAGAGATGGAGATGAGGCGAATGGCAAAGCTGAGGAGAAAAAGAAACTTGAAGTGCTCGATGGATAAACCTGCAATGGAGATCTGCATGTGTTGAAGAAGTCCCGCGAGGACACCACCGAGAAGAGGAGCAAGAGTTGCAGCCACACCGACGACGCTGCCGTCGACGGCAATATAAAGCGCGCGGCGGTCTTGAGGAACGGTCTTGTAAATCAAGTTGGGGGTGGCGATTCCGAGCCCACCATCAAACGCACCGAAGATGTGGATGATCACAAAAAGCCAGAAAGTATTCGGAGATGTGAAAAGCCAGAGAATCGCGAACAGGGCCTTTCCACTGGCACATATCGCGATGACAGGTTTGTATCCATAGTGGTCGCAGAGTCTTCCCCACGTTGGAAGAGTGAGAAGGTTCGCGAGCGTGCTGATCGTAGCAAGCGTTGCAACAAATGTGAATCCCAAGTTTGCTGTCGCCAGCATATACACACCGAAGAAAGGCGCCGCGACACCCGCGGAGAGATCATTCACAACCCGAAAGACGAACAGCTTCCTGTATTCCATGTTGCGAAACGGCTCTCGGAGCGAATGGAAAAACGATTCGTGTCTTCCGAGTTTTCTGAATTGAGGATGGTGAAGCTTGGACAGGATCGAGGCAGACCAGAGCCCAAAGCCAGCTCCCACGATCATCAAAAGAGTGAACGCGACAATCTCGTCGGTGAGGTGGATATCCTTCCAGAAGTCAATGAATTTCCCCGCCCCAATCCCAAGCACGATCCCGACCGTACCTGCCATGAACGTTCGGAAAGCAAAGAACCTTCCTCGAATTTTTTCAGGAACAAGATCGATGAGCCATGATGTGAATGGCACGGCGGAAAAAAGCCCGGAGAGGGAAGCAATCGAGAACACAATGAGGAAAACCCAGATTCTGTAAGGAGCCCACGGGCCAAGGGGGAAAAAAGGCACAAATGCGGCCAGAATCCACAGGAGACGGTGCGCTGTTGCGAAGCGAACGACGAGCTTGCGGCGCTCACCCGTTCGCTCAAGAATCCGAGATGCTTGGATCTGAAAGAGATTTGCCCCGGCGGGGATTGCTGTGAGCAGACCGAAGACGAAGTCGTTCGCTCCGAGGGCAAGCGCGAAACCGGTGAGGACAATCCCGCCTGTGAACACGCCCATCACTCCAGCGACGGAACTCTCCAAAAAGGTTCGCCGGATGCTCGTGGCAACGACGGGATCGACCTCGGTTGAGAAGGCGTGAAGCTGGCGCGAGAAAAGGTTTTTGATTCTTTGAAGAAAGTCCCCCATATCTTCGAGAAGCCAGTGAGGTGGTTATCAATATCGGTGGGAATCAGAGTTCATCGGAGACTTCAAGCCAACGGAGACGACTGCGTTGATTCTTTTTGAACTCGAAGAGTTCCAGGATCTTCTTCACTTCGGCTTCGGAACAGTCTGAGATTCCTTTGTCCTCAGCCCAACCGTTAGAGATTGGGGCAGGTGTTCCAAAAACTCTCACTCCCGTATTCGTCCAATCAAAGTGGTTGAACGGCTGCCAGTTGCACGACCAAAGGACGTTCCGGTAATTGGGGAACAGCCCATACTGCCACGCCGTGGGGTAGAACTGGCTGTCCTGGAATGTTCCATCGAAGACGAGAGCATTTTGTGCGGGAAGAGCACGCCAGTACGAGCCATCGTTTTGAGGAAGCGTTAAGCCAGTGTCGTCAGAGGCGAGAAAAGCTATTTCCGGGTTATGGGCCTTCACCATGTCGCGCAGTTCTTTGCAGAGCAGCATGAAGCTCCGGTCTGCGTACCCCGGCGGATCCTTTGAAAGATCGCCGATCTTGGTTGTGAACGTCTCATCCCAGTTCAACGCGTCGATTTCTTTGCCAAACTCATCCAGGAGAGCTTTCAAATAGCCGTGGAAGAATGAGTGCACCTTCGGGTGAACGGGATTCATGATGTATGTCTGAGCGATCGTATCGGGACCACCCCAGTGATGCTTCCGCAGTTGTCCATCAAGTTCGCGGTAGATGATATCTTCAGAATAGTTCGGCGCCCCGGAGTCGATGGCCATCCCGTCAGCGAAGTAGAGAGCGACTCGGAACCCACGCTCCTTGGCGTAGGCGATTCGTTTGTGCATATCATCTGGCGTCATCGTGATTTTGTCGCTGCCCGGCATCGTGATCCATTCCCCAAGAAGCTTCTTTGCGGATTCATCATAGCTGTAGTGTCCGAGCAAGTCATACCAGCCGTGGAGAGTCATGAGGACACGATGTCTATCAACGGGAGCGATCAGCTCACTGAGCTTGTCGATATCTCGGTACCAGCCCTGGCCCTTCTTGCTTAAGTAATCATAGTCGACCATCGCAATGTCGTGCAGCCAGTCGGGGCCCGGAGGACAGTTCGGGATCGTATATCGGAAAAACGCACGTAGCGCTGTGTCGGCGTCCCCTGTGTGAAGATAACAACAGAATCTTCTCTTTTGAAATTGCTGGCGACCCGCCGCTTGGAAAAAAACGCACGAAACGAAGCCGTGAGAATCACCAGCCGAGGAGTGGATCCCAGTGCTGAAAAACGGATCGGCAAACTGTGCGATGTGAAGGGTTGACTCCAACGAGTATTCGTCCAGCATCGGGATTGCAAGGCGCTCAGATTCATCAGCTCCCGTGCCGCCAGCACACTCATAATGCCAGTTTCTCGGTGTCTGCAACGAAGTTCTCAGTCCTCGACCGTCGAAAAGCGGGGCGAAGAGTTTCCTCTGAGCTAAGGGGAGGTGGATATTCCAATACCAATTTAGGAGGACATTCGAATCAAGATTTGTTGTGGATGAGAGCTCGACGGCGCACAAGACAGCCGTTCCAGATTCATCGGGGTTTTGCATTTCCCAGTCGAAGCGAAGGTGCACGGCGATTCCGAGATCAACCGTGCAGTCAAACGTCGCTGATGTCTCATCGTGGCGGAGGAGAGTAGCAGACTTGACTGTTTCTCTTTTTCCGGAGCTGGTGAGCACAAGGTCGCAGATAAACGCTGTGCCATCAGCTTTCACAAGCTCGCTTCTTCCATCAGAGAGAGAAAGAAGGCGGCCATCCTCCGATAGAACAAGATGCCACGTACCATTTGTCAGTTTGAGAGTTTGCATTTTCCAGCCCTCTTGGTCAATTACAGCATCTTGAACCTCACATGCCGCAATCGAAATCCATCACGCCACCCTGCTTGAAGACCTTGAGGCACCGCTGATAGATCAAGTCACACGCATGAGCATCTGTGAGCGCAGTCATCCGGCTCAAGGGAATTACTGTTGTTGCAGCTTCCCGTTTCCAGTGTCGGATTTTCAGTTGCTGCTGCAGGTTCTTGAAGGTCTTGCCCCACTGCTTCAACTTCCCGTCGGCTCTGTAGAACCCACCGTACGCACTCGTGTCGGTGGAGAGGGGAGTGTCCACCAGAGGCCAGTTCAGCCAGCCGGCACATGATCCAAGGGTGGTTTCGATGTAACGTCGCGAGAAGTCATCTTGTTCCATCTCACTGCGGTAAGGAAGGATGCCGCCCCAGAATATGGGTGATCCGCCACCGTAATAACTGAACTCTTCCATGATGAGTGGCTTGCCAGTGTTGTGGTATCTGGCGTTAGCTGAGAGTGTGGCGAGGCTTCTCTCGAGATTCCCCGGAAGATCGTGTGGAAGGAATGACACGGTGAACGGATTCCCAAACGGATACCAGTGAAGGGCAATGTAATCGAGCACTGGTTCCAGCACGTGTGGGTTGAATGCCGTGTACCGTGAAGGGATAATCTCTTCGAGTGGGAAGCCCGATTGGTGCAAGCCAACAGTGATGAGGTGGTTCTTGTCCACTCGACGAATTGCATCAACAGAATTCTTCACCCAGCGGAGAGCCATCTCTTCGCGGAACATTTGGTAGTCAACAAGAAACTGTGAGCCTCTTTGTCTTACATTGTGAGGGACCGAGACCTTTCCCTGTCTCAGTGACTTCGGTGCGAACTTGACCCAGCGTTTCTTCAAGTGAGGTGTGGAGACGATTTTCTCCTCTAGCCAAGTGTTCCAGAGTTTCGTCATCCTTTCGTTCGACCAGGGCATGAAGGGTTCGTTCACGAGGTCGAATCCATAGATTGTTTTCTCTTCGGCATAATATGCAGCGAACAACTCCCAGAATGTCGAGTGGGCATCAAAGTAGTTGGGGTCGATGAAGTGCCGGTATCCGACGAAATCATCGGGCGACAGCCACTTCGGGTATCCTTCCCAAAAATCAGGGCCCGTGAAGTTCACTCTAATACCAGCATCCTTCGCCATTGACAGGAGGTCGCTGCATTTGTCGAGCGCTTCTCGGGCTAGTTTCCCTTTCGATGGCATGAAACTCGCCCACGATACAAAGACGCGAATAGCGTTGACACCGAGATCTTCCATCATCCGGAGATGATGCCGAGCGCGAGTGCGGTTGAATTTCTTCCAGATCTTTGGTGGCCAGCCGCCAGTGCCCGGATCGTAATAGTTGCAGCCCATCGGGACAAAGATTTTCCCGGTGTGTGACTCCTCAAGCGTCCACTTGTTATCGGAAACGCGGATGAAGTTGCTTGGTGAGGTAATCATTTTCCTTCGCAGTCTTCCTGGTTTTCTGCTTTCATGTTGAACCTGATTCAGACTCAGCTGCAACCGCGATTCCAGTTAAGCGCGCGCGATAATAGTTGACACGGTCATCTTCAGATGATCCGACGCCGACAAGTCACCTGCTTCGGATCTTCTTTTCAAGCAAATCCACCTCGGTCAATTTTCCTCGGGAGAGTTTAAGGGTCTTGATTTCGTGGTGACCCAGACGCACTCGTTCGCTAATCTTCAATGAAGGGAAGGCAACAGTCGCAGTCGTGTTTCGTCCCGATGTTTCGTACAGGCGTATGACGAGATTGTCAGAATCCTCTGCTTTCTTAAGAACGGTGCAGACGACGTTTGACGGAGAGCATTCAAGAAAAGAGGATGAAGACGCCAACTTCCCGTGGTGAAGCGGTTCCACGAGTGCAATCAGCGGATTGTTCAACTCCTCGGCGGCACGGACTGTGTCGGCATCTCGCCAGTCTCCTGCGTGCGGAAGCAGCGCGTACACGAGAGTCTGAATTCCTTGATCAATGTATTCGTAGTTCTTGCCAGGCTCAAGAGTCGCGTCCGTGAAGTACGCGTATAACGGGCTCCTGAGAATGGTCATCCTCATTTCCGCATCTTTCACGTCGAACCCGTATTTGCAGTCGTTCAGGAGTGACATCCCATAAGGAATTGTCTGGCCCTTGCCGTCCCGAGCAAGTCCTCCAACATCGATCCACGCTTGACATGGTTGTTCTTCACCGTTCGTCTGTCTGACGGCAAAGCCGTAGGGAATCTGGCACGTGGCAACCGGGTTCTGCAGATTCAAGGGGAAAGAGGCCTTGAGCATCTTGTGCTTCTCTCGCCAGTCCACCGTGAGTCTGCACTCAATCACGCGGGATCTTGCGGAGAGGAGAATATCCTGAATTGCTGTTGAGTTCTCGTATCTACTTCTCAAGCGAACTCCGATCTTCACTGGGCCAAGCTCCGTGATCTCAATTCTCCCTTCGGGTTTGAACTCACCGATTACATCACGCCACTCCTTGTCCTTCATGCCCCATGTATCACTCTTGTCTGTGAGAACAAGAAGCCGGTTTCCTTCTTCGGACAATACTTCAACACCGTTTGCCTTATCGTAGATACTGCTCAAACAACCCGTTGCCGCGTCTATTCTTATTCGGTAATCCTCGTTCTCTAATGTCTCACCCGTGACGCTAAGAGGAGAAGTTTGGGGAGGTGTGACCGCACCGACTGGAGGAGCAGGTGGCATATAATCTTTCCAGCCGCGCATCTTCCAGAGAGGAACATCAAAGAAGAATTTCTTTCTCGCGGCGGATTCGGTGTACTCATACACGGCACGGTACAGACGGTAGCCAAGTGCAGGCACGTCAGCCAGAAGTGTCACAGTAAGCCCATCTTCCCCTTCGTGCTTGTCGGCCTTCACTTCTTGGATTTGGACTTGTTTTCCTTCATCATCATAGATTTGAAGCCCGAGAGGAGGGACCCTGACAGGAAGCCGTGTTTCCACCAGACCCACTCGTCGCCACGAGTTCGGATTGAGCACGAGAATTGGCAATCCATGTCCGAGCGTATGCACGTTTGAAGCGAGCGTGCGGAGCGCCACATCCAATGTACGTCGGGCGACTGACAAGGATTCTTCATACATGGTGTAGACGTCGGGATATGCAGCGGGGATGCAAGTCCCGCCCAAGGCATCGTGGAATTGGTTAAGGAGAACGTTTTTCCAGGCTGAAGTCAACTCCTCAAGTGGATATGGACTTCCAAGGAATTGATTGGCGAGGGCGGAGAATTTCTCGGCTGTCAGGAGAAGCGCTTCACACTTGCGATTGTACTTCTTGACAGCAGAGAGCGATGTATAACAGCCGCGTGAGAAATACTGGAGATCCTCAGAGACAACGGGAAGGTTCTTGGTCACCCTTAAGACCCTCTTAAAGAATCTCTCGACTGTGCTGAACTCGACTTTCGGAAGTTCAGATTCGCCAGAGAGGCGAAGAATAGTCTTGATATCCTCTTTTGTCGGTCCTCCGCCGTGGTTCCCGATTCCGTAGAAGCAAAGCACATCCCTGAGAGGAGTCTGGAAAAGCTCCGCCACAGCCCGGATACGCTTCTCGACAGGGGTCATCTCGCCATACGAGCAGTAGTGGAGTGGCGGCCGGCAGGCAAGGACACGAGAGCCGTCTGGGCTTTCCCACCAGAAGACCGATCCAGGCAGGTCCTTTTCCTCCGGACTGGGCCGGAAGAAGATGTAGTATTTCAAACCGCTCTTCTTCAGAATCTGAGGCAGCATACCGTTATGCCCGAAACTGTCTACGTTGTATCCAGCCGTGACATCGACGCCGAACTTTTCGCGGAAGTACCGCTTTCCATACAATGAATGCCGCACGAACGATTCACCGGCCGGGGTGTTACAGTCGGGTTGTTCCCACCAACCATTCACGATACTCCAACGGCCTTCTCGCACGCGCTGTTGGATTTTCTTGAAAAGCTCAGGGTCGTCCTCCTCAATCCATCTGTAAGCAGACGCTGAGCTGCGCGTGAACGTGAAGGCTGGCGTCTCTGTCATGCGGTCAATGGCGGACAGGCATGTGTCACGCACCTCTTTTCTTCCTTCCTCGACGGTCCAAAGCCAGATCGGGTCAATGTGTGCGTTTCCAATCATATGAATCGTGTAATCTTTTGGTTTTTCAGGTTTCATCAGAGTGTTCCTCAAGAGTGGTGTATTTAACAGATGACAGCAAGGTCGATTTTCAGAAGCTTGGCAAGCTTTTCTACCTTATGGATTATGTGACCCACACCCAGTGCGCAATGATGGGTGGGCCCGTGTTCACACCATTTCGTCATGAATTCTGCCGGGCCAAGCGGGTATTTCAGTCGGCTGTTAGTGTTCCCGATTTGCAAGATTGGCCCCGGGATGGACTCTCCCTCCGCCGCGAGCATCTTAAGTTGGCCTTGGGCTGTCTGAGTAACTCCGAGGATAGTTATCGGTCCAGTCTTCACATTGAATTCGACCGAAACGCCGCGACCACGCTTGCCGTGGTACAGATTGAGTCCACGCAGAATCGGTTTTCGATCACTAATAGCGATGTGACCAGGGCCATCGTGGCCCATGAGAATGAAATCCTCCTTGAAGTCCATTGCATAGAACTCGGTGTATGATCCTCCAGCACCGAACGAGTCCATGATGAGCATCGCCATCGCGTTCTTCGAGTCTCCTTCGCCGGAGCAAGGGATACCTCGGGCGGTCAAGAGCGAATTGCCAAGAATAAGTCCAGCCCCGAGGTGCTCAAATTCATTGTCATCAAGTCCTCTATAATAGTAGGCAAGGGCGTCGAGAGCGAAATCCCTCGCGAGGCGATCAAGCCCACAAGCGATTCTCGCTGCAATCTCCAGCTCATCGGGCTTTACACTCTTGTCGATCGTGAAGATGCGCCTTGTCTCTTCAATCTTTCCACGTACTTCTCTCGGCTTCACGGCGTCGACGCGCTTTTTCAGGTCTTCCATCTCCAGGATCTCCGTGTGGACGCCGAGTTGCGATTGAAGCATGGTGAAATCGCTATAGAGGTCCAGCATGCCGGGATACGTATGGCCAAGGAATCCACAGCGAGCGTAGCTGAGCTTCCTCAACACCGCAGCGGCTTCAACCCAATCTTGAATCTCGCCCCACGCTTTCTTGTCGTCAAAAAGCATTCCACTCACAACATTGAAATCGATGTTGGCTCGAGCAAAGGCACACGAAATCTCAGGCACACAACAAGCAGAGCAGTTTGCAAGCCATTCGCCTGTGTCGGTGTTTGGGTAGTCGAGCGTAGCGGTTGGCTGTAAGTTGAGGACAATGACGGGGACCCTTCGCCGCTGAACAGCGGGCAGCACCTGCGAGCTTGTCGCGTACGTGGCAGTGTAACAGATGATGAGGTCAACATTGTTCCTCGCGAAGAGATCTCCCGCTGCTTGAGCCTTCGGTGCCGTGTCGACAAGCCCGGCGTTAGTCACATTCCCCCATTGGCGGAGTTGTTTCTCAACATACTTAAGATAACCGAGAAGCCGCTTGTGGAGTCCGGGGAATTGAGGCCAGTAAGCAGCGAGGCCGATTCCGAACAGGCCGACGCGAGCTTTCATGGATGGTTTTCTGTTCATGATTTTGTTCCCAAAAGAGGGTTACGAAATTGTTTATTCATCGTGAGGAGAAATGGTATGTCCCGTTCTCATCAATCCTGAAGTGAGCATGCCACCCTTCATTCTCTAGGCGAGACATTTCAATTGGCAAACGATCTCTTTCTCCATTCACCAGAAGAAGGCCTTTTGGTCGAAGTGGAACAGCAATCCTCGCCTTCGTCGGGATCTTGACCGTTACATCGAAGCTCTCATCAGATTTCCACTCGACTAACACGTTCCCAACGGGAATTGGCACTACACCCTTTGCCCACTGGAGGTCGAGAGGATGTGGATGGATAAGAATCTCTTCCCACCCCGGCTTGGCTAGTTTGACTCCAAGGATCTCTGCAGGAAGGAAATACGTCGGCGCAGCAGACCAGTCGTGACAGAAGCTCCAAGTCGGCCCCCACTTCTTTACTCGCCAGTTTGAAATTGTCATCGGAGAAATCTTTGTTCAGGGGTGTAAGACTTCTGTAACTTTCACTTCAAGAGCCCATAATAAAGCTTGGTGTCATATTCAAACACTACTAACCCGTTCTTTTCGTACATAGCATAAAGCCTTTTCAACTCATCGATCATCGGTACGTAGTCTGGGTGCCCTTCAGTAGGCACGTAAGAGGAGGAGAGCAATCTCCCCTTGAGCCCATCAAAGTCGAAGTATTGGGAATTCTTGAAGACTTTGAGGTGATAGTTGCCCTTCCCAAAGAATTGATCCAGGTGCCCGACGATGCCAATGCCAATGTGTTTTATCTCCTTGTAATCCGTTCCGTATCTATTGAGGAGGGTTTCATACCCATGAAGGAAATCTGACGCAGCTGTCCTTCTGTCGTTCCAGATCAGGATAACAAAGCCATTTGGGCGAAGAATTCTTCTGAACTCGGTTTTGGTCTTCCGGAGATCAAACCAATGGAAGGCTTGACCAGCAACGATAAAGTCGACGCTTCGGT
Source organism: Bacteroidota bacterium (assembly GCA_049589195.1). GTDB lineage: Bacteria > Bacteroidota > Ignavibacteria > UBA10030 > JAHEZR01 > JBAWAH01. The sequence goes on along the minus strand of JBAWAH010000026.1, from coordinate 51,040 downwards.
CTCCAAGTGTCGTATCCTCCGCGGTTGCATTGACGCTGACAAAATTCTTTCGGCATTTGAACAGACGTTCCGCTGCCTCACGCATCTGTTTATTGGGTTCGATCCCGTAAACATGATTGCCCTTCTCAACGAACAATTCACTCGAGATCCCGGTGCCGGAGCCGATATCAGCAATCACGGAGTCCTTCGTCAGCCCAAGCTCCGAGGTCAGGAACTCCAACACTTTAAGAGGATAATGTGGACGATACTTCGCGTAATCCTTGACACGATTGGAGAATCGAGTCGTAGAATGGAGACGGGATTTCAAATTCGAATGTCCGCTCGATTGGGTATCAAAAGGGTCCAGGACACAGGTTGAATTTCATCAAGCGAAGTCTCTTTAGCTGCTCGGAGATCTTGTCAATTCCCAGTTTGAGAGAGCGGTGGATCTTTCTTGGCGCAAAAAATCGGCGCGTTTGCTGTTGCCTCGCCGTGTCTGAAGAGATACAACGCAATTTTCGTCTTCACGATCACCTTCTCGAATTCAGAAACGATACAAAAACACTCTGATAAGGCTCCAGCGAGACAGTCAGTTTCGTTGATGACTGGTCCAATCCAGGGGCATCAAGCTTGACAACTTTGCCGGAGTCCGGATATGAAAGAGAGATCTTCCCCTTTGCTCCAAATCGACACTGACCTTGCCACGGTTTGGATGAAGTGTTGGCTAGAAAGAACATTCTCGCACCATCTCTCGAGAGGCAGGTACAGAGGATATCAGAACTTGGAGGGTTGATCTCGCAGGTCGGAGGAAGATGCTGTTTCACACGGTCGATGAAATCAGCAGTCTGAGTTTCAACGAATGTATTTTTGGGGCTCTTGAAGATCTCACGGGCATACTCTATGATTTCCCCATCATGCTTCCAACCTTCCGCAGCGTGAGAGGGGAGAAGGCCATACGCAATGACTGACCCGCCCCCACTGGCATATTGAGCTATCTTCTGAATGGTTTGAACCCGAATCGTATCCATCGGCGGGAGTACAACAGACGAGTACACGTTTCCCGAGACTCTCAGTTCATGATCAACGATCTCAGCCTCATTGACAGCTTGGTCGTCGATAATGTCAAAATCGATCTGTGACTGAAGAAGGGCGCGGCAGAGGTTTGTGAACTCTTCGTCGATGAACCGAACTCGTTCGTTTGGGTGAGGTTCGTACATCGAGCGATCGGACGGCGTGAAGTTTGCCCAGAGACTGACGATTGGATGAAGGAGGGCAACTCGGTTCTCGACCTTCCCCTGTGAGAAAATCAGCTTCAGTCGTGCTGCGAATGAAGTATACTTTCGGTACCGATCTGCTCCTACGATGGGGCTCTGAGAAGCACTCGGATCGCTTTTTTTCAGCACTTCCAAAACTGCAGTACTGTACATCGATACAAGCTCAGTGACACCGAGTGCATACAGAATATTTGCTGTGCCCATCATCTGCTCGAGAGTTGCGGGATGCTTCTCCATGGATTCGAAGAAGTCGCTGATCTCACACATGACCTCTCGTTTGCCCATAAGTCGAGCGGCTGAACTCGCTAGCTTAGGGACGATGAAATATTTCTCGCTCATGATGCGCTCTGGACTGGAGAGGATCATGTCGATGCCTGGAATATCGAATTTCCGATAGCAAGAAAAGGGATTTCCCTCGAAATAGGTTTGCCACACGAGGGTTTCTTCTCCGAGAAGGTGTCCACTTGATGCAATGCCATGGTCAGTGCACCATTTCTGAATCTGTCCAAAATAATTCTCAGCACAGAGTTCAGAGATCACCTCATAAAAATCACAACGGATTCTTCTGTAATCTTCTCCAGTGTCTCTGTACAAAGACTCGAGATGCGGCGTCAGATCATAGCCCTTGCGCTCGAAGAACACCTGAGGAAGTGAGCGAGACCATGGAAGGGTGAGGGGATACGTCTTCCCCGTCGGAATATAAGCGGTGATGAGAGAAGGTTCGTCCGTGAACACCGCCTCAAACCACTGACTCAGGTCGCCCAGATGGCGTGTATACGCTTCGTGTGTGACCTCAAGGAACGTTGCCGTTGCTTTCGGGTCGAGAATGTTGATGTAGCGTCGTTTCTGGTAGAAGTTCTCTGTCGCGTGAGTCCCATCGTAGAGTGGCACAACTTCGTAACGCGAGCCTTCACTTCTATCCGGATGATAGATAAGTCCAGTGGCTTCAAGCGAAGGATCTTTCTCAAGAACCAAACCTCCAGCTGCGCCGCTCGGATATCCCTCCTCGTCATAAATCCAGAGACGCAGTCCTAATTCCTTTGAGATGCGCACCCCGAGTTGGAAGGCATCCCACGCTTTCTCGCTTCGAAGGTATTGTTTCTGGTTAACGCTGATCACAAGCCCATCGATTCCTAGATCACGAACCCGGAGAAGATTTTCCCGGATTGTGGCCCCATCTTCTCCAAACCATTCTTCATATCCAAGGAGGAACTGGAGAAGGCGATACTTCGGTGGAGGATACTGAAAGTGTTCCGTCATGTGAAGAAGGGTAATTGGAATGGTGCTAGAGCTTGAAATACTCGCAGTACCGACGATAAAGATTGCGTGCAGCGAGATAACAAGAATTTGGGCTCATGAAGTGCGAGAACTCAAACGTGATGTTCTTCGTCGCGTACTTGGCAGAGAGAATGAGCTTTTCCCTTAGCTCTCGAAAATCGATTGGCGGGAATTTGATCGGCGTGTCTCTTGTGAATGTCTCGACGTTATTCCAGAGTTCGATGCCGAGTTCGTCCATGACAAGTTTTGCCTGATGGAGATACGAGCCCAGTTCGTTCAGCTGCGCTGTGCCATCTTGAAATGCTGCATAGTCGATTGTGTGGACTCCCTTCAGCATCTGTCGCCAGTTGTCGGCGAACTCTTCAGGAGACAACGCATCTGCTCCATAAATCTTCTTCGACGGATAGAATGGAGAAATAAGCACGGGCTTTCTTGGGGTCAACTTCTTTGCATGCTCACTCAATTCTTTATAGACCTCCCGGAAGTGAAACCGTCGGTGGCTTGTCTCGTGTGTCAGGTACCAGCCGGTGAACGAGGGATACGTCCCATACCGATCCCAGATTTCTCTCATAAACCGCTTGTTGATCTGGATTTCTTCCTTCCATCCCCCGCGTGAAGCCCATTCCCAGCTATCGTAGTTGCCGAAATACAGGTGCATCTTCCGCTGAGTTGTTTCTTCGAGAAAGAACTTGGCAAGATCAACGGGGGGATTCGTGCCGAGGACCTTCGAAGGGAAGATCGTCTCGTGGCGTAAACCGCCTCTGATAATGATGACTGTGTCAATCCCGATAGCTTGCATGGCGTCAAAATCCGCACGCCACTGTTCACCCCCCCAGTTCTGAGAGGGAATGTCAAACGTGATCTCGTCGATGAACGTTCCTGTGATGGGAAGAGCCTTCGTTTCCATCAGTGCACACTTACTCCCCTCTGGTCTTGCTGGAGTTGTGAGTTTTTACGTTGCCGTCGAACTGCAGCAAATGCTGAGGCAATAACAATGACGCAGACGAGGTAAAACATTTTGCTGCCAAGAAAACTCTGGCTGTGGGTTATCCGCTTCTGGTCCTCAATGATCCGGTTGAGTTCATTCTGCATTTTCTGAAGTGCGGTTATCGGAGTTTCGTATCCGAGCAGAACGCTATTCTCCGCCAAGGTCATCGATTGGGCTATCGTGTAGTGAGTCAGATATGGGCCTGGGTTGAATGCCCAGTCGCGGGCGTATTGGACTTCATCGAGGAAGACCCGATTATTCAGGAGAGGGGTATTCTTGTTCTTCAAGAATAAATCAGACTCGGCAACTTCTCGCAGCGCGGGGATATTGTTGCCATCGTTGCTCACCTCGATTTGCCCTTCCTTCCCAACGAGAAACTTGATAAACTCCCAGGCTTCAGCCTTCTTCTTGCTGGAAGCTGATATTGTCATCATATGAGTGGCGATTCCGCCGACGCGATACTTTCCTCGCGGAAGCGGTGCAATGTCCATTGATTTTTGTGGCATGTACTTCGCGTACCAAGCAGCAGCCCACCGCCCATTCGTCAGCATTGAGCACCGGCCGCCAGCGAACATATCATCCCACTGAATGCCTGTCGCTAGACTATTCCATGTGACGTGATATTTCTCCGAAAGATCATTAAGAAACTGAAGTGCACCGGCGGATTCAGGAGAAGCGATGACACATCGGTCGAGGGACTCGTTGAGGAGGTTGCCGCCGTTCTGCTGGAACAACGTAAAAAGGATAATCCCGATATTGCATCCGTACCTGATGACGTTCCCGTTGCGATCACGCTTTGTCAGTTTTATCGCTGCATGGAGGAGAGTGTTCCAATCCCACGTACTGTCCGGATAGGAGAGGCCCTCTGCGTCGAAGTGGTCCTTATTATAATAGAGGACGAGGGTGGAGAAGTTATGGGGAATTCCATAGAGACGATTGTTAATGGTGCAGGTTTTCACAAGATTCGGGAAGAACGCATCCAGGTGGAAGCTTGTATCCTGCTGGACAAACGGCGTGAGGTCTTGAATCAAGCCTTTTTGGACGAATGCTTGGATGTTCTCATTGTGAAGGTGCATCACGTCAGGCAGGTTTCCGGCCGCGGCTTGGACGAGCAAACGCTGGTCGTAGGAGACATTCTCGGGATGGAAGAGCTTCACCTTGTGTTTGGGCGAGCGTGTTGCATTATAGAGATTAACGAGGTACTGGAAACTCTCGACCTCCTGTGGTGTTCCCCACGTGCCAAAGATGAGGTACTTCTCTGGATCATCTGCGGAGAGATACGTGAAGAGGCCGAAGACGAGAAGAAGAGATGCAAGCAGGGTTCCGACGATGGCTTTCGGCATTTGTCCTCAGCTCAAGTGCTGCTTTGTTTCGTTCTCCATTGTTGAATCACTTCTATCCTTTCAATCCCGTCATCACGATTCCCTTTGTGATGAATTTCTGGAAGAAAAGGTACATAAGAATCGCGGGTACGATAGTGATCATGCTCCCGGCCATGAGCCGACCGTATTCGATGAAGTAGAGGTCATTAAACAGTGCGAGCCCAACAGGAAGCGTGAGACGAGTCGGATCAGTCAGGACGATTGATGGCCAGAAGAAATCATTCCAGGATCCAATGAAGACGAATGTTGCGAGGGCTGCGAGCGCGGGTCCGGAGAGAGGGAGAATAATCCGGAGATAGACGCCGAAACTCCCAGCGCCATCAATGCGGGCTGCATCTTCAAGATCTGTTGGGATCGTCATGAAGAACTGCCGAAGGAGAAACGTCCCGTAGGCGGAGAACAGTCCGGGCAGGATCACTCCTTGATACGTGTCCAGCATGTGGTACGATCGGAGGAGGAGATAGATTGGGATCGTCAGCACTGTTCCGGGGATCATGAGTGTCGCAAGGTACAGGAAGAACACTCTGTCTCGACCCGGGAAACGAAGTCGAGAGAATGCAAATCCCCCCAACGAGCACGTAATCAGCTGCCCGATTGTAACGGCGACAGCGACGAGAATGCTATTGAGGAAGAACCGGCCAAACGGCACAGCCTGCCAGGTTTCGGCATAGTTTTTCCAGTTTGGTGAGATCGATTCGACTTCACTCCGCGGAATCTCTTTCAGGGTATTCGTCGCTGCGAGTTTGACAAGAAACGTGTTCTCCCGCTCTTCGACAATTCGGATTTCCTGTTCTACGCCGTCAATCCTGAGCGTGCTTCTTCTCTCATACGGAAGCCAACGGCCATCGAACACCATTCCCGGGTGCTTCACCGATGTGACGAAAGTCCAGAAGAGCGGCACGACGTAGATCGCCGCAAAAAGCAGGAGCAGAAAGTAGATGAGAGCCTTTGTGGCTGGACTTTCTCTCATGAGCCGTGTTTCCTACGCATAATGCACACGCTTTCCGATGTACTTCCACTGAATTCCAGAGACGAAAAAAATCAAAATGAACAGCACCCACGACAATGCAGACGCGTATCCCATCTCGAATTCATGATATGCTTTCCAGTAGACTTCGAAGATGATTGTTCGGGCAGAGCCCGGGGTTCCGTGTGTCATAACGTAAATCGGGGCAAAGAGCTGCAGGGTTCCAATGAACCCGGTGATGAGGAGGAAAAAGTGTGAAGGCGCGAGAAGAGGAAAGGTGATCCTCCAAAACTGCTTCCATCGACTTGCCCCATCGATCGTTGCAGCCTCGTAGAGATGATCGGGAACGCCCTGGAGAGCTGCGTAGTAAATGATGGTGCTCAACGCCGCGCTCTGCCACACGACCATCATGCTGACGCCCGGTTTCGTCCACTGGGGCTCAGCAAACCACGCGATTTTCCGCATTCCAAAAACCGAAAGCAACTGATTGAGAAAGCCATTCTCCGGATCCAGGATGTATTCCCATAGGATCGCGATGGAAACCACTGAAACAACAACAGGCACAAAATAGATGACCTTAAACGCCAGGCTCCCGCGGAGTTTCTGATTGAGGAGGTACGCCATGGCAAGGGCGAGTGCCATCTGGACCGGGACCACAATGAGGAAGAACATTGTGTTCCCGAAGTAACTCCAGAATTCGGACTCCTTCAAAACGAAAATCCTCGCATAGTTGGCCGTGTCGACGAAGATCGGCGTGGAGAAAAGATTCCAGTTGAAGAAGCTGATGATGAAGGAGAAAAGAATCGGGCCGAGAGTAAAGAGAAGAAAGCCGATGATATTCGGGAGAAGAAAAGCGTATCCTACGAAGGCATGACGGACGGACCGCTTAACCATGAGCCATGTGTGCGTCTGGTAGAGCCCAATCCTCTACGAGAGAGTTTCCGCTTCAGAGGTGATTGCGACGGAGAGGGTTTCGAGAGCGTGAGCAATCGCCATCGCTGGGCTAAGTATAGCGAAATTGATTATGAAATTCAACCGAAGCAGAGTGATGTCCACACGACGTCAACACGATGAAGCGAAGACATCTTCCTGTTGGGAATGGCGTGACGAGAAAACCGTTGATATTGAAAGCCGAAATTGTTACCATGTTCACCGGGTGACGACTTCCTTCCAATAGTAAAACATCTTTTAAATTTTCTACTAAGGAGCATAAACCGTGAAACGTTTGTGGACATCTGCTGGTGCGAAGGGCCTGAATGAATTCGACCTGCTCGTTTACCGATCAAACATTCTGGGGCAAGATCCCTCCGTGACAAACTGGGCTGGCGGTAACACTTCTGCCAAGATTATGGAGAAAGACTTCAAGGGCAACGATATTCAGGTTCTCCGCGTGAAAGGAAGCGGGACAGATTTACGGACGATCACGAGGAGCGGATTTCCGGGTCTGCGACTTGATGAAATCGATCTCCTTCGTCACAGGAAATCAATGTCAGACGAAGAGATGGTTGAGTACCTCGCGCACTGTCTTGTGGATTTGAATGCAAAGCGCCCATCCATCGACACGCTTATCCATGCTTTCATCGATCATCCGCACATCGACCACATGCATCCAGATGCTGCCATCGCAATTTGTACAGCCAGGCATGGCAAGGAGATCATGAAGAAGATCTATGGCGAAGATGCACAGTGGGTGGATTGGCTTCGACCCGGGTTCGCTCTGGCAAAGCAGTGCGGAGAGATTGTTCGAGAGAATCCCCGACTCAAGGCTATTCTTCTCGGTAAGCACGGCTTGATCACCTGGGGGCAGACGGCCCGAGAGTGCTACGAGAATACTATCTCTATTATAGAGCAGGCTCAGAAGTACGTCGAGCTCCATCAGAAAAGGCAGAAAGCATTTGGCGGTGTGCGGTATCGAGACCTCTCCAGAAAGAACCGTCAGTCGTTGATTCGAGCGGTTCTCCCCTCCATACGCGGGGTCGTCAGTACCCAGAAGCGTGTGGTTCTGCATTATGACGATGCCCCTGACGTACTTCAGTTTGTGAATTCGGTTGATGGAAGGCAGTTGTCGCAGAAAGGAGCCGCATGTCCCGATCACCTTGTCAGTACGAAACTCTATCCGATGTTTGTCGACATTTCTCCATCTCATCTGTCTGTGGAGGGCCTCAAGCAAGCGGTGAAGAACGAGGCTGAGAAGTATGTGAATGGGTACGAGCGGTACTTCAATGCGAACAAGAATTCAAGGGATGTCATCGATGATCCATACCCTAGGATTATTCTGATCCCCGGTCTCGGGATGATCACGACAGGGAAAGAGAAGCGAATGGCGAAGATTTCGAGCGACATCTACCATCGTTCGATTGCTGTGATACGCGGTGCGTCTGCCGTGGACTCCTACGTTTCGATGACGCCGCCGGAGGCTTTCAGCGTTGAATACTGGCCTCTCGAGCGGTTCAAACTCACATTGCAGCCCAGGGAAAAAGAACTGTCTCGTCGCGTCGCATTCATCACTGGTGCAGCGAGTGGGATCGGCAGGGCAATTGCCCTTCGATGTGCCGAGGAAGGAGCTCATGTTGCTGTCGCAGATCTGAATTCGGATGGCGCCGCGGCAGTGGCAAGCGAGATTCAAAGACTGCACGGTGATGGAAAAGCCATCGCGATACCGCTGGATGTGGCGGATGAAAAGAGTGTGCTCCATGCGTTTGACGAGACTGTGCTCACTTACGGCGGGATTGATATCGTCGTTTCGAATGCCGGCATTTCAGCAGCCAGTCCAATCGATGAGACTTCTCTGGAGCTCTGGGATCGTCAGATGGATGTACTGGCGAAGGGATACTTCTTAGTCGCACGCGAAGGTTTCCGCGTGCTGAAAACTCAAGGTATTGGCGGCTCAATCATCTTCATCGTCTCGAAGAATGCTGTCGCGAGTGGCAAGAACGCGAGTGCGTACAGCGCGGCAAAAGCCGCCGAGTTGCACCTTGCACGATGCCTTGCAGAGGAGGGTGGCGCCCACCGTATCCGCGTCAATTCAATCTGTCCCGACGCGGTGATTCGCGGTTCGTCGATCTGGAGCGGCAAATGGCGTCAGGAGCGTGCTCAGGCGTACGGCATCCGCCCCGATCAGATCGAGGAATATTACCGGAACCGCACGATACTGAAGGTTAGCGTTTTCCCCGAGGACATTGCCGAGGCTGCACTCTTTTTCGCGTCAGATCGCTCGGCAAAAACAACTGGCGCTATGCTCACCGTGGATGGTGGCGTCTCAGCAGCATTCGCTCGTTAATCAGCGATCCCACAATGCCTACATTGTTCGGCAAGTCTTATACGAGAGAAGAACTTCTCAAACGAGCTGGAAATATCTCACAACTCGGGGGAGTAACTCTCTGCACACTTCAGGATGGACCCGAGGCAGGGATTCGGGCAGCGGAGTTTCGTACTGGCTCCGGGTTCAGTTTCGTTGTCCTGCTGGATCGCGGAATGGACATCTCTCGCGCTGAGTACAACGGGGCCTCGCTTGCGTGGCGTTCGGCGGCTGGTGATGTTCATCCGAGCTACTTTGAACCCACTGGTCTCGGTTGGCTGCGAACTTTTGGTGGAGGTCTCGTCACGACCTGCGGACTCACGTACCTAGGCGCTCCATGCGTCGACGATGGAAAAGAGTTGGGACTTCATGGCCGCATCTCACATCTGCCAGCACGGAATGTTTCTTCGGGTGGTTCCTGGGTTGGGGATGACTACACGATGTATGTTGAGGGGGAGATGAGAGAATCAGTTGTCTTTGGTGAGAACATTCTCCTTCGGAGAAGGATTGAAGCAAAACTCGGTGATGCGAGATTCAGGATTCACGATGTGGTGAGGAACGAAGGCTTCCAGAGGACGCCGTTGATGATTCTCTATCACATCAACATCGGGTTCCCTGTCATTGATGACGGTTCTGAATTCATCTATTCTGCCTCCGAGAGTACACCCCGTGATGATGTTGCGAAGCCGGGATTTGAGGAACGTGGACGTTTCTCCTCTCCAATCCCAGGTTACAAAGAACAAGTTTTCTTCCACACTGTGAATTCCGATTCCGAAAGAAACGCTCGCGCGGCAATTGTGAACCGAAAGTTTGAAAGTGGGAAAGGAATCGGTATCTGCCTAACGTATCGGACGAAAGAGCTTGATCGATTCATCGAATGGAAGATGATGGGTGAGGGGACGTATGTTGTGGGGATGGAGCCGGCAAATTGTCTCGTCCAGGGACGGGCGAAAGAGAGGGCGCGCGGCACGCTGCAGTTCATCGAGCCGGGCGAGACAAGGGAATTTCATGTTGAGATTGGTGTGTTGAGCGGGAAGGCTGAGATCGAGAAGTTTGAGAGGCAGGTAGCAAGCATAAAATAGATTGGAAATGCTGCATCGGGTGGACATACGGTATCCTGCTAGTGAGATCGAAGCGAGTTGGAGCCGGTTGCATTCAGCTTACAAGTTCGAATGCTTCGATCGCGTTCCTGTTCTTCTGGGTATCGAAGCGCGCTACCTTCTCCACGAGCGCAATGTATCTTTCGCCGAGTACTTCTCGAATGCAAAGACCCAGCTCATCCAACAGATCGAAAACATCAAGTGGCGGATTGAAAACATTCCCGATGACTGGTTCAACGAACCCAAGGTAACGGTCTCGCCAGATTTCCAGAACGTCACCAATTCCAGCGGCTGTGGCTGTGAAATCTTCTGGCAGGAGAATGAGACGCCTCAGGCCACCCCGTTTCTTTCGACTCTTGACGATTTGGTCAATTATCAGCTCCCTGACTGGCGCAGCACACTCTGGGGGAAGAGGATAGATTGGTATTATGAGATGAGGAAGCTTGCAGAGGACATTGAGGTTCGATTAAACGGAGAGAGGATTCGAATCGAAGTGAATGTTGGAATCAATGGAGACAGCCCGTTCATGGCTGCAGTTGATATGATCGGATCAAACTTCTACGCATGGCTCTGCGAGGCACCGGAACAGTGCAAGGAACTGCTGAGGAAAATCACTGACCGCTACGTCGAAGTTGAGACAGAGTACCGAAAAGCATCAGGCAAGCCCCTCGGCGATGGACTTGGTTACTCGGATGACTCAGCCCAAATAATCTCGCTGGAGTTGTACCGGAAATTCTGCGTTCCTGTTGGCAAGCAACTCTACGATACCTTTGGCTGCAATCGCCACGACGGACGATTGATGCACCTGTGCGGAAGAAACGTCCACTTACATGATGCCTTGCTCAACGATCTGCAGATCACGATGCTCTCAGGGTACGGCTCAGAGAACAGGCCGGAGGAGATGGCTTCCCTCGCAGGTAAAGTCCTTCTTCACGGTAATGTGAGTCCCATCACGTTGCATCAAGGCACCCTGCACGATGTTGAGGCTGAAACGATGCACATCCTTGAAGTGCTCGCACCGTATGGTGGAGTCATCTTAGGCGATGGCTACAATGTTGCACCCGGAACTTCGATTTCAAATTTAGAGATAGTAAAAAGGACAAGCGAGAATTTTGGAAAACCACAAGGTCGGACTCGAATAGGGGCACAAGTAGCCTAAGCCCCTTGACGTGAATCTTGCATCTTGAATCCTGCATCGGACCTTGAATTCTACGTGACACGCGAAATCCCTCCATCCATGACCTCACGAGAAAGAGTCTTCACTTCCCTCCGGCACGAAGAGCCCGATCGTGTTCCGCTCAACATCTGGATGTATCGCGACGATGTCAAGGCGGAAGTGAACAAGCGCTACGGCTCCCTCGATGCCTTCTACGATCGGTTACGTATTGACATGGTGACTGCTTTTCCAACGTACTTGCTTACAAAGCTCGACAACCCCGAGGAATGGACACACAAACTCAGTATCGATGAAGCGATTGACTATCCCTTCATTGATCCTAATGAAGAAGATCTCTACGTCCCCATCATGCGTTATGTCAAGCAGTATGGTGAACAGCGGGCGGTTTTCTGCCAGACTCAAGGCGTTTTCGAGGGAGCGTTTGTCCTCTGCGGCATGGAAGATCTCCTGTGCGAAATGGCTCTGAGCCCGGAAAAAGTGAAGAAGCTGTTTGAGAAGATTGCTCTCTGGTCGTGCGTCTATGTTGACAACACGCTGGATCTTGGAATCGACGTCCCTCACATCTCTGATGACTGGGGACAAAACAAAGCACTTCTCTTTAGTCCAGAGATGTGGTGGGAACTGGTTTATCCGTATGACGCGATGATCGTTGAGAAGGCAAAGAAGCGATGCGAGTTTGTTTCGCTTCACAGCGATGGTTACATTTTCGATGTTTTTGATGGGGTGGTGAAGATGGGAATTGATGTCGTTCATCCGATTCAAGTCTCAGCTGGAATGAATCCTGTTCGAGTCAAACAGGAGTATGGAGATCGCCTTACACTGTACGGAACGTTGGACATAACTCACACCCTGCCCTATGGGACGCTGCAAGAGATCGAGAACGAAGTGAAGAACCGGATGGATACTCTCAAGTCGGGTGGTGGGTTTATCTTCTGCTCGACGCATACTATCCAGCCAGATACTCCGCTTGAGAAGGTCGAGTACGCTTACGACGTCGCTTACGAACATAGCTGGTATGGAAAGTAAAAGGAGAGCCATGTCTCGCAAGAATGGAGGTGCCTTATGCCAGAAGCGTTAACAGAGACAGGTTTCAGAATCAGCGATTCATTTGTCGAGAAAGAGAACGGCAAAGCCTTGAAAATGCTTGAGGAAGATTACAGGCATCTCGGCGGTCAGCTCTCTCGGCGTGGAATCGACATCGAAGAGATTACTCGGATAGTTCAGGGGTTCACTGTCGCAGTGCCCTCATGGGGAGTTGGCACTGGAGGGACACGCTTTGGCCGTTTCCCCGGAGAAGGGGAGCCACGAAATGTTTATGAGAAGCTCGTTGACTGTTCTACCATTCATCAATTGACCCGTGCAGCCTCGCATGTTTCGCTTCACATTCCTTGGGACAAGCCAGACGATCCCCAAATGCTCCTCGAGTTCGCACGGGAGGTGAGCATTGGATTCGACGCTATGAACTCAAATACATTCCAGGATCAAACCAACCAAAAGCTGAGCTACAAGTTTGGCAGTCTCACACACGCGGATGAGGCAGTCCGTCGGCAGGCAATCGATCACAACATCGAGTGCATTGAGATTGGGAAGACGCTGAAGTCAAAAGCCCTCAGCGTGTGGATTGGCGATGGGGGAAATTTCCCCGGCCAGGTTCATTTTCGTCGCGCGCTGGAACGATACATCGAAAGTCTGAAAGCAATCTACCGCCACCTGCCGAATGATTGGAGGCTTTTCATCGAACATAAACTCTGTGAGCCGGCATTCTACTCAACAGTTCTCAATGATTGGGGGACATCGTACTTTGCTGCGACAGCAATCGGGCCAAAGTGTCTTTGCCTTGTCGACCTCGGACACCATGCCCCAAACACAAACATTGAGATGGTTGTCTCTCGTTTGATTCAGTTTCAGAAACTCGCTGGTTTTCACTTTAATGACAGCAAGTATGGTGATGACGATCTCGACGCCGGTTCGATTCGACCATTCCAGCTCTTCCTTGTCTTCAACGAGCTGGTGGGTGCAGAAAGTGAAAAGGTAGCGGGCTTCGATCCTGCATACATGATTGATCAAAGTCACAATGTGACAGATCCAGTCGAATCGTTGATCAGCAGCACCGAGGAAATCCAGCGGGCCTACTGTCAAGCGTTACTCGTTGACCGGAAGGCACTAAGTGCGTATCAGGAATCGAACGATGCGCTCATGGCCCTGAAAACCCTGAAAACCGCGTACAATACGGATGTTGAGCCAATCATCTCGATGTCGCGCTATCGGAACAGGGGAGCGATCAACCCAATCTCAACCTACCGGGCAAGCGGCTACCGTGAGGAGAAAGCCAAGGAGCGACCGGCGACTCTGACAAGCAGAAGCGGGATTGTTTGATTCACTCCCGTTGTCTTCGTGAAGCGAATTCCGTATCTGTTGACACGTTTATGTTAATTCTAGGATCACTCTGAAGCATGCGGCGTCGACTTCCCAATACCTTTTACAACCCTGTCAGTCTTGTCGGCTCGGCCATTGCGACTGTCAGTTTTGGCACGGTTCTCTTCCTCTTCTTGCTGGAACTCGTCTCTGAGCAGACGAAGCCGTATGTTGGTATTCTAACGTACATTGTTCTCCCGGCGTTCATGGTCTTCGGGCTCTTCCTCATTCCCATTGGAATGTGGATGGAGCGGCGGCGCCGGAGACGCTCTGGGGACGAAAGCATAATGCGATTTCCCCGCGTCGATCTCAACGAGCCCCGGCAGCGTTCTCTCTTTGCTTTCTTCTCGCTCTCCACGATCTTTCTCCTTCTTTTCACGGCCATCGGTAGCTATCGAGCATACGAGTTTACAGACTCGGTCACATTCTGTGGTGAGGTTTGCCATTCAGTAATGCATCCGGAATTCACTGCGTATCAGAACTCACCTCACGCGCGGGTGACATGTGCACAGTGTCACGTCGGACCCGGGGCAACGTGGTTTGTCCGCTCGAAACTCTCGGGAGCGTATCAAGTCTATGCCGTGACTTTCAACAAGTTTCCAAGGCCCATTCGCACACCTGTCAGGAGCCTGCGGCCCGCGCAGGAGACGTGTGAGCAATGCCACTGGCCTCAGCATTTCTACGGTGAGAAGCAAAAAGTGAACACGTATTTCCTTTCTGACGAGAAGAACACTCGATGGTCCGTGACCCTCCTCATGAAAACAGGGGGAGGGAGTTCTGCGACCGGGCCTACCTCAGGCATTCACTGGCACATGAACATTGCCAACGAGATCACGTATGTGCCGACTGACAGTTCGCGACAGAAGATCGCTTGGGTTCGTTCGAAGAGCATGGATGGAAAAGTGGTCGAGTACATGTCTCTTGATAATCCTCTTTCAGCCGAAGAGCTCGCGACAAGTGAAAAACGACGGATGGATTGCATGGACTGCCACAATCGTCCGACGCATATCTACAGTCCACCGGCGAGGCTTGTGAATCAAGCACTCGAACTTCAAAGAATCAACGCAACCCTTCCTTTCATTCGTAGTACTGCAGTCCAGGCGCTTGTCCAACCGTATAGCTCCACGGTCGCTGCACTCGATAGCCTTGGAATCTTCATCCGAAACTTCTACCAGGAACGATATCCCGAGCTTGCTCTGTCAAAGAAGTCCACGATTGATTCCGCCATAGCAGAAGTTCAGCGGGGTTACCAGAAGAATTTCTTCCCAGACATGCGCGTGAGTTGGAAAGCCTATCCAAATAACATTGGCCATCTTCAGGATCCCGGATGCATTCGCTGCCACGACGGCAAACACGCGAGCGCAGATGGAAAAGTAATTTCGAACAACTGCAACAGCTGCCACACGATCATCGCACAAGGCGGGGACACCGTGAAGGAGTCTGTCTCGCTTGCCGGTCTTCCATTTCAACATCCTGTTGATGTTGGAGACTCTTGGAAGACAATGTTGTGTAACGACTGCCATACCGGAGAGTAGTGATTTCGTGCCTGCCATTTCGTAGTAACACTCTCCCTCCACGCCAGAAACACCGCAATACCGAGTTCTTCCTGATTCTCTTTCTATTTGTCCGAGAATTCATCGCTGTTCTTTGCAAGGTGTGAGAACAAGGAGGCACAGGGAGGAACGCTTGGCTCTAGGAAGGACGATGCTCTCCAGTTGCGATCTCTTTTAATATGGCAGGTTGCCTCATGCAAAGGTTGCTGCTCGCCGGAAAGTCCCTACTGGGATCCTCTTTCTCGAAACCAATAAAAAACCGAACGAACTTCTCACAATTAGGAGACTATCAAGGTTGGATGCTACCTTTCTGTTCTGAAAACCCTCGAAACGGCCCACAAGAAAGCCGTCCGCTTTGCCGGGGATGGCTTTATTCTCGTTGGCATGCAAGTTGCGAACCTGAACCGTGAGCCATTACCTGCAAGAGTGGCGGAGGCGAAAGCTGCGGCTTCTCAGATGAGCAATGGCCTTTGAACCTCTGGCTCCCATCATCTACTAAGACAAACCATGAAAGGAACAGCCGTTATGGATACCAACACACAAATCAATGGCCGAAGACTGAAAGACGCTGTTCGGGCATTCGAGCGCGAGTATATCATGCTTCGCCTGAAGGAAAATCAGTTTGATAAACGAAAAACCGCCGAGGAATTGCACATTGCGCTTTCATCCCTCTATCGAAAGCTCTCTGAGCTCCATATTGGAGACCAGGAGCAATCGCAAGGCGTAACGAACGTCCTCGGAAAAGCAAACTAAGTATTTCTGTACTGGGGACGATACAGTAGGCAAGCAGTTCTTGATTCTCACAATGAGCGCGATAGTGCTCGCTGGAGTGACAATCGTCCTGTTGAAAAAAATTCTTGGACCGTAAAGAGAAACCTTCCATCTTTCTCCTGCTTCAGCGTGATCAGGGGATCTTCTGCGAGGGATGAATTTGAACCGTGGGGGGTAAGGTCTTTCGGTGGCGTCGTCGAACAGCATCGGAGACTTTTCATCGAAGAGAAGCTTAAATCTCCCCCGTTGCGTTTCCACTATCATAACTTCTTTCGAGCAATCCCCGACATCGTCTTAGTAGTGGACACAGCGGGCGTTATTCTGGACTGCAATCAACTTGCTGCCTCTTCTCTCGGATTGACTCGTGAGTCGGTTGTGGGGAGGTCTTTCTATTCCTTCATCTCTCCTGCTTCTCTTGATCCTATCGAGAAGGCTCTCGATCATGGGAACACGAACGAGACTCGGGAGCTGGAAGTGACTCTTGTACGGAAGCATGATCGTGAGGCCTCCGCAGGTGCCCCCTCTCATGGCGAGTTGCCGGCACTTCTTCGAATTACTCCTATCTCTAAAGTGAGGAAGGGAAAGGGCGTTTTCATCCTCATTTTAAAAGACCTCACTGACCAGAGGAGAACACAACTCCAGCTCATCCGGTTTGCGAACGCAATTCACTTCACTGTGAACCCGATTGAAATCACGGACGTCTCTGGAAAAATCATCTACGTCAACCCCGCTTTTGAGCGGGTCAGTGGATATCGCAAAGAAGAACTTCTCGGCCGAAACCCGGGTATCCTTAGCAGCGGGCTCCACGACAAATCCTTTTGGAAAAGAGCCTGGGAAACCATCCTTGCTGGTAAGGTGTGGACAGGAGAGGTGGTCAATAAGCGCAAGAACGGCAAGCTCTTTTATGCCGAGCTTCTCATTTCGCCAATCATTGGTCCCGAGGGTGAAGTCATTGGGTTCCTTGGTTCTCACCGCGACATCACCGAGAAGAAACGCCTTGAGGAACAGCTTGTCCGTTCCCAGAAAATGGAGAGCATTGGGACATTAGCGGCAGGGATTGCACACGAGGTCGGGAACCCACTCACCTCGATATCCTCGATTGTTCAGGTCATCGAGCGGACAACAACCGACCAATTTGCGAAGGAAAAGCTTGACTTGGTGAAAGATCAGATCACGAGGATCTCAAGGATCATCCGGGATCTCGTTGATTTCTCGCGTCCGTCGAACTATGAACGCCAAGCCACCAGTGTGAACAAGGTACTACAAGATACGGTGAACATGGTTGCGTACGGTAATAAGGCGAAGAAGATCACATTCAAACTTCAACTTGAACAAACAGTTCCTCCGTTGAGCATCATTCCTGACCAGCTTGCGCAAGTTTTCCTGAACATCCTTCTCAACGCCGCCGACGCCATCGATGGAAAAGAGGGGCGAATCATAGTTCGAACCACTGCCTCTGACGAAAAAGTTTACATCATTTTCCAGGATACCGGAAGAGGCATCCCTGAAGAGAATCTTGAGAAGATCTTCGAACCCTTTTTCACAACGAAAGCGATTGGTGAAGGGACAGGGTTGGGCCTCTGGGTCAGCTATGGAATCATCAAGAACTTCAACGGCGACATCAAGGTGGCAAGCGTCGTGGGAAAGGGAACAACGTTCACGGTGATTCTCCCGGTCCATAGGAACAGTATCGGCCGATAGGGATATTCCGCACCGGAAATTATCCTTGCCAGAGAAACTTCAAAGCAGTTCGGAGAGTCAGTCCAGCCTTCCCGATTCTCCTCATGGGCTTCGCCAAATTGCGAATCTCGTTCAGGCACGTTTCGCTGAAATGGGAACCTTTCCGGTGATTCGCCAAGAATCCGCCAGAAACAGCGCTCCTTTTTGCTTTTCCTTTCTGGCACAAGAGTTGAGGCCAGCGGCACCAGAGGAGAGTGCCATTCCCAAGAGTTCCTGAAATGGAAGACGGAGAGAGAAGGTCGACAATTCTTATCTACACAGGGGATCACGACCTGGCAAAGAGCCTGACATTGCTCTTGCAGGATCAATACAGTGTCCACAGTACAAGCGTCATTGCGAAAGCAATTGGCATCGTCGAGCGTCGCGAGATGGATCTTCTCATTGCTGATTTCGGCCTTTCCCTTGAAGCAGGCTCCAAGGCGTTGGAACAGATGAGGAAGAAGAATTCAAAAATCCCCATCATCGTTTTCTGTCCATATCAATTGAGGAATTCAAGGATCGAGCGGCAGATCCGGGAGCAGGTGGATTCTTATTTGCACGTACCAGTCAATGTCGATGAGATCGTACACGCGATCACGACGCTTCTCGACGACAGAAAGAAAAAGGGCAACAGCAGACTAGTTCATACCCACAATTGATCACCGCATCATAATCATTCATGGAGGGTGGTGCTATGATACGGAGGATACAGCTACTTTCGGTGGCGCTTGTCTTGCCTCTGATTTTTGGTGTTGGGGCTTGGGCACAGACGACGAAGGTCGTCGTCGAAGCCATGTCCAACGAGCGGTTGAGTGAGAGGAAGCTGACCACCAACACATCCACAGGTCTGACGACAGTACCGAAGGGGACCTTCGTGTACCTGTCAGCGCAGGCCGCCTCAGGGAGCACACTCACATCTGTCGTGTGGTCCCTCCAAACAAAACCCCCAGGGTCGAGTGCAAAGTTTGACAGCGCCAACGCGGCCTTCACAACAATTCGCGTTGACACGACGGGACAGTACGTCGTAAAGGCGACCATTACGACCAGTGCTGGAGTAAAAGACACTTCCATCACACTCACGGCAGCAAACTTCGTCGGTGTCGGAAGTGTCGGGGGAAAAACCGCGAGTCTGTTCAGCGGTCAGTGTGCGGCTTGTCACGCAGGACAGCTATCTGTCCTTGATGACAAAGTCACTCCGTGGTCGAAGACGTTGCACGCCTCGACTTTCCAACGAGGACTCGATGGGCAGATTTCTTCCCATTGGAGCCCCAACTCGTGCACATGCCACTCTACGGGGTTCAACACGCAAGCGAAGAATGGCAACTATTATGACGTGATGAGGGCTTCGGGGTACACTCCCCCGACCACGATGAAGCCCGGGAATTTTGATTCCCTTGTGGCGAAGTATCCCAATGTGGCTCAACTTGCAACGGTCGGTTGTGAAACTTGTCATGGACCCGGCAGTCTGCACTTTGGAGACGATGACAAGATCTCACGCTCCTTGGATGTGGGTGTTTGTGCTCAATGTCATGATTCACCCTGGAGGTACCCGTTGGTTGCAGAATGGAAAAACTCGGTCCATTCCAATCCAATCTATGAGACTGCATTTAACCAAGCTTCGAATAACGCTGCTTACAAGACCAACAACCTCGGCAATTGTGTGCGTTGCCACGATGGTAGGGGCTTTGTCAACTTCACGCAGGGTAAAGGAACTGCCACAGAGAATTTGACTGGATCAGAGCCATTCTCCTGTGCAGTGTGCCACGAGCCTCACTCGGCAGCGAACCCGTATCAGTTGAGAAAAGTGACTGCGGATACGCTCGCTAATGGCGTTCCGATCACGTTAGGTGGACTCGGGCAACTGTGCATGAATTGCCACAAGAACCGCGCGAATGGTGAAGTGGCTGCCAAGACATACAGTTCGCGTTTCGGACCCCACCACAACCCCCAAACGGATATGTTTCTGGGTACGAATGCAGCCGAATTTGGGACTCCAACCTCGAGCTCTGGACACAAGTACGCGCTTCAGGATGCCTGCGTTGACTGCCATATGTATGCGACTCCCGACACAGGAAAGCCAGGAAGAGACAAAATCGGTGGTCACAGTTGGGCAATGGAGGCCGATGGTGTCGAAAATGTCGCTGCATGCCAGTCGTGCCACGGACCGATCAAGTCGTTTGATGACATCAAAGCTGCGTACGACTATGATCGAAACGGTAAGGTGGAGGGGATTCAGACAGAGGTGAAGGGGATGCTGGTCAGGCTCGGGAACATACTGCCAAGGCAGGTAGCAGACTCGGGTAAGGTTCTGGCGAGCTTTACGCAGAATCAACTGAGAGCTGCATATGATTACTTCTTTGTCCAGTATGATGGAAGTTACGGGGTGCACAACGCAAAGTACGCAATCGGTATCCTTCAGAAATCGATGGACATTCTCACCGGAGTCGAAACGGTGAACTATAATCTACCTGAGACATTCAACATCACACAAAATTACCCAAACCCCTTCAATCCATCAACAGAGATTCAATTCGGAGTGCCGCAGGATAGCAAGGTCCAGATCATTATCTATGATATCCTCGGGCGCAAAGTGAAAACATTGGTTGACAACCCCATGGCTCCTGGAACCTACAAAGCGACCTGGGATGGCCGGGATGACAACGGGCTCGGAGTCGCAAGTGGGGTGTATCTCTACCGGATTGTTGCCAAGAACTCTTCTGGGTCTGGACAAGACTTCGTGCTGACGAAGAAGATGATACTGATGAAGTGATTCCCTAGAGAAAAAGGGTGAGAAGGCAGATCCTTCCACCCTTTTTTCTTGATGAGTAGTGTGTACGAAGCATCGTTGTGATGAGGAAAAACGTGAACAAGGTGTGTGGCCCAGTGAACATGGTAAGGAGTGAACCACACCAAGAGCTCCGGAGTGAATTCTCAACGAAAACTGCGTATGTGACGTTGGTCATCGCCAGCTTGGTATTCGCTTTGATCTCCTGCCAGAAGAGTTCACCGGTGAACGGCGGGGGGGAAGTAATACCGTCGGAGAAACCACAGGTAAATATCCCCTGGCCGAGTTTAGCCAATTCTCCTTGGCCGATGTATCTACACGATCCACAGCATACAGGAAGGAGCCAGTACAGAGGGCCACAGCAGGGTAAAGTGGAGTGGATGTTTGAGACGGGCAACAGCGTCTATTCCTCTCCCGCGATTGCCTCGGACGGGACAATCTGTTTCGGATCTCACGATGGTTTTTTCTATGCTGTGTGGCCCGATGGTTCTCTCAAATGGAAGCTCGCGACGGATCTTAGCTTAGTCCAGTCTTCGCCCTTGATTTCTCTTGATGGAACGATATTCTTTTCCGCATGGGATGGGAGTAAGACCCAGCTCTATGCGGTATCACAGGACGGGCACCTGCGATGGAAGCTCACGTCGATCGGTGGTGAGTGGCCTCTTCTTATCTCGAGAGATGGGCAGACTATCTATGCTAGCGATGCAAACACAACATTCGCCTTAGGATCGCAAGATGGTGAGAAGAAATGGGAACTTTCGTTGAATAGCGCTTACGTCTCTGCCATATCACCGGATGGCTCCACTATTTACTTGGGTGTATACGGTAATAGTTTGTACGCTGTGGGCGCAGGGGGTACAATTAAATGGAAATTCGGTTTGGCAGGCCCGCCCTCCACTCCTTGTGTGGACAATGACGGTAATGTCTACCTCAACGCAGGCAATTATTGTTACTCCATTGATCCCAATGGAAATTCGCGCTGGAAGTGTTCTACAGGAGGGGTTTATCCAAGCTCATCCCCAGCGATTGGAGAAGATGGAACTCTCTACACGCTGGGTGGTGGAGGGTCAAAGCTGTTAGCTTTGAATTATGCAGGGAAATTGAAGTGGGAAATTGATCTCGCTTCTTCCTCCGGCTTACGCTTCGGGAAGACTTCTCAAAATTCGCCAATCATCGATTCGGAAGGAACCGTCTACTTAGGAACACTTACGACGAGGGTGCAAGGAGATACCATCAACTTTCTCGCTATCGCGTCCACAGGGACTTTCAAATGGGCGATTAGTTTGAGATCGCCGCCAGAACCGGGTGTGCCGGACTCACTCCGCTATCCGGATATTGATTCAAAACCTGCCATAGGCATAGGTGGCCACATTTACGTTGGTTCTGATCGTCCACGTGGTTTCCATTTATACGATATCAACTAGCCGCTCCAAGCGGAAAGGGAAAAGCGCAATGAAATCATTCACTAGAATCTTTGTTTCAGCACTTTTTTTTATTCATAACTCTTCGGGCTGATATGTTACGTGCACAACAACCCTTGGTTAATGGTGAGATGTATGTGTACGTCACCAATCCAAGTGGTGCACAAGTGCAAATCGCCATAGATGCGGTTGGTGTCGTTTGGGGATCGAAGGTGAGCAATTATCCTATAACACATGATTTCGATCATTATGAAACATACGGAAGTGGCTTTCAAGCAGATCATGTAGATAATCCAAACTATCCAAACCCGAATTTCGGGTACGGAAAATACAGAATCACGATAACGAAGGGTTCGAATAACTACACAGCTTATGCTGACTACCGGGACTGCGATTATCAGAGTCACAATGAATACTTCACTAATCCAGACATCACGATCGAGTTTGATTACAACAACAGTCGATTTAACGGTGATTCTGATGTTCAGATTTGGGATGAAGACCATAAGAATCAACAATACCCGCAAGCAATGGCCTGCTTCAAGATTCCGGCAACCGTTCAAAACAGTTTCAGCGGTGGCGAGATTGGAGTCGATGATACTACGAGAAGCTCACCCTATTCGTCACAGTGGAGCCTGAACAGTGAGCATACTGTTTCCGCAATCAGTCCCCAAACATACAGCAATGGCCAGTGGGTCTGGTGCGTTTGGAGTGATGGTGATGTTCAATCCCACTTCGTGACCGCAGACGGTAGCAGTGATGATATTGTCCAGACGGCCTCCTTCCTTGGAGCTTATATTTCAGGCCCGTCATTTTTGGAGAAAGGGCAGAGTGCGACCTATAACTCGAACCCTACAGGCGGCTCAGGCAACAGAAGCTACCAGTGGTACAAGCACTACGAGGGGAACCCGAACTGGTATACTCTCGGTACGTCCTCAACACAACAGGTGACGATGATTACGAATTCATTTACCCTGAAGGTTGAAGTGGTTGATAATACGTACGGGAAAACCGCGACGGCAACGAAATATGTGGAGTACGATGATGGCGGCAACTCGCCATCGACGGGCGATTTGTCGAATTCTCCCAACCCCTTCAATCCGACAACAGAGATGCAATTCGGAGTGCCGCGGGATAGCAAGGTCCAGATCATTATCTATGATATCCTCGGACGCAAAGTGAGGACACTGGTTGACAACCCCATGGCTCCTGGAACCTACAAAGCGACCTGGGATGGCCGGGATGACAACGGGCTCGGAGTCGCAAGTGGGGTCTATCTCTACCGAATTGTTGCCAAGAACTCTTCTGGCTCCGGACAAGATTTTGTGCTGACGAAGAAGATGATACTGATGAAGTAACCGACCACGTATGGATAAGCGAAGCCCGTCAGGACATTCCTGGCGGGCTTCTTGCTGTTGGGCTCTCTCGGCAGTCGCCGGCATGGCGCGATCTTGGCCAAAAATTTCGCTAATCTGCGAATCCGGTTCAAAAAAGGTTCTCTGGATTAGGAAACCCCACCCATATTCTCCTTCTTTTTCATTGAGAAACAGTTGTTTCGTCACCCTCTCGTTTGGCACAAAAGTTGACTTCCACGAGCACGAATAAGCATCTTTTCCTTACTCTGACGGCTGAAGGAAAGAACAATGTCGAAAGACATCCTCATCAAGGTGTTGAATCAGGATTGCATGGATGAGCTACAAGCAATCATTCAGTACATGATGGACCACATGATGGGAGAAGGGACGACCAGTCCCGCAGCCGTCGCAATCTTTAAGTCGCACGCCATGAGCGAAATGAAACATTATGAGCGCCTCGCTGAACGCGTAATCTACTTGGGTGGCGTCCCGGCGACGAGTGTGGGACCATTCAAGAACGGTGGAACGTTGAAGGAGCAGATCCAGAAGGCTCTGAACGAAGAGCGAAAAGCCGTCGAACAATACAGAGAACATATCGTTCTTGCAAGGAATCACGATGACGAGGCAACGCGATTTTTGCTTGAACAGATTCTTCATGAGGAAGAAAAGCATGCCCGTGAACTGGAAGGCCTCATTGAAGAAAAGTGAAACGCGAGAAGAAGGTTGAATAGTAGCACAAACGATTCTGTGAAGAAGCTTCGACATATCGCTTTCTGGTCCCTCCTTGCTTTCGTTTTCCCAATAGCCGCTCTTGGACAGACATCTGAGGAGTGTCTTGCATGCCATGGGGATCAAGCGCTAACCATGGAGAAGGGCGGCAAGACCATCTCGCTTTTCATCGACGCTGCAAAGCTTGGAGGGTCTGTTCATGGATCGCTGACTTGCGTCCAGTGCCACAAAGGGTTCGATCCGAATGAAGTTCCACACGCGAAGGTCATCAAGCGGGTTGAATGCCAGACGTGTCACGATGCAACTGACTACAGGAAAAGCATTCACGCTGCAACTCAGAAAAGCTTTGGGAAGAAGGCGAAGAACGTTGTTGCCGCGGCCTGCCAAGACTGCCACGGAACTCATGATATTTTGTCTCCAAGCGATACCCAATCAGCGACAAGCAGGATGCATCTTTCCGAAACGTGTGGCAAGTGCCACCGGACAGAAGTCCTCCACTTCTCGCAGTCCGCTCATGGGATCGCGTTAGCGCAAAACGTCAAGGGAGCGCCCACCTGCATCGATTGCCACGGCGAGCACAACGTCGAGCCGGTTACAAGCAGGACGTCGCCCATGTACAAAACGCACGAAGCCAAGGTCTGCCTGAGTTGTCATCTCGACAACCCCGATGTGAGAAAGCGTGTTGGACCGTCTGCCGGATTCATCGCATCCTATGAGACGAGCGTTCATGGTGTTGCGCTCGCGGAGGGGAATGTGAGTGCTGCAGTGTGCAGTGATTGCCACGGTGCGCACGACATGAAGAAGCCAGGCGATCCGACTTCTCTTGTGAACAAGTTCAACATTCCGCAGACGTGCGCAAAGTGTCACGGTGATGTCGCAGGGGTCTACAACGAGAGCATTCACGGAAAGGCTATTCTCCAGGGGAATACCGATGCACCCGTTTGCACGGATTGCCATGGTGAGCATCAAATCCTTTCTCCGACGAACCCGCGTTCACGTGTGTCGGCGAGGAACGTCTCTGTGGAAGTGTGTGCGTCCTGTCACAGCTCAGTCCAATTGGCTCAGAAATATGCATTAGCCGGTGAACGATTCAAGACGTTTGAGGACAGCTATCATGGGCTCGCATCACGGGCAGGCTCTGTTGAGGTCGCCAATTGCGCAAGCTGTCACGGGTATCACAATATCAAGCCTTCATCCGACTCTACATCCACAGTGAACAAAGCGAATCTCGCTGTTACATGCGGGAAGTGCCATCGAGGGGCGAACGAAAACTTCGCGAAGGGGCCCGTTCACATCATCGTTGCGACCAACGGGGAGACAAATCTTTATTGGATCAAGACATTCTATATCAGTCTAATCATCGTCCTGATCTGTGGAATGTTTATTCACAACCTCCTTGATTTCATCAAGAAATCAAGGATCCGTATTGCAGTCCGTGAAGGCAAACTGAGGCCAGAAGTCTATGGCCCGAGCCTTTATCTCAGGATGACCTTAAACGAGCGCGTTCAGCATGGTGTGCTACTTGTAAGTTTCTTCACGCTTGTTGTCACCGGCTTCATGCTGATATTTCCAGATGCTTGGTGGGTTGTTTTTCTCCGCCAGTTGAGCAGGAAAGTCTTTGATATTCGCAGCGTCACCCACCGCGTTGCAGGGGTTGTCCTCATCGCCACAAGCCTCTATCATTTGTATTACGTCCTGTTTGTTCCGAGAGGAAAGCAGTTGATAAGAGACCTTCTTCCAAAGATTCAGGATATTCGAGATGTCGCTGCAGTCGCCGGGTACAACCTTGGGATATCGAGAACCAAGCCAAAGTTCGGCCGCTTCAGCTACGTTGAAAAGGCGGAGTACTGGGCACTTGTGTGGGGAGTCGTCGTCATGGCTGCCACTGGAGTGGTCATGTGGTTTGACAATTTCTTCATGGGAGCGATCACGAAGCTCGGTTGGGATATCTCGCGAACCATCCATTACTACGAGGCGTGGTTGGCGACGCTGGCGATTGTTGTCTGGCATATCTACTACGTCATCTTCAATCCAAACGCCTATCCGATGAACCTCGCATGGTGGAAAGGAACTCTGACAGAGGAAGAAATGGAAGAGGAACATCTGTTGGAGTTGGAGCAAGTTCGAGCCGGTCAATTGCAGCAGCAAGCTGAGGAGGCGCTCGAAGATCGAGATGATCAAACGGGTGTCCAAGCGGCAATGATACCTTCGAAAGCTGAAGAAGAGGGGGTCCGTCGTGAGGCACAGCTTCAGGACCCGGAGCACAAATAACATCACCGTAGGCCTTCTGAGGAAACGATGACAGAACGAGAAACAAAGTTTTATGAGAAGCTCCTTCTTAGGAGAATCGAAACGCTGCTTTCCCATCTCCCGGGTCATTCACAGGAGATCCTTGACATTGAGAGCGGGAAAGAGTACCTCTGCTCTGTCTGTGATGTGCCCATAAAGCCCTGTGCAGTTCACGCGGGTTATCTCTGTTGTCTTGCTCTTAAGGGAGGAACCGAACTCTTTGAGTTCGAAGCGGCGCTCATCCGCCTTCAAAGCGGCGAATACGGATTCTGCGTTCGCTGTGGGAAGATGATTGGAAAGCGCCGTCTGCAGGCATATCCAGCGACAGTCCTCTGTGAGCGGTGTTTTGACATGACTTCGAGTCCGAAGTCAAAAGCAGTGGCTGCTCAGAGATCGCGGGCAAATCAAAATGCAACCCAGAGAAATTCATCTTCTTCGTTTAGAGAAAAGCATAGAAAGGAGTAGAATAATGGAACCCAATCCCACTGCTATAAGCGGAAATGTGCTGCGGGTAACCGATGGGCGAACGGGAAAGACGTATGACATTCCCATCGAGAACGGTGCTGTGAGAGCGATGGATTTCCGTCAGATCAAAGTAAACAGCGATGATTTTGGATTGATGCTCTATGATCCCGCATTCATGAACACCGCCTCGTGCAAGAGCAAGATCACGTTCATCGATGGGGACAAAGGCATACTCCGCTATCGAGGCTACCCGATAGATCAGTTGGCGGAACACTGCACGTATCTTGAGGTCGCGTATCTTGTTCTCCACGGTGAGCTTCCGACGAAGAAGCAATATGAGGAGTGGGTGCACAACATTACGTTCCACACGATGATCCATGAAAGCATCAAGAAGCTCATGGATGGGTTCAACTACGATGCCCATCCAATGGGAATGCTTATTGCTACTGTTGGAGCAATGTCGACGTTCTATCCTGATGCACGGAATATCCATGATGCTGAATCCAGGAAAAAACAAACGTACCGCTTGATCGGAAAGATGCCGACGCTTGCAGCCTTTGCGTACAGACATAGCAGAGGGATGCCGTTTTCATATCCAGACAACGACCTCAGCTATACCGAAAACTTCCTCAATATGCTCTTCAAGATGACAGAGGTGAAATACAAACCTAGTCCAGTTCTTGCCCGTGCACTCGATGTCCTCTTTATCCTCCACGCCGACCACGAACAGAATTGTAGCGCAAACGCCATGCGAAGTATCGGGTCTTCGCAAACCGATCCTTTCTCTGCCACCGCTGGTGCTGCCGCTGCACTGTATGGGCCGCTCCATGGCGGAGCAAACGAGGAAGTGTTGAAGATGCTTGCTGAGATTGGTTCGAAGGACAGAGTACCAGCTTTCATTAAGGAAGTGAAAGAAGGAAAAGGTGAGAAGCGCCTGATGGGATTCGGCCATCGCGTTTACAAGAACTATGATCCTCGGGCCAAGATTATCAAGAGGATGGCCGACGAGGTGTTTGAAGTGACAGGGAAGAATCCACTTCTCGAGATTGCACTCGAGCTTGAGCGCATCGCTCTCGAGGATGAGTACTTCGTCAAACGCAAGCTGTACCCGAACGTTGACTTCTACTCCGGGATTATTTATCAGGCGATGGGTTTCCCGCCAGCGATGTTCACTGTCCTCTTTGCCATCCCCCGAACATCAGGGTGGATTGCCCAGTGGGAAGAATTGCTTCTTGACCCCGAACAAAAAATCGCGCGGCCGAGACAGTTGTACTTGGGCTACGGTCAGAGGGATTTCGTTCCAATGGAGAAGCGTTAAGGACAGATTCGTTCGACGACAACAGGGAAGGGCTGCGCGCAAAGCGGGAGAATTCATTTGGAGATATCGAACAAGTGAAATCCAAGCTTTCGATATAACGAGACCCGATCGTCTTCACACACGGAGGAAACCCATATGATTCGCAAACAGGATGCACTCGATTACCATGCACAGGGACGAAGAGGAAAGATCGAGATTTCCATCACGAAACCCTGCTCAACCCAGCGAGACCTTTCCCTCGCATATACCCCAGGTGTTGCAGAGCCGTGTCGGGAGATCCAAGCGAATCCCGACGACGTGTATCGGTACACCGCCAAAGGAAACCTTGTTGCGGTGGTCTCCAACGGGACTGCTGTTCTCGGCTTGGGGGATATTGGAGCCCTTGCTGGGAAACCCGTCATGGAGGGCAAGGGTGTTCTCTTTAAACGGTTTGCCGACATTGACGTGTTCGACATCGAATTGAATACGCACGATCCAGTTGAAATTGTCGGAATTGTAAAGGCGCTGGAGCCGACCTTCGGTGGGATCAACCTCGAAGACATCAAAGCGCCGGAGTGTTTCTATATTGAAGAGCAACTCAAACGCCAGATGAATATCCCCGTCTTCCACGATGACCAGCACGGGACGGCAATCATCTCTGGCGCCGCGCTGCTCAACGCCCTTGAGTTGGTGCGTAAGCCGATTGGCAGCGCGAGGGTCGTTTTTTGCGGAGCCGGTGCTGCGGGGATCGCTTGTGCAAACCTTTATCAGACATTGGGTGTGAGGCTCGAGAACATAACGCTTGTCGATACGAAGGGCGTCGTCTATAAAGGTCGAACCGAGGGAATGAATCCCTACAAGGAGAAATATGCACGAGAGACTTCGATGCGGACACTTGCAGACGCAATGAAGGGTGCAGATGTTTTCGTCGGCGTCTCTGCGAAAGGGGTTGTCACAAAGGACATGATAAAGTCGATGGCAGACCACCCCATCGTGTTTGCAATGGCAAACCCCGATCCGGAAATCACCCCGGAAGAGGCGAGGAGTGTTCGAGACGATATCATCATGGCGACTGGTCGCTCCGATTATCCAAACCAGGTGAACAACGTGCTTGGATTCCCCTTCATCTTTCGCGGTGCTCTCGATGTGCGTGCGACAAGCATCAACGAGGAGATGAAAATCGCGGCTGTTCGAGCTCTTGCTGATCTTGCGAAGGAGGATGTTCCGGACTCCGTGGTTGCCGCCTACGGCGGTGAACAGTTCCGGTTCGGTCCCGAGTACATCATCCCGAAGCCATTTGACCCAAGGGTTCTCCTTTGGGAAGCGCCTGCAGTTGCCCGCGCAGCGATGCAAAGCGGCGTTGCTCGAATTCCAATCTCGGATTTCGAGGCGTACAGAGACTCACTCGAAGCACGTCTCGGGAAATCGAGAGAAGTGATGCGCGTCTTTATTCACAGAGCGCAACGGGCGCCAAAACGGATTGTCTTCCCTGAAGGCGAGGAGGAGAAAATCTTGAGGGCAAGCCAGATAATCCTGGATGAGAAGATCGCGCAGCCCATTTTGCTCGGGAGCAGGACATTGATCCGAGAGAGAATCCACACCTTAGGTCTCGATCTTGAGGGAGTTGAAGTTATCAATCCGTCGAAATCTCCGAAGCTTGACGAGTACGTTACTCAACTCTATGAATTGCGAAAGCGAAAGGGGCTGACACACAACGACGCTGAGCGTCTGGCGAAAACCAATAATGTCTATGGCATGATGATGGTTCACCTCGGCGATGCGGATGGCCTCGTTTCTGGTATCACGCAGCATTTTCCAGAGACAATCCGTCCTGCACTTCAGATCATCAAGCCTCAGCCTGGAATCCGGACAATTGCCGGTGTCTACATGATGATCTTTAAGAACCAAACGTACTTTATCGCCGACCCGACGATAAACATTGATCCTTCGGCGGAAGAGCTTGCAGACATTGCGTTGCTTTCAGCTCAGACCGCCCGGCACTACGATGTCGAGCCGCGAGTCGCGATGCTATCCTTCAGCAACTTCGGAAGCACCAAGCATCCGCTTGCAGAAAAAGTCCAGAGAGCGGTGGAAATCGTCCGCGCAAAGGCTCCCGGTCTGCCAGTTGAGGGCGAGATGCAAGCCGACATTGCTGTCGTTCCAGAGCTGCTCAACAGGCTGTATCCTTTCAACGCGCTCAAAGATGGCGCAAACGTGCTCGTTTTTCCGGACCTCACCTCGGCAAACGTCGCTTACAAACTCTTGGCTCGACTCGGCAGTGCCGTGGCAATAGGACCGCTTCTAACAGGAATGAACAAGCCTGTGTATCTTCTCCAGATCAGTTCCGATGTAACTGATATCGTGAACATGACAGCGCTGGCCGTAATGGAAGCCCAGGAAGCAAGATCGGCTGTCGGGACAACGATGGAGATCAGCCCGGCGCACAACTGAGAGGCACACTTTTGTGAGACGAAAGGAGGTGCTCTGCAATGAAAAGAGCGCTTATTCCTGTCATTATCTGTTTGCTCTTTCTCTCGCAGCCGTTTGCACAGAAAAAAGGGGGAAGTCCTGCTCAGGATGAGAGAGTCATGCAGACGTTGGCGGTTTTTTCAGGAGAGAGGAAGATTATATCAGACTTCGTTCTCCGGATCCGTTGGATGCAGGGGGTTGACATTCTCACCGCTCTCACAGAAGGGATGAAGGTTACGCGAATGGATGTAGCGTACGAGAATGATCAGTTCAAATTCTTCAAGGTTGTGCGGGATAACAAGGACGAGTTGACGGTGAAAGTGCGGAGAGATTCATTCTCCATTTCACACGTCGTCAAGGGGAACAGCTCCCTCCCCCGGAAGGGCGATGAGATCATCCTCGAGCCTAATGCCTATGGAGAGTATGCGTTTCTCCTCTCTCACTACAATGCTGCAAAGGGAGGCGAACAGACATTTCGTGCGCTTGTACCTTCGGAGCATCGGATCATTCCTGTGACCGTCGAGCGGCATGGCAGTGATCGGTTTCAGTGTGGTGAGGTGATGATTGATGCCGTTCACCACAAGGTTACGCTCGAGAAGAAAGACCTCGTCCACGTGTGGTCATTGCGGGATGGGAAGGTCATTGCGTTCCGCATTCCCTCAAAGGGGCTCTGTGTCGTGGATGAGGCATATGAAAATCTTCATCAAAATGTTCGCGCACTTGCGCTAGGAGGGCTTTAGATGATCCGGGGAACAGTCACCATCGATGTCGATACGTGCAAAGGGTGTGAGCTCTGCATTGAAGCTTGCCCCCAGGAGAGCTTGGCCCTTTCGGAAGGCTTGAATTCTCAGGGCTACCATTATGCCGTCCTTGTGAAAGACAACTGCACTGGGTGCATCAACTGCGCGCTCGTGTGCCCAGATGCAGTTATTACCGTCTATCGAGAGAAAAAGAAAACTGGCCATGGAAAGGTAGCAGGAAGAGAACCGGTTGCTGTCATCAGTAATGTGAGAGGAAACATCGAGGTGACGGTCAGTAATCCCGGCAGCACCGCTGTTCGCGAGAATATTCCAAAAGGAGGAGGACGAGGATGAATGAAGTCCGTCTGATGAAAGGCAACGAGGCTCTTGCGGAAGCAGTAATCCGAGCCGGAGCCAAAGGGTACTTTGGGTATCCGATCACTCCTCAATCAGAAATTCTCGAGTATCTGGCTGACGAGGGGAGAAAGCGGGGGATGATCGTGATGCAAGTGGAGAGCGAACTCGCTGCCATCAATATGGTTTATGGAGCTGCCGGCGCTGGTGCCCGAGTTCTCACCTCCTCCTCAAGTCCGGGAATCAGCCTCATGCAGGAAGGACTCTCGTACATGACCAGCGCTGAGCTTCCCTGTTTGGTAGTGAACGTGAATCGTGGCGGCCCGGGACTTGGGACGATCCAGCCGTCGCAGAGTGACTACTTTCAGGCGACCAAGGGAGGTGGGCATGGCGATTATCACCTCATCGTGCTCGCTCCAGCGAGTGTCCAGGAGATGTTTGACTTCGTCTTCGATGCATTCGACCTTGCAGACAAGTACCGCAACCCCACAATGATCCTTGCAGATGGGGCTCTCGGTCAGATGATGGAAAAGGTGGTTCTCAAGGATTATGACATTGAAGCGCACCAGATTCCAAAACCTTGGGCGACTGTTGGCAAGCCCCCGACGCGAGATCGGAACATTATCACTTCACTGTTCATCCAGCCAGAGATGATGGAGCAAATCAACCTCCGGCTTCAAGAGAAGTATCGAGTCATCAATGAGAAGGAAGTCCGATACGAGCTTATCAGTGCTGATGATGCTGAATACCTTCTTGTTGCCTTCGGTCTTGCCGCGAGAATTGCTCATCTTGCCCTCGAGCTTGCTCATGCTGAAGGCATCACTGTGGGACTGTTGCGTCCGATTACTTTGTATCCTTTCCCCTACAGAATTCTGGGAGAGCTTTCCAACCGTGTCAAGGGTGTTCTTGATGTCGAGCTAAATGCAGGGCAAATGGTTGAAGACGTTCGTCTCGGTGTGAACGGGAAGGTTCCGGTCGAGTTCTATGGCCGGATGGGTGGAGTGATCCCATCGGCCGAGGAGGTTCTCGAAGCACTCAAAAGGATGACTGAAAAAGTAGAGGCAACCTCTGAAGCAAGAGTTCATTACCACAGTGGAAAGTGAAACCGTCAACAGTTTCCTAACCCACATGAAATCTCTAGACGCTCAACCAGGGAAAGTTCTCGACTTGGTCAATTACCAAGACGGCTCTATTGTGAGCCGGGAGATCGTCAACAAAAAGACAGGCACAGTGACAATCTTCGCCTTTGATGAGGGGCAAGGACTGAGTGAGCATACGGCCCCGTTTGACGCATTGGCTCATGTGCTTGAAGGTGAGGTGGAGATTGCTATATCCGGCAGGCCGTATCAGTTGAAAGAGGGTGAAGCGATCGTCATGCCAGCTAACCAACCCCACGCGGTGAAAGCAATCACAAGATTCAAAATGATCTTAACAATGATTAGGTCGTAGGAGGTCATCCGCCATGGAAGGTGTAGGAACGGCAAGCGGCAGGCTTTCCCCTTGGTGGAGAAATGGAGTCATCATTGTCCTCGTGGTTGGGTTCAGCATCCTGATCTGGCTTGCTACGAGGGCGTACGATGACGCTCCACCGATTCCAGACAAAGTGCTCACAAAGTCTGGCGAGATTGTATTCAGCAAGGCAGAGATCCTCGCGGGCCAGCAAGTCTTCTTGAAGTATGCGCTGATGGAAAACGGGACAGTCTGGGGTCACGGAGCGTACCTCGGTCCTGATTTTTCTGCTGAATACCTCCATGCGCTAAGTACAGACATGCGTGATTCCGTTGCTCAACAGCGCTACAATCGTGGCTACAATGCACTCACTGAGATCGAGCGAGGCACTGTCGATAGCGAGGTCAAACGGGTTCTTAAACAGAATCGCTACGATGCAAAGAGCCGGACGTTGCAATTCACGGGACCGGAGGTGGCGTCGTTTGACAAACAAGTAGCTACGTGGGCGGAGTACTTCTCCCAACCCGATAACAACGGCGGCCTGCCGGTCAAGTACATCAGCGATACTCTCGAACTGAAGCATCTCGTGGCGTTTTTCGCATGGACAGCGTGGGCCTCTGTGGTTGAGAGGCCAGGCAAGCCATACTCGTATACGAACAACTTCCCGTATGATACGACTGTCGGTAACACCCCGTCGATGGAGGCAGTGCTCTGGAGTGCTCTGAGTCTTATTGCGCTCCTTGCTGCAACGGGGCTGGTTCTTTTCGTCGTCGGTAGATTTGATTTCCTCGGTTGGAAAGGAAAGGCCAGTCATGTCCATCCCCAGATGCTTCCGGGTCTGACCACTGAGAGTCAGAAAGCAACGATAAAATTTTTCGTCCTTGCTGTCCTGCTCTTTCTCGGGCAGGTGCTCGTCGGAGGAGGAACTGCGCACTTTCGGGCTGATCCTCATGGCTTCTACGGTCTTGATCTTGCACCACTTTTTTCCAGTCAGATCCTTCGCACCTGGCACTTGCAACTTGCAATCTTTTGGATCGCCACTGCGTATGTCGCAGGTGGATTACTGCTCGCGCCGGCATTAGGTGGCAGTATATCCCCGCGTCAAGTTGCCGGTGTGAACTTCCTCTTTGTGGCTCTCACAGTTGTGGTCTTCGGGAGCCTCCTCGGTGAAATCTTGGGAGTGAACCAAACACTTGGAAAGTTATGGTTTTGGTTTGGACACCAAGGGTGGGAGTATCTCGACCTCGGGCGGGCATGGCAGATACTGCTTGTGATCGGCTTCCTTGTCTGGGTCGTCCTCCTTTTTCGCGGGGTTTCCAGACGAAACCAGGATGAAGAGACCCGCAGTGTTTCATCCCTTTTCCTCTACGCTGCTGTCGCGATTCCGTTGTTCTACCTCCCAGCGATGTTCTTCAAGGACACGACTCATTTCTCTGTCGTTGATACTTGGCGCTTCTGGATCATCCAC
This sequence comes from Bacteroidota bacterium, assembly GCA_049589195.1. Lineage (GTDB taxonomy): Bacteria > Bacteroidota > Ignavibacteria > UBA10030 > JAHEZR01 > JBAWAH01. The sequence goes on along the minus strand of JBAWAH010000026.1, from coordinate 16,318 downwards.
CTCTGGGTTGAGGGTTTCTTCGAGCTCTTTGCGACTGTCATGGTAGCGGTGATGTTCTACAAGCTGGGCATCATCTCTCACATCACAGCATCACGAGTCGTTTATCTCGATGCAATCCTCTATCTTGGGAGCGGGATCATTGGGACAGGCCATCACTGGTACTGGACAGGGCAGTCGACTGTTACCATGGCACTCAGTGCGGTTTTCTCGGCGATGGAGGTTGTACCTCTGACGCTTCTGACGCTTGATGCGTGGGACTTCATCAAGCTGACGAAAGGCACGTGCGATATTTGTGGGAAGAAGATCTCAATTCCACACAAGTGGACATTCTATTTCCTAATGTCTGTCGGTTTCTGGAACTTCGTTGGTGCAGGGATCTTCGGGTTCCTCATTAACCTGCCGATTGTCAGCTATTTCGAGGTTGGAACAATCCTCACGCCGAATCATGGCCACGCGGCAATGATGGGTGTCTTCGGAATGCTGGCGATCGCACTCATAGTCTTTGCTCTGCGTCAAGTGCTCGCGGATCAACAGTGGACTCGCGTTGAGAGGTATGTTCGAGTCTCTTTCTGGGGCCTCAACATCGGTCTCGCCCTCATGGTGTTGACGAATCTTCTTCCCGGCGGAGTCCTCCAGTTAATCGACGTGTTGCGAAACGGCTATTGGCATGCTCGCAGCATGGAGTTCTTGCAGCAACCAGCCATGCGAATGATCGAGTGGCTGCGCTTGCCGGGCGACCTCATCTTCATCGGACTTGGCGCAGTGCCGATGCTGCTTGCAGCAGGTCTGACGTACGGGTTTGTCAAACGAGGACCTAGTAGTTAATCGAACTTCATTATCCGAATAGCAGATTACTGAACAGTGGAGGACAGTATGAACCGAAAAAGCAAGAGAATCCTCTTCGCGTTCTCACTTCTAGTCGCCACTTGGCTTTTCTTTGGCTCGACTCCAGTGTTTGCTCATTGTGACACGATGAACGGCCCGGTTGTGAAAGCTGCCCAGAAAGCGCTGGAGAGGGGAAATGTGAATCTCGTCCTCATCTGGGTGCAGAAGAAAGATGAAGCGGAGATCACAGAAGCGTTCAAGAAGACTCTTGCCATGCGAAAGCTCAACGCGGAAGCGAAGCAACTCGCCGATATGTATTTCTTTGAGACACTCGTCCGGATTCACAGAGCGGGGGAAGGAGCGCCTTACACTGGTTTGAAACCAGCAGGATTTGAGCCCGAGCCTGGGATTGCAGCCGCGGACAAGGCCATTGAAACCGATTCAGGAGAGGCGTTGGTGAAGGATTTGACAGAAACGATCCGTCATGGGGTCCACGAACGCTTCACGGAGGTTATGGCAAAGAAGAACTTCAAGCCGGACGATGTCGAAGCTGGGCGTGAGTATGTGAATGCGTATGTCACCTTCATCCATTATATCGAAGGGCTCTACCAGGCTACGACAAAACCGGTTGAAGGCCATTCTCACGAATCGGAGAGTGTTGGCGTGCACGAGGAACAGTACTAGTCTGAGTGTGAGAGAAGAGGAAAAACGACATGTCAGCCATTGACACATTTGAATGGTATAACGCCCGTTCGTGGGAGAAGCCAGACGAGAAAACAAAAGAGTTCATCATGCGTCATCGGAGGTTTCTCATGGATTTGAGGAGTGAGGATGAAAAGAGTAGATATGTGTCCCAGTACATGAAAGAAGTGCAAGAAAGAAATCAATAGAACACTTTCGAACCACGGGGAGGCTAAGTCTCAATGGAAACTCAATTCATTTCTTCTGATGTGATGGAGGTCGTTTACCGCAAGCCAACGACTCTCACAAACACGAGAATGCACTATTGCCCGGGCTGCAGTCACGGAGTTGTCCACAAAGTGTTAATGGAAGTAGTCGAAGAGCTGGGCATTCAGAGCGAGACGATCGGCGTTGCGCCTGTGGGCTGCTCTGTCTTCGCGTACCACTACATGGACATCGATATGCAGGAGGCGGCACACGGACGTGCATCAGCAGTGGCAACCGGGATCAAGCGCATGCTTCCGGACAAATACGTCTTTTCGTATCAGGGTGATGGCGACCTCGCGGCAATCGGGACCGCAGAAACCATCCACTGCGCAAACCGCGGAGAGAATATTCTTGTGATTTTCATTAACAATGCGATCTATGGAATGACAGGCGGACAGATGGCGCCGACAACACTCATAGGCCAGATCACAAGCACGACCCCAATCGGACGGCAGGTGGAATTTGCCGGTCATCCGTTGAAGATTACTGACCTCGTGGCAATGCTGCCGGGAGCGTACTACGTCACACGGCAAGCTGTGTACACGGCTACGACCGTCCGGTATTTTAAGAAGGCCCTGCAAAAATCCTTCCAATACCAGAAGGACAAAAAAGGTTTATGTCTGATTGAAATCGTTTCAAATTGCCCGTCGGGATGGAAGATGACGCCGCCTGAAGCGAACGAATGGATGGAGAAAAACATGTTCCCCATCTATCCACTTGGGGATCTGAAGATCGAAGGACGACTAGCTCCCACTCGTTCATGACAAAAGTCGAACAAGCGACTATCAACTGATGACTGGTCAACCAATCAACCAACTCATGACACACGATACTCTTTTCGCGGGCTTCGGCGGTCAGGGCGTCCTCTCGATGGGGATGACACTCGCGTACGCCGGAATGATTGAGGGGAAAGAACTCTCTTGGATGCCCTCCTATGGCCCGGAGATGCGTGGAGGCACGGCAAACTGCATCGTCATCCTTTCGGATCACAAGATCAGTTCTCCAATCATCACAAGGTTCGAGAGTGTTGTTGCTCTCAACCAGCCCTCCCTCGACAAGTTTGAGCAAGCTGTGAGGCCAGAGGGGCTTCTGATCTACGACAGCACCAACATTATCCATCAGCCCACTCGGACGGACATCACGGTCTGCGGTATCCCAGCAAGTCGATCAGCGGCTGAGATGAAGAATACGAGAGTGATGAACATGATCGTGCTTGGTGCGTTTCTTGAGTTGCGGCCCGTTGTTTCTTTTGAATCGGTACCAGAAGCACTCCGGCATGTGCTTCCTGAACGTCATCACCGTCTTATTCCATTGAACCAGCAAGCCCTCGAACACGGCAGAGACCTTGCAAGACAATCAGTTCAGAGTGTGGTTCACTAGAGTCTATGTCCTACTATCCTAAGGAGACTCCTCATGGATGCCAAATGCAAGCGTACCTGTGACGGCAAGTGCGAGGTCTTGGAAAACCTTCTTCGGCAAGAGAAGGAAGCACTTCACCGTTATGAAACGCTCATCGATATGTGTGACTATCCAGACGTTCACACATTTCTCGTGGACCTTCTAAAGGCGAAACAGACACTTGAGAATCGTATCGCCATGAAGATCGAAGAATTCAGAGTCCAATCCGAGACGGCTCATGACGTTCTTGATAGCTTCCAAAGCTTCTCCTAGAGAAGAAGGGAGAAGGAGCATCCTAGTCGTAGCTCCTCCTTCATCTTGACAGTCTTTCTCATCTGAGAAGGAGCGAACTCACCATGCCGCCTATCGACTCGACCTTTGGCCGCGGGGGGCTGCGACCTGATTCGGGTGGTCTTGGGCAACTCGACCATCGAGATCTCTATCGGCTCCCGTGGACACTTCCGGACAACGCTATCTCGTGGCTTGAGCCAACCGCTCAATGCAATCTGTCCTGCGATGGGTGCTATCGGGCCAATGTCCGCAACAGCCATAAATCCATGGATCAAATCAAAACAGAACTCGAGGTCTTCAGGAAGCTGAGGAAATGCGACAGCATCTCCGTTGCCGGCGGCGATCCACTGATGCACCCAGAGATTGTCGAGATTGTCAGACTGATTGCTGCAGATGGCCTAAAGCCCGTGGTCAACACGAATGGCGTTACCCTGACGAAAGAGCTTTTGCGAGAACTGAAGAAGGCAGGAGTCACAGGCTTCACATTCCACATTGACAGCAAACAGGGTCGGCCGCACTGGAAAGACAAGAATGAGATTGAGCTAAACGAGCTTCGGCTGCAATACGCTGAGATGCTTGCGGAGGTTGGTGGGATATCCTGTGCCTTCAATTCGACGGTTTACGAGGACACACTGAGGTATGTCCCGGACATCGTTGAGTGGGCAGAAAAGCACATCGATATTGTCCATGTTGTGGTTTTCATTGCCTTCAGGGCTGCTGTTCCGGATCTTCCGTTTGACTGGTTTGCGGGGGGTAGGAAGATCGAGATGGGTCCGCTTCCGTACTCGACGAGAGAGGCGCGTCGAATCGACATACTCTCATCGGACGTGATTCGTGCTATCAGGGAGCGTTTCCCAGATTTTCAGCCCTGCGCATTTCTCAACGGCACGGAGAAACCCGATTCATTCAAATGGCTGTTGACGGGGCGTGTTGGTGCACGCGGAAAGGTCTATGGATATGTCGGCTCGAAATTCATGGAGGTAATGCAGACGGTACATCACCTCGTGTATGGTCGGTATCTTGCTTATGCGAAGCCGTCTCTCCTTAGGAAAGGAAGAACAATGATGCTCCTTTCCCCGCTCGACAAAGGCATGAGCATTGCTGCGCGGAGTTATCTTGGTGAGGTTCTGAGAAATCCGTACCGGATCTTTGAGGGACTGCACTATCAGTCAATCATGATTATTCAACCTGTTGATTTCCTCGTCGATGGTTCTCAGAATATGTGTGACGGGTGTCCGGATATTACAGTCTGGAACGGTCGCTTAGTTTGGTCGTGTCGGCTCGAGGAGCAGCGTCAGTTTGGCTGTTTTGTACGTACGGTGCCAAAAGTAAACGATGAAGCGGTTCATTCGGTGAGCCAGTATTGATTCTGACGGGAGAATCAGCATGCAAGAGTCACAACGGATGATACAGATACGAAGTGGAAACGAGATGATCGCCGAGGGCGCTCTTCGTGCAGGGTGCTCCTTTTTTGCGGGCTACCCGATTACTCCCGCCTCTGGAATCTATGAAACGATGATGAGCCGGTTGCCGAGACACGGCGGCGGTGGAATCGCTATCAGCGCACCGGATGAAATCTCCGCACTCGCGTATTGTGTGGGTGCATCCCTTCGGGGTGTGAAAGCGATGACCGCGACATCAGGGCCGGGATGGGCGCTCATGATTGAGACCGTGCAATACGCCGTGATGACGGAGGCACCGGTAGTCATCGCTGTCGTCCAGCGATTGGGCCCGAGCACCGGAGGTGCAACGCAGGGGGCGCAAGGCGACATTCTGCTGACCGAGTTTGTCACATCTGGTGGCTATACAATCCCTATCTTTTGTCCAAGTAATCCGCTTGAATGCTTTGAGCTTACTGTGTTGGCCTTCAGCTGGTCGGAGCGTCTCCGAACACCCGTGATCCTGCTTACCGACAAAGAAACTGCTATGACGTATGAAAGCATCGATCTGGGCGAGCTCCACGATCTCTCTGCTCTTGAGCGACAGGTGTTTGAACCAGAGGAGGGAAACGGAGAAAAGATTCAAGCTCGATTCCAAACGTATGGCTTCAGCGAAGCTCAAGACGTGCCGGAATTCTCTCCTGTCGGAGGCCCGTGGAAGGTAACGGCTACAGGTTCGATGCACGACAAGGATGGGCGGCTGAGGAAGAATACGGATGAATCCATTGAAGTTCTGCACCACCTCCAGCGCAAAATCGTTGTCCATGCTGAAGAGCTTGCTCTTGTGAAAAGCGATATTGAACGCGGTGCGCCGACCTTGGTTCTGAGCTACGGCGTCACTGCCCGGACTGCTCATGAAGCAGTCCTGAGAGCGAGGAAAGAAGGGTTGAAGGTTTCCTGGCTCAATGTTCTCTCGCTCTTCCCTATCCCTGAAAGAAAGATCCGGAGTTCACTCGATGGGGCACAGAAGGTGATCATACCGGAGGAGAATCTCACAGGGCAGTACAGATCAGTAATTCAGTATCTTTTGAATGATCGAGAGGTGGTTGGAGTAAACCGGGTTGGGAGGATGATCACGCCGGAGGAGATTCTGAGCGAGATCCTTTAAGATGAAAACCATTGACCTCATCATGGGATTTGTCCTTTTAGTGGGCGGTATCATTATCAGGTATTCCAACGAATACCTTGTCAGAAAACAAAAGGAGTTGGAGCATCGGGAAATCAGGGAAGTGAACCCATTTTCGCCGCTTTTCGGCCCGGATTGGTCGATTGGACCAGCATTTATCATTATAGGATCAGGGTTCCCGCTGCTCTGTTTCTTCAAAGAATTCTAATTACCTAGAAAGATGGAAACGCAACTGAAGACCTATCGTGATGAAACCGTTGCCATTCCTTTCTGCAAAGGCTGCGGTCACACGCATATCATCCGTCATCTTGATGCAGCCCTCGTTAAGCTTCAACTCGATCCCTCAAACATTTGTCTCGTGACAGATATTGGGTGCATTGGCCTCGCAGACCCGCTCTTCGCACAGGTTCATACGGTTCACACAACACATGGCAGGTCAACGGCATTTGCAACCGGGATTGAATTGGCGGATTCAATTCTCGGAGGTTCGAAGCTCAAGATGATCGTCCTCATCGGGGACGGTGGCGCAACCATTGGACTCCAGCACCTCGTCCAGGCTGCGCTCCTGAACGTTGATCTTACCGTGCTTCTCTGCAACAATTTCCTTTACGGCATGACGGGTGGTCAGAATTCCGGCTTTTCCCCCGTGGATTTCATGACATCGACGACCCCGTGGGGGAATTTTGTTCCGCCTCTCGACTTTACCGGGCTTATGGTCAGCTCAAAGGCTGGATTCGTCGAGCGCATGTCTTCGACTGACCGGCGGCTCGCCGACGTGATCGCAAATGCAATCACTCATCCAGGGTTTTCTGTCGTGGAGATTCTTGAGATTTGTCCCGAGCACGCTGTTCCGATGAATGTGGATGTAAGCTCTCTTCTCCCCAAGACGAGCTTAAGTGATGATCACCCGGAGTCTTTCCCTCTCACTGGCGAGCGCCGCGAAGAGTTTGGGGAGGTATATCGCCGTAGGGTGATGGGTGCAGAACCTCGCAAGAGATCAAGAAGAGAGATGATAGTCCCTCAACAGTGTCCTCATACCCTTCGCTCGCCTGCTCGAATCGTCGTTGCCGGCACAGCAGGAGAGCGTGTTCAATCCGCCGCTGGAATTCTCGCTGAAGCAGCAGTTCGTTGTGGATTGAACATCACGCAGAAAAACGACAACCCAGTAACTCAAGGGTCAGGGTTTTCACTCTCAGAGATCTGTCTCAGTCCCACCCCCATCTACTATACGGGGGCGGATCATCCAGATGCTGTTCTCGTCGTCTCAGAAGACGGCCTGCGTGAGCTTTCAGCGAATGGAACGCTCGCCAAGATGACCGACGAAACAATTCTTGTATTCGATTGTGATCTTCCCCTTCGAGACGCCTCGGGGAGGAAACACGAGTTTCCATTTCGAAAGGAATTCGGTGCACGACAGGCAGCCCTTGCTGCAGCTTCGTACTATGTTCAGCTTACGGAGTTGGTGCCGACACCGGCATTTCTTGACGTTCTCAAAGCGCGTTCTCCAGATCTTGAGACGTGGTTTCTCGTGGATTTCCTGAGAAAGGTCCGAGGGGAGCGAGTGAAGAAGGTCGATGACTTCCCGCGCGTCTGACGAACCATCAGGCCGAGGCGTTCCATATAAGAGACCAGAAAGCCCAATCGGTTCTTGAAAAGAAACAATGGAAAATGGAGGCCATTCTCGGGCAAACGTGCAGTAAGGAAGGGACCCGAGTCACCCACCAATCAGTTGAGCTTTCTCGTATTACTGGATCGTATGCCCTCCTTTAGTAGGGAATCTGAGGTTCCATAGTTTGCTTCTCCATAAAGTTGGAATCGGTGCTTTCTTCTTTCAGTTCGATTTAGTACTTTTGGGCGAAGCTGCACGCATTATCAACTCACCTACTCATAATAGGAGGCTGGCTATGAAAAACTGTGTGGCTGTCGTTATCCTGGTCTTTGGATTCCTTCTGATTTCGAGTATTGCAGATGCCCAACAGAAAGCAGTGCACAAGTACGTGGGCGTGAAGATGTGCGGGGCATGCCACCGCGGCGAGAAGAAAGGAATGGTCTTTGAAATCTGGCAGAAGAGCAAACACGCCCTAGCCTACAAGACGCTCGAAGGTGCCGACGCAGCGAAGATCGCGAAAGAGAAGGGGCTCAAGAAACCCGCGAATGAAAGTCCCGAATGTCTCAAATGCCACGTGCCGACGACTGGCGTCGACAAGGCTCTCCTTAATCCAAGCTACGACGTGAAAGACGGTGTACAGTGCGAAACCTGCCACGGCCCAGGGTCAGATTACAAATCGATCACAGTGATGAAGGACCGCGAGAAGGCTATCGCAGCCGGACTCATCATCCCAAAAGACGATCCAAAGCTGTGTGTGAAGTGCCACAACTCGGATAGCCCCACCTACAAGAAATTCGAATACAAGGATTTCTGGGCGAAGATTAAGCACGCTGTTCCGAAACAAGGATAGGTGTGATGCTCTTTGTCCTGTGCTTCCGTGGCCACTGTCGGCACAGAGAAACCTCCTGGAGAGCAATCCCATCGATCTCAGGTGATCCGAGAGAATGAGAGACAACGGAACGACGTACACGGGTTCGAGTGCATCGCCACCCGGTAGGCGAGATTTTCTCAAGTATCTCCTCGGAGGAAGTCTCCTCGGGTGGCTTGCTTCACTTCTGTATCCTCTCTTCGCTTATCTCAAACCGCCGAAGACTGGGGAAGTCGAGGTCAGTGCTGTCAAGGTCGGAAAGATCGAGGACATCCCTAAGGACAGCGGCCTTGTCTTTCGGTTCGGCGAGCGACCAGCCCTATTAGTGCGTACATCAGACGGAGAATTCCGGGCGTTCTCAGCAGTCTGCACACATCTCGATTGCACCGTGCAGTACCGCAAAGACATGGGGTTTATCTGGTGCGCCTGTCACAACGGGAAGTACGATCTGAATGGCAGGAATGTCTCCGGGCCGCCACCCCGACCGCTAGAAGTCTACAAAGTCGTTCTTCAGGGCGACGAAATCGTCGTGACCAAGAACGTCTGAAGAACCACACATGGATCAACACTCACCACGATCACACTGGTTTACTTGGCTCGACCAGCGCCTTCAGTTGGACGATCTTCTCCATTTCCTGCGGAAGAAAAGCGTGCCTCGTCATCGCCACTCCGTCTGGTATTACTTTGGCGGCGTGACACTATTCCTCTTTCTCATTCAAGTTGTCACCGGTATTCTCCTGCTCCTCTATTACAAGGGAAGCGAGGATCTCGCCTTTGAAAGCATCCGCTTCATCATGTCAAAAGTGGAATTTGGCTGGCTCATCCGCTCCATTCATAGCTGGTCGGCAAACCTGATGATCCTCGCTGCTCTGATCCACATGTTCAGCGTGTTCTTCACAAGAGCATATCGCTTTCCACGAGAGCTGACGTGGCTCACAGGGATGCTTCTGTTCTTTGTCGCTCTGGGGTTCGGGTTCAGCGGCTATCTGCTTCCCTGGAACGAATTGGCTTTCTTCGCCACGAAGGTTGGGACAGAAATCATCGGGGCAGTTCCAGGGATCGGAAAGCCCGGTCTGGAATTTCTACGTGGAGGGAGCAACGTCGCTGGTGCAACACTCTCACGTTTCTTTGGATTTCACGCCGCGGTCCTGCCCGGTGTGTTTACCGTTATTCTTGCGGCCCATCTCATTCTTGTCCAGCGGCAAGGCATGAGTGAGCCACTTGGCTTCGAGTTACAAACTGAGAACAAAGCGAAGACAATGCCGTTCTTTCCAAATTTCCTCCTTCGCGATTTGCTTCTCTGGTTGATCGTGTTAAATGTTCTCGCAATTCTGGCGGTGTTCTTCCCGTGGGAGTTAGGAAAGAAAGCAGATCCGTTTGCATCCGCGCCTGCCGGCATTCGGCCTGAGTGGTATTTCCTTTTCATGTTCCAGACATTGAAACTCTTGCCAGCGAAGATATTAGTGATCGACGGTGAAGTGGTCGGAATCGTTGCGTTCGGCCTTGCTGGGATTTTGTGGACGTTGATCCCATTCTGGGATCGGAAGAGTTCCCGAGGTGAACGGAACCGCATCTTCAGTTATGTCGGGATTCTCGTGTTGATGTATATCGTTGTTTTCACTATCCTCGGTTATTTGATGTGACAAGAATCACCTTGGCAAGAATAGTCATCGCCGTACTTACTATTCTGTTTCTCTCGGTCGTTGTAAGCGCGCGCTGGATCGCGCAACGGCCGATTGATCAATGTCTTTTCTGCCACGAGTCGATAGGGGACAAACCCTCGGCACTCTTTAAGCACGATATCCACTTCAAGAACGGAATCACGTGCGCTGGTTGTCATGGCGGAGACTCATCAAAAGACGACATGGAACTGGCGATGGACGCGAAAGCGGGCTTCGTCGGTGTTCCCCGAGGAGATCGTATTTCTGAAGTGTGTGCCCACTGCCATGCAGATGCGAGTACGATGAAGAGTTTTGGGTCATCACTACGGACTGATGAATATCAGCTCTTGCGTGGAAGCGTTCACGGTAACTATGCCATCGAAGGGAAACAACGCATCGCACAATGTACGACATGTCACGGGGCGCATGGAATCGTATCTCCGAAGGATCCCTCTTCACCAGTGTATCCAACAAGAGTCGTTGCCACGTGCGCTTCATGCCACGGCAATGCAGCCTACATGCAAACGTACAATCCAGCGCTGCCCGTGGATCAGCTCGAGAAGTATCGAACGAGTGTCCATGGTGAGAAGAATGCCCATGGCGATGCAAAGGTCGCCGAATGTGCAAGTTGTCACGGGAGTCACGACACCCGCCCGGCAAAGGACGCAAAGTCGAGCATCTATTCAGTGAACATCCCGCAGACGTGCGCAAAGTGTCATGCTGATGCCGCGTACATGAAGCCGTATGGCATCCCGACAGATCAGTATGAGAAGTACACAAAGAGTGTTCATGGCATCGCCCTTCTTGAGAAGCACGATACTGGAGCCCCTGCATGTAACAGTTGCCATGGGAACCACGGTGCAACACCACCGGGCGTGCAATCGATCTCGAAAGTCTGCGGGACATGCCACACACTGAATGCCGAGTTATTTGCCTCAAGCAGCCACAAGAAGGTCTTTGATGAGAGAAAAATTCCGGAGTGTGAAAGTTGTCACAGCAATCATTTGGTCGAGCGTGCGACGCCAAGTCTTCTTGGGGTGGCAACCGGGGCGACGTGTGCCCGTTGCCATACACCCGAAGATAGTTCGCATGGGTACACGGTAGCGAAAGAGATGCGGAGTCTCATGGACAGCTTGGGCGGCGTAGATTCTTCCGCTGGAGCCGTTCTCTACCAAGCCGAGCAGAAAGGCATGGAAGTCTCCGAGGCGGCCTTCAAACTGCGAGATGCACGTCAGGCATTGATGGAATCACGGACTGTCGTGCACAGCTTTGATTTTGTTAAGTTCAAAACTGTGGTGGACAAAGGCCTCTCGATTGCCATAGCAGCGAGGGAGGAAGGAGATCGGGCTATCCATGAATATTACGTGCGGAGGATTGGTCTCGGGATCGCCACACTCTTCATGACGCTTCTTGCGGTATCGCTCTTCCTCGTCATTCGGCGCATGGAAAGGAAGAAATAGATCAAGAACAACGAGAAAGGAGGTTGTGCTTTCTCATGGACATTGGATCGACATGGGAATGGTTGCGGCCGATGATCGGTTTCTTTTTGATGGGAGTTTTTCTTGTTGTCCTGGTCTATCTGTTCGTTCGAGGCAGAAGGAAGAAAGAGTCACCATCAGTGTCAGATAAGTAGCTCCCGGAGGTGATCGGCTTTCGATTCAAGTGAATTGTCCAAAAGGTGTGTAAGAAATCACGAGCTAGAAGTTCAAGCCTCTTCTAAGAGATCCACAGCATTGTCATTCCAAGTGCAGCACACCGCCCATTTCATCGACTTCGTTCAAGCCAGAAATACTTAGCTTTCACTCCTAATCTCGCCCTTTCCAGTCCGTTTTCCTCAGTTCTCATTTCGCAGGCATGCGAAGCACTTTTAGTCTCCTTCCTATCCATAAGAATTCAAAGAGATGTTGCCCGAGGCCAGATTAAAAAAAAGGTTAAATCCACTTTGTTTCGGAGGGTAATCCTCGCCACACTCTTGGCACGTCTATTGTAAGATTTGGGATCAGCACGGAAGTGGGCAAACCGCCAAAATCACCTGGACTGTTCATGCAGCGCGTAATTTTCGTTATTGCTGTTCTTCTCTTTGCCTTCACCAGTTCAGGATTCTCTCAACGTATCAACGGAAGATTCGTGACCTCGATGTATGCATGGCAGCGTGACGACACCGTAGGCGTGCAGAATACTTATGTGATGGGCTTTCAGGCTGTCCAGTTCGACTTCTATCAGAAGGACATCTCGTTCCACACATACCTCCAGGGCTTTAGCGATTTCGGTTCGCTCATCTCAAGCGGCCAGGCGATGAGACTCTATAATTTTTATTTCAAGGCGAGCAACGTGGGAAACGTCTTCGACATCAGTCTCGGTCGGCAGCCTTTGTATGCCGGTGTCGGCTTCGGAACGATCGATGGTGCCCTCTCACGGCTTCGGTTCCTGGATGACAAAGTTGTCGTCGTTGGCTATGCGGGGGCTGTGCCTCCGCCGTACCAGAAGGCAGCCGTGATCGAGCACGTAGACAAGAACTTCATGGCTGGCGGACAAATCATCGCATTGCCTGTTGATGGGGGGCGCATCGCCATCAGCTACACGAACAGCCGGGCTGAGCAGCCGTCATACTTTGCCATTCGGCGAGATTCTCTGAATAACGCTCTTGGAACCTTTGTGACTCCCGAAGCATACTCCAATCAATTCATCGGTGTTGACGCGAGTTACCGATCGGCTATCCCCGTCTCTGTCTATGGCCGTTATGAGTATGACGTAAATTATGAACACATTTCACGCGCACAACTCTTCAGTCGAGTGTCTGTAACGGATCAAGTTGCACTCACGGGAGAGTATATCTACCGGTCACCGCGGATTCCGTTTCACTCTTATTTCTCCATTTTCCCTAGGAATTCTGTTCAAGAGATTGAAAGTGGTGTGGAATACAACCTGAGTTCAGCTTGGAGACTCTTTGGTCGGCTCGCGCGGGTGTCATATACCCTTGACGACAACCGTCGTTACACCGCCGGAGTCAGTAATGATTACGGGACACTCAGCTACTCTGGAAGTGTGGGGTTCGATGGAAAACTGAACTCGTTTTCTGCCCAAGGCTACTATCCTATGTTCGACCGGGCATTCGTTCCGACATTAGGTGCAGAATATGCCGAATACCGTCTAAGCTGGGACTCTCCTGTCGAGCATGTGTTCGCAGGAGTGATCGGAGCGACAGTTCGGCCAATGCCCGCGTTTTCGTTTGATCTCCAGGTCCAGGCACTGAATAATCGAATCGTTCAGCATGACGTTCGCTTTTTTGCCAGAGCGAATTATTGGTTCTCCGAACAGCTGAACCTTTTTCAGTGACCAGCGGGGGTTTTTCTATGGTTCGTCGATTTCTCGTGCCGATTCTTGTTCTCCTGGGCGTGGTCATCATTGCGGTGGCTACGCGCGAGGCACCATTGCAGTCAGGCACATCCGCCAGAGGTTTCGTGCCGCAGGCGGGGCAGGAGGAAGATCGGTCGAAGCTGATCAAATTCTCACACAAACTTCACGTGCAAGATGTCGGTGCGTCGTGCGAGGATTGTCATGGAAGCGCGAAGACGAGCAAGCGCTCGTCGGACAACCTCCTGGCGAAGCAAGCGAATTGCGCCACCTGTCACGAGGACGAGGTGAAAAACAACTGCACGTACTGTCATGTTGACGAGAAAAACCTTGTCCCCTTTGCAAACCCGCCGCGGGAGATCATTTTCTCCCACGAGAAACACGTCGGCGAGTTGAATGTTAAGTGCGAGACGTGTCATCTGGGACTGGAAAAAGTCGAATATGCAGGCGTAGCGAATATGCCTACAATGGCAACCTGCAACACATGCCACGATAACAAGAAAGCGGCGAACGTGTGCGAATCCTGTCACACGAACTTTACGACGCTTGTTCCGAGTGATCACAAGGTCGCGAGTTTCAAGAAAGAGCATCGACAGTTTGTGCGCGTCGGAGCGTACGATATAGGGTGCCAAACGTGCCATTCCGTGAGTTTTTGTCAGGACTGCCATGAGGGGGCGAACCTTGTGAACTTCTCGAATCGGAAAGATGCGATGACGCAGCCTTCGGCAAAGAGCAGTCCAGATGATACTCAGAAGAAAATGGTCCTGCAGAACGCTCACACTCTTAACTATCGGTTCACACACGGGCTCGATGCGAAAGGGCGCGTCTCGGATTGCTATTCATGTCACTCACAAGAGACATTTTGTGCGCCGTGCCATGCTGAGGGCGGGATCGTTCAGAAGAGTTTCAAGCCGGCATGGCATTTGGGGGCAGACTTTGTTTCGGCGGTGCCGGGAGCGGGTGGAAATCGGCACGCCGAGTTGGCACGGCGGGATATTGAAACGTGTATGAGTTGCCACGATGGGCAGGGCAGGGATCCGACATGTATGCTTTGCCATACACAGGGAATCCGGTAAACGGATCTTGAGGACCTTTCGATGAAACCAGTCACGATCCGTTACGGTCTCTTTTCTTTGACGCTCGCTGCTATTCTCTTGGTCGCAGGCTGCAGCGAGCTTCAGGATAATCTTGTGGCGCCACCTCAAAGAAGCCAAGTTCTCACTGTGCATCCGGAGGGATGGGCGACTACAGCCTCATCATCAGACTTCCATGGGAAATACATCCGCGGGCAGCAGTGGCAAATGTCCTCGTGTTGGACATGCCACGGGCGAAATTACGCGGGCGGTTCTTCTCAGGTCTCATGTTTGTCCTGTCACTCTAAATCCGGCGGGCCAGAAAACTGCACAACGTGCCATGGTTCGACAAACCCTGCACCTCCGCGCGATCTTGACGGAAACATCGCGACCACAATCCGGACTGTTGGTGCTCATCAATCACACATTGCTGGGGCAGGTACTACTGATGGCATTCGCTGCTCGGAATGCCACGTTGTCCCGACAAGTGTTTACGCTCCAGGTCACGTCGACAGTGGTCTACCAGCAGAAGTGATATTCGGCGATTCTCTTGCAAATACGGTTACGAATGAACCGACGACGATGGACTATGACCTGATTATTCGGGACTCTGTCTTGACTATCCCTGACACGACTACCCATACGGTAACCCCTTCGACGACGTGGAATCCATCAACCCTGAAATGCAGCAACACATATTGCCACGGGGATTTCAAAAACGGAAACAACTACTCTCCGAGTTGGACTTCTGTGGGAACCGGAGAGGCACGCTGCGGAACATGTCATGGTGATGTGACGAAGCAGACTCTCGCTGACCGGGCGCTTCCAAAGACACCAGCGCGTCGTGGAACGCACCCGAACAGCACGCAGTGCTCGGTGTGTCATGTGGGTATTGTCGATGCGAATCTCAATATCATTGACAAAGCAAAGCATATGAATGGAAAGCTCAATGTGTTCGGAGACGAGAGAGACTTCTAGAGAGATCGTGATCTGGAGAATGTGAAATGATTGGAACACTTGTCATCTGGTTTGCATTTGGTGCTTCGCTCATCTCTGCGTGGAGTTACTTCCAGACAGCCACTGCAAAGAAGGACTCGGTCAGACTTGGTCGACGAGCTTTCGAGGCTATGGTGCTGAGCGTAGTGCTCTCCTCTCTGCTTCTCCTGGTATTCATTCTCCAGCACCGATTTGAATACGCGTACGTCTACAGCTACACCTCTCGGTCGCTCCCTCTTTACTATCTTCTATCGACATTCTATGCTGGACAGGAGGGAAGCTTTCTCTTTTGGGCTCTCGCTGGAGCCATCATCGGAATCTTCCTCCTGAGCTATACTCGGAATAAGCACATTGAAGCCGAGGTGATGGCGATTTATGTGTCGATCCAGGCGTTTCTTCTCCTTCTCCTTATAGCAAAGTCGCCCTTCCGGTCGATATGGGATGCATTTCCCGGACAGATTTCTCTTGATTCAGTGCCTGCAGATGGTCGGGGTCTAAACCCACTTCTTCAGAATTTCTGGATGACCATCCACCCACCTGTGCTCTTCATTGGATTCGCGGCGATGGCGGTTCCCTTTAGCTTTGCGGTGGCTGGTTTGTGGCGGAGAAGGTATCAGAATTGGCTAACGAACGCATTTCCGTGGATTCTCTTCGCAGTCCTCGCGCTTGGTGCAGGCATCATGCTCGGGGCCTACTGGGCATACGGCGTACTTGGGTGGGGAGGTTACTG
>JBAWAH010000025.1:0-26324 GCA_049589195.1 Bacteroidota bacterium | reverse complement strand
AGTCCTAGGTTCAACACCAGGTCATCCAACTCGATCTTGTCCTGGAGGTAAGCCGCGCCGATAATCGGATGAGGTGCACCGTCTCTCCCTTCATCGAGAAATGTCCTCCTGCCTGGCGCCACACCATCCACCGCCACACCCAGGTTATTCGTATAGCTGGCTCGGAGAGCCGCTTCAGGAGTCAGAGTCGGATCTGCAGCCAATGCAAGCGCATAGCGATTGGCCTGAGCACCCCAAAAGCGGATGGTGTTGTACCGGATTTCACCACCGAGTTTGAGGAGATGCGAACCAGTTTGATGGCTCAAATCGAGTTTTCCGCCGAGGTAGCTCGATCGGTTAAAGCTAAAGCTGGCACCACCAACTGCGTTATTAAAGGGTACATATCCCGGACCCGCAAATAAATTGTGGAAGACATTAGCCGGATTCCTTCCCGGTCCGGCGAGCACGGGATTCTTCGCGGGGTCGCCGTACGATGGGATATCGTCCCACCACACCGGATCCCC
Source organism: Bacteroidota bacterium (assembly GCA_049589195.1). GTDB lineage: Bacteria > Bacteroidota > Ignavibacteria > UBA10030 > JAHEZR01 > JBAWAH01. The sequence continues at coordinate 25,821 of JBAWAH010000025.1, read as the reverse complement.
CTGCTCTTCCTGCGTCTGGAACCAGCTGCCCATGAGAGTGTAAAACGTCGAATTCCCTAACGTATGAGTAAGCTTGACGTAGTAGGAGTGAGTTGAGGCTTCATCCTTCAGGTTGCGGGAAGAATTGAAGATGGAGTTGAACTGACTGAGCAGCCTCGACTTTCCAATGCTCGAAAAGCCGCCGACCCTGATATTTATGGGGTTGAAATCAAAAGTCAAGTTCGAGTTGACAGCCGTTTGCTGCGATCGATCGTCGGGCTGGTAGTAGGCTCGCCCCACCGAAGGATTCCCGTCTAGCTGTATACTGTGTTGACCTGCGAATGCAAACCGGACCCGATCACTTGTACCGGGGATGGGTCCGCCAACTGTGGCATGAAATATCGAGGTGCCGTAGGACTCAAGGCTGGAGGGACTATCCCGGCCATCCAGTATTCTCTGGAGTGCGTCGGCAGGCGGCTTCACCTTTTTCAGAAACTCGTCGGTAATCGCCCCGAAGGAAATTCCAAGTTTCTCCCCTCCGGATTTTGTCGTTGCAGACACGAGGCCAGCATTGGCAAACCCGTACTCCGCGTTAAACCCACCACCCTGGTACGTGACCTCTTCGAGCGCCTCGCTCACCACTGTGCCCGCATTCCGGCTGTTGTAGGGGTTGTTCACAATCATGCCATCGATGAAATAGGCCACCTCATCGGTACGTCCCCCTCGGACGTAGACATTGTCTCCAATTCTCACGACACCAGTCTGCAGGCCAATGACATCGAGATACCCACGAACCGGGATATTCGCGATCTCTTCTGCTCGCATCGCACGAATTTCATTCGTGGCACTCTTGCTCACGAGCGGCCTTTCAGCAACAATCTGTACGACTGGAACCTGAACGGCCTCTGCGTAAAGGCGCAGGTTAAGGTCCGTCGTGAGTTCGGACGTCACAATCACCTTGCTGACAGTAAGGGCCTGATAACCTACGTAGGTGGCTTTCACGACGTAACTACCCGGACGAACGTTGAGAATATAATAGGAGCCGTCAAGCGCTGACGAAGCCCCTAAGCTCGTCCCCTCAACGCGAATGGACGCACCAATCAATTCGTCGCCCGTGTTCGCGTCGGTCACCTTCCCGGAGATTTTCCCATAGCCCTGTCCGAGCAAACTCGCTGGCAGGAATAGACTGATGAAGAACAAGAACAGAACCTTGCGCTGCATGGTTTGTCTCCTTACTTGTTGTCTAAATGAGTTTCAAGCCTGGAGAAGACACACTGCACCGGCTGAAGTAATCCTCAAACTTGGAGAAGTGAAGCAGGAAAAAACGGTTGAAACCTGTAGGCCTTTAGAGAAGCAATAGCAAAGTTCTCGGACGGGGGATCACCTCCAATCAGTGAGTAAAGCTCGTTCTGGGGATCGAGGCTTGGACAAATATAACATATCCCTGAGTGTTTGTCAAGCTTTTTTTTACATTTTGAAGCTCAAAAACAAGAATTCGGATTCGGAGAAGCGGTAGATTCCGACACACGAATCAACATGGAAACTCTTACAAACCAACAACTTTCGCATCGAAGACGCCCTCCAATCCCGCTATTTCTCTCAGGACGTCGGCGTGAATGTCACTGTCCACACTCATGATCGCGAGAGCATGTTTACCTGCTTCAATTCGGCCCAGCGCGACACCCGCAATGTTGATGTTTGATCTCGCCAAGATCGAACCGACACTCGCGAGCATCCCCGGTCGATCAACGTTGGAGTAAATCAGAAGGTGGCCTTCTGGATTTGCCTCCAAATAAAACTCATCGATCTTCACGATACGCAAGTTCGCAGAGCCAAATACCGTGCCCGAAATCGACCGCTTCTCTTTTTCCGTCTCATATTCGACCGTAAGAAGATGACGGAAACTCCTGCCCTCCGCTTCCCTGCGCTCATTCACGACCACGCCCATCTCTTTCGCGATCACTTGCGCATTCACATAGTTCACCGGCTCTTCCAGAAGATGAGAGAAAGAACCTCGCAGGGCCGCGGCGGTCAAAAGCTCCTCATGCTGCTGGAGCAGGTCCCCGGCGCACGTGACTGCAATACTGCGCAGCTTTCCTTTCATAAGCTGGGCTTGGAGACTGCCAAGCTTCTCAGCGAGCCGTACGTACGGTTTGATTTGCTCTTGAAGTCCCTCTTGAAGGGCAGATGCATTCACAACTCCGCTGAAGGCCCTCTCGAGCAGTGCATCCGCTACTTGCTGCGCGATTTGGACAGAGATCTTCTCCAAGGCGTCTTCAGTGCTCGCACCAAGATGAGGGGTAACGACAACTTTCTCGTGACGGAGGAGCTTGAACTGACCAGGAGGTTCATGAGAAAAGACATCAAGTGCCGCCCCTGCCACGTGCCCGCTCTCTAAACCTTTTAGCAAAGCGTCTTCATCGATGATCCCGCCCCTTGCACAATTGATGATGCGCACGCCCGCCTTGCAAAGATCGATTTCTCGCTCACCAACCATCCCTCTCGTCTCGGACGTCAGGGGAACATGAACAGTAAGAAAGTCCGATCGGCGGTAAACTTCCTCAAGAGGAAGGAGCTCGATGCCGAGCTTCATAGCGATGTCCCTCGAGAGGATGGGGTCGTACCCAATCGCTTTCATCCCAAGTGCGACGCAGCGTCTTGCCACCTCGCGCCCTACTTTCCCCAAACCGATGACGCCGACGGTCTTACCAAGCAACTCCACGCCCACATACTTCTCCCGCTCCCACTTTCCGCTGACAACACTCATGTGTGCCTGAGGGATGTTTCGTGCCAGTGCAAACAAAAGCGAGAGGGTGTGCTCAGCAGCCGAAATAGTATTCCCTCCCGGCGTGTTCATGACAATGATACCGCGGCGAGTCGCTGCGTCGACATCAATGTTGTCAACCCCGGCACCTGCGCGACCGATCACGCGGAGCTTCGGTGCACTCTCGATTATCTGCGAGCTCACCCTTGTCCCGCTCCTCACGATCAAAGCGTCGTACTCAGAGATAATCGTTCTCAAGAGATCATGAGGAATGTCAGGTTTCAAGTCCACGTCGAAACCTTCCTTCTGGAGAACACGCAGGCACGAATCATCAACTGGATCTGTAATGAGTATCTTCATTGCTATGTGTATCTCAACTCGAATCCGTGACGAAGAGGTTGGCTCAACGCTCGCAGGGCCGCCTCGACGGCCGCCCCCTGATCAAATCTGCCTCCACTCTTTCCGGACGATGGTGGGCCTGCATTGGACTTGCCAACACACTCCTCCATTGCCATCCCGAGAGCCGCCACAACTGCAATGATGTCCAGATCATCGAAATAGCCAAGGTGCGCGATCCGAATCACCTTTCCTTTCAGATGATCCTGCCCCCCTGCGACGACGATCCCGTGCTTCTTTCGCAGTTGACTCCTCAAAGCTTCGCCATCAATCCCTTCCGGCATCCGGATCGCCGTGATAGAATTTGATGGAGACTTCGAGAAGGTCACCAGCCCCAGTGCAGCGCATCCTTCGCGGACAGCACGGGCCAGCCGATCATGCCTCATCCATACGTTCGGGAGGCCTTCTTGGCGAATCATCTGAAGCGCGACATCAAGACCGACGATGAGAGAGATCGCAGGGGTCCAGGGAGTTTGCATCTCCTTTACGGTCTTCCATGCCCTCTCGAGGTCGAAGTAGAACTTCGGCAAGCTCGAGGTTCGGGCAACTTCTCCTGCGCGCTGGCTGAACGCGATGAACGAGAGCCCCGGCGGAAGCATAAGACCTTTTTGGGAACCCGTAAGAAGCACATCGATTCCCCAAGCATCCATGTGCACTTCGAGAGCGCCGATGGACGAGATCCCATCGACCACGATGAGGGCTTTGGAGGAGTTGTTCACTGTTTCGGAGATGCGCTTCAAGTCAATTGCAGTGCCGGTTGAGGTTTCGCTGTGCGTCAGAAAGACAGCCTTCGCCTTCGGGTGTCGCAGAAGCGTCTCTCGAACTGTTTCCGCTTCCAGCACCGAACCCCACTCGACCTTTATTGGAATAGGCGTCACGGAGTACTGCTTGAGTATGTGCCCCCAGCGTTCTCCGAATTTTCCTCCGTCGACGTAAATAGCCGAATCACCGCTGGAGAGTAGATTCACGACGGCGGCTTCCATCGCCCCGGTACCAGACGCGGTTAGTGTGACCACATCTTCATTTGTTTGAAAGAGATACTTCAAGTCCGCAGACGCGCGACGGAAGATTTCCTTGAAATCCGCTTGACGGTGGTGAATGATCGGTCGCGAGAGAGCCGAAAGAACCTCTTCAGGGATTGGCGTGGGACCGGGTGTAAACAATCTTTGCTTCATTCTCAACTCCTCCTAAGTGCTTACTGAACCTCTGAGATAAGCTGATTAATAATCTGGGCCGCCAAAAGGGCCCCGTGCACTGCCTGAGTTATTTGCGTGCTTCTCTCCTCGGTGCAACTGCAGTCTATCCAAGGCTGATTCCAACAAGAACCTCCAAGAGAGGATCGAAAACCACTCAATGAAAACCGAGAAGTCTACGGCTTTTCAGATAGCGGTCTCCACCATGGATATCTTGCAGTCTCTCAGAAAAGATAACACTATTCCTGACGAACCGCAATGAATTAGGGAGAAGGGCGGAGAAGCGGGGTCAAGCGACGAGCGATTGTGGGCTTGAGTTCGCGAGGTGCGCTTCAAGGACTCGGAGGACCTCATCCTTGCCGAGATCCGTCAGCGCAGAGAAGGGAATGATCTCACGACAATAGGTGTGATCGTGGAAGTTTTCTTTTACGGCTTGAAGATGCAGCGGGAGTTTGCTTCGCGCGATTTTGTCGGCCTTCGTCAAGACAACGAGATACGGAATCTCATAGTACTCCAGCCAATCGACCATCATCTTGTCGAGTTCTGTCAGTCCGTGTCTCGCGTCGACGACCTGGATTGCCAACCGGATCTGCTTTCGCTTCTGAAGGTAATACTCGATGAGCTTCCCCCAGCTCGCTCTCATCTGCTCGGGGACTTTTGCGTAGCCGTAGCCGGGGAGGTCGACGAAGTAAAACTTCTTATTGAGCAGGTAGTAGTTAATCTCACGTGTTTTCCCCGGGGTCTGGCTGATGCGTGCAAGGTTCCGGCGGCTGGAGAGTTTGTTGATGAGGGAGGATTTTCCGACATTCGATCGTCCGAGGAAGACGACCTCCGGTTGATCGGTTTTTGGAAATTGTGCAGGACCAGACTTTCCTGGAGCATACGCAACGCTGACGAAGAATTCTGCTGAGGTGATTCTCAAGAGTCTATCCACGATCGCCTTCTGCTTCCTACGATTTGTTTTCAGCAGGTTTTCGCTTCGCTTTTTTTGTTCCCGCTGAGGTGTCCTTCTTCGAGGTTCCAGTTCCCTTCGAGGATTCCTTCTCCTTGGACTTCCCCTTTGGAGTCTTGGCTTCCTTGCTACTTGGGGCAGGTGTTACCGCGCCGCTGAAATCCACCAACTCCAGGACAGACACCTCCGCTGCGTCCCCGTGACGTTGGCCGAGTTTGACAACACGTGTATAGCCACCGGGACGCCCCATAAGCTTTGGAGCGATTTCGTCGAAGAGTGATTTCACCACAGAACGGTCTTTGACGAAACGAGAGACCTCGCGGCGAGCATGGACGGAATTCCCCTGCCCGTTTGACTGGACAGCGAGCGCCCGTTTTGCCTTCGTGATCAGCCGATCGACGAACGGCTGCACTTCCTTTGCTTTTGCAGTCGTCGTCCTGATTCTCTTGTGCCGGAGCAAAGAAGATGCCAAAGCAGCCAGCAGCGCCTTTCGATGACTCGCTGTCCGTTTCAGTTTTCGCCCTGATTTCCTATGCCGCATTACTCGTGCCCATTCCGCTTTTCTTTAAGCAATTGCAAACGTTACTGGCCATTTTCCTTGAGATATCGATCAGCATCCATCCCGAAACTCAAGCCAAACTCCTCGATGATCTGTGAGAGTTCTGCCAACGACTTCCTTCCAAAATTCCTTTGCCTCAGGAGCTCTGCTTCCGTCTTTCTAACAAGGTCCGCTATTGTCTTGATGCTCGCAGCGCGGAGACAGTTGTGCGATCGGACCGAAAGTTCAAGCTCGTCGACGGGCATCTTGAGGATTTTCCGGATTCGAGCAACCTCTGCATCCTGTTCCGTCTCCTCGCGATCGACCTCGGGCTCGATGTCGAAGTTGATGAAGAGCTGGATGTGATCACGGAGGATCTTGCCTGCATAGGTCAGGGCATCGTCGGGGGTGATTGATCCATCCGTCTCGATCTCGAGGATAAGCTTTTCGTAGTCGACCTGCTGGCCGACCCGAGTGCTCTCCACAGAATACCGAACATTCTTCACCGGGTTGAAGATCGCATCAATCGGGATTACCCCGACTGGCTCATCCGGCAGCTTATTCTCTTCAGAAGGAACGTAGCCTTTCCCTCGCCCAATCCTTAAGTCGAGCTCAAAGTCACAATCCTTGTTCAGCGCTGCAAGGTGCAACGCAGGATTCAGAACTTCGAGATCTGAGGTGTGCTTCTGGATGTCGCCGGCAACGAAGTTCCCCGGTCCCTTCAATTTCAAAACGACATGGCTGGCCTTCTTGCTCAGAACTTTGATGCGAACCTGCTTGAGGTTCAGGATAATTTCGGCGACGTCCTCTTTCACACCTTTAATCGTCGTGAACTCATGCGGCACTCCATCAACTCTGATTGCAGTGATAGCAGTTCCCGGAAGCGAAGAGAGAAGAACGCGCCGAAAGGCGTTTCCTATGGTGACACCAAACCCTCGCTCAAGTGGCTGCACGATGAACCGCCCAAAGCTGTTTGAGTACGTGGACTCATCAAGCTGAATCGATTCTGGCATTTGAATGTTGGTAGTCATGACCTGAATCCTCGCTCTTTCATCCCATTGACTGCGTGGGATGGACTATTGTGGTCAGAAATTCTCAAACTACTTTGAATACAACTCGACAATCAGTTGCTCATTCGCGTTCAGAGGGACATCCACTCGGTCGGGAACGTTCAGAAACGTCCCCGTCAGGTTCGCCTTGTCCAAACTCAGCCATGGAAGCATCGCGCTGTCTCTCATCCGTTTCATCGACGAGTGGATGACTTCTAACTTCTTGCTCCTATCTCGCACCTGAACGACATCGCCGGGCGAGAGGAGATGCGAGGGCACATCAACGATCTTGCTATTCACCATGAAGTGGCGATGGTGGACAAGTTGCCGCGCAGCTTTCCGTGACGGGGCGAGACCGAGACGGTAGATGACGTTGTCGAGGCGGCGCTCGAGGAGCTTCACGAGGGTCTCACCCGTTCGTCCCGTCTGCTTCAACGCACGATCGAAATACGTACGGAATTGCGCTTCAAGAAGACCGTAGGTCCGGCGGACTTTCTGCTTCTCGCGCAGCTGCACTCCGTATTCGGAAACCTTCACCCTGCGCACAGAGCCATGCTGTCCCGGGGGGAAGTTGCGTTTCTCAACGGGACACTTCTCGGTGAAACATTTTGTCCCTTTTAGGAAGAGTTTCTGTTTCTCTCTCCTGCACAACCGACAACTCGGTTCGATGTACCGTGCCATTACGTTTGGGATCTCCTCTTCATCAATCGTTATACGCGACGGCGCTTGGGAGGCCGACAGCCATTATGCGGGATGGGCGTGATGTCCCGAATGCTCGAAATCTCCAAACCCGCCGACTGCAGGGAACGAATGGCTGCTTCGCGGCCTGATCCTGGGCCCGTGACAAAAACCTCGACTTTCCTTAGCCCCAAGGCGTATGCCTCTTTTGCCGCAGCGCCTGCGGAAACCTGAGCTGCAAACGGTGTGTTCTTCCGCGACCCCTTGAACCCATTTCTGCCAGCAGAAGACCACGCGATCGTGTTTCCGTAGATGTCGGTCAGTGTAACGATAACGTTGTTGAACGTCGCTTTGATGTACACTCGCCCCTGAACATCGACGGTGACTTTCTTCTTCTTCCGAACCGGCGCCGCTGCAGCTGGTTTTGTCGCCACTCTCTTTCTCCTTTAGAATCCCCTGGATGATTACTTCTTCGCTATTGCCTTTTTCCTCCCTGCGACTGTCTTCCTCTTCCCCTTCCGCGTGCGAGCATTCGTGCGCGTTCTCTGCCCCCGGACCGGCAATCCTTTCCGATGTCGAATCCCGCGGTATGAGCCGATGTCCGTGAGGCGCTTGATGTTCATCTGGACTTCGCTACGCAGCGCACCCTCAACTTTGTAGTCGGACGTAATAATCGACCGGATCCTTGCGACCTCTTCATCTGTCAGGTCGTTGACGTGTTTGTTCAGATCGACTCCCGCTTTTGTGAGGATCTTCTGGGAAGAGCTTCTCCCGATCCCATAAATATACGTGAGTCCGATCTCCGATCGCTTCTGCTTTGGTAAGTCAACACCTGCAATGCGAGCCACGGAATGAGTTCTCCTGAGATTAAGCTTCGTGTTCAAATTCGAATTCCGAACTTCGAAATTCGAATTTCACTCTTATCCCTGTCGTTGTTTGTGCTTAGGGTTTTTGCAAATGACACGCACGACGCCCTTCCGTCGGACGATCTTGCAATTGTCACACAACCGCTTCACCGATGCTCGTACTTTCATGTCTTTCGTTCCTCGATTCTACTTGTATCGATACGTGATTCGTCCCTTCGAGAGATCATAGGGAGAAACCTCGACGGTCACTCTATCGCCAACCAATATCTTAATGAAATTCATCCTCATCTTTCCGGAGATGTGAGCAAGAATCTCATGGCCATTCTCAAGCTTCACTTTAAACGTTGCATTGGGCAAAGTTTCCGTAATCACTCCATCGATTTTGATTGGCTCTTGTTTTGCCATGTGAAGGAGCTTTTGACTACACGGTCAAGATCTCTGCTCTGTCCTTCCTCACAACAATGGTGTGTTCGAAGTGTGCCGAAGGCTTGCCATCTGATGTCCTGACCGTCCAGCCGTCACGACCGACCGTGACCTTTGCGGTCCCATAGTTCACCATCGGTTCGATCGCGAGCGCCATGCCTTCCTTCAATCTCATTCCCTTCCCTTTGCTCCCAGTCGGAACGAAATTCGGGACGGGCGGCTCTTCATGCAAGTTCTTTCCAATACCATGGCCGACGAGGTCTCTTACGACCGAGAATCCAGCCGCTTCCACCTCTCGCTGCACTGCCGAAGAGATATCGTAGAGGTGATTGCCTTCTGCCGCTTGCTCGATGCCCTTGTACAGCGCTTGCTCTGTGACGTTCAGAAGACGCGCTTTCTCCTCGGAGATAGAACCCACGGCGTAGGTCCTGGCACCGTCACCATAGTATCCATTCTTCTTGACCCCCACATCGATGGAGACGATCTCCCCTTCGCTGAGGGTTCGTCCGTTTGGAATGCCGTGGACGACAACGTCATCGACGGAGACACAGATGGATGCTGGAAAAAGATTCTCTTCATCATTCCCGTAACCCTTGAACGCTGGCTCCCCTCCTGTCGAACGAATAAAGTCTTCCACCATTCCATCGAGGTCTTCTGTCTTCACACCCGGCTTAATATAGTTTTCGAGCAACTTCAAAACATCCGACACAATCCTACTGCTTCCACGGATAAGATCTATTTCTCGCTCTGATTTGATGGAAAACATGCGTGACCGCAACAGACTAGAATCGCCGACCTCTGATCCGACCTGTTTTCATGAAGCCATCATAATGACGCATGAGGAGATGCGACTCGACTTGTTGAAGTGTGTCGAGCGCAACCCCGACGACAATGAGAAGACTCGTCCCGCCAAAGAACGACGCAAACTGCGACGTTACTCCGAGGCGGTTCATGAACGCTGGCAGAATAGCCACAATGGCAAGAAAGATTGATCCCGGCAGCGTGATCTTCGTCAGGATGTTGTCGATGAAGTCGGACGTGTGTCTTCCGGGTCGAATACCCGGAATAAATCCTCCTTGTTTTTGCATCGTCTCCGAGACGTCTTTCGGGTTGAACGCAATGGCAGTGTAGAAGTACGTAAAGAAGACTATCATGATCGCGTAGATCAGTGAGTAAAACGCCGAGGTGTAGCTCAATTGTTTGGAAACAGTGTTCATAAACTCGCTGTCAGGAAAGAACGTCACGATTGTTTGCGGTATGAACATGATCGACTGTGCGAAGATGATCGGCATCACGCCGGCAGTGTTCACACGCATGGGAATGTATTGTGTCACACCACCATAGACTTTCCTTCCGATCACTCGCTTTGCATACTGAACAGGAATTCTCCTCGTGCCCTGAGTCACGAGAACGACACCGGCGACGATGAACGTCATTGCGGCGAAGATCACCAGCTCGACGATCAAGCCTCGTGCTCCCGAACTGATCAGTTGATACTCGTCAAGCAACGCGTTTGGAAACCGAGCAATGATTCCAATGAAGATGATAAGCGAGATGCCGTTCCCAATCCCTCGTTCCGTGATTTGCTCCCCCAGCCACATCATGAAGATCGTTCCCGCCGTTAGCACGATCACTGTGCTCATCGTGAAACCAAGCCCTTGTATTTCTGCAGGTACGATCGGAACTCCCGCTGCAGTGAGGCTTGTCAATCGAACACTCATCCCCCACCCTTGCAGCACACAGATCAAGACAGTACCGTATCGAGTATACTGCGTGATCTTCTTTCGTCCTTCTTCCCCTTCTTTTGTGAGTTTCTGAAAATACGGGACGACCGCACCAAGAAGCTGAATGACAATCGAGGAACTGATATACGGCATAATGCCGAGCGCAAAGACTGCCGCCGCGCTGAATGCACCACCGACAAAGAGATCATACAATCCAAAGAGCGTGTTTGAGGCCTGGTTCCGGATCGCCTGACTCAGCGCTGAGGCATCTACGCCGGGAAGAGTAATGTGCGCACCAAGCCGAACGACGATCAGAAGTCCCGCAGTGTAGAGGAGCCGCTGACGTAACTCCTGGATCTTCAGAACATTCCGGAAGGTTTCTGTTAGCTTTGCCATGCTGTGGCGCTACGACTCATTTACTGGCTGCGGGCGTTCGTGCCGCAATAACGATGGTCTTCCCGCCGGCGGACTCGATCTTTTGGATTGCCGATTTTGCAAAGGCATGAGCTGACACTTCCAACTTGCTCTTGATCTCTCCATCCCCGAGGATTTTCACCGGAATGTTCCTTTTGGAGACAGCTCCAACATCGTGCAGCGCATCAGGGGTTACCTTCCCATCGCTGATGCGACCCTTCTCAACTAGAGCTTCGAGCTGTTTGATATTGACGATCTGGAATTCCTTCCTGAACGGATTGCGGAACCCGAACTTTGGAATCCGCCTCACCAGAGGCATCTGGCCGCCCTCGAACCAAGCACGGTGTTTATTTCCGGATCGTGCACCGGCTCCCTTGTGTCCACGCGTGGCAGTGCCCCCATGCGCCGATCCCTGCCCGCGACCAATCCGCTTCCTCGGCTTACGAGAGCCTTCTTGATATTTCAGGTTGCTCAGTATGTCCATTTCCACATCACTGCGTGTTCTTGATCTCTTCCACCCTCACAAGATGCCTCACCTTTGTAATCATGCCTCGAATCTGCGGTGAGTCGTTCTGAACGACCGACCAATTTGGACGGCCAAGGCCGAGTGCCTTGATCGTTCGCTTGTGAGCCTCGAGCTCGTCAATGATGCTGCGAACCTGTGTGATCTTTAGCTGCTTCATGTGCTAGCCTGAGGTGCCGTTTCCTCTGGTGGAGCCTGGAAGAGTTCTGGAAGTTTCATCCCCCGTCTCTGAGCAACCGATTCCGCATCCTGAAGCGAGAGGAGAGCTCGGAGCGTCGCCTTGACGACGTTATGAGGATTTGAGGATCCTATTGATTTTGTGAGCGCATCTTTCACACCCGCTGATTCCAGCACTGCACGCACGCCTCCACCAGCAATAAGTCCAGTCCCCGGAGAGGCCGGCTTGATGAGCACTTTTGCCGCCCCATACTTCGCAAGGACCGCGTGGGGGATTGTATTGTTGGTGATTGGAACCTTGACGATGTTCTTCTTTGCATCGTCGATCCCTTTCGAGATCGCATCCGCAACTTCATTCGCTTTGCCAAGGCCGATGCCGACATGCCCCTTACCATCACCAACTGCAACGATGGCGTTGAAGCTAAAGCGCCGCCCACCTTTCACGACCTTTGCAACTCGGTTAATGTGGACGACTTTATCTTTGAGATCTAATTCGCTTGCTTTGATCCGCGCCACGTATGGTCACCTGAGATTTCAATTTACATTTGATCCGTGCTGTCGGGAGAGGATTCGAACCTCTACTAACGGCTCCAAAGGCCGCTGTCCTGCCATTAGACGACCCGACAAGGTTTGCTCGCCTCGCTTTCGCTCGTCGAAGCGGGTCAAGGTCTAACGACCTGACACTTTCTCACGGGGATGGCTTTGCCCTTAGCTCGTTCGAGGTCCCCGACTCGCTTCTTAAACTCAGAATTTCAATCCCCCTTCACGCGCCCCATCCGCCACCGCCTTCACGCGACCGTGGTAAAGGAATCCGCCCCGATCGAAGACAACCTCCTTGATGTTCTTCTCGAGTGCCTTCCTTGCAGTGGTGAGCCCAACGAGCTTCCCCTTGGCGATTTTCCCTTTCACACCGTTCAGCTGGTCATGCACTTCCTTCGAGAGTGTCGACGCTGCGACCAAGGTTTTTCCGGTGGTGTCGTCAATGATCTGGGCGTAGATGTGATTCAAGCTTCGATAAATGGAGAGACGCGGGCGCTCAGGAGTACCCTGAACTTTTCTTCTCACCTTATCTCTGATGCGCAGCCTGCGCTCAAGTCTCTCATTCGTGATCATCTTCTTCTCTCAAGAAGGTCGTCTTCAGATATTTACTGCTTGGTTCCCGCCGCAGCTGCGGCCGCCTTTCCAGCCTTCCGGCGAATGTATTCACCCTCGTATTTGATCCCTTTGCCTTTGTACGGCTCTGGAGGTCGGAAGGAACGAATCTTTGCCGCAACCTGCCCGACCAATTGGCGGTCGATGCCGCCCACGGTGATGTTCGTTGGTGCCGGGGTCTCGATCTTGATCCCTTCCGGCGGCACGAAAATAATCGGATGCGAGTACCCGAGCTGAAGTTGGAGCTTCGATGCCTTCATCTCGGCACGATAACCCACTCCTACGATCTCCAGTTTCTTCTGGTAGCCTTCAGCGACCCCGCGGATCATGTTGTTCAATACAGCACGCCACAGTCCGTGAAGTGCCTTGTGTCGTTTATCGTCTACCGACGTCGTAACGAGCAATTCATTCTCCTTAAGCTCAACTCCTATATCGGTATGAACCGCAGCCGTGAGCTCTCCCTTGGGACCCTTGACCTTTACAGTCCCATCACTTTGCTCGACCTTGACGCCTTTGGGAATCGGTACCGGTTTTCTTCCTATTCGAGACATCTTATCCTACTCACCTCAGTGGATACTACCAAACGTAGCAGAGGACTTCACCTCCGAGCTTTTGTCGGCGGGCATCTTTCTCAGTCATTAAGCCCTTCGATGTCGAGATGACCGCAATGCCGAGACCGTCGAAAACTCGCGGCAGCTCATCGTGGCCGAGATAGACCCTTCGTCCCGGCTTGCTGACACGAATGAGACTCCGGATCACGCTTTCCTCCCCTTGATATTTCAGATAGATTCTTAACGTTCCTTGAACACGATCAGGGATCTCCGAAAAGCGGGCGACATACTTCTGGTCCTGCAGGAGCTTTGTGAGCTCACGCAACAGGTTCGAAGCGGGGATATCCACTCTCTTGTGTCGCGCTTGAACGGCGTTTCGAACACGCGTCAAGTAATCCGATACAGGGTCTGCCATTTTCCTCGCAATCCTTTTGGATACCTAGTTACCAACTTGCTTTCCTCACACCGGGGATCTTCCCCGAAAGAGCAAGATTCCTGAAGCAAATCCTGCAGAGACCGAATCTCCGAAGGTATCCACGGGGCCTTCCACAGATACTGCAGCGGTTGTGCTGTCGTACCTTAAACTTCGGCGACCGCTTCGCCTTCGCTACCATTGCCAATCGTGCCAATCCGGTTCGCTATGCTCCTCTCTCGGCTGTCGCAGGTTTATCAGAAGGTGTTTCAATAATCTCGGTGCGCCGAACGAAAGGCATCCCGAGTACTTTGAGTAGCTCATAGGCTTCCTCATCCGTTCCTGCGGTTGTCACGAATGTAATATCCATTCCCGTTATTCTCGTCACCTTGTCGACGTCGATTTCAGGAAAGATGATCTGCTCCTTGATCCCGACGGTGAAGTTTCCACGCCCGTCGAAGGACTTTTCAGAGAAGCCGCGGAAATCCCGGATCCTCGGAACCGCGACGCTTACAAATCGGTCAAAGAACTCGTACATCCGCGCCTTCCGGAGAGTCACGCGACATCCAATCGGAACACCCTCACGCAGCTTGAAATTAGAGATCGATTTCTTCGCTCGTGTGATAACAACTTTCTGGCCAACAACCTGCTCCAATTCCTTTGTGGCAGTCTCCAGAATCTTCGGGTCCTGGGTGGCACTCCCCACCCCCACATTCACGCTGATCTTTTCCAGATGAGGTACCTGCATCACACTCTTGTACTGAAAGCGCTTCATCAACGCTGGCACGGCGTCCTTTTTGTAGCGCTCGAACAAGCGCGGCGGTTTGATGGGCTCAAGGGGAGTTTTCGCCGCAGCCTCTGCGCCTTTGGCTTCCTTAGTCTGTTTTGCTTTTGCCATCTAATCCTGAATCCTTGAAATCTTTGTACCCACTGAGCCGCTAAAACATCTCACCGCAATTCCTACACACGCGGGTGAGCCGACGCTTTCCCGATGTCGCATCCGTCACGACAGCGTGACCAAGGCGGCTCGGAGTGTTACACTTCGGGCACACAACCATGACGTTGGAGACGTGGATGGGAGCTTCCTTCTGCACAATACCCCCCTGCGGGTTCTTCTGAGATGGCCGCGCGTGGCGCTTGATGATGTTCACTCCCTCGACGATGACGCGAGATTTCTCGCGGAACACTTTAAGAACCTTCCCGTTCTTGCCGACGGCATTACCCGCAATCACAACGACGTTATCGCTTTTTCGGACTTTCATTTGTCTTCTCTCAGAACCGAAGTCAAACCACTTCCGGCGCCAACGATACAATCTTCATGAACTGTTTCTCGCGGAGCTCACGCGCGACCGGGCCGAAGACTCTCGTCCCGCGAGGCTCATTCTGTTCATCCACAAGCACTGCGGCATTCTCATCGAAGCGGATGTATGAACCATCACGACGGCGCGTCTCCTTTTTCGCCCGGACAATGACCGCACGCGACACGTCCCCCTTTTTCACGGCAGCTCCGGGCAGTGCTGACTTCACCGAGACAACGATCATGTCCCCAATCCCCGCATATCGCTTATCGTGTCCACCAAGGACACGGATGCAGCGAACTTTCTTGGCACCCGAATTGTCTGCCACCACGAGATTTGTTTCTTCCTGTATCATAGTACACCGGCGCTTTCAGGGTCACCGCGCCCGCTCGACAACCTGGACGAGACGCCAGCGTTTCCGCTTGCTCAGAGGTCGAGTCTCCATGATCTGAACCTTATCTCCGATCTTCGCCTCGTTTTTCTCATCATGCGCGATAAGCTTTGTCGTTCTGTGAGTGGGCTTCTTGTACAAAGGATGTGGAATTCGTCGGTCAATCGCCACGACAATGCTCTTTTGCATTTTGTCGCTCACGACGACGCCAACGCGGACCTTTCGTCGTGCCGTTCGCACGACAGGGCTGATGTTCTCGGTAGCATCCATCACGTCGCTTCTGGTTTCTCCTTTGCCTCACGCAGGCGTTTGACTTCTCGCTGCCGCAGCAGGGTCTTCATGCGAGCGATGTCTGTTCGCACAGTCCTGAGCTTTGCCGGACTCTCGAGTTGCGTCGTCGCATGTCGGAACCGAAGGTGCGAGAGGCTTTCCTCTTCGTCCTTCACCCTCTTCTTCAGTTCTTCATCACTGAGTTCCTTGATCTCAAACATCTTCATGTCGAATCACCTTCAAGCCGCTTTGTAATCTGTGCGAGTTACGAACTTCGTTCTGATCGGGAGCTTGTGAGCCGCGAGACGGAGGGCCTCCTCCGCCATCTCGGGCCTGATTCCGCCAACTTCGAACATCACTCTCCCGGGTTTCACGACTGCAACCCACATCTCCGGGGCTCCCTTTCCTTTACCCATACGAGTTTCGGCAGGTTTCTTCGTCACGGGTTTGTCGGGGAACAAGCGGATCCACACCTTTCCCTCACGCTTCATCATTCTCGTGAGTGCAATTCGGGCGGCCTCGATCTGCTTCGCCGTGATCCACGCCGGCTGCATGGCCTTCAAACCGAAATCTCCGAAGGCGACGGTGGCACCACGGGTGGCGGATCCCCGCATCCGTCCTCGCTGCGCTTTTCTGTACTTGACTCGCTTCGGCATTAACATGATATGTTCACTCCACTATCCAAACTCGACTCACCTACGACTGCTTTCCGAGGTGGTCACCGAGAATCTCACCTTTACAGATCCAGACTTTCACTCCAATCGCTCCATAGATGGTCTGCGCCGTCGTTGTCGCGTAGTCGATATCGGCCCGGAGTGTATGAAGAGGAATTCTTCCCTCTTTATACTGCTCTGTCCGTGCCATTTCCGCTCCGCCCAACCTACCTGCACACATGATTCGGATTCCTTCGGCACCCATTCTCATCGAGGAGGTCATCGCTGTCTTCATTGCTCGCCGGAACGAGATACGGCCTTCGATTTGAGACGCAACAGTCTCGCCGACAAGATAGGCATCAAGCTCGGGGCGTTTGATCTCATGAATGAGGATCTTGACTTCTTTGTTCGTGACCTTCCTCAACTCCTCTTCAAGCTGCGTGATCTCCTTGCCGCTCCGTCCAATAACGATTCCAGGCCGAGAGGTGTGGATCGTGATGACAGCGCGCTTCAGAGTCCGTTCAATGAGGATCCGCGAGATGCCCGCCTTCTTCAGACGGCTGTGGATATAGTTGCGGATCATGAGATCCTCGGTAAGCTTTCCCGCGAATCCTTTCTCATCGTACCAGTTTGAATCCCACGATCGAATGATTCCGAGTCGAAGTCCTATCGGATTTGTCTTCTGTCCCAAACGACCTCCGGTTTCTCCTCCTGGTTATACACCTTGTGAATGATGTTGTGCCCTACCTCACTTCTGTGCAACAACTATTGTGATATGGTTTGACCGCTTTCGAATCCGATACGCTCTACCCATCGGAGCGGGCAACGTACGCTTCGCCGTCGGTCCTTGATCAACAAAGGCCGTCTTCACGAAAAGCGTTTCGACATCCACCCGTCCCGCCTCATTCTTATTCTGCAAGTTGGAAACTGCAGACCGAAGAGTCTTCTCTGCCACTCTCGCGGCATGTTTCGGTGAGAAATGGAGAGTTGTCAGCGCTTCTTCAACGGCTTTGCCCCTGATGAGATCAATGACCAACCGCATTTTTCTCGGCGAAGAACCAACGTATCTGTTGATCGCACGCGCTTCCATTGTCAACCTTCACGCTTCGACTCCACAGGAGTCGTCGTCTCTTCTGTCTTCAAGCCCGGGTGCCCCCGGAAAATCCTCGTCGGGGCGAATTCTCCGAGCTTGTGGCCAACCATCGCTTCATGGACATAGACCGGGATGAACTTGTTCCCATTGTGTACTGCGAATGTGTGCCCGACGAAATCTGGCGTGATTGTCGAAGAGCGTGACCAGGTTTTGATCACTTTTTTCTGGTTGCTCTTCTCCAGCGCTTTGATCTTCTCGAGCAGTTTCGGGTCCACATGAGGACCCTTTTTCAGAGAGCGTGGCATAATCTAGTTGAGAAGATAATCGAATTACCTTCGTCGCTTCACTATATACTTGTTGGATCCCTTTTTTCTCTTCCGAGTCTTTTTTCCCTTCGTATGCATTCCCCAGGGAGAGACAGGGTGAGGATTCCCCTGTGGGGATTTCCCTTCGCCGCCTCCATGCGGATGGTCGACGGGGTTCATCACGACTCCGCGCGACTGCGAGCGCCGACCGCGCCAGCGCGAACGACCCGCTTTTCCAATCCTGATGTTCTCGTGTTCAATGTTGCTCGCTACGCCAATCGTAGCGATGCACTCTTGGGGGACGTTTCTGATTTCTCCAGACGGAAGCCGCAACTGGCCGTAGTTACCTTCCTTCGCGAGGAGCTGCGCATAGGCTCCAGCGCTCCGCGCAAGCTGAGCACCCTTCTTCGGTTTTAGCTCAACGCCGTGGATGAACGTACCGACAGGGATGTTCCTCAAAGGGAGCGCGTTCCCGACTTTGACCTCCGCATTCTCTCCCGACTCAAGCATCTCTCCCACCTTCAGACCTTCGGGGGCTACGATGTACCGTTTTTCACCATCAGCATAATCCAGCAGAGCGATGCGCGCTGAACGGTTCGGGTCATACTCGATGGATGCAACGCGCGCAGGAATCCCTGTCTTGTCTCGCTTGAAATCGACGATGCGGTAGAGCCGCTTGTGACCGCCACCACGGTGCCGTGCAGTCACATGCCCGTCCGACGTGCGCCCGCCTGTCTTCTTCAACGGCGCGAGGAGCGACTTTTCAGGCTCGGTCCTTGTGATCTCGTCAAAGGAGGAGACTGAATAGAATCTCGACGCTGGAGTTGTTGGTTTAAGCTTCCTGACGGGCATGCTGCTATTCCCTCACGGTTTCTCAGCTACACGTTTTCCACAAAATCAATCTTCTCCCCCTCTTTCAGGGTGACGATCGCCTTCTTCCAATGCGAAGTCGTTCCAGCAAAACGACCGCGACGGGTCAACTGAGACTTCGTTTTGCCTTTCAACCTCAGCGTCCGGATGCTCTCAACAGTAACATTGAATTTCTTTTCGATCGCGCGAGCGATCTCAACCTTGTTCGCTTCGGTATCAACCTCGAAAGCATACTGGCGCTTGTCCTGAAGAACCGTCATCTTCTCAGTAACCAGTGGTCTCTTTAATGTCTCTCTCATCGCGCACCTGATCCGCTAATTCCGAATACTGGTCTCAAGAACGCCCAAAGCAGTCTTTTGGATCAGAAGAACCTGATTGTTGAGAATATGATAGGTCGATGCTTTGTTCGCTTCCAGGACATTCACACTTGGGATGTTCCTCCCGGACTTGTAGACGTTGACATCGGTCGAAGGCACGAGGATGAGCGTCTTTTTCTCATCGAGAGAAAGGGCTTTAAGGATCGCGATCATCTCTTTCGCCTTCGGAGCTGGGAAAGTGAAATCCTCAACCACAAGAATCTCACCATTCTTTGCTTTGTATGAAAGGGCGGATTTCCGAGCGAGCGTTTTCACCTTCCGCGGAAGCTTGAAATCATAGGCACGCGGCTGCGGTCCAAAGATCGTTCCTCCGCCGATCCAAACCGGAGATCGAGTCGATCCGGAGCGGGCACGCCCAGTATGTTTCTGGCGCCATGGTTTCTTGCCGCCACCCCGCACCTCACCCCGAGTCTTCGTCTTGTGCGTCCCCTGCCGTTGGTTTGCGAGATAGAGTCGAACTGCCTGGTAGATCGCGTGATCGTTCGGCTCGATCTCAAAGACATCGGGCCGGAGGGTTACTTTTTCTCCTGTCTTTGTGCCATCTCTCTTGTAGACTTCCAGTTCCATGAGAATCTCTTGAACGAACTCTCGTTACAGTTTTATGATCTCAAGATAGCTGTTGATCGCACCTGGGACGGATCCTCTCACCAGGAGAATGTTTGATTCTGGAATCACTTTGAAAACGCTGAGATTCCGTACCGTCACTTTCCGTCCCCCCATCCGTCCCGCCATCCTCATCCCTTTGAAGACTCGTGAGGGATAGGAGCTCGAGCCAATCGACCCTGGAGCTCTTTCACGGTCACTTTGTCCATGCGTCCGGGACCCTCCGCCGAAATGATGCCGCTTCACAACGCCCTGAAATCCTTTTCCCTTCGAAATCCCACTGACCTTCACCGTGTCACCCTTTGCGAAGACTCCGTCGACTTTAATCTCTTCACCCGTCTTGTGTGTCGACGTGGTGAAGCCCTTGAATTCTCGCAGAACTCGGAGCGTCTTCACTCCTGATTTCGCAAAGTGCCCTTTGAGCGGTCTGGTGACAAGACGCTCATTCTTTTCTCCAAAGCCAAGTTGGAGAGCATCGTATCCGTCGTTCTCTTTCGTCCGAGTCTGCGTGACCCAGCACGGACCCGCTTGGATGACCGTACAGGGAATCGACTCCCCGCGCTCATCAAAGACACTTGTCATTCCAATTTTCTTGCCGATCAATCCAGCCATGTTCATTTCTGTCGGAAGCGTCCTTCCCCTATGGAATTCAGTTGCTCCTACGAGGCAAGCGCCGGGTGGATGGCTTACACCTTGATCTCGACGTCAACGCCAGCGGGCAGCTCAAGCTTCATAAGTGAGTCGACTGTCTTATTCGTCGAGTTGAGAATGTCGATGAGCCGCTTATGAGCTCGCGTCTCGAATTGTTCCCTCGACTTCTTGTCGACGTGTGGAGAACGAAGTACCGTGTAGATCGTCTTCTTCGTCGGTAGGGGAATCGGCCCAGAGACCACAGCGCCCGTCGACTTGACAGTCTTTATGATCTTCTCCGCAGACTTGTCGATCAAGTTATGATCGTATGATTTCAGCTTTATCCGAATCTTCTGACCAGGCATCTTGCACCAATAGGCGTAACGACGATTGCATGAAAAAGGCTGTCCTGAACTGAGACCAGGGCAGCCTCATGAGATTCTTACTCGAGTATCTTGGTCACAACTCCGGCACCGACTGTGTGCCCACCCTCTCGAATTGCGAACCGAAGCCCTTCCTCCATGGCAATCGGAGAAATGAGCTCGATTGTGAGGTTGTCGACGTTATCGCCGGGCATCACCATCTCCGTGCCAGTTGGAAGAGTGCCAACACCAGTGACATCCGTCGTCCGGAAATAGAACTGAGGGCGATAACCGGTGAAGAACGGTGTGTGGCGTCCGCCCTCCTCCTTTTTCAGCACGTACACTTGAGCCGTGAATTTCTTGTGGGGCGTAATGCTCGCTGGCTTCGCGATAACCATTCCGCGCTCCAGCTCCTCTTTTTCAACTCCTCGAAGGAGGATACCGATGTTGTCTCCAGCCATCCCTTCATCCAGTTCTTTGCGGAACATCTCCACGCCGGTGACAACGCTCTTCTTTTGAGCACCGAGCCCAACGATCTCGACTTCCTCTCCGACTTTCACTCGTCCGCGCTCGACACGGCCCGTACCGACGGTTCCACGTCCGGTGATACTGAAGACGTCTTCGACCGGCATCAAGAATGGCTTCTCGACATCACGTGCTGGAATCGGCACATATGAATCCACAGTGTTCATCAGGTCATAGATGCATTTGAATGCAGGGTCATCCGGCTTCGAATCGGGCGCCAGTGCTCGCTCCATCGCTTTCAAGGCGCTTCCCCGGATGATAGGGATCTCGTCGCCTGGAAACTCCTGCTGTTTCAGAAGATCACGAAGTTCCATTTCAACGAGCTCGATGAGCTCGGGATCATCCATCATGTCGATCTTATTGAGGAACACAACGATTCTCGGGACGCCTACTTGACGAGCAAGGAGGATGTGCTCTCGCGTCTGCGGCATCGGGCCATCATTTGCGGCGACCACAAGGATCGCTCCGTCCATCTGCGCAGCACCTGTGATCATGTTTTTGATGTAATCAGCGTGGCCCGGGCAGTCAACGTGGGCATAATGTCGTTTGTCAGTCGAATACTCGACGTGGGCGACAGCGATGGTGATTCCGCGCTCTCGCTCTTCCGGTGCGTTGTCGATACTCTCGAAGGTCCGAATATCCGCGAGACCTTTCTTGTTTAACACCATTGTGATGGCGGCTGTCAGAGTCGTCTTCCCATGGTCAATATGTCCAATCGTCCCAATATTGACGTGGGGTTTGTCTCGCACGAATTTTGCCTTTGCCATTCTCGACTCTCCTATGGTGAATTGGTTTGGATGAATGCGATGAGGGCTTGAGAGCACCTCAAGCAGTGACGAGATCTTTTCCTTTTACCTTCTCAATGATCTGTTCAGAAATACTCCGGGGAGCCTCGTCATAATGAGAGAACTGCATCGTATACAGAGCTCGTCCCTGCGTCATCGAGCGCATTGCCGTTGCGTATCCAAACATGTCTGAGAGGGGGACGAACGCTTGGATGATCTGCGCATCCTTTCGTGCATGGAGACCTTCGATCTTCCCGCGACGTGCATTCAGGTCTCCCATAACGTCTCCCATATATTCTTCTGGCGTCACAACCTCGACAGACATAATCGGCTCGAGGAGCACAGGCTGCGCCCGTTTTGCAGCATCCTGGAACGCCATCGAGCCAGCGATCTTAAACGCCATCTCTGAGGAGTCTACTTGGTGGAACGATCCATCGAAGAGACGAACCTTCACGTCTTCAACTGGGTAGCCCGCCAGAACACCGTTCCGCATCGCCTCCTGAATTCCTTCTTGAACGGCCGGGATGTATTCCCTTGGAACTGCACCGCCGACGATCGCATCAATGAACTCAAAACCCTTTCCCTTCTCGTTCGGCTCGAGTTCAATCCAGACGTGTCCGTACTGTCCACGACCTCCAGACTGCCGAATGAACCTTCCCTCCGCCTCGACTTTCTTCTTGATGGTTTCCTTGTACGCAACCTGTGGTCTGCCCACATTAGCCACGACGCGGAATTCTCGCTTCATCCGCTCAACAATGATCTCGAGATGAAGCTCTCCCATCCCGCTGATTATTGTCTGGCCGGTCTCTTCATTTGTAGATATCCTGAATGTCGGATCTTCCTCCGCAAGTCTTGAGAGTGCCTCCCCAAGCTTTTCTTGGTCAGCCTTCGTCTTCGGTTCGATCGCGACCGAAATCACTGGTTCGGGGAATTCCATCTTCTCAAGTATGATGGGGTCGTCCTCCTCACACAGTGTGTCACCCGTTCGCGTGGACTTGAGACCGACAGCAGCGACGATATCGCCAGTGAAGGCCTCCTCAACATCCTCGCGGTGATTGGCGTGCATCAACAGGACACGCCCAACTCGTTCCTTACGGTCTCGGATTGAGTTATATGTGTAGGATCCTGCTTGGATCGACCCTGAGTAAACCCTGAAATACGTCAACTTGCCGACGTGCGGATCTGTCATGATCTTGAATGCGAGAGCACTGAACTTCTCGCTATCACTAATCTTCCGGGCGACATGATCCTTCCGGTGCGGATGATGACCCCAGACTTCACCGCCTCCAATGTCGAGAGGCGAAGGGAGAAAATCCACAACCGAATCCAACAGCATCTGAACACCCTTGTTCTTGAACGCAGAGCCGCATAGGACTGGAACGATACTCGCCTTCAACGTCGCACGCCGGAGAACCTCTTTGACTTCTCTCTCGCTGATTGGCTTGCCTTCGAGGTACTTCCCTAGTAGAGTATCATCTTCATCTGCGACGGCTTCGAGCATTTTCATACGATATTCAGCAGCCACTTTCTCCAGATCGTGCGGGATTGGGAGATCCTCCCACTCCGTCCCGAGAGTGGACTGATGATAGATTTTCGCCTTCATCTGGATAAGATCGATCACGCCAGCAAACATATCTCCTTCGCCAATCGGCAGCTGGATCGGAACCACATGTGCACCAAGTCGATCCTTCATCATCTTGATCACGTTGAAGAAATCTGCGCCGACACGATCCATCTTGTTGACAAATGCAATCCTCGGAACCCCATACTTGTCCGCCTGGCGCCAAACAGTCTCAGACTGCGGTTCAACTCCACCGACAGCGCAAAAGAGGGCCACTGCACCATCAAGAACCCGGAGGGATCGCTCCACTTCAACGGTAAAATCCACGTGTCCTGGGGTATCGATAATATTGATCCGGTGTTCGTCCCAGTAACAGGTGGTCGCGGCACTCGTGATGGTGATTCCGCGCTCTTTCTCCTGCTCCATCCAGTCCATCGTCGCAGCGCCATCGTGGACTTCACCCATACGATGAAGGACTCCGGTATAAAAGAGAATCCGCTCGGTCGTTGTGGTCTTCCCGGCATCAATGTGCGCCATGATGCCGATGTTCCGCGTTCTTTCCAGTGGATATGCTCTTGCCATCGCTCTGATCAGTTACTCACGTCTCACCATCGAAAATGGGCAAACGCTTTGTTTGCCTCAGCCATCTTATGCGTGTCTTCTTTCTTCTTCACTGCATTCCCCTCGTTGTTTGCCGCAGCAACGAACTCAGCCGCCAATCTTAACGACATCGATTTGTCCTTTCGTTCACGCGCAGCATTCAGCAACCAACGAATTGCGAGTGCGAGGCCTCTGTCCTGACGAACTTCTGTCGGAACCTGATACGTCGCACCCCCGACTCTTCTTGCGCGAACCTCAAGGATCGGTTGGACATTCCTCATCGCTTTCCGAAACACATCAAGCCCATTCTGCTTTGTACGTTCTTCCGCCATTTGCAGTGAATCGTAGAAGATGCCGCGCGCCAGATGTTTCTTCCCTCGCCGGAGAACCGAATTGATGAACCTGGCAACAAGGACGTCCTGGTACTTGGGATCTGCGGGTACTTGTCTCTTTGGGGCTCTCTTCTTTCTCATCTGACTGGTACGCTATGCTTCCTTTGGTCTCTTTGCTCCGTATTTCGAGCGACCCTGCTTTCGGTCACTCACCCCCGCCGTATCGAGAGTCCCGCGAATGATGTGGTATCGAACTCCAGGCAGATCCTTCACACGGCCCCCTCTAATCATGACGATAGAGTGCTCCTGGAGATTATGTCCTTCGCCCGGAATGTAAGCGGTCACTTCGATTCCATTGGTCAAGCGGACGCGAGCGACCTTCCGCAAGGCCGAATTCGGTTTCTTAGGCGTTGTCGTATAGACGCGCGTGCAAACCCCTCGCTTCTGGGGGCTGCCTTGTAGAGCTGGCGCTTTGCTCTTCCAAGTAGTCTGTTCGCGACCCCAACGCACAAGCTGGTTGATAGTGGGCAAGCGAGAAACCTTAGACAGTGTTGTTTGGAAAAAAATAGCCTGTAAATTTAACTAAAAAATCCATAATTGTCAAACAAAACGATCCGGTGAATCTCACGCAACCGCTTTCGCCTTCTTTCTTAATTTCTTCTCTTCCTTCACAACTTCCACTGCTGGCTCCTCCACTGCCACCTCCTGCTTCGGCATCACGATCAGCTCCCTAAACTCCGCTAACCCCGTGCCAGCAGGAACGAGACGTCCCATGATGACATTCTCTTTAAGCCCGAGCAACCGATCCACTTTGCTCTCGATCGCCGCATCCGTTAGCACTTTTGTCGTCTCCTGGAACGACGCAGCGGAGATGAAGCTGTCCGTTGACAACGCAGACGTGGTGATGCCGAGGAGGATTGGCTCGGAAGTCGCTGGCTCAGCATCGCGATACTCTGCCACTTTCTTTCCTTTTTTCCTCAGCTCACTGTTCGCCTCTCGGACTTTCTTTTTGGGAACAAGCTGGCCATTCTTAAACTTTGTATCACCCTTGCTGGCGACAACGACCTTATCTTGTACGCCTTCATTTTCCTCAAAAAACTTCAGCTTGTCAACATAATCGCCCTCCAAGAATCGTGTATCGCCGGGGTCGATCACTCTCACCTTTTGCATCATCTGTCGTACAATCGTCTCGATGTGTTTATCATTGATCTTCACACCTTGCATTCGATACACTTCTTGAATCTCGTTCACGAGATACTCCTGAACTGCACCGACACCCTTGATGCGGAGGATATCGTGTGGATCGACAGCGCCATCCGAAAGGCGTTCGCCAGCTCGGATCACATCGTTATTCTGAACGAGGACGTGTTTCCCA
>JBAWAH010000024.1:0-22917 GCA_049589195.1 Bacteroidota bacterium | reverse complement strand
TAAACCCCAGACGGATACTGCTGGACAAGTGGTATGAGAAGCGCCCGCGCCTGCTCTGCTTTGCCTGCGGCTGCATATCTCTCAGACAATTCGAGGGCAAGCAAGAACTTCACTTGTGGTGAAACAGCACCCTGGTAGAACCGGTTGATGGTCTCTGCTTTGAGATGCTCAGCGCAGATGCTTTCGAGGAGGGGTTCAGCTTTGTCAAGAAGGGCTTTCTCGCTCGAAGATTCCAACACTCTGACGAACTCGCCCGTTGCTGGCTCGTATCGCCCACTCAGATAAAAGCCCACCCCAAGCGTGAAGTGTGCGTCCGCGAAATAACGACTCCCGGATTTCGAGCTCAAAAAATCCCGGACAAGTCGAATCGACTCGTCGTATCGGTGAAGTTGGAGCAATGACTTCGCCGCCATCAGGTACGCCGCCGAGGCACGCTGACTCAATGGATACTGAGTCACCACCTTCTCAAAATCTTCGTTCGCGCCGACAAAGTCGTTCACCTTGAATCGCTGGAGTCCTTCAAGAAAAACACTCTCGGCCTCACTGCTATAGCGGGCCGCCTCCTGGGCATTGATTTGCTGGAGAGCCAGAAAAATAGAGACAAGAACCGCCAACGCAGAATTCAGCATGACCTGAACCTCAGGAAGGAATTAAGGGTTGCAGGAGGAGCACCATTCGCTCCTATCCTCTCACTTGCTTTCGTTTCATCACCTTCACCTGAATCTTCCCTTCAATGGCACCCACATGGTCAGGCTGAAGCTTCAACGCTTGCGCGAAGTAACTCATTGCTTCGTCTGGCTGTCCTCGGCGAAGGGAAAGATAGCCGAAATTAACGATTGTGTCTGGAAAGTTTGGGTCGAGCTCAAGTGCCTTTTTCAAGTACGATTCCGCCTCGTCAAGTCGTTGAAGATTGAGCAGGACCTCTCCACACTTTTCCCATGCCCGGGCCTCTTTCGGATCCATCTCGATCGCGGTGACGAACTCCTCATGCGCGTTCCTCCAGTCGTAGAGAGCCGAGTACGCGAGGCCGAGAAGATAGTGGCTCATGGAGCTGTACGGATCAATCTGGATCCCTCGGCGCAAATGCTTGATCGCTTCGCTGTATGCTTTTTTCCTGATGAGAAGATCTCCGATGGTCTCGTTGATCCTTGGAAAATGGGGGTCGTACTTCAGTGTCAAGCGGAGCTGCTGCTCAGCTCGTGAAAGATTCCCTAGGCAAAAGTAGGCAATTCCCAAGTTATAGTGAACATGAGGGAGTTTGTTCGCTTCGAGCGTATTGTAATAACTGATCGCACGCTCGTACCTTCCACATCGCAAGTGAAGATTGCCCAGCCTGAAGACGATCTCAGGCAAGTGACCACAGCGCTCCCAAGCTTCAGAAAGAAGCTTCTCAGCTGCAGGGTAGTTCTGAAGCTCTTCATAGACTGATGTCAACTCCAGGTACGCCTTCGGCAGAGTTGGCTCCTCAGAAATCAGGCGTCTGTAGATTTGTGTGGCGTGGAGGAGCTTGCCTTCTTCGACGAGCGTCCGTGCCCGCTCAAAATATCCGCTGAGTTGGATTTCGTCCATAGTGTGAGTGTCACTTTAAACGTAGCAAAAAATCTCTTCCCTTCCAACTCTTCGTGTCAGAAATCTCTCTCAATCGAACGCAAGCCGACAAAGGTAGCAATTATGGCAATGAGGCTTGTGATCCCGAACACGATGCCGAGTGCGATGTAGAGGGGAGCCTCGGCGTACGGTCGACCCAGGATGATGTGCTCAAAGTATCGATGGACCGGGACGAAGAGAAGCAGCACTGGCAAAACAAGGAATCCGAGATTCAACAGAAACGTCAATGATGCTCCCTGAGAAGATGCAACTCGGATGGCACTCTTCTCTCGGTAATTTGCAAAGTATGCCCCGGCAGCAAGGTCGAGGGCGACAAGACCGATGGAAAGAGCAAGCGAACCTCCTAGCGTTGCCAGGAGCAACGGCTTGTGCTCGCGAAGAGGATAATTGGAGAGGAGAGATAGAAATTCCGCGACAACGAGCACGAAGGCGAGCCCGACAATGAACTTGAGCCAGTAGACCTTCCGCAGGTTAATGGGGGCAGATCGGATCATCCAGAATGCTTGCCCCTCAAGGCTTACCGCGGGGAAAACAAACCTGAGCGCGACGGAGGCGATCAAGAAACCGTTGAAGGTCATGACGATGAGATATGAGACGGTCTGGAGAAAAGGAAGTGTCATCTTCAACTTGAGGGTCACAATACTTGTCACGAACACGACGATGAGAAAGAACAAGATCAGGAGGTGGAGCCATTGGCTTGGTTCACGAACGAATTGCCAGAAATCCTTCTTCAACAAAACTTCCGTTTGCCTGTTGAGAAACGAGGCTGTTTGGAAACCCAACAGGCGAGAAGGCTTGGATGAAGTCGACCTTTTGTGGATAAGCAACTCGCGCGAGCATACCCAAGTCGGATAGTAGAGCCGATTCGCGACAAGTAGACACAGGAGCACACTGCCAAAAGTCGCCAGAATCAGGACAACGACGTACGGCAGCGCAGCACCCGTGTCACCCCGCGCAAAGAAATAGAGAGAGTCAGCAAGCCAGTGATTCGGAAGGTAGGCAATGAACTTTGGATCAAATTGACTGAAGTATGCATTGACGTTGGGGTAGAACTTCATCACTTGCTCTGTCAGCTGCATTGGGTTTGTGAACCGAAAATAAAAATAGACCAGTGCAAGATAGCCGATAAGCAGGCCCATGATAAGCCGTCTAACGTTGACTTTCGTCGCAAGCTTCATCAGACAGAGGAGGAGAATCACTGCAATCGTCGCAGCCAACAGCATGAAGGGCATCACCATCGCCACCATCACAAAGACGTAAAATGTCAATGGCATGGCGAAGACAGAGCCGTAGCCGGCGAGGACGGAAACGCCAACGACAAAAAGAGTCGAAGAGCTGTGAAAGAAATTGTCGAGGAACTTCACGATGAAGATCTTCTCAAACGAGATCGGATGAGTGAGGAGGAATCCCACTTCGTCAGACTTGTAGAGCGTCGAATATGCAACAATGATGTTTCCCAGGTTGATGGTCAGAAAAAAAACGAAGAGCACCATGGAGAGAAACCGGTGGAAAAGAAACAGCCCAATATGTGCGTCGTTCAGGAGATAGGAAGTAACGAACCTGGCAAAGAAGAAGATAGCAACGGAGAATCCTGCAAGAACGAGGAAGGAGGCAACCTCACGAGTGACGACATCTCGGCGGATACCGAAGACACTCTTGAGCCCCGCCAAGAGCTTGAACCGCATGACAAGAAGGAATTGCCGCATCAGACTTTTGTGAGTTCAAGGAAGAGAGATTCCAGGGTGCCGTCCAACCTCTGCTTCTGCTCTCGCAGCTTGCTCAGAGTATCCAGAAAGATAAGCTTGCCCTGGTGAATGATCCCGATTCGACTGCAGAGCTCTTCAGCCGTAGGCAAACTATGGGTGGACATGAAGACGACACCGCCTGCACGCGTTCTGTCCTTGAGGGCCTCTTTCACGATTCGTGCGCTCCGGGGATCTAGACCGACCATCAATTCATCGATGATAACGACCTTTGGATCATGGAGGAGCGTTGAAGCAATCGTGAGGCGCTGTCGCATCCCCTGGGAATAATCTTCTGTTCTCTTGTTTACCCAGTCGCCCATCTCAAATCGGTCAACGGTCTCCTCGATCTTTGATTGGAGAATCTTCTTGTCAATTCCAAACAATCCTCCCTTGAAGAAGAGAAACTCACGTCCCGTGAGCTTGTCGTACAGGAAAGGCATGTCAGGGATATAGCCCAGCCGCTCCTTTGCTTTGAGCGGCTCACGCTGGATATCGTAACCGTTGATTCTGACGTCCCCACTTGTCGGAGCGTAGAGGCCAGTCATCACTTTGATCGTTGTGGTCTTTCCCGCGCCGTTGGGTCCGAGGAAACCAAAGAACTCACCGGCGTCCACACGCAGACTGAGGTCATGGACGGCTGTGAAGTCGCCGAATTTTTTTGTGAGATTTGTGAGTTCGATCATGGGGTGCACTCCACCTCACCCCCTTCCCCCTCTCCCACGGGAGAGGGGGATCGAGGGGGTGAGGCAAGAGAAGCCAATCTGATTGTGCGCAGCACCGCTGCAATATCTCTCTTGACCTCTTCGGTCGTCACACGGACAACCCGATACCCCTGAGCCTCGATATCCTCTTGTCGGAGCTTGTCGTAGAATCGTTGATCTTGCTTCATGTGTACGCCACCATCGACCTCAATGACGAGTCTATGCTCATAGCAGCAGAAGTCGGCGATATATCGTCCAATGGGGTGCTGGCGCCGAAATTTCAACCCTCCGAGCTGGCAGCTTCGCAGACGCGACCAGAGAAGAGACTCAGTTTCAGTTTGCTTCTTCCGAAATTCTCGAGAGAGGCGAAGAATGTAAGGAGATGGCTTTGATTGCATTTAGATCTTCACAGAATAATTCTTCAAGAAGAATCTGCAAAGGTACAAGATATTGGAGTTCTTTTCGATTCCACAACCTCACCCCGTCACTTCGTGACACCCCTCTCCCGTGGGAGAGGGGCCGGGGGTGAGGCTGTCACTCCCACTCAATCGTCGAGGGCGGCTTCGTGCTGATGTCGTAGACGACGCGATTTACACCACGAATTTCGTTCGTGATGCGTGTTGAGATTGCAGCGAGAACCTCGTCCGGTATGCGTGCCCAATCTGCCGTCATGCCGTCGAGGCTCGTGACGGCACGGAGCGCAATCGTTGACTCATAGGTCCGCTCGTCTCCCATGACACCGACAGACTGGATGGGCAAAAGGACGGCGAAGGCTTGCCAGATTTGATCGTAGAGACCTGCCTTCTTCAATTCGGAGATGAAAATGTCGTCGGCTTGACGCAGAAGATCTAACCGATCTCGCGTGACGGCGCCAAGAATGCGAACGGCGAGACCCGGCCCCGGAAACGGGTGACGCCCAAGAAGCCCATCTGGCAAACCCAGCTCACGACCAACAGCCCGCACCTCGTCCTTGAACAGTTCGCGGAGCGGCTCGATGAGCCTAAGATTCATTCGCTCAGGGAGTCCACCGACGTTGTGGTGCGTCTTGATCGTCACGGAAGGACCTTTGATCCCGCCGAGGCGGGACGATTCGATCACGTCCGGGTAAAGCGTCCCCTGAGCAAGAAATGCTGTTCCCCCCAACTTCCGAGCTTCATCCTCAAAAACTTCGATGAAGGTATTCCCGATAATCTTCCGTTTCTCCTCGGGGTGGACGATATCGTGAAGGCGAGTCAAGAACAGATCCGAGGCGTCGACAAGAGTCAGCGGGATGTGGAAATGCTCCCGGAAAGTCCTCACTACATCTTCACTCTCGCCTTTTCTCATCAATCCGTTGTCAATGTGGATGCAATGGAGTTGATCTCCAACGGCTCGATGCACGAGGACTGCTGTCACCGCTGAGTCGACTCCCCCGCTCAGTGCACATACGATCTTTTCAGCCTTAACCGTTTCTCCAATCTCAGCAGTCTTCTGAGTGATGAACGAACCCGGCCCCCAGCCACCCTTGGCCCCGCAAATCCTATAGATGAAGTTTTCGAGGATCTGCTTGCCCTTCGGCGTGTGGACAACTTCGGGATGGAATTGGACACCGTACATCCGCTTGTCTCTGTGCCGGATTGCACACATTGGAGAGTTGCCAGTGTGAGCTATTCGCTCGAACCCCTCTGGCAGTTTTGAAAGCGCGTCACCGTGACTCATCCAAACGCTTGCTCGACCGTCAAGTCCGGCGAAGAGGTCCGAGTTCTCGTCGATCGTGACTAACGCCTTCCCAAACTCTCGTCGAGCCGCGCGGTCGACAACGCCACCGAGATGGTTGGCTATAAGCTGGAGGCCGTAACAGATTCCGAGCATCGGAATCCCAAGCTCGAAAACCTCCGGAGACGGGTGCGGAGAGTTAGGAGTGTACACGCTCGAAGGACCTCCGGAAAGAATGATTCCGCAAGGATGAAGCTGTCTGATTTTTTCCGGTGAGAGATTGAAAGGAAAGATTTCAGAATAGACGCCACATTCCCGAACCCGTCTCGCGATGAGCTGAGTGTACTGCGACCCGAAGTCGAGAATGAGAATCAATTCCGAGGGGTTCATGCACAAATATACTTATTTCTTCCGTGAGGTTCAAAGGTGGCAGAGACAAGACCAGAGGAGGAAACCCAAACTTCCACCCGCGTGATTCGAAGCCTAGAGGAAGAGCCTGATGAGTTCGAAGACGAGGCCTGCAATGATTGCGGCAACTGGTATCGTAAATACCCAAGCCCAAACAATCCGGTTCGCCACACCCCACTTGACAGCAGAGAGTCGTGATGTTGATCCTACTCCGACGATTCCGCCTGCGATTGTGTGAGTTGTGGACACCGGAATCCCAGTAAGTGTCACGAAGAAGAGCGTCAGGGCACCGGCGGTCTCTGCACAAAAGCCACCGACGGGGCGCAACTTCGTTATTCTCATCCCCATCGTGCGAACGATGCGCCAACCACCTGTCAGTGTCCCAAGACCCATCGCAGCGTGGGCCGCCAACACGACCCAGAGTGGGATAAGGGGGAGCGTTCCGTTAGGTCCATACTGCAGGAGACCACCGGAAGCAAGCACTGCAGTGATGATGCCCATCGTCTTCTGAGCGTCGTTTCCGCCATGGCCAAGAGAAAACGAGGCGGCCGAGAGCAACTGACCGCGCCGGAAGACCTTGTCGACACGATTCGGGGTCCAGCTGCGGAGAAGCCAGGAAACTGCAACCATCAGCGCGAACCCAAGGACAAGGCCGAAGAAAGGTGATAGGACAATGAACACGACGGTTTTGAACCAAACCTCAGTGTTCAACAGACCATGGATGCCTCTGAAGGCGACGATTCCAGCTCCTGCGTAACCTCCGATTAGCGCGTGTGAGCTTGATGTCGGCAAGCCCAAATACCATGTGATGAGGTTCCAGCAGATTGCTCCGACTAAAGCCGCCAGCAAGACGTAGAGACGCAGGTCTGCTGAGATAAGCCCGATGTGAATCCCCTCACCGATAGCCTTTGCCACATGCGTCCCAAAAATCAGGAAAGCCACGAAATTGAAGAAGGCAGCCCACGCAACAGCCAGACCGGGCGAAAGCACGCGTGTCGAGACCACGGTAGCGATGGAATTCGCCGCATCATGAAAACCGTTCAGGAAGTCGAACGCGAGCGCAACAAAAATGATAACGATAACGAAGGTCAACATAGAGGATAACCGCGGCGGGCTGACGATGAGGAAGCTACGTGTTCTTCAAGATGATGCTCTCCAGAGTGTTCGCAGCATCTTCGCACTTGTCGGTGGCAGTCTCAAGACCGACGAGGATTTCTTTGATTTTGATGAGCTCAATGGGATCCATCGATTTCTTGAAAAGCCCGGCAATCGCGTTGTCGAAGATATCATCGGCTAGGTTCTCAAGACTATTGATTCGCACACTTGCACCGAGAACCTGATCCTTGTTCGACATATCGCGTAAGAGAGGAACAGCCAGCGCCAGTTCATCAATCGCTAGTCTTAGCGTATCGGCGAGTGCGATTCCCTCGGTTGGAAACTCGTCGACACCATAGAGGGTAATACGCTTTGCAGCTCCTTGGATGTAATCGAGGATATCGTCAATGTCGCTTGCAAGCGAGTGGATGTCTTCTCGATCAAACGGTGTGATGAAAGTGGAGCTGAGCTCCGAGAAAATGCTGTGCGTGATCTCGTCTCCCTTGTGCTCGAGAGTTTCGATCTGACTGATCTTTTCCCTCCTATCGTGATTCGACCCCAGACGCACGACCTCCTGAAGCGCTGATCCCGTGTCCTTGAGATTCTTTGCATCTTCCTCAAAAAGCTCAAAAAATTTATCGTGACGGGGCAGAATTGATTTTATGAGTTGATTGAGTCTCATTGGTCCTCAGGCCCGATATGGCTTTGTACGACGAAAAAGTGGGAAGGAATCTGGAACTAGAAGAGACGCACTCGGCACATCAATGGTAAGGATCACTCATTTGAAATGCAATAGACTAGACCGCTCTCAACTCCATCAGAAGTCTATCCATCTCTTCCTTCGTTCGCTTCTCGGTGACAGCAACCAGGAGTCCCTGAACGCCTTTATCGTACTGGGAAAGATCAAGACCTCCCAAGATTCCTTTCTTCGAAAGTCGCTCGAGTATTGTTGAGGGTTGCACTGGTGTCTCTACAACAAACTCCTTGAAGAAAGGTTGGCTCCACTTCAGCTTGAACCCGGGAATCTTCGTGATCTCCTGGGCAAGATAGTGACTCTTGTGAAGGCAGAGCCTTGCGACATCGCGGATGCCCTCCTTCCCCATCAAGCTCAAATATACGCAAGCGGCGAGCATCATGAGGCCCTGGTTCGTGCAGATGTTGGATGTTGCCTTCTCACGACGGATGTGTTGCTCCCGCGTCTGGAGAGTGAGTGTGAACCCCCTCTCGCCGTCGGAATCGACGGTGATTCCGGAGAGCCGACCTGGCATCTTTCGCATGAGGAAAGCCTTCAATGCGAATATCCCGAGGTACGGTCCCCCAAAGCTCAAGGGAATGCCGAGGCTCTGACCCTCTCCAACAACAACGTCAGCACCATAACTCCCCGGTGGTGCCAAGAGACCCAATGAGATCGGATCAACGGACACAATGAAGAGAGCGCCCGCTTCACGTGCAATCTTTCCTATGTCCTCGGCGTCTTCCAGGTAGCCATAGAAATTCGGTTGCTGAAGGATAACAGCGGCTGTTTTCTCGTTCACATGCTCTTTGACGTCTTTGCCATCAGTTCTACCTTCCGACAGAGGAACTTGTCGAAGTGAGATCTCCCAACCCTGAGTATAGGTCTGTACAACTTCAAGATACCGAGGATGTACCTTCCCCGCAATGACAAGCTCCTTGCGGTCAGTGTGCCGAATTGCGAGAAGGGCTGCCTCCGCAACGGCACTGCCACCATCATACATCGACGCATTGGCGGCGTCCATGCCGGTCAGGCGGCAAATCATTGTTTGATATTCATAGATCGCTTGCAGAGTCCCCTGGCTCACTTCAGCTTGGTACGGAGTGTAGGCCGTGTAGAATTCCGGCCGCGAGAGTATCGCACTGACGGCTGCAGGAATGAAGTGATCGTATGCACCGCCCCCGAGGAAAGAGACCATTTCCTCAGTTCCCCGGTTCTGGGACGCGAGTCCCTGCAGCTCGCTCAGCACCTCCATCTCCGACAGAGGTTTCGGGAGGGCTAACATTTCCCGGAGTCTGATCGACGACGGGAGATCCGCAAGGAGATCGTCGAAGTCGCGGACTCCAATTTCCTTGAGCATCTCGCGACGATCTTCGTCAGTGTTTGGGAAGAAAGGCATCAGTTCAGAGAACTAAATCAGAAGCAGGAGTGGGTTTTGAGTTTCTACTAAGAAGAGACACTGGCTCGCATGCCGATCGTCTAACTGCTGCACTACTGCCCGACCAGTTTCTTGTACGCGTCGGCATTCATCAGAGACTCGAGTTCCTTCGTATCCGTGATTCGCAATTGTACCATCCATCCTTCACCGTAAGGATCCTTGTTCACGATCTCCGGGGTCTTGTTCATCTTCTCGTTCAAAGCAATGACCTCGCCCGAAACAGGTGAATAGAGCTCCGAGACTGTCTTCACAGCTTCAATTGTCCCGAGTGATTCCCCCGCGCGAACTTTCTTCCCGACTGGAGCAAGCTCGACGAAAACAACATCACCCAACTCACTCTGAGCAAAATCCGTGACACCGATCTTTCCCGAAGTCCCCTCGACGAGGATCCACTCGTGTTGAGATGTGTATCGTAGATTGCTGGGGAAATTCATTGTCGCGTCCTCCGTTCTCAATCGTTGAGCACAGACTTCTCGATGAATCCTGTGTCGTATTTTCCTTCCCGGAAATTCTCATTCATCATCACCTCTTTATGGAACGGGATCGTCGTATGAACACCCTCGATGACGAATTCTTCGAGCGCCTGCTGCATCTTGCTGATGGCCTCGGATCGAGTCGGCGCATGAACAATCAACTTGGCGATGAGCGAATCGTAGTGCGGCGGGATCTCATATCCGGCATAGGCGTGGGTGTCCACGCGGACTTTGAAGCCACCCGGCACGTGGAAACTCGTGATCTTGCCGGGGGATGGTCGGAAGTCGTGCAGCGGATCCTCTGCGTTGATCCGGCATTCGATTGCATGGCCTTGCGGCTTGATTTTCCGTTTGCCAAGCCGCCCACCTGCAGCGACAAGAATCTGCGTCTTGAGCAGGTCGACACCGGTGACTTCTTCTGTCACCGGATGCTCAACCTGAATGCGTGTATTCATCTCCATGAAATAGAAATTCTTCTGCTCGTCAACGATGAACTCGATTGTCCCCGCGCCGAGATAATTCACAGCCTTGGCACCGGTGACAGCTGCACTTCCGATTGCTTCTCGGAGCTGGGCATCGACGAGTGGGGAGGGAGATTCCTCAATGAGCTTCTGATGGCGCCGCTGGATCGAGCAGTCTCGCTCTCCAAAGTGAACAACGTTTCCGAAGCGATCTCCCATCACCTGGATTTCGACGTGGTGGGATGGCTCGAGGAATTTTTCCAGATACAGATTGGGGCTGCTGAACGCCGCCTCTGCTTCCGCACCCGCCGCTTGAAATGATTTCTCAAGCTCCTCCTCACTGAAAACAATTCGCATCCCTCGGCCACCGCCCCCGGCTGCTGCTTTGATCATCACCGGGTAACCAAGGCTATTGGCAATCTCCCGCAGAATCTTCAAATCTGAGACGACACCGTCACTTCCCGGCACAACTGGAACACCCGCCTTTTTCATCGTGTCTCTTGCAAGCGCCTTATCTCCCATCCGGGAGATCATTTCCGAAGTCGGTCCGATGAACGTTAGTCCAGAAGAAGCACATATATCAGCAAAGCTGGCGTTTTCTGCGAGGAATCCATACCCGGGATGAATCGCGTCTGCGTTGGTGATCTCGGCAGCGGCGATGATTCGAGGCACGTTCAAGTAACTCTCTTTCGCCGAGGGAGGACCGATGCAAACGGCTTCGTCTGCAAATCGGACATGGAGCGAGTCACGGTCGGCCTCAGAATAGACCACTGCAGTCTTGATCCCAAGCTCGTGACAGGCGCGGATGACCCGGAGAGCAATCTCTCCTCTATTCGCTATCAGAATTTTCTTGAACATTTTGGATTAATCGTACGTAGAAGCGCTTGTCCGTTGGAACCCTCTGGCGCTCGTGCCGCAGACGCGCACGAGGCGCGATTGGTGTGATGCAGTGGGCAGAAGATCGCAGAAGACTCAGACTGGCTCGATCAGGAACAGGACTTGATTGTACTCGACAGGTTGACCATTCTCGATAACGATCTTTGCGACGCGTCCCGACACATCCGACTCGATTTCATTCATGAGTTTCATCGCCTCGACGATACAGAGCACTGTCCCCACTTGCACCATCTGTCCTACTTCCACGAAGGGGTCCGCATCAGGGGCGGGGGCCCTGTAGAATGTGCCAACGATCGGAGACCGGATCTCATGATACTTGACTTCGGGCTTTGGTGCCACCAGGACTTCGGCGGGACGCGCTCCATCGGGAATAGCAGGTTGGGAAGGAGCAAACGTCGTTGTGACGGGCGGATTTCCCGATGTTATGGTGGCGACTGGTTCGTGAGTCGAGATGGAGTTATTCTTATGCTTCGCAATATGAATCTTCGTTCCTTCTTCTTCAATCTCTAAGACATCAACTCCACTCTCGGCCACCAAGTTGAGCAACTTCTTGAGATATCGAAGGTCCATTCTGTCTCTCCCATTTGACGAGCGGAGATCACCGGGTTGCGTTGGCGGAGCCTTCAAGCAGCTTTGACACGTTCGATGTACTCGCCGGTCCTCGTGTCAACCCGAATGATGTCCCCCTCGTTGATGAACAGCGGAACGTTGACAGTGGCTCCCGACTCAACGGAAGCCGGTTTAGAACCCCCAGTGGCGCTGTTGCCCTTTACACCTGGAACAGTTTGAGTAACCTTTAACTCCACAACAATGGGAAGCTCTACGCCGATCGGCTCAGTCCCATTGAAGACTATCTCTGCAATTTCTCCTTCCTTGACGAACTCTCCACCTTCGCCGATTAAGTCAGGCTCGATCGAGATCTGATCATACGTTTCTTTATCCATGAAGACAAAAGAACTTCCATCACGATAAAGATACTGATACTCGCGCCGGTCGATACGAATCACTTCTACCTGTTCCCCTGCCCGAAACCGGTTCTCGATCACCTTTCCACTCTTGACGCTCTTCAGCTTCGTACGAACGAACGCCCGCCAGTTTCCCGGGTTCACGTGCTGGAATTCGACGATGCTGTAAAGCTCGCCGTCCAGTCGAATTGTCATCCCAGTGCGAAAATCTGCCGTGCTTGCCATAGAATCGCCTGTATTCCCTCATTTGAGCGGAAAAATATAAGAAGAACGTCACTTAATGTCAACTGGAATTTGCTGGTCTCTCTTACGCAGGAGGGAGCAGACTCAACCCATCGCCTTCTTGAGTGTAAATCGGAAGGTGCTACCGCGGCCCATTTCACTCTCGCACCAGATCTTTCCACCGTGGGCGTTTACGATCTCTTTGCAGATCCACAAACCTAAACCCGCGCCTCGGATTTCCTTGCCCTCTTTCCGATCGATCCGTGAGAATTTTCGGAAGAGCCTTTCCTTCTGATCATCGGCGATGCCCACGCCCTCGTCCGAAACTCCACACATAGCTTCTGTGGGAGAGAATTCTCTCACCTCAACCCTCACATTCCCTCCCTGCGGCGAATACTTCACGGCATTTGAAATCAGGTTTGTCACTACCTGCCGGAGCTTGTTCTGATCACCTTTGACATACGCCACGTTCTGGTCAACATGGTAGCTCAGCTTGTGGCGGCTTGAGAATTTGACCATCGCAATTGCATCCTGGACAAGTCTCTCAACATTCAAGATCTTGAAGGAGTAATTCAGCTGACCGGCTTCCAGTTCCGTGACTGAAAGAGTATCCTCGGCAAGATTGCTGAGCCGACTCGCCTGCTCGATGATAATGTTGAGGAACTCCTTCGCTTGTTTTGACTGGAGGAATTCCTCGTTCTTCATCAGACCACGAGCGGCAAGCAGGATGCTTGAAAGTGGAGAACGGAAGTCATGCGAGACGATCCCAACAAACTCTGTTTTCAACTTGTCTAGCTCGTCCAGACGCTCGGCCTTCTCCCTCAGCTCTTGGTAATGAGTTGCAGTCCTCACAGCATTTCCAATTTGATCGCAAAATGCCTGAAATGTGAACACGTCCGTCTCGTCAAAAGCATTGATCTTCGGCTCCT
Source organism: Bacteroidota bacterium (assembly GCA_049589195.1). Lineage (GTDB taxonomy): Bacteria > Bacteroidota > Ignavibacteria > UBA10030 > JAHEZR01 > JBAWAH01. The sequence goes on along the minus strand of JBAWAH010000024.1, from coordinate 9,547 downwards.
CGATGTTCAACACAGCGGCAATCTCGTTCCCGGAGCGGATCGGCATGACGAGAGCAGACTTTGTCGTGCTGTTTGACGGACCGACGTACCGTCGATCCACTGTCACATCGTTGATGACTAGCCGCTCTCGATTCTTGGCACACCAGCCCACCAGCCCTTTGTCGAGACTCAATTTGTAACTCCACGGCAAATACTCTGCATAGCTCCCTGTGTGGCCAACGAGTATCAACTGATTCTCTTCATTCCGCACAGCGAACACCCCGACGTCATAATAGTTAAAATGTTTCTGCACCGCACCTGGGATCGCACCCAAAAGCTCATCCGGCTCCAGGATGGAAGTCAACTCACCCAGCGTTTTGATCATCGAGGTCAGGTGAGCTTCACGCTTCCTGTCACCAGCTGTCAAGGAGATCGAGCGCAAGGCTATCGCCACATGGAGAGCAAGCAGTTGACCAATCCACAGATCTGATTCGTTGAATGCATTTGGGCGATATGAGCCAAAGGACAGGGTCCCAAGCACCTCTTCACCTGATCGGAGTGGAACCATGAGCATGGACTTGACACCAACATCCAACCACTTTCCTTCTGGAGCATCGCCAAGAGGCGCACGAGCTTCCAAAATGACCCGCCCGGGCCGTCCCTCTCCGGCGCCGCCCGTCTCGTGGGCAGGTCTCAACATGTCTGAAGTAGGGCCAAAGGAGGTTATAAAGTATTGACTTCTATTCGGAGAGAGCAGAGCAATAAATGCGGAGTCAAATTGAAGGAGCGATTTCGCCTCGGTCTGGAGGATTCGGAAGATTTCTTCCCGGGTTCTTGCTCCCTCAAGGTGAACGACAAACTCGGTCAATCCGTTGACACGATGGGAGAAATCTTGAGCTTCAAGCAGGCGAGCTTTCATCTCCTCGAAAGTGAGCTCAGTCACCTCGGGTATGTGCCCACCTTGCTTACCTTTAGGTTCCACTACCAGGTTTCCTTGTGTTCTGGAAAGTGTCCTTCAGCACAGGAATCCCCCCTGACTTTACTTGCTTTTTTCGAGGTGACCGATGATGAACGGCTTCTCGCCGACGCTTCTCAATACGCTGATCGCTCTCTTTGAATCCTTCTGTCCAAGGACGATGATAATCCCCACACCTAAGTTGAACACGCGCCTCATTTCACGTTCCGAAACGTTACCAACCCTTTGGATAAGATCAAATATCGCAGGCCGCTTCCAACTGCCCCAATCGATTTTCAGTGAAAGATGAGTTGGGATCACTCGGACCGTGTTGCCGACGATACCACCCCCTGTGATGTGAGACATTGAATGGATTGGAATGGATTCCCGGAGGGCACTTACTGCCTTTAGATATGACCGATGGGTTGCAAGAAGCGCTGCACCTATCGTCACCCCCAATTCTTCGTGGAAATCATCGACGTGATATCTCCCCAAGAGCACTTTCCGAGCGAGCGAGTATCCGTTGGTGTGAAGACCTGTGGACGGCAACGCTAACAGATGGTCTCCCGCCCGAACCTTCCGTCCATCGAGTAAATCACTTCTTTCCGCAACACCAACAATCGCACCGACGAGATCGTAATCACTATCCCGATACAGACCAGGCATCTCGGCGGTTTCTCCGCCGACAAGCGAGCATTGGTTCTCCCTGCAAGCCTTAACAATGCCATGAAGCACTGCGGATGTTACAGCTTGAGAGAGCTTGCCCGCCCCGAGATAGTCGAGAAAGAACAAAGGCCGAGCACCACAGACCAGGATGTCATTGACGCAATGATTGACCAGATCTTCACCGATTGTGTCATGACGTCCAATCTTCGAGGCGACTTTGAGTTTTGTGCCGACCCCATCAATGCTTGAGACGAGAACCGGATGCTTATACCCATCGAACGCAGCGTCGTAGAAAGCTCCGAAAGAACCTATCTCGGAAAGAACCTGTTTCGAAAATGTTGCGCGGGCGTTCCGTTTGATGCGTCGAACAATCTCGTCAGCAGCTTTGAGATTGACGCCGGCAGTCTTGTAGGTCTGGTGGATGCTTCGGTATCCTAACGACGTCTGGACTTTCGTGCGAAATATAACGACAATTGCACATCAAAAGCAAGCACTTCATTCGATCTTTTGATGTTCTTTGTCAGAATTACTCTTCCTTGATTCTCTTACAAAAAATTCTAAATTGTGAAAAAAGAACTTCTTCTTCTCCCGAGTTCACTCCATGTCGACGGGTCAAATTAGTCCCAAACAGATTCCTCCGGTTTACTCTCCGCAAGCCGTAGAACAAAAGTGGTATCGCTTTTGGGAATCGACAGGCTCCTTCCGAGCAAACGCTGACTCCAAGAAACGCCCCTACACAATCGTCATGCCCCCTCCGAACATCACTGGAATCCTGACCATGGGGCATGTTCTGAACAACACCATTCAGGATATCCTGATTCGCTGGAAGCGGATGGAGGGTTACGAGGCTTGCTGGATTCCCGGGACAGATCATGCAGGCATTGCAACGCAGAATGTCGTGGAGAGGGCACTGGCGCGACAAGGCATCCTAAGAAAAGAAATTGGCAGAGAGGAATTTCTCAAACATGTCTGGAAGTGGAGGGAAGAATACGGAAGCACGATTACGAAGCAGCTGCGCATGCTTGGGATCTCTTGCGACTGGGTGCGCGAGCGCTTCACAATGGATGAGGGACTATCGAAGGCTGTGACCGAGTGCTTCGTTCGACTCTATGAGAAGGGGCTTATCTACCGTGGGAAGTATATCATCAATTGGTGCCCGAAGGATCGCACTGCGATCAGCGATGACGAAGTTGAAACCTCCGAGACACAAGGACATCTCTGGTATATCAACTATCCGATCGAAGGCTCAAACGAGAGTATCACCGTGGCGACCACGCGCCCCGAGACGATGCTGGGAGATACGGCAGTGGCGGTTCATCCTGAAGATGAGAGATACAGACATCTTCACGGGAGAACAGCCATCCTCCCGCTCGTAGGTCGTCGACTCGTGATTATTGCCGACTCGTATGTAGATCCATCCTTCGGAACGGGAGCAGTGAAGGTCACACCGGCGCATGATTTCAATGATTTTCAGATGGCAGGCCGGCACAATCTCGAGCGCATTTGCATCCTGGACACTTCAGGAAGAATGAATGAGAACGTGCCGAAGGCTTACCAAGACATGGACCGTTTCGAATGCAGAAAGCAAGTCATCAAAGATCTTGAAGCACAAGGCTGTCTCGTGAAGACCGACGAGTATGTCTACAATCTCGGTCGCTGTTATCGATGTGACACGATCGTCGAGCCTTACCTCTCAGATCAGTGGTTTGTGAGGATGATGCCACTCTCAGAGGGTGCCCTCAAAGTCGTCCAGGATGGAAGAGTCAGGCTCCATCCCGAGCACTGGAAAAAAACGTATGAGAATTGGATGACGAACATTCGGGACTGGTGCATCTCTCGCCAGCTTTGGTGGGGGCATCGGATACCGGTGTTCTACTGCACCTGTGAGGGTTGCGACTACATGGTGGTTGCCCGGTCCAAGCCGACGGAGAAATGTCCAAAGTGCGGATGCACGCAGTACCGACAGGATGAAGATGTGCTCGACACCTGGTTCTCATCGTGGCTGTGGCCAATCTCAACACTTGGTTGGCCGGAAGAAAACAAGGACCTGCGCTACTTCTATCCGACAGACACTCTCGTCACAGCCCCAGACATAATTTTCTTCTGGGTCGCGCGGATGATCATGGCGGGACTCGAGTTCATGGGAGAGATTCCGTTCAAAGACGTGTACTTCACGAGCATCATCCGTGATGCGCAAGGACGGAAGATGAGCAAGTCGTTGGGAAACTCACCAGACCCGCTCGATGTCATCGCGGAATACGGAGCAGATGCACTCCGATTCACGGTCGCGTATCTCGCGCCCCTTGGACAGGACGTTTTGTACTCTAATGAGAAATGCAAGATCGGGAGGAATTTCGCGAACAAAATCTGGAATGCCGGCCGCTTTCTTCTGATGAACAGAGAGCAACTCGAGAGTAGCCGTGGCCACAAATTGAACGCGTCCGATTCACAGTTACACGATGAAGTGGATCTCGCCGATCGGTGGATCCTCAGCAGACTCGAGTCCACCGTGAAGTCTGTGATCGATACGCTCACAGAGTTTGAGATCAACACTGCAACTAAAGTCATCTACGATTTCATTTGGCACGACTACTGTGACTGGTACCTCGAACTCATCAAAGACCGGATAGATCCGTCGAAGAATGGGGCGACATGCGAAAGCGTGCTTTCAAGAGCTATCTGGATCTTCGAAGAAGCGCTCAAACTCCTCCACCCGTTCACGCCGTTTATGACAGCAGAGCTTTGGCAAAACCTGGGCACCAGAGCTGAAGGGGAGACAATTCTTCGACAACCCTACCCGCGCATCGACGAGAGCCTGTCTGATCCGAAGTCCGAAGAGGAAATGGGCTTCGTCCAAGAGGTCATCGTCGCTGTCCGAAATATCCGGGGTGAGTTGGACGTACCGATTTCAAAGACAGCTGATCTTGTCGTCCGCTGTCACGACTCTGAGAAGCTGAGTATTCTCGAACGAGATCAGAGCTATCTCCAGAGGCTGGCGAAAGTTGGGTCGCTCACAGCCGGGATGAGTGTTCAAAAGCCCGCTTACTCTGCAAGCGCAATAGTTCAGGGCCAGGAGATCTTCGTGCCCTTAAAGGGTTTGATCGACACCGAGGTCGAAAGGTCCCGGCTCGAGAAGGAGATTGCCCGCCTTGAGAGCATGCTTAAAGGTGTTGAGACAAAGCTCAGCAAGAAAGAATTCATCGGGAAGGCTCCAAAGGAAGTGGTGGAGAAAGAACTCGACAAGAAGAGGGATTTCGAGCACAACCTCGAGAGACTCCGAGCCAACTACGCGAGCTTGACGGAGTGAATTCAAATAAGAGCTACTCACAGTGATGACTCAGCAAAGAGCACTCCCCTGTTTCGACTCATTCCTTGAGTGAATTGATTTCCATGGTCACTACGGTTACTCTCAACCCAATGCTCGACAAGACCATCTACGTGGACCACCTTCCTCTTGGTGAAATCACACGCGCAACAAAACGGGAGATGGTTCCAGGGGGAAAAGGAATCAACGTCACGCGGCAGCTTAGAAGGTTTGGAGTAGATTCAATCGCCACTGGATTCATGGGAGGAGAAATTGGTCTGACGGTCGAGCATCTCCTCGACGAGGAGGGCGTGAGATACGACTTCATTCACATCAAGGACTGCACACGCGAGGGCATCACAATCCTCGAGACTGCGACGGGAAGAAGCACGGGAGTCTTTGAGCCTGGGCACCGAGCAACAGAGGAGGAATTGGAACTCCTAAGAGGGAAATGCAAGAGGCTTGTGCAGCAAAGCAGTTGGCTTGTGCTCTCTGGGAGCACACCACACGCAGAGCTTGACCTCTTCTACAAAGAGAACATCGAAGAAGCAGTCAGAGCGAATTGTCGTGTCATCCTCGATTCATACGGCGAAGCTTTCAAGCAGGGCATGAAGGCAAAGCCGTTCATGATCAAACCGAATGTGAAGGAGTACGAACTCACATTCGGCGTCAAGCTCTCCACCGAGCGGGCAATCCTTGAACAACTTGACTGGCTCGAGGATGCCGGTGTTTCCCTCGCCATCCTGACTGACACTGAAAGACCCTTCTACTTCAGTTACCTTGGGAAGCGTTGGCGGGTCACACCGCCCGCGGTTCAGACGGTGAACCCCGTAGGTTCGGGCGACACATTTGTTGCTGCAACAATCTTCGGATTCGTGCAGAACTGGGAAATTGAGAGGATAATGCGCTTCGCAACCGCAGCGGGCGCGGTCAATGCAACGCGGTGGTCGGTGGTAGACGTCACGCTTGAAGAGGCACAGGAATTGGTTTCACGAGTGGGCCTTGAAGCTCTTTGACCAGGAACTTTGTTATACTAGGCAACAATAGGAGGTCCATAAATGGCTGTCGTAGACAGAAGAAGCTTCGGTAATCGTTTCACCGTCAGAGAAAACGCTGAGCGTCTAGCTAACTACCGGTTCGCGGAAATCGAGATGATGGAAATGCTCGGCGGGTGGTCCGTGACTGTTCCCGAGATGCCTGTGAAAATCAACTTCGGCTATCAGATGTGGGAGCAGGCCCAGTCGGTCGATCAACTCGGAAAGCGGATGGTGGGGCTTCAGATGAATCTGAAGAAAACCCACGCTCCGAACGATGATTTTGTTCGACTGTGTGAAGAAATCTGGAGTGCACAGGACACTCTCCAGCGCCTCGTGGCCGTCCATCGTGTGCTCAAGCCCCATCTTCTGACACATTACATTTACCACCTCGAGGCAACGGACGCGCTGGCTGACAACCCGACGCAGCGCATCCTCCAGCCCATTATCGAGCGGACAAAAGCCCAAATTGAGTGGGGCCAGGGAATGATCGAGAACCTGGCTGACTCACCAGCGAAGCGGAGAAACGCCCTCGAGTGGCAGACTCATCTCGAGGAGGCGCTTGTCAGTGCTGGCGGCGTCACAGGGCGAGGTGCGGATGAACACTGGCTGCCCTACTCCGACATTGAAACGACAGAAGAGAAACAGATGCGAGCTGATCCCTGGAACAAGGTAAAGCATTCTTACTCGAAGAAATTCCCATTCATCAAAGCGCCTGCCCGCGATCAACGCTGGAAGATCGTCTCAGTGTCAGAGCTTCCACCTTCTCTCCCCTTCACTGATCAAGCAGGGAGAATCTACACTCTTCACACGCTCTTGAACAACGAAGTGGTCACGGTTGAGAGAATGGGGAAAATGCTTGCCGAGTTTCCCGGACTTCCTTGGGAGATGCGAATGGACCTCGCGCATCAAGCATGGGATGAAGCCCGACACGCAGAGATTGTCGCGAAGAGGATTGAGGAACTTGGTGGCCACATTGGACAACACCCGGTGTATTTCTACTCCTGGGAATACAACGAGAACCATCCCGATCCTCTCGCCCGCATGGCATACGGCAATCGACTTTCAGAGCACGTGGCTTGCGGCCGGTTGAAGGAGTGGAAAGACGAGGCTACAGAAGCCGGCGACCGAAAGACTGCGGACCTTCTCGATTACATCCTCGCCGATGAAATTGTCCACGCAAAATACGGGCGTGACTGGATTGACATATTGACCAAGGACGACTTGCCTCGAAAGAAAGCAGTCCTCGCGCACGCACAAGACCTTGCAGAGATGAGAGCAAAAGCGGGAAAGTGGTTCTCTCCTGAGCACGGTGCACAGCAGTTAGAGAAGATCACCCCCGAAGGAGGATATTAGTCCGTTTGACGGTGTGTTGACAATCTGGCGCAAGCCTTAATCTTCTCATTCGTCCTCGCGAGTACCTGATATGCTCCCCAAAGGATTGTTTGGAGTTGTTTCATCAAAGGTGTTGGACATAAACGCAGTTAATGGTCTGGTGAAATCGCGGCTCTCAAGCGAAGAAGATTTCTGGTTCAAGACGTCCTCCAATCAAAAGTGCCTGCTTGGTGTGATTCGATCCACTCTGATTCCGTATCCTGCAATGATTTCATGTTCTGTTGATTCTGAGGCCGTGGGAGCTGTTGATGGAGTCTTCTTCTCACACTCTCGGCTGAGCGAAAGCCCACATGAACTTCTTTCCGGAGATTTTTCGCTTGAATCAGAGACGAACGGAATGTTCACGGTGGCCGCGTACGACGGTCTTTCACTCCGACTTCTCTCAGACCGTTTTGCAAGTGTACCGCTCTACCATCGTTGCTACGGGGGGATGTTCGTCTTCTCGTCTGCGCTCGCAGTGTTGCTGAACTTTCCGGGCATGCCATCTGCGGGGATTTTGAGACGAGGCATCGCCCAGTTCCTTTGTTGGCACAAGGTGCTGAAAGGGGATACGGTTTTTGAAGGAGTATCAAAGATGCAAAGCGCGGAACTCTTAGAGTTTGTCCCTCACTCAGGGCAACTCTCCAGCGTGAAGTACTGGTCGCCAAAAGTGGAGCCGGACTATTCGGGCTATGCCGTCAGAGATACGACTGAAGCGTTCAGACAAGCGGTCGATCGAGCAGTCACAATTTCACCCAAGCCTCTCTGTGCAGCGCTGACGGGAGGCCTCGACAGTCGAACAATTTGGTCCGTCCTCAAAGGACGACGGGATTCTGTAATGGCCGTCACACACGCGGCTACCCAGGGCTACGATTTTGTGATTGCCAAGCAGATTGCTCAGAGGCTTAACCTAGAACATCGCGTGCAATGGATCGGTGAAGAGTTCCTGCAATATTATCCTTCTCATGTGAAATCTCTCATTGAGGGCTCAAATAGTCTTGTCTCAGTGGAGAATGCACATCTACCGTACGTTTATAGGAAACACCTGCAATACGCTTCGACCGTCATCGACGGGATTAATACGTACATCGAGAAAGGGTTTGGCTTTCGCCGAGCAGCGAAGAGTGCCAAAACACGGGAAAAGCTCTTCCAGGCATTATGGGGTCAACTTTTCAAGCCCACTCTCGTGTCCCTCATGCCTGACACCGAGTCTGCCAGATCAATAGAGATGGCAAGAGACGCACTCTTTCACATCACGCCAGATCCAAGGGACTGGAGTTCTCCGGGCTGCGCAGCGGACGCATTCTACATTACACATGTGATTGGCAACCATGTTACAGACGCCGCTTGCGTCCAGAATCATTTCAACAGGTTTATCACACCCTACTATGATGCTGATTATATCGATCAAGTGAGCAAAGTGCCAGAGGAACTGCGTTCAAGATCGGCAACACAATATGAAACCATGAAAACTCACTGTCCCGAATTGCTCTCTATATCTCGTTCCTATTCTGACGTACAAACCTTTGTGTCGAGTAGTTTTTACGTGCAAATGATTCCAGTGGTATGGCATAAAATCATGATCCCCAACCTGCGAAAACTCCTCCCTGACAAGCTCATCAAGACTCTGGATCCATATCTGCCTAGCCTGGTTTACAGCAAGTGGTTCCGAGGCGTGTTGCGCAGCAACGTCTTGAGTCTCACGCAGACCAGACTCTGGTTTGATGAGCACAAAGTTGGCAACTTCGTTAGAGAATACCTTTCGGGAAGAAATCAGGATACGAACGCTATGGCAATGCTGATGATGATTGGAGACATGTCGTCGTTATTCCACACTGTAGCGGGGAATCAGAAGGCTTGCACATCGCCGTCCCTATGAACTGCTCCTCCAGCCAATGAATAATACCTTCGACTCAGTCTGCTTGCCATCACCGGTTGAGGTCTTGAAGTCTTCGGCTCAAGACCACGCTGGACACTGCCGGAATTGCTTTTCGTGAGGGCGATTGCTACATTACGAACAGTCGTTCAGGGGACCTCCAACCTCAACGAACGCAGCAACAAACAGCGAAGCAAATCCCTTTGGATACAGATCGAATTGATCGAGTGATTGACCAGGTACTGCGGGAACGGGGGAAGGAAACTCACGAGTGCTGTACAGAGGGCAATTGCACTGATGGGCTCTGCGTCGTTCACAATAAGGACGGTGTGAAGAACATCATCAGCAACGGTGCCTCT
>JBAWAH010000023.1:0-5789 GCA_049589195.1 Bacteroidota bacterium | reverse complement strand
GATCTACGCGTATCTGTCGATTCCGGCAGCAAGGAAGCTACTCGACATGCCGCAGGAGTACAGTGGGTTGGAAGCAAGGCTCTCTGATATGGACCAATCAAAGGATGTGAAGGAAGACCTCGAACGGAGGGTGTCCTCATCCTATATCGTCTCGACGTGGTACGACCTCCATAAAGATCTTTACTCGATCATGAAGGTTGAACGGTGGCTCGCGTACATCATTCTCTGCTTGATCATTGGAGTAGCAACCTTCAATCTTCTCGGTTCGCTTACGATGTCAGTCATTGAGAAAACGCGAGAGATTGGTGTCCTAAAGTCGATGGGTTCGAGTGACCGCAGCATACTCCGCATCTATCTTCTAGAAGGGATCATCGTCGGACTTGTCGGAACAGCGCTTGGTTCGCTCCTAGGATATGCAATCTGCGAAATTCAGGATGAGTATCACCTCTTCGCCCTCGATCCGACGGTTTACATTATCTCAGCGATCCCTGTGCAACTACAGTGGACAGACTTTCTTGCAGTTGGACTCGCGGCCCTCATCTTGTGTTCGACCGCGGCACTCTACCCAGCCAGGCGGGCTGCTCGACTCCTGCCGGCAGACGCTGTGAGATGGGAGTGAAGCAGATGATTCTTGAGGCTGTAGACATCCGGAAGGTGTTTGACCTCGCGAGGAATAACAAGGGTGGGCTTGAAGTTCTGAAGGGAATCGATCTCAATGTTCGAGAAGGAGAGATTCTCGCCATCGTAGGGGCTTCCGGTGCTGGAAAGAGTACTCTTCTCCACATCCTTGGTGCACTGGATCGTCCCACGGCGGGCGAGGTTCGATTTGAGGGGAAGAACATCTTCGCGATGAACGAAAAGGAGCTTGCAAGGTTTCGGAATCAAAACATCGGATTCGTGTTTCAATTCCATCATCTGCTCCCGGAGTTTACTGCACTGGAAAACGTCGCGATCCCCGCGATGATTGAGGGAAAGAAACTCGAAATCACGAAGGAAAAAGCAGCGGTGCTCCTGAGGGAGGTCGGGTTAGGCGATCGACTTGATCACAAGCCCTCAGAATTGTCTGGTGGAGAACAACAGCGAGTTGCAGTTGCTCGTGCACTTATGAATCAGCCGAAGGTGATCCTAGCAGATGAGCCAACAGGGAACCTGGACGCTGCCAATGGCCAGATGCTTCACGATCTCTTGTGGAATCTCTCTAAGTCCCGACGCCAAGCCCTTGTCATAGTTACTCATAACACACTCCTTGCAAGTAGAGCCGACAGGGTTGTACAGATCGCAGACGGTCGGGCGACCGCCGTGAAATCGGTGCTGGACTCTACTCGAGCTTGAGGAAAAAATGACAGACCGAGCGACATTAAAAAATCTTCATTTTTCTCTTGACAATTCCATATTTTTTTCTGTAAATTTGCACAAGGCCGATGCAACAGTTTCTCCCCTGACTGTTGCTCTACAAGACGGTCGAGCCCGGCGCTCCCCCCAACGCCGGGTTTTTTTGTATCTCACTGATATCGAGGCCAACCATGGCTAAGAAGGTTCAGGACAGAGATAGACTTCGGAAGAAGAAGCTGAAGAAAGAAACCGCCCTGCCCTTCACGAAGATCAACTACTACATCATTGCGGTCGGAATCGGCTTGGTCGTTCTCGGTTTTATCGTAATGGGTCAGGGTTCACTGGAAGGGACACTCCCTTTGGTTGTAGCTCCAATCTTGCTTGTGATCGGATATTGTGTTATACTCCCGATTGGGATTCTCTACAAGAGAAAGGAACTCCAGCCAGAGACACCTACTGTTCCGCGGGAACCTCAGGCATCCACTTCATAGATTTGCAGCAGCCGCAGCCTGCTCTCCGCAGGACCCATGATGTCTCTCTTCCGAATGAGCTTTTTCGGACAACACAAGGATTCGTCCTGCACGTCGCACTTCTGCAGTGTATCGAGACACCGCGGTGAGACAATTCTCTGCAACCTCAACTTTTCACAAGTGGATCAGGAGAAGCCATGAAGACTACTCCATTTAGCGATCTCATCAAGAAACTCAACTCGTTTGCCACCGATAACTACTGGGAACTTGGAAAGTTCATCGTCGAGAAGGTGATGCCAACGGCGAGGAAGCAGGGCATGTTCGAGGATGAGGTTCTCAAAGACATCTCGTCCCAGCCCGGGATCAAGTTTCCGTACGCCATGCTTAAACAGTGTCAACAATTCTACTCATACTATCCCGAGGTCACCAAATTGCCCCTCCCAGAGATTTTCTACTTTGACCTCGCTACGAAGATTCCTGACAGCACGAAAAGACGAGAGTATGAGAAGCTCGCCCTCAAATTTCACTGGACGATCTCTGAACTCCGCAAGAGGATGCACGATGACGAAGTGACCCAGCGGGAAATGGAGAGAACGAAGTACGGATTCGACCTGAAGGATCGAAACGTCTGGTCTTTTGAGGCCCCAGATCTTCGGTTCGGAAAAAGTGGTTTCAAGGGGCGCCTCCCAGGTCAGATTCTGGCGAACGCTCTGTTCTACCATACGGAACCCGGTGCCGTAGTTGTCGATCCGTTCGCAGGGAGCGGAACCCTCGGAGACGTTGTGGATGTCCTGCCGTATTTCGGCAACCGCAAGTACAAACTCTATGACATTGAGCCGGTCGACCCAAGGATTGCGCGCCACGATGTTTTGAAGATGGGGATCCCTGAGCAGTCTGACAGCGTTGATTATGTCTTCCTGGATCCGCCTGTCGAGTTCTATTCGGCGCAAGCCCCCGATGGCACTGAGCAGGAACCATCGGTGGCCATGGCAGACTTCCTCCTCAAGTTCAAGGGCCTCGTGCGAGAGACCCATCGTGTCCTCAAGCCAGGCGGCAAGGTGTCGGCAGTCGTCGAGCCAGCATTCACGAGCAAAGGCTTTCTTGACTTCTCGTTTGAACTGACCAAACTTTTCAACGAGCAAAAATTCAAAACAATCGGGAAGGTCTATTTGCCCCGAAGAAGCGGTGGCGGTGTAAAGAAACTCGTCTCCGCTGAAGCGCACAAGCAGTTGGCATCAGACTGCAGGGAGCTGTTGACCTTTCAGAAGTCTGGCTGAACAGATCATTGATTCATGTGAGTGTGTCTTTCTTCGTCCAGCCCTTGCGAAGCGATCAGGATTAGCTTGGGCTCCACCTTCATCTTTCTTCTGAGCATTCTCTTTTTGGGGTCGTTCTTCATCCCCCTACGCAATTCACCAACCCTTAGGAGTTGTAGCCGGACCGATGCTCTGGTCTTCGTAGTACGATAACATTGTCCCTAGTTCCAGCTTCACATTGATTTGACTTTCGACTTTCCTGTATGTAACTTCTGAGAGGTTTTCTATGCTGAGTTTCTCTCAGGTGGAAGGGCGTTTTTAAGGAGTTAGTCCACCGACAAGGTGGCTCAGGAGGCCCTGAGTATGCTACTATCCTACAATCCTATGGGGGAGTCGGGTGGAGACATGTTCAGGGCTTTCTGTTTTTCTCGCTGTTCCAGAATAAGCTCCTGCATGTGCAAGAAAGGAGATGCCAAGATGAACCGACTGATCAAGGTCTTAATCCTCGTCTGGGCACCGTTTGTTTTCCCTCTCAACGGGCATTGGTACAAACCAATGGACCTTCCGGCGGAGATGTCCATGACTTTGCTGTCGTTGGCACGAATCTCTTTGGCGGGAGGCTCCAAATCTGTTTCGTGTGAACAACGGATATGGAGGTAGCAATGGAACGAATATCTACTCTCGATCGTCGCTCGTTTCCGATAGTAGCTGCGACAATCGTGCTGGGGCTGCTTCTCTTTTGTGCTGACAGCACATATTCACAAATACGGATAATGCCACTCGGCGACTCAATCACGAAAGGTGTTACGGGAAGCAGCGACAGTACCGGCTATCGTCGCGCGCTCTACCTGTCATTGACCGGTGCTGGCTACTCCGTCAATTTCGTCGGGAGTCAGGCGAATGGGCATCCCACCGACTTTGACCGTGCCCACGAAGGTCACGGCGGGTGGAGAGCGGATCAGATCCGGGACAGCATCAGTGGTTGGCTGACAAAGAACCCCGCAGACATCATCCTGCTGCACATCGGCACGAATGATATTTCACAAGGCCAGACTGTCGGCAGTACAGTCCACGAGGTGAAACAGATCCTCGACAGGATCGATGCCAAGAGTACCACCACCGTGGTGTTTCTTGCTTGTATCATCAATCGCAGTGACGGTTACAGCGCTAGAACCACAACCTACAACCGCCAATTGAAGGATAGCGCTGACAGATGGATCATGAACGGAGACCGCATTATCGTCGTTGATCAGGAAACCGCGCTTAGTTATCCTGCGGATCTGGCGGATGCCGTGCATCCGAACGACACCGGGTATGGGAAGATGGCGCAGTGCTGGTTCACGGCGTTGTCGAGCTATCTGGCCACTGGGGTAGCCTCGCCAGCAACCTCGACGATCACAGCAGCACCGACTTCCATCATCGCCGATGGGACGAGTGCATCCACGATTACGATACAGCTGAAGGATGCCAACGGCAATAACCTGACCAAAGGTGGCGATGCAGTCACGCTGGCCACGACCGCAGGGACACTGACCGCTGTCACGGACCATAGCAACGGCACCTACACAGCAACACTGACCTCATCGACAACACTTGAGACAGCAACGATCACGGGTACAGTGAACGCGGTGGCGATTGTGGATGATGCGACCGTGACGTTTATCGTGGGCACACCCCCAGCGGCTCCAGTGTTAGCCACACCAGCCAATGGAGCAACGGGAATTGCAACGAATCCGACGCTGACATGGAACGCCTCCAGTGGAGCGACATCTTACAGGCTGCAGGTATCGACTGATGCAGGGTTTGCGACGACGGTCGTGGATCAGAGTAACATCACGACGACCTCATATGCAGTGAGTAATCTGGCAACAAACACCACGTACTACTGGCATGTGAATGCGACGAACAGTGGAGGGACGAGTGCGTATTCGACGGCATGGAGTTTCACGACGGTGCAGCCGGCACCCGGGGCACCGGTGTTAGCCACACCAGCCAATGGAGCGACGGGGATTGCGACGAACCCGACGCTAACATGGAATGCCTCGAGTGGAGCGACATCGTATCGGGTCCAGGTATCGACCAGTTCTGCATTCACGACAACAGTTGTTGATCAGAGTAACATCACGACGACGACGTATGCAGTGAGTAGTCTGGCAACAAACACCACGTACTACTGGCATGTGAATGCAACGAACAGTGGAGGGACCAGTGCGTATTCGACGGCATGGAGCTTCACAACAGTTGCCCCGCCACCACCGCCGGCAGTGCCCGTATTAGCGACGCCTTCCGACGGAGCGACGGGGATTGCAACGAACCCGACGCTAACATGGAATGCATCGACTGGAGCGACATCGTATCGGGTCCAGGTATCGACCAGTTCTGCATTCACGACAACAGTTGTTGATCAGAGTAACATCACGACGACGTCATATGCAGTGGGTAGTCTGTCCACAAACACCATATACTACTGGCATGTGAATGCGACAAACAGCGGAGGGGCGAGTGCATACTCGACGACCTGGACGTTTACAACCCTTGCTACTCCAGCAGGTCTTGTCGCGGCGTATGCCTTTGATGAAGGGACCGGGACAACAGTAGCGGATGCGTCAGGTCATGGATTTACAGGAACGATCTCGGGAGCGACATGGACAACAAGTGGGAAGTTCGGTAGCGCACTAGTCTTCAATGGGACGAATGCGGTAGTGACGATTCCGAATGCAACGTTGCTGCA
>JBAWAH010000022.1:0-47406 GCA_049589195.1 Bacteroidota bacterium | reverse complement strand
CTCGAGAATGGCAACCCATTTGCTGGTCACCGCCTGAGCAGTTGATCGGTTCATCGGTAACACCTCGGGGGCTATTCACTCCCCAAAATATACAACTCGTGTTACCGAAATGCTGAAGAACTACACTGTGGCGCAGAAGACTTTCCCAAGCCTGACCACCCCTGAATCCCCTCCTTGGCTAAGGAGGGGATCAAAGGGGAGGTCAGATCTTATCCGTGAATGTCTGACTCTATGGCAACCGAGATCCTTATAGCGTTGATTAAGATCGTCTTGATACTTGGCAGCGTCCTCTTCGTTGTCGCTTATCTAGTGCTCGTCGAGAGGAGAGTCAGCGCGTTCATTCAGAACCGCATCGGTCCCAATCGCGTCGGGCCGTTCGGCCTGTTGCAGCCGTTTGCAGATGTGCTAAAACTTGTGGTGAAAGAGGACATCGTCCCGAAGGCTGCAAATAGGACAATCCACGACATTGCGCCGGTGATCTCCATCACAGTTGCGCTGTCGGCATTTGCCGTCATTCCGCTCGGCGACACGATCACGCTTTTTGGGCAAACGATTAAGCTCCAGCTTGCCAATGTTAATGTGGGGATCTTGTACATCGTTGCGCTGGCATCGCTCGGTGTCTACGGGATCGTCCTGAGCGGTTGGAGCTCAAACAACAAATACTCGCTCTTAGGTGGTCTTCGCTCATCTGCGCAGATGATCAGTTATGAGCTGTCGCTTGGACTGTCGATTATTGGAGTGCTGATGGTTGCCGGGACTCTTCAGTTGGACAAGATCGTGCAGGCCCAGTACGGCTGGCAGTGGAATATCTTCCTTCAGCCGGTCGGATTCCTCACGTTCCTCGTAGCCTCGTTTGCTGAGACGAACCGGCTGCCATTCGATTTGCCTGAAGCTGAACCCGAACTTGTGGGTGGTTATCACACCGAGTACAGCGGCATCAAGTTTGGGCTATTCTTCCTCGCTGAGTATGCGAACATGATCGCCGCGTGCGCAGTGATCGTGACACTGTATCTGGGTGGATGGCAATTTCCTTATCTTCAGACGTTTGGTCTGTCTGGTCTTGCTGTGAGCATCATCCAGATCCTGACGTTCATGTTCAAAGTTGCCCTGATGCTGTTTTTCTTCGTCTGGGTGCGATGGACGATTCCCCGCTTCCGCTACGACCAGCTGATGAACTTGGGATGGAAGGTGATGCTGCCGTTATCTCTGCTGAATGTCTTGGGCACCGGGCTTGGGATTCTGTTGTTGAGGTGAAATGTAGGGCTTTGTTGTTGTCCTGGAGTTCAACTCCAGGACGGACCTACGTGCGAGAGTTGAACTCTCGCACAACTAAAGAGTTTATGCAGAGCAATGAACGAGAATAATCAAAAGATCACCCGCAAGAAAAACCTTTCGCTGTGGCAGAGGACCTTTCTCCCAGCAATCCTGAAGGGACTCACGATCACCTTCAGGGAGATGTTCAAGCCGAAGTTCACCCGGCAGTATCCCGAGGAGCGCTGGACTCCGCCCGACTCGTTCCGTGGTAGACCGGTCCTCGTCGAGGAGAATGGTGTTGAGCGATGCGTCGCGTGTGGGCTCTGTGCCCGCGTTTGTCCTGCTTTGGCAATTGACCTTCAAGCCTCCGAGACGGAGAACGAGAAGGAACGCTATCCGGTTCGGTTCGAGATTAACATGCTTCGCTGCATCTTCTGCGGCTTCTGCGAAGAAGTGTGCCCTGAGGAAGCGATCGTGATGAGTGATGAGTATGAGTTGACGTTCTCGAGTCAGGAGGAAGCGATCTTTGGTAAGGATCGCCTCCTTATGTCTGTTGACCGCCTCAAGCCCCGCCTCGAGTTTCTCCGTCAGCATCGGTAATAAATCGCTTGTTCATGCAAGCGTCTCCGGCTGCAAATCCTGTGTGTTCAAGCTGTTCTCCATTTTGATTCTCTTTCGCGCGTCGGGAAACCGAAATCGATAGCGGATCGCGTGCCGGACGCGTTTGAAGGTCATAATGAACGCGGGCGTTTCGATTTCGGCGTCTTTTCTTTCGGTTCACTTTCTTTGGATGCGCAAAGAAAGTGAACGGCTCGCTTTTCGCCTCAAGCCCCGCCTCGATTTCCTCCGCCAGCATCGATAACCACGAGTTTCAACCTCCCCTATTGTCCCCTCCTTATCTAAGGAGGGGATTCAGGGGAGGTTATGTTTTGTGCTCTGTCGGAGCTCCCGTCACGACCATCCCTGAGAGCCGAACCCAAGTCGGGCCAACAAATCCTTCATCGGGTAGGACAGTCCCGAAGGGACCCCTTCGGGGATGTCCTCATCTGTCCGCCTGAATGGACAGGAGGGGACTCTCCACGAGTCTACCGACTCGTTTAGTCGTAGACCTGTCCTACCCATGGATCTCGCGAGGCTGAGGCCTCGCACTCACTTTGCCCTGTCGTGCACGAAGTTCGGGCGAAATTTTTCGCTTGATTCTTTCCTTTGTCCTTTCTATCTTCCGTGAAGTTCCTTCGGGGGATTACTCCTGAGGAGTCCAATCGGACGTGCTTTCCCAGGTTTTGAGCAGCGCCACCTACGGTATCGACGCCTATCTCG
This sequence comes from Bacteroidota bacterium, assembly GCA_049589195.1. GTDB lineage: Bacteria > Bacteroidota > Ignavibacteria > UBA10030 > JAHEZR01 > JBAWAH01. The sequence goes on along the minus strand of JBAWAH010000022.1, from coordinate 44,832 downwards.
TTTCGGTTGAAACACACATCGAGAATGGTATTCCGCCTCAGATCTCGATTGTTGGCCTGCCGGATAACGCCGTGAAGGAAAGCCGCGAGCGCGTGAGCGCTGCCATTAAGAACTCCGCGTATTTTTTTCCGCCTCACAAGAAAATCACCGTCAACCTTGCTCCCGCCGATGTGAAGAAGGAAGGCTCAGCGTACGATCTTCCCATCGCCGTTGGTATTCTCTCTGCGACCGACCAAGTGGGAAATGAAGTCCTCAAGGACTTTGTGATGCTTGGCGAGTTGGCACTCGATGGCACGCTCCGACCCGTGCACGGCTCGCTTCCCGTTGCGATTGAAGTCAGGCAGAAATCTCTGCGTGGAGTCATCCTGCCAAAGGAGAACGCAAGAGAAGCCGCGATGGTGGAAGGGGTGGAAGTGTATCCGATGGGATCACTCTCCGAGACAGTCGATTTCCTGAACGGTGAGTACGAGATGCTCAATCCCTTCAAAGTCGATTTGGATGAGATCTTTGCGCAGGAGCAGAAGTACGCAGTCGACTTCGCCGATGTTAAGGGACAGGAGAACGTCAAGCGTGCCCTCGAGGTTGCGGCTGCGGGTGGACACAACATTATCATGATCGGCCCGCCAGGCTCGGGGAAAACCATGCTCGCGAAGCGTCTCCCGACCATCCTGCCGCCGCTATCGTTTGATGAAGCGCTTGAGACTACCAAAATTCACTCTATCGCAGGACTCCTCCCGCCGAACACTGCACTTGTCGCGACACGGCCTTTTCGTTCTCCACATCATACGATTTCTGACAGTGCACTTGTTGGAGGAGGGACGATTCCGAAGCCAGGCGAGATTTCGCTCGCACATCATGGGGTTTTGTTCCTCGACGAACTTCCCGAATTTGCTCGAAACGTCCTCGAGGTGATGCGCCAGCCGATGGAAGATGCACACGTCACGATCAGTCGCTCGAAGATGTCCGTGGATTTTCCTTCTAACTTCATGCTCGTGTGCGCAATGAATCCCTGTCCGTGCGGATACTTTTCCGATCCCTCCAAAGAATGCACCTGTACCCCGCCGCAGATCCAGAAGTACATGGCGAAGATCTCCGGTCCACTGCTCGACCGGATTGACTTGCACATTGAAGTCCCGGCAGTGAAGTACAAAGAGCTGGCGAGCAAAAGCTCAGGCGAGAACTCGACCGCTATTCGGGAGAGAGTGATAAAGGCGAGGGAGGTTCAGGGTTCGAGGTTCAACCGAAGAAAAGGACTCTACTGCAACGCGGACATGCAGTCCAAGGACATCAAAGAGTTTTGTCAGATTGATGAGCATGGAGAAGAACTTTTGAAGATGGCAATCACGAAACTCGGTCTCTCTGCCCGCGCATATGATCGGATTCTGAAGGTGTCGAGGACGATAGCGGATCTGGCAGGAAGTGAGAGGATAAGACCTGAGCATGTTAGCGAAGCAATCCAGTATCGAAGCCTGGATAGGAATTTGTGGATAGGGTAAAGGACAAAGAAGAGTTTTGTCGCAACAGGATCAGGACGAGCGCGACGTGGGACTGCTCTGTGAGTCTATTGATCCCGATAGAAGGGGGACGATTACGAACCTGGTACTCACGGCTCGCGCCTACGCCCGCATTCTCAAAGGATCTCGGACGGCCGCAGACCGCGTCAAGGTATGCTTCCTTGTCTCAGTTGCTCAAAATAGGAGGTTCTTTCCTTGCGGTTACAAGTATCATCATGCAAGGACTCTTTTGCTATCCCCTTTCGGTTACCTTTCTTACGAGTCAACGCGGGGGGCAATTCACACATTTGACTTTTGCAGGAGGGAATGCTACCTTTAGCAGTAAGTTCGCCAAATCTCATCAACGCCAAGAAGAACTCCGGCACATCGCAATATGTCCCCCAGCATAACTGAGTCCCCGAGTATCCAAAATGCAGTCTCGATTCTAGATGGACTTGCCAAGGTCCGAAGAGATAGAGGCACGTGGCAGGACAGTGAAGAAGAGGTGGAAAAAGAATCGCTGGTTTTCAAGATAGCGGAATCACTCCGATGTTTCCTGCTGATGTGGGAAAATCAGAAGGAGATCGAGCTTCCTCTTGAGGACAAGACACTTCATAAGGACATTTCCAAAGTTCTGAATGCCGTAAGAGTTCACGGGTTCTATCCAAGCCCCTACTCCCCAATCCCAGATGTTAAAGACCAGTACACAGACTTTGCAGCCTTTTGTCTGGAATTCTGTGACTTGGTCCATGGATATGCTGAGGCTAAAGGTATTCGGAATGTGCAACAGTTGTCTTCCGTGATTGCCCGGAAAGCGTTTGCATTTCTCACAAACAAGAAGCACTACAAGGAGGACGCGAAAGGTTGTCGATGGGCAGGAACGAACAAGATCGAGCGAAAGACGAAGGCGACCGAGTATTACACGGATGCGTACTTCACGTCTATTGCCATAATTGCATTGAGAAGAGTTCTCGCAAAACCTGTTCTTGGCCTGCGTGATCCGCAAAGAGATCGAGTGCGCTCACTTATCCGCAGTGCCGGCAGGTGGATTGTGAGCCGCCAGGACGCCGGACTACTTACTGGTGACGAGAACAAGAGCATAAAAAAGTTGATATACACAACTTGGGGCTTGCGCGCGCTGGTTGAGACTTTTGACATTCAGGATGACGATGTTCGGGCGCAAGTCAGGACCCTTGCGACTGAATACCTAAAGGCCATAAGGCTCAAGAGAGATCGAGATACCGTATCCTTGGGTCAGGAGTATCTCACCATTCTCTCGCCATCTGTGGATGCTCCCCTGTACTATGAAGACCGATCTGATTGGGGTGGAATCCTGCTTGCGCTGTTAAGCTTAAGGAAGGTGTCTAGTCTCGACTCTATCTTCGATAGCGATGCGTACAACGAACTCATTCAGTCAATCTACACTGATCTCCTCCTGCTCAGAGATCCTGTTACAAAACTCTGGTACAAAGGAAAACTCATCTTGTCGATCCACGCCTATCTTGTGGAAGGGTTCCTCCTCTACAAGCCGTCTGGGCGGGAATTTGGCTCCGTTGTTAATATCACTCCTAATCAGCTTCGACGCGCTCTTAAGGAAACGGTCGGAGATGAATCATTCCTATCAACCATGCATGACCTAGTATATGACAAGCTCAACAAGATTATTGTGCGGGATAAGAGTGACGAGGTAATTGACACTGGGATTGAAGGTGTTGCTAAGGAGGTGCCGCAAAATTTGAGAAAGAGTGAGCACCCCAGAAAGGGCAAACACAAGAAGTGAGGAAGGTATCTTTTTATTCTTACAAAGGTGGTGTGGGTCGGTCGTTGTCGCTCGTCAACGTGGCCCATGTAATGGCTCAAAGACAAGCGAAGAAGGTAGGTCTGCTCGACTTAGACATTGATGCAGCCGGACTTTGCCATATCCTCGATGTCAATCCAAACTCAGATTTTGATCTGCTTTCCTTGCTCCAGCCGGGGAATCGGAAGACCGTTGATCTCGGGCGATATGTGCAAGAGGTCCGAACCATTGGATCGGCAAAGTCAAAAGTGATGCTGATACCGACCATAAGTGATTCAAAATTGATGAGGACGTTTGAATGGGACAAAAATGTCGAGAAATTCTTGGGTGAAGAGGTCATCCCAGAATTTGGCAAACTCTATGAACTTGACTATCTGTTGATCGATGGACGGACAGGGCTCTCAAAGTTCAGTGGTTTCGCTATCAAGCAAGCGGACCTTGTTGTGTTGATGTGCAAACTTGACAGACAGAACCAGTTCGGCATTAGTAGAATGGCCAAGATCCTGACAGAAGCGGGAAAGAAGTATTTGACCGTGGTTTCGGGATGTCCGAAAACAGGTAAGGCCGCAAAGAGGATCGCCGAATTCCGAAAGATGATTAAGGCAGATATTGATTGTGTATTACCATATGTCCCTGATCTCTATTTCGATGAGTTTGTGATTAGCAAGGAAATGCCTAAGAGTAAACTGGCAAAGGAGTATGTGCAATTGGTCTCAAAGATTGAAGAGAGGTTGAATGCTGATGGCATTTAAGTCTCAATTCTATGATCCTCTCTATGATTTCGTGACTCTTGAGGACGCGGAAGAAGGCACCGAAGACTCAATGGCTATCTTTGATCCTGAGTTCAGCAAGAAGTCCAAAAGGCCGAAGAAGCAGACCAAGAAGATTCTTCCGTTCTTGGACACTTTTGAGGTTAGCCGCTTGAGCTTTCTTCGGCAGAGCGGGCTCGCTTTCCTTGTGTATCCTTCCTCCACACACACAAGATTCTCGCACTCTGTTGGCTGTTGTTATCTTGGCTTTATGGCATGTGAAGAGATCTCGGTTGAAACAATCCGGAAAGACCAAAAGGACAAGGGGAAGGACAGACTTGAGACTGTCTACTTATCACAATGGTTAGAAGATAGAAACTGGAAAGAGGAATTCTTGCTCGCACTCCTCTTACACGATATAGGTCATTTCCCTTTTTCGCATACGATTGAGTCAAACGGAGAGTTCTGGCTGCATTTTCCTAAGATAGATGAGGGTGGGAAGAAGAGAGACTTAACGCATGAGGACATTGCATCTGGGCTGATTCTGGGCGACAAGGAGGAATCCCTCAAGATAAATGGCAAACATATCTTCGAGAGATTTCACGAACACATTGATTCCAGATTCTCCCTCGGTGACGCACAGACCGAGTATCAGTTCGTTCACCAGCTGATCGGAAATCACCTGGACATAGATGTAAATGTCTTGTGTTACCTTATCAGCGGGAGAAGAGTTCACTTATCTGCGATCAAAGAAGACATGCGTAAGGATGTTGATCTTCTGCAAGACCTAGTAAGTGGACTGCTTGATCTAGATCGGATCGATCATTATCGCCGCGATAGCTACTTCACCGGTTTGAGGTTTGGAAGCAATCTGAATTTTGCAAGTCTGATGAGTGGCATGACCATGCACTTTGATCCACGAACTGAGTCAGAGGGTGGTCTTGGCTTCCAGATGCGTCTCTCTGCTGATGCCATCGGTCATGCGCTTACCTTGCTTCAAGCCAAGGATCGACTTGTTCATGACTGCTTTGAGAATCCGCTCAACATGGCGTATGAAGCGATGCTGCATCTTGCCATAAACCTGTTGTTTCGTTTGAATGAGTTATCTGCGAATGAAATTATGGAATCGGCAACCATTGAAAGGGCCGCTGATCTATTCTTCATGACTGACGACGAGTTGTTGAGTATTCTAATTGAATCCAAGGATAAGCGGGTCAAAACTCTGGCATCTAGGATCATAAACAGAAGACCATACTGCCACGTGGGCAGGGCGGTTTTTACCGTTGAAGATGTTCCTTCGCTCAAAGAGATTCGTGAAAACCTTGCGCATGACTCAGGTTTGAGTGAATCTGAAATTGCAGTGAGAGCGTCCAAAGCATTCGGAAGAACGCCAACAATGGCAAAAGAATGGATGGCTCTAAAGAGACTCTATGACTTGGCAGGGACGCCCCTTGAGAAACTTGACGATTACGAAGCACAGATCGCGTATCTGAAGACAGTGCAGGATTCTCCACCAAAGATGGTTTGGTATTTCACTGCTCGCGAAGACAAGAAGGATGATCTTATCAAACTAATACGATCGGAAAAGATCAAATATGGAAAGCTCATTGAATAGACAGTATCCCTATTTGGGGTTGACAGGAAAGCTCAATGAAGTATCTACTCGTCTCGTCAACTGTCGTGGATGCACGAAATGCTGTGAAAAGGGAATTGCCTATGTCTTGCCTCAGGAAGTTCCAAGTTTGGAAGCGCTTGCTGTGCCGCTCGTTGAAATAGATGGTGTCCATTTCATAAAGCGGAGGGATGACGGGTCATGTTCGATGTTGGACAAGGAGGCCAAACGCTGTACCATATACGAAAATCGACCGATGTGCTGTCGTGCATTTCCACTCGATGTATTCTCTCGGAATGGATCACTTGAATGGGGAGTATACACATATTGTCCTCCTGACAGGGTCCTTCCAATAGTGGAAAGAAATGGTAAGGCTGAGTTGGACCTGGAGGTTGTTGGATACTTGGCTTCTTCGCTAGAAAAGCATCTCAATCCGAGCGTTCTTGAATTCCTAGACGTTGAAGATAAGGTGGCAGCGCAGATTGAGATTCTAGATGAGCATGCAGAGGATTTTGAGACTCTTGGACCTGTACTTCGGGGTTGAAGGGTGAGAAACCACGCCAATTCTGTGCTAAGCGACTAATTAACCTACCAGAGAGGGTCTGTCAATGGGAAAGAAGAAAAAGAAATCAAAGAAAGAGCTTCTGAAGCAGAAACTGAATAAGAAACACACGAAAAAAAGCACAAGAAGGAAAAGCATTAGAGACTCGAAGGCCTAGAGGATGTTTCGGATTAAACCAGTGACAAAATCTCTCCTGAAAATGACTCTGGCCTTGGGACGCGCGCTTATCCTCCAACCAAAAGCTTTTCTCCTCGACGAGCCATCTCTTAGCTTTTCCCCAAAACTTGTAACAAAAGCGTTCGAAGCAATCAAAGAGGTAAATCAAAAGTTCAGAACGACAATCCTCACAGTTGAGCAGAAGGTGCATGAAATTTTGAAGATTGCCCGTCGCGTGTACACGCTCAGGATGGGGGAAGTTGTCTTCTCCGGCCCGCCTGAAGAAAACGAATTATCGAGGCTTATTTCTTATGTAGGGTATGATTGGTGCTAGCTGGTCGACCACAAAATAACGTTGCCTGATTCAGGCTCTGGGTTCTTTTCAGGAAAAGTTTGACAGGTAAATAAAAAAAAGGGTATCTTTGAACACCAAGCATTTTGACAAAAACCCACTTCTTTCTCCGTTCAACCCACCTTTGAGCCGGAGGAATAGATCATGGATCTGAAGAAGAAGACAAAGGAATTCTTGGAAGAGAATCCTACAATCAAGGAAGCTCTTCGTATTTTTCAAATCAGCGAGGAACAATACAAGAAGGCTCTCCAATCGCTCCACTCTGGGACTTTCACCTCAGACACCACAAATTCCACGACTGAGACCGAGGCTCAATGGACGAACCAGTAAACTCCTGGGGGAGCGTTTTAAAGGAGTTCGACGCTGAGGTCCAACGTGCAAAAGAAGAATCTCAACGCAGTGGCAAACCCTCGGTCATAAATTTCGATTCCCTCGTTGAAGCAAAAATATCGAGCCTAATCGACCTCACACAGAGATCGCTCGTCATCTACGCTGTTGATTTTTTCAATTCACAGAAGGTAGCTGTCGCCGGGATTGATGCTCAAATCCTACCTTCGGATAAAGATGGCTTCGTGGAAGTCACCCGGGACCTCCCCTCCGGTCCGTTAGACGTTATTTTGCACAGCCCGGGCGGTTCGCTTGAAGCGACGGAAGCCATCGTGTCGATCTTGAGGCACAAGTTCAATCATGTTCGTTTCATTGTTCCGAACATAGCCAAGAGTGCTGCCACGATGCTGGCACTTTCTGGCGACGAAATCATTTTGGCTAGTAGCGCTGAACTGGGACCCATTGATCCTCAGTTCAATTTTCCGCGGGGAGATGGTGCTATCATACCGAGTCCAGCTCAAGCAATCATAGATCAGTTCGAGGGAGCTGAGCAGGAACTTTCCAAGAATCCTTCTAAACTACCGGCGTGGATTCCGATACTCCCGATGTATGGGCCTTCCCTCTATCAGGATTGCAAGAACGCCTTAAAACTATCAAAGGAAGTTGTGCGAAGCTGGTTGACTAAGTATATGTACAAGGATCTGCCTAAGAAGTCAAGAGTAAATAGGGCCAGGAAGGTCGTCAACTACTTTGCGAACCACAAACACTTTAAGTCACACGGCAGAAAAATCGGGATAGCAGAGATTGAAAAGCATCTGGGCAATCTTCTGAAGTTAAGAAAGTTAGATGACGATGTGGTTCTATATAATCGAGTGATGGGATTGTATTTTGCACTGCTCCATCTTTTCCAACGGACATCTTCACTCAAAATCCTTTGGAATAATCTAGGGAAAAAATTTGTAAGACACGTGCAGGTCAGGGTGGTCCAGATCCCTGGTCAAAGCCCAATCCAGCCGGCTCCTCAAAGTTCGCCGCTGCAGCTCTCTCAGGGCCCTTCTTAATTCTGCTTGGAAGACCGATCATTCTATCCCCGAATTCAAAACCTCCATCATCCTCGTCGAACAGAAAGTCCACGAGGTACTAACAATCGCCCACCGCATCTACGCCCTCCGTATGGTCGACGACTCGACTCGTCGAGGCGAGGTCGTTTTTTCTGGAACACCCTCCGAGCTCCAAAGTGGTGATGTGATGAAAAGGATATTCCTGGTGTGAGAGAAAGATTGGAGTGCGACAATTCATTGTCGCGTGCTGCCTCACGCGAGGCTAAAGCCTCGCACTCCGGGTTATCCCAGGGAATGCGAAAGTTCACTTTCGCTTCTCCGTGAGTGAAGCTGAAGCTTCACACTCCGCATGGTAGTCATGGAATTCAAAGTCTACAGGCACGTTCCACCGCATCTCTTCATCGACGAAGCAATCTACTTTGTGAGTTGCCGCGTTTATCAGGGTGCACCAATATTGAGTACGGATCAAAAGAAAGAGATTCTGTTTCGGACCGTATTGGAGAACATAAAGGCATTTGACTACGAGCTACAGGCGTGGGTCATACTCGACAATCATTATCACATTCTTTTTCGGGTTCCTGACGCTAAGAGCATCCCACTTTTTTTCCAGAAACTCCATGGTAAGACTGGTTACGAGCTGAACAAAGTTGATGGTACGCCGGGCCGAAGAGTCTGGTACAATTACTGGGATGAGTGCATTAGAGACGAGAGGGACTACTACAACAAGCTGAACTACATCCACCTAAATCGGGTGAAGCACGGGTATGTCGAGAACCCGGAGGACTACGAATTCTCCAGTTATCGTGCACACTTGAAGGCGAGTGGTGAAGATTGGCTAAGAGAGATTCTTCGCAAGTACCCAGTTGAGTCGCTGCTCAAGAATGATGTTTAGTTGGCCCGTGTGCCCTGCCCTTTCCCGGTGGCTAGGCGCGAGACTGAAGTCTCGCACTCCGCCGCGCTCTGCTGGAATGCAAAGATTCATCTTCGTGCTATTCCGGCTCAGCGGCCTCCCACGAAACTGAAGTTTCGCACTCCGGCTTCCACTTCAGTGCTTGACAATCCCCCCAATTCTCAGTAAACTCTTGGAGGTTCTGGGTTCAAGGCATAAGCTGCAAGGGTTTGGGGCGGCAACCGCCTACACCTGAACCATGAACCTCGAACCCTTCAACTCGCTATGCCGCCGAAGCTCTCATCCCAGAAGGTCTCAGAGCTGACTGCACAATTCACGTGCGACACTTGGCGATTGCGAGAGGAGATCTCTCCGTGACCAACATTATCGCCGCCGAGATTATCGAACAGCGCATTTTCCTAATCCGGGGTGAAAAGGTAATGATTGATCGGGACCTAGCGGATCTTTATCAGGTTCAGACAAAGGTCCTTAATCAGGCGGTGAGGCGCAATACCGAGCGGTTTCCTGAAGGATTTATGTTCCAGTTGTCCAAACAAGAGCGCGATGAACTGGTCACAAATTGTGACCGGTTCGGAATGCTGAAACATTCAACTAGCTTGCCGCGGGCATTCACTGAACAGGGTGTGGCAATGCTGTCAAGTGTCCTCAAAAGCAAACGGGCCATACAAGTCAACATCCAAATCATGAAAACCTTCGTGCAGTTAAGAAAGATGCTTGCCGAGAACAGGGAGCTGGCCAAGAGACTCGATGAACTTGAGAAGAAATACGATGCCAAATTTAAGGTAGTGTTCGATGCACTGCGTCAACTGATGGCTCCACCGGCTCCGAAGAGGAAAGAGATTGGATTTCGTGTGCGTGAGAAACAGGCCGCTTATCAAGTGAAGAAGAGAATCGCGGAAACGTGAGGTCCATATTCCGAGTCATAGACCCAGCAATCAACACCCTCAACCCTTCAACCCAAGTTCCTGAATCCTTGATGCCATCTTCGCTCTCATCCCAACAAGTCTCAGACCTCACGTCGCAACTCACCTACGGCACGTGGCGATTCCAGAAAGGTTGGAAGCCGCTCCATGTCGTCGATGCAGAGGGCTGCTACTTCTACGACTCGGCGGGAAAAAAGTACTTGGACTTCTCGTCTCAGCTAATTTGCGTCACGCTTGGACACAAGAACAAGGCAGTCATCCAGGCGATCGAGGAGCAGGCGAGGAAGATGCCGTACATCCATCCGGGCTACGCGACGGATGTGCGGGCCGAGTTGAGCAAGCTCCTCCTTGAAGTGCTTCCCAAAGGGTTGGAGAAATTCTTCTTCTGCACCTCCGGAACTGAGGCAAACGAGGCCGCGTTCAAGATCGCGAGGATGTACACAGGGAAGACGAAGATCATCTCTCGTTACAATTCGTACCATGGCTCTACGATGGGCTCGATTGCGGCAACGGGCGATCCACGCCGATGGGCAAGTGAGCCAGCGAGCAAGATTCCCGGAGTCATCTTTGCCCCCGAGGTGAACTGCTACCGCTGTCCGTTGAAGCACACGTACCCCGATTGCGGCGTTGCGTGTGCTGAGTACATCGATTACATGATTAGAAATGAGAGTGATGTTGCAGCCGTGATCGTCGAACCAGTCGTCGGAACGAACGGGGTTCTCATCCCTCCCAAAGAATACATGCCTCGACTTCGTCAGATCTGCGATGAGCACAACGTCCTCCTTATCGCCGACGAAGTCATGAGCGGCTGGGGCCGCACAGGCAAGTGGTTCGCCGTCGATCACTGGAATGTGAAACCGGACATCCTCACTACAGCAAAAGGAATCACGTCTGCGTACGTTCCTCTCGGTCTCTGTGCCACGACCAAAAAGATTGCAGAGTATTTTGACGATCATTACTTTTCCCACGGACACACGTATGAGGCTCACCCGCTAACTCTTGCACCAGCAATTGCTGCCATCAATGAGTACAAGCGCATGAACCTCATCACGCGAGCGAGCGACATGGGAGACTATCTCGGCCCTCGTCTCCAGGCTCTCAAGGACAAGCATCCATCTGTCGGAGACGTACGAGGGATCGGACTGTTCTGGGCTGTCGAGCTTGTGAAGAATCGTGAAACCAAACAGCCGTTCAACACGTACAGCGACAAAGTCAATGGAACACCTCTCCTCGTCGACAAGGTTGCTGGAGAGATGATGAAGAAGGGGGTGTTTATCGTAAGCTGGGTGAGTCACTTTGTTATCGCTCCGCCCCTGATCATCTCAAAGGAAGAGATCGATCTCGGTGTGGAGGCTCTTGACGAGGCACTTAAAATAGCGGACAAGGAGGTTGTGTTGTAAGGATATGACAACGATGGATAGACTCTGTAACAAGCCGTGGCTGAAGAACCTAGCTGTCCTTCCGATTCTTCTCATTGGAGCACTGATTTCTCTCCGATGTGGCTGGGTTGAACGATCTGGTGAATCGGTTCGTGAACCAAATCTCGTTGCGAAGGAACTCATCACTTCTTCCGATGCTCGTACGCTTATTGATTTTCTTGGTTCAGATTCACTCATGGGAAGGAAGACACCGAGCCCTGGCCTGACTATCGCGGGCGATTACATTGCGAATCACTTCAAGTCGTACGGTCTCGAGCCGGTCAATGGCAGCTACTTTGAGGATTTCAACCTCGCTCTTGTTCGACTTGTAGACCCGAATTTCATGAAGTTGTCGAAGGGTGGTCTACAGAGAGCCTATCAGATCAAAACTGACTTCATGCCCTTTGAATTGACGGCGAACAAGGAAGCACAGGGTGAAGTCGTTTTTGTAGGTTATGGGATCACCGCTCCGGAGTATCATTACGATGACTATGCGAACATCAATGTTCGGGGAAGGATTGTCTTTCTTTTGAGACACGAGCCGCAGGAGAACGATTCTTCGAGCGTCTTCCTCGGTACCAGATTGACCGAGCATGCTCAACTGCGCATCAAGGTTCAGAATGCAATTGACCATGGAGCCGAAGCAGTTCTTCTCGCCAGCGATCCATTGAATCATGTGTCCATGGCGCCACGAGGGTTTCCCTGGCCTTCGCTTTACAAGAACATTCCTGAAGACGCACTGCCGTTGACGCTGGCCATTACCGAAGAGAAGAAGATACCTGTTGTGCATGTTGGTCCGTCTGTCATCGAAGACCTGCTCGGAAGCGTAGACTCTTTGAAGTCTCTTGAATCTTCAATCGATAGCACGCTTCAGCCAAACGCATTCTTGTTGAAAGGACTCACTCTCGATGTGAGAACCTCCACCTCGACGACACTCGCTCCGACGAGGAATGTCGTCGGCGTGCTCAGGGGAAGTGACCCCGCCCTGAGGGATGAAATCGTAATCGTCGGAGCACACTATGACCATGTAGGGACTCTGCAGAGTCATAAGGAAGGAGAAGACTACATCTTCAATGGCGCGGACGATAACGCGTCCGGCACCACAGGTCTCCTGGAAATCGCAAAGGCATTTGGGGAAGGGAATCTCAGACCAAAACGCACGGTGCTGTTCATTGCATTCTCAAGTGAGGAACTCGGGCTCCTGGGTTCTGAGGCGTACGTTGAATCTCCTTTGTTCCCCCTCGGGAAAACTGTTGTCATGCTTAACATGGATATGATTGGCCGAAACGCGCCAGACACGGTGAGCATTGGGGGCGCCAATCGAAGCCCCGAGCTCAAGCAGATGAACGAGCATGCAAATGGGCAGGTCGGCATGGTTCTCCAGTACAACATCGATCAGTATTTCACGCGAAGCGACCAAGCAAGTTTTGCGAGACAGCATATCCCGGCGCTTTTCTATCATACAGGTGAACACGCCGACTACCACCGGGTGTCGGACAACCCTGGTAAAATCGACACAAACAAGTTGTCGAAAATAGCGCGGCTTGTTTTTCTCACGACGTGGGAAGCCGCGAACAGCCCGACCAAACCTGTGCACAGAGAATTGCAGTAGACGCTCTGTCACACTCACTTCTCAAACCTCCAATCACTCTAAAGAAAGGAAGTCGCTCAGATGAAACGATCTTCGATACTGTTGGCGGTGGGAATTGTCCTCCTCATCACCTGGTCGCAACATTCAGTCGCGTTGGAGAAGGGCGAAGGAATTCAGCTCGCCTACAAGCTGGAAAAAGGAAAGTCTTATGTGTATGAATCAAAGGCGGATATTCAAAGTGCGCAGACTGTCATGGGAAATGAAGTTTCGGCAACGATTAGCTCGTACTCCAAATTGCGGTTGACAGTTGATGATGTCGATAAGGAAGGGAACATGACGCTCATTTCATCCTATGATTCCGTGGCGGTCAAGATCCACAGTCCCCAGATGGATAGCACCATGACGAATCCGTTTGGGATCGCGGGCAAGCGGGCAAAGGACTTCGTTTCACGATACGGCAAGCTTATCAAATCGACAACCATTGACAGCGTCGCGATACCAATGAATCTCGGGATCAGACGAGTTAGTGGATCGACCGCTTTCGCCGACTTTGGTGAGAATGCTGTGAAAGTGGGAGATTCATGGGATCGCACAAAGATGGACACGGTCGATCAGATGGGAGGAAAGCTGGTGGTGACCACCAAGCTAATTTACACGCTGCTTGGATCTGCCGACACGCTGGGGTATGACTGCTACAAGATTTCGACGAAGGGAACGACGTCGTTTGAGGGAAAGGGAATTTCGATGGGAATGAATATGTTCATAGAAGGCACAGGAACGGTTAGTGGGACCGTTTATTTTGCTCCAAAGGAAGGAATGCTCGTGCTGTCCGAGACCAGCAGTCAGCAGGAACTCACAGCGGCAGTGACCGGGCAACAAAACATGACCGTCCCGATTTCGCAGACCATCAAAATCACTACCACTTTTGTCAAGTAGGTTCACTGGTCTGGCCGTCATTCTTTCGCGCGATCTTGTTTTACCATAGAAGCATTTTCAACCATCAATCACTCACAAGGAGGGTGAAACTATGAAACGTGGAGTTCTTGTTTTTTTGGTACTTGCCTTCATGGTAGTCAGTTGTGAGCAGAAGGAGGACCCGGCCGCCGTCAAAAGCGCGATTGAGAAAATGGACGCTCAGTTTGCAGAGGCTTTTAACAAGAAAGATGTTGACGGTGTTATGGCACCGTACTGGAACAGTCCCGAGTTGATTACGTTCTATCCCGATACCACACTTCGAGGCTACAACGCGCTTAAGGCATCTTGGCAGACGACCTTCGAAACAGTGGATGTCAAGAGGTTTGAATTCACCGAGAGCCATATCGAAGTTGGCGAGCACATGGCATATGACTGGGGATTCTGGACATATGTGTTCCAGCCAAAGGGTGGACCGGAGATCGCCCTAAACAACGGCCGCTACTTGCAGGTTTGGGCTCACAAGGACGGCAAGTGGGTAGTTGTTGCCGATCACGCATCTGCACCGCTTCCTCCACCCCAACCGCAGGCAGTTCCAGCGACCGAGAAGATGGGGAATATGAAGATGAAGTAGTTCAACTTGTTGTTCTCGTGGCTCCGGACTCTGACCGAATGCACTCTGTCCGTTTGTCTTGTGCGTTCCAAGATCAGCGTGGCAAAGCATTCGAGCGGAGAAGGTGCGACCATCTCCATGTTCAGGAACTTTCTCGGGGCGTCTTGGGTTGAGTCTCCAGTGCAATACTGTTCAAGGTTCGAATCTAGCGAGGAGCAAGCCACTCAACAGACCTGTTTTCCAGTAATCCACCATCACCAATCAATCATCCACAAAATGAGAGGTAGCCATGACCGAGAAGGAGATGTTTCTGCAATCTTGGGAGCGTGAGTTTCAGACCACACTCAAGGTTCTCAAGGCGTACCCAACGAACAAACTAGATTTCAAGCCTCACGAGAGATCTCGATCTGCGAAAGAACTTGCGTGGACCTTCACTATCGAAGAGGAGGCGATGGTAGGAGGTGCTGTCAAAGGTCAAATGGATTTCGAGAATCTTCCGAAGCCTCCGGCCACGTTCCCGGAGATCATCAAAGCATACGAGAACTCTCATCGGCAAATGGTGGAGAAGGTAAAGAAGCTAAGCGATGACGAGTTCAACAAGCTAATGAAGTTTCCCACTGGTCCTAAGCAGTTGTCTGATCTGCGCAAGGCCGACGTACTTTGGGCTGGTGTGATGGATACCATTCATCATCGTGGGCAGTTCTCGGTGTACTTGAGAATGGCAGGCGGCAAAGTGCCGGCAATCTACGGACCGAGTGCAGACGAGCCGTGGATGTGAAAGGATTGTCGATTTCCAATTTCCAAATGAAGGAATCGACCTGAAGAGAAGGAGATCCTGACGGGGAATCGGGATTGGAGAAGCTTGCGAAATGGGAAAAGCTTCTTCACTATGTGGTGCCGCTCTTTGTCACATCAGAGGAGGTCGACAGAAAAAAAAACGTTTGGCCGATGCGGTTGGAGTACTTTCGTAACCGGAGACGCTAAGCAAAAGGGGCGATGTGAGATGTGAGGTTCGAATTGGTGGCTGAGTCAGATGGCTCGTCATGCTATTCAATTTAGCTCTTGCATCTTAATTTGTGAATTCCTAGATTGGCGGCGTTTCGATTCAGCCATATCCATCCCAACATTCCACATCCCTCCGCTGGAGGACCAACTATGATCTGTCAGTCATGCGGTATGCCTATGCAGCGACTCGAGGATCATGGGGGAGGTCGACTCGACGTGCACTATTGCAGATATTGTACAGACGCACGTGGCAAGCTGAAATCACGCGATCAGATACGACAGAGTATGATCGACTTTGCTGTTGCGACGAGACGGAAGTCACTGGAGGACGCAGAGAGCTTTGTCGATCATTATATGACAAAAATGCCAGCATGGAGAACAAGAGCGTAGTATACGATGCGGTGACTTTGGTAGAAGTCAGAGTCAAGTAGTTCGATTCATCATCGTGAAGCCGCGGAACGCTGAATCCGCGGCTTTTTTGTTTTTGGACTGACTCGAATCACATTCTCCTTTATCTTTAGGACGTAAAGGAAATTTTAGGTATATTTTCATTGTTCATTCCATCAGTCCATCATTTCATCTTTCAGGAAGCTCATGCGCACAGTCACTCTCATCCCCGGTGACGGGATCGGACCGAGTATCTCTGAGGCTGCCATAAAAGTTGTGGAGACGACTGGAGTCAAGATCGATTGGGAGAGGCAGGAAGCTGGCATGGCCGCAGTCGAAAAATACAAAGACCCGCTGCCGAAATCTGTCATCGAGTCCATTCAGAAGAATAAGGTTGCACTCAAGGGGCCGATCACTACTCCGATTGGAACTGGGTTTCGGAGTGTGAACGTCGCGTTGCGTCAGGAATTCGACTTGTATGCGAATGTCCGTCCGGCGAAAAGCTTTCCTGGGTTGAACACTCGATACGAAAACGTTGACCTCGTCGTCGTGCGGGAAAATACAGAGGAACTGTACATCGGAGTGGAGCACTACATCCGTGCGGAAAAGGGGAGACACACCGCCGCTGAGAGCGTTGCCATTATCACACACCATGGGTCGGAGCGAATCGCACGATACGCGTTTGAGTACGCGCGCGAAAACACGCGGAAAAAGGTTACCATTGTCCATAAGGCGAACATCCTCAAGTATTCGCACGGCCTCTTCCTGGACACTGCGCGCGAGGTCGCGAAAGAGTTTCCTGAGATCGAATGCACGGACAAGATTATCGATGCGACTGCAATGCAGCTTGTCCTCAATCCTAATGTTTTTGACGTCATCGTCACAACGAATCTTTTTGGAGATATCCTTTCTGATCTCACGGCAGGCCTGGTTGGAGGATTGGGTGTAGCGCCAGGAGCGAACATCGGATATGAAGCCGCGATCTTCGAGGCGGTTCACGGTAGCGCGCCCGATATCGCAGGGAAGAACCTCGCGAATCCAACGGCGGTCATCCTGGCCGCTGCAATGCTTCTTCGTTACATTGGGGAGACTGCCGCGGCTGAGAGGATTGAGGTTGCAGTCAGAAGCGTGATCAAGGAAGGGAAGACGGTGACGAGGGACTTGAACCCCGCCAATTACGTGTCGACCCAGGAGATGACGGAAGCGATTGTCGAGAAGATGGCGAATGAGAGGGCATAAATCTAAGATGAAAAATGAAAATGGAAAGTGACAAAGAAAAATTCAAAAAGGAATTCAAGAGACGATTGTACAACTGGACGCTGAGGCTTATCGAATTCGTGGATAAGTTACCAAATGACAACCCTTCCAGAAGACTCGGTGACCAACTACTGAGAAGCGGAACGAGCATCATCGCAAACTATATCGAGGGGCAATCAGCAAGTAGCAAGAAAGACTTCATCAACTATTTCACGACATCATTGAAATCTGCCAACGAAAGCAAACTTTGGATTTCACTTTTGAAGGATACAGGACGAGCCAAGAACCAAGATGCTGATCAGCTACTGGACGAACTGAATGAGATTGCCAATATCTTCGGGTCGAGCATCCTGACCCTCAAGAAGCGAAGATAGTTGAGCAACACATATTTGACTTTTTCATTGTCGTTTTAATATCTCCATCTTGATTTTCGATTTAACTAAAGCCTTTGAGCTCTCAGCACCGTGAACCCAAGAATCCTCTCCATCGGCACCGCGAATCCTAAGCAAAGATACTCGCAAGAAGAGATCTATCAAGTTGCTGCCCAGCACTTCGAGATGTACCGCAATCCCCGGATTCAAGAAATCTTCATGAACAGCGACATCGAGTATCGTCATCTCTACCTCGACAAAGAGACGTTCGTTCCTTTTGAGAGTGCCGATGACCTCCATTCACGATTCGAGCGTGGGGCAGTTGAAATCGGTATGGAAGCAATCCAGCGGTGTCTTAGCAATGGCAGGATCGCTATCGACGAGATTGACCTCATTGTTGCTGTCTCTTGCACCGGTTATCTCTGTCCTGGCCTTTCCTCGATCTTCATCAAAGAATTAGGAATGAGGAATGACGTACAGCGCGCTGATCTCTTGGGAATGGGATGTGCAGGAGCGATGCCGGGCCTGCAGCGAGCACATGATTTCGTTAAGTCTCACCCGGATCGGAAAGCGCTTGTGGTAGCGGTGGAAATATGTTCAGCCTGTTACTATGTTGATGATTCACTTGAGACTGTCGTGGGCAATGCAATTTGCTCTGATGGCGCGGCGGCAGTAGTACTAGGGTTTGACGACAGATCGTCTGGGCCGAGCATCGAAAATTTCCAGACGCATCTCGAGCCGTCGTTCATCAAGACGGTGGGATTCCAATTCCGAGAAGGAAAACTCCGGATCGTCCTTTCAAAGGACATCAGAGATGAAGCGGGCGGGTTGGCGAGAATCTTGATCGACAAACTCCTCGCGGCAAACAAGCTTGCAAGAGGCGACATCAGTCATTGGATTCTCCACTCCGGCGGCCGCAAGGTCATCGATGGGGTACAGCGCGAAATTGGTCTGTCCGACGAGCAGGTCAGACACAGCAAGCACATCTTGAAGAACTTTGGGAATATGTCATCGCCGACTGTTCTCTTTGTGCTTGACGAGACGATCCGGAATGGCCGTCCGCGGTCGGGCGATCTTGGGTTGATGCTTGCAATGGGACCGGGGTTGGCCATCGAGGGAGCTCTTTTGAAATGGTGATGATTTACGCGAGACCTGCTCTCGGGGTTTAGCTGGCTCGCGGCATTTCTTTTGTTCCCTCAGCACTCAGTCGTTGCGAGCGCACCAGAGAGTCTGGGGGTACCCATAGTCAACCTCAGGACTCTTCAAATCAGCGGTGCATCTGCCAAGTTGAAGTTCCTGCCTTTTCTCTCTATCTTTTGTGCACAATGGACAAGAACGAAGTCGCCCGAGTTCTAGAAGAAATCGGCACTCTCCTGGAGTTGAAGGGAGAGAACCCCTTCAAGTGCCGGGCCTATCACAATGCCTCGCGGATCATTGCTGCCCTCACTTCTGACATCAAAACCCTTGTCGAAAGCGGTGAGCTGAAGAACATCAAAGGGATCGGAGAAGGGCTTGCAGAGAAGATCACTGAGCTGGTGAACAGCGGAAAGCTCAAGTACTACGAAGACCTGAAGAAGTCGCTGCCTGCGGGGCTTGTTGAGATGTTGCGGATCCAGGGTCTTGGCCCGAAGCGAATTAAGCTGCTGTATGAAAAACTTGGGATCAAAACAGTCGATCAATTGATGGAAGCATGCAAGAAGCACGGACTTGCTACAATCGAGGGTTTTGGAGAGAAGACCGAAGAGAACATCCTCAAAGGAATCGAGCTTCTGAGGAAGCACATCGACAAGCACCTCTATCCTTCCGCAAAGGAAGCAGCCGACAGGATCCATTCGACGATCAAAAAGGAAAAGGGCATCATCCGGTCCGAGGTCGCTGGAAGCCTTCGCCGGAAAAAGGAAGTGATAGGAGATATTGACATACTCGTCAGCGCGAGACGATTGATCGTTCCAAGATTGATGGAAGTGTTCACCACTCATCCTGATGTTGCGGAGGTTCTCGCGAAAGGTGATACGAAATCGAGCGTCGTTCTCAGGTCTGGCATTAACTGCGATCTGCGCGTCGTTGATGATTCCGAGTATCCATTTGCGCTTGCCTACTTCACGGGCAGCAAAGAGCACAACATCGAAATGCGGTCGCTGGCGAAGAAGTTTGGTTGGAGTTTGAATGAATACGGGTTCTCGGAACTAGGTGCAGAAGAGAAGAGAGGGAAAGCAAAGCGCATCGTCCGATGCAAGGACGAAGTAGATATCTATAAGGCCCTCGAGCTCAGTTATATCCCTCCGGAATTGAGGGAGAACATGGGCGAGATCGAGGCAGCTGAGAAGGGGAAGATTCCAAAACTTGTCGAAGAGAAAGAGATCAGGGGAACATTCCACTGCCACTCGACATACAGCGACGGTGCGAACTCGATTGAGCAGATGGCGAAATCCGCGCGTGATCTGGGGTGGGAGTATCTCGGGATTGCAGACCACAGCAAGTCCGCTTCCTATGCGGGTGGATTGACCGAGACGAGGGTCAAGGACCAGTTGAATGAGATCGATGAGCTAAACGGCAAGCTGAAGGGTTTCCACATCTTCAAGGGGAATGAAGTCGATATATTGCCGGACGGCACACTTGACTACTCGGACAAAGTGCTTGCTTCGTTCGATTATGTTGTCGCATCTGTACACAGCAAGTTCAAGATGACCGAATCGGAGATGACGAAGCGCATCACCAAGGCACTGAAGAACAAATATGTGACGATGCTCGGACATCCGACGGGAAGGCTGCTGCTGAGTCGTGAGGCCTACCCCGTGAACATGATTGAAGTCATAGACGTGGCAGCAGATAATGGAAAAGTGATCGAAATCAATGCCCATCCACTCCGGCTCGATCTCGATTGGCGGCTGTGCAAATACGCGAAGAAAAAGGGTGTTCTTATTGCAATCAACCCCGATGCTCATAACACGGATGGCCTGAGGGATGTCTATTACGGGGTGGGCATTGCTCGGAAAGGGTGGCTCGAGAAGAAGGACATCATCAATGCGTGGACTCTCTCGCAACTGGGAGAGAGACTACGACTCAATTAACGGACTCAAGATTCCAAACCATTCTGCGGAGTATACATCATGTCGACAACAAATCGCTCGTTCTTGCCGGGGGTGATTCTTCTTGTCCTTGGCGTTCTCTTTCTCCTCGATAGTCTTGATGTCGCAAGCTTTGGACACGTGATGAGAACTTACTGGCCCGTTATTTTGATCATCATGGGAATCGCATTTCTCATGAGGAGACAGCGTGTTTGGCTGAATACTGAACAGTCTAAGTCGGTCGGGGGAGTGCATGAGGGCATCGAATCACCTGCGGATACAATCTCCGAGACATCTATCTTTGGGAATACCTACGTAAAGCCTACATCGAAAAGCTTCAAGGGCGGCAGCGTCTCGACGGTTTTCGGGAACGTCGAGATAAACCTCGCATTTGCCGAACTGGCTGCGGGCGAGCAGCACCTCGGAGTACACGGCGTGTTTGGAGGGCTCCGAATTACGCTTCCCAAAGATATCGGGGTCATGGTGAGAGGTAACTGCCTGTTCGGTGAAGTCATCGTGTTGAATCAGAAGAGGGGAGGAATTGGCTCCGAAGTCTTGTACAAATCAGAGAACTACGATTCTGCAGAAAGAAAACTTAATATCACAGCGTCTCAAGTGTTTGGGGATGTACGGATATGGTGAAGAAAACAAAGAAGTCTGAATCGCTTTTGGAATTGAGAACTCGGACGAGGAAGATCATTTCTCGTTTGAGGAGGATCTTTCCGAATCCGAAAGTTGCCCTTGAGCACAGGGACCCGCTCCAACTCCTCGTTGCGACGATTCTCTCGGCACAGTGCACAGATGAGCGTGTGAACCAGGTGACACCAAGTCTTTTCAAGAAGTACCGAACGGCCAAGGACTATGCCGGGGCAAATGTGGCCGAGTTTGAACAAGAGATACGGTCAACCGGCTTCTTCCGAGCAAAGACAAAGTCAATCATCAGCTGCAGCAAACAGCTTGTGCAGAAACATGGTGGGAGAGTGCCGCAAACGATGGAAGAGTTGGTCCAGTTGCCGGGGGTTGGACGCAAGACTGCAAACTGTGTTCTGGGCGCTGCCTACGGGATTGCCTCCGGCGTTGTTGTCGATACTCACGTGAAGCGGCTCGCGCAGCGGATGGGCTTCTCAAAGGATGATGACCCAGAGAAAATTGAACAAGACTTGATGCAGATTGTGCCGAAGAGAGACTGGATTGATTTCGGAAACATGTTGATCTGGCATGGTAGGAAAACTTGCCAGGCGCGCAAGCCGAACTGCCCTGAGTGTACGATTAATGATCTTTGTCCATCGGCAGAGAGCTTTATAAAATCACTGACGTGAATCGAAGCTGCCAGCTATTCCCGTCGAATCCTGGAACTGTATTACCCGTTCGTTCAGAATGATCCAGAATAATACCCTAATGAAAGAACAAAAGACCGGGCTCATCGTCGCTGGTGTGATGCTTGGCGTGTTTCTTTCCGGCATTGATGCCCTGGTTGTTGGCACGGCGATGCCAACGGTGGTTCAGGATTTGGGAGGCATCAATCTGTACAGTTGGGTCTTTTCGTCTTATATGGTGATGACTGCTGTTTTCATGCCACTCTTTGGGAAGCTCTCAGACCTCTGGGGACGAAAGAAACTCTTCCATGCTGCGATTATTGTATTCCTGCTTGGCTCTGCTCTCAGCGGGACGTCTCAGAACATGTTCCAGCTTGTTCTGTACAGAGCCATCCAGGGAATTGGGTCGGGTGGGATGGCTGCAATACCGTTCGCGATCATCGGGTCGGTTTTTCCTCCGAACAAACGAGGACGTGCCTTTGGTCTTGTTGCTGCAGTCTGGGGAATTGCGAGTATTGTCGGCCCGGCGCTGGGGAGTTTCATTGTGACGCATTTCAGTTGGCGATGGGTGTTCTATCTAAACATCCCATTTGGAATCGCTTCAATCGCCATGATTACCCTCGCATATCGAGAGGCTGTGCAACATGGGTCAGCGGTAGTAGATGTGAAAGGAGCGATAGCTCTTGGAACTGCGATCATCGCGCTTCTTGTGGCGTTCTTCATGGTGGGAAGGGGTGAGGAAATCACGTCGCCAAGTGTTTTCCTTCCGTCAGCTCTTTTTGTCATCACGACGTATTTCTTTGTCAGAGCAGAGAGGGTGGCAAAAGATCCGATGCTTCCCTTGGAATTTTTCAGGATTAGAGCCTTCAGCGCGGCAAACGTGTGTGGTTTTATTGGCGGCTTCGCGATTTTTGGGGGGGTAGCATTTGTTCCGCTTTTCATTCAAAGCGTACAGGGAGGGAGTCCCATGAAAGCGGCGATCGTTATCACGCCTATGTCAGTAGGGTGGGCTCTCGCAAGCGTAATCACTGGCCAGGTTCTTCATTTGACAGGACCGCGGCGCATAGTGCTTTCTGGAATGACCTGCATGGGGGCAGGTTTTCTCCTCGCTTCTTTTGTGCAGTCTGACTCGCCTTTATACCACATGATTCTCTCGACCACGTTGATAGGGGTTGGGATGGGGGTCCAGACCCCGGCTCTGCTCACCACAGCTCAAAATGCTTTGCACTCGGGTGTGCTCGGGGTTGCGACTTCCTCTCAGATGCTCTCTCGGATACTCGGTGGAGCAATGGGTACCAGCATGATGGGCGCGGCTCTGACCCACTCGATGCAGGACGAGTTTCTCCATTCGTCGTCCGCATTGCTCGCGAGTTTGCCAGAGGCGGTGAGGTCGCACCTGAGTGAGCCTCACGAACTACTCACGGAAAGTATGAGAGCCAACCTGGATCCCCAACATTTGAACTACATCCTGAACGTCTTCACTCATTCGCTCCACAATGTGTTCATTACTGGGTTGGTTGTGTCGGCGGCAGGATTACTTGCGGGTGCTCTGCTTCCAAAGAACTCAGCTTAGTGAATCTCGATTCGTCGCGTCCAATTCTTTGTGAAGCGACCGTATGCAGGTTTCACAGAAGTAAAACAGCTTGCTATCCCCAACCTGGCGCTCGATGAGCTGTGAGCGGCTAAACTTCTCCAAGCAAAGGCTGCATTTCAAGAGGTTTTCCTCTTCCGGGTTTGAACTACGTCTGATCCCGACGCTGTACCCGTAGTACACGAGATAGATAAGTCCGACAAGAAGGACAATCGCACCGATCGTAAGAGCCACTTTCTCTCCTAGAGCTTCAAGGTTAGCGATACTCCATCCCGCAGAGGAATGATGGTTGTCCAAAGCTCGTGCGTATTGTAGATGAGCTTGTTGAATTCCATTATCGCTTTTGTCGAATTGTCAGGATTTGACTCCGCCACTCGACCGGACCGAATCACGTTGTCGGTGATGAGCAGGCCACCTCTCTTCACTCGAGGCACGGCCTTTCGAAACGCCTCGGGGTATTGCTCCTTGTCGATATCATTCAAGATGATATCAAACTCTCCACTTAGCTCTTCGATGATCTGCAGCGCATTCCCAACTCTGAAATCAACTCTGTCCAACAAGCCGCCTTGCTTGAAGAAACCGAGTGCCCTGTCCCGGTTCTTGGGATCTGTGTCAGTGCAGATGACCTTTCCGTCAGTAGCAACGGCTTTCGCGAACCAGTAGGCAGAGTAACCGAACCCTGACCCTAATTCCAGGATTCTTCTTGCCCCACTGAGGATCGTGACCTGCGCTAGGAGCCTGCCGACAAGAGGTCCGATAATGGGAAAGCCTGTCTTTGAGGCAATCGCCTCCATTTCTACCAGAGCCTCATCACGTTCGGGGAGTAGATCAATTAGGTATTTCTCAATCTTCGGAGCGACGATATCCATCTGCCAGGTCCTTTCTCAACGATTGCAGTGTTGGAGAATATAGGAAGATTTGAGATTGAAAATCAACTGTGGTGCTACTCTATCAGCTCGTTGATTCGGACACGATCAGCACGGAGAGAAAAAAAAAGCAAAAAGCCTCTTGACAAGTCACCGGGTTTTTCGTACTTTTGTTCAAAATCGAAGACAAAGTTTAATCCACTAAACCTCCTCCTACCATGGACAAATACGAACGATATCTCGTGCCTGCCGTACAGCGGGCTGTCGGAGTTTTGGAGCTTCTCGCCAATTCCCAGAAGGATGCAAGCCTCAGCGAACTGAGTGTGATTATGAAGGTTCCCAAGAGTTCGCTCTTCCGGATTCTCGTAACTCTTGAGGCTCAGAAAATGGTTCACCAAGATCACGAGAGGAAGAAATTTAGTCTCGGTATCAAACTCTTGGAGCTTGGAAGTGCGAAGCTTGGAAGGATTGATCTCAACACCATTGCAAAACCGCACCTCGAACGGCTCGCGGAGGAAACTCATGAGAGCGTCTACTTGGGAGTCCTCGATCACGGGCAGGTCATCCTTCTGCAGCACATTGACAATCAGGACATGTGGAAGATTGTGACGCGGCTTGGAACCACATCACCCGCACATTGTACCGCGATTGGCCAAGTCTTGCTTGCTGGTCTGCCGGAAGCTGAGGTTGCCAAGATCGTCACGGACCGAGGGCTTAAGCGCTACACGAAGTTGACAATTACGACCGAGGCCCGCCTTCGCAGGTGTCTGGCCGAGGTCAGGGCTGACGGCTACGCAATTGTCGATGGTGAGTATAAGTCCGACCTCTGCGCTGTGGCAGCCCCCATCCGCGATCACTCGGGGAATGTTGTCGCCGCTGTAATGATCGGTCTCCCATCCAGTCGTCCTGATAAGAAGTCGGTCGTGCAAAAGCTTGGGCATTCACTTGAGCGCGTCGGGTTGGATATCTCCCACCAACTCGGGTACAAGGCAGAGTGATCTTCCTTTACCTCACACCTGCTTATGAGACTTCTCTCCTTTGAGGACTCTCACGGGCCTGCATACGCCACTTTTCTCGGCCAGGCCCTGATCAGCCTTTCGAGTCTCGTCGAAGCGTATGAAACGAGCATTCTGAAGGAACGGTCGCCTTCACCATCGAACATCCTCGACTTTCTTGCTCGTGGGTATTGCGAAAAGGGAAAGTTCGCCAAGCTCCTTGAGTTCCTCGGCGAGCGTCAGCTTGAACAGAAACTGACAGTTTCTCCTGGCTATCGAATGCTTGCGCCAGTGCCTCGTCCTCCCAAGATCATCGCGCTCGGTCGCAACTATGTGCTGCACGCTCAAGAGAGCAAGATGCCTGTTCCAGATGAACCGATCATCTTCTGTAAATCGAACTCCTCGGTCATCGGGCCTGATGGAACGATTATGATCCCGACGGATGTCGGTCGGATTGATCATGAAGTCGAGTTAGCCGTGGTCATCGGGAAGAAAGCGAGGGGAGTTCAAGCGCAGCAGGCATATGAGTATGTTGCTGGATATACGATCGCACTCGATATTACGGCGCGCGATCTGCAGCGTTCTGACATCGAAAAGCGACAGCCGTGGTATCGTTCGAAGAGTTTTGACACCTTCACACCGCTCGGGCCGTGGATGGTGACTGCTGATGAGATCCCTTCACCGATTCACCTCGACATCGAGCTATCACTGAACGGCACAGTTCGGCAGCATGCCAATACGCGCGACATGGTCTTTGATGTCGCTACGACGATCGAGTTCATCACAAGATACATCACCCTCGAACCAGGCGACATCGTCTCGATGGGCACTCCCGAAGGGATCGGCTCAATCAACGACGGGGATCGGATCGTCAGTAGAATCGAAAAGATCGGCGAGATGGTCAACACCGTGAAGTCTCTGTGAATGTGCGAGTCGACAGAATCGATCTGACCCATGTCCAAATACCTCTGCATTCTCCGTTCAAGATTAGCTCTGGCGTAGTAATTGAGAAGGATGCAATCGTCGTTGCCGTCTATTCCGAAGGGCTCGTCGGCTACGGTGAGGCTTCACCTATGGCCGGGTCATTCTACTCAAAGGACTCTCCGGAGACGACGTGGGAGTGCCTCAAGAACGAAATCCTTCCTAGAGTCAAACTTCGACATGACCTCGACCGGTCTCGATTGGACTTCATCCTTGATCAGGTCCAGGGGAACAGCTTTGCAAAGGCTGGCATAGAGACTGCACTCTGGGACCTTGAGGCAATGCACGAAGCAGTGCCCCTCTGGCGGTTGCTCGGCGGTACGCAGCCAAGGATTCCCTCGGGACTTGCAGTCGGGATCGTCCCAACGGTTAGCGAGTTGCTTCACGACATCGAGCGTCACCTCGCCGAAGGATATAAGCGGGTGAAGATCAAGATCGAGCCAAGCTGGGATTTGGAACCGGTGAAAGGAGTGAGAGAGCATTTCGGGAATATCCCTCTCATGGTGGATGCAAACGCGGCGTACAGGCAAGTTGATATCCCGCTGTTCGAAGAACTCGATGAGTACGGCCTGATGATGTTCGAACAGCCGCTCGGGAAGGATGATCTCGTGGGACACGCAGAGCTTCAGTCCAAAGTCCGCACTCCTGTTTGTCTTGATGAGAGCGCGAAAGACATCGCTGCAGTGAAGGATGCGATTGCTCTCGGCAGCTGCAAAGTGATCAATATCAAAATCCAGAGGATGGGTGGGCTCGAGAAAGCGAGACAGGTGCACGATCTTTGTCGTCAAGCGGGAATCGCGGTGTGGGCAGGCACGATGCCCGAGTTGGGGATAGGTTCGGTACAGGCGATTCACTTGTCGTCGCTGCCAGACTTCTCATACGCCACTGACGTTGAATCATCTTTTCGCTGGTTCGTGGATGATATCATCGATCCTTGGATTGAGGTGAAGGACGGCTGGCTCACTGTTCCTAATGAAGTGGGATACGGATTCAGAATAGATGAAAAGAAAGTGCAGAAGTACACGGTCCGTTCAGAAACGTTTCGTTGACCTCCGGAGAAAAGAATGCTGTCGACGAAATTCCTTGGGCTGAACCTTAAGAGTCCCATTCTGGTTGCTTCTGGGCCGGCGAGCCATGATGTCAAACAGGTGCCGCTGGCTGAGGAACAAGGGGTCGGCGGAATTGTTTTGAAGACGGCGTGCTCGGACAAATTTGCCAATATGCGCCAATGGCCTCGTCCACGGTACAAGCTGATTGATTGGGACAAGAAGATGGATGGCCGGTCGCGGCACTTCACTCTGTACTCCTACGAGCAAGGGTACAGCGGCACACTTGGAGATTATTGGGAGTTCATCCGGCAGTGCAAGAAGCACGCACATGTACCGATCATTGGCAGCATCTTCGCTGATGAGGCTGAGGACTGGCGAGAGCTTGCGCTCAGAGTAGAAGACTGTGGTGCCGATGCGATTGAGCTCGATATTTCATCGCCCCATCGTCCAGGTGACCTTGCTTTCGAGTCTACGTTCGTCACAGCAATTAAGGGTGTTACTGAGTCGGTCCGCTTCCCAGTGATTGTGAAACTTGCGGCTACTCCAGACCTGGTACAACAGGCAAAGGTCGCTGAGCAACTTGGGGCTGCTAGTGTCACGTTGTGCAATCGCATTCGTGGTCTGGATATTGATGTGGAATCGGGACGGCCGATTCTTCACGGGTACTACGCTGGCGTCGGCGGGCCGTGGGCCAAGTATTACATCTTCAAACATGTTGCCGAAGCGTACCAGGAGATTCAAATCCCGATAAGCGGCACTGGGGGCGTCATCTCCGCTGAAGATGTCCTCAAATACATAATGGTCGGGGCAACTGCTGTTCAGGTCCTGTCGGTTATTATGGTGAATGGATGGGCTTCAATCAAGAAGATGCACGATGATCTCCTTGACTACATGAAGAGGAAGAACATCCAAAGTCTCGAGGAGATCCGTGGCATCGGCGTCAAACAACTGATCCCACACGATGAGATAGTCCGATGGTCTGGGGAAAAGAAGAGCGGTCCCAGGAATGATTGGGAGTAAGAGAGCAACGTGGCGGACGAACTAACGAAACTCCTCGCGGAGTTGGTCACCATTCCAAGCATCAATCCTATGGGGAGAGCTCGGAGCGGGGAGGAGTACCTGGAAGAAAACGTGGCGCAGCACGTTTTCGACTATCTTCGCCGCCACAAGATTGATGTCGAGATACAGGACGTCTTTCCAGGTCGACCTAATGTCCTCGGTCTTGTTGATGTTGGTGCGCGCGAGACGGTCCTCCTTGAAGCCCACCTGGACACCGTCCCTGTTGACAACATGGCCATTGATCCGTTCGACCCCGTGGTCAAGGAAGGGAAGCTCTTCGGCAGGGGCTCGTGTGATACGAAGGCTTCACTGGCTGCGATCTTGTTTTCGGTGAAAAGTCTTCTGGCATCACGGAATCGGCTGTCCCGGAATGTAATCATCGCCGCAGTCTGTGATGAGGAGTACGGACTAAATGGAACAAAAGCAATAGTCAAGAATGGCCGAAGAATCCACTATGCAATCGTCGGCGAACCTACGAGCTTGGAGATCATCAATTGTCACAAGGGAGTGGTTCGGTGGCGAATGTCTGTCCATGGGAAATCCGCGCACAGTGCATATCCCCAACAAGGCGTGAATGCAATTTTCCACATGGCGAGTCTCTTGGGAGCGCTCGAGCGACATTCCCAGGATTTGCTCCGCGGCAGACGACATCGAATGCTGGGTTCGGCGACTCTGAGTGTTGGAATTATCGAAGGTGGCCAAAGTGTCAACACCGTTCCAAACCTCTGTACGATTGAGATTGATCGGAGAACGTTGCCGGGGGAGACTGCATCTGCCATCTTGAAGACAGTCAAACGACTTGTCCCAAGGTCGATCCGATATTCGATGGCTGGGCCACATCTTGTTGTCCCAGGTCTAGAAAGTCAAAAGAACCGAACACTCGTGCGTTTGCTGAAAGGGGCATTCCACAAGTGTGGGAGAGAGGCACGAATCCACGGAGCCAGATATGTAACTGACGCAAGCCTGTACGCGGCTAAAGGGATCCCATCGGTAGTGTTTGGCCCGGGTGGGATTGAACAGGCACATTCGGAAAGGGAATTCGTACGTCTCTCCGAGGTGAGGACAGCAGTTGACATCTATAGAGCGTTGCTCACTGCTAATTGAGGCGAATCGGGGTACCCGTCAATGGGAAGGTACATAGGCTTACCGCCGTTACCACCAGAATTTGTGAAGGAACATCCTCCGATTGCTTTCGTCGAAGAGGAGAATTGCATTGGATGTGAGCGTTGCCCGAAGATCTGCTTCTTTGATGCGATCGTGATGAAGGGAAGAGTTGCCGTGATTATCCCTATGAACTGCACCGGGTGCGGACTTTGTTTCGAAGCTTGCCCGGTTGACTGTATCAAATGGATCCCTGATCTTGAGACTTCCGGGGAAGCTCATTTGGAGGAGGAGTCATCAGGAATTGATTTGGGCGATTGAATCTGTGTTCAGAAAGAGTCTATGGAGAAATTCGGTGAGGGCAATCGATTGAGAATCATTGACCTGACGCATCCGATAACAGATCAGATGCCAGTCTATTTTCCGTGGCATCCGGCAACCGAGTGGGTGCAGACGGCTGATTATGGCGACCGCAACTGTGTCGTGCATAGGCTGACGATTGGCACGCACTCCGGAACACATATCGATGCGCCGAGTCATATCTTTCAGGGGATGCACGACATTGATGCCTACGATCTTTCCCTCTGGTACAGCGAGGCGCAGGTCCTCGACTTTACGCCCCGTAGTGCGAACGAGCTGATCACACGGGGAGAAATGGAAGAAAAGGAGGTTGAGGAAGGCATCGGCGTGATCGTGAGGACAGATTGGGACACACGCTTTGGTCGAGAAGATTATTACAAGACCTACCCAGCGATAAGTGCAGAAGCGGGGGAACTTCTCATCAAAAAAAACGTAAAGTATCTTGCAGCTGATACCCCGTTTACAATGGATATTCACAGGATGTTCCTCAGTCGAGGAAAGCCGCTACTGACGAATCTGAGGAACCTCAATGAGATTCGACGACCGAAAGTCAGATTGATTGCGGCGCCGCTTCTCATCAAAGGTGGTGACGGTGCACCTGCAAGAATATTTGCGATTGAACAGTGAGTTGCTAACCGTTTCTCACCCGGCTCGCTTGTGAGATAAGGCCTTTTTTCCCTTGACAAACAAAACTCAAAGTGCTATATTCGAGTGGAGTTAAATCGAGTTTAATTCATAAAACCAGACATCTCAGTCGAAAGGAGTACCCGGGGACAATCTCTACAGCTTTCCGTTTGACGCTCCAAGCAAGGACCCTTCACGCGAAGGTCCCTTCTTGATCTTGAAGCGTTGGGCTGTCGAAGCGTCAGCTCGTGTCATTCAGTAAGAATAACGCAGGCCACTCGACAAGCCTTGGAGTTCAGACAATCCTAGTTCAAGTTCGGCGCAACGGTTCCTTTCCCCCGATGAACAACGCGACCGCAAGCCTAATCTCAAGTATTCCAATCATTCAGTTTTCGAGACTCATCTTCAACCATTCCCCTCGAAGTAATAGAAGGAGAAACCCAATGAAAACCTCTTGCTTGAGGTTTACCTCCTTTGCCATCTCAATCCTCCTGTTGTCGGCTATGCTCGTGTATGCAGGCAATGGGAAAATCGCTGGGACGGTGAAGGATGCTGTAAACAAGAATCCCATTCCTGGGGTGAACATCACGCTCGTCGGAACGACGATGGGAGCCTCAGCGAATCCGGACGGGCAGTACTTCATCCTCAATATCCCACCCGGGGTGTACGATGTGGTTGCCTCCGCTGTTGGCTTCGGTCGCTCCGTCGTTAGGGGCATCGAGGTCAGCTCAGACCGAACGTCGACCGTGGATTTTGAGCTGCGTGAGGCGGCAGTAGGCTTGGAGGAAGTCGTAGTCGAGGCCGAAAGAAAACTCGTTGACAAGACTCTCACTGCTACGAAGTCAGTGATAAGCACAGACGAATTGAATAATACGCTGCCGATACTTTCCGTGTACGAGCTTGTGAATACGTCGGCCAGCGTCTTTAAAGGTCGTATCCGTGGCAGCCAAATAGCTGAAACAAAAACCCTGTTGGACGGTGTAGACATCACCGATCAATTTGGTCACGTGGATTATTCTGGTGCTGGTGATATCAGTGCTGCACAGAGGTACAACCGGGTCACGAAAGCTTATGAGTATAACAACACTGTTGTGGACTACAATGCTTCTGGTCTTGCGGAACTCGATGTTGTCGCTGGCGCAGCAAACGCGGAGTATGTCGCGGCGACTGCTGGTGTCTATAATGCTTCCCTCCGTGAAGGCAGAGGTCCATGGTCGGGGCGCGTTTTCTTCCGCGCAGGCGGTGGAAACTTCAGTCGATTCATGAAGGGGCCTGGGTACTTCGGTCCCGATTTCTATCCTGCCTCTGACACTTCAAAGTATTTGACAAATAAGCGTACCTTAGCTGCGGCAGGGAACGCGAAGGCGTCCCGTTACATCTGGACTCCAGGCCAGTATGAGATAGGTGAGACACCGACCTACAATGGTGACGTGTCCCTCGGCGGCGGTGTGGGTGAAAACCTCGGGTTGTTCTTCACAGGAAGCCTCTATGACACTCACGGCTTCATGCCGAACGAGTTCAACAGAGAGGCAAACCTCTCTCTCAAAGCAAACTATGAGATCGAGAGTGGTAAGCGAGTCGTTGTGACTGGACTTCTGCAGGATCGTGGGCAATTATTTGGCTGGAAGAACCGCACGTACAATGATGCATCCAGGTACTTCCTCCAGGGAGTTCCAGTGAATGACGGGTATTCCGGGGTTGCATCCGCAAAGTTTACCCATGTGCTTTCTCCCGAATCCTTTTATGAAGTGCAGGTGAGCCACGTTAAGCGCTCCTCGCGCATTGGCTTCCTGGACGCGTTCACAGATTCGAACGGCGATGGGATTCCGGATACATACGATCAGACCCAAGGGAGTGCGGATTTCCTCGTGCTCGGTTACGACACTGCCAGGGTGCGAAAATACATTGGCGCCATTGGCTCAGGAAAATTCTTTAACAATAATAACGACGATACCCAGGGCATAGACGCGACCATCACCAACATCATTGGGAATGGCCAGGTACTCGCTAACCCGACCTACTATTATGAGAATCTGCAGACGAGCGTAACGACTCTCAAGGCTGACTTTACGACTCAGATCACGGTGAATCACCAGTTGCGTTTAGGCGGTCAGTTACGATTGCACAGTATAAGCATGGACCGTCGCGCCACCGTGATTGTTCCTACTGATATCGATCCGGCGGTCGGTGTCCTAGTCGAACCATATGAGAAAAAGCCGAAAGAGTTTGGATTCTATGCCCAGGACAGGATGGAGTTCTCGGGTCTCATTGTGAACGTCGGTGCAAGATTGGACGGACTCAATCTGGATGCTGCCGAGTTCGCGAATTACTACACACCTTATTACAATCCAGTGACGGGCAGCTCTAGCGCGGGATTCAGGAGCGACTTTGTTCCTCTGAGAGGTGCCGAGGTCAAGACGAAGTTGTACTTCTCGCCGCGGATTGGCGTTAGCCATCCTATTTCAGAAAACTCTACGATGTATTTTTCCTACTCGAACACCAGTCAGCCTTTGCCGTTCTCTCAGATCTACACAGGCTACAACAATGTCAATAATCCCTCGCTGCCGAACCAAGTCCGTGTTGATCAAGACCCCTACAAATCAACCAACTATGAGTTTGGGGCCACTTGGGAATTTCTGCCGCGATTGTCACTGAATGCGAATGCTTACTTCAGGCAAATAGAAAACTATCTGAGGTACGCCTACACGGTATCAGGGTTGGTTGGCCAGACAGTTACGACGTACAACGTATCTTTCAACTCTGGCTATGCCAATGCCCAAGGTGTTGAGTTGACTCTGATCTTAGGTCAGGTCTCTATACCCGACATTGTGAAAATATCGGGTCGCGCAAATTATGCGTGGAGCGTTATCAAAGGCCCTGCTGGTGGTCCAGCCGCGAACAAGTCGACCTTTGCAAAGAACACTGCTGACAGCGTTTTCACACAACTCCCGTTCGACGACGCGAAAAACTACAAAGCCTACCTAATTAACATTGGCGGCGGACAATCTGTGCTCGGTGCTGGGTTCGACCGGACACATCGCGTGGGGTTCACCTTATTCTTTCAGTTCCCCGCTGAAATCTCTCTCAGTGCCGTCGGGACGTACGCAAGCGGATTCTTGTACACGAACCCTACTGTGGATAACCGCACAGCCCGCCAGCTTGTGACAGCGCCGTCAAACAGCCAGCTCGATCTGCGCCTCGAAAAGGCGTTCTCCTTCTCTGGCCGACGGATCGCTGCCTTCTTGGACGTGAAGAACGTATTTAACAAGAAGAACATTCTTGGGTACGCGACGGGCACTGGCACGAGCCAGATTCTCTTCTATAAGACGGGCGACCCGACCGGGGATTACCATCGCAGCATCCTTGAGGAAGGGACGAGCGTCTACGATTTGCCGAGACAGGTATATCTCGGTTTCTACTTTGAATTCTAGCGGACGCAATTGAACTAGACTAAGGAGGCAACATCATGTTTCCAAGATCTCTCAAGCTAGGACTCCTGGGCTTGGCTATCCTTCTGCTGCTTGCACCTCTTGGTTTCGGGCAGACTGATACCAGGCAAGGGTCAGCGCCCGCAGGCACGGGTGTCTTCGTGGCGGGCGATTATTGGGATGGGATTACGCCAGATAACCTTCAACCATATACAGCAAATCGTTGGTGGCGTGAGACGCTCGGAGCGGACGCAGTCAATAACCACACGTTTATACACATGGGGAACCAGGACCGGCTCTGGAACGTCCCCACAACGATGTGGCCAGGCGGATGGGACCACGGTCAGTACTGGTCGCATAACATGCGTCTTGCAGAATTCAATCCGGATCCAAACTTCTTCCCGAACTCACCGCACAGCAGCACAAACAAGGCGAACTACGCCTTCGGCACGTTCGGTTCCAAGCTTGCTGGCGCTGCTGATGCGAGCAGGAATTACATCCGCCTCACAAAGTGGGTCGACGCCAATAAGCGTACCCAAGTTATCTATGAAGTCGGGTTCCCGACGAGTCTGGGGATCGATGTGAAACTCACTGCCCGTCAGTTCACCGTGAATTGGGCGAACATGAATGATTTCATTATTTACGAGATTCAACTTACGAATACAGGCGTTCTTGATTTGAACAAAGACGGCGTTGCAGATAAGACCAATAATAAGATCAACGCTCTCTGTGTTGGATGGAATGGCACCCCAATGATAGATTACTTTCTCACGAACACAGGTGGTCGCGGCAACGACTTCAATGTCGGTCGTAATACCGGGTATGTCGGTGATCCCGATCCAGATGGGGCACCGTGGGATATGGTGGTGGCTTTTCCCGGAGTTGACCCGACCCGCGTAAAGGCGGACCGAACTGTAGATGCGGGCAGGAGTAACTTGGGCGTTAATGGGGCACAGACCCTGAAATCCTACACCGACGTCTGGACCTTCAATTCCTTCATCGCTGTAAAGAAGGGCAGCGCCAGTCCGACAAATCCTGACAAGACAACAGTTTTCGGCACCCATCCAATCGGGGTCGGTGCACAGCGAGGATGGTATCACTCGGTGATGCAAGGCAACGGGATCGGTGGTTTCGGAGGCGACTCACCCCCAACCGGAAGCACTCCTGAGGGGTTGCATAAGATTTTCATGGGAGCGTGGTACAAGAATGCAGGCAAAGATAACAATGCAGCCACCCAGGACTTCAGCCCCAATCCAAACTTCTTCTCGGGAGGAACGGCGGGAAACCCGCTTACATTCGTGCCGAAGACAACGGGGGCTACTAGGCCTAACGGTGACAAGAAGCTGTATTCTGAAGAAATTGGTGCCGCTGCATTTAGTCAAGGGCCGTGGGAGAATGGAAAGGCTGATGCGACCACGAACTATCCGGCGGGATATGGAAGCTGGACGAAAGGCTTTATTTTTGAGCACACGTTCGGTGGAGACATCATCAATGGCGTTGGACCATTCTCACTCGATGTTGGTGAGACGATGACGGTAGTTTGGGTGGATGGTGGAGGGTATCGACTCGAAGGCGTTCAACGTGCTCTCACTGCTGCTCGCTGGTCGTATCAAAACGCTTGGGCCGCTGCGCCATCGGGATATAACGAGAACATTTTGCCGACACCACCGCCCGCCCCGGATATCCTCGTACAGGGGGCGCCATCAGGCAAGGCGCTCGTCCGGTGGGATTCGCGAGCCGAAGCTGACCCTTACTTTGCGGGTTACAAGATCTGGCGAGCCCAGCCATTTCCGAAGTTCATTACTCTCAACGGCGGAATGCGAGGGAGGGATCGCTACCAGGAGCAAATGGATCTTGGGGACACGAAGGCTGAGTTCTTGAAACCAGTCAACCCGAAGTTCGATGCAGTTTCTGAAGTTCAAACGCTTATGCAAGCAGACTCGTGGGGACCATATCGGCTCGTAGCGGTTATACCAAAGGCACAGATATCCCAATATGCGAACGTCAGCGGATCCTTCAAGTACGCTTATGAAGACAAGGATGCGGACGTGCTTCAAGGGTTTACGTATTGGTATTATATCTCTGCCTATGGTGAGAAACCCGGGGGTTACACGGGACCGGGCGGGGTGACCACGAACAGAACCGAATCTCATAAGGTCAATGTTAATGGCCGAAGCGGATTGTGGATGGGAACCTATCCATTTGCAAACAGCTCTCTCAATTCGTTTTTCCCGAAGGATTTGGCGAGTCAGAGGTCGCTTGGGTCAGCTTTCGTGCTAACGAATGCTGTTCCAGACCCTGCGGATGTGAAGAGTGGAAAAGCAAAGATTTTTGTGAAACCTAATCCTTATAAGCGAACCGCTCTATTCGACGTGGGCCTCGAGCATAAGGTGGGGTTTAATAACATCCCAAATAATTCAACAATTACAATCCTGGACGTGGCTGGGCAAATCATACTCCAGCAGGCGATCCAGAATCCAACAAGTGGGACCTTCTTCTGGGATCTTTTCTCTAAAGACGGGATGGAGGTTGCGAACGGCTTGTACATCTATGTGGTCGAATACCCCGGTGGTAAAGAGGTTAACTACTTGGCTATCATGAGATAGTCACGAGACGGACATGAACTCGTCACTTGAAAACCCAAATGTCATTGAAGAGGGAATCAAAATGAAACCTATCAGATTTGCGATCATCGTCCTGTCTTCGTTGCTGCTGGTCCTCGATGCCACAGCGCAAGTCCGAAATGCTGGTGTCAATAGCGCCGCATTTCTGAAGATAGGGGTAGGAGCGCGAAGTGTCGGCCTGGGTTGCGCCAGCAACTCTATAACTGGAGATGTCGGCCAAGTCTTCTGGAATCCGGCTGGCGTTGC
The DNA here is from genome assembly GCA_049589195.1 of Bacteroidota bacterium. Taxonomy (GTDB): domain Bacteria; phylum Bacteroidota; class Ignavibacteria; order UBA10030; family JAHEZR01; genus JBAWAH01. Next base: position 8,027 of record JBAWAH010000022.1, on the reverse strand, counting down.
TCTTCGGGACGAACAATTCCAGGCCGCGTTCTCATATAACAAGTGGATTGCCGACCTCAATCACAATGCTGCGGCGGTCTCCTACCGGATGGGCGACGTCGGTACCATAGCCCTTGGAGCCATAATGTTTGGGAAGTCTGGCATTTCCGCCTACCGGGACATAGCACCCCCTGCCTTGGCAAGTCAGCAGATAGACCAGGCGACGTCAGACACGTATGACTATCGCGATATGGCTGTTCAGGTTACTTTTGCTCGGCACTTTACTGATCACCTTTCTCTTGGGGCTACCGTCAAATACATCAGCGAGAAGCTCGATGATCAGACAAAAAGCGCCTTCGCTGTCGATCTCGGGTCGATCTATGATATTGGAAGTCTTTCGGACTTTGCGCAAGACTGGAAGATCTCAGCCCGGCTCAGCAACCTAGGCACAGGGATCAAGTACTACGATGTCGAATCACCAATCCCAATAACCTTTGCGGTTGGGACCTCAATCAAGCCATTCAAAGACGATCAAGCAGGTGAGCTCACGGTTGCTGTCGACGCGGTCAAGCCCATGGACAGCCCGCAGCTTTTCTATGTCGGCGGTGAATATACATATGCAGATTTCATCTCCGTCCGCGGCGGCTGGAAATTGAATTACTCAGGGGCAAGCGATGATGGTACGACCACTCGGTCTTCCATAAAGCAGTCGATCGAAGGTCTCTCTGTTGGCGGTGGCATAAAGGTTGCGATGCAGGACTACGTCGTTAGAGTGGACTACGCTTTCACAAAGATGGATTTGCTTGACAACGTTCACCGAGTATCGTTGCGGCTTGGATGGAAGTAGAGGTTCACGCTGTGTCGGAGTGCGTAGATTGGCAGACGCGTTTGGTTGGAAGTGAGGATACCAAAGTACCCTACATTTTCCCCTACCTCAAATGAAACAAAGGGGGGCTCCTATCCGCTCAGCTTGGCTGACGGCAGTCAGGCCTCTATTGCAGTTGGGCGGATAGGAGGGGAGAGCAGACTACGTTCGACTTACCACTGTATCATAAGCTTCAAAAGGAGGAACACATGAGACGTTGCATCAAAGCTTTTGCTGCGACGTTGCTGATTCCCATCATGGTTGCATATGCAGCCAATGGCAAGATCGCGGGATCAGTAAAGGACGTGGCAGGCAAGCCGGTCCCCGGAGCGAACGTCCTCGTTGAAGGTACTAAGCTCGGAGGATCTGCGGACGCTGACGGGAATTATTTTGTTCTGAACGTTTCACCGGGCACCTACAACGTTGCGGTATCCGCGGTTGGATACGAAAAAAAGGTGTACAGCGGTGTTGTGGTCTCATCCGACCGGACGACTGAGTTGAACATGGAGATCAAGGAGTCGGCTGTGGAGCTTGAAGCTGTTGTCGTGCAGGCCGAACGTCGACTCGTTGAGAAGACCCAGACTTCGACGAGAACCGTCGTCACGGGGGATGCCATTACCGCCTTGCCGGTGCTGAGCGTTCGCGCTCTTGCCCAGAACACGGCCAGCAACTATGAGGGCTTCGTCCGGGGCGGGCAAAGATATGAGACGAAGACAATCGTCGATGGCGTGGACATAACTGACTTATATTATGCTCCCGCCGCCATCGGCATCAGCCCGGGCTCAGGATACGTGAACGTCACTCGCCAGAACGAGGCGCAGAATACAATCGCCGACATCAGCGCAGGAGGCGTCAATGAGCTGGCGGTGAACACCGGCGCTGTTGATGTAGATTACCAGTCTGCAAGTGCGGGTTTGGTCAACATCAACCTCCGTGAAGGTCGGGGCCCCATCTCGGCAAAAATAGATTTCAAGAATCGGACCCCAAAGTCGATCTTTGCTGCACAGAAACAGAACGGCCCGGACATCTACTGGGATGCCGCTTCGTACTTCGCAGAGAAGAACAACTTGCTCACCCACACGGGCGCAAGCCGTTCGGATACACTTAAGGCCAACCGGTATACATGGTATCCAGGAGAGTATAACTATGGTGACAGGCCTGAGAGAAATCTCGAGGCATCTATGGGTGGGAGCCTCACCGATGATCTGAACTTCTTTGCCAACGGACGTTACTTCAACAGTTACGGAACGCTTCCGAACGAGTTTACTCGCAAAGTGAATGTCCAGTTGAAGAGCGCGTATCAGCTTACAAACCAGATCAAGCTGACTGGCTTCGGTATCCTTGAGGACAGAGGAAAACTCTTCGGATGGAAGAACCGCGTCTACAATGAGATCATGCGCTTCTACCTCCAGGGAGTTCCACAATGGGATGGCGAGACTTGGTTAGGGAGTCTGAAGTGGTCGCACTTCCTCTCAAGCGACACGTACTATGAAATCCAGGTCAGCCATAACTACCGGGAGGACCGTCGCGGATATGTGTTGGACGCGAACGGCGTGATCAACAGCGGACAGAACGGAGACTTCATTACTTTCTCAGATAGCGCGACTATCGATAAGTACGGCAGCGATGGGTTCGGACGAGTCGGTTCTCCTGATCCCACGAGGAGCAAATTCTTTAGCCTCGGCTATACAGACGCCGAAACACAGACGGCTTTTTCGAGTGCGGCGGGTGGTGGCAACTGGAAGCTTTCTCGTCCTGTTCCATTCTACGAGGACACAAAGACAATTGACAACACCATTCGGTTCGATTTCTCGAGCCAGATTACAGTTAACCACCAATTGCGCCTTGGCGCGACTCTGGGTCTCCACAACCTCAATCTCCTTCGTAACTCAGGTATGGAGGAGGGATACTGGAGCGATCCGAGGGATCCGATCCGTCGAGAAGTGTGGGATTACAACCCGTACGAGTTGAGCTTCTACGGACAGGACAGAATAGAGTACTCGGGATTGATCGTAAACCTGGGGATCCGGGCCGATGCGTACAACCGTGATGTAGCCGGGTTTCTGAACTGGTTTAATGCTCTCTATCGAGATACTACGACGCTAAACCCTGGTGGCCAAGCCTTGCTTGCCAACACGAGGGTGACGTTGGGAAGCAAGATCCCAACCGCGTGGTACCTCTCACCGCGCGTTGGCGTGTCACATCCGATCTCTGATGATGCCGCCATGTACTTCTCTTTCTCGCGGATGACACAACTTCCGCCACTTTCTCAATTGTATGCGAACCACGATGGTTTCGACGGAATTACTGCAACTTTCACAACATTCCCAAATGTCGACGAAGATCCTATCCAGTCTACGAACTATGAGGTTGGACTCCAGTGGTCATTCGCTCCGAGATGGGGAGTGGACATGAATGCTTACTATCGCGACGTTTCCAATTACGGTTATATCGGTGGATCGATCAACCAGAGGGTCTCACCTGCAGTATCCCCAGGCACTGTGGCGACATTCTCCTACCAGACGACGTGGGGGTATGCCGACGCTCGTGGAATCGAGGTTACGTTCAAGAAACTCCCGTCCAAGCTGTTCGATTTCGTGGACCTCTCGGGAAGGGCAAGCTACACATTTGCCTTCATCCGAGGCTCAGCGTATGCCGGCGGAAATCGGCTGGATTTCACCGCTGCGCTTGACAGTGCCAAGAACGGCGGCAATTTGCCGTACAATGACATCAGGGTGGTTAACTCATACGAAGCCGACTTGCAGGGTGGCAGCACAACCTTGACTCAGGGTTTTGATCGCGCCCACCGAGTAACAGTTACAGCTCTTCTTGATTTCCCGCTAGATTTTCGGCTAAGTGTGAACGGTTTGGTCGCAAGCGGATTCAGGTATCCTACGACCTACCTGGGCGATCCGCGTTCGCGACAACTTGCAACGGCGCCAGCCCGAAAGCGGTTCGATGTCCGGTTTGAAAAGTCATTCTTCAGTGGATCGCACAGGATCGGGCTGTATATGGATGTGATGAACATCTTCAACAACGTGAACATCATGGCGTACGATAATTCTCTCACTGGGCAGCTTGTGTGGGAAAACAGTGTCGCCGCGGGAACACCAGACCCCACCGGTGTCTCCAAGCGCATCGTGAGCTCCGATGGAAGCGTGTTCTACGATATCCCGCGTCAGGTGTACTTTGGGATCACCTTGGAATATTAAAAGGGAGTGAATCTTATGAAGACTCATCGTTTTCGAATTCTCTCACTTATCTTGTCTCTCCTCATTCTGATCTGGGTGAGTGAGACGAAAGCTCAGGACAAGAGCATTCAGGATCCAGACACGCCTCGAATGCGGGCGGAGCAGAAGGAAACTCCCCCAGTGGTGTTCGGTACGAACGCCACGTATGGGGGTGACGGATACCTCACGGCCGGCGAGCTTTGGGAGGCGGTTCGACCTCCGAATGGCGCGAGTCCAAGAGAGACTACTCCGACCAAGTACCTCATGGCGATCCTCGGCTGCGGTCAAGGTGGAGCAGCTTGGCGTGAACCGACGGCGCTCTGGCCGGGCGGATGGTTTTGGACAAACATCTGGAGAAGTGGGACGTGGATGTGCATTGGCGCGTATGACAACGACACAACGTTTAACCCGGCGAAGGTGGGTGGGGTGGCTAACCCAAGTCATACTACAGACTTCATCGGCACTGGCGGCGTCAATCTGGGAAACAACTATGCCCTGGCTCGTTATGCAAAGACACTCCAGGGTGCTGTGGCCAATTCGGTTGGAGCTGCAGGGAGGGACTACATCAAGGTAGCACGCTGGGTCGATCCTGTGACGGGACAAGACGAGGGTACAGTCGCGGGGAGCAACAAGCGCGCGATGATGGTATACGAGTTCGGGTATCCCACTACGATCGGAGTTGATGTGAAGTGGCGTGCTCGCCAATACACGATGAACTGGCAGAACATGAACGACTTCATGGTTAACGAAGTTGTGTTGACAAACACCGGCAACGTTGATATCAACGCGGATGGGGTGCCCGAGAAGACAAACCACAAGATACAGGGGTTGACTTTCGGGTTGTGGACACTTCCGGGGATCGCCGTTCGTATCGGGATAAGCGGAACACGGCAATCGAATGACTTTGGAGCGTTACGTGGATACGGTTATGTCGGCGACAACGATCCGAAAACGGGAGTCCCAACCGCCGCGCTTGTTGATTTCCCTGGGATCAATCCCGTAAACTATCTTAGCGACAAGACCGTCCCGGCCGGGGCAGGTAAGAGAGACATGGGGCTCAACTCCTATGGCAACAAGAACTACACCGAGGTGTGGAACGGGTTTCAGTTTATGGGTGTCAAACAAAAGGACGCAATTGCAGGGACCGGCGGGAAAGCTGGTGACCCTGACAAACTTACCGTTTTTGGTAGCCATCCCATAGGTACAGGGGTTCAAAAAGGCTGGTACACGAGCTCAGTCGATGCTGCCAAATTCTGGGCAGACGTGGTCGATCCGAGAAAGTTCTTTCTGAACTGTACTGCCGAATGGCGGAATGATTGGGGAAGAGAAGACGATGCCGCGAAAACCAACACGGCAATAAATCCCAACTACTTCGCATCGGGGACTGGAGAGGATATCACGACGTGGGTGCCAAAGGCTTCGCCTGGGAAGCCGGATGGTGATTGGAAGTTTGCTGGTTTTTCAGGCGGCTACTCCTTTCCTCCCTATGAGAACGGATGGACACAAGGCTTTGCTGCTCAGGAGGACTTCAACGGTGATATGTTCTACGGCATTGGTCCGTTTAGCCTCGATGTCGGTGAGAGTATCACAATCATGTTTGTTGAGGTTGCGGGATATCGGTTGCAGGGCATTCAAGGCGCGCTCAGGGCAGCCGACTTTGCATGGCAAAATAACTGGGGGAGTACATCTAATAATGTAGTTCAACAGCTTCCCAACGCTCCGGACATCAAGGTCGAGAACACGCAGCGCGGGTCTATCATAGTTCGCTGGACGGATTCTCCCAGTGCTGATGGCTTCAAGGTCTGGAAAGCGTCGCAGTTCAAGAAGCTGCGATACCAGGACTTGGGGATTCGGCTTGTTGATCGCTATCAGGAACAGAAAACAGTAGGGCAGGACATCTCCAGTCTTCTGCAGCCGATGAACCCAAATTTCGATGCTTTTAATCTCATCAAGTCGGAGCAAGGTTACCAGCCAGATGGTTGGGGGACCTACGACTTAGTGGCCGTTATCCCACGAGCGAATCTGTCGCAGTATGCAGACGCCTCGGTGGCTGGTTATCAGTATGCATTCGAAGACAAGGCGGCCATTTTGGGGTTTGGATATTGGTACTATGTCTCTGCCTACAAGAATGGGACCTTCACAGGCCCAGCCTCGACTACAACAGATCAGATAGAGACGAGCAACTTCACACGCAACGGCCGGGATGGATTCTGGAAGGGTGCATATCCCTATGCGACTCAAGACCCAAGCTATCCTCCGGCGACAGATTTGACAGGGCTCCAGCGTATGGGGGCAATGTTTACTGTGCAGCCACCCGTGGCTACCGTTGCGCAGCTCAATTCGGGGAATCTCAAAGTTTCGGTTCGCCCGAATCCGTATAAGCGTGCCGCGTATTTCGATAACAGGCAAACCCCCTTTGATCACAAGGTGGCGTTCTATAACCTGCCGTCCACTTGCAAGATTACTATCGTCAGCATCACGGGTCAGATCATAGATCAGATTCAGGTCACAGGCGCACCGAACGGCCTGTACTTCTGGAATATGTTCTCGAAGGACGGGATTGAGGTAGCAAGCGGTCTGTACATCTACCTTGTTGAGTGGGATGGAGGAAGCGCACGCGGATACCTCTCCATTCTCCGCTAAACTCTGAACTCGAAGCATGAGAATCTTATCAGAAAGAGGATAACATGAAACAAGCGAAAATGCTATCAGCCATCGGGCTCCTCCTCTTGATTTTCCTCGTGGGGACGGCAGGTGCTCAACAGATCAGAAAGGCTGGTCTCAACGCGGGCACGTTTCTCAGCATCGGGGTAGGAGCGCGTGCTGCAGGCCTGGGATCTGCCGTGACGACACTCGGCGGAGATGCAAACCAGATTTTCTGGAACCCTGCCGGGACGGCACTCCAGAGCGAACGTTTCCAGGCCACCTTCTCGTACAACAAGTGGATTGCCGACCTAAAACAGAATGCTGCGGCAATCACGTACAATATGCCAGATGTTGGAACCTTCGGTGTGGGTTTCATCACGTTTGGCGTGTCGGGCATTCCTGCGGATCGAGATATCTATACTGCGCCCGACCTCATACCATTCCAGATCGATCAGAATCCCGCTGCGACGTACGACTACCGAGACATGGTGGTGGCAGTCAACTTCTCCAGGTATTTCTTCGAGAAGCTCACCCTCGGGTTCACGGCAAAGTATGTCCATGAGAAAATCGATGACCAAAGCGTCGCTGCCGTTGCCTTCGACTTCGGATCTATCTACAGAATCGGAGTTGCTGACTGGCAAGTTGGGGCGCGGATGCAGAACCTCGGGAGTGATTTCAAGTACTATGACATCGCGTACAGTCTACCCCTCACCTTCAGCATTGGGACATCGATCAAGCCGTACAACGATGAGAACCACAGCGTTCTCTTGTCGGTTGACGGCGTGAAAACGCAGGATGGACCGCAGTATCTGTTCGCAGGCGGGGAGTACACGTTCATGAACATGATTTCCGTGCGTGGTGGGTATAAATTCAATTACTCGGGGACGCAAAGCCAGTCCACCTCCACCCGCAACGCGATCAATACGACAATCGAAGGGTATTCACTCGGCGCTGGGATTAACGCTGACGTGTCAGGATACAAGGTCGCGGTAGACTACGCGTTTACGAAGATGGACCTCTTCGATAACGCCCACCGAGTATCCGTATGCTTCGGCTGGAAGTAAGCTTTACAGTTCTTTTCCTTTTGACTGGGGGAAATAGTCAAAGAGATGAGGTCCTCTTTGACTATTTTTTTTTGATTGACGAGGCACAGGTGCTCTCCCCAAAATTTGCAGGAATCTGTCTTAAGCATCCGACAACCCAGATAGCATGAAGAATCAACCATCTTTTCCTCCAATCCCAACCACAGTCGTTGGCAGCTACTCATTTCCGAAATGGCTCGACGTCGTTCGTGAAGAGCATAAGAA
>JBAWAH010000021.1:0-167576 GCA_049589195.1 Bacteroidota bacterium | reverse complement strand
ACCTTCTGCTCGTTCTTTTCGAAGGGCCATGAATCAGCGTTTCCACCCGTTTTGTCCCAGCTCGACGCTCGCCTCCTTTTGCAGTCACGCAGCCGAGCCAGATCGCCGAGGGATCGAGACCCCATCTGGATTCCCATAACGTCTTCACTCCTTTTGTTCAACGAAAGGGATGCAAGAGCTTCTGTATCTCTAGTGAGTCTAGGTTCTCTCTTGTCACAACATAGACCCCCGTATCCACTCGCTTCGGAACAACCTTGCCGTGAACAGCATCGACAGCATATCTCACACCGAGATAACCCATCTTGAACGGGTCTTGAACGATGAGAGCCTGAACGAGTCCGTCACGAAGCGCTTGAATCTCGTTATCCGACGCATCGAATCCGACGACCTTTACTTTCCCCGCGAGTCCTCGATTTTTGATCGCTTGCATTATCCCGAGAGCACTCGCCTCATTTGCTCCGAATATCCCAGCGAGGTTATGATGGGCAGTGAGAATATCTTCAGTCACTGCCATCGCCGTGGCAACATCGCTCTGCGAATATTGCAGCGCCACCAATCTGATCCGGGGATGATTCTTGATCTCGTCGCAGAACCCTTGCTCGCGCATAACAGATGTCGCTGCTCCCGGCACGAATGGAATACAAGCGACCTCACCCGTGTCGCCGATGAGTTCGGCAAGTGCCTGTGCTGCTCTTTGCGCTGCAGCAATGTTGTCTGTGGCGACGAAGCTCAGCGGCAAGTCTGATTCGACACCGGAGTCAATTGTTATGACGGGAATCTTCGCGCTGAGTGCCTTCTGGACGTAGGGGATAATTCCCTTGGCATCAGTCGCAGCAAGCACGATCGCATCGACTTTCTCGTTGATATAATCTTCGAGGATGGAGATTTGAGTTGGGACATCGGTCTCTCGTGTTGGGCCACGCCAAATGACATCGACACTGAACTCCTTGCCTGCAGAATCAGCACCCGCTTTGACTGTCAACCAGAAGGCGTGTTCGAGACCTTTAGGAGAGACAAGGACACTGAGTTTCTTACTCTCTTCTTTTTTTGCACAAGCTTGGAACAGGAGAAGGGACAGCACGATGAGAAGACTTCGGCGCAGCAATGAACGGTTCAAAGTGACTTCGCGGGGTTACGATGGATGTTGCTATAAAACTCAGTTCCAGGAAAAATATGGAGAAAATTGAGTTGAAATGCAATGAGGACTGGGACGAGGGCGAGTGGGTTCTGACCGTTCAAACATTGGAACGGGGAGCGATCCTGTTGCTTACAGGAGAGAAGGAATCGAAAGGTGTGACTAGAAGGCGGGGTTTTAGAAACTCAGCCGCAAGCCGATGCCGGCAGAGACTCTGCTTGCCTGGTCGGGCTGGAGCAAACTGAGGATGTCTTCGGTCGCGGCGTCAAGGGCCATCGGACCCAGATGCAGACCAAGACCAAACGCCCAGCTTTTTTGATCTGCACCTCCGACGGAAACCCCAGACCTGAGCGGCAACCAGCTGAGGAGTCTCAATTCCATCCCGACAGAGAATCGAGGCTTCGTGGAGTTCCCCGGCATTTCGTTGAATCCTTGGTTATACTCAAATGCTAGGAGAGCATTAGGAAGGTTTTCGGCAAACTCGGGTTGGCCGAGTTGAAGTGCAATCCCAATGTGGGCGGCGGTCGGCAACTGAGTCTCAAAGCCACTGATCTTCTTATCAGTGCCTTTCACCACGTTTTCCAGGCTGTCTTGCTGTGATTTCGAGAAAACATCATCGATTATGAAATCGCCGTTGGCACGCCGCTCTCGTGCGTTGTGAGTCCATTGCAGGGATCCAATGTCAGTGACACTCGCGCCGAAACTCAGAAAGCTGCTGACCTTCGCATGCATCCCGAAATCAAAGCCCCAGCCAGTTCCAGCGGGGGCTGGGAAGAGTGCAAACGATGAGCCTTCTCCCGAGCTGAGGAAATCAGTCCCTGCCCTATGACTCAGATACTGCGCGTGCCCAGTGACGACGTTCTGATATGACGTGGTGAAGGACGTATTCGTCTGTTCGAGGTCAAAGTATCCGAACCCCGTGACATACTTTCCAGTAATCCCCAGCGCGAGAAGGTTCAAGCCAAATGCGTTTTCAAAAGAGACTGCATAGGACAAAGAGTAGTCCCGCAGCCACCACGCTCGGACTTTTGTGTCGGCGAAATCGAGTGTTTGCCCCGGCGAATTTCCGTAGAACAAAAATCGTAGGTAGTCTTCTGACAAGACTCCCTTCCCACCAACTCTTTCGGTGATTCCCAGACCAAGACCTCCAAGCCCGGAGCCGTAGATCGACACGCTGACGAGCTTGAGGCCCATGTCTCCGTTGATAGTTCCGACCCCAGAGGAAAACCCCGAGAGGATTTTCTCTTTGTCCTTATCAGTCAGATAATAGCCAACCGTTCCACTGTCGGTGGAAACGCCAGTCAGGTATTGACGGTAGAGGCCGTAATTGAGAAAGTCCGTTCCCAGCCTCACCCCAAACGGCAGAGCAGTTAGCGACAGACTTGGATTTCCGGGGATAGCGAGGTTTGCCGGGTTGATGCCAATAGCGTCCACTCCACGCGAGGTCACCGTGGAAGTTCGAGCCATCCCCAAACCAACGATGTTGGACCGATCTCCTCCCTGAGCATGAAGGCTCAGAACAGCAATAACAGAAACCGAGATACTCATCCAAAGAAGTCGTGCCAAGTCTACCACCCTGAACTCCAGAGCCCGCCGCCTATCAGATCTCATTTGGAGTTCACTCGATAATTGAGAGTTGAATACGCCCGAACATGCACGGAATCTGAACTCCGGAACTGCACCGGAACGCTCCCACCACCCGTGGTGCCGATGATCATCGAATAGGCAACATATTGTGATGGATGAAACTTGCTGATGTCATCTGCAGTGACTTCAAAGTATGATGTGCTCGAGGCCGGGACGACAGCCCTTCCCTGCGCATCAACTTGCGCACCAATGACGGCAACCGGAGACTGGGAGGCTTTGGGCAATGTCAAGAGTTTCGCTCGTTTGGCATCGAGGAGATCCAGCGAGACCTCAATGGAAGCAGGGAGGCCGTTCTCGACTTCGAAGGTGAGCTTACCGTACGTTGTGCGGTCAATCTCTTTTCGCGCATCTGAGTCGATGTCGATATCATTCGTGTCCCGCACAACCCCGCTCACGACGCCAATGCTCATCGGGATTTCAACAGAGAGTCCAATTCCGATTGAGTCGCTCGCAGCGACTGAGCCAGAAGCATAATCCGGGTTGAGAAGAGCATCCCCCGAGACTGTGAATTGGTCGGGTAGTTTACCTGAGAAGCTATTGAGGAAAGAAACAATGTCGCTGTTCGTTTCTGTCAACGTGATCGTCGATTGTGGATAGGAGATCCGACGTTGATCCTGTGGAATCGAAAGACTCGCACTTTGGCCTGTCACACTGTTTCTTCCCCTGATCGATGTATTCAAATCGATGGCGAATCGGGTTGGATTTGTCACTGTTAAGATCACCCGTGCCTGCGAAACTTTCACAGTACCGGTGAAGATTCGATTCATCTCGCCCAGATCGACGGATCTCGACACGTTCATGCTGATGTTCGTGGGCTTAACGGTACCTTGAAATCTCTCAAAATAGATGACGCTGGTTGCGACTGAACCAAAAACCATCATCGAAGAATCTATAGTAACGAGATTGTTGCCTGTGTCGTACGTTTGTGTGATGACGTCGTAATTCAACCGGCCATTCGGCGATTGAACAGAATATCCCTTCAAAGGATAGGTCACGATAATGGTCTGCTGTTTCGCCGTGAATGGAATGAGTTGGGTAAAGGGCTTATTGCTCTGCTGCCGAAGCTCTGGAATAGTAAAGGAGAGTTCGCCCGAAAGTCCCAGAGAGTTGTTCAGAGTCACTGTCATGCTACCAGCACTGACCTCCGCGTTGTCGATTCTTGTGGAATCATCAATGGCGAAACCGTCCGAGGTCGTGAACGTGTTGGCCGGCAACTCCGCTACAGCTTGGTAGGCCTCGATCTCCGTTGGAAAATCCACTCGAAGAATAACTGCTCTGGAAGTATCGACGATCACGGAGCCTCCCCCTCCGGGGACATGCCCATTGAGAGTGTACGACAATGTGTTTGCAATCCTCAGATTAGCCAAGGAAAAAACCTGTTTGACGCTGTCACTGGGTTGAATTGCCGCTGCATGGGTGTATTGAGCGAGGATCCCAAGCTGGCTCTGAACAGTGAGATATATATTGTCGATCGGCACCGGCATCTGATTGATGAGCGTGACGACTACTTGTCCGCTCGCAATCGTTGCCTGTTGGACCTCTGTCACTATCGGGAAGGGACGTTCTGCAACAGAGAAGCTAAAGGATGGGACGACCACAGATTGCCCTTGCACAGCGCCCAGTGCTGGGTTCAGTTCGCCAGCAGACAGCTTCCTGATCTTCGATGAAGGAGACTTTATTTTGAAAGTTCCAATCCTTGACTGATAGGTATCGGAAGCGGGATCGACCTTCAGATCATTTCGAACACTGATCGGCGAAAACTGTTGACTGTTGGTGTACACGAGGAGTCCCGACCCGTCCGTATGAAGAAGGGTTGGGTCTTTCTCAACAAGCTCATTTACAGTGTACGTCCTGTTGACTAGTGGCACGTTGACCTGCAAATCCCAGACGGGTGCCACAGGGGAGAGCGGTTTCTCGAAGCATCCGACGAGAGACAGTCCAGCTATGAGAAGAGCAACTCGGCTTGCGAGCACTCTCTCCGGTTGAGTTACCGCTACGAGGATCATGGGATGGCCTGAAGAGGGTCTTCTTCGGTTGTCCAAGCTACTAGAAAGAGGAATTGTTGTAAGTCTTACAGCTTTTTGAAGAATATTCTTCACGAGATGCAAAATACAGCCATCACAGAAACGTCCCAATAAACGAACTCTAAACGCCGAGGCCATCCTCCCAGCCGTCGTACCCAGCCGATTCCGAAGGCTCTGGTTTCGAATACCGACGGAATAGGGCACCGGCTGCAATGAGCAAAGCGAGCAGACTAACGAAGAAAGATAGTCCGCCTTGCTGGAACTCCCCTGTATTTCCTTGAAATGGAGGGCTCACCTCCGTCCTCGGGTTATTGTACAGCTTTATACTACAACCCCTATGCCAAAGGTATTGCTACATGAGCCTGGATGGAACAGTACTGCGGTTATGTCGGCCTTGCGCTCACAGGTTGTGTGAGCCTTACCCGAGGGCTTACAAGTGTAAGAACCTTTTGGTGAAAAGTCAAATCGGATGAGATCCTCGGCTCACGGCGAAGAGTCAACCGAGCAGGTCCATGCATCCGACAGATCTTCAGACAAGATGATCTGCCTCGACTGCAAAAGCAGCCGACTACCCCTTGTCGCAACGTAGCATAGTTAGTCAGAAAGGATCCAAAGAGAAGGGACAACCAGAAGAACAAACAAAGAAGACAAGACGGCGCAGCTTGCAGAGCCTCGAGGATCTACCTGCACTCGCGCCCAGCTACCTCAGTGCTTTTGCTGAAGAAGAGTGCTGTAAACTCCCGCGTATAACTTATTCCGACGCTCACGCAGGTACTGCCGCTTCCAATCGGTCTCCCCGAGGATGCCGAGATCTTTGGTGATACGAGGAGTCGAGAGATCGAGATCGCGGATAATCACTTGATTACCGTTTCTCTCAGCCTGCGCGAGGATGCTTCCGTCCCGCCCGATGATACAGGTGGGGTAAATACCTTCCTGGAACCAAGTGTAACCGTCAAGTTTCCCACGAATCCCGGCAGCCACAACATAGACACAGTTGTCGATAGCCCGGGCGCGTGTCGTCACATTGAAGTTCAACTGACTCGGCAGCCCAATGAGATGAGGATAGAGAATAATCTCGGCTCCCTTGAGGCTTAGAATGTTTGCCGTCTCCGGAAATGTGTTATCCCAGCAGATCATGATGCCGATTTTCCCGAAGTCGAGCTTGAAGACAGGAAAGCTATTTCCCAATCTCACCTTCTCCAATTTCACCACCACCTCTGGTTCGTGGATCTTGTGGTAGATGTTGATGATCTGGCCCTGCCGTCCAAAGATCACGGCTGAGTTGTAGATTTTCTTCCCTTTCTTCTCGATCAACGGAAAGACGATGTAGGATTTGTATCGCTTCGCTTTCGCTGAAACTTGTCGCGTTGTCGGGCCGGGAATCGGTTCAGCAACCTCTCGGTAGTGTTGTCCATTGCAGCCAAGTGTGGGAATCGCTTCGGGCAAAACAATCAGGTCAGGCTTGTGCCTTGCGGCTTTGTCGATAAGAGCCAGAGCGTTTCGGATGTTCTGCTCCTTTGAGTTATGCTCATCCGCCAGCATCTGGACCGCCGCGATGCGGACTTTGCGAGCTTTTTTATCGTCACGTATCATGATGTTGATTCCTCAACTCCTGCTTGAATATCACTGAACCGGAAATAAATCTACTGAACCTGAGACCAAAAATCAATGCAACTCTACCCTGTCCTCTCGCCCTCTACGATCCAAGGCCGGAACCCTTGCGGACGACCCCTATCCGAGAACGTTCATTTCCCTACTTCACCCAGCGTGCAACCAGACCAAGAACGTTGCTCTCAGTTTCTCAACTAGACCGCTATCTTACAGCTTCGACTTCTCTCCCGAGAACAAGCCAATGCCCTTGATCGGGGCCAGTCTATTTACATCAGTTGTTTTAGTGGCCCCCTTTGCACCAATCAGCGAAAAATTCCTGACCGCCGATAACGGTTCGAGGCGATTGAGCTTTTGGGCTCCCTTTCCCTCCTGTCGCAAGGCTTGCTTGTTACTACCCGCCCGGAAGGCAACACTCAGTTGTGCAATTTGACTTGCAGACGAGTTGGGCACTACACTTGCCGGATTTGTCTTGACAACAGGAGACATCGGCTTCAGCCCTGGGATTGACCGAAGAGTATTCACTCCTGACTGTGCTAGGGCAGCCGCAGAACCAAGAGAGATTAGTAAAATCATTGCACATAACATTCTTGTTTTCATTCTTAGCTCCTTATTTGATGTACTAGCCTAGGCCTAGAACCCCACCAAAATCTTCTTTAGCTCTTGCCTCATCATATGTGCAATGTATAGTTCCGTGGCCAATGTCTTCTCATCTGCCGTCGCCAGCCAGAACGACGAATTGTAAAATATCGTCCCATCGTCTTCGCTGAGGCTAACCTTCCCGACTGGCATCTTGTCGTTCAGTTCCGCCATTTTCTTTAGCTCTGCCGCCGGGAGTTGCCCGTCTTTTCGTCCGGGCAGGACAACGCAGTATAAGTAGACCAGCTTCAACTCGCTATCCTGATTATCCCCGAACGATCGTTCCTTTGCGGCGATCAGCGTGGTTTCTCCTTCATAACTCACTACGATCTTAAGAGTTCCGTCGTCGCCGCGGGTATACTCTATCTGTGCTTTTTTCAAGAGTTCTTCAAGGCTCCCGGCAGCAAAAGAAGTCGAACCGAGAACGACGAAGAACAGTCCGACCAGGATGCATCTCCTCATAAGCGTAACCATTTTCTTCTCCTCCGTGTGGTTGAATTGGTTGTTTCCGCCGTCACATCCCGACGGCACGTTCAGGTATTTGGGCAATGACAATTTCTATCACCTTTCCGTTCTTCTCCCGGACTGCAACACCAATCCTTCGGTAAAAGCGATAATGGATATCAGGATCGACTAACTCCCGCATGTCATAGTCGACGTCTCCAAGCAGTTTATTCAACTCCTGCCCGGTCATTCCCACATGCAGCTTGGCTATGGTTGGTCCTGCGATACCAGACAGACGAAGACTAAGTGCAGGGGCTCTGGGCCCAGACAGGCGAATTGCCAATACGTTCTCCGTTCCGACAATATTCAATCCTTGGGAAGGATAGCGCATTTCGACAAGGTTTGTCCCTTGAACAACTGGCACAATTTCACATTCACCTAACCGACCCTTTGTTTCTGCCAAGGACTCTGACAGAGAAAGCTCAGGACCTTCACCTACTGACACCGAAAGAATGGGTTTGTACACTACCTCAGTTTCCAATTGGACTGTGCGCTTATCCTTCGGAGTCTTGCCAGTTTCTGTACTGAGCTTCACATAGAGATCATATCCGACATCCCACCACAACGATGCAGGGCTTGCAGCTCTCAGAAACTGCTCCAGAAGTGTAATGGCTTTCTCCTTATCACTGCTCTTGGGGGATCCAGCAAACAAGAGAGCTCTGTTATACAGAAGAGGACCCATTATGGAATTGCGAGCGAGCGCACGGCGCCCGAGACCTTCTGTAATTTGCTCTGCATCATCAAGCCTTTGGCTAGATTGTCCCGTGCGGCCACCTGATAGGTCAGCAACACTCGCATTGACAAGCACTGCAAGCCGCGCAATTGGATCTACGGTAGAATCGGATTCAACCGCCACGACTGCTTCTTGGAGATAGACGGTCGCTTTCCCTACATCTTTGCCCCCGGGAGCGACCAGATAACAGATCCCAAGGTTCGCCTTTGCAAGCGTCAAATCATTCTTTATGCTAAGCGCCGTCAGAAGTGCGTTGACTGCCCTTCCCCAAAGCTCGTTGTCCATGCCTTTGACTGCCGCCCTTTCCAGCGTCACAGGACGACGGTAAAACGCTCCGACCATGATGTGACCGACTCCGAGATCTTTGATATCCCTGGGCTCCAATCCGTCACAATATTGCATCAGGTACACATAACCGAGATTCGACCAAGCTTCATAGCACCTGGGAAATTCTTTCGTAACGTTGAGAAAACACCTCTCCGCTGCTGCATACTGCTCCAATTGAAGAAATGAGGAGCCATTGTTGAAGGAGCTCATGGCTCTCCACAAGGGGGCACTAGTTGTATCAAGCCTCTCAAGACGCTCAGAAAAAGAAGGGTGATCAACCCCTTCTATCGGAGCATACTCGTACTTCATTTCGATTAACCGCTTAAACGCATTCAATGCAGCCTGATGAGAGTATCCTGCTGCTAGAGCAATTTCCATTCCTTTCAGATCTGCAGCATATTCATCTTCCCGAGAAAAAACTAGTCGACGGAATTCTGTCGCATCCCGGCTCACTTTGATAGCCAGATGTCCAAGGATTATATGAGCAAGTTCATGCCCCATCACGAACGCAAGGCGGTCAGCCTCACCTTGTATAACGTGCTGAAGGAGAGCTGTGGTCACCAACACTTTGCGGTGCTGTTCATCTCCATCGACTATGACCCTACCCATTATACTATCCTTTTCACCACTCCTATCGACGATCTCGAATTTCGGCGGCCACACAACCCCCTCCACCGGTTCCACGACAGCCAATAATCGGGCTTTCACATCATCTACAAGCTGCTGATTTGACGCTGACGGCTGTGAGAACGAAGAGCTTGCAGCGAGGATGAGAGCAAACAACGATCCGAGAAACAATCTGATGTGTTTCACGGCCTGCCTCCTTTCTTGTTGTGGATTGGAACAAAACATGTCTCCTACTTTTCCTGAAATAGTTTCGCAGTATCAATTTGCTGCAAATACCTGAGTGTCGATAAGTCGTTAACCTTGCCCTTGAGGCCCGTTTTTCTCTCAGGCTCTTCAAGCTCCTTCGGAATTCCTTTTTCATTTGTGAAGCTGTAAGCGTGTGGTCGTGATAGGTCCCTAAACACCTGCTCCCAATATGGTGTCTTTTTCGCGCCCGGCTGCAGAACGAGATAGCTCACCACTCCTACGACCAGAACAGCGATGGCCACTGACGCCCCGAGTCGAATCCTTGACATTCGAAGCCCTGAGATCATCGTGGATATTTTCTCGTTTAGCCAAAACAACCAAGGCTTTCTCGGTCTCACGGTCTCCAGTTTCTTGAAAAGATTCTCGTCGAAGTCTTTTGAAAGCTTCTCATCCTCCACTGCCCGAAGCTTCTCGATTATCCGAGCGTACTCGGGATCCTTTTCAAAGTCTGTTTCTGGTTTAAACGGTCCGTTAGACAAGGTCTTTCACCCTCTCATCACCTCGAAGTCGGTCCAAACACCGCTTCGCCACTGACTTCAAGGTGTTGACTTTCTTCTGGGTAATGCCCGATACCTCTTTGTATTTCAGCCCGTCGTGGTAAAGTAGCCATAAAACTTCTCGACAGTCTGCCTTCATACCCTTCACAATCGACCAAAGCTTATCGCGCCTCATTTTCTCATCCACCTCGTGGAGGGGACTGGCATCTGGGGATTCAACTTCCTGAGGATCTTGCATCGGAACGAGACGCCCGCTGTCTCTTCGTTGCAATTCGTTCAATGCAAAGTGTTTTGCTATGGTGTACACCCACGTCGAGAACGCATGTTTTGCAACATACTTGAACTTCCACTCATACACTCGCTTCAGTGTGTTCTGGACAACATCTTCACCTTCATCCCTGCTCAACCCGAAGGCCCTCAGAACGTAGTTGAACAGACGATTCTCGTATCGTTGGACAATCTGTTTGTAAGCGGCGTCCGAACATCTCTTAAACTCTCTCATCAACTCATTGTCGGTTTTCTCTTCGCCCATACTTTTACACAGTCATATTGGGGAAAAGGTTGCAAATACAACCAATCGATGGGTCCCATTGTTTCACGGGGGGATCACTCTGCTCGATATCTTGTTTCACTCACTCTCATTCTCCGGCAATTCATCTGCAAACCGCCACAGGGAAATCATTCTTAAATGTCCAGCACATGGGCCGCTGGGTCGTGGCGCTGTAGATCCTCGTAATCTCCTCGACTCTCTTCTCGGCGAACTTCTCAAGGTCGCTGATCCAGACAAGCCCGTCTCGCACAACTAGCCCCGGATGGCAATTCAAACCCTCAAGCAGCGAATATGTGAACACACCATGTTGAATGCTTGAAATCTCTTTCGCCGTTTGCTCTTCGTTCGATGCGGCCAACACATGTATGCCTGCGTTTCGAGCAAGCTCATAGATAGCCTTCTCCTCCGAGGCACCTTTCAGTGCAAAGGTCTCAATCAGTCCACCTGTATGACAAGCATCGATCACGATCAACTGCTTCTGTGCCTTGATCTTGAAGCAGAGGTCTTTCAACGCCCTTGCTGAAATGCCCCTCTCGCGTAAGAGCTCATTCGCCCCATACTGCTTTTCGATATCCTGCAGAACAAGGAAGAAATCTTCAGGAATACTATCAGTTGCCTCACTCATTACTCCATGGCCCGAGTAATAGAAAACAAACACATCCTCCTCCGAGGCTTGCTGTGCAACGTCCTGGAAAGCCTGAAGGATTTTCTCTTTGACTGCATCATTATCGTAGAGTATTGTCTTCAGGATCGTTTTGAATCGTCCCCCTCCCTTCCGCTCAATTGCCTGAACGAACGCGTCTGCATCAGCCCTCGCGTACTGTAACTGATACCGAGCATTGTTGTAATTGTCGATCCCCACAGCAATGATGTACATATCTGAGATCGGCTGCGTGGCTTCCAGATTGACAACGATCACTGCTGGGATCGATTCTGTCCGATCGTTGTTGAACCCTGTTACCCGTATCGTGTTCTCATCCGCTACCAGCTTGATGGGATAGATTCGCGTCGCTGCTAGCGGCTGCGCTTCCTTCCTTTCGACCTTGATGACCTTATTGTTTTGAGAAACTCTGATTTCATCGATACCACCACCTTGGTCAGAAACCTCAACCTTCAACTGGATTTGATTCGTGTGGAAGATATCACCAGTTTGAGGGGACACGATCTTCACAAGCGGAGGAAGCTTGATTGGCTTAGAGAAATCGATTTGGTCTCCTCTCAAAGGCGGCAACGTGCCAGAAATGACTTTTGCCAGAAGACCTGGTGTGAAGAATTTGTCGAAGAAGGATTCGAGCGGCAAGACATCCCTACCTTGCACGTAATAAAGAGCCTTCATTCCGCTCGGAGAGGCGTCGAAACGGCCATCTGGAGTCATAACAGCCCACTCACCGTCTCTGAAGCCGACCATCCTTACAATCTCTTTCTTTTCTTGGAGGTTCCAAATTCTCACAGTAGCATCGTCAGAGCCAGAGATACCAAGCACACCATCAGCCGAGATCGCAACAGAATGAATGTCAATGCCAGTAGCATCCCATAACGTGCCCATCTTCATTCCGTAATGGACATCCCACAGGAACAACCCCGATTCTTCACCAGCCAAAGCATATCTCCCGTCTGGCGACAATGAGATAGAGTGCAGGCGCGAGTAAGGTCGAGACCGATCCTCAAATAATCGTGCATCACCTCTTTCAAACCCAAGCTTGCCAGCGCGAAGGTGGTAAAAGACAGGCCCGAAAGGTGAACCAAACGCTGCCGTGGTCCCATCGAGCGAAAGCGCCATGCAGTTGTACCCTATCCGCATGGCCACGGTCACGCTATCTGTCCTGCGAAGCAATGTGAAAGCCAGAGAATCGATCACCTGATCTTGGTTGGAAAGGTCGTGAAGCCTTGTGTAGCCAGAGCCTCCAATGGACCACAAATAGCTCCCATCAGGGGAAACTACAACCTGCGTAATAGGCACAGAATCTTCCTTGACGGTCTTGAGGGGTGCGTCCCTCGAGACTTCCCACAGTCTCAGTGTCCCGTCTTCACCACCCGACCAAATCTGCTTCCCGTCCGGGGCAAAAGCAGCAGAATTGACTGGTCCCGTATGTGCGCGGAAAGTGCGGATATCCTTCCCACCTCCAATCTCCCAAAGCTTCAGCGTCTTATCTTCACTAGAGGACATAGCGTACTCCCCGTTGGGTGAAAACGCAACGGATGTGATTGGTGCCGCGTGTCCAGCGAGGAGGCGGCACGGCGAACCACCCGAAAGGTCCCACAATCGCAGTTTCCCGTCAGCGCTGCCAGAGAGAACGCACTTCATATCAGGAGAAAACGCTACGGCAAGCACGCTGCTCGCGTTGCCAAGGCGAACCACGATATCTGCGTTGCTATCACTCTGTGCAACTGACATTTGTAGAACGAGTACAAGCGAACATGGAAGACCTATCAAAAGTTGTTTGCTCCTGACAATAACAGCGAGTATCATGTCGACATCCTCCTTATCAGGGTTTCCGAGAGTTTGGTGCCTTCCCCATTGCCTCGCACTGGTCTAGCTTCATTTGTCGAAGCAATTCCTAGGTCTTCTTCCACTCTCTTCACGCCCATCCTATGAATCGACCATTCCATCGGGGCACTAGGAGGATCCCCTCTTGTCGCTGAACCAATATCGCCTCACTCCCCTACCATCACAAATGCACCCCAGTAATAAGACTCGGGGTATTGTGCTTTGACTTCTAACTGCGCCTTCTTGAATGCCTCCTGCTTCGTCATCCCGGAAAGCCAGTTGCTAAAGAACGCCGTCATCAGCTTCTGCGTTGCTTCATCACTCACCTTCCACAAACTCATGATGACCGTCCGTGCACCGGCAACTTGAAACGCCCGCTGCAATCCGTACACACCCTCACCGTTCTTCACTTCTCCCAATCCCGTCTCACACGCAGAAAGCACTACCAACTCTGTGTTGTCCAAATCGAGATTCATCGCTTCATAGGCCGTCAAGATGCCATTATCCACTTTCTCCGAGCCGACTGCGCTGTCATTGCTTAAGCTCTCCTGCGCTCCCGCAAGCATCAAGCCCGACCTGAGCAACGGGTTCTCTATTACCCTTTCGGCCTGCATGCCCAAGAGCATCCCCTCTTCCTTCGCTCTCTGTACATCCTCCAGGAAATATCCATGCGTGGAGATAACTAACACACGAGGACTGCTCACTGCCTTCACTACCTCTTCCAGCGCATCGTCCCCAAGATGTTTCCTCGTCTCCCAGCCCCTGGATTTCAACAGCGCTTCTATGGTTTCCACTTCCTTTTTCGTTCCCGGCAAGTCCGTGAGCGTGTATCTATCCAGGCTGTCGGCTGTTCTTCCGTAGATCGGTACATCTCTCTCGCGTTGGTAGTTTGCTGCAAGCTGCTCGTGCCGCTGTGTCCCGAGCGCATAGTTGGGATATCCAAAAAGCTCAGCGGTGTTCTTAACCTCGCGCTTTGGAGTATTGGCATACGAGACCAGGTCCTTCGTGTTCGTCACAATTTGGATATCCAGATCCTCAAGCAGATATCTTCCCGTCTCAGGATTGAAGAGGGTCAGCAGATTGATTTGATCGTACACGCCGTCAAGTGAGAGGTAGACTTTCTTGATGCCTTTGAGCTTAGCTTGGATCTTCTGCCAGTATTGCCTGTAGAGTTCGCTGAGGATCTTCTTGATATGCGCTTCAGTTACCTTCACTGCACCCACCTGAAGCCTGGGTTTCTGGTCCTCGATGGTCTCTCGGTATTCTCCTAGATATACCCCTTCCAATTCATTCCCATTCTCCAGCACGACGATGTCTGGATGGTGTTTGGTCTCAGGTGTAACGATGAGAGCAGCGTAATACACTGTGTCCGTCCAACGCTCGTCGTAGAGACGGAAGCGGATGATTTCGATTGCCGCCTCACGCGGCTTGAGCACAGAACGCACCTTTTGCCATGTTATGCGCTTCTTCTCGAATGCGCTCTTGAATGCCTCTGACCGCAAACTCAACTCTTTCTCAAGCTTGTTCGCTTCATTGTCAAGCGAATCAGCGCTGAGGTGTGACACCGCAGCATGACCACCTGGTGCAAATATTGCTTTTCCCGCTTGTTCTCTAAGGGAAACCCACTTATCGTATCGTTCGATGAGATTCGCGTCCTTGCTTCGGCGAATCCTACGATTCATCGTGGTTGTTGCATCAATCAAGATCCCTTTTGTAGCGAGCCTGACATCCGCCACATAGTTAACCACTCCAGGATTGGCGGCTATCCTTCTGTGAGCGAATGAGTTCAGAGCTTCGAATGTTTCTTCGATTGAAGATACAAACGCGAGTTTCTCCCTCTCGGAAAGATATGGGAAATTACTGCGCAACACTTCCAGATAGACCTGACTTGCTTTCGTGTATAGCTGCTCTGCTGCCGAAAAATTGCCTTGCCGTTCAAATGCACGGGCATCAAGATTCATGATGCTTGCTAACAACGGATGATTTTTGTTGAGGCTTGCCTGACCAGTTGTCAGGGCTTCTTGAAAGAAGTATTCCGCTTGCTCGGATTTGCCTTGGTACATCATGACCGTTGCTTTTGCTGCAAACAAATAAACCAGTCCGTAATGGCCACCGCTGGATGCCTTTTCGTACAATGACTGGGCTCTTTCGAAAAGTTCTTCCGTCTCAAGGAACCTTCCCTGTCTTGCTCGTTCCATCGCTTCACTGATAAGTAGTTCAGCAAGTCCGGCACCGGCTTCTCCAAAGACTTCGTCCCGATTAGACAGAAGTCTAGCGGTCAAAGCTGAGTATACTGACTCTGCGTCAGCACTACGATTCTGCACACGGTAGAGGTTTGTTAGGTTGGTTGCAGAAATCAGGAGGGCTTTCAGGTAGCTCGCCTCCGACTTCTCCAGAATGGATATTGCCCTCTTTAGATTCTTTTCCGCTTCCCCATACCGGCCTAGATAAACTCTCTGAACAGCCAGATTTGTCAGCATAGAAGCGAGATCCGGATGCTCTGGGCCATAGGCGTCTTCCTCGATAGAAACTGCTTGCTCAGCAAAGCGTTCCGCTTCTCCGTATCTACCTTCCTCACCATAAAGTACCGCCAGGCTGTTGAGAGACACCGCAATCTCCGGATGTTTATGACCAAATAATTTCTCCTTCACAAGCAAGGAGCGTCTATAGCAGGTTTCTGCTTTAGACAAAAGTCCCAGGGCTCTGTACAACGCACCAAGTTCATTTAGCAACATTCCTAATCCAAGGCAACTCGAATCTGGTGCATTCTCGCAAGCGTGCAATGCTCGTACATACAAACTCTCCGCTTGCACAAACTGGCCTGCTTGAGTCTTCAACTCAGCCTTCTCTCTCAATACATCAGCTAATCTATCTGTCTCACCTGGATACCCTTCCAGAATTTCGAGTGCCCTGTCGTACAAGCTGTCTGCCTCGAGACGATTGCCCCGCGCCTTTGATAGCATTCCCATCTTCATCAGTGTAGTCGCCGGATACGGATTCTCAACAGCCAGCACCGCCCTTTCTTGGTTTTCCAAAGCCGCCTTTAAGAACTTCTGACCATCGTCATACCTAGCCTGCTCGAGACAGAGCTCAGCGCGCTCGGTCAGTAGCTCGCCGAGGGCAATTTTCAGCTGGGAATCTCGCATCAGCCGCAACATGATACCGAACGCTGGAAATGCGGAATCAGCCTCACCAAACAGACTTTTTTTGCTGCTCTGCGCGAGATGAATTATCTCATTTGCACGAGTGTACAAAGTTTCTGCTTGGTCGAATTTCCTAAGTTTTCTGCAGAAATAGGCAAGATTCTTCATCGGAGAAACCAGTTCCAAATGGTCTTTCCCATATTTCTCCTGAGCGACTACCAACGCGGATTCTGCAATCGAAAAGCCCTCTACATATCGTCCCATCCTCATAGCGTCCTCCACCGCCTGATCGAGGTTATTCACTTCTTCCTCTTGCGCGTGGGTTGTAGTACAGCCCCACAGCGCAACCACTGCGAGAAGGGCTGCATGAAAGAACTTCATTTTTCGCCTCCTTTGAATCTTATCAAGGGCAATGGGGAGAATCTTTGTGCTTGCCATGGGCTATATCGCACGAATGCCATAAACACGTTCCGAGGTACTCTTGAATAAACCAGGGTCCGCTTCATTCCCCGTACAGCACGAACGGTGCCCAGTAGAAGGGCGAGTGCCATTTGGTCTTGAGCATGTCTAACTTTGCTTGCCGCAGTGCGTCTTCAGGCTTCATCTTGTTCTTCACAAGATTCGCGAAGAACTTCACCATCAGCTCCTTCGTCCCCTCGTCGCTCACACTCCATAAGCTCACTACCACTGCCGGCGTACCAGCATACATCACGGCACGCGTGAGACCAACGACACCTTCTCCTCGTACCATTCTTCCACGTCCTGTCTCGCATGCTGAAAGAACAACCAGCCGCGCGTTCAGATCCAGGTTCATGATCTCGCCGAGCGTGAGAAGGCCATCCTCCTTGCTGCCCGGTGTCTGCGAGAGGACGAGACCCTGTATCTTCTCCCCCAATACGCCATGGCAGGATAGAAGAACGTATCCATACATGGTCAAGTCAGTTCCTTTCACATTCTCCTCTGTCGCTTGGAGTCTAAGAAACGTGGTTTGCACACCTGGGGTTGTTCCAAACAGCCCGGCTGTCTCACGTACCTCATCGCCGCTGAACACAAGCCGGCCAAGTGTGGTTGCATCTCTCTCCATCTCTCCCCGTACCAAGTCTGCCACCAGTCCCCCCTTCGTGATCCCCTGGCCTCCCCTCTCGGGTTTCCCTGCAGCGAAACTCTCATAGTCGTAGACCGGATCGCCAAACCCGATGAACCCCGACGAGGGTTTGTGCTCGCGCCCGTATGCTCGCAAAAGGGAGAGCGCTGTTGCGCTTTGCACGTACTTCACAACATACCGCTCGACGAGATAATGCTTTGCTTGGAGCGTTTTCCGATCTATCTCCGTCGCGAGCGCTTCAAACGGTATCTTGGCTATATCCCCATCCGGCACGATGATCAGAGTGCTTGTCCCTTCAAGCTCGCCTTCGAGAGGCCGCACAAGCATTTTGTAGAGAGCCTCACCCGTCGCGCCGATGGCGATGTTCTCGTGGTAGCTCTCTACCTCCCGCTCAATCTCTCCACGTGTGGCGTTGAGACGCACAATAGAGTGCTTCTTGTAGCGAGCCACAAATACATAGGATGCCGAGTCGGTTACAAGGTACTCGAGCAGAGCTACCTTCGGCTCGAGAAGTTGATTCTCCACATGCAATACCGACAGAGGCTGAGGGTATCGGACCGCCGCATACTGTGGGTTTGAGTGCCGGATCTCGCCGATCACGCGATCCAATTCCATCTCCGTCTGCAGGTGTTCTTTGGACAGCGCTTCGCGCGCCGAGTCTCTGTAACCCGCCGCCACCAATTTTTTCTCGATGAATGATAACCGCTGTGAAAGCTCATCCCGCTTTTCCTTTAGAGCGGGACTGATACCCCTCTTCACATCTGATATGCTCTCTGCGATTTGATCCACAAACGCACGGGCTTTCATTATCTCTGATAGACGAAAGGCTTTCTCGTTGTAGCCGTACTTCGCCAGGTAAGCAGCCATCTCTTCGTACGCCGTAAATGCCGTTTCCAGATATCTCATGCGCGATTCTAAAGAGCCTGTCTGACTACGCACCTTCTCGAGATTGGTTAGCGCCTTTTCATAGAGCGCGATTGCGTCTCTGGTTTTACCTTCAGCGCCGCGAACCCTTGCCATTCCTACTAGCGCGTAGGACTGATTCTGAATCGCGCCCGCGCCCTGGTGGAGTGAGATCGCTTTCTGGTAGTACTCTTCTGCCTTCGCATTCGCTCCTGTCCTCAAGGCAATGTCGCCAAGACTCATATAGACATTTCCCTGACCTAGCGGGCTCCCGGCCTTCTGAACGAATGTAAGCGCCTTCTGGTAGTATTCCTCTGCCTTCGCATTCGCTCCTGTATAGAAAGCAAGGTCGCCAAGACTGTTGTACACATGACCCTGACCTATCGAGTTATCGGCTTTCTGATAGAGCGGAAGCGCCATCTGGTAGCACTCTTCTGCCTTCGCATTCGCTCCCGTCCTCAAGGCAATGTCACCAAGACTGGTGTGCACATTCCCCTGACCTGAGAAGTCATCTACTTTCTCAAAGAATTGGAGTGCTCTCTGGTAAAACGGGACGGCTTCTGAGTTCTTCCCAGCAAGGAAGAGATAGTATCCTCGGAAGAAATGAACCCACGCAAGCGACGAGCTGTCCTGTCTTTCCTCTGCGAAGATCTCAAGCACCAGAAGCAGAGGTTCGTTGCGTCGAAGCGCGGCTGTTTGAGCGTACGTTTGGACTTGCTCATGAGTCAGGTAAGCCGTTGTGCTTCTGACATAGCGCCGGAGGCCGTCCTCACCCGAGGATCGGTAGACCTGAATCATCAGCTCCAGCGGAGATCCTTGTCTTGCCCATTGCGCCCGTAGGACTGCAGAGCCGACAAGGGCTAAGAGTAGAATCACCATCACGGAAGAGAACAAACGAAAAGTCATGTAGCCTCCCAAGAGAAAGTGATACGATCTCGATCTCTCAACAGATCGAAATCACCCTTCAGAAAAGTGTTGGTATGCAGGTGTTCTTAGTCGCGGATGCAGTTGCCGAGTGAAATCTGCCCTCTTGTCTTACACCCACGTACAGCCCCCACTGCAAAGCGTCCAATCCCAAGCGCTTCAACAGTCACTCCCCATACATCCCAAACGCACTCCAGTAGTAGGGGTTCGAGAACTTTCCCTGTAGCATCTCAAGCTTTGCCTGCCGGAGCGCTTCCTCTTTGCTCAGTCCACCTTGAAGCATCTTCTCAAAGAACTTCGTCATGAGTTCCGTCGTCCCTTCGTCGATCACCTTTGCACGGCAGGACCGACAGGGACAGAATCCCTTCCTCGGAAATAGATCGATAATAGAAGATGGCCTTCTCCAGGAGACGATCGCTCCTGAATTCACGGTTCCCACAGTTCAGTGCACGTTAAGCGTGCTCAAATGAATGACCGAGCTAGGCGCTCCGTACAGCGCGATTCGTACTTGCTGCTGAGGACCAATTCGAGCAGGTCCGAGGCTAATTGAGTAGCTACTTGTGTGTTCCTGCCCGTCGTTCCCTCTCCACATGGCGATTCTTTCCCACGAGCCAGCGGTCCAGTTGTATACCTCTACCGCCTTTTCGTCATCGAACCAAGCGTTATCAACCCATTGAAATGTTACCGTCACACTTACTGCAGTCACAGGCCCATAATCAAACCATGCTCGCCCAGCACCTCCCCACGGACTGATTCGGACTCCATGCTCTGTGTACACGTCGCTGTAGCAAGAGAAATCGCCCAATGCTCCCCGGGCCTGATTGCCATAAAGTGTGGTTCCGAGGGAACTAGAGTTTTGTACCTGTTGACAAGCGCCAGTGACTTGCAGGTTCGCATAGTCCTTCGGGGTGAGATAAAATGTCAGAAGGCCATTTCCTACATCAACATTCCCATGCTCAAACGTTGCTCTGCTGTCGTCAAAGGTCTCTCCCGATGAGACGTACCATTGACGCAAGCTCGGATCATTGAAATCCTCAGTCCAGTCAGGAATGCTTGAGATCCCAAAGTCAGGACTCCATGGATAGTGCTTCACCCAGTCGTAAGCCACACTACATGGCAGACTCGATGGGTCAAAGGGGCCTGCCCAAGTCACACTCTTGCTGACCCAGATATTCATCATGATGCTTTGTTCATTGACCAGTTGATCAATCGGTTCAATTGGACTTCTATTGACTCTTCTGACCTCCCTTCCTTCAAAATACCACGCCAGATAGTCTCTCGTCCATTCGAAGGAGTAAGTCTTGAAGTCGGCGTGTGTGTCAAACTTGAGATCATGAGACTCAGGATGTTCCCGCTTTCCGTAAGCAGTCGGGTGATGGTAATTGGACTGCATCAGCTGACTGTTTGAACCAACGAACTCCACGTCGATTTCCTCACCAATTGAACAATCTTCGTTTCGATTCACGCAGTGAAATGTGAAGAAGCTTGACACGACCCCGCTTGCTCTCATAGGCTTCATCCTTACTTCGAAACGGCCATATTTGAATGTTGTCAAGGACCGAACCTGGCCTCCCCATTATGGCTTTGGCGAGCTCGGCGCCGAGGATTGTGGGTCATTCGGTTCACTCGGATTGTCGTTGCACAAGAACCCGAAAGTCGATAGAGTTGCCAGTACAGCAATCAATCCAAATTGGCAGACACGTTGATTCATCTTGGGTCTCCTTTCGTAGTTGTGAACAGGCTTTATCTTGCCTGTTACACACCTCGAGAGTCCAAAAGGTTGCACTCAAGTGTTAACCCCTCCATCGCATGCCAAGGCGTATAAAATCCGTTGTGCTACTCACCCACCATCACAAACGCACCCCAGTAGTAAGGCTCAGGGTACTTCGTCTTGAGCTGTAACTGCGCTTTGTTGAATGCCTCCTGCTTCGTCATTCCGGATAGCCAGTTATTGAAGAACGCGGTCATCAATTCCCGTGTGGCTTCATCGCCCACCTTCCACAAACTCATGATGATCGTCCGCGCTCCGGCAACTTGGAAGGCTCGTTGCAACCCATATACGCCCTCTCCGTTCTTCACTTCTCCCAGTCCCGTCTCACATGCCGAGAGCACAACTAACTCAGTGTTGTCCAAATCCAAATTCATCGCTTCGTATGCGGTCAGGATACCATTGTCTGCTTTCAGCGATCTAGCCGAGCTATCGTTGCTCAAGGTCCTTTGCGCTCCCGCAAGCATCAAGCCCGACCTGAGAAGCGGGTTCTCTATCACCCTTTCGGCCTGCATGCCCAAGAGCATCCCCTCTTCCTTTGCTCTCTGGACATCCTCCAGGAAATATCCATGCGTAGAGATGACCAGCACACGCGGACTGCTGACTGCCTTCACCGCTTCTTCTAAAGCATCATCCCCAAGATGTGTCCTCGTCTCCCAGCCTCTCGATTTCAGTATCCCTTCTATGGTTTCCACTTCCTTCTTCGTTCCGGGTAAGTCAGTGAGCATATATCTATCCAAGCTATCAGCTGTCCTTCCGTAGATCGGTACATCTCTCTCTCGTTGGTAGCTTGCTGCAAGCAGCTCATGCCGCTCTGTGCCAAGCGCATAATTTGGATATCCGAAAAGCTCAGCAATGTTCTTCACTTCGCGCTTTGGAGTATCTGCATACGAGACCAGGTCCTTCGTGTTCGTCACAATCTGGATATCCAGATCCTCAAGCAAATATCTTCCCGTCTCAGAATTGAAGAGGGTAAGTAGATTGATTTGATTGTACACGCCATCAAGTGAGAGGTAGACTCTCTTGATCCCTTTGAGCTTAGCTTGAATCTTCTGCCAGTATTGACGATAGAGCCCGCTCAAGACCTTCTTGATATGCGCTTCAGTTACCTTTACTCCACCAACCTGGACCCTAGGTTTCTGGTCCTCGATGATCTCGCGGTATTCTCCTAGAGACGCCCCTTCCAATTCATTCCCATTTTCCAACACGACAAGCTCAGGATGGTCCTTGGTCTGAGGTGTGACGATGAGGGCGGCATAGTACACGCTGTCCGTCCAGCGCTTGTCGTAGAGACGGAAGCGAATGATCTCCACTGCTGCCTCACTGGGATTCAGGACAGATTGCAACTCTTGCCAAGTTATAGGTTTCTTTTCATACACTTTCTTGAAAGGCTCTGAACGAAGACTCAATTCCTTCTCCATATCCTTTGCTGATTGCTCCAATGAGTCTAGATTGATCTCTCGCTGCGCCAACTCACGCCTTGTCAGTGTGTATGCCCTGGCCAGAGATTCCTTCGTCGACAACCAAGAATTGAATTGTCTGATGAGGAGCGAATCGCCGCTATTTCGAATGAGCCGGTTCACCCTGCTGGTTGTGCTGAGCAGCAACCCCTTTGACGCGAGTCGATTGTTTAGCTGGGCCCCAAGAACTGAGGGATTTCCCTGAGTGTACCGGAACGCAAACGAGTCAAAGCGTTCAAACTCTCCGACAACAGTGCTGTGAAAAGCTGCTCTGTCCGCTTCGCTCATCCATTCAAAAAACTCATTGAGTTGCGTGGCCCGGCTGTCCAGACCGTTTAGATAAAAGGTCATTGCTTTGGTGTAGTTTCCGGTTTGCCAAGAAAGCTCAGCTGACTCAAAAAGCAACTGAGCGTATAGGGCGTTCCGTTCACCCAATGTCCCCTTTATGATTTGAATAGCTTGCGTACATAGGGAGTCGGCCGCGGAGTAGTTGCCCTCCCTCCGGTTGATGTCGGCAAGGACATAGAGACCCCGCGCATAATCGGGATGGTTAGGGCCAAATTGCCTTCGGCGCAGCTCAATAGATTCATGCACTAGCCGTCTTGCCGCTTCGAGCCTAGATACGGTCATGAGATTTGAGGGATCTCCTTGCTTCCCGATATTCACTCTTAACATGTTCGCCTTTTCTATCTCATCCAACGTTATGAACACCATAGCTTCGTCCCAAAGCATTTGTCCCCGGTCAACGCCTGCTTCTTGAGAGTTGAGGAAATCGTATTCGATAATGGTTTTGATGATATCGACCAATGCTTCCGCGTGCTTACCCATTCTGTAACAGGCCAGTGCATGGGATTTCAAGCAATTGATATACGCCAGCGTATCTCTATCCCTATTGGGTGCTTCTTCCGCCACCTTCAGAGCCTTCAATGTAAGTGCTTCAGCCTGCGCATATCTCCCCAACTGCGAATAAAGCACTCCCAGGCTGTACAGTGCATCTATGTATCGGGAGTCGCGCGGTGTTTTCTGCTTCGCCCAGATTCCGAGTGCTTCCAGGTAGAAGACCTCTGCTTCTTTGTAGCGCCCGGTCTTGTAGTATCCTTTCGCTAGAGTCACGCATAGGTCGGCGTAAAAAAGAAACCGGTCCGTGTGATGAATCTTGCTAATCCGGATCGCGTCCAGCAAGATTGATTCTGAATATCTTCCCAATAGTTGATAAACGCCTGCAAGCCTACTCAGCCAGTCAGCATAGCCCGGATGGTCACGGCCATATTCCTGTTCTGCAATTGGAAGTGCATCTTCTGCCAACTTAACAGCTTCTTTCGTCTGGCCCTTGAGAATCAAATCTTCTACACATTCTCGCAGGGAGTCAAGTTGGGAGCGTGTTTGAGAAATTCCAAGACCTATAGGGATCAAGCCAAGGACCATAGAAACGAGAAGAGGAATCGTGAGCAGTCTCTTCATCGTACTCCTCCGATCTTAAATTGCAGCACTAGCTGAGCAGAGAACGTTAAGGCAGAGGTTCACTTCTTTGATTTCTTCAGCTGGAAGTGAAAGAGTCTTTTTCCACAATAGTGCTCCAAGAGGTCGTTTACTTCATCAAGACCCAGCGTCACGGCTTTCTCCAGATCTGAGCAGCCTCTATCATGCTCCTTCATGTAGTGCCAAAGCATCCCTCTCCCCTTATACGCCAAAGCGTTTGAAGAATCCAACTCAATCGCTTTGTTCAGATCAGCTAAGGCGGCAGAATCATTTCTAAGTTGATACAGTGCCACTCCACGTTCACAAAACGCCTCACTGTTGCTAGAATCCACTCCTATAACTTGACTGAAATCAAGCACAGCTTCATCATATCTCTCTAGGCGGAGGTTTACCCTCCCTCTGCACGTATGGGCCTCGGCGTTTGAAGAATCCAACTCAATCGCTTTGTTCAAATCTGCTAAGGCTAAGGAATCATTTCCCATTTGATGGTTTGTAAGTCCACGTTCATAAAACGCGTTACGGCTGCTAGGATTCAACGCTATCACTTGACTGAAATCGAGCACAGCCTCCGTGTATTTCTTTACAACGCGATATAGGCGCCCTCTGTATAAGTAAGACGTAGCGTGAAACTGGGGGCTTACTTCTAACGCTTTATTGTAGTCCTCCAATGCCCCACCATAATCCTCCATGAAGAACTTCGTAGCCCCCCTCATGAGATACAATGGCTCTTCAGAATTAGGGTAGAACTTGATCCCCTGATTGAAAATTTTCAGCGCTTCTTGGAATTGGCTTGAGTCAAATTTTGCCACACCCTCTAACAGGAATTCTCTAGCACTCTGAGAAAACGACTGAGGTGCCAGTTCAAGAACTGACAGACAAATCACGATGAGTAGCTGTTTTGTCATCATTGAAATCTCGTCATGCGATCATATGAGTAAACTAGGGTGGCTACTTGCCATGCTGTTCGTTCCTACAGAATGCGGTATGCCTCCTTGGGTCTTTCTGGATGGGCCGCCATTCCCCAAACATACCCCGCAGCCTCTTGTCTCCCCGCGGTCTTCGATCTCGCTGTTATTGAAACCTCGTTCCACCTGATCGTTTGGATCTCCACCAAGCTTTATTTCTGGTGAACTCGGCCCCGACCGTGCCTTCATTGTCTATGCAACTCAATTATTGTCTTATTCTCTTCTTGGAGATAGTTGCCTTACCTTCTCAACTGCATCATAGTACTTCGACAGAGCAGCTTCACCCAATCGCTTGGTCAAAACGGCAACCTCCTCATAAGGATATGAGTTTCTCTTCAGAAGCCCCCCTAGCATCTCAAATTCTTCGCTCGCTTCAGAACGAAGATACTGCCCCTTGAGGTACGAGGCACAGAGAAGATGGTATGTGTTCGGGTCAATTCTTTTGTCACTCAATGCACTTCGGTAACACTCTAGAATGTTACTGATTCTCGGCGCTTCCACATCGCTCAGGATTGAGAAGTCCACTCTGGGACCTGCCTCCTCAGCTCTTTGCGGCTCTTGGCCTGTGACATAGATGTCCCAGTGGTACTTCTTCGCTCGCAGAAGATCCTGAGGGAGCGTGTACTCGTTGAAGGCGAACGTCCTTCCACTCACAGCCCATCGTCCTGCTTCCTTGAAAACAAGCTTATCCGACTCAGGATTTTCCCGCTCTTGCTCATAGAGGATGATCGTGTATTCCTGATCCTTCTTTCGATCGGGACGGGCACGTTGATCAATCCAAGTAAAAACAGGCTTCCTGTCGTAGACTGTGCCGCTTGGGAAGACAGGCTTGACAGATGGCTCAATATCAATCTCACCTCGCTCTAGAGAGATTAGGCTTCTCTCGTCAGTGCGAGAGTAGACTAGGATCTTGGGAGTCGAACACATGTCGAGAAAGTCTGCACTGGAGAGCGCCTGCCTGCCCGTTGAAGTTTCCCTGTAGCTCTCTTTGGAATCTCTTCCAACAACCAGCGTTGCGCCGCCCGTAATTCGCACCATGGCTGAATCCATAAACAAAAGTGTTGCGCTACCGCTGGTATCTGTGGTCAACGTGTCACCCGAGAACAGATCAAGGCCCACAACTGAAGAGTCAACTCTGCCAGCCGACATCAGGGTAACGGTGCCTTTGCTGCTAATGACAATTGCTGCCCTCTGCTTTTCCCGGGAGGTTTGAAATGAAAAACCGAGGAGTACACACAAAAGGAAAATCCATGGTAAGGCTCTTTTTATCATAGGTGCTCTCCTGAACATTCGCTGAAGGTGTTTAAATGATTGACCCGTAAGCGCGAGTAGAATGAAGAACCACTCTGTGGAGACAATCTCGCCCTCCTACTCTTACACAGGGCTGTCACAGCAAAAGTTGCATGACTGTAGTCAGTGTCCAGGAACCTGCCCGGGAGGAACGTCATAGATTGTTTCCCGAATACGTGGCGGGAAGCGTGACGAAGGATAGGTACAGCACAAGCACGTGCATTCTGCTAAGTCGTTGGGCGCGAACCAGTAAGTATCTTCATGACGCCTCACTTCTGCAGCGTTTGCTTCTACAGTACTCTTGAACTCAGATGAGAGATTTTTCGCTCAGTTATGTCATAGATATATAGTCGCGCTTTTGAAGCCATGCAGAAACAGAAAACCCTGAACACGTCACCCCCCCCCCGCGGCGTTCTTTGTTGCGGTGAATGGCAACATCTTCAGGGCTCTTTCCCCGGATGCTAAGCCGGACATTCCTATATCAGAAGCTAGAGAAGAAGTGCCTCTACCCCCTGCGATTAGTAGGAAACCTTCTGTGCGATGTTAATAAGTAAAACGCACAGAGTCAAGGGAAAAATCTCAGGATGTCTTTCAGACAGAGAAGAACCGGGAATCACTTGATATCCGATACGACTCCATCCACAGAAGCTCTCTCTTTCGAACTCCAGATCTCCTTGCCTTTGCAGCGGAGGTATGTGCCTTGAACAAGGCTAAAAGTGACTTGCCTCTGAGATCCGTGATGCACAAGCAGGAAAACCGCATCAGTCGACACTTCTTGATCATCGTACCGATGAACTGGAAAATACAGATCGTCTGTGAATTCTGAAGTTTTCAGCATATAGTGTTCAGAGGAAACTTTACTGAAGAAGATTGACGGAACTTCATTCTTAAAAGGATAGAGAAGAATAGGAAACTGCCTTGTCGCGCCAGCAGATGAGGCCTGATCAAATGCGATCCAATTGATCTCCTGTGATTTTCCTGGTGTCAGATCATCTGTGCTGGCAGCAAATCCCTTTCCCGTCCGAGCAATGAGACTCGTGTTCGCCGGAAGAACGACAACTCCAGGCGAGGCTGAACTCCTAAACCCGAGATCCGATGGGATAAGTTCCGTCGGCGAATGGAAATACCAAGAGAGAGTGCTCCCATCCTCCTCACATTTGAGTTGATCCATGACTACCCAGTATCTTGGCTTTACGAAAACAATCTGCCGCCGATGGCTGACACCTAACACTGCATACCCCCGATGCTCGCCAGCAAAGAAGTCGAGTCCGTTTGTCGAGCTCCACACTATGTTCTCGCCTTCAATATCCTTCCTCACGAGGTTCGCATCGTTCACTACTACCATGTTGTGCGCCTTCGAGGATTGATACCAGGGAATATAGAGTGGATCATCGTAGGTGAGCCCGATTCCGGCATCAACAGCAAGCGCTTTGCCACACGCGTAGACCTCGAAATCGAGGAGATCATTGTGAGTATGGAACCCGGCGAACTTGCCGTAGTTGATGTTCATGTAAAGTGCGTCCCGCGTCCAATCGCTCCGCATCACAGTGAAGCCCGAGGATGGCATGTGACGCGAAGTAAATAAGGGAAGTGGTGCAGGATCAGTCACTGCCGCATTCAACAAGTTCTTCAATACCCCGTAGACCTCCCGCTTTCTATAGAACTCAGCCCCGTCTTGTAGTATCCCGACAGGAAACAAACCGCGATGACTATCATTGATGGCAGGCACTTCGCCAGTCGGAGCAAGCATCGCAATCCACCAGTCGATCGTCCTTCCCATCGATTCTCGGATTCTACCCTCCAGGTCCTCCCGAACTTTGTACGCTTTGAGAAGGTAGTAGAGGTTTCGATAGCTCAGGTACGTCAGGAGTGTGTAATTCCGCGGTGCCCTCTCTGAGTGTCCGCCGTCTTCAAAGAAGTCTTGCTCCATGTGCTCCTCGAGGCGTTGGAGGCCCATGTGAAGCCACTCCGCAGACTCTTTGAATTCTGGAAACACCACTGCAATCTGTGCGAGCATATACGACCCGACGATCTGCCAGTTCCCTGCTCTGTATCCCTCCCACTTTTCGAGCTCGTACAGCCAACGAGCTGCGCCAAGAATCGTCTTCAACATTCGCTCGTGCGTTCTGCTGGTTCTGCCTTCATATGGAAGAAAACAATGTTCGATGAAGACCCGGTTCCGGATGCCCAACCCAAGCTCGTAGTACACGACGTCGAGTTCAGCGATGCTACGCGTGATGTCGTTCCGCTGCTCGTGCCATCGATTGAAGAGGTTGTCGAATTCCTCTAGGTACCTCTGGTCACCTGTAAGAACATAAGCCGTAGTCAGAGGGCGAGCCCAAATCCAGTAGTGGAACCCATACTTGCCGGACTTCCCGATTTCTTTGTCGAAGTTAACGACCTGACCAAAGTCCAAGACAACATCACCCCAGGTGCGGATTTCGTGACGCACGAGTCTGTCTGCCGCTCTCAGGATCGAATCTCGTTCCTCAGGATTGACGTCTGCATAGCTCCGGATTTCATCGTAGGTCTTGAGGAGATCCGTATCGATCAGGAGATGATAATTTTGCGTGAGGTATTTTGGCTGTTTCTTCTCCCTCCAGTATTTGGCCCACTCTTCGTAGGCATGCTGGAGGTCTGTCGTCTCGAGCGCAGACCGAACACTGCTCAGACCAACAAGCGTGAGGTCGAGAGAGGAGAATAGATCATCATCGCTGATGGTCTTGATTCGATTCTCAAGATACCAACGATCTTTCAATCGAGAATGATCGGCAAAGGTGAGTTGGCCAAGTGCGATTGACGGGAAGAAGAACATAGTGCGTACCAGTGACTAAGGATAGAACCTTATCTTGAAGACGATTTCAATTGCCTATCGATGAAGCCTGTAGAGCCATTCACGGATCCCAAGATACAGATCACCCTGCTCATTCTCGATGATATAGTCTGTCCATCCTTCAGCTTCCGTCTGGACGAGAAGAGTGAACTCCTTCGTCTCAGGATCAAACATATAAACACCTTTCTTCGCGATACCATAGACCTTCCCATCTTTCTTGCTTGCGACAAGATGGAGAAGCGATCCCCAGCCGGGGTCTTTGCGGTAGACCACTGCTCTTGATCCGGGATCATAAATGAAGAATGTACCGTCAGCAGAACCGTACAGCATGCTATCCAGTCCTTCAGAAATCTTCCAGACGATTCGCGCACCGGGTACGGGCACAAAATCGTGAACGACCTTCTTCTGCCTTACATCCCATCCGATGACGTGGGCATCTTTTTCTTCCTCTCCAACATTGCCAAGCCCAATGTGCTTATCACTTCCAGCGTAGATGATGCCAGTCCTCGCAGACTCCAGAGACCGTAGGCTTTGCAGAGGAACAACATTTCGATGGACTTCCATCTTTTCAGTCTCCGGATCAAGGATCGTCAGCGATCCTCCTCTGCGACCCTTCCCCGGGTATGTCGCCATATAAATCTTCCCATCGGCCCCGACGACCATATCGTGAATGCGATCCTGCTCGTCACCGACGCTCCCGATGATACGCGGATTCGGATTCAATGCCGGAGTTGGATTCCACGGCTTCGTTGGGTCATAGACAGAAACGGTGGCAAGGATGTAGTGCCCGATATATAGCTTTCCATTGTGAGAAACCATACTGTTCACCTGTCCACCGAGGTTTATCGCAACCCCGAGATCCTTGCAGCTCGTCGTTGCAGGATCAAAAACCCATAGATGCTGATTGATGAACGAGCCTCCGTAGACTTTGCCGTCGGGGCCGAAATTCATCGCAAAGACAATCATCCCGTCATCGGTTTCCACATGAAGCTGAACCTCTTTGACGATCTTATTCGCCTCGAGATCATAAATCTTGTAGCGCTCTGTCACTGTTTTTAGATAGAGATACCGTCCGCCAACCAGACCGATGGGTCCTCCAAGGTCGGTGCCGACAAGAGTCAGCCTGTCCCGCCAACGGCGGGACTTGTCCGTTTTGAAGTTGTACTTGTAGAGTTTGTTGCTGGGGTTCATCCCAAAGAAGATCTCATCACCGAGCGAAACTATAGATTTCGCATTCGTCCGATAGAAGTCATCATCTTGATCCGGGACAAGAACCTCCTTGAGAACTTCACCTTTTGTTGGGTCGATGACGAGCACAACCGGCTGTGGATAAACAAACGCGACGAGTAAGTCCCCAACCCGCTTCAGTTGAGCGAATGCCTCCCGGCCTATATAGCGATCCCCGAATAAGTTCTTCTTCGCTTTCGTCTTCGTGTCGTACTCGACGAGCTGTGCATGAGCACCGATCCCGCAGTAGATCCGATCGGGGAATTCCCCATTGATGCCGATGAGGTACTGTTCATTCTCCACCATTTGTCCGTAGTCTTCGAACTTGCCTCCGTCCGGATCGTACGAGATCAGCTTCCCATTCGGCCATGTGCCTCCATAGAGTTTCCCGTCAGTTGCTTTGTGGAGCTGCCAGACGTATGACTCACCATCGATCAATTCGTTTTTTACAAATCGCTTCGCAGCGAAGGGAAAACTGAGTTGGGTGAATGTCCGATTGCGAAGGTCATACCTATACATGCTTGCGTTCAGTGTGCCTGCAGCGTAAGCCGTGCTTTCGTCGTAGACCGCAATTCCCCAGATGCAGATCGAGCCATTAAGATTCTCAGCGTCGGGTCTGGTGCGGAAAGGGACCGTCGGATTGTAATGAGTCTCACCCGTCTCAAAATCATAGTCGATGAGGTAGCCAATGTTTGCACTAATCGTGCCGATGAGCAACCGTCCGAATGGAGCACGGCCATCGTCGATGACCTGAGCATTGAGTTGCGCTGGCGAGCGGCCAGGCATACAGATCTTCTCGAGCTTCATTGAGGGAATGGATGTTTGGATCATTCGATCCTCCTCCTGACCAAAGGCGGTAAGAGAATGGAGGAAAAGAAGAGCGAAGATAGTATGGAAGACTCGGACAAACTTCATGGCTCGACCTCAGATCCTCTTGAATCTCACGCTCCAGGTCATCGGCCCCGTTTCGACGGACGCGACTCTCAGTCGAAAGAGGCTATTCTGATCGCTTTTGACCCTCTGAGCGCTCAAGGCTTGGCCAACGCCAAAGCCCGGAGGTACATGAATCGAGACCTCATATGGATTATCCTTGATGACTTGACACACCCCAGAAAGCGTGAGTGCAGATTCATTCCAACTTAACTCGTGGATTTCCACGCCGCCTTGCGTGACGTGTCGAGTCGTCGAGAGTAGTTGTGGATGCGTTCGTTCCCTGCGGACAGCAAGGACTTGACATGACCGAGCAGGCAACTCCAAACTAATCCTCTTCTGAAGCGCTCCGATGAATCTGTCGCTCCAAAATTCATAGACCAAATAGGAGAGGTCTGGCCGAAGACCCAACGACGTCATCTCGAGCGTCTTCTCCATCGACTTATCCGACCAGTTGAAGATCCCGACAATCACCCAGGTTCCAAAAGGCTTCTTCACTGGCAGCAGCCAGACTTCCGGATCTTGCCTGTCAAGGAGATCTATGGGACGCCCGAATGAATAGCTTTTCCCTTCGTTCGCAAAACCCGGCAATACCTTTTTGATAATCTCAAGTCTTTCAGGAGGTAAGGCATAGACTTTCTCGCTAATGAACACAACTCCACCCGAAAGTGCGATGAGACTTGCCCACATCCTAGCCTGGTCGAGAGTGAAGGGTTCCCGGACAACCAAACAGTCCGGATCATTGGCCCAGTAGACTCCATTAGTATAGTACCGTGCCGAGACCGATTTCACTCCGTACTTGAATGTCCTGCTCCAATCTCCGACATCATCACCGATCCGGAACGAATCGGCCAAGCCAAGCGTCGGCGGCATCACACTGTTGCAGGCCAAGAGGAAGGCTTTCCCGGCTGTACTCTTTCGCATGGCATTCAGCGATTCGCGATAGGCCTGGATGTTCGTCTTCGTTTGGTCGTGCAACTCTGCATGTGCTGAGTGGTCTTCAAAAAGTTTCGGGCCCCACTCGTTGAAGAGATCGAAGGAGGGAAAATCAAACTTGATGTATTCGTAACCCCAATCGTCCACGAGCATCGTGAACAAGTTTCTCACCCATAGCTGGACAGCCGGATTCGAGAAATCCATCTGACCTTTCTCATTGAACCAGTCTGGTTGTGCTTTTCGTTCCGGAGCATCATCAATCATCTGAAATGGCCTGACCCATATTCCGGGCTTCAGACCTTTCTCTCGAATCCTATCGGCGAACCATTTCATTCCGTGCGGGAATTTGCTGTTTGGCGTCCATGGACCACCGGCGACCACGTTGTCTGGCGGGGGTGTCGTCTCGACTCCAAGCTGCCAAGCAGAATCGATCTCAAAATACTCCACACCGAAGTCTTTCAACTCTCTCGCGACAAAGTCGAGATTTCTTAATGCTTCTTCCTCGTCTGTCGTCCCGTAAGCAAAATACCAATCGGCCCAACCGACTGGGATCTTCGCTGGCGCTCGAACACCATTTCGCCGGGCAACGAGCTCTGCATAATGCTCGAGAGCAGCATGGGGAGAACCTCGAACCAGAAGCAGCACCAATTCGCTCAGTGTAATAGTCTCCCCGCAGTTCACGAGGACACCCCGTCTTCCTGAATGAGTGTCCGCTTTCACGGTGAGATCGACGTCAGCAGAATCGTCGTGACGATGGATGGAGAAAGAGATCTTGGCATTCGGGACTTCGTAGAAGCTGGCAGTGAAGTTGAGATTGTTCGTTGCCTCGAACAGATGGACATCCCAAGCGCTGAGGAACTCCCTTTCAGACTTTAGAGCTCTCACCTCCGAGGCGCCGTAACACCGCTCCCATTCATCGGTTAGGAGCGTGACATCATTCACATCGTCCCAGAACGAGAAACCTCCATTGTTCTCCTTCGCTGCCAGGAGAGGAAAGATGTTCTTCACTCGGATCTGATGGTCACTCCGATTTGTGCCGACTACATGAAAAACCAGACCCGCGCCGCCCTCAATGGTACTGGCCTTCAACTCGAAGTCGAGAACTCCTTGATTGTCAGAGAAAGCAAGAGAGAAATCTCTCGTCCCTGATTTGCTTTCGATTGAGAAGCGCGGATCCCTAGATGTGATACTTCCTTCTTCTAACTCGAACCCGACAAAGGCATGAGAGACCACAGGCTTTCCATCAAACAGAATTGAGTAGAACCCACTGTCTAGGTCAGGCTGAAGATGAAAACCATTACTTGAAGGTGTCATAGAATCAAGGATTGTGTGTGCCTAGAATCATAGCATCTCATGCTAGTCTATTCTCACTTGAACTCCCTCACTGACACTGACAATGTAAGCTTTCCCTCCTTCCGACTGAATTGCTTCGGCGACCTGCTGCTCCCTGCTAGGAGCATAAGCGAGCATGCATCCGCCGCCACCCGACCCGTTGATCTTGCAGCCAAGAGCGCCATTCCTCATTGCCGCAGCAATCATGCGTTCGACTTTTGGAGTTGAAATGCTTAGTCCATCTCGAAGCTGTTCGTGATGGCGCGAGAGCAGTCGACCTAGGCCGATCTCGGAATCTTTTTGCCAGGACTTCAAAACCCCTTTTGCTTCTAGAGCAATATCTCGGTTAATAAGGGTTGATCGGACTGCCCTCTGAGTCTCTTCCGGAAGACTCTTCAAGTGCGGTTCCACTTCAGAAAGACTTGTATTTTGCAAATCAAAAGAAGGAATGAATTGTTCGAGCATGCCAGTCCCAGCTTGCACGCGTTCTCTCACAGATGAAAGAACCCGTGTCGTCGGTTTCTTCTCCAGCGAATCACCAAGTACGATCCCGCCGAGATCCACTCTGATCCGATCCGCAGTGAAGGGCTCTCGGCAGTCCAACCACAGAACACCACCGAGGCTCGATGTGAAGTGGTCCATCATGCCGCCGGGCTCGTTGAACTCTTTCACCTCTGCCTCATATCCGAACCCAGCCACCAACTGTCTATTCATGACCTCAGGAGAGTCTGCAATCGAGAGCAAGAAGACTATCCACGCAATCACGAATGCAGACGAACTTGACACACCCGCCTGAATCGGAAGATTGCCCGTCAAAATGCAGTCGCAGCCGTGCTCGACGCGAACGCCGTGTCTACGGAGTACGTTCACAGCCGAGCGAAGATAATCTCGCGGCTTCTGATAGGTCAGAGGTTTGCCCAGATCGATCCACTCTTCCTCTTTGAGATCGGGCATTACAATGTGGAGGAATCTATCATTGCGCGTTGATCCGCTGATTGTGATAAAGAGATCAATGGCAGCTGAGATCACGAATAGGCCAAGGTAATCCAGGTGTTCTCCAAAGAGGCAGACTCTTCCTGGAGCTTTCACAATGATGTGTGGACTGTTCATGACTTCTGCATCGCCCATTTGAGATCACGCGTGTCGTTAATTCCAAATACAGAGCGGGGGTCGCTCACCTTAACCGTTTCGACTTCATACCCGTGGCGAATCAGGATTGGGATAATATCAGTCAGGTAATACTCACGCTTAGGGTTGTCATAACGAATCTCTGAAAGAAGTGGGAGGACGATCTCCGCGCGGAAACTGTAGTGGGAGGTAACGACCTCCTTGATACGCTTCTGTTCAGAGGTGCACCGGTTTTCCTCTTTCACATCAACAACCTTTCCCGCGGTATCTCTGATAATCCGGCCATAAGGAGGTGGATCGGCATATTTCGTCGTCAGAAATGTCGCTGCAACTCCAGACTCTTGATGCCTCTTGATTAAGCGGCGAACGAGACGACTCGTGAGAAAGGGACTATCCCCGACAAGCACGACGAGATCGCCCCGGTAGTTCCTTAACAGTCGTTGAGTCTGCATCAGAGCGTGGCCTGTCCCGAGCTGCTTCCGCTGCACGACAAACTCACATCCACTCTCAACGGCTTTCCTTATCATTTCAGCTCCGCTTCCAACGACAAGATATATCTTTTCAATCTCAGGGATCTGGCAGGCCTGAACAACGTGGGCGATGATTGGCTTTCCCTCAACCTCAATGAGAAGTTTTGGTTTTGTCCCTCTCATTCGTGTTCCTTTGCCGGCGGCAAGAATCACTGCATGGATTTTTCTCTCAACATCCATAGACTAGTGCAGCAGAATGTGAAAATCACGTCCCAAGTGATGGATAAGAAGACGCTTCCTTCCTTCTGCAGACATCTTCGCCGTTGGTAGGAGGGGCTGCTCTCCTTTCCGAACAGGAACCAAAAGCGTCAAGATAGATTCACTTGGGCCCTTTCTCAAGGGATGTATCATGGCGTAAGGATGACTCTCTCCGTCCTGAGCAGGCGGAGTCATCTTCAGGTCGACCTTGATCTTATCGGGATCCAAGATCTTCACGATGAGGTCTGCCTTCGGTTGAGTTATTTTGATCCCGTCAGGCTGGACAACAATATCCCCAAGAGAATGAAAGAGGAGATCAAAACGACGTGGGGCAACAGAATTCGAGCCTTCAATTTCATCGCAAAGAATGAAGCAGTCCGGTTTCAGGAATATGACGTGCCGCTTGAAGAGCTTGAGCAATGCCCCGTACGCTTTGCTTGCTTCGCCCAACGCATAGTCCCAACCATCCTGAGATTCGAAATGGATCATCTTCCCGAAGGACTCCACCTTACCCCCGCTTT
Organism: Bacteroidota bacterium; assembly: GCA_049589195.1. GTDB lineage: Bacteria > Bacteroidota > Ignavibacteria > UBA10030 > JAHEZR01 > JBAWAH01. The sequence continues at coordinate 131,879 of JBAWAH010000021.1, read as the reverse complement.
TCCACTGAGCTCGCGAAACCTCCGGATCCATCAGCCATACAGGATGAGTGACTGTCTGACCTTCACCGTCAACAAGAACAGAGTTACTGCCAATTGTAGTCTGGAAGAAGTGTATTTGTGTCCAGTAGTCGCCCGTCTTAGTATACGTCGAATGAGGTGGGACGAGAACATCAACTAGCCTCTCACCATACGCATAGACGAGAATCCCATTTTGGTCGAGCTTGTCTTTCCCTGAAGCCGGGCCACTGCGGAACAAAAGCCACACATCGTCTCGTCCCCAGCCCGACCGCATGATCACTTGTCCGGTGTCCTTGAAATGACATGATGTCGGAAGATCATCCGGCCGCTTCGCTGGGACTGTCTTGTCGTACCACAAGAACTCCCACGGACCTTGAAACGAACGACGCCGCTTGTCACCGTTTGCTTCCACATCGTACCACCATGGATACGCGAAGGCAGCACCGAGTTCCTCACCGCTGGCCCTGCAAAACCATTGTGCATACGGATCGCGGAACTGAGAACCGAAGCGCATCATCATCGGACGAAAGTAGGCAACCATGTCGATTGAATGAGAACGCTGCTCCGGGTGGGCATCACGATCCGGGGGAAGACTGTACAAGAACCAGTGTGCGACCTTCTCGAGAACAGGAGTAGACGAAAGGTCGATCCCTTTTACCTGTTTCAATGCTTCAAAATAGAAAAGCGCATTCCGCAGTGCGTACCCTGCATAAAAGACTGTGTCGATGTAATCCCCATCCTCACCGAAGGAGATGTCCAGAAGTTTTCGGAACCTCTCGGTGACGAAATGAATCCATTCCTCGGCTTCTGGAACCTCGGGGAAAACCGAGAGCGCTGCACTTCCAAGTGCAGCATAACAAACCCAGAAATGATTTCCGAGGTCGAATGATTTGGACCAGTTGGCATAGAACAGCTTGCAGTTTTCGATGAGCGCTGAACGGACTGTCTTTCGCTCCGCTTCGGTGAAGTCATCGTACAGCCAGTCGTAGACGATGGCTATTCCATTGAGGGCGTGCGAAGACTGAACATCCCCCCGGTTCGCGGTCTCGTCCCACTGTGACCATGAGCAATGATTCATCACCCAATCTTTTGCTCGACGAAGGAAGCGTTGATCTCCGGAGAGAAGGTAAGCAAAAGCGAACAGCTCGCTGTAATATTGAACTCGATACCCGTCTTCATAATAGGCATTATGAATCGTCAGGAATTCTGGATCGAACGTCACACCGTCCTCGAGATAGGCTTTCTCCGGACCTCCGGGTGGTTGGAGAGGAATATGATCGTCGAGATGGCTTTCAGCAGTCAGGAGAATGTTCTTCAAAATGGTGGCATGATCGCCCTCCCTCGCAAGGGCTTTCAGCTTCGGCAAATCTTCTTTGGAGAAGTAGAGGTAAGGATGCTGAGATGTCATTGTCGAAGCCAAGATCGGAGAATGGAGATTTCGTGCTTTGCTGCACTCCAAGCTTCCTCTCCGAACCATTCGACAGAGAGGTAGCGGCTATAGCCCGTCGATTGCAGCGCACTAATGAAGGGAAGATAGTTCATATCTCCTTCGTCGAGATAGCAGACTTTTTCCCGACGGAGATTCTTCACGTGGACATGGGCAATGTGTGGAAACAGCTGCCGTAGCACTTCAACGGGATCCTCGCCCACCGCAAACAGATTATGAATGTCTAACAAGACTTTGAGATTCCTTCTCCCAACCCTCCGAATAATCTCAAGGGTGCTCGCTGTTGTGTCCATCAGCTGACCTTGATGGGTTTCGAGATAAAAGGTGACCGTTGGGTGCTCGTCACAAACCCTCTGAAGACCTTCAACAACGGCTGTCCACTGAGCCTCAGTTGCGTCACGAGAACCCGGTGGGCCAACGAAGACCCGAACAGCGGCGTTACCGAGGATTTTGGAATAAAAACCGAATTCCCTCGCTGCTTGGAAACTAACTGCCAGTTCTTCTTCTCCCTCAGTGAAGGAAAAGTAAGGTGAGATCACTGGGACGCTGATCCGGCCATCAGCCAGAAGATTAATGAGAGTTCTCATTTCGCCATTCCGTCGATGGAACTCTCCCAGATGATTCCCCCAGATTTCAATGCCATCGTAACCGAGTCTGGCAACTCTGGGAATCAGGTCTTCGATCTTTGACTCACGAAAAGCTATCGAGCAGAAGCTGATCAGCATTCTCTGGGAACGGAAGCTATTGCACTGTTCTGAAGAATTGCCTGTGCTACTATGCACCCCGAACAAAGCTTTCTGTGATGACCAGAATTCTCAAGGGACTCTGCGTTGACGCACTCAGTATGCCTCGTGAAAGGTGACTTCCCACTTCAATCTTGGCTTCACAAATCTCAGCGGCACAGAGATGATCCCCTCCGCAGCCTCTGCGGCGATCTTCTTCCCATTCACTGAGATGCCGGAGGCCTTATAACCTGTGGGGACATAAACGAAGATTCTCCCCAATGCACCCTTCGGTCGCGCAGCAACGCCGGCGAGAGAGCCACCAGTCCATGTGACGTCATCAATCTCCACGCCTCCTTGAATGAGATGCATGTCAGTCCCGACGACAGCTGGATGGTCGGGCTTCTCAACGATTCGGAGGAGTTTGGTGCCGTGAGACCTTAGACCAAGTCGCAGGTTGGCGCTGAACTCACCCAAGAACTCTCTTCCCCAGAACTCCCACGCTACGTACTTCTTCGACGGATCAAGGCCGATGGCCTCTGCGTTAACGAATGAGACCTTGCCAGAATCCCCCCAGTTGAACAGCGAGACTATCTTCCAGCTCCCCCAAGACTTCTTCACATCTAGAACCCAGACCTCAGGAAACTCATTTTCAAACATGTCAACAGGTCGAGCAGCTTCCCCGTACACTGGCAGGCATTTCTTGATGAGCTCTACTTGTTCTTCACTGAGTAGAGTAAGTCGATCACCGAGGCAGATCATTCCACCGCAAAGCACGGCAAGTGATGCGCGGACTTGGGCTTCTGTTTTCATTAACTCGACGACGTGGGCGAATTTCGCCTTGCTTCCATACGACTTGAGCTGCTCGTATTCCGAGATGATGAGGTTGTCGGGGTCGTTGATGAAGAGTCTCCTATTCTGATAATACTTGCACGCAACGCCGCGGGCCACCGCTTTCAGCGTCTTCCATTGTCCCTCCCCCACTCCTCCGCCGATGTCCATCTCGATCCGCGCCGAGTCGATGATGCCGACACCAGCGATTGTCGGGCCGCTGCAAGGTTGGACGTGGCATTCCTCTCCGACCGCCGCCCGGATATTCTGAAATCCTTCCCTCCAGACTTTCAGGCCTCGAACGACTTTCTTGTTCGCAAAATCAACGCTCGTCAAGCCCGGGCCGTCGACAAAATCATTCTTGAAGAACCGGTAACCTGACCGAACAAACTTCTTGTAGACCTCTTTGATCCACGCTTTTACTTTCGGATGCGTCGGGTCGGGCACGTAGACAGTCTCATGCGGTGGAACCATCGACCATTCCCAGTACTGGAAAGGCCTCCTGTCTTTCATCACAAACCAATCTGGATGCTCTTGAAACACTTTCGCTCTCTCTGAAACCATGAAGGGACTTACCCAGATCCCGGGGACAAGCCCTTTCTGCCTGATCTTCCTTGCGATTCCATCCATTCCACTCGGGACGAACTCATTTGCATCCCAATCCCCAAGCGCGCGCTCGTAGCCTTCGTCTATCTCAATGAAGTTAACCCCATAATCTTTGAGGTGCTTTTGTATGTACGACGCTTGTTCAAGGACGACGTCTTCTTTCACTGCACCACGAGCATTTCCTCCGCCTCCTCGAAGGTGAGACTCTTGGTTGTACCACGTCATCCAACCAACGGGGATATCCTCTCGCTTGAATTCTCTCACCGTATTGAGCTTGCAGACTGCTTCGGCATAACTCTCGAGGAGGAAGAATGGGTCGGTGTGAAAAGCGAGAAGAATATAATCGGTCGAGATTTCTCCACCCGGCTCAAGAGAATAGTCCGCAAAGTCACTCTCAATCCTCCATCGTTTGATTCGATCATGCTGTGCGTACGTGTAATTCCCGAGATGATCTTTCTCTCCGTATTCAGTGATGACTTTTACCCAAGTCTCCTTGATCGTCCCCTGTCCGGCGAGAAAGGCCACCTTGCTCGATGGCGAGTAGATGAGCGACAAATGTTTGCTTTCGTGTATGCCATCGTTTGCAACGATACTCCGGACGCCAGTGTAGTTCCCGCTGGCGCCGGATTCAACGAGGACGCGATACTCCGCTGGATGCCGCCCGAGGTCAAGTACTCCATCTTCCGCCGACGAAACCTGCAGAAGATTCAACTTCCCAATCCTCAGAGGTTTCCTGCCCGTGTTCCTCAACCTCACCTGAATCGCGGCCCAATCTGAGTTGCCTTGACTGTCAAGAGAGATCGTCGAATGGATGGTGGATGCATGAGCTTCGAGGAGATCCCTCTTTACCGATCCGATTGGGGTGGCAACGTTGTCCAGAGTTTTGATTCGAACCTTGTTCTCAAGAAGGCTGATTTCTTCCCCGTCCACCTCAAGAATGATTTTGACGTTTGCCAAACGCGCGGACAGGCTCGGACTCGCGAGGCCTAACCTTTTCGTTTTTCGATCAAAAACCCAATCAGTCATGGAAAAAGATCCTTTATGATGAACGAGCCAGTTGCACCAACTTCTCAGCCTTTGAGACCGGTCATTGTGATGCCCTTCACGAACCATTTCTGTGCTGCGATGTAGATAACCAGAATAGGAAGAACGCTTATGACAGCCCCTGCCATGACGACGTTGTAGCGCAGCATAGTCCCTTCGGCTCCCTGGAGCGTTGCGAGTCCGACGGTCAGCGTCATTTTCTCAAGACTCGAGAGGTAAATGACGGGATTGAGCAAGTCGTTCCAGTAGCCCATGAACGAGAAGACTGCGAGCGTTGCGATGGCAGGTTTTGAAAGCGGGAGGAAGATTTGCCAATACAGTCGAAAGCGACCGCAGCCATCGATCTTTGCTGCATCCTCCAGATCCTGAGGGATGGTGCTGAAGAATTGTCGCAGGAGGAAAGTGCCAAAGGCTCCGCCAAAGAAAGCGGGCACGAACAGCGCGTAGTGAGTGTCAATCCAACCAAGGAATTTCATAACGAGGAATACGGGGATCATCGTCACCTGTGAAGGAATCATCATCGTAGCAAGGAGGATAAAATAGATGACTTCCTTTCCCCGGAATTTCATACGAGCGAATGCATAGGCCGCAAGTGAGCAGCTGAGAACCTGCCCCACTGTCGCAAGCGAGGAAATCTTGAAGCTGTTGAAGACAAAGAGCAAGAAAGGCATACGCCGAATGACTTCTCCATAGCTGTCGGCAGAGAGATCATGTGGAATCAGGCGAAGTGGGAACGCGTACATCTCTCCAGGCGACTTCAGCGAAGTCGCGATCATCCAGAGGAACGGCCCGACCATGAGGAACGCGACTAGAGAGAGGCAAATGTATCTCGTCAATCGTCTGACCAGAAAGCGGGTTGATCTCTTAGCCATAGAACACCCACCTCCTTTGCAGCCTGAACTGAAACAGGGTTACCACGAGGATCACGGCAAACAGTACGTATGCCATCGAGGCAGCATACCCCATCTTGAAGAACTGAAAAGCGTTCTGATAGATGTAGTAGCTAAGTGTCAGGGTTGCGTTCGCTGGACCACCTTTTGTGAGGATGTATGTCTGCTCGAAAACCTGAAATGATCCGATGAGATTGATGATGAGCACGAAGAAGGTTGTTGGAGAGAGCATCGGGAGTGTGACGTTGACAAATCTTCGCCACGCAGGTGCGCCGTCGATACGCGCTGCTTCATAGTATTCCTCTGAGATATTCTGCAAGCCTGCTAGAAAGATAACCATGTTGTAGCCAAGCCCCTTCCACACACTCATGAACACCATCGCCGGCATTGCCCAGTCGGTGTCCGAGAGCCACCTCGGTCCATCAACTCCGAAAGCCTTCCTCAGAAAAAGATTGATGAGGCCCACTTCCGGATGGTAAAGCCAGCTCCAGACGATGGCAACCGCGACGGTTGAGGAAACAACCGGCAGGAAGTACGTGGTCCGGAAGAAAGTGATCCCTCTTACTTTTTCGTGCACGAGTAATGCGAGCGCCAGAGACAGAACAATACTGAGTGGCACACTCAAAAGAGTATAGTAAAACGTATTGCCAAACACCTTCCAGAAAAGGTCTGACTGAAGTATCGTTGCATAGTTTCCGAGGCCGATCCATTCTGGAGGAGAGACAATCTCCCAGCGTGTAAAACTCATGAGAAAAGAGGTGACCACCGCACCGGCACTAAAGAGAAGCAGGCCTGCCAAAGTGGGCGTGAGGTAAAGAAAAGGTTCGATGCGAGAGATGAACTTCTTCATTCTAACCAGGAATCTACCCTGGCTCACTTTGTTTTAGAATTGAGTTGATCTTCCCCGCGGCATCCCGCGCTGCGTCCAGGACTGACTTCCTGCCGGTCATCGCATTTTGTACCTCTGGCGTCAATCCCTGTTCTCGCCATTCCAGCCATCCGGGAGTAATGTGGAAGAACGAATACCTTTCCTCGGTCTCAATGATCGCACGGCGGGTGCACAAAGGTGCTCCTTCAATCCACTCCTTCGAGAAAGCCAGGGCCTTGAAGACTGGCATCATGGTTTCAAAGAGCTCATTGACCTTCGTTCCAGTTGGCAGCGTGAGGATGTACTTAATGAGCTGCCATGCTTCTTGTGGATGCTCACTCTGTCGAGGGATGCACAGAGAATTCCCAAATCGTCGTGAGAGCCGAAGCCCCTCCGAACCCTTCGGGGGAAGTGCTACATCCCATCGAAAGCGGACATCCTTGAGCGTCGACTTCACAAAGTCCCCTGTGATCACCATTCCGAACTTTCCACTCCCGAATTTCTCTCCCAGCGACTCAAGGGATGAAGGAAGAGGAGAGACTCTTTCCTTTCTGACAAGATCGACGATGTACTGAAGTGCCGCAACAGATTTTGGGCGGTCAATCCAACTCTGCTTCAAGTCGGGACTCAGAATTTGACCCCCCAATGAATACAGCATTGTGTCGAACCCGGTGTATGCACCGTCGTCTGCGAGGATTCCCCATTGGTCAGTGATTCCGTCTCCATCTATGTCGCGAGTCAGTTTGCGCGCTGCAGCAAGAAGGTCTGCGTACGTCCAGTCAGAATCCGGGTAAGAGACGCTAACTTGATCGAACAAATCTTTATTATAGAAGAGGACCGTTGTTCCAGTGGCAAACGGGACGGCGAGGAGATCGCCTTTCTCACCAACCGGCAATCGGCACATCTCAAAAACCTGCGTAATGAAATCCTCCGCTCTCAGGTCACGGTCAAAGTAGGGCTGAAGGTCAACGGTATAGTTGCGTTTGAACAACTCCGGCGCGAACCAATCGTCGATAGCAACGACATCTCCCATCGCAGCCCCGGAAGCTGCAGAGGCGAGGATCTTTGGATAATAAAGTGAATAAGGAACAACATCCATTTCCACTTTGATGTTCGGGTGGTCTCGTTCAAATGGCTCAACGATTTCATTCTGCCAGTTATCACGTTGAGATCCATACCAATGGACCAGCCTCAAAACGATCTGCTTCTCAGTCTCAGACTTGCCGCCCTTCCCGCATGAGAGCCAAAGGAGCAAAGTGCCTACAGAAACGAGAAGAGAGAGGAATAGACCAAACCTTGCCAGCTTCACTTGTCTTTGTACTTTATCAGGACGTTCGACTTCTGCTTGAGGGGAAAGGCAGCATCAACATAGGGGCTCTCTTCCACCGTGGTATTATGGAACTTCACCTGCTTCCCGTTCACAAGTACTTCTCCAGCTGTCGTCCTGCTCGGAAGGAGCAAATGGAGATTCACCCGAGCGCTGCCGTGCAGCTCCAGCTCGATCTGCCTTCGTGAGGCGTCATTCGTGTACCGATACTCAAAAGAAGCTCCGGAGGCTCCATACACGCAACAGACGGCCGCCTCCTCGCGGCTTGCAGCTACCCAGCGCGGCGAGAGGCGGACGCGCTGATAAAGCTTTAGATCATCCTCGACGCCCGCCAAACCTTCCATAAGTGCATAAACCATTGCCGAGGACCCCCAGCCATCGGTGGGCGATGCATCGGGACTTGTACTGGTTTCCAGCGTCGCGTGGCGACCGTCAGGAAAATACCAGAGGTACGATTCATTGTTTCTTGTGAGCGTTTCGTACCGGAAGAGGGTCTCGACTCCATACTCCTCGAAGCCATGCTCAAACGCGGCACGGGCAAGTTCGCCACCTATGAGCGGCATGATGCCGCCGTTACAGTAGGCACCGTCCACGAGTTTCTCGTCACCGAAAATCCCGGCGGGGAACGGTGGATCGATACTGAACCACTCAGCGAAGGCGTTCGTCGTCGCGCGCCGTTTCTGGTACTCCTGAATGATCGAAACAGCCATGTCGTGAGTTGCCAAGCCTCGGTTGATATCCATCGGATTGCTGAGGCTGAGTTGTTCATTCTCATCGACTCCTTCAATTCTGCGCGGGACGAGCGGTACGTGGTGTGTGTAGAATCGTCCGTTGAAGCTTACCTTGTTTGCACGTTTCCGGTACCCTTCGGCAAATCGTCTCCAGTATTGCGAACGTCGATAGTCACGAAGCCATCCATATAACTTGCTCATGTTGAGGAAAGCTTCGTAGTAGCCCGAGCTGTCCCCGTGCATGATCCCCCAGAATGTGTGATCGGTGATCTGGAAGTTCAGCCATGGGTGGCGTCCAGCTGTATAGTCAAAATCCCACGTGTCGATGGTCAGACCACGCTTGACCAGCTTGGTTTTTGGATCCCATCGCCATGCATCGGTCAGAACATAGTGCAGCGCTTTCTCCAGGTGAGGGAAAAGCTTTCGCAACCACCGGTCGTCACCTGTCGCCTGCCATGCAAGGTAGACTGCGTTGACGAAGCGGAACTCAACATCGGCCTCCGTGGGCACGCGGACATACTTTGCCCAGTTCTCCTTTTCACACGGAGTTTTCTCTGGCGTCATTGTGAAGTAGTCGAACACCCATCCCTTCGCAGACTGAGTCTCCGCGAAGTGATCGACGAGGCTTTTCATATCGCGTTCCCAGTACTTGTATGCACGCATCATGTCGGGATTGTCACGAATCCAGACGCTTGGTGCATCAGGCGTCCTGTAACCGCGGACGCAAGTCCCAAACATATCGTAGTCGGTCACATCGTTCTGAAGGAACGCTTTGACTCTCGGGAAAAGGGCATCGATTTGAGGATTGTTAGATTTGATGAACGTATCGCTCATAAAGTGTCAGGAGCTTCAGACATTGGAAGTGAATCTTGAACTCTAGATCTTTGAATTCACGGGGTGACCAAACTCTCCTCACCGCTCCCGCAAATACAGAACATCTCTCCTTCCGTCCACCCCGACTCGGATGACGGCATCCGTGGGTCTGGTGAAGTCCATCACAAAGGGCTCACGCCTTGTGATCTCTGCATCGGATGAACTGCGCAGCTCAATGCTTCTGCCATCGACAATCTCCACAAGTCTCTCGCCATTCTTGTACTCTCTGAAGGCTCCGAGCTTGCCATCAACGAGAAACCGATCTCTCTCCTTGCGGTTCTTGCCAGAAGTCCGAGAGAAAAGGATTGTGTCTTCGAATTCGTCAGTCGTCACAGAAAAAAAACAGCCTTGATCCAGGGGCAACTTCGTAGACGAGAAAGACTTTACTGCTGGCTTCTCATTGTAGAATTCATAGAGAGCAAGGAAGGTTGTACCTGATGTCTTTCGCCTTGCAATGATGACTGGGATGAACTTTGTAGCTGGATTCTGCGGTCCTTCTGTGGCGACGACTCGGGTCGTAACAACATCCGGCTCCATGAGAAGTCGGAAATGTCCCCCGGATACCTTGAAGCGTGCTTCCCACTGTTGAGGAGTTGTGACGGCCCGTCGATTCCGAAACACCGAATCGTACCGTTCGTTCCCAAAGGAGAACTCTTCCGAGAACTTCTCTGAGTCGACCAGCTTGCCGACATTATGATGAATCCAATCATACGTGTTCTGGAAGGGAGTTCGGATTTGATAGAGGTCAATGATGTACGAATCCGTGAAAAGGACGGCGCGGTTCTGTGTGATCGCGTCCTGAGTCATGTCATCCTCTTCGGCTTCAATCAGCTGGACAAATGGGGCCGGAACAAAATAACAGGAATGCCCAATCGCGCGCAGCTGATCCTTTTCGTTCACGACGACAAGATTATGACCGAGGCTCGCCTTGTAGTACGCTCGGTGGAGCGGATGCGCATAGACAATTGTACCGAGGTCAGGGACAACGGTCTCGTCGTTCCCATAAAGGATGATCTGCATCTTATCGAAGTGCTCATGGTTCCTCCCATGTTGACCATACTTCAACATGGCATACATCGACTTCCCTCGTCGATCTCTGCCCCGAAGAATCCCATACCCCGTCTCTTCCATCTGAACACTTTGCTCTGGCAATTCTGCCAGTGGAGGAAGCTCGTCTGGGCCAAAGAACAATGCCTCCGGCGAGGTCCGGTTCGACAGGTTGCCAGAATAGAGAGCACCGAGAACAGCGGATAACTTCTCGTCACCCGCTAGAGACGCAGCCAATTCATAATACGGTGCAAACCGGCTGAGCCGCCAGCCTCCGTTCTCTGCGTTGGGGTCCTGCCCCTTTGAGGGGTCCATCCCATAGTAGCAATCATTCACAGCAGGCAGAACAAGATTCGGCTGGACGATCAGCCATGGTGCCATGAAGAACGAAGAGAAGCGCGGGATGGAAACCTTCGGATCAATACCCGCGATGCACACTAACTGCAACATTGCATACAGTGTGAAGAAGTGATAGGTCGGAGCACCCTCGTACCACAAACCATCCCTGTAAAAGCCGTTCGCAATCTGGGCAAAGAGGCCCGACGGACCGTGAAGAGCGCTTGTCAGCAACGCTTCGTCCCCAAACGTGGCCGCGATAGCACCAGCTGCCGACGTATACCACACGTGGATATTATGGACGATAGTCGCCTGTGGAGCAAGCAATTGTGCAGCAGGGAGAAAAAGTTTCCCACGCAGTTCCTCACGCTCTCTTGGGTCAAGTCTGGGGGCGATTGCCGCGTACACCCAGAGCAGGTTCAAAACCCACATCGCTTCTGTTAGCCCTGTGCTAGTCACCTTCCCTCGGCTGTAATCGGGACCTTGCTCTGGGAACTCAGAGTCGTACCTCTCAGCATAAAACAAGAGAAGACCCCTCAATGCGTTGAAGCACTCTTCTGATGGGGCGATAAGGTAGGAAAAGGCTGCCTTTCGTGCATCGAGAGAAACCATCGTATGAATCCGGTTTTTCCAGACAGAATCATATCTCGCTCCACGGAAGATTCTGCCGCAGAAAACACAGAGGTGCTCGTGTGGATTGGAAGGATCGAGAAGAAGAGTCGTCCCACAATCATGGCAATGGTACTCTTGGTCGTGCTCACCAGGGCCGACGGGTAGCTCGAGTTTCCTTGAGAGGAAACTCTGAGATGCTTGCTCAAGATCACGTGCAATCCTTCTCGCCCAATCGAAACGCTCGAGTTTCCTGAGCGCACTACTCCTCATGCCCTCAATGAGATGCGCGTGAGGCGGAATTTCCATGTTCACCCGTCAAAGACGTCCCTGAAGTTGATCCGATATTTCTCAATCTTTGTTTCGTCCGGCTCCAACCCAAGCCCGGGCGCCGCTGACAGGCGAACAACTTGATCGGGATATTCAAGCTTTCCTTTCACCATGTCATCAGCGAGGAATTGCGGACCATTCAAGTCCACAGGAACCTGAATACCTGCAGCCGCGAAGACATGACAACTGGAGGTCAAAGATATTCTCCCTTCAGTTAATCCGCTCCCGAGAAGAGGCAAGCCTTCGTTCCGAGCGATTGTGTAAATCTCCTTACTTGGAAGAATCCCTGCAACGCGACAGACTTTGAGCACAAGCCCACCAATTGCTTTGAGCTTGATGAATTGAACCAAATCTGTCGCAGTATAGATTGACTCGTCGAGAGCAATTGGGATTTCGGAGTGTGCAACCACCTTTTGGTACCCGGTGATGTCATTCGCTGCAAAGGGTTGTTCAAGAACGTTCACGCCGAGCTTTGCCATTTTCTTTGAAAACTCCAATGTTGTTTCGACATCCCATCCCTGGTTGGCGTCCACCCAGATGTACTTTCCACGGCCGATGGCAGCAACCTCTTCCACCATTTCAAGATCAGTGCTTGGATGAATCCCGGTCTTGATTTTGAACCCATGGTACCCTTTGCTGATTCCCGTTTCCGCCTGTCTCACTGCTTCCTCGATCGTCACAGCGGAGATCACGTATCCCAGCTTAATCTCTTGAACAACAGTCGATCCAAGATACGCATGCAGCGGAATCCTTCGCTCTCTGCAAGCTAGGTCGTGTAGAGCGATGTCGACCGCAGACTTCGCAATGGGTTGTCCGATCTGAACTCCCGGCGCAATGACGGTGTTCATCCTCCGATGAATCTCGTTGAGGTCATGTTCGTCCATGCCCATGATTGCGGGTGCGAGATACTTCGCGATTGTCGTTACGACGGACTCCGGAGTTTCATACGACCACCGCGGACTCGGGCGCGCTTCCCCCCAACCAACAGTGCCTTTTTCATTCATAACCTTTACCAGGATATGAATCGCACCAGTTGCCGGGCTTCCAACCGAGCCGCGAGAGATCGTTAGCTCTTGTGCAACTGGAAGGCGAAGGGGAATAATCTCGATCGACTTGATCATTGTCTCAAGCGATTGGGTAGTTCCGGTATTTCTTCACAGCGTTGAACATCGCGATAGTATTCTCAGGGGGAACGTTCGACTGCACATTATGGACTTGTGTGAAAACAAATCCGCCTCCCGGAGCAAGAATCCCGATGCGTTCCTTGACGTGAGTCTCGATTTCTTCTGGCGTCGCGTAAGGAAGCACCGATTGAGTGTCGCAGCCGCCACCCCAAAATGTCAGCTTGCGACCGAACTCTTTCTTCAATCGGACGGGATCCATCTCAGCGGCAGATGTTTGGACGGGATTTAGGATATCAACACCGACGTCAATCAAGTCCGGGATCAGATTATATATTGAGCCGCAGGAATGGAGGAACACGTACAGGCGGGAGTGTTCTTTGACGTATTGATAAATCTTTCGGTGCCTTGGCTTCACAAGCTCACGATACATTCCCAGTGAGATCTGGGAGGCTTCCTGAGTTCCCATATCGTCTCCCATCTGAATGATCTGGATGTAATCGCCGACCGCCTGGAGGAATCCCTTCAGATTTGCTAGGTGCATTTCGACCAGCTCATCCATCAAGTCTTCGGCGAAACTTCGGTTGCTGACCAAATCGACCATGAAGTTGTCCCACCCCCGAACTTCTTGTCCGCACTCGAGGACGTTCCCACCGAATCCGCCCATGATGGCATAGTCGGTGTTCTCGCAGAGGAATTTCGCCTTCTCCTGAAACTCTCTCAACTCCTCGTCGGTGAAATAGGTTTTCCAGCGGATTTTTCTCATCGCAGCAGTTGTCTCAACCCGCTCCAGGATTTGGTTGCAGTTCTCAAAATACAAACAGCCATCTGGCATATGAGCGCGGGTCCTACCACCGTCCTTGAGTACCCACTCTCCATTCTCCCAAACTGGATAGGACGTGACGGGCATTTTGCCTGGAGAGCCATCAGGCAAGATCCAATCTTTCCATTCCTGAGGCCTCATCCCAAATGAGTTGTTCAAGTCTACCACGTCGACCTCAAACAAATCCAGGATTTCCTGCTCTGGTTCTGCCAACTGTTGTCCCGGATCGTAGACTCGTGTCTCTCCGCCCTTGAGACCCAAGTGTTTCTTCAACCGGTTGTAGGCGATGGCCATGATCCCGGTTGACCGCATCCCTCCAAAATCAATCGGAACCCTGTCAGGTTCCTTGTGCTGGAGGGTTGTCAAGACTCGTTCACGTGAAGTCATGTCAGAATCCAGACCTTACAGTTCCACAAATTCATTTCCGCTTGGCTGCGGCATAACTCACTGCATAGGCTGCTCCCTCAAAACCGTCTTCGGGCAGAAGCTCATCGAGCCGAACGACCCTTCTGCACAGCTTGGACTTCTGCGCCGCAATGTGAATCTTCACAGCCTCTAATGAATCTGCAAGAGAGAACGAGACGCGCTCACCTCGAACAACCCTGAGGAATTGCCGAAGGAATGGAGGATAGATCTTCGTGGAGTCTATCTTTCTTGCTTGAAGGCCCGTTCCCGTGTAAAGAGAAAATGACCACTCGTGGTACGGTGCGAGAAGCTGAAGGAGAAGGATGAATCCATTTTCGTACGTAACTCTGTACAGCTCCGCCTTCCTCTCGCCAAGAAATTCAACCGTTTCCACGCCGCAGCCGAGGAGACCCTGCGCCATCTCGGTTGTGTGAATCCCGTAGGCAAAAATATCTCCAGGACCACTGGCAGTAGCCAGGTATATTTCGCCGAAGTCCGCCTTCATTCGGTTCAGCTCCTGCACTTCATCGGTAAATCTCAAAGATGACCCGCCGAAAATGGGAGACTTGTACTTCGCCTGCAGCTCCAGTATCCGATTGACATCCCGAATTCTTCCAACGATCGGCTTGTCGATGAGGATTGGTTTCCCTGCTTCAAGGAATGGGATTGCCTTTTCGATATGCTTGTCCCAGTCGACGCCGTGGATCATTGCAGCATCCACCTTGTCCACGAGCTCCGTGAGTGAGTCGCACACGTGCTCAATCCCATGTTCACGCGCGAATTGTTGATCGTAACCGGGAGGATACACATCATGCCCATCCCAGAGTGCCGTTACCCTCACGTCTTCAAGCTTGTTGAGGATGGGGGTAAAGGCCCCCGGATGTGATGTGTCGAGATCGACGAGACCAATGCGAATCATAGCAGGTTAACTCCTTGTTTGAAAGGTGCATGGTTGGGTTCAAGGTTCATCGCTTGGGCATCCCCCGCGGTGTCTGATCCTTAAACCCTGAACCTATTTGACTTTTCCGAGCATTTCATTCACTCGCGCCGCTGACGCATGAGCGGCCTCCAAAGGGCTGCTCCGACCGGCCATGACGTCCTCGACGTATGGGATGATTCCAAGGTCCGACCACTCCATCCATCCTCGAGAGACCGGTGAAAAGGAATATTTGTCATATATTTCGAGGAGGATCTCTGCCTCACCTTGATGGTAATGCTTCATCCACTCGGTTGAATGGGCAAGAGGCCGGTAAGTCGGGATCATCCCATCAAAGACTTCTCCAGCATGCACACCCGGAGGATAGGTGACGATCCATTTAAGAAGCTGCCACGCCTCCTCCCGATGTTTTGATGTCTTTGGGATGCAGAAGGCCGAGCCGTATCGCCGAGAGAGTCTGCCCGAAGGGCCCTTCGGGAGCGGAGCAATTCCCCAGTGAAACCTAACATCTTTGAGATACACAACGTTGAAATCCCCTTCGATCAACATCGCAGCGTTGCCAGTCACAAACGGTGGAAGACCCTGGTACGTCAACATTCGAGGAGCGACCTTATACTTATTCGTCAGGTCGTAGACATATTGAAGAGCAGCGATAGAGCCCGGCTTGTCAATCTCCGCTCGTCGGCTCTTCGGGTCGACAAGCCCACCACCGAATGAGTACACCAGCGACTGAAAGAAATTGTTGACTCTCAAGTCGAATCCCCATTGATCCGCGACACCATCGCCGTCGGTATCCCTTGTCAATCTTCTGGCAACCTGTAGAAGAGAATCGTAGGTCCAGTTGGAATCCGGATAGGGAACAGAGGCCGAGTCAAACAAATCCTTGTTATAAAACAGAACTGTGACTCCAGCCCACGGCGGGAATCCCAACAATTCATTGCTCCCTGAACTCTGGTGCCGCCATAGATCCAGATCCCTGATGCTAAAATCCTTTGGGCGTAGATCTCGCAGCACAAAAGGATTCAGATCAATCGCATAATCGCGCTCGAAAAGTTCTGCAGCATATGCATCATCGACCTGGACAAGATCGCCGAAGTGACCACCTGATGCTGCGGAAGCAAGGAGCTTGGGAAAATAATCCTGGTAGATCGCAAATCGTGGCTCCACTTTGAGATTGGGATGTTCACGCTCGAACGGGTCGAAGACCTCCCTTCGGTAGAGATCAATGTTGTTTGTAAACCAAGATGTCACGATCAGGGTAACTTTTCCCGAGTCCGCACTCTTTCCACAGCCTGCCTGCAGAAGAATTGGCAAGAGAACCCCCAGCCCATATCTCACATAAATCTTCATCTTCTTCGAAGGCTATGACGGCCTATTCCAGTCATCAAACCGTCTTGCCTGCCTATCAAGTCGATCGAACGCAAGCTTCACCTCGATGGGATTACCGATGACACCTTCAGAAAAACTACATTTACGTGAAGAGTACACGCTCGTGTCTTCTGCTGATGAGAGCCGACCCCCATTGACGAGCTCGAGTTCAAGAGAAATGTTTCTGACCTTAAACGCATCCTCAGGAGAGTCGGCGTGAACCTGCACGACATTCTCCCGCGCAACATGCACAAGAATCAGCTCGGGGACAGGAATAGTAAAGAGCACGCGCCAGAATGGATTGTTCCTGCTTGGTAGCGACCCGATTCGATGCCCGTTCAGATAGACTGCCCGGTCTTTCACGACTTTCGGCTGGCCCTTTTCATCGATGAACCGCATGTCCGGTGCACCGTCAGGAGTAAACATATCGAACCGCAGCGTTGCCGTCAGTATGGGCACCAGGCCCTCTGAAACAAAAGTGGCAGCCCAAACCTCAACAGGAATCTCCAAGCGAGACTCCTCACGACCGTTCGTTGCGGTCAGCGAAACTGATGAATGCCCGGGGTTTTCTCCCTTAATATCCAGCCAAAGCACTTTCCTCTCATACGGCTGGAGGGATACCCATCGTGGGTACTGAAACAATGTAAGTTTCATCCCGACGGCAGTGAGGGCAACTTCTCGACCTTCATTTGTATTGTTCACACAATGAACCTTGATTTGTCCCCTAGTTCTTGTCAAGACCCCGGGGCGACCTTCCCAAGAAAGGTCAACGCTCTTGCGACCCGTCGCTCGTGGAAACCCCTTTACAGGACGAGGAGATTGCGTCTCGCTCTTCCTGAACAGGAGAACGCCAGCTGATCGAAACCGAGGAATTCTCACCCTGATCACGTCTCTGTCGCGTTCGTACGGAAGCGCGAAGTCCTCCGCCTCTTCAGCAAGTCTGAGTGAGACGCCAAGAATTTCCCCTGAGTCGGGCACTTGAACGGACACCGGGAGATCCCAGAGGAAAGCATTACTGCGAGTGGACTGTTGCATAGAGACTAAAGTAACAACGTAGTCACCGCTCGGAACTTGGAAGATATTTCCATCAAGGCACTCGGGAAGCGAGAGTGGACGAGGAGTGAGTACCCAGGTCTTCCCTTTGAGATGTCCAAAGAGAGGATAATATCGTCGGTGGAGTTCAGCGCTCTCTTGATCGACCTGTGGCATTTCAGGCATTTCCCGAACCAACCTGTAGATGCCTGTCACCGCGAAACTTGGAGCTGTGGGCAGGAGGCCCAGCACAAGGTTGCGCTTGAGCTGCCGTTCGTTGTACACGAGACAGCACGTTGGTTTGTTACCAATCGTCAGATACTGGATGCTCTCGCCCTGCATCCCTCCACCCTCGGCCATCATCCCATCTGCTTCACGAGCGATCTCGACTTGATAGGGGCCATTCCACCAGATCATCTTTCCGTGTTCGCGTGCCAGGCGACAGAGGAGTTGGGTTAGCTTGCATATCGCATAGCCCATCCGGTAGCCTGGCTTACCATTCTCAACTGAGAATCCATCATCATGGGCGAAATCAAGTTGATCATAACACGCCTCGTCCATGAATATACCATCCATTTCGGGAAAAAGATCCAGCAGCTGCTTGAATTGCTCGACGATGTACTGACCGAATTCACCTTCAGGATGAGGATTCGCAACGACATTCTCATACCAGACAGGCTCATCATCCCCGTGAGCGTCACGGATGAGGGAGTCTGGATAGTATTCCCGGGCGAAACGCTCCCAGGGCTCCGAAGGTTGAAAATACATGAAGCTCCTTAAGCCATGCTTCTGAAGCATTCGGAGGTACGAACGGATTGCTTCAACCCTTCCGTCCCTCAGAGCAGCGCGATCGAGGTATGATTTGATCTCATCATAAGAAGCATCTCGCGGTGAGACATCCGGCGGGGGGTCAAGCTTCGCATACGACCAGACATCATCCATTGCTCTCACAAATGGTTCCTCGGTCGGGACAAACTTGCAGAGGAAAGGGTAGGTGTAATGCACTTCAACGGCTTTCACCCCTTCTTCTCTCCAGCGCTTCACATATTCTTCAGGAGGAATACTGGTGCTGAAGACGAATGCGCCGAAGAGCTCTTTCATCTTTGAATTCTCTGTGGAGAAAAAACTTGGGAATCTGCGGCGAACCAACCCCAATGCCGGCCGCCAATCGCCCTCATGTTCGCCTGCGTGGATTGAAGTTTCCACAACACCATTCGGTTCAATCCGAAGATGCGTTCGCGAGACCTTCAAGGTATTGGGATCACGCTCGTGATCACAGGTCACACTCATTCGCTGGATTGGAATCTCAAAATCGCTAAAGAACGTCATCCCCCGATCCTCATCCGGATGATATATCGTCACCATCGGCATGGAGAGCGGCGTGCCAGTCTCTCGGTACCCGTACCGGAGTTTCGTTGTCTCCCAAGAAGGATGAGCATCGCCGCTGGGGAAAAAGAGTTTCCACCCCGGCTGGAGGACAGGAAGAACAAATGTGATATCCACTTCACGTCTTTCCGACGAGCGGTTTTTCAGAACCACGTGCCATGTCTTCTCAAGTCGGCCCTCTTCCCGGAACTGAAGCGAAAGTGCCAAGCGCGGGAGTTCTTGTTCAAGGTTTGGAGTCAAACTCTGTCGGGTCAGAGTCTCAGAATGCCTTCCGAGGCGATCTTCAATTATGAGATGAGAGAATTCAACCATGAGATCGCCTATGATAAACTGCCGCCATGAGAGCGGCGACGTCGCCGATGTGCTCACCTAAGGCTGCGGGCACAACCCTGCAGGCGGCAAACGCTCGCAGCGTCGCTTCCCGCTCCATTTCCTCGAGCGCTGGTCTGATAAGCACATTCCCCAAACGAACGCCGAGACTTCCCAGGATGATGACTTCGGGATTAAGAATGTCTGCCAGAATAGCAAGACCCTGACCGAGAAACCTCGCTGACTTCGTGACGACATTCAGTGCATCTTGATCGCCACGCTTTGCTGCTGTCGCGATGTCTTGGGCACTCACGGTGTCCTTCCATCGATTCGGGTTCATGGCACGAGCAAGCTTTGCCATACCCGTACCGCTACAGTATCCTTCCCAGGAGCCTTTCTTGCCATAAGCCTCAGGACCCGTTCGCGCTATCCGCATGTGACCGATTTCTCCGGCATTGTCATTCGTCCCACGATAAATTCTGCCGTCAAGGATTATTCCAGCGCCTAGACCGGTTCCGAGGGTCAAAAAGACAATATTCCTGCAACCCTTGCCCACGCCAAAAAAGAACTCCGCGAGCGCACCCGCATTTCCGTCGTGCTCGATAAACGCGGGAAGGGAGAATTCCTTCTGAAGCATCTCCTTGAGATGAATCTCATTCCAGCCGGGAAGGTTGGGGGGTGAGTAGATGATCCCTTCTTGGATATCAAGAGGCCCACCGATCGAAACACTGATCGCATCGATTTGAATTCGCTTCTTCCTTGCCCATGCAAGTGCTCGCTTCGTGCTAGTGCAGATGCGATTGAATGAAGATTGGAACCCCTTTTCTGTAGCGGTGGGAGACGAAAGGCGATGAAGAATCTCTCCGTCGTAGGTCCCCACAAGAACTGCAGTCTTCGTTCCCCCAATGTCAAGACCGACAATGCCAGCTATGCGCTTAGGCTTCTTCGGCTTCTCTTGCATCCAGAGATAACCTTTACGCTTTGACTTGTAGAATGAACGCCAAGTCTTGAACCTTTAGTAGAACCTTTTCTGCTTCTTCGCGACCTTCAGGTACTCCCTCCCATACAGATCCATCCTCGTAATTGCTGCCAGGTCATCTCTCGTGTGGTCGGGCTCACGGATGAGCACACACTGAGAAGTCAATCGAACTTCATCCAGATCGACATCAGCAAAGGCGATGCCGTGTCGTCTTCCGGTCTGTGCAATCACATCACCATTGTGGTCGATAATTCTTGCTGTCCCGGGTCGCCAGCGGCCTGCATACGGCGCGTACGGGGGATGCCCAGCAAGATTCGACTCAACGACAATCAGCGAGTTGTCAAGTGCGCGCGCCTTCAGTTGAGTCTCAAGTGCAGCTTGTGTTGGTCCGTGAGAGACCGTTGGCCAGAAGAGGACCTCTGCACCTTTGAAGGCATAAATTCGAGGAATCTCAGGGAAGTAAATGTCCATGCAGATCATGACGGCAATTTTCCCGAAGTCCATCTTGAAAACTGGAAACCTCGAATCATACGCAATGAATTTGCTCTCCGCAGCTGTGGGCTGCACCTTCCTGTAGTATCCGACGACTCCCCCCTTCCGATCAAATACCGTGGCTTGATTGTACACGCGCTTTCGTACACGAACGTAGTACGGGGCAATCAGATTGATCTTGCACTGGGCTGCTTTCTTTGCGAACGTCTTCGTCCACTCTCCCGGAAATCGCTCCGCCTCCAACGGGTGATTCTCAGGAAGACTCAGGGTTGTAAATGTCTCGGGCAAACACACGACATCGGCTCCCTTTCTCTTTGCTTCATCAACATATGCCAAGCCTCGATCGACATTCATTGCGACAGTGTGGGGAGTGTCTTCAATCAAGAACGAAGTGGTTGCCAGACGGACAATTCTCATGAGCCTATCCTCCTATCTGCAAATCACCAATGCACATCAATCAGGGCCTTACTTTTCGGCTCCAGCCCTCTCGCAAGCGTCCAGACTGATACTCCCCAACGATTCGTCTCCATCTTCAAGCTCGAAGCACTTTTGCCGTCTAGAATGACTTTGGCATTCTTTGGATTGACCTCAGGCGGCAAGACCACATGCAGGTGCATCTTGATCCTCTGTTCTCCGTGATGCTCAACTTCGTACAAATGAGATCGAGATTCTCTGCGTGCAGTAAGATGGATTCGGGAGTTCTTCATCTTGATGTTCCGGATTTCCATCCGGTCAGAGCCGTCCGGGAACCTCGGCTTGAGTGTGAACCTCTCCTCCGGCGCGTCGGGAGAGAATCCAGTGAGGTAATGAATCATAATGTCCCCGTTCACGCCACTCTCCCACGGGCGAGCGAAATGACTCCCGTGCCTTGCTGAAGTGACTGGCCCCTCTGGAGAATAGTCGTAATATTCGCTGAAGGTTCCACCTGGATCAATATAGCGCAAGAGCTCCCCGAACGCCCAATCAGCTTTCGGATGATTCATCTCACAGAGGCAGTGGAGAAGATACGCCATGATGTGGCCGACGGTTGATTGAAACTCGCCGGGAAGAAGCTGGATGAACCCCCCGTCTCGCATCAACTTTTCCAGAACGTACTCAACAGATCGGACAGCGTGATCATCGTCCCCGGGTGCGTACCCAATCCAAATCGGACGAAGAAGAGCAGGAGAGATGGGAGTGGGATCAACATGACCATGCTCATCAATGCGCATGGCGTAATGGCCATGGTCATCGAGCCACAGCTTTGACTCAACGGTCGATCGAACGTTACTGGCTAACATCTGAAGCTCCTCCGCGTCTTTCGACCTTCCGAGCAACCGTGCAAGATGTGCCAATCGTTCGCACGCCGCCACAAAGATAAACGAATTGTCAGCCGATTGTCCGCGGCGCATTTCCTGAACAGGCCCTATCCCATACGTCTCGTCATAACTGTAGGCTGCGAGATAGCCATTCTCTTCAACTCGCTGGCGGAGTATCAACCCCTTTAGGTAGTTGAACCGTCTCGCAACGTGCTGAAAATCTCCCGTGTACTTAACGTACCAGTCATACCACAGAACACGAAAGTTTGGAATGTCACCGAGCATGACAGGCTCAACTTTTGTCCAATCTGGCTCTGCAGGCAGGATGTCTGGAATCTTAATGTCAAACGGATACGCCCCTTGCAGCCTTCGCGAGAGCACGTCCATCGCGTAGATGTAATCCATCGACCGCTTGACCTCTTCAAACTTTCCCTGTGTCAGGAGAAACTTGTGCGGGCCGTTGAGATCGCGGATGAACGGAAATGTGTAGTCCTCGATGACTGAAAAGCATCCTTGCTTGCCTTCGCACACTTTCTCCAGAATGGCGATTGCATCGAGTGCATCATCAACTCTTTGATTCCCGGTAGCGACCTTCAACCGGTCGATGTTCCATGCATCCCACCAATCTTTGGTCTGCTGGAGCAGTGCTCGAAATCCTGATGCTTCGAGGACTCCATCGACGATCCTTGCAGTCTCGACGGCGCCGCCCTCTCGGTCGTTCGTTGAAACAGCAAGATAATGTACTGCGACGAGCTCCTCGTGAGGCTTGAGCTCATCTACAGTTACGGCGAGATTCTGGAAGCCGCGCGTCCTTCCGCTGACAAGCTTTCGAACGAGATATCGATGCCGCTTGAGTCGGGACTCATCGGGCTGGTTCAAGAATGGGTCACGGGTCTCAGGCTCACTCACAACTTCGAGCAGCGCGTCCTTCCCGAAGGGCTGGATCACCGAACGGTGTCCAGGACCGGGCCACGGAACATCAGCTGGTGCGTCGACACCGAGGCCGATGTCCTTCAGCGTCGTCGTCGAAATGTTTTTCAGAATGAAGAGTCGGAACAAAACCGGATGAAGTGGATGAACGAAATTGACCGAGTAGAGAGCAAACGTGTCATCCACCTCTTTCGTGAGAATAATAGGCGTTCCCAGAACGCGCCACAACCATTGATGCTTGGGAATAAACGCAAATGGCGGCCAGAAGTCTCGAGTGGGTGACACCGAATCCATCCGAAAGAGATAATTATTATAGAAGGCGTATGAATGGAGGTACGGACCAAGAACTCGATCCATCGTGCTGTACCTTGCTTGTTGACCCAGTCGTGCTGTGAGATATCCATTCCCACCAAGATAGAATGAGTCGCGCACATTTGTTGTGGGCTGAGGAGGAGGGAGTGACCACACGCTTGTATCGCACAACCAGGGAAGCTCTTGAGAGATCGTGCAATCAAACCGCGGAGAGGGATGAGTGCCAGTTTCTTCGAGAGGGCGATTCATTGAGACACAATGGGTCTTGATTCCATTCGACGCTTCAAAACCTCATTGATGTGGATCGTTGCATCATGGGCGGCTTGCTCAACGGTCTTCCGCCCGATCAGCAGGTTATCGATTTCTGGGATCATCGCTTGTTCGTGCCACTCAAACTGGCCTGGCGTGATGTTGTTCACAGAGTGCTTTTCGTGCAGCTCGTTGAGGATACGAACTCTTTCGGCCCCAAGCTCTTCGACCCGCTCTTTTGATTCTGCAAGCGGCCTGTAGGCTGGAGTGAGTTTATCAGAGATGCTGCTTACCCCCTTCCGCGGGGGGTAAGTCACAATCCATCTGATTAATTCCCACGCTTCGTCCTTGTGTTTAGAACCGAGAGGAATGCAGAGACCATCGCTGAACCGCCCTGACCGCCGAAGCCCGTCAGGACCGAGGGGCGGCATGGCGAAATCCCAGCGGAAGCGAACATCCGCCATTACACCAGTCGCCACATCTCCCATCATCACCATTGCAGCGACACCACGAGCGAACCCTTCGGCTGGCTGGACCGAGGTATTCGAAGGGAGAAGCGAGACCTTGTACTTGTGGATAAGATCCTTCCAGAACTGCAGCGCCTTGATCGAGCGTGGGTCGTCAAGAATAGCCCGAGTGTGGTCGTCGCTTAACACTCCTCCCCCGAAAGAGTGAAGAACCGTCTCGAGGGCCGTGTACATCCCGTTGTCGATCAGGAATCCCCATTGATCAATCCTCCCATCGCCGTCGGTATCCTTCGTCAGCTTGATCGCAGCTACGATGAGAGAATCATATGTCCAATTGTCTGTGGGGTAAGAGACTCCGCTTGCGTCAAAGAGATCTTTATTATAATAGAGCACGGTGATTCCAGCGGTGTTTGGGAGAGCGTAAAGGTCTCCTGCTGGCTTGGTTTTCCAGTCTCCGATGAGGCGGGGAAAGAAATCACTGAGCTTCAAGTCTCTGTCGATGTACGGCTGAAGATCCGTTGCGTAGTTGTGGGAGAAGAGTTCTTCACCCATCCAGTCATCGATCGCGACCACATCGCCAACGAATGCACCTGAAGCAGAAGCTGTGAGAAGCTTCTGATAATAGAGTTGATAGGGATAGACTTCGAACTCGATCTTGATGTTTGGATGCTCCTTCTCAAAACTCTTGACGACATACTTCTCCCAACTCTCCTTACGATTCCCGACCCAGTGAATCAACTTGAGGGTGATCGTCCCTTTCTGATCGCTCTGTTCAGTCTTGCCCCCACAAGAGAAAAAGCAAGGTGAGAGGGTGAGAGCAGCGATCAGGAGGATAATGGTGTTCTTCGAGAAGATCATGAAGCATTTACCACACTGTAGAGATACCCGTCGCCAACCGCCACGATGATCTCGGGCAGACCGTCGTTGTCGAAATCCGCGATAATGGGATTCCCGACGGAATACCCGAAGTCGCACTCCCATTTGAAGCGGCCATCTCCGATTGCCAGTAGCCGCCCGTCGGACGTGCCTGTGATGAATTCCACTTTCCCGTCTCCGTCAATATCACAGGATTGGATGTCAGTTGTCACCGCTCCGATACTAAGCGACCACTTCACGGACCCGTCCAAGCCATTGTAGCATACAAAATTCCCATCGGCGTGGCCTACACCGACCTCCTTTATACCATCACCATCGATATCTGCAACCCCGGGGAGCCGAAGCATCAGATCGTTGTACTCTCTGCGCTTCCACCAGAGAATGGAATGATCTAATCGCAGGATGCCCATTCCGCCCATACAACCGCCGACGACGAATTCATCTTCGCCGTCCCCATCGACATCAGTAATGATGAGCGAGCCGTATGCCGTGAACGGATCGTCTTCCGATCCCCAAGTTGATACGTTCTGTTCCTTCTGGACTTCCATCGCCTGAAACGTAGCGATCCGAAGCGGCCAAGGCTTGTTCAGCATCTCACCCGTTCCAGCATCAAAGTGGCAGACCGTATCTTTCGCCAAGAAGAGAATCTCAGGCGCGTGTCCTCCCCTGCGGCGAACGGAAGTGATCCCCCAAGGCCCAAAACCACGTCCGTCCTCTCCTTCTCCTATTTGCTTTCTCTCCCAGCAAATGCGGTTAGTCGCTGCGTCAATGCAAACAGATTCTTCAGAATTCATTGAAGTGGAGGAATAGAAGGAAGCAAGGAGAAGTGATCTGCCTTCACGAGTTCTGACGGCAGTCCAATCGTAGAGTCCTAGTCTGCTTCCACTCCGAGAGGCGATGTATGCAGGAAAACTCCAAGAACCCTTTACTTCACCTTCAGCGGATACGGCGACCAACTCCGAGGATGGGCTTCGCGTGTCAGCGATCAAAAGTTCGAGAAGATTATCACCATCAATGTCAGCAACATACGGAGAATGGAAAGAAAAATCGTAGCCGAATCGACCCTTACCCACTCGCTTGAATGACAGCTTCGGCTCCTGTTTCCTCGAATCCAACTTCAGCACGTGAACTTCGGCGAGGTTGTCAGGGACTGCAAGGATCGATTCGCCGCGGTCACGGAACACAACCGCGCTTGGAGCCGGCTTTGCCGATGCAGACGCACTATCCATCGGCAGCCTCACCCCTGCAGCAATCTTTGAGACAATTGTCCCATCAGCCTTCGCAATGAGAATCTCACCTCGCTGTCCACTGACGACCAGCTCATTGCTCCCGCATCCATCGACGTCGGCAACCTGGGCAATGCGCAGTCCGGGACAGTCGGGAATTAGAAGCGCGTTCTCTGTTCGAGCTGGTGTCAAGCCTACGCACCGCACTTCGGTGCTCTTCTGATCGTCCTGGAGGATGAAGAATCCCCGCACGCCGCCGAATTCTTCGAACCACGTTTCATCGTGCGCGAGGCACTCAGGACGGAAATTCGAGTACGATCCGGTCAATCGTGCACCTCGCCTAGCAAAGCGGGCGTTGCTTTCGCCCCAGATCAATGTGAAAGCTGACCTCCGCCAGCGAAAAACCTCCACTGTCCCCGAGACGCTTGGCATCCGATTCGTCTCGAGACTCACGAGCAACTCACTGACACCGTCTCCGTCGATATCATCAACACCATACAAATAGGCTTCAGGGATCTCGGACTTCACCTTACCGGATGTTGGGTCAATGACCTCGAGCCACCAGCGATTGTCTCCATGCGTGTTGTGCAGGCTGAGGATGATTTCAGGCAATCCATCACCGTCGACATCCGAGACGGAGTTGGCAACATAGCGCACCTCAGTCGTATCGCTCGGGTAGATGTGCTCGATGAATCGATCCCAGAGAAGAGAGAGATTGCCTTTCCCATCATTATCTATCACCGCAAGATGTCGACTCACTCGATTGGCCAGAATCACAACCTCGAGGACTCCATCCCGATCAACATCGATGAGCCTGAAGAAACCATAATTCCGTCGCCGCTCACCTCCGGAGTCCCAACGGAACTGGGATTTCATCTTCGCAGTCAGCGGGTCGAAAATATAAATCCCGCCGAGCTTGGTGCAGATGATTTCGTCCTGGCCGTCTCCATCGATATCGGCAATGGCGGTAGTTGGGTGAAATGCATCATCCATCCAGAGTTTATGAAGAACTCTTCCGTGCTTGATCCCGTCCGAGAAGTCGAACACTAAAACATCCTTTGAGCTGAAGAGGGAGACAACAAGCTGCTTCTGAGGTCGGGTCTTGTCAAGTTGATGACAGAGGATAGTGAAGGCAAACGCCCCCATGGAGACAGGGTACCCCACAGTCGTGCGCCAGAGCAATTCCCCGGTTTCGGATGAGATAATGAATAACTCTAACCCAGAGGAAAGCACGATCTCCACATTTCCATCACCGTCAAGATCTTCGATGACGGCAATCCCGTGCACACCAAATGCCTTGCTCTTCCAAACCTGTTCCCCTTCCGGAGTTGAACGGATAACCGATCCTCCAGAGCAGTAAAGAAGGTCAAACCCTTTAGCCGAAGGAATCAGAGAGACCTCCTGCATCATCCCGCCGAGAAAGTATTTCCATTGAACCTTTGGGGAATGGATGTTTCCCGTCAGAGTACAATGTCCGGTCAATTGTTCGTCGCCGCGAAATGTGTGCCACTCCCCCGCTTGAACAGACGACGGGAGTGAGAGACCTGGATTTGACTCTGGTTGACTCATGTTATCAGGCATCAAAAGTGAATCTCTTTCGGCTGTCGAGTGCGGATCGCTTCGAATGCATTCAAGATAAGCAGCGTTGCCCGAAGTCCGTCACGGTGGTCGATCGGGGGTGGAACATTTTCACGGAGAGCTCGAATGAAGTCCCTGTTTTCCTCAAGGAATCCATACTCTTCGTTGTCGGAATTCGTGGTCGTCTTTTCACCGTCGAAGAACGTCCCCGTCTTCAATCGGTCGTGGAGATGAACGGATTTCATCCCGTCGAGAATCTGGAAAGAGAATTTCGAAACGTATGGAGTCTGACCGCCGTCGCCCTGCGTCACGCTTGCAATGCTCTGGTTGCGAAACACGATCGTGGCCACGATGTTGTCGATGACAGATGTGTTCGTATGTGTCATCGTGCCACCTTCGGCGTAGATCCGGGTGGGTTCAGATCCGTTCAAAAAATACACGAGATCCATCGTGTGGCAACCCTGCGACAGGACGTTCCCGCCACCCTTGATGGAATCCTGCGCCCAGAGATCGTCAGGCCAACGCCCATCCAGCATCTGCGCGACGGTTACGAGCGGCCGAGGAATGAACTCCTTCGCTCGTCGAACCATTGGGTAGTAGCGCATCTTGAAGGCAGTCATGAGCTTCACGCCTGATTTCTCCACTGCCTCGCCGACCCGGTGACATTCCTCGAGACTCAACGCAAGCGGCTTTTCGATCATGATGTGCTTGCCGGATTCACACGCCCTGATAGCCAGCGTGCTATGAGTGTCATGATGAGTGCAGATATAAATTGCGTCGATGGAATCGTCACGAAGAACCCGATTGACATCGTTCGTATGGTATTCTCCACCGAATTCCTGCGCGAGTTTTTCGGCGGCTGCGGAGAATTGGTCACAGAATCCGACCATCTTCATTCCATCGAGCTTGGAAAGACATTCGGTGTGGATTCTTCCGATGGAACCACAACCGATGAGCGCTGAGCGAAGTTCAGACATGGGAAGTGAGTGGAAGAATGGTGTATGAAGTCAAGAGATGAGGGAAAAGCAAAGACGGTTTTAGGAATTAAACTTCAATCCTCATTTAATGTAGGACTTTTATGCTGAAAAACAAAGAGAATCGCAGCAAGCGGGAGAGAAAGAACGGTGAGGACGCCTCCAGTGAGGCGAGGGGGGATGCTCTCAAGATCCGGGGTATGGAGCTACGGCTTCTGTTTCCTTTTTGATATTTGACTTTTCAATTTTGAATTCTCTTCGTGTCTTTCTCCTCGCATCATCCTGAACGTGTGGAAGATCGCGGGAAAGGCCGCGGCAATTCCGTCCTCGACACCTCTCTGTGACCCGGGAAGATTGATGATGAGCGTCCTGCCGCGAATGCCGACAACGCCGCGAGAGAGCATTGAGAATGCAGTCCGCTCCTGCCCGTAGCCTCTCAGTGCTTCTTCCACACCTTCCACTTCACGCTCTATTACTCGTTTCGTTGCCTCCGGTGTGACATCTCGCGGCCCAATTCCCGTTCCGCCCGTCGTGACGATCAGGTCGACTTTCACTCTGTCTACGAGCCTCTCCAGTTCAGTCTGAATGCGATTTGAATCGTCAGGCAGCACTTTGAAGTCTGTAACCTGAACCTTGAACCCCTTTAGCCTCTGCACCAGCACTCTGCCCGACAAATCGCTCTTCTTCCCCGCCGAAACTGAATCGCTGATCACAAGCACGGCCGCTTTCAGACCTTCCCCGCTTTCCTTGATCTGCGACTTTCCTCCAGTTTTCTCAAGCAGTCTGATCGAAACAACCTCCATTGACTTGTCGATGATCTTGAGCATGTCATACAGAGTCAATGCCGCAGCACCTGCTGCCACAAGCGCTTCCATCTCGACGCCCGTCTTCCATATGGCTTTGACTTGTGAAGTGATCGCAATGGAGGATTTCTCCAGGCTGAATTCAACACTCACATAGTCGAGAGGAACTTGGTGACAGTATGGGATGAAAAGGCTCGTGTTCTTCGCGGCCTGAATCCCTGCGACACGTGCGACCCCGAGGGGGTCAGCTTTCGGCAGGTTGCCGGACTTGATGGCCTTGATGGTGGGCGGAGAAACGTTCAGTCGGGCAACTGCCTTTGCAGTGCGGAGGGTGTTGGGTTTAGAGGAGACGTCGCGCATAGAATGGTTATAAGGGTTCAAGGTTCAGGGTTCAAGTGAGAAAAAGTTCAGGGTTCGAGATTTAGATTGTAGGGCTCCTCGGGTTCCTTGAGGAAGGACGGACTCTCGTGGGTCTCTGCAACTGATTTCACAAAAGCGAACAGCATACGATTCAACTTCTTGTACTCTTCCTGTAATTCTTGATAGAGTCTGTCGTCTGTCAGTGACTTTGTGGCATGAAGCATCTCCAGGTGTTGAAGTGTTTCTTCGCTCGAGGCGTAAGCGCGACAGAGGAAGTGCACGTATTCGTTCTTCCATTTCCTCAGCGCATATCCTTCGACGATATTCGCGGGGACGGACTTGGCGGACCTCCGAATCTGACTTCCGACTTCATGCATCTCGAACTTTGGCAGCTTGAGGGACATCTCATGCACTTTCATCGCCAATGCATGAGACAGCCTGTAAATCTCAAAATTCCTGTAGCCTGCTTCCATGCAGGCAACTTGAAACTTGTAACTTGAACCGCCTTAGCCCCCGACCTGATACATCTCCACCTTTCTTCTTTCACCTTCCATCGGCGTTTCCACCGTTCTCAATTCGGAGTAACGATCCGACCTAGGAGTCCAGACATTCCTCAGTTTCTCCTCGATTTCCTCGTCACTCGCTCCGTTCCGTAGCGGTGTCTTGAGATCATAACCGGCTGTGGCAAACAGGCAAGTATAAATCTTTCCCTCTGCCGATAGCCTGACTCGCACACAATCGCCACAGAACGGCTTTGTGACGGAGGCGATTATTCCAATTTCTCCACCTCCGCCTTTGTATCGATAGCGAAGAGCCACTTCGCTTCCATAGTTTCTCTCAACAGACTCCAATGGCATCTCCGCGTCGATCATCCTCACGATTTCTTCGGCGGGAACGACGTGTTCCATTTTCCAGCCATTGACATTCCCGACGTCCATGTACTCGATGAAGCGGACGATGTGACCAACTTCCTTGAAGTGCTTAGCCAACTCCGCGATCGTGTGCTCATTCACTCCACGCTGGACAACTACGTTGATCTTAATGGGAGTAAGTCCGACCTCGGCAGCTTTATCGATTCCCTCCAAGACCTTCTTCGTGCTGAAGTCCCGTCCGTTCATCTTGGCGAAGACTTCGTCGTCCAATGAGTGCAGGCTGACAGTGACTCGCTTAAGCCCTGCTTCCTTGAGTGTCCCTGCCTTGTCTGCAAGCAGGAAACCATTCGTCGTCAAGGCAATGTCATCGATGCCTTCGAGTGCAGCGAGTCGAGAGACAAGAAGTTCGAGTTGATTCCGGAGCAGAGGCTCGCCGCCGGTCAATCTTATCTTGTGCACGCCGAGCTTGACGAATATTCTGGCGAGGCGGGCGATCTCCTCGAAGGAGAGCACCTCTTCCTTCGGGACGAAGTGATACGTCTCCCCGAAGATGTCCGTAGGCATGCAGAACGGGCAGCGGAAGTTGCAGCGGTCCGTCACCGAGATACGGAGGTCACGGAGAGGGCGGCTGAAGGAATCAGTTAGCATTGCGGAGTGAGGATTGCGGACCAGGAGTTGTGGGCTTGCGACAATCGAATACTGAACGAATCTGCATACTCAAGTTTTTGGTTTCTCTTGAGGGGGCCTTACCTTCGTGGAATGAAAAATACCCTTCTCAGCCTCCTCAACAGAAAAAGCTAGAAGACTTCTTCCCTCCCCCAAGTCCTCGACATAAACAACATACGGGCCTCCATAAATCACGTCACGGAAGTGGACGTAGTATACCAACCACCCAAAGAGAGAGATCTTCACCAAGATCCCATTTTCATTCGGCTCTGAATAAACCTGGTGAAAAGGTCTGTACTCTCGAGATGTGAGGCCTTCCACCTTGAGTCGATCTGAAGGCTCATCGCCGATGATTCGTCGCCGGATGAAGTCCAACCGCTTGTCGAATACTTGGACGCCGAGCAGCAAACAGAGGTAGTTGTAGGCGATAAGCACTGGCACGCGTTCGTCCATCTCTGGAAATCCAAATTGAGGAAAAGCAGATTTGATTTCGCGTTTTACGGCAGAGATTTCAGCAGACAAGCTCACCAATTGACCTATTGGTGAATCCTTGAATCTCTCGATGGTAGTCTTGATTTCCTCGAGTCCAAGGCCACGATTCTGCAACACAGATTGGATCGTTTCTTGTCCTGTCTTTGGATCAAAGATGAAAGTACCATTTTCCATCTTTTGAGTTCTAGTTTGCAGGCGTCCGTTGCGGAGCTTTGCACTGACCGTCTGGCCATCATCGCCTACTGTTGTGTACAGCTGGCCTTCCTCCATTGTCGTGTAAAGGTGAGGAAGCTGATCCCTCAACGAACGTATCGCAAGTCGAATAGCCGGGTCTTTCCTCGCTTGAGACACCACACTGGAACCAAGGTCACTATTGCAGCACTTGCACTGAAGGTCTGCCTCCAAAGTTCCGCCGACCGACTCAGGGATAATGTGCTCACGAGTCAGGGGCTTCTTTTCCAGACAGATCGTACATCTCTCAAAATAAGTCGGAATTTCCATGTGTCGTGTATCTTTGAGAACTGGATGTCGATGGAATATACAAACTTTTCCCCTCTCCAGTCAACAGGCCAAGTGTTACGGTCATTGCGAGCGAAGCAATCTCACACCTGCTTCTGAGAGAACTGGAGGGATTGCTTCTGCCGACTGAAGTCGGCATCGCGATGACATATGAACCCGGGCCGAGATTCAGGCGTTCTTCTCTGATGCAGGCTTCGCTGAAGCAGGAAATCTTCTCCACCCCGTAATCATCGAGAGGAAGTTGCCCCAGCCGGCAATGGCAACCATCAGGAGGTGACCAGCGATGAAGAGCACCAGAGCCGACATGAAGATGAAGTGCCAAAGCCGTGCGGTGTCATACCCGCCAAAGAGCGAGGCAATGCCGCTGAACTGGACAGGCCAGTAAATGGAGATGCCGGTCATGATGCCGCCGAGCGCGAGGAGCGGGACGATGGTGTAGGCGAATTTCTGGAGTGCATTATACTTCTGCTGAGGTGGGTGCTCTTTTCGAATACGGAGATAATAAAAGATCATCGGGAGAACACCTAGCGCATCAGACTTTCTGAACAGTGTAGTGCGTCGGCCATGCTTGCTAAGAATATTATAGAGGATGTAAACAACCCCGTTGACAGCGAACAACCACATGGCAAAGAAATGCCACATCCTCGCGCCAGCCAACCAGCCACCAAGCGAGATAGCATCGGGAAATGTAAAGCCGAAGAGCGGGGACGCATTGTAGAGCCGCAAGCCGCTCGTGATCATGATCAGGAGCGCCAGAGCGTTCAGCCAATGGGTGATGCGGATGAGAGGAGGATGATGGTACTCTTTTCGAGCTTGAGTTTTCATTCAACTTGATCGGGTTTACCCGCCAGATCTCTGTCGGGCTGGCAGTATGGGCAGGGGAGATACCCTTTTCGTTTGGCTTCGTCGCGAGTCTCGAATGTCACACGCGCCATCATAACCTCTGAGCACGTGGGGCGATGGTAGCTCCGGGTCTTTTCAACGACGACAACCTTATCATCAAACCTCGAACCGCAGCCGACAAACAGCACCACGAGAGCGAGTGTCTGAAGAATGACTTTCATCGGATACACCTAACAGACTGTAGAGAATCGCATGGACGTGGTAGGTCAGACATTCTTGTCTGACCAGTCTTGACATTTTAGACAGGCAGGAATGCCTGTCCTACCAGTTCTGAGCCTTTTTCAACGCCCCACTAGATACCAGCAAACCAATCATACCCCTGATCTTCCCAGTATCCACCCCAGTTATCATTCGTGACTACAAGCTTGTCGATCCACTTTGCACTCTTATAGCCCAGCTTTGTCGGCATCGTAATGCGAAGGGGGGCACCATGGCCGAGCGTCAGCGGCTTCCCGTACGCTTCGTAACAGAGGAGCGTCTGAGGATGGAGCGCGCTCTGCATATCATACGATGTGTAGTATTCATCCGCAGACTGGACCGCAACAAACTTGGCCTTCATATCCGCACCGACATACTTCAGGAAATCTCGAAGGGGTGTCCCTTCCCACTTCACAACCATACTCCACCCTTCGACGCACACGTGTCGAGTATTCATCACACGCTTGGGCAGTGCGGCAATCTGTTCGAGCGAGTATTCTCCGGGCTTGGTCACGAGGCCCTCGACTGTAAGCCTCCAATTTTCCACGTCGACCTCTGGTTCATCAGTCTCGTAGCTATTCAATCTGAATCCATTCTCCGGGGTCAACTCTCCTTCAGCGTACTCGGGCGAGAGCTTGTTGATGTCAAAGACTTTAGACTGCACCCAGTCATTGAACTGCTGGAATTTTCTGAGGAAGGATTCTGTCTTTCCGCTCGGGGCGAGATCACATCCAGCGAGGAGAAGAAGCGGAGAGAGCGTCAGTAGCTTTCTTCGCTGCCGAGAAAAATCGGGACGATCATGATCACTGGCCGAAGTGGTCTTTCTTGAATTCATTCCAAGATCCTCGTTTTGATACCCCTAAAACGACGAAAGCGAGGATCGAGTTCCTCGCCTTCATCAACAAGAGAAATGTTCACCAAGGAAAGTGGCTCACTCCGGCTTCTTTGGCTCCTCTTTCTTTTCCTCCGTCCCCTCCTTCTTCTCCATCATCCCTTCTTTTTTCTCTATCGTCTCACCTTTCTTCTCCATCTTCATCCCTTTGTGCTCCATCTTCATTCCCTTGTGCTCCATTTTCTCACCCTTCTTCTCCATCGTCTCGCCTTTCTTCATCATTTTCTTCGCCTTCTTCATGCCAGCCTTTGTGGTGTCCTTCGCCATCCCTTCACTTTTCATCTCCATTTTTCCCCCAGCCTGCTCCATCGTCTCACCCTTCTTTTCCATCTTCTCGCCCTGCTTCTCCATTTTCTCCTGGGCGCGGATGGCAACCTGAGCAGAGACAAACGCAAGGAGCGTGATCAGCACTACTAGGACTTTCTTCATGCCTGAGTCTCCTTCAGCCTATGATTGTTTGGAAGAAACTCCGAGAATCTTGTGCCAAAATCTACCGGACTATCCGGCCAAAGTCAATGGTTCCCAAGATTAATTTTCGTTAAGAAGCGGCAAAAAAGGTCGGTCTCGAAGAGAATTCAAGAGTTCGCAAGACTCTCCGATTGAAGTCCCACCCAAGCCTCCCCATCCCTGAAAACTTCCTTCTTCCAGATGGGGACATCTTTCTTCAGCGCGTCGATTGCGTACCGACAGGCCTCGAATGCCTCCCGACGGTGGGCAGCCGAGACGACTACGATGACGCTCGCCTCTCCGATCTCAACCTTGCCGACGCGATGTACAATGGCAATCCGTTTGACCGTCCAACGTTGACGTGCTTCGGCGACAATTCCCTCCATGAGCTTGACCGCCATCGGCTCGTATGCCTCGTACTCGAGAGAAAGAACTTCCTTGCCATCGGAGTGATTTCGCGTCGTCCCGATGAAGATGTCTATTGCACCGGCCTCTGGAGATTTGACCGAACAGAGAATTTCATTGAGGTCGATTGGAGCTCGAACGATCTTGATCATGTTGTAAGATGTACGATGTATGATTCAGGATGCACGAGTCATGAAGCCAGCTTGGCGGAATGTCTTTGGCTTGTATCCTACATCTTGAATCTTAAATCTTCCCAGCCTTCTCCCCAGCTTCCCTCACCCTCCACTCACGGGCGGAATGATCGCGACTTCATCTCCATCATGAAGGGGATGATGGAGATCAACATATTCAGAGTTGACGGCGACGCGGAGATGATCTTTCCAGCCTTCGAATCTTGGACTGAGTTTGAAAAAGTGGTCGAGGACGGCCGCGGCCTGTGCATCGTCTTGGAGTGACAATGTTGTTTCGCCAGTGCCTCCAAGATCCTTAGCCACGGCAAACAGCTTGACCTGAACGGAAATCACAGGAGTTCTACCTCAACAAGATCGCCCTTCTTCAGGAAGTCCACCTGCTCAGGGATGATCATCAAGCAATTCGCTTTCACAAGAGAAGTCAAGACGTTCGAGGTTTGCGATCCAGTTGTGCGCACTGTGAGGTTCCGCCCATTGCTATCGAGAACCGCCCTCATAAAGTGCCGCTTGCGATCGCTTTTCTTGATCTCGTGTTCGAGTTGAGCTTGCAAGCGAATCCCTTTTTCGAGTGAACACGCCCCCCTTATCTTCCGGAGTGCTGGTCTTACGAACTTAATGAATGTCACAAACGTGGAGACAGGATTTCCGGGAAGTCCGAAAACCGGCTTCCCCATGCAGAGTCCATACAGGAGGGGCATCCCCGGTTTGATGTTCACCTTCCAGAACTTTATCTCGACCCCAATCTCCTTCAGCACTTCCTGAACGAGGTCGTAGTTGCCTACAGATGCACCACCTGTCGTCACAAGAGCATCGCATTCCAAACCCTGAAGAATCTTTTCCCGGAGATTGGCACGGTCGTCAGCTGCAATGCCAAGATCCACTGGAAGAACACTGGTCTCTCGGATAAGTGCCAGAAGTGTGTAAGTATTGCTGTTGCGGATTTTCCCGGGTGTAAGTGGCTGATCGATGTCCACAAGCTCATTGCCAGTCGCCAGCACCGCAACGCGGGGGACTCGGTATACCTCGACGGTCTTTTTCCCCAACGACGCTAGCACACCGAGTTCTGCAGCGCGAAGCTCTCTTCCCTTTCCGAAGACTTTTTCTCCTCGACGAATGTCTTCCCCCGCTCTCCGGATGTTGTGACCGGATGGAACTGAATTCAGAACGCGCACCCTCGTACCGTCAACAGATTCAGTCCATTCGATCTGGACAACTGCGTCTGCACCCAATGGAACCCTACCGCCAGTCATGATGCGAATCGCTTCACCGGGCCCCAGTTCACCAGCAGCCGCCTGTCCCGCAGGTACTTCACCTACCAGTCTCAACACTGCGCGCGAATGAGCAACGTCTCCGGCCCGAACCGCATACCCATCCATCCCTGAGTTGTCAAATGGGGGCACATCCTCAGCCGCAATGATCTCCTCAGCCAGGACGCGCTCATGCGCTTCATGCAGCTCGACGACTTCCATCCCGCCGGCAGAGACAGATGATGCAATGATCTCCAAAGCTCGATCGGCTGAGAGCAATGCTAGAGCTCCCTTCGATCCACATTCTCTTCTAGGGATGCCAGTAACTGAGACATCCCTGCTGATTTTGCCGGGACGGTCTCCTGTCCTCCACGGCGCACACGAATGAGTTCAGCAACAATGCTCATCCCGATTTCCTCAGCCGTGACTGCACCAATATTCAACCCGATTGGCCCATGAACGCGCTCAAGAAGCTCGCGCGGAATGCCTTTTGCAAGGTAGTGCTTGTACGCCGTGAGGATCTTCCTTCTGCTTCCGATAACCCCAATGTACTTCGCATCGGAGTGGAGAATACGCTCAAGGACAGCCTCGTCGAACTTGTGACCTCGCGTGATGACAGCAACGTATGTGTTCGGTGTGATGCGCAGTCGATCTATTGCGGAAAGAAAACCATCGCAGACGATCTCTGCTGCCTCGGGGAAGCGATCTTTGTTCGCAAACGCAACCCGGTCGTCCACGATGGTCACACGAAAACCGACTTGGCTAGCGAAGCAGGAGACGAACTTCGAGACGTGACCTCCCCCGAAGAGGATGAGACTCGGTTGACCAGGAACCGGTTCGACAATGACTTCGGCCTCCTTTACAGTGAACCGAGCGACTTCGTGTGTCCTCATCACCTCACGTACAGATTCAAGAATCGCGTCTTTGATCTCTGGCGGAAGCGCTGGTTCTGCAACTCTTTGTCCCACAGCAAGATAGAACCTCCCAGTCGTTCTCTCCTTTTCCAGAAAGGTTACAAGAGCCCCATCTTCTCCACGCGCTCGCGAGCTCAGCAGACTCTCGAGCACTGGCAGAGACGATTGGTCGATCGGCTCGATGAGGACATCGAGACTGCCGCCGCAGATGAGCCCGGACTCTGCATTGTCCTCATTGAGGTGAAAGGTCGAGACCTTCGCCTTCTTTGTCCCGTACAGGCTGCGGGCCGAGGTCAGAACCTCTGCTTCCAGACATCCCCCGCCGACAGTGCCTATCGTTGTAAGACCCTGATTTCGAATGACCATCTTCGAGAGCTCGGCAGCCGGAGTCGAGCCAGTCGTCGAGATAATCGTCGCGAGCATGATCTGCTCCTCGCCTTTCAACGACTTCACTATTTCCTCGAAAATATCCATTGATGGTATCAGCTCAGTTCTGCCCGGTTCAGCACATATTTTTGGTAATCTTCCGCTGAGTCAATGTTGATGACAACGCCATCTTCCTCTGTCTGATACTCGAGCACATCTTTAGGGTGATCCCAGAGAACTGTTCGCGCGCCAATGTCCATGGGTGCTTTTTCCAAGGCTTCGAACAAACTCTTTCCCACGAGAACAGGGTGCCCCCTCTGGCCACTGAAGACAGGCACGACGATCTGCTTATGCTTCGTCCAGAACTGGTGCAAGATCCCGACGATAACGTGCTCGCTCACAAGAGGTCGATCTACGGGCCAGATGAGCACTCCATGGAGGTCTTCTTGATCGACCGCATGTAAACCAGCGAGGATCGATGAGAGCTGTCCCCTCTTCCATTCTTCATTGATAACAGTCTTCCCTTTGAACCAGTTCAATTGAGTCTTGATTGCCTCACTATCTGCTCCCAAGACAACTACGATGTCGAGAACCCGCGAAGCGATGAAGACATCGACGATGTGCTGGACGAAGCTCTTCCCGCCAATCTTGAGGAGCGCTTTGGGAGAACCCATACGGGATGATTCGCCCGCGGCCAATATGATTCCAGAGATCATTTTGGATAATGAATCCCACCCAATATTATAAGATCTGTACAAGAAATCAAGGTGATGGAATGACCGCTCGCGAAACTTTTCTCCGATCAATAGGGTCGAGAGGGAAGGCCACGAAGAAGCAGAGACGCGTAACAAGACATTGAATATCAAGTCGCGAAGTGCTATATTGTTTGCGGAATAAGCGGCGGAGTAGCTCAGTCCCGATTCGACTGGACTTAACGAACGACAGGGAGTTAAATTCATTGTCGAATCGAGGATCCCCGTTCCTGCTTTGTTAGAACGGGATCGGTTAGAGCAACGGAATCATAACCCGTGTGTCGGGGGTTTCCGCCACAGGCGGATTCGCCGTGGCGAACGAATCCCTCCTCCGCCACGACGGGAGTGTCCAGGCCACGTATTATGCGTACGTGATTCAAAGGAAGAGAGGTCTTACTTACACAGGGCAGGCGAAGAACTTGAGACGCCGGCTCGATCAGCATAACAAGGGTCGAAGTAAATGGACAAGTCAAGACACTGATTGGAAGATTGTCTATTCAAAACCGTTCGAAACCAGATCCGATGCAATGCAATACGAACGCTGGCTCAAGACTGGAGCTGGCAGAGACTTCTTGAGAGACAACATCTTGTCAGAGAATGGCGGAGTAGCTCAGTCGGTTAGAGCAACGGAATCATAATCCGTGTGTCGGGGGTTCGAATCCCTCCTCCGCTACAATCCCACCAGACTCCACTCGAACGATCTCCTCTCAGCAAAGTTCTCCTTTCAATCCTTGACGAAAGCATCGACCTGCCCTTGTGAGAGGATCAACATGGAGTTCATCGATTCTCGTTATCTTGCTTATCGCGTCAATATTCGTTAAACTTGTGTCAGAAGGGACCTCCGATGAAGCGGACAAATGGGCTACTGGATCGATTCGAACGCTCTTGCAATGAGAAATCGCTCCTCCGGAAAGGTGACGCGATCATTGTTGCAGTGAGTGGCGGCGTGGACTCGGTGGTTCTACTTGATCTCTTCTCCAAGCTGAAGAAGAAATATGACCTCCGGCTGAGTGTCGCGCATTTCAATCACCAACTCAGAGAGAAGGAATCCGACGCTGACGAGACCTTCGTGCGAAGGCTCGCCAAGAGGCACGGGTATCAATTCATCGTCGATCAAGCCGAGACGGCGACGCACTCAAGGCATCGAAAGATTTCCATCCAAGAGGCCGCTCGAGAGCTACGGTACAGTTTCTTGGCCAGTCTCTTGAAGGAAGACAGCACGCAGAAGATCGCAACAGCACACAACGCAAATGACAACGCCGAAACCCTGCTCTTGAATCTCTGTCGCGGAACCGGAATCAGCGGACTCACCGGCATCCCCGCCTACAGACCCGACCTCCATCTAATTCGACCTTTGCTCTTTGCCTCGCGGTCCGAAATCGAAGCGCACGCGAGACTCCACAGGCTTAAGTATCGAACCGACTCGTCAAACAAAAAGCTTCACTACAAGAGGAATTTCATCCGAAAGAAAATTCTTCCCTTGCTGCAAGAGTCACTGAACACTGATATTGTCGAGACGCTCAATCGGACCTCAGATATCTTTAGTCGGGTTGAAGACTTCGTGCTTCAGGAAGCGAAGAGGCATCTGCAGCGCGTGACCCTAAAGAAGACAAATGATCTCCATTCCCTCGACGTGACGAAACTCAAGGGGATTCACCGCTACTTGCAGGAGACGGTCGTTAAACTCGTCGCGCAATCGTACACTGAAGTGCCTCTGGAATCCAGGGAGGTATTAAGAATCCTTGGACTTCTCAGCTCGGACACAGGCAAGCGCATCGAGTTCTCGAAGGGCTTCAAGGTTTATAGGGACCGCGAGCAACTGATCTTCCTTCGGAAGAGAAAGAAGCATGAAATCAAAGAAGAGGTGACACCAGGCAGGAGCTACGAACTCGGTTCCTTCCGATTCACTTCTCAGACGATCCCACGTGAGCAGGCTCGCTGGACACACGATCGTCATATCGAGTACATCGACGCTGACAGGCTGAACAATCGTTTGCTTCTTCGCACCTGGAGAAAAGGAGATTGGTTTATCCCTTTTGGCATGGGACAGCCTAAGAAACTCAGCGATTTCTTCATTGATGCGAAGATCCCAAGGTACAAGAAGGAGGAGATTCCTGTGCTCGAATCCCATGGGAACATAGTATGGGTATGCGGCGTTCGACTAGACAATCGCTACCGCATCAGGCCTTCGACAAAGAGAGTGCTGAAACTTGAATTCGAAGATAAAGAATTGTAGATTGTTCCAATGGGTGACAGGATCTCAGTCAACGGTGAACAATTTGAGGTTTTCATACCGGAAGAGAGAATTCGTGCCCGTACAAAGGAGTTGGCCAAGCAGATTAGCACTGATTACAGGGGAAAAGTCCCAATCTTCATTGGGATCCTTAATGGCTCTGTCATCTTCTTCTCAGATCTCATTAGAGAAATCACTGTTGAGTGTGAGGTCGATTTTCTAAAGCTCTCGAGTTATGGAGACGCCAAGATTTCCTCCGGCAATGTCACGATGCTGAAGGAACTGAATTGTCAAGTTTCCGACAACCACATTATCGCAGTTGAAGATATTGTCGATTCGGGGCTCTCGATCGATTTCATCAAGAGGCTGATTCTTGAACAAAAGCCAGCCTCATTTCGTATCGTTACTCTTCTTCACAAAAAAGAGGCGGCGAAGATTATGGTCTCCCTCGATTACGTTGGATTCGAGATTCCCAATCGATTCGTCATTGGATATGGACTAGATTACGCGCAGAAGATGAGAAACCTGAAGTCGATTTATGCACTTGCGGAGAAGCATTGATGCCTGGGGACCGAAGTCAGAATAAAAACGACAACAATATGCGGAAGAACGCGGGCGGCTCGAAACTTCCCGGGCGGCGCGGTTTCCGATCGCGGAGAAAACTCACACCGCCGCTTCGCAGCGACGACGATTTCAACTGGGGAAAAGTCCTACGAGTCGTGCTCAGCTGGGTTGCGATCATAACTGCGGTCTTCCTCGTCATGACTCTCTTTAGAAGTAACGAGGGCCAAGAGTACGATGTCACCTTCACGCAGTACCAGAGCTTCCTGAAGAACGACGAGATCGACGAAGCGACGATCAGGAAGTCCGACCTCAACAACTATGATTTTCACGGAACGCTCAAGCGCCAAACGCAGATTACGACCAGCTCAGGCAAGCAAGTGCCGGGAAAACGGTTCACCCTCACGCTGCCGTACCTCGACGACAAAGTGGTCGACGACTGGAACGCAAGAGGTGTCAAATTCAATATTGTGAAAGAAGACAGTACCTGGGTCGGTGCATTGGTCCAGATGCTCCCGTGGGTCCTTCTCCTTGTGATCTGGTTTATCATCATGCGCCGTGTGCAGGGAACCGGAACGAAGGGGATATTCTCCTTCGGAAAGAGCCGTGCGAAACTCTGGAGCGAGAGTGCGTCCCGCGTCACGTTCCTGGACGTAGCAGGAACTGATGAAGCGAAGCAGGAGTTGCAGGAGATCATCGAGTTCCTGAAGGAGCCGGGAAAATTCCAGAAGCTTGGAGGAAAAATTCCCCGCGGCGTGTTGTTGCTTGGACCCCCAGGAACTGGGAAGACACTTCTCGCGCGAGCCGTTGCGGGCGAAGCGGGTGTCCCCTTCTTCTCGATTAGCGGTGCAGATTTCGTGGAGATGTTCGTGGGGGTCGGCGCGAGTCGCGTACGCGATCTCTTTGAACAAGGGAAAAAGAACGCACCTTGCATCATCTTCATAGATGAGATTGATGCGGTCGGACGACACCGTGGTGCAGGCCTCGGCGGCGGGCACGATGAACGAGAGCAGACGCTGAATCAGCTTCTCGTTGAGATGGATGGATTTGAGCAGAACAGCGGCGTGATCATCATCGCTGCAACAAACCGACCTGATGTATTAGACCCCGCGCTTCTCAGACCCGGCCGATTCGACCGACAAGTTGTTGTGGACCGCCCAGACTCAAAAGGTCGAGAGGGGATTCTCCGTGTTCATACAAAGAATATTCCTCTTGCAGAAGATGTCGATCTCCAGGTTCTCGCAAAGGGAACTCCAGGGCTCGCCGGCGCAGAACTCGCAAACCTCGCGAATGAGGCTGCTCTCCTTGCCGCCCGGAGAAACAATAAAGTCGTGACGATGGAAGATTTCGAGCAGTCCAAGGACAAGGTAATGATGGGGATGGAACGGAAAAGCCTGATAATCTCCGAACGGGAAAAGAAAGTCACCGCATATCACGAGTCTGGCCACGTACTCGTTGCGAAGAAGGTACCCGAAGCGGATCCGGTTCACAAAGTGACCATCATTCCCCGGGGCCGGGCACTCGGTGTGACCACATATCTCCCGATGGACGAGAAACATACCTACTCAAAGCAGTACCTCGAGGCAATGATTACCTACGCCCTTGGCGGTCGGGCAGCAGAGAAAGCAATCTTCGACGAGTTGACGACTGGAGCTGGCAACGACATTGAACGGGCGACAGAGCTTGCCCGAAAAATGGTTTGTGAGTGGGGAATGAGTGAGAAGCTCGGACCACTCACGTATGGGGCAAAGGAGGAAGAGATTTTCCTCGGTCGGGAAATCACCAGAACGCGAAACTTTAGTGAGAACACTGCCATTACTATCGACGCGGAGGTGAGAGGGATCGTTACGACTTGCATGCAGCGGGCTGAGAAGATCATCGATGACAACCTCGATACCCTCCACCGTCTCGCAGCAGCCCTGCTCGACAGGGAAATCCTCGATGGCGAGGAAATCGATAAGATCATCCGCGGCGAGGAGCTACCCGCCGTTCGAAAGGGAGATGGACAAGCCCCACCGATGGCAGGGAGTGCGGAAAGTACGAAGACAGCAACGCCAGTTCAACCTCTGGCGCTCGACGAGTCGTCTACAACCCGAGGGGTCGATGGACCCGTCGGGAGTC
The DNA here is from genome assembly GCA_049589195.1 of Bacteroidota bacterium. Lineage (GTDB taxonomy): Bacteria > Bacteroidota > Ignavibacteria > UBA10030 > JAHEZR01 > JBAWAH01. The sequence goes on along the minus strand of JBAWAH010000021.1, from coordinate 88,496 downwards.
CTCGACCAGCAAACAAAGACCGCGAAGACAAAAAGTAAACTTCATGGGTGAGGCCTCGAACACTCCTTTCCGCGTCGAACTCATCCGCAAGGCAATTCACCTCTGCTCTCTTTCTATCCCGGTCCTGTACTATTCCCTCTCGAAGTCGACTGCCCTGACCATTCTCATCCCTCTCACAGCCGGTTTTGTTATTGTCGATGTCCTACGGTATTACCACCAGCCTTCGAGCAAGCTCTTCCACACCTTGTTTGGATGGCTGCTGCGAGAGCACGAATTCGGGAAGAAGGTGAAGACGCTGAATGGCGGGACATACATGTTGGTCTCAGCCACGATTTGCATCTTGATTTTCCCCAAACTCATTGTGATTACCGCCTTTGCCGTCCTCATCATTGCTGACTCTGCGGCTGCCCTCGTCGGCCACCGATTCGGACGCCACAAGATCACTGTCGGCCGCCCAAGAAGCAAATCCATTGAGGGAAGTGCTGCCTTCCTCCTTTCCTCCACCGTCGTCGTGTTTGTCACACCAAAGGTTGCAAACATGCCCGGTGAATACATCATTGGCATCATCGCAGCGGTCATCGGGATGTTCGCCGAAGCTTTCTCTGCTGATCTCCTTGACGATAATCTTGCTGTTCCACTCAGTATAGGATTCTCTATGTGGGCAATGTATCTTCTTCTCTTGCCCAACTTGAACATCTATCAATTGGACGGATAGAATGGCCATACCAAAGGAAGTGTCGCAGCCAATGCTGAAGCTCGGTCTCCCAAAGGGGAGCCTGCAAGAGGCAACCCTTGCACTTATGCACAAAGCTGGATTCCATTTCTCTGTCAATGAACGCTCTTACTTCCCGTCCATTGACGATGAAGAGATCGAGGCAATGCTTCTTCGGGCTCAAGAGATCCCGCGCTATGTCGAAGATGGCGTGTTTGATGCGGGATTGACCGGCCAAGATTGGATTGTCGAGAACCGGGTGAAGGTGGTCGATGTCGCTGACCTCGTGTACGCGAAACAGAGCATGAGGCCTGTGAAATGGGTGCTCGCTGTGCACGAGGATTCGCCGGTAAAGAGGGTTCAGGATCTTGAAGGCCTTCGGATCGCCACCGAGGTGGTCAACATTACGAAGGAATACCTGAAGAGGCACAAGGTGAACGCGATCGTAGAGTTCTCGTGGGGTGCAACGGAAGTGAAGGCCCCCGATCTCGTCGACGCGATTGTCGAGGTGACGGAGACGGGCAGCTCACTTCGTGCAAATCACCTTCGCATCGTGGACGTCGTGCTTGAATCGACGACAAAGCTTATTGCAAACAGGGCAAGCTGGAAGGATTCGTGGAAGCGTGAGAAGATCGAGAGCATCGCGATGCTCCTTCAAGGAGCTATCACTGCAGAAGAAAAAGTGGGGTTGAAGATGAACCTCAGGAAGGCAGATCTAGAAAAAGTTCTGAAAATCCTCCCAGCTCTGCGAAAGCCGACAATCTCTGAACTCTCCGAGGGAGAATGGATCGCTCTCGAGACGATCGTCGATGAGAACGTTGTGCGAGCAATCATCCCGAATCTCAAGCGTGCTGGCGCAGAAGGTATTATCGAATATCCCCTCAACAAAGTGATTTACTGAGCTCCGGTCTTTGCTTTCGCCGCTCCGGGTTTCGCCCACTCAAACCGCTGGATAACTTCCTGCGTCGTTCCCTCCAACTTCGTCACGATCGCTGCATCACCCTCAAGCTGCCGAAGCCTCTCTTGTGCATCCTTGACCGCCTCATCATTGCTCTCAAAAACCTGCGTGTAGAGGTTCTTCGGCACATCTTTGTACTTCACAACGAGGACGCGATATTTGATCTTACCCATGGAGATGAAGATTCGTTAATTTGGGATTTCAGATTCAGGATTCACGTAGAAGTGTCTGCTCCCCCACTGCCTCAAAAACAAGTTCAGCAATATCTTTCACCTGCGCAGTGCCAGATGTATCCTTCTCTTTTACGCCATCCGTCAGCATCGTCATGCAGAAAGGACATGCTGTGCCGATGACATTCGGTTTGAGAGCTAAGGCTTCTTCAGTCCGTTCAATGTTCACCCGCTTTTCAGTTCGCTCTTCCATGAACATCATAGCCCCTCCTGCTCCACAACAGAATGATTTATCCCGCGAACGACGCATCTCGACAATCTCAGTGCCCGGGATTGCTCTAAGCGTTTCACGAGGTTCTTCGTACAACTGGTTGTACCGACCCAAATAGCATGGATCGTGAAATGCGATTCTTGCCTGTTGCTCACTCGTGAACTTGATCTTCCCAGAATCTATCAAGTTCTGGAGGAGTTCTGAATGGTGCATGACCTCATAGTCTCCGCCAAACCGGGGGTACTCGTTTTTGAGGATGTTGAAGCAATGGGGACAAGTGGTGACGATCTTCCTCACGCCGTAGCGGTTGAGCGTCGCGATATTCTCTGTCATTAACATCTGTGCAAGGTATTCGTTCCCGGCTCTCCGCGCCGGATCTCCGTTACACTTCTCTTCAATCCCGAGAATGGCGAAATCAATGCCGGCGATTTGCATGAGTTTCGTGAATGCTTGCGTTACCTTCTTGTAGCGAGCATCATAAGCCCCAGCACAACCAACCCAGAACAGGATTTCTGCATATTGCTTCTCCGAAAGACGAGGGACATTCAATCCTTCAGCCCAGTCGGCTCGAGTCGAGTGGTTGAATCCCCAAGGAGCGAAATTCCGCTCGAGATTCTGAAAGGTAGCCTGCAGTTCCTTGGGGAATCGCGATTCGTTCAGTACAAGGTAACGACGCATATCCACAATTGCGTCCACATGCTCGATCTGCACAGGGCACTCTTGCACACACGCAAGGCAAGAAGTGCATGCCCACAACTCATCTTCAGTGATGTAGTCGTTGATAAGTTGTCTCCGTAAGGGATGTTCTCCGTCGCCCTCCAATTCACCGATTGTCTCCGGCTGCACTCCGGCAAGAACAAACGGAGCTTTCTCCATAAGCCGCCGACGCATGTCCACGATGATCTTCCGAGGTGAGAGAACCTTGCCTGTGAGGTTCGCGGGGCAAGCGGCGGTGCAGCGTCCGCACTCCGTGCAACTATAGCCATCGAGAAGTTGCTTCCAACTAAAATCCTCCACGTCTGATGCACCGAACTTCGTCAGGGTCTCATCTTGCAGGTTCAAAGGCTTCAACCTGCCACGGGGCTCCAGTTTTGCGAGGTAGACATTCGGGATTGAGGACAGAATGTGGAGATGCTTCGAGTAGGGAAGGTAGTTCAGAAAACCAAGAACAAGGAGAACATGAAGCCACCAGAACACGGAGGACCATGCCTCAATCTGATTCGGTGAGACTCCACTGAACGCTAGGGAGAAAGTCGATGAGATGATCCGAAATTCCGTGGCAGTCCCCTCTTTCAGAGCAATCCGGCCAGCATTCTGTCCAAACATGGTGACCATGATGAACAAGATGAGCAACAGGATGATCGTCGCATCGACAGTTGAGACATGATCGCCCTCCAGGCGTTTCGGTCGAAGAACATATCGACGGTAGAGAGCAAAGAGAACAGCGACAACCACGATGAGCCCGAAGAGGTCTTCGAGAAAAAGCAGAGGTCCGTAGAGAGGACCGAGAAAGGCGAATGAGAATCCCGAAACAATACCTTCACAAATCGACTCAAGTACTGCCGCAAGCAAAACAACGAACCCCCAGAAGATGAAGAGGTGCATCAACCCTGCGATCAGCTCGCGCAAGAGCTTGCTCTGCCCAAACGCCACCAACAACACATTCCTTAACCGTGTCCAACCGTGATTCGTTCGCTGCTCTGACTTCCCAAGTCGAAGATAGAGAACCAGTCGGCGGACGTTAAAGGCAAAACCGAGGATGGCGACGACGAGGACAACCAAGAAGATGATATTCCGAGCGGTCAAGAGGAGCTTTCCTTATGGCTTGAGGTCAATCTCCGATGAGCTGGACCACAATCACCCGCTCGCGTGGGCGATCATCAAAATCAATGAGGACAACTTGCTGCCAAGTGCCGAGGAGCAGACCCCCATTGTTGAACGGTATTGTCAACGAAGGCCCCAGAAGTGACGCACGGACGTGCGCATATCCATTGTTGTCTCCCCAGGTGGCATCGTGATGATAACTCTTGCCTGTCGGAGCGATTTTCTCGAAGGCTTCAGGCAAGTCTTTCACAAGGCCTGGTTCATATTCGACCGTTGTTACTCCAGCGGTTGATCCCGAGACAAAGACGGTAGCATTTCCAGTCTGGAGCTTGTGCTTTGCCAGCAGCCCGGACACGGACCCTGTGATGTCAATGACATCCGTATGGCCTTTGGTTGAAACCCTGATTTTTTCTGAAATGGCTTTCATTGGCTACGACATCCCTCCTTCGAGAACTCAAGCCTTTCGTCTAAACTCGTCAAGGTGGAACGCGACGAGGCACCTCTTGTCCTTGATGTAGAAGAGTTGAGACCCTTTGAGGAAAAAGGAATCCGGCGTCGGCGCAGAAGCATTCTCATTCAGCACCTCGGAATGGAGCACCCGATTCTTATTCGTGTTGACGACCTTGAAAATGTTGTTCAGGGCCGGATGATCCGCAGAAGAAGAGCCGATCCGTTCATGGTAATTGAAGAACAACAGGCCCGCATAATGAATGTACTCGACGCTTCCGACTAGTTTCCTGAAATCGTAGTGCGAATGGATAATGTCCTTCAGTTCGTTCTCCTGCTCGACTCCAGCCTCAAAGACTTCTGGAAACGCAAAGTCCTGTCGGCTCGGGTCTAACCGTCTCTGGGCCGTCTCAAAACCTTCATCATCTTCCGAGAACTCTCTTCCAATCTCTCCGGTGACAGGATCTAGCTCGTAGAGGACTCTTTTCTCAAACAAGCTTCTCACAGCGAAGATTTTTGCCCCGGCGACAAAGAGAGGCTCAAGCTCGTCATTCCTCCAGAGGATTCTGCCCGAATCAAGGTCAAGCGCAATAATCTTCTTGTGTTGGGGGAGATCGGGTTTGATGTACTCGTGGAGGTAAACGATGCCATCATAAAACGCCTCAATGCCGATCCACCATCGTTCCTCAAACGCGATGCCTTTCCAGAGCACCTCTCCACTTAGTTCATCCAAGCAGAAAAAGGTCACCTCCTTCTTTTCCTCATCCCGATCTTCGCCGACAATCCTCCCCGAACCGGAAAAGAGAATTCTCCAGAGTTGACCCGCAGCCTCGAACTGCCATGCAGGGTTGATCTTCCCATTCTTGAATAACGAAAACAAACTCATTCTTCTCACTCACTCAAGCGAACGCCAAAGTAAGAGTTTTGATCCTAAAAAACAAGGCAAGCGACACAAGAAATGGACAAAGGGGAGCGGGAGAAGTGAACTCGTTAACTCCCGAAGTAGCCACGAAGAAGAGGGTTCACTCTTTCCAACGCTCTGGCTCTATGACTGATTCTATTCTTCAACTCAGAAGACATCTCAGCATACGTCTGCTCATAACCAGTAGGTTGGAAGATGGGATCGTAGCCGAATCCACTCGACCCACGCGGTGCCTCGATGATTCTGCCTTCCGTCACGCCCTCGACAGTCTGCTCACCATTCTCAGTGGCAAAGGCAATCACGCAGCGAAACTGCGCGTTGCGACGCCGCGGAGGTACGCCCTTCAACTCGTCCAGGAGTTTTTTGTTATTATCAGCATATTTCGCTTGTGGGCCAGCGTACCGGGCTGAGAGCACACCGGGTCGTTTCGCAAGGTAGAAGACTTCAAGTCCAGAATCGTCTGCAAGGGCTGGGAGCTTTGTTGCTTGGAAGACGATCCGAGCCTTCTTGAGAGCGTTCTCTTCGAGCGTGCTTCCGTCCTCGTGAAGAGGAGGAATAACTGGAAAGTCCGTAGCGGTGAGAATTTCAAGACCCAAATCTTCCACTATCGCCTTAATCTCTTGAATCTTGTGCGGATTGTAAGTTGCGAGAACGAGGCGCTTCATGCAAGATGTTTCGGAAAGGAACTGTAGTAGAAATTAATCAAGCTCTGAATCGTGGCGAGGAGATTGAGGGCAAGGAAAATCGGATCGAAATTCAGAACAGCGTAGACCGTGAGGCTAATGCTCCCGATCGTGTAGAGCGAGAGGAAAGGCTTCCCAATATCACATCGTTTCTCCCTGATTGTCTTCGCGGTCTGGGGAATCCAGGCTCCAGCGATACAGAGAAGTCCAAGAATTCCAATAAGATTCATAGTCACAGCGGGCTACTTAAGTAATGTCTCCAGAGCTTTCTCGATGTTTTCAACACCGATGATCTCTATCTCCCCGTTTCCTTTGAGACCGCGGAGGTTGTTCTTCGGGATGATGATTCGCTTGAATCCTAATTTCTTCGCCTCAAGGACGCGCTTCTCGATCTGGCTGATGGTACGGATCTCCCCACCAAGGCCGATTTCTCCGACGGCAACCGACTGTGAGTCAGTGGGGACGTCGCGGAGACTCGAGGCAATTGACACAGCAATCCCGAGGTCGACGGCGGGCTCTTCAATCCTGACACCGCCAGCCACATTCACAAAGACATCGTAGTTCCCGAGATGGAGACCGACGCGCTTTTCCAATACCGCAAGGAGGAGACTGAGTCTCCGGTAATCAAATCCGGTGGACGTGCGTTGTGCCACTCCGTACGTCGTCGGCGTCACAAGAGCCTGTACCTCGAGAAGGATCGGGCGAGTCCCTTCCATGCTCGCGACCACAGTGGAGCCGGAAGTCCCATAGGTTCTCTCAGAGAGAAAGACCTCGGACGGATTCTTCACTTCGCACAGCCCTGTGTCATGCATCTCGAAAATGCCGATCTCGTTCGTCGATCCGAAGCGATTCTTCGCCGCGCGGAGGATTCGGTACGAGTAATGCCGTTCGCCTTCGAACTGAAGGACAGTATCCACCATGTGTTCTATGACTCGTGGACCGGCAATCACACCCTCCTTTGTCACATGACCAACGATGAACACAGAGATTCCTTTTGTCTTTGCAGCTCTCATCAGAAGCGCCGTTGATTCCCGGACCTGGCTGACTGTACCCGGAGCGCTCTCAAGCTCAGGACGGTACATTGTCTGGATGGAATCAACGACAACGAAGTCAGGATCCCCCCGACTGATGACGTCGTTGATCAACTCCATGTTCGTCTCGGACAGAAGAAGGAGATTCTTCGACGGCGGGAATCGTAGCCGCTCGGATCGGAGCTTGATCTGCTTCACCGACTCTTCGCCGGTGACATAGAGGACAACGTAGTCTCGGAGGCTCGCAGCAACCTGCATCATCAATGTTGACTTGCCAACGCCCGGGTCGCCCCCAAGAAGGCAGACCGAACCGAGGACGACCCCCCCGCCGAGAACACGGTCGAACTCATCGAGGCCGGTCTTGATTCGTTCGTTGTCAGCGCTATCGACTTCGGAAAGCGGAACAGGCACAGCAGGCTCTGCACTCTTACTCGCCTTGCGCCGTGCTGTCACACGTGAGATGATCTCCTCAGTGAAGGTATTCCACTCACCGCAACTCGGACATTTTCCAATCCAGCGAGGGGACTCGGCTCCGCAGTTCTGACAGACATATTTCGAATGGACTTTCGCCATGATGTTTTCTTTCGAACAGTCTGAATATACTGAAGATATCATTCTCTATCAAGGTTTTCTGGCCTGGATGATCGCCACTCCTGGTGCACGAAGCCATTTCACAGTGCATTCAACGAAACCTCCCTCGTGAATCCATTCTTGAACCTCGCTTGCTGTGTATGAATTCCCACCTATTTCGTTAAACAGATTAAGGCCAACAACAGCCGAGATGAGGCGTGAGAGAGAACTGTCCTTTTTCCCATCCCGAAGTTGATCCATGATGACGATCACGCCTCCCTGGTTCAGGGCAGCGCCGGCTTTTTTCATGAGCAACATGTTCTCTGGTGGCTTCAATCCGTGGATGATGTTGAACGCGAGGGCAACATCGTACCCGTTCCCAAGGGTATCCCTCATGAAGTCTCCAACATGATGAATCACCCGATTTGACATTCCGAGATCCTCGGTGATCTTCCGACCAACTTTCACCACCTTTTCCAGATCGATGACATCCGCTTTCAAACCTGGGTGGGATCTGCACAGTTCCATTGAATAAAGACCATGTGACCCGCCGATATCGAGAAGGCGTCGTGCTGACTTGGGAAGCTGAACGACCCTCACAACTTGTGGCATTAGGAAGCGAGCCAGATCCATCATCCCATACGTGTAGATTTCCCAACCGTTCTCGTCGAAGTACTCGAAGTAAGGCTTCTCAGGCTCCCCTTGCTCCACAGTGTGTCCGAGGTATTCCCAGCGTGAGAAGAGCTTCTCAAAATATCGCACAAGGTTCCCAAGGTAATGAGGCGATGTCTTGGTGAGCCACCGTTCAGCGACCTTCGTGTTCCGAAAGCGGCCGCCTTCCTTCACCACATAACCTCCTGCTTCCACTGTTCGAAGGAGAATGTCTGCACCCCGCGCACTCATCCCTGTCTTCGCCGCGAGCTCAGAAACTGAGCACGGAGATCCGTGGAGCGCATCGAAGACGCCAACGGAGTTGCACACCATAAGAGCCCGACCTAGAAGGACATTCGCAAATGCATCGAGAATCGGGACGGGATGCTTGTTCAAGTGGGAGAGAACTCTCTCCCTCACACTTAGGTGTATCGGCATAGGACCTCCATAAACAACGATGTCGGGCGGCAACCCGACATCGCAGCTTCACCATTCGTGTTTACAACGACACGTTAGCTTATCATCATGGCTAGGTCTCGCGCAGAATTTTTTCCCATTCCCTTTAGGTCGCAGTTGAGCGCCTCATTAAGTTTCCGGACGACCTTCTGCTTGTTCATTTCTCCCTCCGGGAAGATGAATGAGTGAATGATCTTCGAAGAAACTCTGAGAAGAGGACCCACGGAGCGTGATGCTGACCTGAGAACTGCTTGAGCAGCCTCATCATGCTCCGACGCACTAAATGCCCTTCCCCCAGTTTGTCACTGCCGGCGTGAAGGCCCAGGAGAACTCTACTTGCTCACTTCAGGCTGTCCAATCTTCTCGAGGAGTTCGCTCTGGACGTAACCGACAGTTTCTGAGAGGGCATTGATGAACTTCTCGAAGTCCTCTTTGTAAAGGAAGAGCTTGTGCTTCTCGTACTCCTCCTCGCCGATGCGCTTACTCTCAGTAATTGTAATGTAAAAATCCTTCTCCGACTTCGTCGCCTTTACATCGAAGAAGTAAGTGCGCTTCCCAGCACGAACCCTGCGCGTAAAGATCTCCTCTTTGTAGCTGTTTTCCAAGGGTAGGTCCTCCTTCAGAACGCTTCCGTTCTTCTGAGAAATGAATAAGAGTGTGAGACTGATAGAACGATACTACGCTGCTCGTGTGTGAGAGTCCTTCACTTCCTTAACACCGCAACTTTCGCTTTCGTCAACTGCTCACCCTCGGCAGAGGATGCGATGATGAGGTACACGCCGCTTGGGACAAGACGCCCTGCGCTGTCGTGTCCATCCCAAAAGGCAATTCTGCCCCCCGGCGAAGAAAACTCGCGGACTAGCCTGCCATCGACCGTGAGAATCTTTATGTTTGCATCCCGCACCAAGCCGTCAATCTGAAGATCTTTCGTGCTCGGGAGATAAAACGGATTCGGAGATATCGAAAGGTCACCGAAATTCTCCACCGGGGCCACTGCTGTCGTCGTCAAACTCGAGAGCCCCTTCCCTGTCCCGAAATATGCAATCCCGCGCGGTTCGTCGAAGGCAACAGCACGCACATCGTTGTCAATCAGCTTGCCCCCGGTGTTCTCCACAGTATACTGAGCAAGAAGTGCCGTACCGTCTGATGAGAGCACAAAGACGCCGTCTTTTGTTCCAACCCATTTGTTCCCTATGGGATCCATTGCCATGTCATTGATGTACTCTTGATACGCAATGAACACGCGTCTGATGGCATTTTGTGCCTTTGGACTCCTCGGGTTTACAATGACGTTCAACCCGGTGTTCGTCCCCACCCAAACCTCACCATCTCGATCGACAACGAGTCGTGTGATTGTATTGCTGGTCAAGCCATCGTCAGTGGTGACGATACCCCAAACATCGTCGTTGGTATTTGTGAGCGTTCCGCCATCGATCAGATAAAGGAGACCTGGCTGAGGGCCAGGTACGCTGGGATCCCCGGAGACAATCCATTTCGTATCGAAGAGATCAATCGCCATCGAGGTGAGAAGGGTCGCGCTCCCGTTCAATCCATTCTGCATAAAAAACCAGCTCGAGTCGGACCTCAAGACGGCGATCACGTTTCGATTGGCTGCACTCCTCACTGTCATCCATGTGTTCCCACGCAGATCCGGCGCGACATCCCCGATCACGACAAAATTCGTGTCCTCCGGGATCCCCGTGATGCCCGCTGTCGCCTTGTTGAAGACGCTGACCCTCCCCCTCCTATCGACCCGAGCCACGCCTCTCCCCCACGAGCTGATCCACTTGGAGTTGTCCTGGCCTAATGAAACTAGATAGTAATCGTTCGTTCCCAACTCGGGATTCGTGCTTAGGTTATGATTTGTCCACTGCTTCCCAAGCGGTGCGGAAGCGTCAAATCTGTAGAACCCGTCGCCATTGTTTGCTCCAGATGCCGCAAACAGAACACCGCTCGAATCCACCTTTAGACCCACAAAAGAGTTCGACGCTGGTCCGTTGGGAGACTCGAACGACCAAACAGAACCTTTGAGCAGCGCGAGTCCATACTCCTCAACACCAAGTGCAACATTCCCCGATTGGTCCCCCAAGAGAGCGTTTATGGCGGCTGGTAGTGTTTCTCCAATCTTCGTCGTTACCCCATCCGGCCCCAAGGAGTACAGTCCGTTTCCAGCAGCGATGTAAAGTCTATCCGAGATTCGTACCAGGTGCGTTATCTGTGTGGAAGCAAGTGGAGCCACACCTTCCCAGCCGGGATTCTTGAATCTCGACAAGCCGGCGTCGGTGCCCGCATAAATTGTCCCGTTGAAAAACGCCACCGCATTGACACCATTTGAAGGCAGCCCGTTTGCAGTTGTGTAGGTTGTCCAGGCGGATGGTGCTGAGAGGTTTGGACTGTTCCTGTCTGCAGATGCTAAACCTGAGGCAGTTGCCACCCAAAATCTTCCGTTCGCACTGACAAAACCATTTGTCCGTATGGAGGAGGGAAACGAGCCGAACTTTGCATAGGTCTCTTTGAATTCAAACCGACTCACGAGAAATAGACTCACACCGAACTCCGAGCTGACAAAGATGGAATCTCCGATCTGATAAAATCCTGTTATTCCTTTCAGAGTCTTATCAGAGAGAAGGACATCCACGATGTGCTGCCACGTTTCGGCCTGCGGATCGTAGACATCGATGGCGCCATTTGAAGCTCCCGCCCAAACCTTGCCCGAGTTGTCTACAAGAACAGCCGTGAGGTCATTGTCGGTCAGGCCCTCTGAATTGGTAAACGTCGTGAACGAACTGTCAGCAAGATTGAAGCGGAACAAGCCACCATGAGTCGCTGCCCACAGGGCGTTTCCATTCCCGGCAACGCTGACGACACCTTTCATGTCTGTGTAGTTCTTCCACTCGCCGACGCCTCCTGATGCACTTGCAACAAGCGTCAGGAGAAGAATGACGCTCGGCACGATTTGGTAAGGCTTATTCAGAACAATTCTCAGCTTCACACCGACTCTCTCATTCCGTCATTGATGATCTGCAGTCCGCAGCCGCTGATGATGGCTGGGCCTCGCAAGGTACCTTGTGACGCGCTGCTCCCTCGATCAAGACTTGACCTCAACCAGATGAAAGTGATGGTTTGCGTAGACAAAAAAATAGCTGTGTTTTCTGATTTCGCGGTTAAGCAACCGAACACTGATGCAGTTCACCTTGCTCTGAGGGTTCAGCCCCTCGATGCGAACCTCCCAGTCTTCTGTGAGAAGCGAGTCTCCTCGGGCCGGCGAGTACTCTTGACCAAGGCTATTCAGACCGGAGAACACAAAGTAAGCGGCTTCTGGAGTAGCAAGTTCCCATTCGCCAGTATCTGTTTGGGTAACTGTTATTTCCACATCCAGATCCGTCATCACAACCTTGGATGCGATCGTGACGAGCACGGTGTCGTTCTTATACAAATGGTGGACAGCACCTGGGAAGCCAAGATTCAAGATAGGTGTCCCTCCTAGTTTCGCGGGGAGAGCAAGTACAAAGATCGCATCGTTATCCGACAAAGAGGGCGCCTGTGCATGGACATCCCTCAACAATCTCTCTGCCAAGGTGCTAGTCTCGAGCCAAGTCCGCTCCTGCGAGTAGAGTGGAACCGAATATGCTGTTATCAGCACTAGTGTCAAAGCAACCGCGAGCCCCCCGGCCCTCTGGAAAATCCGAGTGAGCAGGAAGCCAACCCCGATGCAAAACCCCACAGAAGGCAAGTACATGTACCACCGCATACTCAGCTGCAATACTGGAAGGAGAGTCACCACTATCCACAAAGCTGTGATGGCGAATGAGGTGGAGGCAGCGATCCCTTTCCAGAGGATCCAACAGCCGAGGATACTCGCGCCCGCCAATGCCGAGAGAAAGATCGCCTGATGGGCACTCAGAAATCCTTCAATCGCGAAATGTCCAAACGGTATAAGGAGAAAACCTGCAAAGGCGGCAATGTTCTCTGCAAAATGAAGCAGACTGGTATTGGAGTAACCTATTTGTGTCGAATGCAGGATATCATCATTGAGGAAAACGTACCTTCCCAGACCGTAGAGCAGCACTACAATGAAGTATGGCCAGGATCGCCGCAGTGACTCAAGGAGCATCTGCCCACGCTGATGGCTGCACTCCTCCCACTGGAATCGAAATTCTATCACAGAAAGAAGAAGGGGAAGAGAAACAGCCATCTCCTTCGAAAGAAGCGCAATAAAGAACGCAATGAGCGACAAGAATAGGAATGCGGGTCTGGGGTGCGACCTCCACCGAATCCACAAGATCACAGCGAGCACGTAAAACAGGCCACAAAGGAGATCGCCTCTGCCGGGGATCCACAGGACTGAGAGTTCATGGATAGGGTGAACAGCAAACAGCAGGGTGGCAACAAACGCAGCAAAGTGACCCTCAGTCAACATGCGCACCAGACAGTAGACAAGAACAACATTGAATGCATGAAGCACAAGATTCGTAAGGTGAAAACCAAAAGGATTCCATCCCCACAGCGAAAAATCGACCATGTTCATCAAGTTGGAGAGCGGTCTGTAATACCCCCCTAACACTTCTTCGCTCGATAGCAATTTCCCGTAATCCGCACGATCACCACCAACACTGAAACCAATCACGCTCACATCATCATTCAAGAACCGGATACCCAGTGAAGGGATGAAAAGAATCACCGTCAATGCAACCAGAATCGTCACATTGAAAATGTCCGCGCGGCTGAGTTGACGTTCTGTCTTGAAGGCCACGGGCTAGTTACTTTCCACAAGCTGGAGAGAAAAAAACATTCACCAATGTGTCGTCAGGTTCTCCTTCTCAGTCGTCGCCTGATTCCCGCCACCAAGTTCGCCATCTCGATTGCACTGAGTGCGGCATCCCAGCCTTTGTTCCCAACCCTTCCACCAGCGCGATCGAGCGCCTGTTTCGGGGTGTCCGTTGTCAGGACGCCGAACGCAATTGGCACCCCAGTTGCGTAGGCAACCCGTCCAACGCCTCGTGCCGCCTCGGCCGCGATGTATTCAAAGTGTGGGGTCTCACCACGAATGACACAGCCAAGGCAGATGAGTGCATCGTATTTCCCACTCTGAGCAAGATGGTTAGCAACTTGAGGAAGCTCGAAGGATCCGGGGCAAGAGAAGCTCTCAACATGGCTTTCAGTGACTCCATGAGCTTTCAGACACTCGAGAGCTCCGTTGTGAAGTCTCTCAGTCACGTTCTCGTTGAACTGACTGACGATGATTCCAAACTTCAGTCCTTTTGTGGAGATCCCCCCTTTCACTGTTTTCAACTTCGTCGAACTTCGACGCTGAGACAACCGCACGCCAATAACTCCATCTGGTTTGCAGTAGGAGAATCCCTAAGTTAGAACAGACGCTCCTTCATCTCTTGGATCCAGGCAGTCGGAACGTTGTAGGATCCGAGGGCGCCGTCATCGTTCCTCTTTCCACCGTGAAAATCCGACCCACCACTTTCGAGAAGGAAGTACTGGCTCACAATGTCGTGGTAGTGTCGAACTTTCTCAGGCGTGTGAGAAGGATGGACCACTTCGATTCCATCGAGTCCGCTTTTGATCAAACGCTGAAGGACCATCTCCGTGGTGTATTTCCCAGGGTGTGCGAGGAAGGAAAGGCCTCCGGCGGAAGCGATGAGGGTGATCGTTTCTTCGGGTGAGAGAGAATGCTTTTTTTCGTATGCCGGCCCGCCATAGCCGATGTATTTAGAAAACGCTTCCACGTATGACCCGGTGAGCCCTTCATCGAGGAGAGCGTTTGCAATATGCGGACGACCCACAGCCGCCGAGCCCGCCTTCTCCAATACAGCATCGAGCTTAAGAGGAATATTGATGTTATTCAACTTCTCCACGATCCGCTCTGCGCGCTTCAAGCGTTCACCTCGAGAGAAGGCTAGATGCTCCAAGAGGGTTTTGTCCCCGAAATCGATGAAATAGCCGAGAATATGGATTTCCCGCTCATCGATCGCCGAACTCAACTCGACGCCGGGAACAACTTCGACGCCAAGTCCTTTGCCGATCTCGATGCTCTCCTCAATTGCATTCACGCTGTCGTGATCTGTGATTCCGAGAATCTCAAGACCCGTCTCGCGGGCCTTCTGGATCAATTCGGAAGGTGAGAGAAAGCCATCTGAGTGTGTCGTATGGGTATGAAGATCGGCCCTCTTATCTATATTGTTTTCGCTGGAGTTCGAGGACTCCGCACTGACTTTCATGGATCAGTAGTGATCTGATTCTTTGTTGACTGTGAAGTTGGAAAACTTCGCATCTCTGAGACTCGACAACCCATTCTAGCAGCACGGCGTGAGTCTCGGTTGTCACATTAGACTCTTGGGAGTTGGGTAATTTCGTGGGACCTCTCGTTCTGCAACCGCTCTTCCCCTCAGTCAGGAAGGAACTTCGTATGGAGCCCTGCAGACCACGAACCAAACCGGCGTTCAGTCAGCAGCCCATCAACAGACCTCAACCAATGCGTGGCAAAATATAAACAGGGCTTGTGTGAAAGTCAAGGAAATACTTCGTGATCGGCATGGGGAGATGGCCCAGGGAGGATCACTTACTTTGCTGATACCTGTTTAAAAGCAAAAATAGAGCGGTCTTCCGCTGCCACGATGAGATGCTTTCGCCAGATAATAGGCGAGGTCTTGATACGGCCTTTGACATCGTATTCCCACTTGAGTGCGCCGGTAAAGGCGTCGAGTGCGTAGAGTTTCTTGTCAAGTGAACCAAAATAAACATAGCTCCCGGAGACAACAGGGGAAGAGTTGATGATGCTGGCTGCAGAGAATCTCCATGCGACAGACCCATCATGCATTCGCAGTGCGTAGAGTGTCCCATCCGTCGCCCCGACAATCACAAGATCTTCGGAAAATGTGGGCGTATCGTAGATCTTTCCACCAGCAAGGTACTTCCAAGCTAGCTTTCCGTCTCTGAGATCAAGAGAATAAAAAGTGTTGTCTAATGAGCCAAAGAACACATGCCCGCGAAACACCGAAGGGGTAGCATAGATGCTCCTGCCCGTTTTGAATTTCCACAAACCCTTCCCGCTCTCAAGGTCGACGGCGTACAGATTTCCATCGTCACACCCGAAGACAATCGTTTTCCCGTCTGTAGCAGGAGAGGAGTGAATAGAATTCTTGGTTTCGAAACGCCAAATCTCAGTCCCACTCGCCTTGTCGAGACAGTACACGACACCATCCAACGTTGTCACAAACAGACGATAACCAAACCGGAGCGGCGAGGATTCGATGCCGCCGAGCTCTCTCGCCCAGCGAACAACGCCGTCGCGGTAGTCGTAAGAAACGAGAGTGCGCTCGCCGCTTGCGGACCCTGCAATCAACCCGATGCCGTCGATGAGCAGCGCACCTGTAACCGCCGACTCGACAGTGAGAACTCCTGCACGATGACCCGTCTCAACGTTCACAACATGGATCTCGCCAGAGAGTGTGCCGATGAAAACAAAGCTATCAGCCGCGACAGGTGAGCCCGAGCCAAATCCAGCTGAGGCATCGTATTCCCAAGCGACCTCAAGTGGAGGTGAAAGAACAACAGAGCTTTGGTTCGTATGCCCTGCGTTGCCTCCGAACTCGGTCCAATCGTCCTCGTGGACTCCTATCGGACGCTGCAATTGAAGTGTGCCGCAGCCCGCAATTAGGAAGGAAAGAAGAAGAAGGGGATGAACGATCTGATTTGATCTCACGTAATCAGAAATCCCATCCGAAGAAGAATTGTGTGAATAACCCCTTCTGCAAGTGGCTGAAGTTGTCCTCGATCCGTTTGCCGAGATCATACCGGAGGACGAGGACATCTCCGAGATTCCATCGCAGCCCGAATCCGATGCTGCCGAGCGTCTCCGTGTAGACGTCGTCCCACACGCTCCCTGCATCGAAGAAGAGCGCGCCTCTGAGGGAGCCAAGACCGACCCCCCCGAAGGGGAATTTGACACCCAATTGGTCTATGAAAGGAAACCGCAGCTCAGCACTCGTAAGCCAGAGTTTCTTTCCACGAAGTGACCATCTCGGGTACCCGCGGAGATCCCAGCTCCCTCCCATGAAGAACCGACGAGCCTCCTGCCCTTCGTTATAGAAGACCTGGCCGCGCACTGCAAGAGCACTCCGTTGGCTCAGCCGGAAGTATCTCCGATAATCAGCAATCACGGTGTAGTAATCGACATTCGAGTACTGCACATCGGTCGTATACGCAAGTGTGAGGATGAACCGATCCCCATCGATCGGTCCGCTTGACGCCCAGAGCGAATTATCATGGACGAAGGAGAGAGAGTTGGAAAAGAGAAGTGCCTTTCGAGAGGTAACCACTTCCTTGTCAGAGTGGCTCAGACTGGTGGTAGCTTCAATTCGGTAAAACTTAGAGAAAGGATAACTCAACGCGAAATATCCACCGAACACACGCTCGGTGAAGAATAAATCAGGATCCGTCAAATCGTACCGCCTGCCCGAGAAGTGAAAGATCCCGTACGCATAGTTCAACCGCTGGCCGAGTGAAATCCTCGAGATCGCAATGTTGAAGCTTTGAAGAATCTCATCTTTCGACTGCGCAGTGTTGTAAATGAGGAAGTAGTACTGATCGTTCCCGAGGAGATCGCTCAGAGCCAACTCGGCTCCGCCATAGGTGCCGAACACCGGATCAGTTGCTACTTGACTCTGGGCGATGTCGAGCGTGTAATCACGGACATACTTCAGCTCGTTCACTTCCGAAATGCCCTCGATCTTCCCGGTGGACCACTGGCTCTCTCGTGGAAGACTATCGATCCGGTGAACCACGAGCGATCGGTCAAAACGTGCCTGCACTGAGTCAATCATCCGAATCTGGAAACTGAACTTTTCGAACGCAGTAAAGACCAACCCGCCCTTGTCAGTCCAGCGAGGATCAAAAGCAGCGGTCGTGAAGTTCGTGAGCTTGCGCATCTCGAATGGTTTGGTCACTTTGAAGGCCGCCGACGTGTCGCTGAAGTCAATCAGCCAGATGTTTTGAGCTCCATCGAGATCAGAAGTAAAAGCAATCCAGCGTCCGTCGGGTGACCAACTCGGCGAGTGGTAGTCCTCGTCACCAGCCGTCAAATAGTCGACCTTCTTGGATTTCACATCGTAAAGGAAGAGGTTGTACTTCCCTTTCGCGCCAAAACTCGTCCTATCCGAACTGAAGGCTATTTTATCACCGGTCGGGGACCATGAGGGGTCGCGGTCATCGTAGTAGTCGTTCGTGAGCCTCTGAAGCGATTTTGTCTCCGGGCTGAAGATATACAGATCATTGTATCCTGACATATCGATCGCTGAAAAGGCGAGCTGTTTTCCATCTGGCGACCACGAGGGAGACCCAATAGAAACGATTCCTGGGGGATGAAGGGTCTCCACGATTTTACCGTCGTTGACGTTGTAGAGATGAAGTGCGTCGTTCTCACCACTTTTCGTCACGAACGCCAACATGCCATCCTTTGAAATGTCGATCTTGCTTTGGAAAATGTGGAAGGCTTCGAATTCATCCGACTTCTCTCCTTCGATCACTGTTACGGGCCTCGCCTCGCGATTTTCGAGTTCCTTCCGGTAGATGCTCGTGTAGCCCGTGTAATTCCCTATGAAAAACACCTCGGCTTTTCCGTCACGCCGGTAGAACACCGGTTTCGAATTGAATCCCTCAATAACCACTGGCTGCGAGACGACGCTCGGCTGGTCGAAGTTGCTAAGAAGAGGGTAGTATTTCTTTTTCAGTGAATAGATCCATTCCTGATCTAGCTCCCGATACTCCTTTCCGAATGTCATCTTCATCACATCGCGGAATGAGCCCGTCTTCCAGAAGTTTTCCATGATGAGAAGGATCTTGTCCTCTCCATACGTCTGTGCAAGAAACTGGAGAAAGCTTTGCCCCTCTTTATACATGAGGAAACTTCCGTAGATGCTTTCTATGTCAAGAATCGGAACAAGATACTCACTCAAGACCGCATCCCGAAGAAGCATCTCAGCCTGCGCGTCCCACTCTGTGGACCAATACTCTGCTAGGCCTTCTGTGAACCACAGCGGCGGGACGCGATCTTGCGAGATTCTGTGATCCAAAAGAACACGGTTGACCTTTGTCTGCATGAACACATGCACAAGCTCGTGCCGGATGACATGCTTGAACTGACTGATTGAGCCATCGCATGGGATCACAACACGGCCTTTTAAGAACTCAAAGAACCCACCCACTCCTTCGGGAATGAACCCCGGAGTGACGTTCGTTTGTTCGAAGTGGAGATGGGAGCTGTAGAAAATGAGCGGGATGCGATTCGCCACGTTGATGTTGAACTTGTCCTGGAGCAGCCGGTAGCTCGCTTCGGCGAATGATGCACCGCGCTCCGCGAGATCTTTCATCTCAGGGTAGTAGTAGATATCGAAGTGCTCAGTCTTCAGAACGTGCCAGTCAAAGTCCGTGTACTGGACCTTGTTCTGACCGAAGTAGTAGAACTGCGCAGAGGCAATGTCAATGAAGAAAAAAAAGAGGAAGAAATATGGAAGGATCCACCGCCGCATTACCCTCACCTCGCAAGCTACTCAGACCCACTGTTGAACTTGGTTAGCTTTTCCCAATCAATTGTGTAATCACGATTGCAGAATTCTTCAGCAAATTCGACAGTCAGTCTTGTCACTGCCGCCCCCCAAGCCTTGCTATATGCTTTCCGGTGTTCAGATGGCTCATCTTTCATCAACCTAACAAGCTTGAGGTAGAATTCAGGGTCGCCTGTCAACTCTGTCCAAAATTTTTGCCCAGAAACATCTCGATAAATTTGAGTTCTTGATGGAATAGATACGAGCTTTCCATATGCGTGACCAACAACTGGGTCGAAGCGCTTATGTATCTTGTAGAGCCGTTTTCTGAGTGTGGCGAACTCATCACTTTGCCGTTTTTTCGCGCTTGAGTCGAACGGATTGGGTCCGGACTTTACTGCAATGGCTTTATAAGTGGACGAACTCTCTATTGCGATATCCACACCCTCACTGGGTGAGACAGTTCCACCTGAAACCAGTTTAGCAATTGGCTCGAAGAAAGCGTCGCCAAAAATAGTCTCATCAGAGGAAGAAATGTATGCTTTCAAGATCTCTTCGACGATTTCCCCAGCTTTCTCCGTTCCTATCGCTCTATACAAATACGGGTTCTTTCTAAGCAGGTAAGTCTTAAGCTTTATGGTATTGACCCGTTGTAGCCGCCTAGTGTAGAAATCCTTCAGACACTTGGCAATCAGCTCTTCGAGTCCAGCAGAGTTTATTTTCTTCATGCCTGGTATTCGTTGACCAAGTCCCAGAGAGTCGGTTGGTACTTGGATTTGAGCAGTGAAGTGGCAAGCTGACAATATTCTTTCCTAATCTCAATCCCCACAAAATGTCTCTTCAACTCGCGGCACGCAAGAGCAGTCGTCCCCGAACCGAGAAATGGATCGAGAACGAGATCCCCTTCCTTTGTGAAGAGCCTTATGAACCACATCGGCAAGGCGATAGGAAATGCCGCACTATGGTTCTTGTTGCCACATTCGGTGGCAAGGTGAAGAACGTTTGTAGGGTAGACCATCTCTCTACCCAGCCAGTTCGAAACGTTTTTCCCAAATCCACTAAGCGAGCGAGACTCATCCCTTGTCAAATCGGCCTTACTGAGTTTGCTTAGTCGCTTCTCAGCCCAATCACCAACTGGAACCATTACTTTTTCTTGATACATCCGGAAGTGTTTCTGTTTTGTGAAGTGTAAGCAGCGTTCCCATGCATCTCTGAATCTGTTAGGCCACTTCCCCGGGTAGCAATTCTTCTTGTGCCAGATATACTCCTCTGTCCACAACCATCCATGCTTTCTCATCTCGAGAATCAAGTCGAGAACGTATGTTCCCCTCTCACCATTCACCGCTTTCTCTTTGATGTTCAAGATGAACGAACCGTCATGTTTCAACACGCGCTGAAGTTCATCGGCGATCGGCATAAACCAACTCACATAATTGCCTGGAGGAATTCCTCCGTAAGTTTTGGCGCGTCGGTCAGCGTATGGAGGAGACGTTACGATCAGATCAACGCTTTCCGCCGGGAAACCCTTCAGCACTTCTAGCGCATCCCCACAAATCACGTCGTCAACTGGCACTCTGTGGCCATCTCCGACTAGATAGACGGACTTTGATTCTGCAACACTGGTGTGTCCGTGCTTGGTCGCGGGATATTTTCTTCTCGAGATCACTTGATTCCTTTTTCGTAACGCTCTGATGTCTCGAAGATTCGACATGCTTATTCTTCTGGGATTAGTCCTATCGCCGATCGAACTCGAAACTTGAATCTTGTCCCTTTTAGCACAAGCTCTCCTTACACCTTGGCCAGCTCCGATTTCAAATAATCGATGACCTTCACTGGCGTGGGATCAACTCCGTTAAGGATAGCTAGATAGTAACTCACCCAGTCTCCAAGGTAGATCAGAGAGAACATTCGCGCAAGGAGAGTTTCTCCTTCGCTCTTGACCTCAATGATGTGCGAGGAATACTTGCTAACGATCTTCTTTGTCAGATCGAGTCGCACCCGGACCCGGGGATGTTCATCAGCGTCACGTAGAATCACGACAGCAATTTCCTTCATGAGCTTCTTCAAGACTTTCCAGCCGACCAACTCATTGTGATTCATTTCTGGAAGCACATTTCCATACGCAAGCACCTTTGCATTCTCGGCAAGCTGTGTCCGCCAGCGGAGATTCACGGAGTCAAGGTGTTCGGTCGTTGAATAGATGACAGGCAATCTCCCCCTCAATTCCCGGGCGATGCTCAGCGCATCGTTCGAGGAGGATGCGAGTTCGCCGTAGAGCCGGGCCCTTTTCTTCAAGAGTCCTACCGTCTCCTGCAAATCACGACGCCTGCGTCGGACGAGACCATTCCGGAGCAGAGTAACAAGGATCGGGAAGAAAGAGTATCCAAGCGCAGCGCGTGGTGGAAAGCCTCCTGGAATTTTAATCAGTGCATTCTTGTGCTGCTTGGCAATCCCCTCAGTGGCCCCGTTAGAAGAGATGCAAAGCACACGAGCGCCTCGCTTGAGCGCATCGCGGTGCGCAGCAATGGTCTCCTCGGTGTTCCCCGAATAGCTTGAGACGATGACCAAGCTTCTTCTTGTAACAAACTCCGGCAGAGAATAGTGTCGATTGACCACAATTGGGATTCTGACCTCATCCGCCAAGTACGAGCGCAGAAGATCTCCGCCGATGGCCGAGCCCCCCAAACCAGTGATGACTATTGAGGACACCTTTGAGAGGTCCAATGAGACACTGGACCTCTCGCCAATTGCTATCGCCTCCTCGATCTGCTCCGGGAATCGGAGGAGAAGCTCTCGCATGTCGGACGCATCGATGCGGCGAATCGTTGCTTCGTTCAGTTCAGTGCTACGGTTTCGGGTGTGCATGAGCCCATCCTTTAGTGTTCCGCGAATATCAGATCGATTCTCACTTAGCCCAACGGGATCTCGGGGAACTTCTCCTTGATCACCTCTCGGATATACTGCTCGACTTCTTCTTCTGTGCTGAACTTCAGGGCTTTCTCCGCTATTCGTCGCGCTTCCTTATACTTGATCGAGCGGATAATCTTCTTGATTTCTGGTAGAACAGCAGGGACCACGCTGAATTCATCCAAACCAAGACCGACGAGGAGAATCACAGCGAGAGGGTCACCAGCCATCTCACCACACATTCCAACCCAGACTTTGCTCCTGTGGCTTGCGTCGATGATCTGCTTGATCGAACGCAGGACTGCCGGATGAAATTCCTGGTACAGACCGGCGACAACACTGTTCGTCCGATCCACTGCCAGCAAATACTGAATGAGGTCGTTGGTCCCGATACTCACAAAATCCACTTCTCTCGAAATCTCTTCAGCCATCACTGCAGCAGACGGGACTTCGATCATCACCCCAAGTTTCATCCGTTCATCGAACGGGACACCTCTTGCCTGCAATTCTGCCTTCGCCTGCTCGACCATCTTCTTGGCTTCACGCACTTCGCTGACTGTTGCCACCATCGGGAACATCGCGGCGACGTTCTTGCGCGCGCTTGCCCGGAGAATAGCACGAAGTTGATCAAGGAACAACTGAGGCTCATCAAGGCTGATGCGAATCCCTCTCCACCCGAGATATGGGTTTGCCTCAGGCAGACTCTGGGGCAGGACTTTGTCACCGCCAATGTCGAACGTCCGAAGTATGACTCGATATGGATACATCTTATCCGCGATTCGCTTGTATTCCTCGTACTGTTCTTCCTCGGTGGGAATAGCATCACGCTCAAGGATCAGGCGCTCAGTCCGGTAAAGGCCGATTCCTTCTGCACCTTGAAGGCGGGCGAATTCAAGCTCGTCCTCAAATTCAATATTCACTGAAAGATCAATCCGTTTCCGGTCGAGCGTCTCGGAGGGCAGGTCACGCAAGTCGGCAAGCTTCTCCTCGAATGCAAGGAACTTTGCACGCTTTGCTTCGAAATCGGCGACGCTCTCTTTTGATGGGTGGATGATCAACCGCCCGCTGTAGCCGTCCACCACAATTTCATCACCCGTCGAGACTTTGTTCGTCACATCACGCAAGCCCATCACTGCGGGAATTTTCAGGGAACGCGAGAGGAGTGCCGCATGAGACGTGACCCCGCCGAGATCGGTCGCATACCCCAACACATCATTTCGGCTGAAGAGAATTGTGTCGGCTGAGGTGAGGCTCTCTGCAACGATCACTGCTGAAGCCTCAAGCCTTGAATGCAGGCGCTCTTGCTGCATGTTCCGGAGAATACGGTTTTTCAACTCCTCGACATCATACGCGCGCTCCCGCATGTACTCATCGTTTGCCTGCAGCATGAGGCGCTGATACTTGTTGATTTCATCGTTGATGATGAACTCTGCGTTTTTGCATTCGTCCCGGATTCTCGTCTCAATTGCGTTGAAGAGAAGAGGGTCATTCAAGATCATTATCTGTGCCTCAAAGATTTTCGACTTCCCGAGGCCGAGTTTTTGTTCCGCGTAGCTGAGGATTTTATTCAGCTCTTTCTGAGACCTCGCCACCGCATGATGCAAGCGTTCGATTTCTCCTTGCACGTCATCGGTCGAAATCGTCCGATCAGGAACTTTCGGAACGTGCTTGCTATAAAGATAGACGCGCCCCCTTGCGATTCCAGGAGCAGCAGCGATTCCTTGAAGGACGACTTCCTGTTTCAGCTTTTCCTCGACGAGAGGTTCCATCATCTCCTGCAATCTAGATTTCCTCGAACCCTTTCTCAAACAACTCAACGATCGCTTCCGCAGCTTGCTCTTCATCTTCCCCGTTGAACCGGAGGATGAGTCTTGAGCCCTGCTCGGCGGCGAGCGTCATCACGCCAATAATGCTTTTTCCGTTGATTTGAAGACCGTCTTTGTAGATGAAGAAGTCCGATTTAAACTTTGCAGCCAGCTTCACAAGCGTCGCTGCAGGACGTGTGTGGAGCCCCGTGCGATTCTTGATTGTGACTTCGCGTTCAACCATTGACGGGATGGTCACGAGCTCCGATCTTGAAGCATTCCGGCCAACCAGTGCAGCATGTCTTTTGCCCTGCTTGGCTGCAAGCTCTCCAACGCGTGCTGAGCTTCAACGACATGTCTTCGGACCCTTTTTTTCGCGCACTCCACCGCTCCGTACTTCTCATAGATTCTTTTCACAGTTCCGACTTCCTTGCTTGCTACCCCTCGCCCCGACATGACTCGTTCCAGGATGCTGCGGTCCTTCTGCTTCGCCTTTTTGAGAGCCTGAAGGAGAAGAAAAGTCTTTTTCCCCTCGACGATGTCACCTCCGATCTTCTTGCCAAAGCGCTGGTCGCCAATTACATCGAGAAGATCGTCCTGGATTTGGAATGCTCGACCAACGTGGTGACCGAATTTTCGGAGCGCGGTGAGCTCAATCCTGTCTCCACCACCAAGGAGGCCACCGATTTCGAGTGTCACCGAAACCATACGACCGGTTTTCATTTCAATCATCTTTAAGTATTCAGCAAGAGTCACATCTCGTCGTTGCTCAAACTCCTTGTCTAACCCTTGGCCCTCGCAGACTTCCAGAAGTCCATCAGTGAAGATCTCGAGGACTTGCCCGATTCGTGGACTTTTTGTTTTGAGCAGACTGCGATAGGCCAACGCCACCAACTCATCACCGACAAGAATCGCCGTATTCTCATCCCACTTTGAGTGCACCGTCGCGCGTCCTCGACGTGATGGGGCGTCATCCATGATGTCATCGTGGACGAGGGTGAAGTTGTGCAACGCTTCGACTGCAAGCGCGGCATTAAGCACCCCATCGAACCTCCCGATACGTGCACGCCTGCCTGACACAGCCTCATGAGCCAAGAGAAGAAGAACGGGTCGGAGCCTCTTTCCTCCACTGGAGAGGACATACTTGAGGGGAACCACGAGCGAGCGCGGCCTCCGATCGTCTTCGTCGGCAAGCGACTGAAACCGTCGATCGATGAGTCGTTTGTATTGGAGATACCGCGATTGGAAGTCGCGCATGAAGTCTCTCACCCACTGATGAAAGTAACAAATGGAGGAGAAAGAAGCAAGGTGCGTACCGTGTGCTTGAAGCAAACTTCCACCTTGCTTTCGAGACTTTTTTTTGATAGATTCATCGGGCGAATTTTGGCCATGTGAAACGCTCGATCAGTTTCTCCGAAGGAGTCAATGCGCGCGGTTATTCCTGTTGCTGGTGTTGGGAGTAGGCTTCGCCCCCACACATACTCGATCCCGAAGGTTTTGCTGAATGTGGCTGGAAAACCGATTATCGGCCACATCCTCGATCGGCTCGTGGAGAACGGCATCGACGAAGCATCGATCATCATCGGTTACCTCGGCGACAAGATCAAAGAGTATGTCGAGTCGAACTACCGCATGCGTCTCAACTTCATTGAGCAGGAAGAACGACAAGGCCTAGGGCAAGCCATCTACTCCGCTCGCGAGACATTTGGCTCAGACCCAATTCTCATCATTCTCGGCGACACCATTTTTGAGTTCGATCTTTCAGGTCTATTGAAGAGCGAGCACTCGGCCATCGGCTTAAAGGAAGTCAAGGACCCACGGCGATTCGGAGTGGCGGCCCTTCAAGACGGATATGTTGAGAAACTCCTCGAGAAGCCCGAGAACCCGCCTACAAACCTTGCTGTCGTAGGCCTCTATTATATCAAGAATCCACGTCTCCTGATTGATTCGTTGGGACAGATTATCACGCGCGGCATACGGACAAAGGGAGAGTTCCAATTGACGGACGCACTCCAGTTGATGATCGAGGGAGGAGAGAAGATAAGGCCATTTACTGTCGATGGTTGGTATGATTGTGGGAATCAAGAAACACTTCTCGCGACGAACAGGCATCTGCTCGAAGAGAAATCCACTGAAAGGACGATGGAAGGAGTTGTCGTTCTCCCGCCTGTCTATCTCTCACCAAGTTGCCAGATCACCAATTCTGTCATTGGACCGTATGCGACAATTGCCGACCGCGTCATCGTTGAGGAATCCATCGTGCGCAATTCCATCGTCGGCGAAGAAGCGAGAGTTCAGAAGGCATTGCTGGAGGGTTCCATCGTTGGGAACAATGCAGCGGTTAGAGGAAACTACAAGAGGATCAATATCGGCGACTCATCCGAGATCGATTTCAATTAATTCGGACCCAGCATGCCACAGGAGCTTTTCGGCTTAATTCGTCCCACGCAAGCAATTCTTCTTTCATGCTTTCCTCTCGGACGTAATGAAGTATATAATGTTGAAGATGCAGATCTATACTACTCTAACTTTCTGAAGGAGTGAGAACGCAAATGTCCTGGTTGTTTACATCCGAATCCGTGTCCGAAGGTCATCCGGACAAAGTGTGTGACCAAATCTCCGATGCAATCCTCGATGCGATGCTCGAGCAGGATCCGAAATCTCGTGTCGCATGCGAAGCCTTCGCCACGACCGGACTTGTCCTCATCGGGGGTGAAATCACTACCACTGCGTACGTTGACCTTCAAGGGCTCGTACGTGAGGTCATACGCGACATAGGGTACACAAAAGCAGAGTATAAGTTTGACGCAGACTCCTGCTCCGTGATATCGGCGATTCATCAACAATCACCTGACATTGCACTCGGCGTCGATAAGGGAGGGGCTGGTGACCAGGGAATGATGTTCGGTTACGCGTCGAAAGAGACACCGGAGCTTATGCCGATGCCAATCATGTTTGCCCATAAGCTCGTCAAACACCTCGCAACGATCCGAAGGAAGAGCCACAGCAGTATGCCATACCTCCGTCCGGATGGAAAATCACAAGTGACCATCGAGTACGAGGGGCGGCAGCCCAAACGAGTCCACACCATTGTGGTGTCGACTCAACATGATCCCGCCGTTCCACAGAGAAAAATCAAGGCCGATGTCATCGAATACGTTGTGAAGGAAGTCATCCCTCATGAGCTTCTTGATAAGGAAACAATTTACCACGTAAACCCGACGGGGAGATTCGAGATCGGTGGACCACACGGAGACAGCGGCCTCACCGGCAGAAAAATCATCGTTGACACGTATGGAGGGTGGGTGGCGCACGGCGGTGGCTCGTTCTCCGGGAAGGATCCGTCAAAGGTGGATCGCAGTGCAGCGTACGCTGCGCGACACATCGCGAAAAACATCGTCGCCGGCGGACTTGCCGATGAATGCATGATCCAGATCGCGTATGCGATCGGTGTAGCCGAGCCGGTCTCGATCCATGTCAACACCCACGGGACGGGCAAACTCCCCGACAGAAAACTGGAACAAATAATAAAAAAGGAAATTGACCTGTCCCCTCGCGGGATTATCCACAGACTGAACCTCCTCAGACCAATCTACCGGAAGACTGCCAACTACGGACATTTCGGAAGAAGTGAAAAAGAATTCACCTGGGAGAAACTCGATCTTGTAAAAACTCTGCAAAAGTTGGCTTGAAGAGTTCTGAGAACCGGAACAACTAACCACGAGAAGAAAATGGACCAGAAAAGAGGATTGTACAAAGTTGCTGATCTAAAGCTTGCCCGCAAGGGACAAGAGCGAATCGCATGGGCAGAATCTCGAATGCCAGTCCTGATGGCGCTTCGGGAAAAATACCGAAAGACAAAACCATTGAGAGGATTTCGCATTGCTGGATGTCTGCATGTGACAAAGGAAACTGCTGTGCTCGTGAAGACCTTTGTCGAAGCTGGAGCACAAGTGAGTTGGAGTGGTTGCAATCCACTCTCCACACAAGATGACGTGGCAGCCGCACTTGCCGCCGATGGTATTTCGATCTTTGCATGGCATGGGATGAACGTCAAAGAGTTTTACTGGTGCATTGAACAGACACTGAAGATTCGGCCGAACCTGACACTTGACGATGGCGCCGACTTGATCTTCACAATCCACAACCGTCACCCTGAATTCGCTGAAGACACTGTGATTGGCGGGACAGAAGAGACGACGACGGGTGTCCATCGCCTTCGTTCGATGGCTGCAGCGGGTGCGCTTAAGTATCCCGTCGTTGCCGTCAACGACGCAGTGACGAAATGGGACTTCGACAACGTGTACGGGACAGGGCAGTCGACGATCGATGGGATCCTCCGGTCGACCAGCATACTCTTTGCCGGTAAGAACGTGGTTGTCGCGGGCTACGGCCATTGTGGAGTCGGAGTTGCGAAGTGCGCCAAAGGACTTGGTGCGCACGTCATCATCACCGAGGTAAAGCCGAGCGCTGCCCTCAAAGCGACACTCGATGGTCATCGTGTCATGGCGATGGACGAAGCTGCAAAGGTCGGAGAAATCTTCGTTACGACCACCGGAGTGAAGGACATCATCACCGAGAGACACTTCAAGGTGATGCGGGATGGCGCCATCGTTTGCAACGCTGGCCACTATGATTGCGAAGTGAATCTCGTTGATTTGAAGAAGCTCACCAAGCGTGTGAGAGAGATTCGACCGAACAATGAAGAGTATCTCTTGAAAAATGGAAGACGTATCTACGTCCTCGCAAAAGGGAGACTTGTGAATCTTGCCGCAGCTGAGGGACACCCTTCAGAAGTCATGGACATGTCGTTTGCGAATCAGTTCATGTCTCAGTTGTGGCTTGTCGACCATCACAAGAACGGAAAGCGACTGGAGAAGAAAGTCCATGACATCCCGAAGGAACAGGATGAAGAGATCGCCCGTTTGAAACTTCGGACGATGGGCACTTCCATTGACAGGCTTTCGAAGGAGCAGGAAGAGTACATTCGGAGTTACTCAGAAGGCACATGAGCATGCTGATCCCCACCCTCCGTTGGACCAGCGGGCATAGTCCCTCCCGCGTCCTTTAGCGCAAAAGAGCTCCATTTCTTGACGCAAAGCCGCTCTCCTCGGAGCGGCTCTGTTGTTTCTTGGCAGACCAACCCGTTAGTCTCTCTCCGCAGAATATCTTCGGATGTTCCGATTTGATTTTATCGTAGATTTGTGTATATTGTAGCGCTGTTTTTCCCGACTAGACGCCGTCCCGTCATATGCGACTCCTACCTCTGATCGCTCTATCTCTCTTGGTCTATCCTCGCAATGAAGAGACACTCCTGGCCCAAGTCCGAGCATTTCCCTACTCAGAACACTTCGATTCCGTAACGACACCGTCACTACCGCCGGGATGGACTACATCGACAAGCCGACTAATGACTGGCGACTTCGCCACGACAACTTCATCAACGCATTCCCCACCGAACGCCGCCATCTCGACGAACTCGGCAGTCCCCCAATACCTCGCGACACCTCGATTTGATTTCAGCAGCCGTGTTCCCGACAAGCTGGAATTCTGGACCTCACGTTCATCGACGCACACCTCGGGCGTCCTCGTTGACGCGTCGACTGACAATGGTCTCACATTCCCAATCGCTATCAGTGATACTCTAAAGAATCCCGGAAACTCAACTTACAATCTCGTCACGCTGAACCTTCCACCGATCCTCGGCAATCAAACTCAAGTGAAGTTCCGATGGCGCATCATCGGTGGCGCTGGTGGCACTTCTGGAACACTCCGCATCGACGACGTTGGCCTCACTGTGAAGACGGCAATCGACCTAGCTGTGCGATCCGTAAAGGTCTCTCCAACTCTTCCTCTCGCCGCAGACAGCCTCACCGTCGCTCTACTCCTTGCGAACCTCGGAACGCAGACGGCCTCAAACTATAGCCTGGAACTCTTTGATGACGTAAATCGTGACTCCGTCGGTCAGGCAAGCGAGCGGTTTCAAGTCCTCTTCCCTCCATCGGTTAACCCCGGTGATTCTCTTTTGGTCGAAGTGAAGTCGGGGAGTCTTCCTTCGGGCGACCATCAAATCTTATGCGTAGTGTCCATTTCGGGTGATGAGGATCTGACAAACAATAATGGGATCGTAAACTTCTTTGTACGTGTTCTCCCTCACTCCATGGTTATCAACGAGATCATGTTCGCACCAAGCGGAGGCGAGCCTGAGTGGATTGAGATATTTAACTCGTCCACGGCAGCAGTTGACCTGAGAAATTGGAAACTCTCAAATCGGATCTCATCAAGCAAATATGCCATCGCGACGGCTGAGGTTGTTCTTTCGCCTAAGAGCTTCGCAGTTATCACGAGAGATTCTCTTGCCTTCTCGGCGTTTCACTCGTCAATCCCTGGGCTTCTCTTCACCAGCAGCAGTCTTCCCGTCGCCCTATTCAGGAACGACAGTGATGCCGTTGTACTCTACGATCCGAGGAACTCTGTCACTGACAGCTTGTACTACAAATCAAGCTGGGGTGGCGGAGGAGGCAAATCGCTCGAACGAATTTCCCCCTCGGATCCATCCACAGAGCGATCAAACTGGGGAACCTCACTCAGTCCCCTGGGTGGCACTCCGGGGCGTGTCAATACCCTTACGCAAAAGGAGAATGACGTAGCTATCATAAGGCTTGGTGCCTCGCCACCTTTTCCAACAACGAATAGCACAGTGATTCTCACTGTGAAGGTGGCAAACGTTGGAATGCAACCTGCCTCTGGTTATTCAGTGAGCTTCTTCGAAGACACGAATGGGGATTCGGTTGGGCAAAATGACGAACTCTTCTCGCACATCACGATGACACCCACGCTTCAGGTTGGAGACTCCGTGGCCTTCTCTGCGCAGGCACCGAGTGCTATGCTCGGAGACTATCACTACTTGGCAGCAGTTGAGTATCCACTAGATGAGGAGGATTTCAACGACATGAGAGGAATTCTCGTAATTGTCGGCTTGCCGCCAAATGCTGTCGTCGTCAACGAGATCATGTATGCACCATATGGGGGTGAGCCCGAGTGGATTGAGATCTTTAACACATCCACCGTGCCAGCAAATTTGAGGAATTGGAAAGTCTCAAATCGCATCTCATCCACCAAATACGTAATCGCAGCAGCAGACACGATCCTTCCTCCAAAAAGTTTCGCGGTGATCACAAGGGATTCACTCGCCCTCCGAGCTTTCCATTCCTCAATTCCCGGGCTTCTCTTCACCAACAACAGTCTCCCTATTGCCCTTTTCCGAAACGACAGCGACGCCGTTGTGCTCTACGATCAAAGGAACTCTGTCATTGACAGCTTGTACTACCGGTCAAGCTGGGGTAGTGCAGGAGGCAAGTCACTCGAACGAATCTCACCATCGGCAGTATCAACTGGACAATCAAATTGGGGAACCTCACTCGATCCGTCAGGCAGTACTCCGGGACGTGTCAACACCCTCACTCAAAAAGAGAACGATCTGGCAATTACAGACTTCAGTGCATCCCCGCCTTTCCCATCAGTCAACAGCACGGTCACTCTCATTGTAACAGTCAAGAACGTTGGAATGCAACCTGCCTTTGGCTTTTCAATGAGCTTCTTTGAAGATGTGAATGGGGATTCAGTTGGAGAGTCTGGTGAACTCATTACACGCGTCGCTTCGACGCCTACGGTCCAGGTTGGAGATTCTGCAATTCTCTCCGCGCAAACTCAGAACGTCATGGTGGGGGAGCATCAATATCTTGTGGCAATCGAGTATTCGCTAGACGAGGAGAATCTTAACAACAAGCGAATAATCCTTGTAACTGTTGGACTGCCACCAAAGGCTGTCGTCATTAACGAGGTAATGTACGGCCCCAAC
The DNA here is from genome assembly GCA_049589195.1 of Bacteroidota bacterium. Taxonomy (GTDB): domain Bacteria; phylum Bacteroidota; class Ignavibacteria; order UBA10030; family JAHEZR01; genus JBAWAH01. Next base: position 56,675 of record JBAWAH010000021.1, on the reverse strand, counting down.
GGAGGCGAACCTGAGTGGATCGAGATCTACAACGCCTCGAGTATCGACGTGAATCTGAAGAACTGGAAAATTTCGAACCGGATCACTTCCGCCAAGTACGCGATCGCAACTACAGACGCTCTTCTCCAGAGAAGCAGTTTTGCAGTCATCACTCGAGACTCGCTTGCGTTCCTCGCGTTCCACCCATCTATTCACGGATTGCTGTTCGTGAATCGGAACTTGCCTATTGCACTTTTCAGCAATTCTGGTGACGGAGTAGTTCTCTTCGATTCCCGGGATGGCCAAATGGATAGCCTATTCTACTCGCCTGGTTGGGGTGGAAGTGGAGGGAGATCGCTGGAGCGCATAGCACCTAGTGGTGCATCGACCGATCAGTCAAACTGGGGAACTTCTCTTGACCCATTCGGCGGCAGCCCAGGTTGCGTCAACACGCTCGCGCAGAAGAACAATGACTTAGCTATAAGCACAGTCAGTATCTCGCCAGCCTCACCCATGGCAGGAGCCAGCTTTACACTGACTGCCGTCGTCCAGAATGCAGGCACCAATCCTGCCTCAAGCTACACGGTAACCTTCTTCGAAGACGCAAACGATGATTCTGTCGGACAAGCGACCGAACTTATCACACGTTCGAGTTCGACGATGGCACTCCAACCCGGAGATTCGGCGTCGTTCGCGGCACAAGTCTTCAATGCGCAGGCTGGCATTAGTCTGTACCTTGTGACCGTGGACTACATAGAAGACGAGAGTTTGCTGAACAATCGGCGAATCATCGCGGTTGAAATTGGGTTGCCGACGGGCGGTGTGGTAATCAACGAGATCATGTATGGGCCATCAGGAAGCGAGCCGGAATGGGTCGAGATTTATAACAGAACGAGTACTGATGTCAACCTGAAGAACTGGAAGCTTTCCAACCGCATGACTGCGGCCAAGCACATGCTCTCGAGCACCGATGCTCTCCTTCGGCCGGCGAGCTATGCTGTCATAACGAAGGATGCCTCGATTCTTGATCTTCACCCTTCAATTCCTCCGTTGGTGTTGTTCGCGCCGAGTCTGCCAGCCGCTCTGTTCAGCAATTCTGGAGACGCAGTCGTGCTGTACGATGCTCGGTCTCTGGTGATGGACAGTCTAACGTACACTCGGTCGTGGGGCGGATTAGATGGACGGTCGCTCGAGAGAATTGATTTCGATGCGCTCTCGACTGACTCAACAAATTGGGGCACTTCAAACGACATGGAGGGAAGCACACCCGGCAGACTGAACAGCATCGCGACTGTCGCAAATGATCTAAAGGTAATGAGAATCCAAGCCCTCGAACCAACGACAGTTCAATCCGGAAAGGCTGTTTCCATATCCCTCATGGCCACGATTCAGAATATTGGGAGGGAACCGGCGAGCGGTTATTCCGTGATGTTCTACCACGATGCTGACAGAGACTCCGTTTTGACACCAACGGAACTGATTGGAACAGTAACACCGAGTGGCAATCTACAAAGGCGAGATACAATCCTTGTCCCCTTTACCTGGAAGGAATTGCCTCCAGGCTTAATGCAGATCACAGCAGTGGTAGAGTATATTAGAGATGCGCGGCCGTCAAACAACGCCGCATCAATTGAGATCAAGATCGGATCGCTGCCTCGTGCATTGATAATCAATGAGATCATGTATGAGCCATTGACTGGTCAAGCCGAGTGGATTGAGTTATACAATCCGAGTTCTTTCCCTGTGGACGTGAGCGAGTGGACGCTCTCAGATATGCGAGACGCAACAGGGAAGGTAAACGTGTTCTCAATCGCCAGGAATCCTGTTCAAATTGAACCCGGTGGATATGCTGTGATCAGCTCGGACTCGACCATTCTCTCTCAGTTTGCCAATCTTCGAGCCCCGCAAGGAAACTCAAGGATCATCATTCTCAATCGCGCCGGCTTGAGTTTGAATGACAAAGGAGATGATGTCATCCTCACAGATCTCGTAGGAACGATCATTGATAGCATACGCTACTCGCCTTCGTGGCACAATCCTGACATGACCGACATCACCGGGATTTCTCTCGAACGGATCAATCCAAACCTTTCTTCTACTGACCGGCGCAATTGGAGTTCTTGCGTTGAGAAAGTCGGAGGCACGCCGGGACACCAGAACAGCATCTTCACAACTTCTATCCCCACACAAACTACGCTCTCCATTTCTCCCAATCCGTTTTCCCCTGATGGCGATGGGTTCGAGGACTTCACCGTCATCAGTTACAAAGTGTCCAGCCAGATTCCGCGAGTCCGCCTGAAGATTTTTGATTCCCTTGGACGCCCCGTCCGTACTCTTGCGAATTATGAGCCGAGCGCCTCAACTGGGCAGATCATCTGGGATGGACTCGACGACGACAAACGAAGGCTACGGATGGGAATATACATTGTTCTTCTTGACGCGGTTGACTCATCCGGCGGCACCGTCGAGTCAGCAAAAGCCGCAGCAGTGGTGGCGGGCAAACTCTAGGCGATTGATCTCAATCATCTCATTGCCCTTCTTCAAAAGTTTGCTTATTTTCTTTCCTGCGTTTCCAAACTTGAAGAAAAGTTGGAAATTCTTTCATGGAAACAAACATCGCAAAGAAGCCCATCGGGGTCTTCGATTCCGGCATCGGCGGACTGACTGTCGTCCGAGCACTGGCAAAGAGACTTCCCCGCGAACGCATCATTTACTTCGGGGATACTGCAAGAGTCCCTTATGGACCGAAGTCGACAGAGGTCGTGAAGCAGTATGCTGTTCAGGATGCTGCCTTTCTCATGACCAAAGATGTAAAGATGATCGTCGTCGCATGCAATACCGTCTCCGCTGTAGCGATTGATGAGGTGAAAAAGCGATTCGCTCTCCCAGTTCTTGGCGTCATCCAGCCTGGCGCAAGAGCAGCTGTTGCATCCACGAAGAACAGGAAAGTCGGAGTCATCGGGACCGTCGGGACGATTGCAAGTCGCGCATACACCGATGCAATTCACAACCTTGACTCGTCAATCGAGGTCACGGCTCAAGCCTGTCCGCTCTTCGTCCCTCTGGCAGAAGAGGGGTTGGCGGACCACCCTGCCGCCGAACTCCTTGCTCGTGATTATCTGAAGCCGCTTATCGACCAGCACATCGACACGCTCGTTCTTGGCTGCACACATTATCCCATTCTCAAACACACAATCGAAAAAGTCGTCGGCCTTGGTATCAGGCTGATTGATTCTGCCGAAGCCACCGCAGCAGATGTTGAACGACTCCTCACCGAAAAAGGACTGCTCTCGTCCGATGGCAGATCACCTCTCCATGAATTCTTCGTAAGTGATTTTCCCCACCGATTCCGGGAGATTGGAGAACGGTTCTTCGGGGAACCCCTTCACTCGGTCACAAAGGTGGAGGGCTTTCCTGTTTAGGGATGTGAGCCACTCAATTCTCCCTCCCTCCTTCCGTGGAAAAGACGAGGGCCCCGCGTTTTCTCAGAAGTTGGATTAGACGATTTTTTTTTATATCTTTTCAGGGCTTACTCATCGAATTCTGGTCAATTGAATGCACACTGGGAAGCAGACAGCAGTTCTTCTGGATGAACCAAGCTACCTCCGGCTTCATCGCTCCGGAGAGTTGACTCAGAGAGCAGCCATGCTCGAAGGGAGGCTCGCCTCGTGCGACATCTGTCCACTTGACTGCAAAGTGAACCGGCTAAACGATGAGATAGCCCGCTGCTATTCAGGGCACTTTCCTATCGTTTCGTCCTATTGTGCCCACTACGGTGAAGAACCTGGACTCGTGGGGACAAACGGCGTGGGCAACATTTTCTTTGGCAACTGCAATCTCCGATGCGTCTATTGCCAGAATCATGAGATCAGTCAGAACTGTCGTGTCGAGAGAAGAAATGAAATCTCCAACGAGCGACTCGCCGGAATGATGCTCGAACTTCAGGCGAAGGGCTGCCACAGCATCGGCCTCGTATCTCCCACACATTTCGTCCCGCAGATTATTCAATCACTTGTCATTGCTGCAGACTCAGGTCTGAACCTCCCGCTCATCTACAATACAAACACATACGACTCCGTCGATGTCCTGAAGCTTCTCGACGGCGTCATCGACATCTATCTTCCTGATCTGAAGTACAGTAGTGACGAAGCCGGCTGGCTTTACTCAAAGGTGCCGCGCTATGTGGACCTGTCTCGTGCAGCAGTGAAGGAAATGCATCGACAGGTTGGCAGCAACCTGATCATGGACGAGGATGGCTTAGTCCGCAGAGGTCTGATCATCCGGCATCTCATTCTTCCAAACGGTCTTGCGGGGAGCGAAGAGACACTCACCTGGATCCGAGACAATCTCGGAAATGACGTGACGCTCAGCATCATGGCACAATACTATCCAACCCACAAAGCAGTCCACTCCGATCTTCTCAGTCGGAAGATTTACGCCGGCGAATATGAACGAGTGCTTCACCTCCTCGAACAGTTTGGGATGGAGAACGGTTGGGTGCAGGATTGGGAGCAAGCATCGGAGTATTATCGGCCTGAGTTCCAAGATCGCTCGGAACCGTTCAAAGGCCGTCAACAAAACTCTGAATAGAACACACTTCTTTTCTCAACATATAAGGAGAAATGATTATGGCGCTGCTGTCAAAGAACGAAATTGAGAATGGTCTCGCGTCACTGAAGGGATGGAAGCTGGAAGGCAAGGAAATTGTAAAGCAATTTGAGCTCAAAGACTTTGTCCGCGCGATGGGTTTTGTGAATTCCGTCGCCCTCCTCGCTGAGAAAGCGAACCACCATCCAGACATCGACATCCGGTGGAACAAAGTCAAGCTCGTTCTTTCGACCCACAGCGCAGGCGGATTGACCGAAAAAGATTTCAATCTTGCTAAACAGATTGAGGGCCTCTGATCTGACATGGCGCACTCCCGGCTAGATTCCCTCAAGCAGCTGCTAGAAGAAAATCCAAATGATTCCTTCACCCGATATGCGATTGCACTTGAGTATAATTCTCTCGGAGAGCCGGGAACTGCCATCACCTATCTCAAAGAGGTCATTGACCGAGATGCGAATTACTTGCCTGCCTATCGTCAGCTGGGTCAGATCTTTGCGCGATTGAACCGAACACAGGAAGCGAAACCCATCTACAGGAAGGGAATTGAAATCGCCGAAGCGACAGGCGACGCACATGCAAAGGAAGAGATGACAGAAGAACTCGAAGAATTGGAGGACGAGTGGTAGGAATGAGTTCATGGTGTAAGGTTCATTCTCTAACTCCTGACTTGCATTAGTTCATGACAAGAGAAGAAGTCCTGAAGTTGTTCAAGGATACTGGGGCACTGCTTGAGGGACATTTCCAACTCAGTTCCGGCCTTCATAGTCCACAGTACTTCCAATGTGCCAAAGTCCTGCAATACCCACAGCACGCTGAGGCGCTCTGCCGAGAGATTGCGCAATACTTCAAGGGAATGAAAGTCGACGTCGTTATCTCCCCCGCTTTAGGGGGCATCGTTGTGGGTCAGGAAGTCGCGCGACAGCTTGGAGCACGATCAATCTTTGCTGAACGCGCCGATGGGATTCTTCAGCTCCGGCGTGGATTCGAGATCAAGACAGCCGAGCGAGTCCTTGCCTGCGAAGACGTGGTAACGACAGGCGGATCAATCGGAGAGGTGCTCGACATTGTGAAGAAGAGAGGCGGATTAATTGTGGGGAAAGCCTGCATCGTGGATCGGACGGGTGGAGAGCCTGAGCCTGGTCAGCGTGAACCCTTGTTTTCTCTCCTCAAGATGGACGTTGTCACGTGCAAGCCAGCCGAGTGTCTTCTTTGTCGACAGAACACACCTCTCGTAAAACCTGGAAGCCGGAGCGTCTGAATGGATTTCAAAGTCGTCGAGAAAAAAAGACCCTATGATGGGAAAGTCTTCAACCTCATCGTCGATCAGATCGAGTATCCCAACGGCCACCGTGCAATCCGTGAAGTTGCAGAACATCCGGGTGGTGCAGCAGTTCTGGCAATGTTTCCCGGTCAGCGCATCATCCTTGTGAGACAATTCCGGTATCCGATGGGGAAATTCCTCTATGAACTTCCCGCAGGGAAGCTCAACCCGAACGAAGACCCTGCAACATGCGCTGCTCGAGAGTTAGAGGAGGAGACAGGTTATAAGGCACAGAATTGGCGAAAACTGACTGCTATTTACACGAGCCCGGGATTCTGCACAGAACAGCTCCACGTTTTCCTCGCGACTGATCTTTCCCGTTCTGTCGCAGGCCAGAAGCTCGAGGAAGGAGAGCAATCTCTGACGGTGGAGATTGTTCCGCTGTCCCAGGCGATTGATATGATCGAACGCCAGGAGATCGTGGATGGAAAAACGATTTGTGGGATCCTCCTTGTTAAGTGACTACAGCGGGGTGATGTCAAAGCATAGTGTAGATCGGAATGACATTCCGATCTACATTTCGGATTCTCTCTTAGAGTAATGTCAACGCACGTGAACGACAACGATGACATGGACATTTATCCGAAAGACCGCACCTATTGCCTCGATCTGAAGCGATGCGTGATTCAGAGTTGCGGTGGAGAGCTGGCAGAGATATCATACTACGAACGCAACAACTGGGTGACTGTTGAGTACTTATGCGCAAAGTGCGGACGCCGCTTCACCGTGAAAGTAGAAGCATGAGCGACGGACAGAGCATGGCAACTCACATCCCAAATCTCAAATCCGAATTCCCCCCTTTGACATGAACGCAGCCGAAGTCATACGCAAGAAACGATCCGGGGAGAGACTCTCACAAGAGGAGATGGAATTCCTTGTGAACGGCTACGTCCGGGGGACAATTCCGGATTACCAGATGTCGGCTTTTCTCATGGCAGTCTATTTTCGTGGGATGGATTTCGAGGAGACGACGAGGCTCACGGAGATCATGCTGAATTCCGGGAAGGTGGTTGACCTCTCCACTATTCCGGGCATCAAAGTCGATAAGCACTCGACCGGCGGAGTTGGAGACAAAATATCGCTCATCCTCGCGCCGCTGGTCGCTGCTTGTGGCGTCCCTGTCCCGATGATCTCCGGACGCGGGCTCGGACACACCGGCGGCACTCTCGATAAACTGGAATCAATCCCTGGCTTTCGAACGGACCTTTCATTGGACGAATACCGGAAGCAGATATCTGAGATCGGTGTTGTGATGATTGGCCAGACTGATGATTTGGTCCCAGCCGACCGACGCATGTACGCCCTCCGCGACGTCACTGCGACCGTCGAATCTATCCCTCTCATCGCCGCCAGCATCATGAGCAAGAAGCTCGCCGAAGGAGCTGACGCTCTCGTCTTTGACGTGAAAACCGGACAGGGTGCTTTCATGGAGAAGTACGATGATGCGGTCGAATTAGCCAAGACGTTGGTCACGATCGGAAACAAGTTTGGGAAACGCACCCTGAGTTTGATCACCGACATGAGTCAACCACTCGGGCATGCAGTTGGCAACTGGGTCGAGGTCGTGGAAGCAATTGAATGCCTTCAAGGCCGAGGGCCTGAGGACCTCGTTCAACTCACCTGTGCACTTGCTGGGGCGATGCTGATGCTTGGAGGGAGATCAAGCACGATCAAGTATGGAATGGATGAAAGCAAGAGTGCTTTGGAGTCAGGTAGAGCATACAAGAAGTTTCTCGAGCTCGTTAGTCGGCAGGGAGGCGACCTAAAGTGTATCGAAAACCCCGATCAGTATCCATACCCGAAGCACAGCGTGGACATTTTGAGCAGCGGCGACGGGTATGTCGAGAGCATCAACGCACTGGAGATTGGACTGGCCTGTATTGAACTCGGAGCAGGACGAAAGAAGATCAGGGACAAGATCGATCCAAATGCGGGTGTGGTTTTCAAGAAAAAGATTGGCGACCCCATCCAGCGAGGCGAGCGCGTCGCTACGATTTATGCAGATCGTCGAGAGGGAATTTCCTCTGCAAAATCTCGCATCGAAGGTGCTATCCGATACTCTGCGTCGAGGCCGCAAGCACGCCCTCTCATTCTGAGCAAGATTGAGATCGACGCGGCGAAACCAGAGAACGTCATCGTACGTCCGTGGGGAGGGTGAGAGAGGAAGACGGCCACAACCGCTTGATTCAGTTCGGAATTATTTTTATTCTTGGGAAAGGTGCGATAATGAAGACTGTTCGAAGTCTTGTCGCCGGGCGTGAAGTGTACGCCATCCAGAGGGATGTCACAGTCCACGAGGCTGCGCTTTACATGGCCTCCAAGCATGTTGGTGCTGTCCCTGTCCTCGACGGGACACGACTAGTAGGGATTTTTTCGGAGCGCGATGTCATCACACGCGTGGTTGCCCGAGGGTCTGAACCCAAAGCGACGAAGGTCGAGGATGTAATGACAAAGGACCTGGTCGTTGCCAGTGCGGATGAGAGCTGCGAATCGTGTGTCTGGAAGATGAAGCAGGCTTCATGCCGTCACCTTCCGATCGTGGAGAAAGATATACTTCTTGGTCTTATCTCGCTTCGGGACTTGCTCAGGGTAGAGATGGACGAGAAAGATGAAAAGATCGAATTCCTCCACAGCTATCTGTTTACCGTTCCGGGTCACGCAGAAAAGAAGTACAAAACCTAATCTCATTCTCCATCCAGGTATTACATCTCAATGCCAGTAGTCGAGTTTGTCAAGGAAGGGAAGCGGTACGACGTTCCTCCGGGGACGAACCTCCGTAAGTTTGCTCTCAAATGTCAGATTCCCCTTTACAAAGGGATCAACAGACTTGTCAATTGCAGAGGCCACCGGCTCTGCGGCACATGCCGGGTGGAGATCCTCGATGGGAAAGGAATCCCCGCTCGAACTCCTGCTGAAGAGAATACGCTTGTCGGGAAGTTCCTCCGCGCGAAGAGGCTCACTCCAAACCTTCGCCTCTCGTGTCAGGTCACAGTCAATGCTGATGTAAAGGTCGTGACTCAACCAGGGATTGAGCTTGACAAAGAACTGACAAAGCAGCGGACGATTCTCTTTGGGATTTTTCTGGGGTTCGGCCTCGTCTTCCTTTTGATGTTCGGGATGATCTTCTTTGATCTGCTGAAGAAGTTCTAGATTCTAGCACACCTCCATGAAATGAAAAAGGCGGTCCCGATCTCGTTGGGGTCGCCTTTTTTGCATTCTTCCATCCTCGAGCCGTGATCCGTTCGGGCCTGTGCACAACTCACGTGCAGCCCGTGTCCCTCAGATCGTTCAGGAGCACTGCCCGCAATCGAGCACGTGGATCATCTGGAGGTGCTGTGGCATATATCTCCAACAGCCGAATTCCTTCCTTAAATGCATTGCACGCTGCTTCCTTCTCACCCAACGAGCGCAAGGCTCGCCCAAGGGTCCCGTAGCTCCTCGCCAAGTCGGGCTCAAATGCAGCAGGGTTCGCTGCAGCTAATCGGCGATAGATCTCCACAGCTTCTTTGATAGCATCCAGTGCACCCCCTCTGTCTCCAACATCACTCAGCCCGCCGGAGAGGTTGTTCAGGCTCGTCGCCAGATCGGGCTCAAATGCAGCAGGGTTCGCCGCAGCTAATCGGCGATAGGTCTCCACAGCTTCTTTGATGGCATCCAGTGCACCCCGTCTGTCTCCAACATCACTCAGCCTGCCGGAGAGGTTGTTCAGGCTCGTCGCAAGATTGGGCTCAAATGCAGCAGGGTTCGCTACGGCTAATCGGCGACGAATCTCCACAGCTTCTTTGATCGCATCCAGTGCACCCCGTCTGTCTCCAACATCACTCAGCCTGATGGAGAGGTTATTAAGCAACCGTCCCTTCTCTTCGTTGTCGCTGGCAAGCTGGAGTAACTCTCGGCATGCAACAACTGCTGCTGGGTGGAGACCGAGGGGCAGATTCTCCCTGAAATCTAATAGGTCCGTTTTCCTGCACCTGTCTGGCTTGTTGTTTAACGCTTGCCCCAGCCAAATACTTATTTTGTGATCATGTAAGCCGACCACCACCTCAGCGTCGTAGCTCAATCTGGCCAATCTCTCCAACGATGCCTCGAGATCGTGCAGCATGGAAGCCCAAATCAACTCAGGTGCAATCGCGGGGTCGTTTTTCAGCACAAGCGTTGCGAAGGCAGCGGCCAGAATGTCCGGCTTTGGCGACACAATGATGCCATCTTTCATCAACCCTACTTCCTCAAGGATCTCGTGTCTGTCTCTGTTTGGTGGAAAATCCAGACGTGACTTTGGCAGCTCGATCAGCTTGTCTACCGTCGCTAACGGCAGCTCACCCGCAAACGCTGCAAGTGCCAGAAGTTTTGCCAAGGTTGTCCTACTCCGAAACCCATAATTCTCTGCAGTGCGGCGAAGCCGGGTCACCTCTCTCTCAACGAGAGCCTCCATAATCTCTTTCCGAGAGTATTTCAGAACCTCGCATTCTGGATCGACTGCGCTGTAGATTGCTGCAGCGACAATAAATAACGCCCGGCTGTTCTCCGGCGCTGAGCGAACCCATTCCTCCAAATCATCTTCCGAGACCGGCAGCGGAACCGTTTTGAGAACTCCTGCTGCGCGCTCCTGGGCAGAGCAAAACAACTTGTGAGACGCTTCCTTGCTTAGCCTGTGCACTGCAACCGGCTTCTTATCCACAAGGGGCGCTGCATTGGCATCGTGAATCGCCTGGTGCCAATCAGAAACCTCCCGGCGAGTAAGGAAGAGAATGCGCATGCGATAAGACTTGCCAAGTCTTCCAAGATCGGCAAGCAGGTCAACCGCAGCTTGATAACTTTCCTCAGGGTAGTCAATGACCAGCAACGTGCCTTCTTTTCTTAAGGGGAATGACTGAACCTTTCGGGGATTCACGAAGCCTGCACTCCATTCTCGCTTCTGTCTGTCCGTCGCAAATTCTGCCACTAGACGACTCTTTCCCACACCTCCTTCTCCTGTCACAAACTTAACGGAAACGGCAGCGCTCTCATCTGCCCAGATTGAAAGTTCCTTCATCTCGTTCTGGCGACCAACGAAGTCTGAGACCTCAGCGTGCCAGCTCAAGAGAGAGAACACGTCGCTCGCTTGAAGATCTTGCCACGGTACTACGAGGTTATCGGGTGGCCACGTCGGTGTGACCTTCTCACTTCCTTCTCCAACGACTCCAATGCCTGTGAAAGAAGGACCAATGGTTCCCAGCTCGACTTTGATCAGATTGATGTCGAATAGGCTTAACATGCGAGCGCCGCTTTAGGAATGTGGCTCGGTCTTTGCTTAAACCGAATTCTATTCTCTCGACAGACACACTTTTTCCGACTACACCGCGACAGAGCTTCCACCCCCATCCAAAGCTTTCTTCAGCACGCGTACCATCTCTTCATGAATGATGCCATTGCTGGCGAGGATAGATTTTCCGTAGATGCTATACGGGTTGCCGAGGAAGTCGGTCACCTTGCCGCCAGCTTCTGCAATCAGGAGTATGCCTCCTGCGACATCCCATGGGTTGAGCGTGACCTCCCAGAACCCATCAATCCTGCCCGCCGCGATGTATGCGAGGTCTATCGCAGCTGATCCCATCCGCCTCACAGCCTGGCCCTCTTTCAGGAAGTTTACAAAATGTTCGATCGCATGATCGGGATTGTCTTTGATGTTGTACGGGAAACCCGTCACTAAGAGACTCCAGATAAGCACGTCAGCCTTTGAAACCGACAATCGCTTCCCGTCCATAAATGCCCCTCTCCCCTTCTCTGCAGTGAACATCTCGTCGAAATTTGGGTCATACACAACCCCGAGGATGACCTCTCCATTCTTCTCAAGACCGATCGAGACTGCAAAGCACGGAAAGGCGTGAGTATAGTTCACGGTGCCGTCGAGTGGATCAATGATCCACCTGTATTCGGACTTCGTCGCGCCTCCTGCACTCGACTCTCCCTGTCGAAGTCCGCCTTCCTCTGCAAGAAAATCGTGGTGTGGAAAGTGTCTCTTGATGATATCGATGATCAGTTGTTCCGATTGGCGGTCGATCTCCGTCACAAGGTTGGTTGCCTGGCCGACCTTGCGGTGGATCTCCTTCACCTTCCCAACGTTGAGCTTCAAGAATTTTCCTGCCTCTTTTGCCGCTTCGACTGCAACATTCAGCATCGAACATCCTTCCAAAATGTGAGTGGGATACTTCACCACGAATGTAGCGAAAATATCCCTGAGCTTCAACCACGGCTCGGCATGAGGAGGATGGAATTCAAGGAGTGTTTTGGGTTGCCCATATAGGCAAAATTCTTTACCTTAAAATCCATGAAGATCATTGTTGCCCCGACTTCCTTCAAAGGATCTCTTTCCGCAATCGAAGCTACTGAGCGTATTGCCGAGGCCGTCAAAAGAACTCTCCCTCAAGCTGAAGTCGTTGAGTTTCCGCTTTCCGACGGCGGAGAAGGTTTCGTCGATACTCTCGTCAGGGGAAGTGGTGGCAGGGTTTATGAAACTGAGGTCATGGGTCCACTTCCACAGCAGAGAGTAAACGCCCGCTGGGGAACGCTCGGACATGAGTCGGTTGCGATTATCGAAATGGCCGCAGCCGCTGGGCTCTCGCTTGTGCTGTTGGAGAGGCGAGATCCAAAACTCACAACAACATGCGGCGTTGGACAACTCATCAGAGCAGCTCTTGGTCTGAAGGCGGAGAAGATCGTCATTGGCCTCGGCGGAAGTGCTACGAACGATGGCGGTGCAGGAATGGCCCAAGCTCTTGGCGCACGTCTTCTTCGCAAGGACGGCATTGAGGTAGGACGAGGCGGTGCTGCACTCTTGGAACTCCATCAAATTGATATTTCATGGCTTGACCGTAGGATAAGGCAAACGAAATTCATCGTCGCCAGCGACGTGAGAAATCCCCTTTGCGGTCCGCGGGGAGCTTCAGCAGTCTACGGTCCTCAAAAGGGAGCAACGAGGGTCGATGTGCAACTGCTCGACAGGGCACTTGAGCATTATGGCTCAATAATAAAGCGCGATATTGGTGTTCATCTTCTTGAGGTCGCAGGAGCCGGCGCTGCTGGTGGACTGGGAGCGGGCTGTGTTGCCTTCCTGAATGCAACCATGCAATCCGGTGTGGAGTTTGTTCTCAACGAGCTGAAGTTTGACACAAAACTCGTCGGAGCATCCCTAATCATCACCGGAGAGGGAAAAGTGGACGAACAGACAGCATACGGAAAAGCTCTCACAGGAATCGTCCAGCGAGCGAGAACATTTGGAATTCCGGTTGTGGCCATTGCAGGATCCATCGAAGGAGACAAAGAACACTTGAAGCAGACGTTGGGCCTGAAAGCGCTGTACTGCTTACGCGATTCTCACTCCCAGCCGAACCAGAGGTCAATCCAGGAAACGATGGAAATGGCGAAAGAGATTCTCCTCGAAAAAGCCATGGAAGCAATGCAGGAACAATCCATCTCTTCATAACGTGCGTCATGAAGACCACCCCTCCCCCTATTCTCGCCCGAGGAGTCCGTAGGAGAAGATGCGATGCCACCTGTTCAACAACTGCATCGGTGGGATGTCACTCCGAAAGAAGCAATTGACATCCAGCAGAGATTGCGCTCGAAGCTTGTCGTAGCGCCTCTCGCCGAAGAGGTGCACTATGTCGCGGGCTGCGACATCTCATTCGACAAAGGATCCGATGTCGTTTACGCTGGAGTCGTGGTTCTCGAACTGCCTGAGTTCACCGAAGTGGGCCAGTCGACAGCGATAACTCGAATCAAGTTTCCCTACATTCCCGGCCTTCTCTCCTTTCGCGAATCACCTCCTCTGCTCGAAGCTTGGGAAAAGCTTTCCGTTGAACCAGACCTGGTGATGATCGACGGGCAAGGCTACGCTCATCCACGCCGATTTGGCATCGCTTCGCATTTCGGAGTGTTGGTTGATCTTCCTACAGTCGGGTGTGCAAAAACACTCCTCATCGGGAAATTTGAAGAACCCGAAATCAAAGCTGGATGTTCTTCGCCCCTGATGGACGGCGAGGAGGTCATCGGAGCAGCAGTCAGAACACAGGACGGCGTAAATCCCGTTTTCGTTTCCATAGGCCATCGTGTCAACCTTGAGAGTGCAATCGATATCGTTATGCGTTGCACGAGGGAGTACCGAATCCCTGAGCCAACTCGTCAGGCCCATCTTCTCGTGAATGCTCTTCGCAGAGGTGAAGCACCAAAAACCTTCCAGGCAGGACATCAAGAGTCTTTGTTTTAGATGTCTTAATTCACCATCCACTCATCTTCATTACTGACGGAGGTCGTCATGTTATTCATTCTCAGCCTCATTGTTGCCATCTCCGCTTTTTTCATCTGGAGAGGTGCACAACAAAAGGTCAAAGAACAGCGGAACCCCGCCTTCGAGACTACGAAGAGGATCGCGTATGTCTTGATGGTTCTGTTCATTTTCGTTGCTTTGGTTCAGTTCTTCACAGTCATCCCTGCCGGTCACGTCGGAGTAGTGGATTTCTTTGGTACTGTGTCAGACAACACCCTGAAGGCGGGAATCAACTTCGTCAACCCGATGGCAACGGTTGTCAAGATGTCAATCCAGACACAAGAAATCAAAGAAACGATGGATGTTCCGTCGAAGGAAGGCCTCACTGTTCAACTAGAGATGAGTGCCTTGTTCCATTTGAATCCGGATAGGGCAGCCGATGTTTATAAAACCGTCGAGGGCGGGAATTATGTCGATATCATCCTCGTCCCTCAATTCCGAGCCGTTAGCCGTGGAGTCACTGCGGGGTATGAAGCCCGAGCTCTCTACACCTCAGAGCGAGAGATGTTGACCCAACTGATTCAAAAGGATCTGGCAATGAAAATTGAGGCACGAGGCATTACCGTCGAGAGCACGCCTCTGCGCCGCGTCGGACTGCCGCCGGACCTTACACGCGCCATCGAGGAGAAACTGCGAGCCGATCAGGAGAGCCAGCGGATGCAATTTGTCCTCACGAAAGAGCGGCAGGAAGCAGAGCGGAAGCGGATCGAAGCCCAGGGGATTTCTGATTTTCAAAAAATTATCACCCTCAGTATCAGTGAACAGCTCCTGCACTGGAAGGGAATCGAGACGACGGAGAAGTTAGCTGCATCTCCAAACGCGAAGATCGTTGTCATCGGGGGTGGTAAAACGGGTTTGCCACTTATTTTTGATACAAAGTAGCATTCCACCGTTGCGCAGAAGATCAACTCAGGAAGTAAGAATGATCATCGTCGGCGGCGGAAAGAATGGTCTCCCGCTGATCATGAACACGCAGTAGTACTGTTCGCTCCGCCCAAGAGAGTTTTCCAGTTTTTGGACGACCTCCAAGGTATAGATGTCTTCTCTAGCTTCGATATGGAGAGGAGATCCGAGGAAAGGAACGAGGGGAGGAAGTAAATCTCCATTTCCTTAATTGAACGCCTTTTCTTATTCAAGAATTTTCTCTGGCTTTATTTTTCATAATTTTGTACTATCAGAGTGGTTCATCCAGCCGTGACCGCGTGGAGAGCCGGAGTCTCTCCTGGCTAAGACTCCCGAAAACTGAAAGGCTCCTCGATGCATCCTGATGCTATCCTTGCACTTGCAGCGCTGGTTGCTATTGTTCTCCAGCAAGGTCAGCTTCGAAAGCTTCGTCAAGACATCGAAGATCTTAAGAAGAAGCTCCCGTAAGACGGTCGCTATTTCTCTACAGAGCTGAGACAGCAAACGCTCACAGCTTGCAATCGTCCTTCAGACACTCCTAAGTCCGGTTCGATGAAGTGTCATACATCCCCTGTTAACAGTCTCTCTCATCTTTATTTGAAATCCCCCGCATGAGATTCTTCGGTCTCCATCTCATTGATTGGCTCATCATCTTCGCTTACTTCATGGTCCTCGTCTATATCGGCAAATGGACTAGGAAGAGAATCAAGACCACAAAAGATTTCTATCAGGGTGGACGAAGCTTCGGAAAGGTTCTCGTTGGTTTCATAACGTTCGGAAACATGGCAAGCGCTGACCAAGAAGCGGCCGTCACTCGTGAGATCTATAGGCAGGGGATGCAAGGGATGTGGTTTCAAAACCTCACACTCTTCCATACCCCCTTTCAGTGGTTCTTGGCTGTTTTCCAGCGGCGGGCACGATATATCGGGCCTGGCGACCTGTACCAGCATCGATTCGAAAGCAAGTTTCTCGCCGGGCTGTTTGCGGCGTACCTCCTTATAAGCGCGATCTATGGGAATTCGTTTGGCTATCTGATCACCGGAAAGACAATCCAGGCGATGCTTGTGAAGCCTGAGCGCGAGTATACCGTCGAAGAGCGCAGAAGCGTCGAAGAGTTTCGGGAGTACCAAGCACTGAAGAAGGAGCAGAGCATTCAACAGCTGAGTGAACAGGAACGTCAGCGCCTTGAAGTCTTGCGGGAGAAGGACAAACGCCATGAGCTCAACGCGTATATCTCTTACATTGGTCTTTTCCCATTTTTCGTTCTCTATGCTGGAGGCATCGGCGCGTACATGGTCCTCGGGGGAATGTTTGCCGCGGCTTTTGCAGATGTTATTCAAGGAGTGATGAAGATCTTCCTTTCGGTTGCTCTCATTCCCGTGGGGCTTGTTGTCCTCGGCGGCTTCAAGGGACTTCACGCGCGTGTTCCTGATTATATGTTCCAGCTCTTCGGCTCTGATGTGGCGAGCGAGTACACATGGTACTTCGTTGCTGCTATGGCTGCTCTGAACCTCGTCGTCAATGCACCTCGAAGCTTTACTGTTGGTGGTGCGCCGAAGGACGATAATTCTGCACGAATTGGGTTCGTCGCAGGCTCACTCACGAAACGCTTCATGATGGTTGCATGGTCACTCACTGGCCTTATCGCCATCGCTCTCTTTGCTGGTCAACTGGACGACCCCACATATATCTGGGGATACATGACGAGAAGCCTTCTTGGTACTGGTTTCATCGGTCTGATGATCGCCGGGATCTTTGCCGCAAACATGTCGACGGTCAGCGGGGTGAGCTTGGAGTGGGGAGCAGCCTTCACGAAGAACATTCTTCTGCCTTTAAGACCGCAGACGAGCGAAAAAGTTCAGCTCCTGTCGGGGAGAATTATTATTCTCGTCGTCCTTGGAGCTAGCATTTACTTCGCACTCACCATCGAGGATATCTTTGTCGTCTTTAAGTATGTCCTATCGATCGGGACAGTGATAGGACCGGCGATTTGGCTGGTGTATTTTTGGCGCCGACTTACGACAAGGGCTGTTGTCACTCAGATGATTCTCTCGATTGTCGTCACCATCGCACTTCCCAACATCCTTCCTGAGATTCCAGGCATACGCGATCACCCTGCGCTCACAATACAGACGAACCCGCGCATGGAGATGCTGAAGACGCAGGCGCTTCGTGAGGATGTCGAAGCAGGAGTTGCAAAATCAATCGGCGAAACCATCGAGAAAAGGAAAGTCGCACCCCCGAGCGGGATCTTCTTCGAGACGGTTGTCAGAGAAAATCCGAATGATCCTAACTCAAAGCTCGTCGGCCAGGGAATGTTTCGGATCCAGGTCTACCTCGTGTCACTCACTGGAGTTGATTTCACTCAGATGTCGAAGTCTCAGGTTTCCACCGTCTCTTTCTTGTTCGATATGATCTTCCCATTTATCATCCTCTTCGGAGTGAGTCTGCTGACCAGGAAGAATTCGGAGAAGGTCCTGAGGGAGTTCTATGCTTGCGTTCACACACCTTGTGTGGCAGACCAGACGGAGGACGCCCGCCGAGTGCAGATGGCGGTCGACAACCCAGAGATCGTTGAGCGCGATAAGGTCTTCCCAGGCACGGATTGGGAGTTCTGGAAGCCGACAAAGATGGATGTTTGGGGTTTTGCCGTTCTTTGCTTGCTCGTTCTTGTCATCCTTGGACTCTTCTATCTTGTCGCAACAATTGGAGGGTAGGCCATTTCCATGTGGTCTCTGCGGGCGTTTGAGTGAGATGTCCCGCGGCAGAGAGCACAAAGGTGTGAAGAAAACCAACAATAAGTATAAGTAGGAGAATGACATGACCATCCGTGAAGCACTAAAGAAAACGAAGGCGATTGAATTCCCTTCTGCCGGGAAACCGGTTGACAAAACTGTAGCGGACTCTTTGAAAGCGAATCTCGCTTCGAATGCAGCTCTCTCACCTGTGTCGCGGCCAACTGCCGGCAGCCCTTCGGGCGTTCTCCGTGTGTCTTGTGCGACTGAAAGCTTTGGTGAATCTCCGTCCAAGAAAGGTGCCGGATTTCCTCAGAAGGGAGATTGGCTTTGCTTCCGAATTGATGAATCTGGGGGTGGCGAACTTCTTGCTTCCCGTCCGAACTACTTGTTCGCTCTCTCGTGCCTCGTCCAGGAGGACTGGGCTGATGACGATGTCACAGAGCACAAGAGCGGGAAGGTTGTGACGATAACGTTCCGCGAGGAGCGGCCCCTCTATGATCTCTTCCTCACCCAACACGCTCGGACAATCCGGAATTTCAATCGTGAGGAGCACGTCCGTCATCTTGCGAGACTCGGGTTCTCCGCAGTCGAAGTGAATGGCCTTGCATCGCCCGTCCCCATTGAGACCGGCCCGAAGTATGAGGTCTACCCACGTTTTTACACATACTGTCCAGCTCTGGATCAGTTTGTCGAAAGCAGACTGAACCGCGGCACGTATCCGCTTGATTACATCCAGGCAAACCTCAATCGCCTGAAATCGAACGCAACTCTGGCAACAAAGTATGGGCTTACCCCTGGGTTGACATGCTTCGAACCTCGCTCTGTGCCTGATCATCTCCTTGATCGCTATCCGATGCTTCGCGGCGCTCGTGTCGACCACCCAATCCGGAGCTTCAGGCCGCGGTACAATCTCTCGGTTGCTCATCCTGTTGTCCGCGAGCATTACACGGAACTCATGGTAAATCTAATGAAAGAAGTCCCCGAGCTCGGATTCATTTCTGTGTGGTCGAACGATAGCGGCGCGGGGTTCGAGTATACAAGTTCGCTCTATGTCGGAAGAAACGGCGGAGGATACGTCATTCGAGAATGGAAGTCGGACACAGAAATTGCTGAATCTGCGGCGATGAATCTCACGCGATTTCTCAAGCTGCTTCGCGACGCCGGAAGGAAAGTCAATCCGGAATTCCGCAGCATGATTCGGCTCGAAGCATTTGCCGCAGAGAGAGATTATATTGACCGCGAACTTGGAGACGGAACCGATGTCGAGGTGGGGACGCTCCTCAGCAAGGGATGGGACGTCCCGTACAAACACCCGACGTACGACGACATTCCGGAAGTGGGTGGAACAGTGTATCACAATCACTTCGATATGAAAGAGCAGCAAAAGATTCAAGGCTATGCGAAGAAAGGATGCCGAACGTGGGTGGTGCATTCACAGGGGACGTTCTTGAACTTTGAACCCCTCCTCGGTGTCCCCTGCCCATGGCTTGCATACGAGAAGATACACGATATGGCAGAGGTCGGTGTAGAGTACAGTGCCCAGTTTGGTGGAGCGGTTCCGCCATCGAAAACGCGTTGGAACATCAATCAAGAAGTGTGGCGTGCTTTTCAGTTCGACCAGACGCGGACTGTTGATGCAATCGTGAATGACATTGCGACCCGCTGGGTGGGCAATGCACTCTCCGGAACGCTGGTCAAAGCGTGGAAGCTTGCCGACGACTATATCCGCACGTGGCCGCTCCCTGTGATGATATACAACACATGGAGTGTGTGGTACCGGCTGTGGATTCGCCCGATCATTCCGAACATCGAGGCGATCCCAGAGAAGGACCGCGAATACTACGAGGATTACCTGCTTGCAACACCTCACAATCGCACTCGTGTCGATTTCAGGTGGGATGTCGGATTTGATCTGATTTCAAAGGAGCGTGCGTGGCAGACCCTCGAACGGATTGACACCAGGGGATTTGCCTTGCTCGATCAGGCAATCAAGTTGCTCGATGACGCGATCAAGAATCTCCGGGAGGGCGACACAGCCAGAGCGTGCTTTGTGGATCAGCGAGATCGGCTACGGGCTCTTCTCATCTGGTATCGGACGCAGCGACATGTCGTCGCATGGATTGCAGGCGTCCACGGGTATTTCGAGGCCACGGACGATGCGACAAAGAAACGATGCCGCACGCTGCTGCATGACATGGTTCTTCAAGACAAGGAGAACACAAAACAGCTTCTGGAACTCTGGGAAACCTCGCCGACAGAGTTTATGATCGTGTCCGAAGCCGGAGAAACCACGCTCATTTATGGCGAGAACTTCGGCGATCATCTCCGGAGGAAGCTTGAACTCATTGAGGGTCATGAGGACGATGAGCCATATATCGATCCGAATTTCCAGTGGCGCGTGCCGGGGCTGGTGCTCTGAGCAAGCGCGTCTGTAAGTGGTCTGAGGTCTTTCTTCTCCAAGAAGAAGCTTTTCTACAATCCCTCTCAACAACCGGGGGTTACTTCCATGAAGTGTCTTCGTTCCTGTATTATCTTCCTGATTCTTCTTCCCTTTCGCACGTTTTCTCAACTTCAGCCAATCTCACACGCAGACCTGATGGCTTACATCAAAGAAGCTGCCGACAGTGCGTGGATCAAACACCCTGCGGAGGCAAAGCGCTGGAGGGAGAGCATTGATACCAACTATGTCTTTGGCTACAATCCGCCCGGAACAGACCCAATTCTTGCAGGAGTATGCGCCGAGCTCTACAAGGACACGAAAGAGAAGAAGTATGCAGATCGAGCGAAAGAACTGCTTGCTGAATACGGCGATTACAAGAACGCTTATCCGGAGAACTATTTCCGAAAGCGGCTCGAGTATGCCAAAGGGCTTCCTACACTCCCGAATATCTTCCTCGCTCCATCATACATCCGCGCGTATCGTTTGTTGAAAGATGTGAATGTCCTGAGCAGCTCAGAGAAGGCCATCATCGAGAAGAACATCGCTGAAAGTGCGGACTTCTTGATGAACTTTCAGGAATGGGGCCCGATGAATCGGGCAATGCTGAGGGCAGAGACGCTCATGGGTGTAGTGAGGGCACTCCCTGGTCATCCGCATGCCCGGCTGTGGGAGATGATGGCGCGTGCTATTGCTGACGACAACTGGGGAAAATGGGAAATCGAAGATGCGTCTCTCTACAACGGCGTCTGGGTCTATTCTCTCTTCTCATACGCAGATATCATGCAAGATGAATCACTCTTCAGAACACCGATCATCCACTATTACCTCAACTATTATACTCATCTCATTTGTCCGGACGGCTCGATTCCCGAGTTCGGCGACTCGGGCTGGAAAGTCAATTGGGACCGCTTCATGGTCTGTCTCGAAAAAGGAGCAGCCGTATACAAAGATCCCACAATGAAATATGCAGCGATGCGCCTCTACTACACTGCCATGAAGCCGAACATGCCTCGGAACAATATTTGGCTGGCGCAGATTTTCCATGATTGCATTCGCTGGGGTGACGAGACGATTAAGCCTGAGGCACCGGAGGGAAAAAGCGAAGAAGTACTTGAAGACATTGTTGGAAAGAAGGTGGTCTTCCGAAACGGGTACGGCGAAAAAGACACATATCTCCTTTTGAACTATCGCGACGAAGGAGACGGCGGCTTGCTCTTCCGAGATTACCTTCGGAACACAATCCCGGTTGAAGAAGAGAAGATGCACCACGGCCATTCTGATGAGAACAGCATCCCGTTATTGATGTCGGGAGGCTCGGTGCTTCTCCGCGACGGCGGATACCGGGATTTCATGCCGAGCGGTCCGTACGGGGCGTACCGGCAAGATTACTTCCATAACCGCGTGGCGGTGCGCAAGAACAAGCTCTTCAAAGGACAAACGGCAGGCGAAGAGCGATACGCGAACGACCGCAAGGCCGTGTCCGGCCAAGGGATGCTGGAGTTCTTTCATAATTCAGGTGCATACAGAAAAGTCCGAACAGAGAAAATCGATTTTCTCTCGCTCAAGCACTTTGACATGAGCCGGACTCGAGTGACTGACGACAAGATCGGCTACCAACACGATCGGATCGTGAACTGGGTGAAGGATCTCAACATCTTCGTCGTGTTTGATGTTCTGAAATTCACAGTCGAAGACTTCTACACTGCGGCAAATCTCTGGCACACAAGGAAGATCCTCTCACGGGGCGAGCACTGGTACGACACCGTCTATGATTCACTGGGCTCGGTCGCGCTCCCAACGAATACATCTCTCCTGATATATTTTCCAGAACAAGGTCAGAGAATGGAAGGTGTGGAACCCGAGAAACGGAACTACCAGAACGAATGGGTAATGTATCAAATGGATTCTCGGCATTGCAATGTTGGGGATTTGATTACGTTCACGACAATTCTCATTCCTCACGAGTCCGGCGCTGACATCCAGAAGCTTCTTTCAAGCGCGAAGCTGGTCGACGTGAGCTACCCCACCAAAACTGTTGGCGTGAAGATCGAATCGGGCGGCGCAATGTATTACGTGTGCGCTAAGCTTGACCTCCAGATGGATATTGTGAGAGACTACCGGCGTCCCAGGTACACGTACGAGTCCGGCAAAGTGCGCTTCGATGATTTTGAGACGGACGGGAGCAATGTGTTCGCAGTCGTGAAAGGAAACATGATCGAATACTGCATCACGAATACCGTGAAGGGGACGTACAAGGGGCATGTGCTCTTTGAACAACAGCCTTCCAACTTCGGGCTGGCATTCGATGGCAGTCCTGAGACACCTGGTATTGGAAAAGTAAGATATTGGGAAGATGTCTATACAGTGAAGTAAACTTCAACGAGTACAAACCATGGACATCAAAAAAGTTCAATCAATCTTTGCAGACCCCCCTGCTGAATATCGCCCGATGCCTCTCTGGGTGTGGAACGATGAGCTTCAGTGGGGCCGCCTCAAAGAACAACTCACCCAGTTCAAGAAACTTGGCTTCGGTGGAGTGTTTGTTCATCCTCGTCCTGGTTTGATTACTGAGTATCTTGGTGAAGAGTGGTTTGACCTGTGGAAGAAGAGTATGCTCTACTGCAAGAAGCTTGGAATGCAGTGTAACATCTATGATGAAAACAGCTATCCATCGGGCTTTGCCGGCGGATATGTCCCGAGCGTTGCCCCGGAAACTGTGTGTCAGTATGTTGCGATGAATATGTATGAGCCGAAAGAACAGGTGCCTGGTTCAGTTCTGGCGGCCTTCCGTGTTCGAAGAAGAAATGGTCGAATCCTCTCAGCGAAGGATGTGACGCATCTTGATCCCTCGAAGCGCTCGAACGGCGAGCCGCTGATGGCGTTCCAGCTTCGTCGTGCTGCGGCGAGTCCGTGGACGGGAGATTTCCCTTACACTGATCTCACGAATCCGGAAACGGTGAAGGCCTTCATCGCCACAACGCACGAACGATATTATAAGCTCTTCGGCAGCGAGTTCGGGAAAACCGTCAAAGCTTCTTTTGCAGACGAACCCCTCATTGGGACAACTGGGGCATACGATGCGACGCAAACGGCTGTGCCATTGAGCCAGTACTCCATTTCTGAATTCCAGCGTCGCTACGGATATGACCTTGTCCGACACCTTCCATCGCTCTTCGCTGATGTCGGAGATTTCCGGGCCGTTCGTTTTGACTACTGGCAGCTCATCCACGATCTCTGGAAAGAGAATTTCATGCAGCCGCTCGGTGAGTGGTGCAAGAAGCATGGGATTCTGCTCACAGGGCATTACATGGAACACGAGTGGCCGGCACCATTCATCACGCCCGACGATATGTCGCTCTACCCGTGCATGCAAATGCCGGGCATCGACCTGTTGCTGACGACGCTTCTCCTGCACGACAGGAGATTCGAGGGCTACTCACTCGTTAACGACGACACCCAAATGCTGTTCACGATGCGGATGCTCCTTTCCGTCGTCAATCAACTGGGAATAGAACGAACGCTCGCTGAGATGTGGGGTGCTGGGGGATGGGACTCGACGGTTGGCGACTACAAACGCATCGGTGACTGGGCTCTAGCGCATGGAATCAACTTCTTCAATCCACATCTCTCTTTGGTTACGACTCGCGGTGCAAGGAAGCGAGATCATCCTCAAACGTTCTCGGACCATTCAGCGTGGTGGAGTGAAATAGAGGGGTTGAATGATCGGATTGGACGGCTTTCGTTTATCCTCTCACAAGGGAGAATGGAGAACCGGGTTCTGGTCTTGCAGCCAACGACAAGTGGTTTTCTTTGTGCAACTCTGACTGCTGAAGCGCAGGCCGAATTTGAGAGAATGCGGAAAGAGCACGGAGGCCTTGTCCAGACGCTCTGTGACAACCAGATTGATTTCGATCTTGGAGATGAGTACATCCTTGAAGAGCACGGCCGCATTGAGAAAGCCCGACTGGCCGTCGGTCGGGAGAAGTATGATCTTGTCATCATCCCCAAGGGTATGACAAACATGCGGCATCAGACCCTCACCCTGCTTGGCAAGTATCTGCAGTCAGGTGGCAGGGTACTCGCACTTTCTTCTCCGGCACACTGGGTGGACGGCAGAGAAAGCGATTCGGTCTCGAGACTCAAACGCCAATATCCCCCCCGCTGGCGCGAAGTCCGCGACGTGAAGACATTGGTCCGGGTGATAAAGAAACATCTTGAACCTGTTGTGTCGTTCTCCTCTCCCACACCGAAGAATTTCTCGCACCACCGCCGCTGCCTCGCAGACGGCTCGTCAATTCATTTCTTCTTCAATGGGAGTCCGAAACCCATCAATACGAAGGCAATGCTCCGTGGCAAGGCGCTGCAAAAATGGGATCCGGGTTCGGGCGAAATCAAGCCTGGCGTTTTCGTGCGTCATGGGAAAGAACACGTCATCACACCTCTCCGCCTCAATCCTACTGAATCAGTTGTCCTCCGAGTCTTGCCGACTGAGGACCAGACTCATCCTCTCAAGAAATTCCCACGGCAGAGAACTGAGCGAAGCATCCGAACTGACCCGATGAGTGTCTCACCTTCATCCCCAAACGTTCTCCCGCTTGATTACTGTGATGTGAGTTACTTCAGAAAAGAAGAGAAAGGGATCAACACGTGGCGGGCAAACTGGAACATCTGGCAGGCTCACGGGTTTGAGCGTCCTGCCTGGGACAATGCCGTCCAATTCCGGAAACGAATTGTTGAGCGCAATAGTTTTGGCGCCGGGACTGGATTCGATGCAGCCTTCCGTTTCACTGTCAGCAAGGGAGTAGACCTCACTTCCCTCGAGCTCGCGGTAGAGTGTCCTGAGCTTTACCGTGTCTTCGTTAATGGGAGGAGAGCCGACTTCACGAGAGCAAAACGATGGATCGATCCGCACCTAATGAGCGCGCCAATAGGGAGATTGGCAAGACCTGGCGTCAATGAGGTGCGTTTGGTCGGACGCCCGTTTGATGTGAAGATGGAACTCGAAAACGTCTACATACGAGGAAACTTCTCCTTAGAGCCTACGAAATCGGGATTCAGGATTGTCCCACACCGCGCCCCGCGTCTCGGGGCATGGTCGTCGCAAGGATATCCATTGTATGGCGAACGCATGGATTACGATACAACCGTCACCATTCCCCGAACCAAGAAAAGGATCATCATAAAACTTCCCTCATGGAAAGGTGGATCAGCATCGGTTGAGGTTGATGGGAAACGAGCAGGTGTCATTGCTTGGGCACCCTACGAGTTGGATCTCACCGAATTTCTGTCTCCGGGCAGGCACGCTCTCAGAATAACAGTTTCTGGTACACCCAAGAATCTTTTCGGACCATTTCACGACCCCGCCCGATCCAGGAACACTGCATGGCCCCACCTGTGGAGCAGATTCCCTCAACATGGACCGCCAAAGGGCACTCAATATGATACAGAAGACTATGGGTTGTTCAAGCCAATGCGATTGCTTCTGAGAGACAACGTAGACTGAGACACCTGTCTGAGTGAGTTAAAAGAGACAGATCATTTGACTGTTTCTGCTATTAAAGAGAATCGAAGACCATGTCTGGGGAAAGTGGGAAAGCCTACTGAGATCTTGGGGGAACTTCTCCTGATGTTTTGGCATTATTAGGGTTGCAACTCTCTTCCTAAGCCATTGTCAAACAATTATATGGAGGAAACATGCCACCAATCCCAAAAGCGCTTCCTGTCTATAGTCTCGTGCTCGGCGCTTTACTTCTCTCATCCAATCCATTCTCAAACGCTCAGCAGAAACCGCTCCTCAGTCCACGCGATTCGACCACTCTGTACCTTGAAGGAAAGAGAATCTTCGTGGACTATGGTCGCCCATCCATGCGTGGGAGGAAGATCATGGGCGAGCTTGTACCGTGGAATAAAGTTTGGCGCACTGGCGCGAATGAAGCGACGACGTTCAGAATAGACACCGGTCTCGTCATCGGACCCGACGTCCCTCTTCAAAAAGGCGCATACACTCTCTGGACTCTGCCGTCGGAGAATGGCTGGAAGCTCATCGTCAATAAAGAGACAGGTCAGTGGGGAACAAACTATCGCGAGAGTCAGGATTACGCACGCTTCGACCTGACGGTGGAGAAGCTCGACAAGCCAGTCGAGCAATTCACGATCAGCCTCGAGAAGACAGGCAACTCTTCTGGCATCATGAAAATGATGTGGGAGAATACGCTTGTCTCCACTCCGTTCATGATCAATGAGAAACGGATTCCCCCAAGCCCCAGAGATTCTGTCGCCCTCACTCTCGGGACCGCGAAGATCTCCATCAACTATGGTCGACCGCTCGCGCGTGGACGCAGAATCATGGGCAACGTCGTACCGTTCGACTCAGTCTGGCGCACCGGAGCAAGTGCAGCTACTGCGCTTACGACGGACGCTGACTTATCGATCGGTGGTGTTTCTGTTCCAAAAGGAAAGTACTCACTCTGGACTCTTCCTTCAGAGAAAGGTTGGAAGCTGATCATCAACAAGAAAGTCGGATCTGGTGCGGCACAGTATGACCAGAAGGAGGACCTTGCACGCATCGACATGAAGAAGGAATCACTCGAGAATCCAATCGAGCAACTCACGATCTCTCTTGAAGGAACTGGGGCCGACACTGGCGTGCTCAAACTCACCTGGGAAAACACTCAGGTCTCTGTGGACTTCAAAGTGCAGTGACAGAGTGGAGTCACTCGGGTCACTCAAAGTCCTGCTGCAACGCTGCTCATCTATCGACGCGCAAGGGCAATTCACTTCAGTCGGGCAGACATCAGGTCGCTCGATTCTCTCTTGCTGACATAAGAGTGGAAGTTCATCCCCGTTCTCATGCGAGAAGGTGTAGCGACTGATTTGAAACGCCTGCCATCCGACTGGCAGCCTAGCGAAACGAGGGCACGCGAGTTTGACCACATCTTGCTGAAGCAAAAGTAACCCCACACCCGCTACCTTAGTAATCCAGCCTTCCAATTTGGCAGACGTTTGCCGAGATGGCCGATTGCTTCTGAAAAAAGGCCGCTCTAGTCTGCCAGTTCGTCTCCCCAGATCGAGAAGTGAAGCCCGCTGATCCTCGAAAGAGCTCCATTTTCATACGGTTTTCCCAACTCTCCTCGTCTGGCACAGGGATTGTCATTATAGGTAGCGTAACGATAACCCAGAACAATTTGAGCATGCATCAAAAGGAGGTGTCGGTTATGTCAATCATTCGTTGGAGCCCAATGCGAGATTTGACACCGTGGAGCGCGGATTTCGCAAGCGATTTCTCCCAACTTCATAGGGAAATGAACAGAATGCTCGATACGTTCTTCCGAGGCGGAGTTGCTGATGATGGTAGCTTCGGCAATTTCTGGAGTCCTGCAGTGGACGTCCGAGAGCGCGAAGATGCATACCTCGTCGAAGTCGAGCTCCCGGGATTGACAAAGGACGACGTGAAGATCACGATGGAGAACAATATCCTCACCATCCAAGGCGAGAAGAAGCACGAGAAAGAGGAGAAGCGAGGCGATTACCATCGGTCGGAGCGCGTCTATGGTTCATTCCAGAGGTCGTTCACCCTGCCTTCGTCTGTGAAGAATGACAAGATCGAAGCGCAGTACAAGAACGGCATCCTGACCGTTTCTTTGCCGAAGGTTGAGGAAGCGAAGCCGAAGGCAATTGAAGTGAAAGTCAGCTAATTGAACGATCCCAATATCCAAAGTTAGTGGGAGTGGGTTTCGCTGCGCGAGGAACGGCGGCGAAACCCATTGATATTTTTTTATCTGACCATCGCTCTACACCCGCTCGACCGGCTTGATCGAGCGAAACCCGAAAGGAAGGAAGGACATGTCAAGAAAGAAGTCAAACGACCCGAATGAACTCAAGGGATCAGAGAACGCTATGGAAAGGCAAAGCGCCGCATACATTCCGGAGACACTGCCAGTTATTCCACTCCGGAATTCTGTCTTCTTCCCGCGACAGGTTCTTCCAATATCAATTGGGCGCGAGAGCAGTCTTCTCGGCATCGAGGCAGCGACGCGCGAGAATTCCCAGGTGCTGATTGTTTCGCAGCGTGAGAACACAGTAGACACGCCGAAACCGAACGATCTGTACTCCATCGGAACCGTTGCGAGGATCCTCAAAGTCTTTAACCTACCTGATGGGTCCAAGAGTGTTCTTCTCCAGGGCCTCTACCGGGCACGACTTCTCACTTTTGTCCAGCATGAACCATTCCTGCGTGCTGCGGCCCAGCGAATCGACGACGAACTCGTTGAGGGGCTCAATGTAGAAGCCCTCGTCACGACCGTGAAAAGCGTTTTCCACCGGGTCGTTGAACTATCATCAGAGCTCAGCGATGAACACCTCTCGATCATCCTCAATATGGACGATCCGGGGGGAGTGGCAGACATCGCGTCTTCACTCGTAAGTGTGCCCGTGCAGGAGAAGCAGGAGGTCCTTGAAACGCTCAACGTCAAAGCTCGCCTGGAGAAGACCCATGTAATGCTTGGCAAGCTTGTTCAGCGCCTTGAGATCGGCAGCAAGATCCGGTCGGATGTCCAGGAGGAAATCAACAAGAACCAACGCGAGTACTACCTCCGCGAGCAGATGAAGGCCATCCAGAAAGAGTTAGGCGAGGACTCGGACAATCTGGAGATAAAAGAGCTGCGCGAGCGGATGGAGAAAGCGAAACTCCCTGACGAGGCGCGCAAGACCGTGGAAAAGGAACTCGATCGGCTCTCGAAGATGCACGCATCTTCTGCCGAGTACACTGTCTCTCGTACATACATCGAGTGGCTGCTTGATCTGCCGTGGTCTGGTTCTACAGAGGATAACCTCGATATCGCCAAAGCGCGTGAGGTCCTCGAGCGAGATCACTATGGCCTGGAAAAGGTGAAGAAACGAATCCTGGAGTATCTTGCCATCCGGAAGCTCAAGAACGATATGCGCGGACCCATCCTTTGCTTCGTCGGGCCTCCTGGGGTAGGAAAGACATCTCTCGGCCGATCCATCGCAAACGCACTCGGGAGAAAATTCGTCCGCATCTCGCTCGGTGGAGTCCATGACGAGGCAGAGATCCGCGGCCATCGCCGCACATACATTGGCGCACTTCCCGGCCGCATCATTCAAGGAATCAAGAAGGCTGGGTCGAACAATCCGGTCTTCATGCTTGATGAAGTGGATAAGATTGGGATGGACTTCCGCGGTGACCCATCATCAGCACTCCTTGAAGTCCTAGACCCGGAACAGAATTTTTCCTTCAGCGATCACTACATCGAAGTGCCGTTCGATCTCTCCAAAGTCCTGTTCATCGGAACCGCAAATATGATGGAGCCGATTCCCCCACCGCTGCGGGACAGGATGGAAATCATCGAGATCCCCAGCTACATCGAAGACGAGAAGCTCTTTATCGCCAAAGGATTCCTCATTCCAAAGCAGCGTCGTGAACATGGGTTGACGGAAGACCTCATCCAGTTCGAGGACGGCACGATTCGAAAGATCATCAGCGGTTATACTCGTGAAGCAGGAGTGCGTGGCCTTGAGCGCCGCATTGCGGATATTTGCCGCGGCGTAGCAAGAGAGGTTGCAGAGGGGAAGAAAGAACTAACCCAGCTCACCGAAGAGCTCCTCTCAAGGTATCTAGGCCCACAGAAGTTTTTCCCGGAAGTCGCCGAACGGATCAACAAACCTGGCATTGCAACTGGCTTGGCGTGGACTCCCGTCGGGGGAGACATTCTCTTCATTGAGGCCACAAAGATGAAAGGGAAGGGCAATCTGATCCTTACCGGTCAACTTGGAGACGTGATGAAGGAATCAGCACAGGCAGCACTAAGCTACATAGCAGCTCAGGCAGAGCGACTCGGGATTGACGAGTCGTTTAGACAGAAGTTCGATATCCACATCCACGTACCAGCTGGTGCGACTCCAAAGGATGGCCCTTCTGCGGGTGTGACGATCCTCACCGCGTTGACTTCGCTTCTGACCGGCAGACTAGTCAGAAACGATCTTGCGATGACCGGAGAAATCACATTGCGTGGCGCAGTCCTCCCAGTTGGTGGGATCAAAGAGAAGGTTCTTGCAGCGCATCGCGCAGGCATCAAGTACATTATACTGCCGGAGAGAAACAAACTCGATCTTGAAGAGATCCCAAAGCAGGTCTTAGAGGATCTTGAATTTCACTTTGTCAAAGAGATGGATGAAGTTGTTCGGTTAGCACTACAATCCTCCGATGGGCAGCCCCTGAAGCATGCTTCCAGCAATAGCAAGGCAAGTGAACGGGAAATCGCGGGAATAGAGAACACTGAGACAATTCCGACACTCAACTGAAACTCAACGAGAATCCGCAAGTGGATTTCTCACAACCTCAGAACTTTATCGCTCAGCCTTCACATTGAGCTTTCCGATCATCCAGATGGTAACAGAAACAATCAATCCAGGATACATCGGCTCAATCCCGAAGAGGTAGTGAGGTTTACCTACGCCACCAACAAGTTGTCCATAAATCAGACTCGTCGTAGAAGTTAGCCACCCACACAGCATTGCGAGGAATCCCCACTTCGCCGCAACTCTCAGCCGATCAAAATAACTCGTAATGAGCGGGACAAGCAAGCCGGGAATGATGGCCGTCCCGATGACGTACCACAGTCCCACGACCGACGGCACGAGAAGTGCGAGGACGATGGAGAGAACTGCACTCACAATAAGTCCGACTTGCGTGTACGTTCGCACACTCGCTTGCCGAGCGTCCCGTCGAATCTTACAGACGACATCTCGTCCGAAGGAAATCGCTGAGATAAGGGCGAGGCTACTCAGGCTGGACATGATCGTCGCGAGCATTCCAATGTAGAATAGTCCCTTGAATATATCTGGGAGTGTTACCTCCGCGAGCAGAGGATATGAGAACATCGGTTGCTCGAGATCCGGGAGAACAGCTCTGGAATAAAGACCTGCTGTGCTCGTCATAAAATCAAAGATGAACCAGAAGACAATGGAGACGAGAACCCCCCACTTCGCTACTTTCCCGCTTTTCGCCGCATAGCAGCGTTGATGAAAAGCCGGATCGACAAGTGTCCAAAGAGCAATGAAGAACCAGACGAGAATGAACTGGACAGAACTTCCTCCATGCCATGTCAGATGAAGAGCCGGGACATGGCTGCGGATAAATTCCAATCCGCCGAATTTGTTGTAGGCGAACGGAAGGATAACAGCAAACCCTAGAAACATGAGGAGAAACTCGAAGATGTTCGTGTAGACATCAGACCGCAACCCACCAAGGTAGAGAAATGAAGTCGTGAGGAGTGTACAAAGGATAATGCTCAGGGTCAGATTCAGGCCAAACATCAGTTGAACCAAGACCCCAAGCATCAGCACGTACGCTGCTGGCGTAGTGAGGATGAATGTGAGAACTGCCCCGAGAATTGCGGTCTTCCGATCGTAGGAAAGCTCAAGCTTGTCCGGAATCGTGTAAAGGTTCGTCCCACGTATGCGTCCCGCTAAGAGGAATGCAAAGAGAATCGCAAAGAGATAGTACGGAACTCCAAATACCACCCAGTTCGAGATTCCATAGCGGTAAGAGAACTCACCCACGCCAAGGATCCCACCATACCACGTCGATACAAGTGTTGCAACGAACATCGGGAGCGTGAGTGCTCGCCCGGCGAGGAGGTACTCATCGAGGTTGCGCTTCTCTTTTCTTGCCGAACGAAAACCAACGAAAAGCACTGCAACAAAGTACAAGCCCACGAGAATTGTATCGAGGAAACCGAGATGAACCATGGGAGGAGGTCAGTGTGGACTTGCGGGGATTGGTCAGAATAGCTTTATGAGGAGCAGTCTTCCGCCACGAACGCGTATCTCAACAGTTGAGTCGATCACCTCATTGCTCACTCCCCTGCTTCCAAACTCTAGAACCTCATTCTTGAGCGCATAACGGAGCCCTCTGGTTGTCACTCTTACTCCTTTACCAAGGGCGAGGAGGGAAACAGTAGCTCCAGGTTTCGCTCGGAAGGACATACGGGACCGGACTATGTGGATTTCTCCCGTTGAATCAACAAGAGTCAGATTTACCCTCGACTGGTACTTTGCCAAGAGGGCCATGTTGGCAAGAGTCTGGTCGATTCGCTTTCCGGTAGCACCGAGAACCGTGATGCTTTTCGATTTCCGTTTCAATAAGTAGACAATTGCTTTCTCAAGATCCGTTTGGTTCTGATTCGCCGACTCGATGATCTTCGCCTGGTTGAGATGCCTCCTCATTCTCGTGGACAAGGAATCCAAATCGCCAATGACGACGTCCGGTTGGATTCCGAGGCGGAGTGCATGCCTTGTCCCTCCATCGGCACAAACAACGAGATCCGATGATGAGACCAATTCGCGCACAAAGCGCGGGGATGGAAGTACCCCGTTTGCAATGAGTAGTGCTCTCATATGAGTCCCCGGAAAGCGAGATCGACTGTTGGAAAACATCGGCTCATAACCCAAGACTCAAGCCGACAAGGTAGTTCCGTTCCGCTGCAGGAAAGAATGCACTCCCATCACCACTGGCGAAGTAGAGATTATTGAAGATATTCCTGATTTCCGCACGGAGTCGGAGTTCCGTGTCGAACACCTTTGGCAGTCGATACAGGAGTTCTCCGTTGAAAACCGTATATGCATCGTTCTTGTTCTTCTCGTTCTTGAAGTTATCGGTGTAAAAGGAACCCACATACTTCGCAAGCACGGATGCCGTTACAGCATCGTTGCGATACGTTACGCGCAGATTTCCAAGGGCATCGGGAAATCCCGCGATCGGATTCCCATCGAGCGTTACTCGCGACCCATTGTCAATGACACTGTAGTGAACGTGACGATCACGGGAGAGCGAGAAATTACCGCTGAATGTGAAGAATTCAGCAAAATTGAATGCACCTTCGATCTCCAAACCGATATGGCGTGTTCGCTCTGCATTTCCTGTAACGGGTTGACCGAAAATGTCCACCTGTCCACTCTCGACCAACTCGTCGGCGAATTCCATCCAGTACACATCTGCCGAGAGTCGTGCCTGGGGAGTTCGAAATCCCACCCCGGCCTCGACATCCAGTAATCGCTCAGGCTTGGCAAGGGGTTCAGTAAAATTGTACGTCACTTTCCCCCCACTCGTATCGGCCTGGAACTGCGGGGTTGCGCCGAAGTATGAATCTTCAGCGGCATAGAGATTCCGCAACCTCGGCTCTCGGGAAGTGTACGCAGCGGTGAAGTATCCGTTCCACCCCGAGCTGAAGTTGCAATTCAAACCAACTCGTGGATTGACGAAGAAGTACGGAAGACTGAAATTATTGCCCAGGTACTCTTCATTCTCAATCGTATACCGATTTCTCACAAGCTGGATGTCTCCCATGACTGTAATGTCGTCCCGAGCATGGAAAAGCTCATGGAGATAAAGGGAGAGAATATCCTTCTTCCCGTTGTACTGATAGAAGTGATAGTCTGGATCGAATCCTGGTGGAAGGCCTTCGGCATACTGAATCTTTCCCCAATGGATTGATCGATGGAATCGAAGCTCTGCTCCGGCGGTCAGAACGCCATCACCGTGGTCAATCTGAAGTCGGGGCAGCCATCCCCATTGTTTGTTTCCAACGAAAGCCCGCACGAGTGTGTTCGCGGGATTCTGTGCCGTCGGGATGCCGTCGTTATATCCTATTCTCAACATGGAAGTGTCCGCCCAAGAAGCATCATAATCATAGAAGCCATCTCCGGTATAATAGAACACGGTATTGTTGAGAGTAAGTGACGGCGAGATCCGCCACTCGTTCATCAATTCATAATGCGGTTGGGTGAAGTTCTCGATTTCTTGTGGCCGACGGGGTATCGAGTACGCGTACCCCGTCCCGGCAGAATCGACTCCCCAATCGACAAGATTCTGACGACGCAATTTCTTGTTATCGTTGACGAATTTTGGAAGGCCGTAGTACGACAAACCATCGGCAATCGGCCCGCCGAAGAAGTGTATCCGTGTCGTCATGTCTTTGTCGAAGCGGACAGCTCCAAGAAAATAGGAATCGAGATCGACCCAGGAGTTCTCGCGGTACCCGTCACTGTGGATTTTCCCGAGTCTGCCGTAAAACATGTACTGCTGCCCAATCAATCCGGAGTTGATCGTCGCTGCATACTTTCTCGTCGTGAGTGGAAGAGAATTGCTCCCGCCGATTTCCTGGAACCCAAACATCGACTCGAGTGTGATGCCTGGTTTCTGAGTGAAAGGATTCGTTACAAGGTTGACGGAGCCGCCAATGGCTGGAGGACCGTAGAACGCACTACCGGCTCCCCTCTGCACCTGGATATTTTCCGTACTCCCCATGAGGTCGGGAAAATCAATCCAGTAGACGTTGTGGTCTTCCGGATCATTCTGTGGCACGCCGTTGATCATCACCGAAAGCCGTCGCTGGTCGAATCCTCTCAAGTTAATGTAGTTGTACCCGATCCCGTTGCCGTTCTCGGAATAGTACGTGATCGACGGCAACTCCGACAGAAGCACTGGCACATCCTGAACAGAGTAGCGTTCCGAGAGCTGGCGGCGGCTCAGATTTGAAAACGTGACCGGCGTTTCTCGCTCTCGTGCTTGCGTGGGAAAGACCACAATAGGAGCAAGGTAATAAACTGTGTCCTTTTCTACCACTTCTTTTTCCTGAGCCTGCAGCGAGATTCCAATGGAAAAAAGAACTGCGCAGGCGACGATTCCACGCGATTTCATAGCAATCTACCTCCTCTGCATCTAAAACAAAAAAGCCGTTCATCCTGCTGGACTGCCAGCATCGGCGGAACGGCTTCGAGAAAATCTGAATCTGTTTCCCTACGCTGGCATTACCCAGATCAGGTATCAGGGTATGATCTCAGACCCGCCGTTTCCGGCGAGACACCCCTAACGATCTCTTCCTGCAAAAGAACTAAAACAGAATACGATTACAATATACAATCAAGACGACCGAAATGCAAGTTCTCTGTCGCAGCTCGGCCAGGACCCCATCCGTCATCTAGTTCGGCAACGTGAAGCGCGCTTGCGTCAGCGTCATACCGTAGGTCTGATATTCTGGTTGAGCCGGAACAAGTTATTCGGGTCGTAAAGCTTCTTCAGCTCCAATAATCGAGCGTACTTACGCTCACCATAGGCAGCCCTGATCCGCTCCTCACTTTCCCGACCCAAGAAGTTCAAGTACACGTTGCCGGTCGAATAAGGATGCACGGCCTGGGCAAATGACCGGGCCCATGCGACATTTCGTTCTGTCTCCCCTGAATCCATCCACATGCCGACGATGTTGAGGATGAATGGCTCGTCGCGATGGCCGAAGGCGGTGCTGTCGCCGTCCACACGACTCACCGCACCTTCGACATGATGAATATGCACTTGGGAGAACGGCGCACTCATTTTGCCCGCGTGCTCGACCAAAGCGTTGATCGCGTTGTCGTCGAGGCTGCGCATGTATTCCGTCTTCCAGTACGAAAGGATGCCTTTCGGAGCACCCGCATCGAACATGCCTTGCAGCGCGGTGTACGGAACCGAACCGAGCAGGTCTACTGAAGCGGGTGCAAAATCGCGCAGCGGCTTGACCAGAGACTCGGCTTGTTCCACTGCACCTGTGTAGCACATGGCAACGGCAATCATCGGCGTGCCTTGCAGGTGTTGAGGAATGAATGGCGCTGGCGGCGCTGTAAGGAATGCAATCATTGTCGTGAGTTCATCAGGGAGTGAGCGTACCCACTCTCGGTAAAAGCGCAGAAGATCCTTCGCCTTCTCGACCGGGTGAAAGAGCGCCCCGCCGAAGACCATGGGCCCAACAGGGTGAAGACTATACATGAACTCTGTAACGACACCGAGATTGCCTCCCCCGCCGCGCACACCCCAGAACAGATCAGCGTTTTCTTTCTCACTCGCCGTCAATCGCTTGCCATCCGCGGTCACCATCTTCACCGACAGAAGATTGTCGAGCGCAAGCCCATACTTCCGCATCAACCAACCTATACCTCCGCCCAGCGTGAAGCCGGCGATACCTGTCCCTGACACAAGACCGCCCGTCGTGGCGAGTCCACTCTCTTGTGTCACCCTGTCCAAGTCACCCCACGTTAAACCGCCCTTCGCACGCACCGAAAGACCCCTCACATCCACTTGGGTTCCTTTCATCGCTGAGAGATCGATCACGATACCTCCGTCGCAGGTCCCAAATCCAGCGACGTTATGGGCGCCGCCGCGGACAGCCACGAGGAGATCGTGAGTGGAAGCGAATTGAACAGCCGTGGCGACATCATTCTCCGTCGCGCAGCGAGCGATGAGCGCCGGATGCTTGTCAATCATGCCATTCCACACCTTTCGCGCGTCGTCATAGGACGCGTCGCCCGGCTGAAGAACTTCTCCACGAAAACCTGCTCTGAATCTTTGCACGTCTGCTCTGGTTGCCATGAGTCCTCCCTCCTGGATTTGATCGTTGACTTCTCAACGATTTTCTCATTCCACCCGTTCCATCAACTCAGATTCTTCTATGCTGCGTTCAAGGGGAAACGTACGAGGAAGGACCTTCTTCACAACCACCCAAGAGCCGCTATTCCTGACCACAACTCATAGAAACCAAAGCATGCCAATGCAATCGCTGAAATGCCGATCAAAACTCGACTCACGCGTGGTCCAAGATTCCTGGCTGTCGAAAAGAGCATGATTGTTCCGACCAAGCAGACAACCAATGTCGCATAGAAACCCACCAGGAGAGTAATCCCGTTCACCGGAGTCTCTCGCCAACCTTTCAGGAGAAGCGGTCCCATTACCAAGCTCCACCCAAGATACGGATTGGGATTAAGGAGATTTACCATCGCGGCTTTCAGAAGAGTCTGTTGGCTTGACTGAACCTGGACTGCTTTCTTCGCGTCATAGTCGCGCCATGTTTTCCACGCACTGATGGCTAGGTAAAGGAGGAAGAATCCACCAGCAAGCTGCAAGACATTCACAAGCAATCGAGGCAGAGCGCTCAGAACAAGCAAGACCAACACGATTATTGGTCCATCACTGATCAGGGGTGAAAACGCAGCAGGCAGGGTATGCCGATGTCCTTTGCTCAAGGACTGGGATATGAGATAGGTCTGAAGCGGACCGGGCTGGACAGCGGCAGCGAAGGCGAATGTTATACCGAGGATAAGGTAATGCAACAAGCAGGATTCGAGGTCTGATGATTAGGTGGATCGCACGGCTTGTTTAATGGACCAGAATGGCTCGGCCTCGCCGCTGTATGGCGGGATCAGCTTCTCGTGTGCGGTCTGGGAAAAGCCTATGTCGTTCTCGTGGGATTTGTCTTGATGTCGTCTGCTGGTGGCTGGTTGGACAGCATGCACGCGCTAATATGTGATCCGATGATCAAGACCGCGTTCTCTTATGACTCGCAAGAATCCCAATTTCAACAACCGCCCCCCATGGCGTCGATGGGATCTGGGTTCGATTCGCGGCTCATCCGTTTGAATTAGAAAGGTCTGATTCGTATCTCTAAGGTCATCCGATACATATGAAGATTCTTAAGGTCCCCGGAATTTGCCAAATTTGCCTTGACATTTAGGTTATCATTACATACGAAACTATAAGAAGTGAAAGATTTCATAAAAACCATTAATTCTCTGTAACTCGTTAGAAAAGTGTTATAAGTTCTAAGTAGCGATATGAATTCCGCTGTGAAAGGCAATCCAAGTTTAGAGAAATTTTCTTCTAGCTCTGAAGTCTTATCTCTCTTCCCAATTTCAAGTGGGGCTTTTTGTGACAAGTACTCTGTTCTATGCAGATTTATCGGAAAGAAGATTCTTGACAAATTGCTATGTTGTTGGGATAGACAATCGTTTATTGTGAAAAACAATACTAGATACAAAAATGGACTTCTAACTAGCTTCAGTATCATATTTATTTCAAACCAATATTCACATATGCGCGAAGTTATCCGAAATGTAATGACTCAGCCATCTCATCGACGGCTTTCCTCTCGTGCTTCCACACATCTACTCGATGCTCGTGTTCTGTGGCTTGTTCTTGAGCATATTGTCTGTATGTTTCATTCGTTTGGGTGACCGCCTTCTTCAGAACCGGAAAATGCGTAGCGGCGATTTCTCGAAGCGGACAGTGCATCACAAGAAATGCTCTGTCTATGCTTGCCTCTTGCCACAGGCGCGGCTGTATGGGGTTCAAAGCTTTCCATTCGTCTTCAAAGATATTTCTCCATTCCAGGGGCGGAGTTCCAGACAGCTCGAAATACACTTGATATACCGTATCTGAATCGTTTGTTTTACGGGTCTTGTCTCTATTGAGACCCACAATCCATATATCTGGTATGGATTCTATCAATGCATCTTGATTAATTGCAGACATAAGTCCCCTCATACAGAACAAAAAGGCTTACTCCTTGAATTGACATACTATTGGTGCATTGCCTCGGTGCACTTATCCGCTTTCTCCACCATCATCCTGCCCACCTCCTTCGTCGTCCGATTGCCCTCCGGAACCAGATTCCTGAGCGGTTAATTGCTTTTTCTGGTCTGCTGGCGGCGAGTCTTTTGGGGTCTTGATGATTGATCGAAGCCCTCTCACCCAATCGACAAATACTTGCTTCATTTCTTGGTGGAGTGAGGTATCCATGAGATGCTTTCTTCGATGACTAGTGTTCTCCATATTGATGTATTCCCTTTGTATCACGAGGCACTTCATGCCTCTCACGTTCTCATTGGTAACGATCAACTGGAACGGACTGCCTTTTTACACAACCTAGGGGATTGCAACCCATACACCCCACGTGCTTACTACTCGCAAGAGCGTATTCCCTGACTCAAATCTTGCCCCCAAGCACACCTCGTCCGCGAATGACTCTAAGCAAGACGACCACAATGGCGATCACCAGAAGAATGTGAATGAAACCACTCATGGTGTAGGAAGCGATGAGCCCCAGGAGCCACAGTAGGATCAGAATAACAGCGAGCGTGTATAGCATGGCAGCCATCCTTTCCTTTTTTGTTTAGTTTTCAACGTCTTTATTTGTAGGATGTGTAAGCAGAGGAGGCTTCTGCTGCAAATCCTCCTTAATCAAGAAGATCATCCACTTGTCTTTGGCTGTAGTCTTTTCCTCGATGGATTTTTAGCATTCATCAGTTTTTCGCTCGGCTTCCCATTCTTGCGCGAGGACTTCTGTAATTCCATGAGCTTGCCATTGGACTTTTTCAATTGCGCGACGGTTTTTTTGAATTCATCGACTTGGCGTCGGGATTCCTCTCTGGCAATCCCGTATCTCTCTTGAAGCTTTCCAACAAGCTCCTCATACTTACCCGCGATCCCAGCCAGCTCGTCGTTCATTAATCTTCCCCATCGTTGCATAGCTTTTCCTCTCTCTTGTTTCCATTGTCCTTCAAGTCGGTTCCAGTTCATTGTTTAACTTCCTTTCGTCCCAAATATTCAGTCGCGTTTTTGAAATCCGGTCCTTCGAGGAAGGAAAAATTCCACGCTAAATCTAAAGAAGTATACCAATGATTATTACAAAAGGGAATAGCCCTAAAGGATGAAAAAGGAGTTAATCCTTTTTATGGAAGGAAATGCTCTTCGGAGAAGACACAAATGAGGAGGAAATCGCAGTGACAAAAAGAAGAAGCCCGAGGAGCGTGTTCATCATACGTACAAACTCTATGATTTGGTTTTGCTTCGAGATTCAGGTCGGCCTTTCCACCATCTTCTTCACTCAAAACCCGACAACATCCCCGACACCGCTGCGAAGTGCAGACCACACAAATCTGAAAAACGTGACGTCCTGCTTCCGCGTGTATTTCACTTCACCGACCTTCATCGAACCCGATGCG
Source organism: Bacteroidota bacterium (assembly GCA_049589195.1). Classification (GTDB taxonomy): domain Bacteria; phylum Bacteroidota; class Ignavibacteria; order UBA10030; family JAHEZR01; genus JBAWAH01. The sequence continues at coordinate 16,554 of JBAWAH010000021.1, read as the reverse complement.
TCCGGCACATTGGTTCCGCGAATCTTGAAGGTCTTGGCGAGGAGAGAGGTGGTCTTTTCAACAATGCCTTTTTCGCTTCCCGTACCTTTGCTGACGGCTGCGATGGCAAGGTCCCTGTACACCGCCCGCACGTTACCGCTGGCGCGTCCCGAATCAACATTGATCTCGAATGTTGCCTCCTGAAGAACACCCGCCTTGATCCGCATTTGCTCAGCTGGCTCAAGGAATGAGTTGAGCACGCTTAGATCCATACTGCTCATCGAACCAGAGTATTGGAACGAGAACTCCGGCGATGCGACAGGAATTGAAATAAGCACATTCACCGTCGCAGCCTTCATGAAATTCCCTTGGGCGTGAATGATTAAAGCGGCACCACGGTCGGCATGATTGGCAATTCCTTCTGCCAACACCTGTATGCTATCAACCGTTATCACGGCTGGCTCCGAGCCGACCGCATACCTCTCGGCGTACTTCAAGCGCCCGTTGATGATGTTCAGGCTGTGGACCTGTATGGTTTCTTTCATTGAAGAAAGAATCTCGTTCGGCATGAGTAGACTTGAGGAGTCCCCGCTGGCGAGCTGGTCCATGTTGACCAGAACATCGAGGAACGCATCGTTGACTTGACCGGAACGGGCACAGTATATCTTCCCTTGCAGCAGTTCGAGACAGGCCGAACCCACCACTCTGCATCGAGGAATAACGAGACGGAATCGTGTTCTTCGGAACTTGCTTCCTGCAAAGAACTGCTCATCGTCCATCAAGGGATGAAGCTCCAATGCTTCAGCCACTATCTCTGAATCTGGTACTGATACACGCAGTCGTTTACAACGAAGTTCATACTGTGACTGCGGCAATTTCAGCACGATATCTTTTGCATCTACAACAGAGCTGGCAAAGTCATTGGGTGCAAGATTCCCTCCCCAGAGAAGATGCATCCAGCGGATCCCGCTCACGGAGAACGAACCCATATTGCTCGAGAATGTGCCATCGACTGCCCTCAGTGCAACGGAGTCAAATCCAAAGCGGTTCTTTAAGAGGCTGTAATTCATGTCAGCGATGCGTATCGAGTACGCGGGATACGCCTCAGCAAAGGCCTTTGTAATCCTGGGCTTGATGAATCTGTTCACAAGGGGATCAGGGAAGAGCAGGAGAGCCAGCACACAGACGAGCACTATTGCTCCTGCAGCAAAGCCCGCATACGACGCTTTTTTTAGCAGCGACAGCTTTCGTCGGTCAGTTGGTGGATGTTCATTCTGCATGTGCTCTATCACCTACTTTATTTGTCACGATCGCAATGCGCGAGTTTTTCTTAAAAGCGCGCAGAGAGAAAGATCGATAGTTGCAAAGGTCAAATCAAACTCACGAAGGCAGCAACCCCCGATAAAATGATCAGGGCGCCGGAAATCCTATTGACCAATCTGAGTCCACCTGAGTCCAGCTTTTTTCTGAAGAATGTAGCAACGAAGCCAAGAGTCAGAAACCATAGACACGAACCTGTAAACACTCCGAGGACAAGAGTGCATGCTGAGATGATAATAAGCCTATGTCCCAGCCCAAAGGCAGCGAACACAGCAACAAAGGCAAAGATGGTCACTGGATTGGTAAGTGCAAGAAGAAAGGCGGAGACGTACGATCCCAACAATCCCTTGTTGTCGAAGGGGATTATAGGATCCTTGCGCTTAGCACGAAATGTCCTTATTCCAAGAAACAAGAGGAATCCTCCTCCAACCAGACGCAGCCAAAAGTGCTCGCTGGCGATCACATCCGAGACAAACGTGAGACCGAACGCAGCGATACTGGCTAACAGGGAATCTGCGGTTGCAGCCGCAAGGCCGATGATCAGGCCGCGTGAGTGCCCCTCAGCCAGTGTCTTGCGGATGCACATTATTCCGATCGGTCCAATAGGCACCGCCATCGCAAATCCAATAATCAGTCCTTTTAGGAAGAAGATTGGCTCCATGCTCTCACGTTCCGATCAGCTTGTTGCTGTTGACGCAGTTAGGGTTGGTGTTGCGATCTCTCTAAAGATTCTCATCATCGATCGAGCCATATCAAACTTTTTTCAAGTCTCAGAATTGATCCCTTCTTTCGACACCTGTGGAATGCTCTCAGTGGACTTCTCCGACCCGAGCAAGACTGCAATCCACCGGGTATCTTTATTGATCTCAAGTCCAAACTTCAAGGTCATGGTAAGGGGGACGCACAGAACCATGCCGATCGGACCAAGCAGGCTTCCCCAAAAAATCAGAGAGAGAAAGACGACCAAGGTAGATAGCCCAAGTTTTCGGCCCATGAGCCGCGGCTCAACCACGTTTCCGAGTGTGAAGCCAACGACAAGATAACCGGCAGCGACAAGCACGGCAGGGCCCATCCCGAGTTCAATGAGTGCCAGGAGGACCGCAGGAATGGCGCAGATGATGGAGCCGAGATTGGGTACGTAGTGCAGCAGAAAGGCCAGGAAACCCCAGAGAACGGGAAAATCCACGCCGAGGATGTACAACCATACCCCTATTATGACTCCGGCAGTCAGACTGGTGATCGTCTTGATGACCATGTAACGCTTGATATCATGGACAAACTTCGTGAACTGGGGAAAGGCCTGGTGAGGATTGCCGGGTACAGCGCGGAGCTTGATGGGGAAGCTTGAGGCTTCAAGCAATATGAAGGTTACCGTGAGCAGGATCAGGACGATGCTGGAAAGCGCTAAGCCCATCCCTGTGAGCAAGCCGACAGCCAGACCCATCACCGGCCCCGGATTGAGGTATTCAAGCAAGACCTTGTCAGCGACTACGATATGCTTGCTTGCCAACAGGGGCTTGAGTGCCAAGACTTGCTCTTGCAGGCGTGTCTGATAGAAAGGCAAAGCGTTGGAAAAGGTGTTGAGAGACGCGCCTACAACTCCACCGATCATCAGCAGAAGAGTAATCAAACCTGCCATTACGATCAACACCGCGACAACAGACGGAATACGTTTCCGTTCGAGCCAGAGCACCGGCGGCGTCCCGACGACAGCGAGGAAAACAGAACCGAGGACCAATACAAGAACCGACTGTGCCTGATTGATTCCCCAGATAATGATCACGAGGGCTGCCACGATGACCAGGAAGCGCGTTCCGCGGAGAGGATTACTTTGTTCAGCCATAGGAATTCGATTATATTTTCTTCATTCTCAAATCAGAAATCATCGCAACGGCAGAAACAAAATAGAAAATCACAAACCAGCCGATGCTTGCTTTGGCAAAGAGATATCCAAGGTAAGCAATCGTTGAAACCGCGATTGCAGCTAATACAGTTGGAACGCCTGTGAACCCCTTTTGTGTATTTGTCGTGAAGTAGGCCAATCGTACTGCTGCCGCGCCAATATTCAAGAATCCGGCAATATACATTGCAGGACCATCTATCCCGACAAACCAACCGAACACAACCGCCGCGGCAACTGCCATGAAATCCGAGAAGCTGTCCAAGTAGATCCCCAAGACCCCTGCACCAATGGTTCGTGCCAACTTCCCATCAGCATAGTCAAAGATGAATTGTGCGAGAATGAGCGCGTAGGCAACTGCAAAAACACCTTTGAACGAACAATACGCCGAAGTAGAAACGCACAGAAGACCAAGAAGAGTGGGCAGATCCGGCCAACGCAGTGGCCGAAGTTGTTTGAATATCATGGTTCTTTTGTGACTGATCCCCCTCTCCGCAGGTCGTTCAAGAACATACATGTCCTTGTTTACCTGCGGAGTCATTCCATTTTCCAACATTCCCATGCCGATCTGCTTAGTTGTTTTCGATCAGGTTTGTTGTCGCGACCCTTGTCTGTGCCACTGTCATGGCTTTGTTGCTTTACCCAGTTATTATGCTCGGGGTGGTTGTTGATCTATCGATGCATCAAGATGAATATTCCAGCGAATATGGCTAGTATCGCCATGATCGCCCCGAGACCATTGAAAAACACAGCCGGGACAAGTGCTACCACACCTGAGATTATGAGCCAGATGCCCAGCAGTAACATCCCTACGTTCTTCGTGAAGTCCATGGCCATATTCCTTTCCTTGTGTGTTGGTTGTGAATGCGATGGAGGTATGAGTTATTATGCCTCTTACTTTCCGTTCAGTGTGTTCAGCATGACCATTACTCCATATCTTTCCTCGACTTGACTGAATTGCACCGTCTTCTTCATAATCATTATTCCTTTGTTTGACACCTATCTTATAGGTTTGTCAAACAGAAGGCCAAGAAGAGTAGGCAGATCCGGCCAACGCAGTGTACGAAGTTGTTTGAATATCATGGTTCTTTCGTGACTGATCCCCCTTTCCGCAGGTTGTTCAAAGACATTTATGTTCTTGTTTACCTGTGGAGTCATTCCACCTTCCAACATTCCCATGCCGATCCTGTTTGTCTTGTCAGTTATTTTCGTTCAGGGTTGTTGTCGCGACCCTTGTCCGTGCCTTTACCTTTATCATGCCCTTGTTGCTTCACCCAGTTACTATGCTCGGGGTGGTGTGGGTTTACAAAATATTTTGGATCACGGGCATCGCGGATCGGCTGCTGATCGTGACGACCTTTAAATGAGGAATATTGTTCTCTATACTTAGCATTTCGATACGGTGCTGGCTCATTCACCACTACTTTGTAGGAATTATACAGGTCAAAACCACGATAACGGGAAGGCAACGATGATCTGCTAATCCAGCGTCCTCGTTCATTATAGAAAAACCTCTGCTGAGGAACATTGTAGTAAACGTCAATGTCAGGCAGGTAATAATATTCAACATGATCGTAACCAGTCGGACCCCAAATTGGTTGACGATCTACATTGAAGCTGAGATTGACACGTACCTGTGCATCTACAGTGCTCGCTATGAACACTGCTAGGATTAATACAAGTAAATGGCGCATGATGTTTCTCCTTCGATAGTAAATGTGGTTGAAATGGACCCGATCCCGACTTGTCAGGATTCCGGTCATCTGTGAATTATGATTTCGGTATGATGGTTGCATTTCTGTGCACATCGGATTTACATTAGTTAAGCGCAATGCTAATCGTGAGGGGAAAGACGGAAGACATTTGGATTCGGTTCTCCTCTTGCTCATGATGATCTACAACCCAAGTTGCAATAAAGTAACCGACTGCTGCGCCGAGAAAATCATCAGATGTCCAGTGTTTATCTTGATAAACTCGAGAGACAAATGTCAGTACGGCTGGTAAGTAAGCTATTCCTTTTAACCAAACTGGTTTGGCATTCCTTGAAAGAACAGTGGATAAGACAAATGCAACAGTATTGTGCCCACCGGGAAGCGACTGATAATCCTCTTTAAAAGAAAACGATGAGAATGGATGAAACGACCTAGACCCATCGTTGACATAAGGTCTTGCCCTGCCAATTGAGATCTTTAGTAGCTGAGTAATTACGCCAGCGTAGATCGAAGCCTGCCCGATCTCATAACCAATTTTCCTTGTTCCCCTGTCATCTGTTAGCAATGAATGTATAGCAAAACCGCCAAAGAGCAGCACTGGCATATAGAGTTCCCCCCACACTCTGCCGAATTCGATCGGAACACTCTTGGAGTATCTTTGATCTTTTAGAACTGCATCGCGAATTGGTTGATCGGCTTGCATGAGCAAAAATGTTCCAGCACCTGTCAGACCAAGTTTGAGCCAATCACTTCCTTCCCAATGAAGCGGCTGTTTGATGAACGCTACTGTTTCGTCTCCGAATTGAGAAAAATTGTATTTGTTCTGTGCGAAGAGAGAAGGTTGAAAGAAAAGGAGGAGGAAGAGTGACAGAAAGAATTTATGTCGCATTGTGTTCCCCTTATTTTTTACTATCTCGACTACATCCTAATGTAGGTCTATAGGTTCAGCAACATCAGCTCATTGTTCGAACTGGAAAGCTTCGAAATAGAGTTGCAGAAAAATTCTCTGTTCGGTTCTTACAAAATGAATGCTAGGAGCATCACTTGGGTATCTATCACTGTAGTACACCAAATGTTCAAAGCCAATGCTGAGATCCTTGAGAAGTCTGACTGCAATGCTGGGTTTGATGAGGGCAATGTAATGATCCCCTGCCTCTCCGACATAGGTATGAATCCACCAGTAATAACCTACAAACGTAACATCTACCCATGAACCAAGATTGAGAGTAGTTTCCAGCTTTCCTTCCAATCCACCGCCATAATTGTAATCTCTAAACTGAGAAGTATCAGGTCCAAATGCCATGTTGTCTCCGCCGAAAGGTACTATACCGAGATGGATAGTAGAGAAAAGATTAGCACTCGTGCTCAGCGGCAGCTTAGAGATTATCCCGGGACCAAAAGCTACGGTACCTATTTCGAAAGTCTTATTATCAAAGAAGTCATAATGTTGAAATCCCCCAACCAGCATTTCCAGATTTCCATATTGAACATTTTTGCCAAATAATATCCCATATCCGGTTACATTGTCAAGAACTTTCCTTCCCACTCCGAAACTGAAATCTGTCCGAAGCTTGAAATAATCAAAAACCTTTCGGGATCTTCTTTCAAACGGATTTCCATAATCGAGGTGAACGTTAAACATTGCGTCTGTGGAGCCTGTCCCGAAGCTTGTTCGATCATTTACCTTGCGCACCCCTGCGGATAACGTAATGTTCAGCGGTCCTTTCTGATATACCTCTTCCGAGGTTGCTCTAGAGAGGTTCCCCTGCAAAAGCCTGCTAGCAAACCTCGTGGGACAAAGAACCGCAGCACCTAGTTCTCGGAAAAATCTCTCTGCCCCGGTTGTTCGATCATCCAGAAGATTTGAGCTTAATCTGTAAAGTATTTCTCCCAGGAATATGCCGTCAACAGTGGTAATAATCAAATCATTGCGTTCAGGTTTTACTGTTTCTCCAAAAATTTTCCACATATAACTGCCTAGCAGTACAAATGGAGCTGATTCCCAGAAAGTATATCCATTCGCACGGGCAGAGTTAAAAAATGCGCTCCCACTGTAAGGATGCATGAAAAAATTCATGCCAAACCTATCACGATCCCATTCCCAGCCATCCCCCCATGACCAGCCCGCTCTTAGATTACGCCCCCAGGAAACAAAGCCCACACGAGTAAAGCTGCTCTTTAGGACATAGGTATCTAATAAACTTGTAAAAGTATTGGTCCCAATAACTCCCACAACAGGTCCCCATAAAGGCGCTTTCTCGTTATATGCAGGGTTGTCATCCAGCAAATTACCATACATATCGTATAACAAGGTGTCCTCCAATAAAATCGTTCTGGGATTAGCGGCCAGATTGGAAAAAAGTCTAGGATCTTCCTTGTATGGCTGCCGTTTTTTCCCAGCAAAGATCGATGTCCCACCCGCAGCGAGAGAATAGACATTCCTATTCATCAATCCGCTTCTTGCTCCGATCCAGCTGCCGCCGTTGTTCACCGAGCGAAATACACCATTGCTGGAGCCGACAAAAACTGTTGTGCCGCCAAAAGCCAAACGACTGACGTTGCCACTATACGGACCATTCGTTTGAACCCACTGCGCCTTAGAAATACTTGGCACCATGAGCGCCAGGAGAACTAGAGCAAGGCACAAGCGTCTGAGAGTTTTCATGAAGGGCTTCCTTCTTTATTGGTGTAGTGCCGCCAATTTCCTGAACAAGTCTATTTCCCCTTCGCTGAGATGCTCCGGCAGCGAGATGTCAACTTTCACTAGCAGATTTCCAAACTCATTCTTCCTTGCATAGACTGGCATTCCAAGTCCCCGAAGTCTGAGCTCTTTGCCGTTTGGCGTTCCCTTCGGAATATTGACCGTGACTTCTCCTTTCAGTGTTTTGATCTGAACTTTTCCGCCGAGGACAGCAGTATACAATTCAACGGGGAGGTCACAGTGGAGATCGTTTCCCTTCCGGTGAAATCTTGGATGCGGCGCAATCTTGACGGTGAGGTAGAGGTCGCCGTCTGGACCGCCGCTTAATCCGCCTTCCCCTTTGCCTGCAATTCTCAGTATTTGCTGGTCTGCGACGCCTGGTTTGATCGTCACCTTAATCTTTTGATCATTGAGCCGGATGAGCCGCGTCGTGCCGTGATACGCTTCTTCAAGCGAGAGGGTTGTCTCTGTTCCAAGATCCTCGCCTTTGATGACGACGCTCCGTCTTCCTCGCCGCTGGCCACTGCGTTGTCCAAACAGCATCTCATAGAGATCGTCGATGCCAACGTCGCTAAACGCCGTATCGGATTCTTGCGTGCTCGTCCGGTGCGTTTGTCTGCCGCGGCCGCTTGCGTACTTCGACCAATCAAATCCTCCCGGCTGTGCTCCAGCTTCTTCGTAGTGTTTCCAATCAGCACCAAACTGATCGTACTTTTTTCGTTTCACCGGATCGCTGAGGACTTCGTTGGCCTCGTTGATATCCTTGAACTTTTCTTCAGCCGCTTTGTCTCCCTTGGCCTTGTCGGGATGATATTTGTTGGCCAGCCTTCGATACGCCTTCTTGATCTCCGCAGGTGTTGTTGTCTTTTCAACACCCAGGACCTTGTAGTAGTCTTTGTAGATCATAGTCTCACCGTTTTGTAGTCATTCCCGGACGCTATCACACAGGATATTTATCGTCCGGCAACTCGCACTTGCGCTGAGCGCAGTAATTCATTGTTCCAAAGATAGCCGCGACGTAGCTCATCAACAATGGTTCCCGGTTCAAGATCTTCATGTTCCGCCATGGCAACAGCTTCATGTCGATCATGGTTGAATGCAGTTCCTACACTTTCGAAAGGGAGGACTCCCTGCGCCTCCAAGAGTGCAAGAAGTTTTTGATGGATGATTCGCACCCCTTTTGCAAAGGGTTGCTTCTCGTTGCTTACCCAGTGTAACGCTTTCTCCATGTCATCGATGATGTCTAAGAGCGGAAGTATAATCGCGCGTTTGCCTTCCTCGGCAAGCTTGTCGCCTTCGCGCTCAACACGGCGACGATAGTTCTTGAAATCCGCTAGCGTGCGCAGGTGCCGATCACGCTCCTGCCGCAGTTGCTCTCGCACGTCTTCGATTTCTCCAGCGAGGTCAGCCGGTGGTAGTAAATTGTGTTCGCTCTCGTGTGCAAGTGTTGCCATTGTACACCTTGCTATATTTGGTCCTACAATCTGCTGAAGCACTGTGCAGTTGTAGACCTTACTTCTTATTCTACCTTTTTAAAGTCAATATATCCCCGCTCCACATCTGTGTGCAGTAACTGTACACGGAACCTGTGACCAACATCTGAGCCTTCAAAGCCACTCACCAGTCTTCCTTCAATGGGCGGATGCAGAAGACGGACCCACGTCCCTTTAGCAGATGCGCCGGTGACGATGGCATCAAACTGCTCTCCGATCCTCGTTTCCAACAGAATTGCGGCTGCGGATTTTGTGACCTGCCGTTCAACCTTTTTCGCGGCATCCTCCTTTTCTGTACAGTGTTTTGCGAGCTTCTCCAATTCATCGGTCGTATAAGGCATGGAACCTTCCGCCATCGCTGCTTTCAGTAACCGCTGCGTGATCAAATCGGGATACCGGCGGTTCGGGGCTGTGGCGTGAGCATAATCTTTGACCGCAAGACCGAAGTGTCCGGCAGAACTCCCTCCCGGAAGTTCGACGACATATTCACCAGCGCCTAAGAGCTTGATGACACTGAGAGAAAGATCGGGAAAGCGGAGAGGATCGGCGGATTTTGCAGACACCAAGAATTCATCCAGTGCTTTTGAATCGGGTTCCTCGGGAAGTGTGAAACCCTGCTCTGAGGCAAGTTCGATGATTCGATCCCACCGTTTTGGTGTCCGGACAACACGCCGCAGCGACGGTAACTTTTGGGCTGCGAGGTATCGTGCCGTCACACCGTTTGCCGAGATCATAAAGTCCTCTATGATATCTTTGGCACAGTTCCTTTTTTCAGCTTCTAAGTCCTTGATCTCGTCTCCGTCAAATACAGGGCGAGCCTCTATTGTTTCGAGATCAAGCGCACCGTGCTTGTGCCGGAGGGATTTCAGCTTTCGGGCTACGCGATCCTGGAGTCGGAGATTTTCGTCGAGACGGTTGACTGTACTGATTGCCTGCGGCATCGGCCCGCTCCCCTCCAGCCAACCGGCAACGCTGTTGTAGGCAAGCTTTGCGCGATTGCGAACCGTCGCTCTACAAATATCTGAACTTTGAAGCGAACCATCCCTGGCAATAACCATTTCAATGACTATGGCAAGGCGGTCTGATTCAAAGTTGAGCGATGTGAGATCGGTCGAGAGCCTCTCGGGCAGCATCGGAAATACTTGCGCAGCCGTGTAGACCGAGGTGGTGTTGTGCTTTGCATGATCGTCAATTGCTGACTGCTTCTTGACGACAGCTTCAACATCGGCAATGGCAACAAGGATCTTTACGGCCCCCTCAGGCATGGCCTCGGCAACGGTAAGCTGATCCAGATCGCGCGAATCATCGTTATCTATGGAGCACCATGTAAGATTCCTGAAATCAGGCGTCGATTCTTCAACTTTTGTGACGGCCCCATGGATTCCGTTAAGTTCGGTCATCGCCTGAACAGAAAAATCCGGAAGAAGCCCTCTGTCCAACATCACCCGACGTGCAATTCTTTGCAGGATGGAACGGTGTTGTCTGTCCTCCGTATTTGTCACACTAGCACCCATAAAGAATTTCCATCCTTTAGTTCCTTCATAATGTCGACCTCGTGTAAGAAAATGTTTTTGTTGTTTCCACCGTGACAATATATCCTATGATGACTATTCCTATGGAGAGAACGCCCCAGACCAGCAGATTCTATTTCAGAAAGTGTTGTCGGACTCTTGCAGCTATCTGACGATCAGTCATCTTGTCCACTGTTTCGATACCAACGACGCGACCACCGAGCGCTTCGCTCTCAAGAAGTGTTTTGCATTCGAGCTTTGCCTCGCCTGGACCAAGGATCAGAATAGAGTCTGCATCACGAATACACGAGACTACCTTCTCGTAGTACTTGTGGAGATGCCCTGCAAATCGCCTGTCACGCTGATCCTCTGCCGAGGTCTTCTGCGCTCCACCAGAAAACCGGACATGTTTCTCCATGTCTGATATAATTCGCCTTGTCTTCTCAACCTTGTCTGTGAGGCTCACAATGACTGCCTTCCTGTGGTCTATCCACAATCCCACGCTACTCTTCATAGGTTTCTCCTTTATCTGCTAGATTCACCAGAGTCGATGCACGCCGGGTAAAACGGCATGATGCAGAAACGCGGTAAAAGCCCCGCCTTACTACTGTCGAGGTCGAAGGTGGATGAGCCTGCAACGTACTAAACTTACTGGCCCCGTTTCTTATTGTCCTTTTCGTCTTGATTGGTCTTGGGTTGCGAAGGTTGCCCCTTGCCATTTTTGTCGGGTGGAGTAACATTCTGTGGTTGCTTTCCCTTTCCCTTGCTGCTGGATGGATTAACATTCCGCGGCTGCGGTGGTTGACCCTTGTTGGGTGGAGTTACCGTACGCGGTTGCTGTTGCCTTCCCTTACTGTCGGACGGATTAACATTCCGCGGCTGTGATGGTTGACCCTTGTTGGGTGGAGTTACCGTACGCGGTTGCTGTTGCTGATTTCCCGGCTTTCTTTCAGAGATGGGCTTCACTTCTTTCAAGCTCACCAGTTTGGAAGGCACAGGTTTGTGGCCATTATTATTGCTCGTTTGCACTCGTGGCCTGTATATCTGGAGCTGATCATTGCTCAGAGTTTGACCTGGTTTGCCGTTATCCCGAATCGCCACCGGTCTGATCGGTGCGCCCGTAACCTTCTGCACGTCATCTCTGGCAGGACCTGCAACATACGTGGTGTGTCGGCCATTATCGATGTAAGTATTATTGATCACCGTGGAATTATTGATGATCGTAACGTTGGATGATCGATCAACATAATGGCGATCAATATCGGGTCTGTTAAAATCCCTGTCTTTTACAAATATCCAGCGATCGTTCGGTACACGATATCCCCCACCAAAAGACACTTCAATGCTCATACCCGGTTGCATGGGCGCCCAGCCATAATAACCTTGAGATCTCCTCCATGTCACCCAGGCAGGTCCCCATTCATTATTAGGAACCCAAAGCCAACCGTATGAATCATCATAAGCCCAACGGCCGTAATGAAATGGTGCCCATCCCCAGGGATAATCGGAAACCCACGTCCAACCATCGTCGGTGAAGACCCAGTGACCGTCAGTGCCATAGGGACTAAATTCCCGATCTACATTGGGTATCCAAACGTAACCGTAGTTCGGATATTCTACCCACATGCCGTAGGGACTCAATTCATCATAAAAAAGTTGAAAACTCACAGATACTTGCTGCCCAGATGCTTCTTGCGGTGTTATCCATGCACCCGAACTCCATACTATGAGCAGGGCAAAGAATTTGATTAAAGACCTCATGGTTCCGTCCTTTCATCATCATGTAATTAACAGATAAATAATTCCTTGGTTTTCTATGCTTTTGCTGAAGGCTTTCTAACAATTGATGGTATGGGTCAAACGGTGAAGCCCTGCCAGTTCATCCAACGCGCTGAAATCTCGAATTGACTTCCTTCATCAACGATACTTGTGAAGATGAGTTAGAATGAAAAACCCACTTGCGCGACAAGTAACAATCGTGCCTTCTTTTTAATGGACAAAAACGGATCCACTTCCAGACCGATATTCACTTTTTTGGTAAAACCGATATTGACTATTCTTACCATCTCCGCCAAATCCAGAGACATCGACAAGGCAAAACCGCCTCGACCGACGCCAACATCAACTGGTGAATTCTTACCGAAAACTCCAATCCCTGCGCTGACAGGAAATCGATTTCCCGTTTCCGCACCATTAAAATATATCCGTACCATCGCGCTGGTGTTTCCGTATTCAATCGGATCATCGGCTCGTGTATCGTATAACACTTTGGGTATGCCGAGTGAAAATCCTATTTCGATTGTTGGACCTCTCGCCCGAAAATATTGAGTCATGGTGTTGGAACGATCCACTGCGCCGATTTTGATGGTGTAATCGGGTTCGACATGGATACCAAGAATTGCCCAATCAGGCAATGAATCTACCGGCACCCGCACATGTTCGACTTCTTCCGGACGGATGCCGGCGTAAGCACCGTAGGCGGTGCGATATTGAATGAGCATTGCGCGATCTTTGTTGGGATCGCCATGACTTCGATATGTTACTACACGTCGTTCGTACGACGGGGTTGCTATGCCCTCCCGCAACAGTATCGTTGTTGTTATTGTAACGAACTGGGGCCCCATTCGAGGCCGAATACTATCACGCTGAAACTGCACATCAAGATTTCGAAGCTGCTCGCGATCCAGTGTCACTGCCGTCCGGATATTATTGCCGCCGGCTGTGGGAACAATGCTGACGTATCTGCTGAGTTGTTCAACGTCTTGGTATTCTTCCACCTCCACAACACAATCCGTTGCGTACCGAAATCGTCGCCCCTCGGAGTCCAGTACTCTAATGCTGACGCTATATGATCCGGGTGTTACAGTTTGAGGAATGACAGCAATGTATGTACGCTGTCCAATTGATTTGAGCGTTGCTCCTTCGATGAGCAGTATCGGAGTAACGGTTGCCGTTGCCGCGCTGTCGTTTCGTTGAATGACCAAACGAACCGTGTCACCCGGAAAATAGACCGACTTGTCGATAGAGATATCGATCCTCTCGTCCTCGAGTGTAGACTGAATGAGTATCGAAGTTTTCAGCTGCGCATGGCTGCTGAGTATTCCGACAACACAGATCAGAATACATTCAATGAATTTTGATTTCAGCATGGCGTCTCTTTTTCTTCAATATTCAATGAGGTCTTTTCTGTCTGAGCCAGCCCAATAGCACATCCGGCAACGCTGCCCGGTTACTGAATGATGAGAATTAGATGCGTATCAAGATTGGGACTGAATATGATGGCGTACCATGCTTGTACATCCATCTCCTCGATTAATACGTTTTCCATCTGGTGACGCTGGTCGCCGGTCAATGGTCGGCATTCGTAATGTATTTCCTTCATGGGATCCTCTTTGGTAGCAACTTTTTTCTCGGCCGTGTTTTCCCCTGCATCGGTTTCCTGTCTGTCTTCTCTTTTTTGTGCAACATCTTTTGTAATTCAATCAGCTTCTTATTGGACTTCTTCAGTTGCTCGACGGTTTTTTTGAATCCATCAACTTGTCCTCTCGCCTCCTCTTTGGCTATCCCGTATCTCTCTTGAAGCTTTCCAACAAGCTCCTCATACTTGCCCGCGATCCCAGCCAGCTCGTCGTTCATTAATTTTCCCCATCGTTGCATAGCCTTTCCTCTCCCTTGCTTCCATTGTCCTTCAAGTCGATCCCAGTTCATTGTTTAATCTCCTTTCGTCCCAAATGTTCAGTCGAGCCTTTCAGGTTCGGTCCCCAAAGAGGGAAAAATCCTGCACTGATAGTGAAGAAGTATACCAATGATTATTACAGAAGGGAATAGGTCTAAAGGATGAAAAAGGAGTTAATCCCTTTTTGAAGAAGGAGTGCTCTTCGGAGGGAGATAAGAACGCTGGAACGCAGACTCTCTATTTATTCGCAACGGTGGGGAGACAGTGCAAGGGAAACGAAGGAATACCTTCGTCCTTTAAAGGAGAGAATTGAACGGGTTTAGAACGTCCCTTCAGTGTGGGTGAACGCTGCTATCTGCAAGCGGGTATGTAATGCTAATTTTTCCATGATGTTATGTACATGGCTTTTGACTGTGTATGTTGCGATGCTGAGCCGCTGGGCGATTTCCTTGTTGCTCAGACCTTCAGCAATCAGCGCTATAACTTCCCGTTCACGTTTCGTCATCCGCACTGCCTCGGTCAGTTTTCCTTTCCCCTTCTTGAGTGCCTGCTCAATAACATGAGAAAAAAGCGAGCCGGTCAGCGGAGGCGGAAGAATTTTAGCGCCAGCGGCCACCGATCGTATTGTCCCGAGAAGATCCTTCATCGTCGCATCTTTAAGGATGAAGCCCGACGCCCCTGCCTGCACGAACTCGACGATGTCTTCCTGCGTAGGGATGAGACCCATTCCAATCACTTTGACTTCAGGGTATTTCTTTCTCACTGATCCCACAACGCGCAAGCCGTTTTGATTTCGCAAACCGAGATCTATAAGAATCACTTGAGGTCTCACGTTGCCCACCTGAAGCAGAGTGTCGCCACTGCCTCCTGATGCAGCCACAACCTTCATGTCTGCCTGTGCATTCATCATGGCGGCAATGCCATCCCGCAAAATGCGGTTATCGTCAACCAAGAAGATTCGAATTTTTCTCATTGGAAAGGGAGGATGGTGGTCTTATAGGGACACACGTGAAGTTACCGTGGAAGAGGTGAAGCACAAGAGCCGCGTCGAGGATAGTAATCCTTTTCGAGAATGCATTGGCCAGCGGGGGTGCATTATTCTGGCAGAACTCTTGCGTTTCTCTCTTTCGGGAGTTTCAGAATGCACCTTCCTCAAATGCAGCCACCGCTTTGATATCAGGCCGCTCCTTGACAATCGCAGTGATGCCTTCATGCAGAAGTCGATTATCTTCAATGATCAGTACTTGGATTTTTTTCCTTGAAGAAGCCTGCATTTCTATCGCTGGTGCAGCAGACACACTGACAGTTACAATTGGGAGTAAAATAAAAAATCCGATGAAAATATGCAACTCATCTGCAAACCCGTAGTGTGTTTCTGCATAACTATGTGACTGCCCCTTTGACGTACCATTTCAAAGCTGTGCTTCAATAAGATTTGACAGACCGCCTGTCCAGACAGAACTCTCAGTTTAGCCAACAGCTACCTCCAGCCGTGTGACAAAGACCTCTTCGTGCAGGCGTTCCCGAATCTCCTGCTGAGAGGCAGTCTCGAAGAACACCTCAAGCGCTTCCTTCAGGTTCCGACGTGCCTCTTCAACGCTGGCTCCTTGACTTTCGAGATCAAGTTCAGGGCACAGAGCAACATACTGATCATCCTCTCGTTCGATGATTGCCGTGAACTGCCTTAAGTTTCCCATATCGAACTCCTTTCTCTCAATGCTGCAGTCATCCTTAGTGCAGCAAAGTTTCCGCATGCAAACAAGCGGACCGGGCGCAACGACATCGCCTGCCTACCGGACAGGCAGGCTTGCCTACCACTCTTTCATGATCTGAGCAAAACACTGCAGCCCGCTCGGAATGACTGCCCCGTACCCGTGGCCGGGTTGTGTCCACGCTCCCGCAAGATAGAGGTTCCTGATTGGCGTCTTATGCGGCAACCTGTTCTGGCCGGAATTGTCGAGCGTCTGATCCCATCCATACACGGCACCGCGGTAATTGCTCGTGTACCGGACGTTCGTAAGCGGACTGCCGATTTCCTTGACCTCGATTGCATCTCTGAGTCCCGGCAGGAGCGTCTTCTCTACCTTGTCGATCAGAATGTCCGCCATCCGTTCCTTCTCTGCTTGATATGCGCTCTTGTTTCCTTTGAAATAATCGGCCTCATACTTTTTCCAATGATCGTATCCCGAAAGCGTGAGGACATTCAAAGTATTCTTTCCCTCGGGCGAGTAACTTTTGTAGAGATTGTCATACAGCATGACC
>JBAWAH010000020.1:0-61830 GCA_049589195.1 Bacteroidota bacterium | reverse complement strand
GAAGGTCAATGTCTTGTCTCCGGTGTAGGGAACCGTGTTCCCTGAACCGTCCTCGAAAGTGATGGTGAGGTTGTTTGCGCTGCCTGCAGTCTGTGTCGATGATCCGGCTATGACATACTTCGTCGCTTCGCCAACCGTGATGTCAAAAGTATTGGATGTCGCTCCAGCAAGTGGACTGCTGGAAGCTGTCAGCGTATAGCCCGATCCCACCTTATCGATCGAGAGACCGCTAAATGTCGCTACACCGCCACTGGCAGTCGTGGCACCACCGCCTGTGAGCACACCAGTGCCCGGGGGGTTCGTCCCGATTGCCAGTGATACCTGTGTCGAATTATCCGTTGTGACCAAGTTTCCGGATGCATCCTCAATCCTCACCGTCACAGCGGGTGCGATGTTTGCCCCTGCAGTTGCGCTCGATGGCTGAACACCGAACGCCAACTTCATGGGCGCACCTACGTTGATCGTGACATTATCCGATGTTCCTGTCTTGCCACTGACTCCTGCCGTTGCTGTGAATGTTCCCGTCCCCAGCGTTCCCGTGTAGGTCAGCTTACTTGTGAGCGTGGCCACACCGTTGGTGAAGTCAGCCGCCTGGTTCAGTGTGTGGTTGGATCGACTGCCCAGACCGGAGACAGTCCCGCTCAGCGATGTCGTGACCGAGACGCTGTCTGCTGAAGCATCAAAATTCGTGACGGCATTGCCGTATGTATCCTCTGCCGTAAGCGTATTCGTCCCTGTGAAGGCCACACCGTTGCCCTGTGGAGAGGTGAGACTCCAGACGAACTTCTCCAGACCTGTATGGGAGACCGTGACGGCAAGCGGTGATGGACTCGAGATCGATCCATCGGTGACACTGACGTTGGCTGCCTCGGCCTTGTAGAGTGTCATTACACCGTTTTTGTTCCCGGTGACATTGGCTACACCGTTGATGAAGCTGACGGTTGTCGGTGAGCCAAAGGCTATCGC
The DNA here is from genome assembly GCA_049589195.1 of Bacteroidota bacterium. Lineage (GTDB taxonomy): Bacteria > Bacteroidota > Ignavibacteria > UBA10030 > JAHEZR01 > JBAWAH01. Next base: position 60,864 of record JBAWAH010000020.1, on the reverse strand, counting down.
TGTCCCAGCAGTATCTGTCACCGTCGGTGCTGTCACAGGATTGGTGGAAGAAGCCGGTCCGGAGAAGGTCAACGACTTGTCTCCAGTGTAGGAGACAGCGGTGTTGCCTTGAGCGTCTTGCGCCGTGATCGTAAGATCATTCGCTGTCCCTGCCGTTTGAGAAGCCGATCCTGCAATGACGAACTTCGCGACTCCTGCCGCCGTGATGTCAAATGTATTCGATGTCGCAACGGTGAACGATGGACTGCTGGAAGCTGCCAGCGTGTATCCCGATCCCACTTTATCGATCGAGAGGCTGTTGAATGTCGCTGTACCGCCGCTGACCGTAACCGCACTGCCACCCGTGAGCACACCATTCCCTGGGGGGTTTGTCCCAATTGCCAGCGATACCTGTGTTGTGTTATCACCCGTTACCAGGTTTCCGAACGTATCCTCAATCCTCACCGTCACTGCAGGGGAAATGTTAACTCCTGCTACAGCATTCGCCGGCTGTTGACTGAACGCCAGCTTCGTTGCAGATCCAGGATTGACGGTAAGCGAGTCCTGGTTGGACAGTCCACCGCCTCCTGCGTTGAAGACAGTTATGTAATGGTGTCCTGCGACCTCCAGATCAGTCGCTGGAATCGTTGCTGTTAATTGTGTTGTGTTGACGTACGAAGTCGTTCTGCCGTTCCCGTCGAACCTGACCGTTGATTGGCCATTCACAAACCCGGTTCCATTGACGGTAAGTGTAAACTGCGCATCTCCAGCTGCCTTGGAAGTGGGGCTAATACTCGTGATTGTCGGCCCACCTGTGCCGCCCAACGGATTGGATGCATCTGCCGCAGTCCAGCGCGAGAAATCGTTGATGCCCGTGGCCGTTACCTTGTTCGCTACGGTGCTATCGATGCCATCCTGATTGGTCCAGGTGGTGAACGGAGAATTTGATCTGTAGAGACTTAAGGTGTTCTCAGCTTCGCCATTCAACTCAGATTCATCATAATGGAACACGAGGTCCGCATTCAAATTGGAGTTATTCGTGGGAGCAATATCGAAATAGCGCTTTATGGAGTTGTGGCCGCCGCTCGTAATTGCAGTACCCGTTGTCCGCGTCACAGGCGTATTGCCAAGCGAGGCGCCGTGCAAGACGACGTCCGCGCCGATGTTTCCAAAAGTCTCAGTTCCCGATGTTGCTGTGACGTTCCTCGACGTTGTGATGGTGCCGAGAACAGTTTGCCCTGCCGCTTCTGAAAGTGTCGCACTCGGTCCCAGAGTGATCGTGTTGGTGCTGGTTGTCAGGGTGCCGTTTGTTACATTCAGCGCATTGTTAACGGTTGCGGGACCAGCGAGCGTGACTCCATTCGAGTTATTGATCTTGAGACCGCCGTACGTGAGGGCATTAACAGACTGTGCAGTTGTCCCAACAAACTCCACGGTCAAGCTGGTTAATGTTTTATTAGTAATGCCATACTGACTGCTGAAGTCAGCCGTGCCTTGTGCTGTTGTCCGTGTGACTTGCACTGTACCATTGCCGGTCAATGTGCCTAAGCCGCTAACCACGACTGCTGGGGCTGGCGATAGGATAGCATTTGCATTGACAGTTAACGTCTTCGTCGAGGCAATGGAGAAGCTGGTGTTTGCCGTGATCGGTGCATTCGTATTCGAGATTGTCACATCGTTGAATGCCGTTGCCGTGGTTCCGCCGATCGCCTGAGCGGTAGAGCCGTTAAAGGTCAGCAGACCAGTCCCTTGCGTGAAGGTTCCGCTGTTGGAGAAATCGCCGGCGAGATTGATCGCACCGGAAGTCAGTGACAGGGTGCCCCCACTCGCGGCTATAGTAAGTCCCTTAAGAGTTACGGGATTGGCGCCAAGTGCAAGTGCGCCAGGACCTGCTTTTGTCAGGTTGAAACCAGCGCCAGAGATTGTGCCGCCTGCCGTCAGAGTGCTCGCGCTGACGGTTACCTGACAATCTGCTCCTAAGGTTATAGCGCCGGTGCCAAGGTTCAGGGCTTGGGTCCCGGTGAAGGTGAAGTTCCCGTTCCACGCTTGCGGATAATTCACCGTCGTAATACCTGCAGTCGTGGCATTAATCGTTCCACCGTTGATGGTGAACGTGCCCGCAACTGTGCCAAGTGCCTGGACACTATTAATGTTCAAGGTGCCCGCAGTGAGGGTAGTTCCTCCCGTAAATGTGTTTGTTCCTGATATTGTCGTTGCACCAGCACCTGAGTTGTTTACTGTGACAGAACCTGAACTGGAAATAATACTGCTTATTGTCGTGCCGCCAGTACTGGTATTTGATAATGTCAGCGCACCACCGTTAGTGATTCCTCCAGTGCCAATGGTCAACACATTGGCTGTGGTATTCGTGATGCCTCCTCCTCCAGCACTAACGGTAAAACCACGTGTATATGTAGCAGCAGCGCCAGTATAACTCAACGTTCCGGATGTTGATGCACCTCCTAGCACTACTGCACTGCTTGCATTGCCTAAATTACTTGCACTCGCTGAAACAACAATGCTGGAAGCTGACACTGTCCCCGCGCTGACCGTCGTTGCACCTGTGTAGGTGTTTGCCCCTGAGAGCGTCGTTACACCAGTGCCCGAGTTGTTTACTGTGACAGAACCTGTACTGGAAATAACACTGCTTATTGTCGTGCCGCCAGTACTGGTATTTGATAATGTCAGCGCACCACCGTTAGTGATTCCTCCTGTGCCAATGGTCAACACATTGGCTGTGGTATTCGTGATGCCTCCTCCTCCAGCACTAACGGTAAAACCACGTGTATATGTAGCAGCAGCGCCGGTATAACTTAACGTTCCGGAAGTTGATGCACCTCCTAGCACTACTGCACTGCTTGCATTGCCTAAATTGCTTGCACTCCCAGAAACAACTATGCTGGAAGCTGACACTGTCCCCGCGCTGACCGTCGTTGCACCTGTGTAGGTGTTTGCCCCTGAGAGCGTCCAGGTACCAGCCCCGGCTTTAGTCAAGGTTCCAGTTCCAGTGGTGATTGTACCACTGATAGTACCACCTGCTGCACCCTGCAATGTTAGGTTTTGGTTGGTTGCGGTAATTGAATTCGCAGCACTGAGCGTCAAACTGCCAGCATCAGATTGGATGGAGGAAGCAACATTTAATGTTATTGTGCCACCCCAGGTATTTGTGCCGCTGATGTTTCGTAAAGCTCCGTCAGAGCTTATGCCTGTACCATTCAAGGTCAAAGTTTCGGCCCCGACCGTAATGCCACCTTGCAGTTGCAAAGCAGCTCCCGATGATACTGTTACACCGCCTGCAGTCGTACCAGTGCCTTGCGCATTTTGAATGTTCAATACGCCTGCGCCGATCGATGTAGCACCAGTGTATGTGTTTGTTCCTGATAGCGTCCAGGTACCTGCACCATTCTTTGTCAGCGTACCAGTTGTTGTTCCGATAATACTCGCTATGCTTCCATCGTTTGCACCGCCCAATGTCAGAGCAAGACCTGCCCCTGTTATCGTCCCGGCATTCGTTATATTGATGTCCCCTCCGGCAGCACCGATAGTGGTTGCACCGGCAAGAGTGATTAACCCGCTGTAGCTTGCAGTGGTCGCAGAACTGTTCGTCAACGCTCCCGCTGGTGAGGCAGTCAGACCTGTTCCATTCAATGTCAGTGCTTCGGCTGTACTCAGTGTGAAACCGTTCAAGTCGAGGGCCGCACCTGAGGCAACGGAAGTTCCTGCTGGCGTTATACCAAGAGGCGTGTTCGTGCCATCTCCCGCTGCACCGAGCTTAAGAGTACCTGCACTGATACTTGTGGACCCTGAATAGGTGTTCGCGCCTGAAAGTGTGAGTGTGCCTGTACCGCTCTTCGTCACTCCACCTGTCCCGTTGATAACACCTGCGTATGCTGCCGGGCTGGTGTTGTCGCTGCCAATTGTCAATGTCACTGCACCAAGCGTTACGTTACCACCATTGCTACCACCACCCGTGAGAGAGCCAATTGTATTATTGAAGGCCGTAATATCCAACGTCACACCAGCCGTGTTGGCAAGCGTCACCGCCGAGGTGAGGCCAAAAGCTTGGGTCGCAACTCCTGCCTTGAGCGTACCGCCATTTACTATTGTTGCACCCGTGTACGTGTTTACACCGGACAGCGTCCAAGTACCAGCATCCTCTTTCGTAAGCGTGCCTGCTGCAATTCCAATGACTCTGCTTACGGTACCGCCGGTTGCACCACCCAGCGTCAATCCGAACGCACCTGTTAACGTACCAGTCTGAAGCGTTATTGCCCCGTTATCCGCAACTACGCTGCTTGCACTTCCAAGTGTTATGTTGCCACTATACGAAACCGCAGTGGCGGAACTGTTCATCAACGCCCCGTTGCCGGACACACCTGTCCCATTCAAGGTCAACGGCTCTGCCGTTGCCAGCGTAAACCCGTTCAAATCCAGGACAGCACCGCTGGTAACGGACGTTAACCCACCTGTTTGGCCAAGAGGACTGTTTGATCCGCTTCCTGCTGCTCCGAGTTTGAGTGTGCCCGCACTGATAGTAGTTGTTCCTGTATATGTACTGTTTCCGGAAAGCGTCAATATCCCGCTTCCTGCCTTGATTAGCCCTACTGCGGTTCCTAAGCCATTTTGAATAATACCGGAAAATGACGTGCTCGAATTGTCTCCACCCGCCGTCAGAGCAACGGTGCCCGTAATACTACTTGTTACTGTTCCTGATCCTGCGAGCGAACCAATTGTTTGATTGAAGCCAGCCAAATCCAAAATACTGTTATCCGTGACTGCAGTTAAATTAGTTTCTGCTACTCCGAGCTTTAGTGTTCCTGCACTGATCGTTGTGGAACCAGTGTAAGTGTTGGCCCCGCTCAACGTCTGGGTGCCGGAGCCTTTTTTCACGAACGACATCCCCCCGGAACCGGAGGAGCCATTGGCGATGACGCCAGAGTAGGTGGTTGCGGTAGTGCTACTATCGGTTAGGGTGCTGGCGCTCCCCCCGTTGTTCAGGATGGTGCCACCACTACCCGAGATCCCCGGGATAGTCTCGCTCTGCCCATTGAGATCGAACGTGCCGCTATTTATCGTTACAGAGCTGTTGTCGTAGATCTGGTCACCGCCACTGCCGCCGAGTTGTATCGTGCCACCGCTAATCGTTATACCGAGGCCGCCGACGGCATGCACGCCGCTGTTGCTGGCCTTGGCGAATACGACGGTGCCTGCGTTGGCGATCACGCCGAGACTGACGTTGTCGTCCGCGCCGGCAAGAATGAGCGTGCCGGGGCCGGTCTTGGTCAATTGGCCGCTACCCGTTTGCTGAACCTCACCGCTGAGGGTAAGCACCGTTCCACTGCCATCGATCTGGGCCACGCCGCCAAAGTCGATGTTGAAGAGCTTGGTGCTCGAGGCAGTACCACCGGTATATTGTAATGTCCCCGCTGTGCTGCTGCTCGCGCCCAAGACCACGGCGTTGGCGCTCTGGCCCAACGGGCCGGCAACACCGGCGTCATTCACCGTCGGAACACTCAAGATGCCGTTCTGAACGATCAAAGTCCCGCTGAAGGTGTTGCTTCCGGAGAGCGTCAACGTGCCAGTGCCGCTCTTGGTAAGAGCAAGAGTACCAGCCGTACCATTCTGCAGAACACCCGCATACGTGCTGGTGCCCGAAGTGTTGACCGTCAATGTAGCAGCGGTGGCATTTCCATCTTCAATGATTGGAGTGCCAACAGTTGCGTTGGTATTCAAACCAGAGATGGTGGCGTTGAAACCGTTGAGTCGGAGTATTCCCGTACTGGAGGCGCCAAATGTAACTGCATTAGAGTTTAAGGCTGTGGCATTGCCTAGCTGTAGCACGCCCGCATTGATTGTAACAAGGCCACTAAAAGTACCCGCAGCTGATAGCACTAGCGTACCTGCACCTGCTTTTGTCATCGCAAAAGCACCACCCACTGCTCCCAACGTTAGATTTGTACTGCTGGCAACATCGAATACAGGAGTGTTTGCCGTGAGAGTTGTCGCCCCAAAAGTCACTCCCGCGGTTCCGCTGGAAACGTTGCTGCCAACTGCCACATCCAGCGTAAAGTTGCCTATAGATAATGTGCCGAGCGCATGTGTGATTCCTGCGCTTGCTGGAGTTGCCTTGTCTGATACAATCGTTACCGCTCCACCTACCGTTGTGGGATATGCGTTCACGGTTGCGTCTGTCCTCAAATCCAACGTACCACCGTTGAGCGTCAATGTCGTGGCTGTTGTTCCCAATGCGCTCTGACTTCCAAGAACCATCGTACCTGCTGTCAGCGTGGTGACTCCAGCTGAACGAGACGATGCAGTATTTAGTGTCAACTGCCCGCTATTCTGCTTGGTAAAGGCGAAATTTCCGCTCAGGGCTCCCAACGTAAGGTTAGCGTTAGCGGCAACATCGAATATCGGTGTCGCGGCTGAGAATGTCGTGGCTCCAAACGTTAACCCGGCGGTTCCGCCGGAGACATTGCCGCCAACTGTTACATTCAACTGATCACTGGTCCCAATCGACAATGTGCCTAATGTGTGCGTGATGGCTGCGCCAGAGGTTGCCCTGTCTGAGACGATCGCTGCAGTTCCATTGACCGTGGTATTGTAGGCATTCACGCTTGCATCAGTGGCTAAGTCGAGTGTACCACCTGTGAGCGTAAGAGCTGCCCCAGCGGCACCAAGGGCCGCAACATTGGTAAGCTTCAGTGTGCCGGCACTCACACTTGTACCACCGGTAAAGGTGTTTGTTCCCGATAGAATGAGCGTACCACTGCCGCCCTTGCTAAGAGCGACGGAGGTTGCAGTTCCGTTACTGATAACGCCAGTGTAAGCGGCAGGACTTGTGTTGTCAGAACCAATGGTTAAGGTTCTTGCTCCTGCTGTACCGGATGAATGTGTCAAGTTTCCTGATCCCGTCAACGACCCGACAGTCAGATTCACATTTGCCATGTTCAACGTGCCGTTGTTCATGGTAAGTAGACCGCTGATCGTCGTTGCAGCAGAGAGACTCACCCCCGCGCTGTTGTCGATCGTGAGATTGGCTGGAGTGTTTTGTGTAAGACCAGTTCCCGCGACCTGGGAGGCGGTGCCATTATAAATATAGTTAGCACCACTTGTGAATGTCCGGCCAACAGTCGTTTGAATATTGCCTGATAGTGTTCCGGTGGCAGCGACTATTCCATTGGGTGAGGTGACACCAAGCGTTGCACCGCTGGACAAAGTAAATGTTCCAGCACCAGTGATGGTGCTCGGGCTGGCTCCTGTTCCCATTTGCAGCGTCGATCCGCTATTCACCGTGAAGTTGATTGTGCTGGAGATCGTTCCGCCCGAAGTGTAGGTCTGCGTCCCCGCGTTATTAAAGACAATGGCTCCCGGTCCAGTTGATGTTACTGATATCGTGCCGCTGGTTTGTGAGAAATCTCCTGTGACGTTTAGCGTCCCGATTGCTGTTGTTCCATCACTCATTAGCAATGTGCCACCAGTCTGGGAGAAGTTCCCGCTAACACTTATTGTCTTGTTAATCGTAGTGGAGGCTATTCTGAAAGTTCCGCCGCTTATGGCGAGGTTTCCACTTACAGTCAGAGAATTTTGGTTCGACAACTGCAATCGGGAGGAGGCACCAGTGGCCTTGATCTCGAAGTTTCCAGCTATTGTCATCGTTGATGCGTCAGGGAATCCTAGGTTGGTACTTTGCCCGGTACTATTCCATGTGAAGTTACCGAATGTTTGATTCCCACCGGTCGGTGCCGCGGCTGTTGCGCCCGTGATTTCACATGTGGAGGTAGCGCTCCAGGTGGCGGTTGGTATTGCTCCGCCATTTATGGCGTGGGTATATGTACCGCCGCTATTCACATTCATCGTTGTTACGGTAATAGCGCCGGTGCTGCCATTGGTGTATGTTCCGTTTACCGTAATAGTTGTAGAAGAAACAGTAAATGTGCTCGTGGTGGCGAGAGTACTTCCAGCGCTGATGGTTAAAGAGCCAAGAGCTGCAGTATTAGCATTCACTGTAACAGTGAAGCCGCCCTCAATAGTTACGGCATCACCGGCTGCAGGCACGGAAGCTCCGCTTGCACCACCAGATGTTGCAGACCAAGTGGCAGTTGAATTCCAGTTGCCCGTCGCTACCGAATAGCGACTCGCTGCATCGGCAGTCGAAGCACCGATCAGCCCGGCAACAGCAATGACTATGAAGGGGAATACAAGGCTGGCTGTAGACCTTTTCATACGACCCTCGTGGGTTGCTGTGCCGTGTGGACTCCGACCCGTGTTGAATAGGGAAGTGATGGGTCGGAGAAGGGAGGTGGTTAGTCTAAGCTTTGTCATGGGATCCTCTGCCAAGAATTGGTTTCTGGTCCTTGATATAGATCTGATGCAAACTGCATCGGTGCAACCGGACGATTACACTCCCAGGGTGGTCTCGGTTTCGAGATCCCGGAAGTGAGTGATAACCGTCCTTCTCTCTCAGCAGAGAAGTTGATTATCGTTGACGACATGAATGCCTTGTAAACATCCCAGAGCGGTGGAAATGCAGACAGTGCTCCATCGCTTCTTTCGTGTGAAAGATCAATTTGTGGTGCGACAGGACAACGACCGCTGGTCAGTTGCCTCGAGATATGATGATAGACTTCAGGATGAAGTCGTGGTGAATCGGAGATCGGGAAAAAGTAGTAACAGTTCAGACCATCTTCTCCATCCCCCTGCTGATAATTGTGATTGTGCTTGATTCTCTCTTGCGAGAGCTTGCCACTGAGTTAAGGTTTGAAAACGAGATACTCATGTTTGGAAGGTGGATAACGCTCTTAAGACACTGATCCCGAGCCGCGTACACATGTGTGCTCACGGACAGGACATTTATACAAAAGACAAGCGCTCAGAGCAAGAGAATCGGACAAAAGTTCGAACCTATGTCTGAACATAAGTCACAAGAAACCACAAACAGATAGTTCTCGTCCTCGATAGGGCAAGAATCACTACCACGCTTTGAGTTGCAATCATCGTAGCACGCTCCGGAAATTACCTGGAAGATCCCGCGCGATCCAGGAACGCACTCCGCCGTTTCTACTCTCTCACCACGATCAACTGCACATCTGGGATGGCACCTCAGCAGTACCACTCAGGAAGGAAACTTTGAAGATGCTTGGTTGATCCGCCGACAGGCGGGCACTGTTGCTTTTTGTCTTGGAGTATTCCTCGTTAACTAAAGTTTGTAAATCTTCACGATTGCGATGTTCGCGCCGCAAGCAAAATTCGTATGCAAGAGGTTCCTTAGTGATTTCAGTTTTCTTATGCAGCTTCACTCTCGCCGAAACGTTGAGAGACATCAACGCCTGCGTCATGAGACGCTGCTTATTGCGTATGTTCTTGTTTTGGATTGGTACGCTCAGCCGTACCGATTAAGGTTAATCCTCGACATCCCCCTGCGGGCCCTTTCTATCTCGGTGCGCTCGAGGAGTACTGAATCATCTGAGCTCATTGATGGCGAAGGTGCCACCCGTAACTGGTGCGACAAATTTACTGCACGCACTTCGAAATGTCAAGAGAAAAAAGGAAAAAATGCTTCCTATCTCTGCACATCGGTTACAATCTTTTGTCAAGGTCTTCTTCAACCAAGCCAGAAAAAATTTTCATCGATGAATGTGAGTTACAGAATGCACCTCAAGTGTTGCTTGTGAAAAATTTCTTACTGTGATGACACACAGCGACTCACGGATACCGCGCGTAGTTTCAAGGAGAATCGTCAGCGGATTTTGGAAAATGCAACGAGGAGATTCTGAACAGATGGTTGGAAAGATTTCTCTGCACGAAGAATCAGTTACAGAATAGAATTGAAGTTATGTCTGCAAAGAAGATTATAGAGCCATGACACTCAGTAAGTCATGGACTTTCCAAGAATCAATAAAGCGCGTGCCTGAATTGAATCGGACGAAATTGTCTTTGAATTGCTGAGGCGCGATCGCGAGGAGTGTTGTCCACGGGAACGGACTCTGGCCGAAATCACGGAGTGCTTTTGTTTCACGGCGCTCTTGAGGACGGTTTCCTGGAAAGCAGAAGAAGGCAACCCCAGGCATGTCGAGAATTCAAGGCGACCGACTGAATCCTCCCTGCTAAGTGCCATCCTCGTAATGCTTTGTAGCATTTTGGCTTAGCAGGTTCTACATCTTCATTGTCCAATGACCAGCGCGGTGGGCGTGAAGGACCTAGTTGCAGTCAATCAAGGAGTGAGGCATTTGTGATGGCCAAGCGACAGGAGTGGAAGCCAATTGGGACGAACTTGGCCCCCAGTCTGCGGCCCTCTCCCCTTGGGTCGCAGACCAGTACGAGGCCGGTGGTTGTTTTTGAGGGGGCAGTTAAGGGAGAAAAATTAAGAGTAGGGGTCGAAGTACACGATGTTCTTGAAATCCGAAAACGTTCGCAGCTTCTGCAGCGGAGTCAGTCCGTTGAGTTCTTCATGCTTCCGGTGATTGTTGTACAGTGTGACGTATTCCGTCGCTGTGCGAATGAGGTCCTCCGGTTTCCTGTGTGAGTTGCGTTTGAAGAATTCCTCGTCATCAACGTCATGGAGCTTATCCACTGACAGCTTTCGGCCATTCCCGTCCGCCGTGAGAGTGTGCTTGATGTTGTTCTTCTGCGCGAGGACTGGCACCGGCTCAAAAAGAATGGCGGAGATGTCGCTGCTTGAGCTGCCGTTCATGAATGCTCCGTCGCTGGGTGTCTGTATCTCCTTAATAGGGAATGGGAATTTCTCGATGGTGAATTTCACAAAGTCGGCCGCGCTTCGCCATGAGAGCCTGCGGTAGATCTTTGAGATCCGCAGCTTCGTACATGTGTCGAACGCCGTGTACTGGACGTATTGGTAATGGTTGACGTACATCGTGATGTCCTTCACGCCAATCTGAACGAGTTCTCCAGGCCGTGGTTCAACAACTGATATTGAGGGAACAGCACCGCTCATGCTGAAGCTGCTGTCGGTGTGGACCCGTTTCAACAGTTTCCAGATCGTGTGTTCAGAGACTGAGATGTTGTGCTTCTCAACAAGGTACTGCTTCAGCCTTCGCTGCCCAAAGCCCGTCTCGTTCTTTGCTTCGACAATCTGTTGAACAATCTCTCTTGGTGTCGCCCGCGGAAAGTGATGAGGCTTGCGCGAGTTGTCTCGCAAACTTGTAGCGTCGCCGCCCGATTTGTTGTACCGCTTCAACCACTTGTAGAAGGTCTTTCGGCTGATCCCGAATTTCTGACACACGAGGCGTACGTTCTTCTTCTCTTGATAGTAAAGAATCCATGCCATTCGTGGATGCACGATGACGGGGCGCTCATGTGCAATCTGGAGTTGCTCGGACAGCCGCGTCGGGACAGCCATCGATCGTGCTTGATAATGCATAGTCACTCCTTCTTTCTTCCTTTCCCTTCTCAGCAGAATTCGATTACTTCACGAGAAGCATTTTCTGTGTGCTCGTGAAATCACCAGTCTTCAGTTGATAGATGTAAAGACCGCTTGCAAGAGAGCTTCCATCGAACTTTGCGGCATGGAGGCCCGCTTCTTTTGGACCATCGACGAGTGTTGCGACTTCCTGGCCAAGAGGATTGTACACTTTCAATGTGACGTGCTCGGCCTTAGGGAGCTCAAACTGGATTACAGTCGCCGGATTGAACGGGTTCGGAAAATTCTGCGCCAATGATATTCGGCCAGTCCCCGCGTGATTGATGGTCGAGTTGTTGACAACTTCGACAGGATCGTGGTATGCAAATGTTCCGTCGAGGTCAATCTGCTTCAGTCGATAAGAAACCTTCCCAGGTGGCACGGTTGCATCGACGTAGCTGTATGTCTGGTGCTCGAGAGTCGTCCCGTGCCCGGGGACAAAGGCGCCAGGAATCGACTTGAAGTCCGCTTCGCCCTCCGCTTTGCGCTGGATTTCGAAGCCATAATTGTTGGTTTCGGAGACCGTCGACCATTTCAGTTCCGCGGCACTCCCCAGCATTCGCACCGTCATGCTTGCCAACTCGATCGGCAGAGGTGCTTGCGTTGAATAGACTGTTGTCTTTGGGTCTCCGATCACGACGTCCATCCACGACAGTGATCGTGAAGCCGAGTAATAGCTCTCGGCCAGGTTGTAACCACTTGTATACCGATCGAACAGAACCGACACAACAGCCATTGCAAATGAGTACGGTTCGTACACATAGCCTTTGACACCCGTCAAGCCCTCCTCTACAAGATCAGCGACAAGAGATTGCCCATATGTCGCAGGGGAGGTAAAAGTCCGGCCGTCAGTCGAGACATATGTTTCAGCAAGAGCGCCAGACACCCAGGTGTTGTGGGGCTTCGCGTACTGCGTATACTGGTCGGCGTAGTGGTCGTTGCTTCCCCAGCTTGTGTATCCAAGGACATTTGATTGGTCCGTGACATAGGTCGTCGTTTGATCAAGCAAGGTGGTTATTCCTCTGCCGACGAGTATCGTTTGCGCAGAAACCATGGAGCTGTTTAGTCCCGGAAGCGAACTGTTCCAATCTGGATCTTGGTCAAGCACAACTCTCGAGCTGGGCAAAGAGAAGGGATGGTTCGGCCCACCCCGGTCAATCAATTGCTTCACCTCGTCAAAGGAATACCCATCCAGCCGGGTCACGAGATAAATGCCATATGTTGCTCTTGAGAAATGGCCCGTTTGGTAGTAGTAGGGAGAGTAGACAATTCCATTGCCGCCTATGTTTGCGCTGTAGGAACCAAGAATGAGGGAAAGCTCACTTTCGACGGAAGAGGAAGGTGAGCTCGTTGAAAAGGTGTTGCCTCGGTTTACCTTCAGCGGTACACCTTTCGTCGTCACGATGTAGTTGATCTGATTTGTGAGGCCATGCGAAGTTATATAGTTCTCAACCTGAGAGCGAAGAGAGGCAAACTCAACGCTATCGATTTCCTCATCAGTCGAAACGTTGATCCTCGCGATATTGGACGCCGGAATGTTCCGGCCACTCGCGAAGTAGGTCCCGATCGACTCGGAAAGAGAGCTGTTGCTGTTAATCACCACCAACACATCGTTATAATTGTTTTCCCCCAAGCCCGCGCTCGGGATAAAGGCAATGATCAATAACGCAATAAGGATTAGAAGCCATTTCATGTTCAGTTCCCCCAACGTGCATCGTAAGTTTGAAACTCTGTAACCCCTTCCCAGAATTGAGCATTCCGGTCTAGCTCATGTCTGGGCTCTCCTAATGGGGTTCAACGGGTGTGCCAAGTACGGTTGAAGTGGACAGTGCCCTGGGGTGCCTGAGGCTTATTGAGGCAAATCTTGCGAAATCATCCAGAAATGGGCAAGACAGCGTAGTAATCTCATGAAGGCTGACTACGGATAAGGTTGAACGGGAGAGGACTGCTCGGAACCCCTTGTAACTTCTATCCCACAGATTCTACAAAAGGAGGGATAAGAATCCGACCGCGCATGAGCTAGACATTGGGGTGCAGTGGATGTGCCCTCGTTACACACTGATGTGTGCTCGAGGACGAATCGCGCGGCTGCTGTAACCCATGTCTCGACCGAAGAGGGACGTCGGCGAAAAGCTAACCAGGAAGATGAAGAAATCTGGAAAGGCTAAGCGATACGGAGTGGGGAGGACAACGAGAGTTTTCTCTCGCCGCAGGGAATCCTGCAACGGAAAACCACAGCAGAAGAGATGACTCTTACTTCGTTGAAGAAGTAGACGGCTTCTTTCTTCTTATTGTCCGTCTTTGATTTGGAATTGATTGATTTTGTTGTAGAGAGTCTTCAGGCTGATGCCAAGGATCTTTGCGGTCTTTGATTTGCTGCCCTCTGAGTTCTTCAGGACGCCTTGGATATGCAGGCGCTCGATTTCTCTCATCGGTATTGGACCCCCCAGAACGTCCTCGTCCTTTAGCGAGCTCGAGAGCATCGTCGCTTTGAGGGGAAGCGAAAGATCATGCGGCTGGATCATATTGTCGCCGCAGAGAATAGCAGCCCGCTCGATCACGTTCTCCAGTTCTCGCACATTGCCAGGCCAGTCATACTTCATCAGAACCTCCAGCGCCTTCGGGTTGATTTGCACCTGGGTTTTAGTCTTCAGCTTGTTCTTTAGGAACCAATCGACCAAGAGAGGAATGTCTTCTAGGCGGGTCTGGAGAGGCGGTATCTCAATTGTGATGACGTTCAGTCGGTAGAGGAGATCTTCCCGGAACCGGCCTGTGCGCACCTCCTGTGAGAGGTCCTTGTTCGTTGCCGAAATAATGCGCACATCTGATTTCAAGACTTTGTTTCCTCCAACTCGCCGGAATTCTCCCGTCTGCACGAACCGCAAGAGTTTTGGTTGGACCATCAAACTGATGTCGCCCACCTCATCGAGGAAAAGTGTGCCTCCGTTCGCGATTTCCACAAGACCTTGCTTCATTGCCTTCGCGTCAGTGAAAGCTCCCTTCTCGTGTCCAAACAGTTCGCTCTCGATGAGCGAATCTGGAATCGAGGCACAGTTGAGCGCAACGAATGGGTTGGCGGCACGCGAGCTGTTTTTGAAGATGAAATTGGCAACCAGCTCCTTACCTGTACCACTCGCTCCCTGGATTAGGATGGTTGACTCCGTCGGTGCGACACGCGCTGCGACTTCAAGCACCTTTTGGAAGACAGCACTCTTGCCGATGATCTCTGAAGACCCTACAAATCGCGAGAGTTCCTTTTTCATTAGGATATTCTCGCGGAGTAATCGCTTCCGCTCCAACGCTCTGTCGATTGTGCCGAGCAGCTCTTCGGTTGAGAAGGGCTTCGTGATGTAATCATATGCGCCCAGCTTCATGCACTCGACAGCGAGCCGGACGTCACCGACTGCCGTGACCATGATGGCTTCGGTGTCGGGTGAATACTCCTTGATGAACTTCAACACCTCAACCCCATCAACCTTTGGCATCTTCACATCGAGAAGAGCTACGTCAAAAGCTTTTGCCTGAACAGAATTAATCCCTTGGACTCCATCTGCGGCGGCATTGGCAGTGTAACCCTCCGCCTCGATGAGCGACGTGAGCATGTATCGAAATGTCTCCTCGTCATCGACGATAAGGATACGACCGTCTTTTTTCGCCATGGTTGGCTCCTCGCGAATTTAGGTTTGAGCCTGCCTCAGAGATCTCCCCTTCCACACGCGTCACATTTGGAAGTTCTGTTCTGCATCCTTGGCATGTGGTGGGCAAGCGTTATTCCCGGCCCCCCCAACCTTCGGTAAGTATAATAATTAAAAGTAAAAATTACAAGCCCCAAATGAAAATGGAATGAGGAATTTGAAAAAACTTCGCGGCGGTTCATCTAGCTTGAAGGGCAAAAATCGTTGAAAAACCGCTCATGACGGGGGATTCTGGGTGAAGCATGAGGGAGGAGCGAATACGGTTTGGAATTGCAACTAGAGCGAATCCATCGGAGCCCTCACGAAGGGACGACTTCGTCGCGGTATTCTCCGCCGGTCCCAATGGACCACTTCATCAGGTCGGAATCACCTTTGGCGAAAAAAGGCTGACGCGAGTCCTTGTCGGAATGGCGGGATTTGTCACGAAGTGATTCCTTCGGAAAACCCGCGACCCCCACGACCCAAGTCCCGTCTCAGTTATAGTGGGACGAGGATTCAGGTCCCGCCGGAGCGGGACGGAACGTGGTGCGCTACCCCCGAAGGGGTCACGTTGTGACAGGCTGCGCTTGACGTACGTGCGCCTTCAAGAAAAGCCATCCTCTTGGACTCTTGAGGAAGTCCTCACGTTGGCGAGCCTCAGATCGCGTTGGGACCTTCTCAACGTGGGCAAGGACAAAGGGACGTCTCGACTTGGTTGATTTCACACGTCCTTGGTTGTGTCTCAATAGGCGATCTTGGAGATTATTGGTTTGACCGATGTAGAGTTTGCCGTCTTTGAGGCTGCGAAGGACGTACACCCAGAAGTCGAAAGGAGGAGTGAGTGCTGTTTGGGACTGCAACTGAAGAGAATTCATTGGAACACTCTCGAAGGGACGACTTCGTCGGGATATTCTCCGCCGGTCCCAATGGATCACTTCATCAGGTCGGAATCACCTTTGGCGAAGAACGGGTGACGCGAGTCCTTGTCGGAACGGCGGGATTTGAACCCGCGACCCCCACGTCCCAAGCGTGGTGCGCTACCAGGCTGCGCTACGTTCCGTTCTGGAGTGAAGAACTCAATGGAAGATGAAACTGCAGAGCTGCAGAGAATGCACCAAACAATATATCCAAACCCGAAAGGAAAATCAAGGTCGCTCAGTCTGATAGTTGGAGAGAGCTGTCAGAGAAATCGAGAGGAGCTAGGGATTGCTCATCGTTTAGTGAGCCATAGTTCCGGATCTTGTTTCTCGCGCTCTTTCCACAATTCGAAATGCAGAAGAGGTCCAGCAAGCGATTCGCCGCTTCTCCCGATCGCTTGTCCTTCGTTGACTTTTTGCCCCTGTGTAACAGTGATCTCCGAGAGGTGAGTGTAGACACTTCGGAAGCCGTTGTTATGATTGAGTATCAAAAGGTTTCCGTATGAGGGCAGCCAGGAAATCGTTGCGACATCACCTGAGGCCACTGCACGCACTTCTGTCCCAGTGGGGACCGATATGTCGATGCCAGTGTTCTGCGTGACGGTCTTCAGCACTGGATGAATCTGGTTCCCAAACCGCGAGACGATTGAACCACCCGAGACGGGCCACGGCAGCCTGCCCCGTCGATTGAGGAAGGCAAGCCCTGCAGAAGTTGCCTCAGGAGGTGCTCTTTTTTCTCGCTTCGCCAGTGCCTCCTCGTGAGCTTTTTTGATCCGTTCCTTCTCAATCAGGTCCGCAATAATAGCTTCCAGATCAGCGGCATCGTTCTTTCTCCGCTGGAGTTGTTTCTTGTAATTGTCCTTATCTCTCCTGATTGATGCCAGGAGCTTCTGTTTTTCTCTCGCTTTTCTCTTGATAGTCTTTTCTTCGGTCGCCTTTTCTGTGATCAGTTGCTGCTGTTGATTCAGTTTCGTGCGGAGTGTTGTTGACTCTCCTTCGAGGTTCGATTTGTGCTCGGCTATCGTTCTCAGATCCTTGCTTCGTTGTGCACTGAACCTTCGGAGGTACTCAGCGCGGATAGCAAACTGATTGACTGAACTAGAGGTGAGAAGGAGCTCGAGATCGTGGAGTCTTCCGTATTTGTAGGCGGAGGTGACGTACTCCGCATAATGGCTCCTCAATGACTGAAGCTGATCCTCTGATGTCCCGATATTCCTGCGAATCGCTTCGATGTCTCTCTGAAGCCCATTGCTCTCCTCCTTCAACCGGCGAAGCAGTTTCCGTATGAGAAGGATCTGTTGATCGTAGTACCCGATTGTCTCCAGGGTGGCGTTCTCTCTCCGCTCGCTCTTCTTGATCTTCTTTTCATAGTCATCAATCTCGCGTCGGAGTTTCTGCAGTTCTTTTTCTTTTGACTTGAGATCCTGTGGCTCAGGGTGCAGAAATGGGGGGCTTGAAACGAAGAGGAGCAGCCCTGCAAGAATCCACAACAGTTTGTGATGTTTCATTGGCAGCTACCAGTTGACACGCTTTGCGTTCGACGGAATCACGAACGTGAAGTCAAGCTCGGGCTTGTTGATTTCGATATCGTCGTAGTACAAGGAGAGACGACGGTTTTCGCGCTGAGCCAGGATGCTTATGGAACGTGGGACGAACACCGTATTGAATTGGCGGAACCGCTTGTAGTAAGTAACAAAGACCGGTCCCGCATCGTCTTCGTCCACTTCATATCGAACGACCACAGACTTCTCAGGATCAACCCGGTAATTTGCCTTTTTGGAGCCGTTTTTGAAGAGAAGGAGGAGTTGATCGTCATCGACAGACACGGAGTCAGGGGTGTGCGGTTCCCTCCAGAGAGAGGTGGCTCCCGAAAGCACGTCCATGACATCAGCAAAGGTCAGGTCGACCTTAAGAATCGATCTGATATTCTTCGACGTCGACGGCCCAGTGATTACACGGTTGGCGTGGCTGTCATAGTATGTAAACCGTTCCGTTGTCAACAGCATGGAGCCGATATCGATTCCAAATGGTCCCTCGATCTTCATGAGGATCGAGTCCGGTCGCTTGATGCTCACCGTGATGCTGGCTGTGCCGGTGAACTCTTGACTCTCAATTGAGATGCTTCCACTCGCCTGGAACGTGGCGATTTCATGATGGTTCATCTCCATCCTGTGGATAACATCTTCAGGATGTGTCCGCGTGAGGTCAATGCCGCTGGTTCTTGGTGAGCAGGAGAGTGCGAGTGACGTCAGGAAGAGGGAGAGAAAACGCGGAGATAGTCTATTCATCATTCAAGGGTTCCGCGCTCAATCTTGGCCTTCAGCGTCTGGTTCTTTTGATTCATCTGCAAAGCACGCTTCCAAAACTCCATGGCTTTCTCTTTCTTGTCAAGTTTGTAGAGGACGTCTCCCAGATGCTCGTTCAGTGTCGCGCCGTTTTCTCCGACGGCATCTCTCAGTTGCACCGCTTTTTCGATATACTTCCGCGCCTCATCGTATCTCCCAAGCCTGAAGTTGACCCATCCGATCGTATCTAAGTAAGAAGAGTTCTCGGGCTGCTTCTCTATTGCCTCCTTCGCCATCTGTAATGCACGCTCGAGCTGAATTCCACGTTCAGCAAGGCTGTAGCTGTAGTTGTTCAGAATAATATGGCTGTGGGGGTCGAGTTTCAAGGCTTGTTCATACGTGCGATCGGAATCGGCATACCTCTTCATTGAATCGTATGTCAGCGCAAGAGCGCCGAAGAAATCCACATTCCGCGGATTGATCTCAATCGATTTCTCAAGAGCCCTTGCTGCAGAATCATTCTGTTCCATCCGGAAATAGATTGTTCCCACATAGTACCAGGCATCGCCGTTGCCCGGATTCAGTTCAGTCACTTTCCTGAAATTCGCGAGTGCGAAAGAATCACTTCTTGTGGAAAAGCCGACGAACCCGAGGAACCAATACGGTCGCCAGTCGTTTGGCCACTCATTCCGAATCGCTTCGATCATCGGTTTTGCATATCCAACAAGCGACGAGTCCTTTTGCGAGCGCTCGAGGAGAGCCTCGGGGATGTGGATCTTCGTCTCAATGGTGGCGGAATCTTGTTTGAGGACTGAATTGTAGTATTCGAGGGCCTTCGAGGTCTCATTCTTCTGTAGATAGATGTCGCCAATGAGTACCTCGATGTCGGGGTTCTTTCGATCGATATCGAGAATTTCGTCGAGGCGGGCAAGGGCGGAATCGGGCTTGCCGGCACGAAGATATGTCTCGACAAGCCGTTTCCTCAGATCGAGGTTACTTGGGTCGATGCTGAGCATTTGTTGATAAGCATCCGCTGCGTCGCCGTTGCGCTGAAGACCCTCATAGAGTTGAGTCAATTGGACGAGGACATCCCACTCGGGTCCAATTTGATCGAGGATTTTCTTGTACGCAGTGATCGCTTCGAGGGGTTTTGCCTGTTGCTGATACAATTGAGCAATGCCAAACAGAGCTCGCGTTGAGCTCGAGTCAATCCTGAGGATCTCCTGATACTGCGTTATTGCGGAGTCAATCTCATGAGCTAGAACATAAACTTGTGCTAGGTGCTCGCGACATGTGATGTTGCCGGGTTCGAGGTGTACAGCCTCGCTACCATTTTCTGCAGCGAGATAGAGCTTGCCCAGATTACTGTAATCCTTTGAGAGGGTATAATAGATCGCCGCGTTGTTGTCGAATCGGAGAGCGTCCTGATATTCGAGCGCTGCTTTTGCGTAGTCCTCTTTCAAGTCATAGATATTCCCGTCGATGAAATGCTGAATCGCTAGGTCTCGGTTCCTTGAGACCATTTCCTGGACGACTCCCGTCCTTGCTGGAGATGGAGCCTCGCGTGAGGCTTCTCTTGTCCCCGAGCAACTCAGAAGACTGGAGGCCAAGAATCCGTTAGCAATGATCAGACAAAACAGAAGAGCAGATTGGTTCTTTCTCAATTTCAGAGTGGTCATAACGAGAAAAATATATCTAATTCTTATCTGAATAACAAGAATTGACAATCCAGCGTTTCTTGGGAGCATCGAATGAAGATGACATCTCACAGGATGCGAAAAATCCATCTTTGGACTTGTCCACTGTGTCGCGATTTGTGTTCATTCAGAAATCATGTCCCTTTGCAGCCACCCGACTTTCTTTAGGTTGCAGTCAGAGATTGAGGTTCACGCGCTTTCGCACGAATGTGCTAGTCCTTCTTGCCTAAGCGTCGAGCTCTGATCGCTGGGCAATCGTCTCGCCTGACGTTTGAAGCTGCATCATCCTGACGACAGGTATCAGCCATTTTTTTATCTCTTTCAGAAAACAAAGGCCCGAAAATCTCTCAAAATTGCCAATCTCTCCCTTGTTTGTCATCTATTTTAGCTGGAATCGCCAACCTGGGGATGGTATGGTTCTTGCCTATTGAAAAGTGGATTGTTGCGGGAGAATAAGAGACTGAGATGAGGAATCTCTCCACATTCTGTTCTAAGGACGTTTCGGAGTCTCAGGAGCTACAGCATGAAACCGGGTGAGAAGTTGAACCAAGCTTTATTCCAACTCCTGATTCTAGTCCTCTTCGGCGTCCCCTTCCTATTCTTTGTGTCCAATTTCGGATGCCAGAAGCAAAAGGAAGAATCAAAGGAGACGAAAAGAACAGTTACTGTCGAGAACCTCCAGACAGCTTATGCAAAGTCGGTGAACTATGCCCGCATGTACACGCTCTTCATGAAGCGGGCTGAGAAGGATCGCCTCTTGAATGTTGCCAACCTGTACCGAGCGGTATCGAGATCCGAGCAAGCTCATGCAGATCTCCATGCGGGACTTCTCCGCAAAAACGGCATAGAACCAGTCGCCCCTCAAGAAGAGGCCGTGATTGTGGGGACAACTCTACAGACGCTGAAGTTGTCAATGAGCAGTGAGGAAATCGAGTTCGGGAGTATGTATCCGAACTTAATTCATACCGCGGAACTCGAGAAGGACTCAATGGCAGCCGCTCAGTTTCGTGTGACGAAAGAGGTCGACAGCCAGCACGCGGAGCTTTTCAAGGAAGCTTTCGGCAGAGCAGGGAGAATAACCAGGATCCAGTATCTTGTCTGCCCGGGGTGTGGTTATATCCTGACTTCTGAGAAGTCACAAGAATGCCCGATCTGCCACTCGAAAAAGGATAAGTTTGGAAAAGTCTAACCGAAACGACCCCGAGATGCTCATCATCAAACGCCAGCATTTCGACTCGCTTCTCGCCACCCTGAAGCAGCGCAGCTACCGAGTTGTAGGACCGACGGTGCAGGAAGGAGCATTAGTCTACGACGAACTGACATCCGCCGATGATTTGCCAGCTGGCTACACAGACGAACAGGCTCCGGGAACGTATCGCCTTAAGAAGAGTGGCGACAAAGCTCTCTTTGGTTTTACTCTCGGTGCTCAATCGTGGAAAAGGTTTCTTCATCCTCCCACAGTGCGGCTCTTGGGGGGAAAACGCAACGGGGATACGTTTGAAATCAGGGAAGAGAAAACGGCGCAACCCCCTTACGCATTCATCGGAGTCAGATCCTGCGAGCTCCATGCAATTGGGATCCTTGATAGGGTGTTTCTCAATGGTAACTACGTTGATCCCACCTACGCTGCTCATCGAAAGAACACTTTTGTTGTTGCCGTCAACTGCACCCAAGCAGGCGGAACCTGTTTTTGTGCATCGATGAATACGGGACCGAGAGCAACGGCAGGTTTCGATCTCGCGCTCACAGAGTTTGTTGATCCAAACCGACACTTTTTCGTCGTCGAAGTCGGCTCAGAACGCGGTGCCGAAATTCTTCGTGATCTCCCTCATGAACAAGCGGGTGAAGGTGAAAAGGCAAGTGTCGAGCGAGGTGTGGCCCAAACCATCGCACAGATGGGGAGGACCCTGGATACGAAGGATATTAAGGACCTCCTCTATAAAAACTATGAGCATCCTCGATGGAATGATGTTGCAGACCGGTGCTTGAGTTGCGCGAATTGCACAATGGTCTGCCCGACGTGCTTCTGCACCACCGTTGAGGACATCACCGACCTTACGGGTGACCACTCTGAGCGCTGGCGTAAGTGGGATTCCTGCTTCACAATGGATTTCACGTACATCCACGGTGGCAGCATACGTGCAACCACAAGGTCACGCTATCGGCAGTGGCTGGTACACAAGCTCGCTACCTGGATTGATCAGTTTGGAACGACGGGATGCGTCGGTTGTGGGCGATGCATTACGTGGTGTCCAGTCGGAATTGACATTACCGAAGAAGTGAAAGCGATTAGGGAAACCAGGAGAAGTCCAACCACCTCAATTGAGGACACAAACAATGGAAACTCTTGAGCCTATATTAGCGGAACATCCGTTTCTGAAGGGACTTGAATCCCACCACGTCCAGCTCATCGTCGGCTGCGCATCGAATATGCGATTTGATGCTGGGCAGTTTATTCTGCGTGAGGGAGAAGAGGCGAACCAGTTCTACATCATTCGCAAGGGGAAAGTGGCATTGGAGGTGTTCTCCCCTGAACGAGGTTCTATTATCATCGATACCTTAGTGGATGGCGAAGTCCTCGGATGGTCGTGGCTGATTCCGCCGTACTACTGGCGGTTCGATGCTCGGGCGGTTGACTTAACCCGGGTGATCGCGCTCGACGGAAAATGCTTGCGGACCAAATGCGAGGAAGATCATCACCTCGCTTATGAGCTCTTGAAGCGGTTTGCAGCTATCATGGAGCAACGTCTTCAAGCAACACGATTACAGTTAATGGACATTTATGGAGTCAAGCCCTAACATAGAGACGGCTGAGGCAAGAAGCATCATCGAGCCAATGGTTCCCGCGCTCTTCCAGATTAGAGCAGTCCGGAAGGAGACCAATGACACCTTTACGCTTGACCTCAAGCCAGCAAACGGACGCGCTGAGTTTTCCTTCAAAGCAGGGCAGTTCAATATGCTCTATGCGTTTGGGGTAGGGGAAGTCCCGATATCGATCAGTGGTAATCCGACTGACTCGAGTGTGCTCGTTCACACAATCCGGTCCGTGGGCACAGTGACGAAGGCAATGCGCACGCTCAAGCGAGGCGATTCTCTCGGCGTTCGGGGTCCATTTGGAAGCCACTGGCCAGTGGTTGAGGCCGCTGGCAGCGATATAGTGATCGTCGCTGGCGGAATCGGGCTTGCATCTCTTCGTCCAGCGCTGTACCACGTCCTTTCCCAGCGGGAGAAATACGGGAAGGTTGTCCTTCTCTATGGCACGCGAAGCCCAGACGATATCCTCTACCGCCGAGAACTCGAACGATGGCGCTCGCGCTTCGACCTTGACGTCTACATCACTGTCGACCGTGCGCCAAGCGGTTGGCGGGGCAATGTGGGTGTTGTTACATCGCTCATCCAGAAGGCGCCATTCGATCCGCTTAACACGGTGGCGATGGTCTGTGGCCCAGAAGTAATGATGCGCTTCACTGTTCAGGAACTTCAGAAACGTGGTATCAAAGGGGAAGACACTTACGTCTCAATGGAGCGCAACATGAAGTGTGCAGTTGGCTTCTGTGGACATTGCCAATACGGCCCAGTGTTCATCTGCAAGGATGGTCCGGTCTTTTCCTATGATCGCATAAAAGACTTGTTTGCCTTACGTGAGGTCTGAAGATGAAGGCTAGACGAAAGCCAAAACTTGCCGTATGGAAATTCTCATCCTGCGACGGGTGTCAATTGAGTCTTCTTGACTGCGAGGATGAGCTCCTTGCAGTCGCAGGGAGAGTGGACATTGCCTATTTCCCCGAAGCCACTCGGGCCGCTCTACGCGGGCCATACGATATATCGCTTGTCGAAGGATCGATCACTACACCGCACGATGCGGAAAGGATCCATCAAGTTCGGCGTGCGTCCAAATTCCTCATCACGATTGGGGCGTGTGCCACGGCAGGCGGCATTCAGGCGTTGCGCAATTTCAAAGATGTGAAAGAGTTTACATCAGCTGTCTACGCTTCACCTCAGTATATCGAGACGCTAAACAAGTCCACACCGATTGCAGATCATATTCGTGTGGACTTTGAGCTTCGCGGCTGTCCGATAAACAAGTATCAACTCGTGGAGGTCATCAGCGCATTCCTCAATCGGCGCAAGCCGAATATTTCGCCACACAGCGTTTGTGTGGAGTGCAAGGAGCGTGGGATTGTCTGTGGCTTGGTCGCCCACGGGCCGCCGTGTCTCGGGCCGGTGACACATGCAGGATGCGGGGCTCTGTGCCCATCGTATCATCGTGGCTGCTATGGATGCTATGGTCCAAAGGAAACTCCGAACACTGCATCGCTAAGTGGTAAGTGGATTGAACTCGGCATGAAAGACAAGGAACTCCTCTGGTTGTTCCGCTCTTTCAATGCTTTTGCAGAGCCCTTCCGCAAGGAGAGCGAGACGCATGAAAAGTAAGACGATTAAAGTGGATTACCTCGCTCGGGTGGAAGGTGAAGGAGCACTCACCGTGAAGGTGAGAGACAATAGGGTCACAGAAGTAAAGTTCAAGATTTTTGAGCCGCCACGCTTCTTCGAGGCCTTCCTGCGTGGTCGTCCCTACTCTGAAGCGCCTGATATCACTGCACGGATCTGTGGCATCTGTCCAATTGCCTACCAAATGAGTTCTGTCCACGCGATGGAGGATGCCTTTGGTGTGAAGGTTGGGGGCCAGCTCCGGGCTCTGCGACGCCTGATCTACTGTGGTGAATGGATTGAGAGCCATGCGCTTCACATCTACTTGCTTCACGCTCCGGATTTTCTGGGGTACGAAGATGCCATCCAGATGGCCAAGAATCACGGAGAGATTGTGCAGCGAGGGCTCCAACTGAAAAAGGTCGGAAATGATCTGATGACTCTGCTTGGGGGGAGAGAGATCCATCCAATCAACATCCGAGTGGGTGGATTCTACAGAGTTCCCACAAAGCGAGACTTGGTGCCCCTCGTCGACCGGCTCAAATGGGCGAGAGATGCCGCGTTGGATACAGTTCAGTGGATGTCTGGGTTTGCTTTTCCCGAATTCGAATATGATTATGAGTTTGTCGCCCTCCGTCATCCCGACGAGTACCCATTCAACGAGGGACGATTGGTCTCAAACAAAGGCTTGGATATTGCCACGAACGAATATGAGAATTATTTCGTTGAAGAACATGTTCAATACTCAAATGCTCTCCATTCTGTGTTGAAAGAACGGGGACCATACTTGGTCGGCCCGTTGTCGCGGTTCAACCTGAATTTCGACAAGCTTTCCCCAGTTGCACAACAGGCCGCGCGCGAGGGTGGGCTGGCTCAAAGATGCACTAACCCATTTAAGAGCATCATCGTCCGGGCCGTTGAGACTGTGTATGCATGTGACGAAGCTCTCCGCATCATCGATCAATATGAGAGGCCTGAACAACCCTCGGTTGCGGTTCAACCGCGTGCCTCGCTAGGCTATGGTTGCACGGAAGCTCCTCGCGGCATTCTTTACCATCGTTATCGTCTTGATGATCGAGGCATCATCCTTGAGGCAAAGATTGTCCCTCCGACTTCTCAGAACCAAAAGATCATCGAGAGCGACCTTCTGCAGTTTGTTTCCAGGTACGTGAGTCTTCCACAGGATCGACTTACGTGGCAGTGTGAACAGGCTGTTCGCAACTACGACCCCTGCATCTCGTGTGCTACACATTTCCTGAAACTCGAGATCGATCGAGCTTGAAGTTCTTATTCCGATTATTGACTTTCAGATTCTTATTTCGTTGCTGCCAATCACTCTAAAAGTCATCTTTGCTACCTGGTGTCGGCATGTCTCCACAGTTTAGCATTCTAGTTCTGGGCTTGGGCAATGAATACCGTTGCGATGATGCCGTCGGGCTGGAGGTCGCGCGAAGACTCAGGAATCTCAGCCTAGAGAGCACGATTGTGTCCGAAGAGTCTGGCGAAGGCGCCAATTTGATGGAAGCCTGGAAAAGCGCGAGCACAGTGATCGTCGTCGATGCAGTCTCTTCCGGATCCGAGCCTGGGATGATCCATCGTTTTGTTGCCGAAAGTCAAAGAATCCCATCCAAGTTCTTCCATTACTCAAGTCACTCCTTTGGTCTTGCAGAAGCGATTGAACTTGCACGGAGTTTGCACCAGCTTCCCCAGCACTTGGTTGTGTACGGAATCGAGGGAAGCAAGTTCGAAGCTGGTATCGGGCTCTCGTTTGAGGTCGAGCGGGCTGCAGAGAAAGTCGTGGACCGCATCAGGCAAGAGGACTGTTTCCCACCCATGAAGTAAGAATCTCAGTATCCTTCGTTTCCAATCTCTCACCCGGTTTGTTGCAGTCCATGATCCGTATCTCCGTTGAGTTTCACAGCGTAACGTTGAAAAGTTCAACATCTTCTCGATTCTGGGAGATGAAAAATTGCTCAATTGTTTGCGTTTTTGCAATGATTTCCATAGCACAATTCTTGCTACCTAGTTGACAAGATCTTGCTCCACGGGCGCATTCGCCAGTGGCGAAGAACAACTCGAGCGGAAATGGTACTCACCAACGTCCTCACGGGAGCAGAGCTCCTGCGACTCACCCTGTTGTGTCGAAAGATTGACAAGCAATTGGCAACTTCAGCAAGCTTGTCAGTGGACGAGCTTCATTGTCTGGGTGTTCTGTATCTCGAGAGACCCAGTTGTGTCAAAAAGCTCAACGAACTGCTCGGCCACAGCGCCCCACGGACTTCCAAGATTTTGCGTTCTCTTGAACGAAGGGGATACGTTGTCCGCTCGTTGCATCTCATTGATCGGAGGATGGAGCAGGTCACGCTGACCGAGGACGGCCAGCGAGCTGCCGAAGGTGTTTTGTCAGGTTCGAGCGATGCTGTGAGGAAGCTGTTTGCACCTCACCCTGAAGAGAGTGCTCTTCAGCTTGCGAAGATGATTCGGGCTGGTGATTGATCACACTTGATCGTTGCTTCGATTTTGATGCCTGTGTTCTTTGTTTCCTACAAATAGATTCGTGAAATGAGCGAGATTGTGGTGGTCTGTGTCGGAAACCCCTACGTTAGCGATGACGGCGTTGGGTATCGCGTTTTGCAGGAACTCAGAGGAAGGATACGTGATAAACGAGTCGCGTTCATTGAACTTGTTGCCTTTGGTCTTGATGCTCTCGAGCAACTCAAAGGGTTCAAGGAAGCGGTGATTATCGACGCGGCCAAGACCGGGAGTGTCCCGGTCGGGTGCGTTCGGGAAATTTGCCCATACGAGACTTCATCAAATCCCCAAACGCTTTCGCTCCACACGCTCGGGCTCCAATCGGCGTTAGGAGTAGGCTCAATGCTCGGATTGCCCTTGCCTCAACCAGTCAGCCTTCTCGCCGTTGAAGTTTCCGATACTGAGACTTTCCATGAAGGCTGCACGCCCGAGGTCGAAGCGGCCATTCCTAATGTGGTCGATTATACTGTGGATTTTCTGAGGTCCCGTTTACCAGATCTAGATTATTCCCGCAATGACTTTGCGGTGTTGAGGGCCCCGTGAGCGCAAGAGGACTTACATCGCTTGAGGCATTAGGGATTGCAATCCGATCGGAAGTCGATTCTGAGATTCCTTGCCAATTCGGAATATGCCTTAGACGGAAACCACGGCTAAGTAAGATGCGCTCGTTAAGCATCTCAAGTAGCACGAAGATGTAGCTGAGCTCTGTCAAGAAAAGCTCGGCCTAAGAAAAGAGAAGAGATGAGGTCAAACATGGCGCAGGAATTCCAAGAGAGTTTCTTCATGTCCAAGAAGGAGAGTGAGCTTCGGTCCGCATTTCTGGAACAAGTGGAACTGATCCCGGGCGGGCACAAAATCAAGCAGTGTATTCAGTGTGGGACATGCACGGGCTCTTGCCCGGTGAGCTATGCGATGGATATTACTCCGCGGAGGACGATTGCGATGTTTCGAGCTGGTGAGATTGAGTCAATTCTACGGAGCAACACAATTTGGATCTGCGCATCATGCTACGCATGCACTGTGCGATGCCCCGCTGGAATCAAGATCACCGATATGATGTATGCGTTCAAGCGTATCGCGATGGAGAGGAACATCTATCCGAGGGATCTTCCTGTTCACGCTCTCTCTTCTTCTTTTGTCAGCATCGTGAACAAGTACGGCAGGAATCAAGAAGTCAATTTGCTCCTTAGATTTGGATTGAAGACAAATCCTGCAAAGCTCATCGCCCAAGCTCCACTGGGGTGGCGTCTCTGGTCCAAAGGACGAGTTTCTCTGAAGACAAGCAAAATCAAGGATCGAAAGCAGCTCTCGAGCATCATCAGAAGAGTTCTCAGCATGCGAAGAACGGTCCACAAACCCGCAGTTGCCTAAAGAAAGAACCAAAATGCCTTACACATACTACCCCGGGTGCAGTCTGGAGTCAACCTCGAGAGCGTACGACGAGTCGTTGAAGAAGGTCTTTGAGCTGCTGAAACTGGAGCTCCAAGAACTGTCGGATTGGAATTGCTGTGGCGCCACGATGTACGTGTCCATTGACGGTCCCCTCGCTTCGACCATCTCAGCGCGAAATCTTGCACTTGCAGAGATCCTAGGAAATGATGTGGTTGCGCCGTGCAGTTCCTGCTTTACAATCTTGAGCAAGACTCACCACATAATGAAAGAAAACGTTGAGACAAGAACCCGAATTGCTGAGGCACTCGCGCCGGAAGGCTTGAAGTACAACCTCACACTTCGCATCCGGCACCCTCTGGACGTGCTTGTGAACGACGTCGGGGTCGAGCTCATCCGGTCTCAGGTGAAGAGAGATCTCTCGGGCTTGAGGATTGCAAATTATTATGGCTGCCAGATTGTACGTCCTGAACGTGGTTTTGACGATCAAGAGAATCCCAGCACGATGGACAATCTCTTCCAAGCACTGGGCGCAGTGAACGTATACTTCCCGATGAAGGTAAGGTGTTGCGGAGGAATGTTGATGACCACGTACCAGGAGGTTGCTCTCAAGCTCGTGAAGGATTTGCTTGAGTGCGCTCAAGAGAATGGAGCAGAGTGTATCGCGACGACTTGTCCCCTTTGCCAGTTGAATCTCGAGGCGTATCAAAGGAAGGTCAATGCGAAATTCGGGACAGAGTTCAAAATGCCGGTATTGTTTTTTACTCAGCTTGTTGGGTTGGCACTCGGTGCGAGTCCCAATGAGTTGGGATTCCATCGGCAGTTGGTTCCGTTTGTACCCAGGGCTATGCAAGTGCCGGAGGCATGACATGAACCACAACGGTCAAGTTCGAATTGGGGTCTACATCTGTCACTGTGGCGTAAACATCTCGCAGACTGTGAACGTGGAGAGAATCAGCCGTGAGATGGCGAAGCGGCCAAACGTCATCGTTTCCAGGGACTACAAGTTCATGTGCTCGGACCCGGGACAGGAGATGATCAGGCGAGACATCAAAGAGCATAACTTGAACCGGATTGTTGTCGCGGCGTGCTCACCACAAATGCACGAACCAACATTCCGCAACGCGTGCGAGGCGGCTGGTCTCAATCGCTACCTGTTCCAGATGGCGAACGTCCGTGAGCAATGTTCCTGGATCCACGACGACCGGGAAAAGGCAACGCAGAAAGCGTTTGCCCTCATGAATGCCGCAGTGAGGAGGGTGGCATTTCATGAAGCGCTGGATCCCTTTAAGGCAAAAATCAACCCGAATGTCCTCATCGTCGGCGCTGGTATTGCAGGCATCCAGGCAGCACTGGAGATTGCGAACTCGGGAGAACATGTCTACCTCGTTGAGCGTGAGCCTTCCGTCGGCGGGAGAATGGGGCAGTTTGACAAGACGTTTCCTACACTCGATTGCGCGGCCTGCATCTTGACGCCCAAAATGGTTTCCGTCGGACACCGGAAGGAGATTACTCTCCTCACGTACACAGAAGTCGAAAGTGTATCTGGGTACATAGGAAATTTCAAAGTCCGTGTTCGGAAAAAAGCCCGGTACGTTGATCCGGAGAAGTGCACAGGATGCGGAGTGTGCTGGGGTGAATGCCTAACGAATCGCATTCCCGCGGGCAGATCGATCGTTTTTGGCGACAAAGTGGTCAACGAGATTTCGACCCGGTCAAAACAGTAACAACGAGAATCCATGCTTCTCTCCGAGATCATAGATTTCCTGACATGTGAAGTTTTTGCGGCAGATGAAGCGGCTTCTGACGTCGTGATTGAGTACGGCTGTGCTTCAGATCTGATGAGCGATGTGCTGGCCTTCTCCCGGACCGGAGCTGTCCTGCTTACCGGTCTCGTGAATGTGCAGACGATCCAGACAGCATTCGTTGCAGAAGTCAGAGCGATTGTCTTTGTACGGGGGAAAAAGCCCGATCAGGGGGTAATCGCTCTTGCGAAGGAAAAGAAGATCCCATTGGTGGGCACTCCATACTCGATGTATGAGTCATGCGGCATTCTGTACATGAAGGGGCTCCGTTCTACCATGGAGTATGCACCAACAATGAACTCACGCGGTCAGACTGGGAAAAATGGTTGAGCCCTTCTTACAATCATTCGTAATCGAGGGCAACAATTTCTACGCTGCAGGGAAAGCTTCAACAGAAATCAAGTTGATTTTGAAACAGCTTGGCATCGATTCGACAGTTATACGGAGAGTGGCGATCGCGACGTACGAAGCGGAGATGAACGTGGTGATGTACGCTCAACATGGTATCCTGACATTTGAAGTGACTCCGCGAACAATTAGAGTTATAGTCAATGATCTGGGCCCGGGCATTCCGGACATCGAGCTTGCACTTAAGGAAGGATATTCCACTGCCACGGAGAAGATGCGCGAGATGGGCTTTGGGGCGGGGATGGGTTTGCCCAATATCAAGAAGAACTCAGACGAATTCAAGATCGAGTCCACCGTCGGCAGAGGAACAACAGTAGAGTTTACTATGTACATCAATTGACTTGGAGTCCGAGGAGCAGGTCTGTGCAGGAAGTTTTCCGATCAATATTGATTGACAAAGAAAGATGTCAAGGACGCATGAGATGCATGCGAGTCTGCCCAACCCAGGCGATTCGTATTCGCGAGTCAAAGGCGTTTTTGCTCAGAGACCGTTGTATCGGTTGTGGTGAATGTGTTCGAGTGTGCACCAGCCACGCTGTAATGCCCGTGACAAGCTCTTTCAGTGATTTCTCAAGATTCAAATACACAGTTGCCATCCCATCTCCGGTATTCTATTCTCAGTTTGGAAAAGACATCTTACCTGGAAGGCTCCTGGGTGCTCTGAAAAAGATCGGCTTCGATGATTCATATGATGTTGCCTGTGCCTCTGAAGCCGTCAGCATTGCAATTCAAGAATATCTTGACTCCAATCAAGGCCCTCGACCGCTGATTTCTCCTTTTTGTCCTACGATTGTTCGACTCGTTCAAATGCGTTTTCCCAGTCTTCTCGATCACCTCATTCCGATCGAATCACCTATGGAGATCGCTGCACGTGAGGCGAAACATCTGAAGATGAAGGAGTTGGGTCTGAAAGAACATGAAATCGGTGTCATATACTTGACGCCCTGTCCAGCTAAGATGTTGACAATCAAGAGCCCCCCAAGGAAGAAGCATTCCTTCGTCGACGGGACAATCGCAATCTCCGAGATTCATCCAACCCTGGTTCAGATTCTCACTCACTCGGAAGGCAACAACGGCGAAGCAGAAATCCGTGGACTTGGCTTAGGCTGGCCCATCTTGGGTGGACAATTGGCATCACTCAAGGCTGAAGATTGTCTCGCAATGGGCGGTTTGACTGACGTCATAAGGATCTTTGATGACATTGAAAATGGAAAGCTCAAAGATATCCAGTATATCGAATGCCACTCGTGTTCAACGGGTTGTGTCGGCGGTTCGTTGACCGTGGAGAACTCGTATATCGCTCGAGGGAGGGTGCTGCGCTTGGTCGAGAGATTCGGATCGGAGCCCTGCCAGGCTCGTGAGAAGATCCGGAAATTATACCAGAAGAACTTCTTTTCTCTTCCCGGAAAAATCCCATCCATTCTGCTTCGACCGCTCGACCAGAATGTCTCAAAGGCGATCCAGAAACTGCATCAAAAGCAGCAACTCTATGAGAGTCTTCCAAAGATTGACTGCGGCGCATGCGGCTCACCCACCTGCCTGACGTTTGCAGAGGATGTCGTGAAACATCGCGCCACCGCCGACGACTGCATATTTGTTGCAATGAAAGATTTTGAATCGATATCATTCGATCTACTTGAAAAAGTTGGAAGCCACAGTCGAAAAATCCGTCGAACGTTGGAGCCAGACAAAGCATGACGGTCAACGAGATCATAAAGGAGCTTGATCTATCAGTGTGCTCCGGAGAGTCAAAACTTGGTCGGGAAATCACCGGCGGGTATGCAAGCGACCTCTTGAGCAACGTGATTGCATACAGCAAGGCGGGCAACGTATGGGTGACCATGCAAGCCCATGTGAACATTGTTGCGGTAGCGGTATTAAGAGAATTGGCTGCCATCATCCTTGTTAACGAGAGGGCGCCCGCCGAGGACACCTTGCGCAAAGCGATCGATGAGCAGGTGACGATACTGGTGAGCAAGCTTCCTGCCTTTGAGACAGTCGGGAAACTCTATGCGCTTGGGATTGGCAACGTGGAGCGATGCTAAGGTATTTCAAGGTGGATCTACACGTTCACACATGCCTTTCGCCGTGCGCTGACCTCAAGATGTCGCCGCGGAAGATCACGGAACAGGCTGTGAAGAACAACGTGGATCTTATTGCCATCTGTGATCATAATTCAGCGGAGAATGTTGTTGCAGTCCAGAGTGCTGCGAAGGGCCAGAGTGTAGTCGTGCTTGCTGGCATGGAAGTGTGCACGAAAGAAGAGGCTCATGTTTTGGCGATCTTTGAAGAACTCGGACCAGCTCTTGAATTACAGGAATTGGTTTACAGGAATCTCCACGGAGAGAACGATCCGGAGGCATTTGGCTTGCAGGTAATTGTCAACGAAATTGATGAAGTGGAGGGGTTCCAAGATAAATTACTCATTGGGGCGGCTGACCTCTCGATTGAAGAGGCGGTGAACTACATCCATCAACTCGATGGACTTGCAATTGCATCGCACATCGATCGAGAGAGCTACAGCGTCATTGGGCATCTGGGGTTCATCCCGGAGAATCTGGAGTTTGATGCGTTGGAGCTTTCAAGAAATATCAGCTATGCAGAAGCGAGAAAGAGGTTTGCAGAATACAAGCGATATCCATTCATAAAGAATTCAGATGCTCACTTCTTGAATGACATCGGGGAGAGCGCCACGGAATACCTGCTCGAGGAACCGTCGTTTGGGGAGATCAAGAAGGCGCTGCGGAATGCGGATGGTCGAAGAGCCGGGGTAGTGTGACAATGGAAGATCTCTCATTGCACATCTTGGACATTGCTGAAAACTCCTTGGCTGCCGGTGCCAAGAATATAGGGATAGCCATCAAGGAAGATAGTTCGAGTGACCAGTTGATCATCGAGATCTCAGATGATGGGAAAGGAATGGAGCCTAAGATCGCCGAGAGAGCAACCGATCCATTCTATACCACTCGCACATCACGAAAGGTTGGCCTTGGACTGGCGCTGCTCAACGAGGCAGCGCGAATGGCCAACGGACGGATGGATATTGAATCATTGCCAGGTCGTGGGACGAAGGTGAGTGTGCGCTTTCAACTCAGTCACGTGGATCGCAAACCAATTGGCAACATGGCGGACACCCTGGTTGCTCTCATTGCCAGTCAAACCGATATTGACCTTACATACGTGCACGAGAAAGATGATGACCGATTCGCTTTTAACACACGGGACATCAGGGAGTGTTTCGATGAGTCACCGATAAATTCGGCCGAGGTATTGACGTTCATCCGGAGATACTTGACTCAAGAAGAGAAGAGTTTGATACAATAATGAGGTTGAGGAGAAACAATGGAAACACAGGTTGTTGACCGGATATTGCAAAAACATCCTCAGGACCCCAGTTCCATCATACAGGTGTTGCTGGATATCCAGAATGAGCTCTACTATCTCCCCAGGGATGTGCTGGAGCATGTCTCTGAAACACTGGCTGTTCCTTTAAGCAGGACATACCATCTTGCGACGTTCTACAAAGCGTTCAGCCTCAAACCGAAGGGGAAACACCCGATCGCGGTTTGCCTCGGGACAGCTTGCCACGTTCAGGGCGCCGTAAGGATCCTGGAACAGATTCAGCGGGAGTTGAACATCAAAGAGGGCGAGACAACGCCCGATAAGAAATTCAGCGTCGATAGCGTCAGGTGCTTGGGGTGTTGTGGGTTAGCGCCGGTGGTAACAGTCGGGAAGACTCTGCACGGAAAAGTCCCCCTGGCGAAAGTATCAAAAATCCTCAAGCAATATCAGTGAGGAGAAATCAACAATGCCGAAAATAACGATTGACGACCTTGCGAAAATCCGGGAGAAAACTCGCTACGCCACCATGCTGCGAGAAGGTGCTGGCCGAGTGAAGATCAATGTCCATATGGGCACATGTGGAATCGCTGCTGGCGCGAGGGACATATTGACTTCCGTGATGAAGGAAATAGAGAGTCGGCAGTTGCACGATGTGCTCGTGACAAATTCCGGATGTGCTGGTCTGTGCAGTCAAGAGCCGATGATGACTGTTGAGATTGTCAATGAACCGGCACCAGTGAAGTACGTGTTCATGACGCCCGACAAGGTGAAAAAGATTATCGATTCCCACATTATCAAAGGTCAAGTCATAAAGGATTACGCTCTCGCTGTTGGCAGCGAGAAGACGCTCTGACAGTCGAGAACCCACAAGGAGAACTGCAGATGGCGTATCGCACTTATCTGATGGTGTGTGCAGGCACAGGATGTGTCGCCAACCAGTCAATGAAGATAAGAGACAAGCTGGAAAGTGAAATCGCGAAGAGAGGATTACAGGATGAAATCTGCGTTGAGACAACGGGCTGCAATGGATTCTGCGCAGTCGGTCCGCTGATGGTGGTTCATCCAGATGGAATCTTCTATCAGCTGCTGAAAGAGACCGACATTCCTCATTTGATCGAGGAGCACTTTATCAAAGGAAGACCGGTCAAGGAGTTGATGTACACGCCGCCGGAACAGAAAGTCCCTGTCCCCAAGATGTCGGATATTCCATTCTTCGCTGATCAGACGCTGATCGTCCTTCGAAATCGGGGGTTGATCGATCCAGAAAATATCAACGAGTACATTGCACGCGGAGGTTATGAGGCCATAGCCAAAGTGTTGACAACAATGACACCTGATGAAGTCATTGTGGAAATCAAAGCTTCGGGACTCCGCGGACGTGGAGGTGGCGGGTTTCCGACTGGGATCAAGTGGGAAACGTGCAAGCGCGCCCCGGGGGATACGCACTACGTCATCTGCAATGCTGACGAAGGTGATCCTGGCGCGTTCATGGACCGCAGCACCATCGAATCTGACCCTCATGCTGTAATCGAAGGAATGCTCATTGGGGCGTACGCGATTGGCTCGTCGCAGGGATATGTCTACATACGGAATGAGTACCCTATTGCGCTGGAACGACTGAAGATTGCCATTAATCAAGCGCGAGAATACGGGCTTCTTGGGGAGAACATTTTTGACAAGGGGCTGAATTTCGACATCAGAATCGTTCGGGGTGCTGGTGCCTTCGTTTGTGGTGAGTCGACGGCATTGATGGCTTCTATTGAAGGCAAGCCCGGTGAACCCAGGGCGAAATATGTGCACACTGTCGAGCGTGGGTTGTGGGACAAGCCTTCTTGCTTGAATAATGTCGAAACTTGGGCAAACGTTCCTCAGATCATTTTGAAGGGAGCGAAATGGTTCTCAGGGATCGGGACTGGTGACGTCTCTGTCGATGCGTGGGGAGGGAGCAAAGGCACGAAGGTCTTTTCCCTCTCAGGGAAGGTGAAGAACACCGGTCTCATCGAAGTACCCATGGGGATCACGCTTCGAAAAATCATCTTCGATATCGGCGGTGGGATCAAGGACGGAAAGAGATTTAAGGCTGTGCAGACAGGCGGTCCCTCCGGAGGCTTCATCCCGGAACAATTGCTTGACCTTCCAGTTGACTACGAGGAGTTGACGAAAGTCGGCTCCATGATGGGTTCCGGTGGAATGGTGGTTACGGATGAAGACAACTGCATGGTTGATATGGCGAAATACTTTCTGGCCTTCACGCAGACAGAGTCGTGCGGAAAGTGTGTCCCGTGCCGTGAAGGAACGAAGCGGATGTTGGACATCCTCGAGAAAATCACAAGCGGTGAAGGGACGGAGGAAGATCTCCTTCTTCTCGAGGAGCTTTCCAACATGGTTGCTGAATCGTCTCTTTGCGCACTTGGAGGGTCTGCGCCAAATCCGGTGCTTACGACGCTGAAGTACTTCCGCGAGGAGTACGAAACACACGTGAGGGAAAAGAAGTGTCCAGCCCACTCGTGCCGAAAACTCATCACATACTTCATCGACCCCGAGATTTGTCTTGAGAAAGGACACGGCTGTGACGTCTGCAGGAAAAATTGTCCTGACGGAGCTGTTACTGGTGAGCTGAGGCAAGTTCATGCTATCGATCCAACGATATGTGGCAGATGCGGTATTTGCACCGACGTCTGTAAGTTTGACGCAATTTACGTCGAATAACCCGAGAGAATATCATGGTCACAGTCAAGATTGACGGAACAAGTATCGAGGTTGCAGAGGAAACCACAATCCTGAAGGCTGCCGAGAAGGCAGGCATCTGGATACCGACGCTGTGTCATAGCGACTACTTCGAGCCCTATGGCGTGTGTCGCATGTGTAGCGTTGAAGTGGTTCGAGGAAAACGCAGCCGCCTGGTCACAGCGTGCAACTATCCGATACGGAATGCGCTTGACATTCACACGGACTCGGAGAAAGTGAAGTGGATTCGGCAGGTGATCATGGAGTTGATGCTCTCTCGTTGGCCAAACGTAAAAGTGATCAGGGAGACGTCGGAACGACTTGGGGTTACTCACCCGCGCTTCGTCAGTCTGGAACGAGATGAAGCCGAAGATGCATGTATCCTTTGTGGCATGTGCGTCAATATGTGCAATGATGTTGTCAAAGCGGGTGTGCTTGGCTTTGCCAAGACGGGAATTGAACGCGAAGTGGTGCTTCCGTTCAACGAAGGCTCGACAGAATGCATTGTCTGCGGCGCGTGTGCAAAGGTGTGCCCTACGGGCCACATCAAAATGATTATTGAAGACTACAAGGGGAAGAAGCCGGAATTCACGTTGGGGCCGACGACGGCAATCTCAGTTCCTTCTCTGCAGGCAGTCCCCCGAGTGCCAGTGATTGACACCGAGTCCTGCATTCACTTTAAGACAGGAGGCTGTGAGATTTGCCAGAGCGTCTGTGAACCGAAGGCCATCAATTATGAAATGCAGGATGAGATTGTGGAGTTTGAAGTCGGACAAATCTTGATATCCACTGGATACGATATCTTCGACGCGACCCGAATGGCGCAATATGGGTATGGTTCGCTCGACGACGTGTACACGTCGCTTGAATTCGAACAGATGTTGTGTTCCACAGGACCAACAGGCGGACAGGTCAGATTGAAGAATGGTTTGTCTCCTCGTTCGGTAGCCGTCATTCATTGTGTTGGATCACGGGATGAGAATTACAACAAATACTGTTCCCGCGTTTGCTGCATGTACGCGCTAAAGTTCTCTCACCTCGTGAAAGACAGGATTGATGCAGAAGTCTATCAATTCTATATCGACATGCGCTCCGGTGGCAAGGGGTACGAAGAATTCTATAAACGGATCATGGATGAAGGAGTGAACATTATCCGTGGGAAGGTCGCTGAAGTCGTCGGGGCTCCGAAATCACACAGACATGAGGGGAGCCTCCTTATTCGGTGTGAGGACACGTTGATCGGAAAATTCCGTGAAATCCCCGTCGATATGGTTGTCCTCTGCAATGCTCTTGAACCTCGACGCGACGCGGCAACCGTCGCGAAGACATTTGGCATCAGCCGCAGTGCAGACGGATTCTTCCTTGAGCGACACCCCAAGCTCGACCCTGTGGCAACAATGTCGGATGGGATCTTCATCGCAGGATGTGCACAAGGACCCAAGGACATCCCGGACACAGTCGCCCAAGCAAGCGCGGCAGCGGCGCGCATGCTTGCCACGATCTCCAAGGGGGAGGTGGAAATCGATCCTGTACGAGCATGGATAGATGAAGCCTACTGTAGCGGATGCCGCATCTGTAATAATCTCTGCCCTTATACTGCGATAGAATTCGACGAAGTGAAGAAGGTTTCTCGCGTCAACGATGTGCTATGCAAAGGTTGCGGGACGTGTGTTGCTGCGTGTCCGGCGTCGGCGATCATCGGGAAAGGATTCTCCGACGAGCAGATCATCGCAGAGCTTGAGGGTCTACTTGCCGTGTGATCCATCGTGTCCTGGTCGCCCGGGAATGTTAGGTTAAGCAATAGGGAGCATATATGGACCAAACGTTCGAACCAAAAATCATCGGTTTTCTCTGCAACTGGTGCTCATACTCTGGAGCCGACCTCGCAGGTGTCTCTCGGTTGAAGTCGCCGCCAAACATCCGCGTCATCAGGACGATGTGCAGTGGAAGAGTTGACCCAACCTTCGTAATGAAGGCATTTGAGCTGGGGGCTGACGGAGTCCTTATCGGAGGCTGCCACCCAGGGGATTGTCACTATACCGAAGGGAACTACAAGACAATGCGCCGGGTCGCACTACTCAAGCCAGTCCTGAAAGCCTTCGGGATCGACGAGAGAAGACTCCGACTCGAATGGATTTCAGCGTCAGAGGGAGACAAGTACGCGCGGGTGACAAAGGAATTCACAGAGGTCGTCCGGTCCCTCGGTCCTCTGAACTGGAAAAGAACGCAACGATTGGAAGATTTGCCAAGCCGTATTGAGGCAGAGGTTGTGGAAACTCATCAGCCCGAGTCGGCTCGCGTTTCGTGACTGGAGAACATACCTATGGCAAAACCGAAGTTGGCACTGTACTGGGCTTCAAGTTGTGGTGGATGCGAGATTACGATCCTCGACATTGAAGAGAAGATCCTCGATGTAGCAGGCTATTTTGACATCGTCTTTTGGCCATGTGCCATGGACTTCAAGTATTCAGATGTCGAAGCGATGCCGGAGAAGAGCATCGATATCTGCCTTTTCAACGGCTCCATTAGAACGTCCGAGAACGAACGCCTAGCCAAGCTCCTGCGTGAGAAATCCAAAGTGCTCGTCGCGTTTGGGTCCTGTGCCCACGAAGGTTGCATCCCGGGTCTTGCCAACCTCACGAACAAGGAAGAGATTTTCAAGACAGCATATCTGGAATCTCCGTCCACCCAGAATCAAGGGAACGTTCTTCCACAACCCATCACTGATATTCCTGAGGGGAAGCTTGAAATCCCAGAGTTCTGGGATACCGTGAAGACGCTTGACCAAGTTGTTCCAGTTGAATATTACATACCAGGTTGTCCACCCCAATCGGTGCAGGTGTGGGCTGTGCTTGAGACGATCATGCAGGGTAAACCTCTCCCGCCGCCGGGTTCGATCCTTGGTGCTGGTGACAAGTCCTGCTGCGACGAGTGTCCGCGAACTCGAAAGGAGAAAAAGATTAAACATTTCTATCGCCCACATGAGATTGTGCCAGACCCAACCGAGTGCTTACTTGATCAGGGGATCGTGTGCATGGGACCAGCGACCCGGAGTGGGTGCGGTGCGCTCTGCGTCAAGGTGAATGTCCCTTGTCGAGGTTGTTATGGGCCACCGCCCAATGCGATTGACCAAGGTGCAAAAATGATGAGTGCATTGAGCTCAGTCATTGACGCTCAGGAGCCGGCAGAGGTTGAAAAGATACTGGGTGAGCTTGTCGATCCCATCGGCACGTTTTATCGCTTCAGTCTTGCACACTCATCGTTGAGGAGAGCAAACGTATGAAACACATTGCGATAGACCCGATCACTCGTCTCGAAGGCCACGGAAAAATCGATATCTTCCTCAATGATCAGGGAGAAGTTGAGAATTGCTACTTTCTTATCCCCGAACTCCGGGGCTTTGAGAAGTTTTGCGTTGGAAGGCCGGTCGAAGAAATGCCTCGCATCACAACGCGTATCTGTGGGGTCTGTCCAGAAGCACATCACATGGCTTCCGCAAAGGCCTGTGATGCGGTGTATCATGTGGATCCGCCAGGCGCAGGAAGAAAGCTCCGCGAACTTCTGTATAATGTTTTTTTCGCGGGCGACCACACCCTCCACTTCTATGCGCTTGGCGGTCCTGATTTTGTTGTGGGGCCGGAAGCTCCTGCAGCACAGCGAAACATCCTCGGCGTCATCGGGAAGGTGGGTGTTGAAGTCGGGAAGAAAGTAATTCAGATGCGTGCACACCATTCCGCGATCATGGAGCTTCTGGGAGGGAAGAAGATCCATCAGGTCACGTCCATACCGGGCGGGGTGACGAAGGGTCTGACGGAAGCTGAGCGAAAGGGTGTTGAGGAGCGAGTCCTCGACATGGTGGAGTTCGCAAAGTTCACCATCAAGGTCTTCGATGACATTGTCCTGAAAAACAAAACATATGTGGATTTGATCTTGAGCGAAGCATATTCCCTCCGATCATATTCTATGGGTCTGGTTGACGATCAGAATCGGGTGAACTTCTATGATGGGAAAGTGCGTGTGGTTGATCCCGACGGAAAAGAATTCGTAAAGTACTCTCCCGGCGAGTATCTCGAGAATATTGCCGAGCATGTTGAACAGTGGACGTATCTCAAATTCCCATTCCTCAAGAAGATAGGATGGAAGGGATTTGTGGAAGGAAATGAGAGCGGAGTGTACCGAGCCACTCCGTTGTCACGATTGAACGCAGCTGATGGGATGGCGACACCACTCGCACAAGCAGAATATGAGAGGATGTTTGAGACGCTTGGAGGCAAGCCGGTGCATGCTACGCTGGCAACACATTGGGCTCGAGTAATCGAGTTGCTGTATGCAGCAGAGAAGGCTCTAGAGCTCGTCCGTGACCCGGAAATCACAGGTGAGAATATCCGCACAGTTCCGACTGCTGTTCCAACCGAAGGGGTCGGGATTGTTGAAGCTCCCCGCGGAACGCTCACTCACCACTACGTCACGGACGAGCGCGGTATTTTGAAGAAAGTTAATCTGATTGTCGGCACGACGAACAATTACGCTGCCATCGCCATGTCTATCAAGAAGGCGGCCCAGGGCTTGATCAAGCGTGGCGTTGACGTCACTGACGGTGTCCTTAACAAGATCGAGATGGCATTCCGTGCCTACGACCCGTGCTTTGGGTGTGCGACACACAGCCTTACAGGGCAGCGGCCGATCGTGCTGCGCATCCGTGATAAAGGTGGAGAGGTCATCCAAGAGATTAGGAGGTGACCTGGCCAAAACTCCCCGGTATTCCTAAGACTCTCTCGCTGGATTCCCCAAGAGTCCGGAAAAAGTTTCTTCCCGCCAGATCGAAACTTGACTTTTTCGAATTTCATTTGTAGAATGAGTCGTAAGCTTCCGCTGGTCTATCCTGAGACCCGGAGACCGTGTGGGGACCTCCATCTCCACATATCGCCTTGGGGGTCTTGCAGAAAGCGGTCGCAGTGAGAGGCATCCCCAGTTATTTTTCACTCCTGTTGCCAAGACACTCCGGTCACTTCCCAGAGGGTATACCCATATCCAGGCGAGCGATGACCCTATCTTCGTCGGGTTTCACTGCCTCTGTTCTCCCGTAGTAACACTCAGCGTTCTGGACCTTCGCATCGACAAGACTTACCTCGCTGTTGCAGCATTCCACAGAAGCTTCCCGAAGTTCACCCTGTTTATCAGTGGTCTCCAATGAAAACAGTATTCGTAGGTGACTCCTCCCCCTTTTCCATAGACAATGATAATCCGTCGCTAAAGAGGAGCTAACCTGACGGTACGAGGAATGTCAATCATACGGCAACTCTGCTCCTTGGACAGAGCGACAGACGTTTTGGATCGTCTGCGGGTCGAAGATGATACAAAGGTGTCCAGAATGCCGCGAGCCAATCGTCTACCCGACGGCAAAGTCTTGCCCGGCGTGCGGGGCAGGGTTAGTTGGATTAGAGGCACCAACTCGGAACGAGAAAAAAAGACAACTAAGTAGAACATACTGCTTCCAGCCAACGGAGCAGACTTTTGTCAAACAAACTCATAGGAGGTTGTCATGAACAAGGCAAAGTTCGCGATCATGAATTTGCGAAAACAGAGTCTGTATGCTCTCGTTGCCATCACGCTTAGTTGTGTTTTGCTGGCGCCGCCCAGCATGGCGCAGCTCACCAACACCAAGATTGCCTTTCATACCACTCGGGACGGTAATTTCGAAATCTATGTGATGAATGCAGATGGGACAGGACAGACTCGGCTCACCACCGACCCATCCACCGACTGGGGATCGTCGTGGTCACCGGATGGGACCAAGATCGTCTTTAGTTCATACCGGGATGGCAACCAAGAGATCTACGTGATGAATGCGGACGGAGCCAACCAAACTCGCCTGACCAACGACCCAGCTGCAGACTACCAACCGTCGTGGTCGCCGGATGGAACCAGGATCGCCTTCGTCTCCACCCGTGATGGCAACGATGAAATATATGTGATGAACGCGGATGGGAGCAATCAAACCAACCTGACGCATAGCGGGCGGACAGACTATAGTCCATCGTGGTCGCCGGATGGATCCCAAATCGGCTTTGTGTCCGACCGTAGTGGCAACGATGAGCTTTACGTGATGAATGCGGATGGGACGAACCCCACTCGCTTGACTTACAACCCATCGTATGAGTGGCGTCCACGGTGGTCGCCGGATGGATTGAGGATTGTTTATCAGTTCTACTCATTTCAAGATGGCACCCATGAAATCTATGTGATGAATGCGGATGGGTCCAATCCGATCAACCTGACGAATAACCCGGCGGAAGACGGGGAACCAGCGTGGTCGCCGGATGGGACCAAGATCGCTTTTAATTCAGACCGGGATGGCAACCAAGAGATATACGTGATGAATGCGGATGGCACCAACCCGACCCGTCTGACCACGACCCTTGCGGGGGAGTGGGGGGCTGTCTGGTCACCATTTCTGATGCCAACCGCTGGAAAGGATACACTCTTGGCCCTGAAAGACACCTACGTCAGAACAGATCTGGATGTAAGACGGAACGACAACTATGGTCGTCAGCAAGCAATCTCTATTGGTACAAGTCGAGGCGGTGGTGGCATCCCCTTTGGGGGAGCTGACGCTATGCGAATGCTTGTTCAGTTCGACTTGACGGGCGTCTCTCCTACGAATCTGACTAGTGCTGTACTAGAACTGACGGTGTTTGAGTCAGTGGTTCCGTCAACCTACCAGGTGGATGTACATAGGATTGTTGCGTCGGGCTCGTTGACTCCATGGATTGAGGGGAACGGCTTCGAAGGCTATCCGTTGCCGCCGGGATGTGCGAATACTGAGGATGCCTTCGGTGTTGCGTGGGTGGGAGCAAATGATGGTGGCGACGCGAATAATCAAACACAACCCAACTACGATCCTACTCTTGTTGGGACTGCGACAATCGATGGCCGAACAACCGTTCCTGGAAACATAATCCGCTGGGACGTCACATCGTTGATGAAAGCCTGGCTCGATGGAACGGTTCCGAACTATGGTATGCTCTTGCGGGATGGCACCTCTGATGGAACGTTTCGTCAGTTGTGGTTCGGTGCGCGCGATGGGAAGCTACGTCACATTCCCGATCCCAGAAATCAGGATGGTCCGCGATTGATCTTAAAATACGCACCTCCCCTTATTGTCAACGGAGGTTTTGAGAGTGGACGTGCACCTTGGGTGTTATACACGATCAACGGCGGTAGCTTCGATCTCGTTTCCCCTGGGTTTGAGGGGAACTACGCTGGCAGGGTCTCCATCCCCCGAACTCTAAGTCTTGTGTTGCTCCAACAATCAGCCTTGGCTCTGCAACCCAATACGAAGTATCGGCTCAGTTTCGCGGCGTACTCAACGACTGGCCATGACATGCTTGTGTTTGTCACCACCGGTCGCGATATGCCATCGTTCATGGACGACGATGCTGCCGCTCGAATCCCCTGGGTCATGAAGATGTACAATCCGAAACTCAGCAAATCCTGGCAGAAGTTTTCCACCGAATTCAAGACGCGGGGATTCTCAAGCACAACCACCGATGCTCGTCTCACGTTCCTGTTCACCCCATTTGCCAGGTCGGGCGATGCGTATTACATCGACAATGTCGTCCTGCAGAAGATCGACGGCTCTCCCAACGCGGCAACGGACATGACGGCGCCTCTTGAGGAACAGATTCTTGCGGAGGAGGATCTTTTGCCTCATGAGTTTTCGCTGGCACAGAACTATCCGAACCCTTTCAACCCATCCACGACAATCCGGTACGCGCTGCCAGCTGCGTTGCACGTTACGCTGAAGGTGTACAACACGCTGGGACAGGAAGTGGCAGCGTTGGTTGATGAGTTTCAAGAGGCTGGATACAAGTCGGCAG
Organism: Bacteroidota bacterium; assembly: GCA_049589195.1. Classification (GTDB taxonomy): domain Bacteria; phylum Bacteroidota; class Ignavibacteria; order UBA10030; family JAHEZR01; genus JBAWAH01. The sequence continues at coordinate 16,379 of JBAWAH010000020.1, read as the reverse complement.
AGTTCAACGCGGGCAGCCTGGCGAGCGGGGTGTATTTCTATCGGGTCACTGCCGGAAGTTTTGTGGACACGAAAAAGCTTTTGATTCTGAAGTAGTTCTCAAGTGTCCGCTAGAACTGGTTTCGGATTCGCCTTTGACGAGCCGTAGGTTACCAGATGCACTCATCGGGGTGATCTCGAGGAGACCCCGTGGTGGCTCGGCGCGCCACGGGGTTTTTCTTGTCTCCCCCCGCTCCCCGCATTCCTGAGATTTGCTCCCCTAAGTCTTGATTCTCTCCGCAAAAAGTGGCTCCTTGTACGGCCATTGGGCCACGGCCCGGGCAGAGTAGCTGTGAATTTCGAGAAAAGGAACCATGGAACTCCTCCTTGCGATGGTAGGCGGGCTAACGCTAGGCTGTCTTCATGCTCTCGATGTTGACCATATTGCTGCTGTGACGGTCTTCGTGAGCAAGCATCCGAATCCCCGGCAAGCTGCGACACTTGGGATTCGTTGGGGCATGGGACATACACTATCGGTTTTCGTTCTCGGTGTGCTGTCCCTCTTGGTGAAGTTCATTATTCCCCCTCTTGTGCAATCTCTCGCTGAAGTCTTGGTGGGCATTCTGCTCGTCGCCATCGGAGTCTGGGCACTAAGAGATAGCCTTCGTCGTCATTCCATTCATCTCCACAAACACATACACGATGGTCTGGAGCATGTCCACTTTCACTCACACGCAGATCGTCCAGATCATTCCCATCGGCACTCGATGTTTCTCATTGGCGCGACACATGGTTTTGCCGGAACTGCATCCTTGATGGTGATCGTCCCTTTGACTGTGACAACCTCCTTGTATACAGCGGCGGCGTATCTTATCCTCTTCGGAATTGGAACAATCGCTGCAATGGGCACACTTGCATACTTTATGGGAAAGCTTGCCACTTCAATGAAAGAACCACAAGTCCTGCTGCGGGTTCAAGCATTGGCCGGGCTTGTGAGCGTCGTCGTTGGCCTTCTCTGGATTGGTCATCAAGTATTCTAAGGGCTGGAGCTCAGCATTGGAAGGAAAAACCTCAGCTCAGGTTCTTTGAGAGATGAATGAACAAGTTGAGAGTGCGAGGTCCGGTCCGCACCCTGGCAGAACTCAACCGAATCATCAGAAGAGAGGATTACGAGAAAGTCCTGCATCTCGCTAGATCGTATAGACTTCACAGAGGGTTCGGGAATTGCTGACCCTGAGCCCCTCGAATGGGGTGGAGCGTCACTGCAGTCTCGCACGAGGACCTTGGTCGTCTAGTGCATCAGGTGGTCAAGAGCACCAGGGTCGTCATCCTTTTTCACCTTCGAGAATTCCCCTCTCAGTCCTCGTAATCTGATCTGCTTGTTGGCTTGGAAATCGTCTAATTCAGCGTTTTCCTGCCCCTCGGGGCGGGCACACTTCTTGATATTGCATGGATGAGAGCGAATCGCCAAGTTCTCAGCTAGGTAGCCCAAATGCACGAGATGTCCATAGCACAAAGCATCCTTGAGGTTGTCCAGCAATACACCAGAGGGAACGGCCCTGCAAGGGACATTAACGCCCCCAGAGTGAAGAGCATACGTCTGAGGATCGGGGAAATGGCAGGAGTTGTTCCCGAGTCCTTGCGGTTCTGCTTCGAGGCCGCCAGCGACGGGACGGAAGCTCAAGGAGCTGAGCTTCTGATCGATGAGGTTCCAATCAGGTGTCGCTGCACCAGTTGTGATTTGGAGTTCTCGGCAGAGCGCTTTCTCTTCCTGTGTCCAACTTGTGGGACTTCAGATGTCGAAGTCATTTCCGGAAACGAACTGGACGTTGTTGAATTAGATTTGCTGGAGGAAGCGGATCCAGCAAGGGAGCCATCGTGTCAGTGATCACCATTGAGCGAAAAGTTCTTGCAAAGAACGACGAGATCGCCAGCCAGAACCGGGCGCGCTTCGAGCAGTACGGCATCTTCGTGTTCAACATCGTCAGCTCACCCGGTTCGGGAAAAACAAGCATCCTCGAGCGGACGCTTGAACATCTCAACGGCAACTTGAGAGTCGCCGTCATTGAAGGAGACGTCCAAACAGACATCGATGCGCAGCGAGTTGCACGGTATAATGTCCCAACAGTTCAGATCATGACACTTGGCGGCTGTCATCTGGAAGCGAACCTTGTTCAGGATGCGCTGCAAAACCTCAACCTAACTGACACACAATTGCTCATCATCGAGAACGTTGGGAACCTCGTTTGTCCGGCGAACTACGACCTCGGTGAGGCGATCAAGGTCGTGGTCCTGAGCACGACAGAGGGTGACGACAAACCTCTCAAGTATCCCGGCATGTTCCGCAAGGCGTCTGTTCTGATTATCAACAAGATCGATCTGCTCCCGTACGTGAACTGTGATCTTACAACACTGAAACGAAACGCTCTCCAGATCAATCCAGCGCTAGAGATTTTTGAGACTTCGTGCACCACGAACGCAGGAATTAATGAGTGGTGCGATTGGCTCGTACGAAAAGTGGAGAACCGAATGTGACGACGCGTCTCCACATGACCATACGGGGTGCAGTGCAGGGAGTGGGCTTCCGTCCCTTTGTTTATCGTTTGGCAACCGGCATGAATCTCCCCGGCTGGGTTCTCAACTCGTCTCAAGGTGTGTTCATCGAGGTGGAAGGTGAGAAGCAGACGCTCGATGCGTTTCTACTGCGGATTGAAAAAGAGAAACCAGAGCGTTCATTCATCCAGAGTCTTGAGTTTTCAGTTCTCGATCCAATCGGATACACAGAATTTGAAATTCGACACAGCGATGGAACAGGGATGAAGAGTGCGCTTATTCTCCCCGACATCGCCACTTGCCCAGATTGCCTCCGTGAGATTTTTGACCCTCTGAATCGGCGCTACCTCTACCCGTTCACAAACTGCACGAATTGCGGTCCGCGGTTCACAATCGTTGAGGCACTGCCATATGATCGTCCGAATACCTCGATGAAGAAATTCGAGATGTGTGATGATTGTCGCCGTGAGTATGAGGATCCACTGGATCGGCGGTTCCATGCACAGCCAAATGCCTGTCCGAAGTGTGGTCCACATCTCGAGCTGTGGAATGAAAGTGGAAGGGTGGTTTCCAGTCAACACGAGTCGCTGTTGGAGGCAACAGATGCAATTCGAAATGGGAAGATCGTTGCCGTGAAGGGGCTCGGGGGCTTTCATCTCATTGTTGATGCAAGAAACGACAGTGCCGTGAAAAAGCTTCGAGAACGAAAGCATCGTGAGGAAAAGCCGCTTGCGCTGATGTATCCGTCGCTTGATGCCCTCAGAGTCGATTGTGTAGTGTCAGAACTCGAAGAGCGCCTCTTGCTTTCGCCGGAATCTCCCATCACGCTGCTCAGCCGTAAATCCGAAATCGAAAATCTCGACGAGTCGAGTCGTCGACCGAAATCCGAAATCGCTTCTTCCGTCGCCCCACACAACCCGTACCTCGGCGCGATGCTTCCTTACACTCCACTTCACCACATTCTAATGCGGGAGATGGGCTTTCCAGTCGTTGCGACGAGCGGCAATCTTTCTGATGAGCCAATTTGCACAGATGAAGGTGAGGCACTGAAACGGCTTTCTGGGATTGCTGATCTTTTCCTTGTTCACAACCGTCGAATCGTACGTCACGTGGATGATTCAGTCGTGCGTGTGTTGATGGGAAGAGAATCAGTCATGCGTCGAGCACGTGGATATGCACCTTTGCCGATTCAAACGCTGGTTTTCTCCGAAGTGCCACTCTTGGCAGTGGGTGCACACTTGAAGAACACAGTAGCGCTGTCGAATGGGGAGAATGTCTTCATCAGTCAGCATATTGGTGATCTCGAGACTGAGGAAGCTCATCAGGCTTTCCAGAACGTGTGTCGAGATCTCCCCGTTCTCTATGATTCAAAACCGGAGTTCATCATCAGCGACATGCATCCAGCTTATCTGTCCACCCAATATGCCAAGGATCAAAACACACGCGTCATCGAAATTCAGCACCACTATGCTCACATCGCAGCGTGCATGGCGGAGAATGAGCTAGACGGGCGCGTCCTCGGCGTGTCGTGGGATGGGACGGGGTACGGGCTTGATGAGACAGTGTGGGGCGGGGAATTCCTGCTTACTACTGAATCGTCATTTCACCGGGTGGCCTCGTTTCGTCAGTTCCGATTGCCAGGAGCAGAACGTGCGATAAGAGAGCCACGTCGAACGGCAATCGGCGTCCTCTATGAGATCTTTGGAGAGGAGCTATTTGAGCGAACTGATATTCCGGTGTTGGAATCCTTCAAAGGATCAGAACTCAAGCTACTGCGTCAGGTTCTTGCTAGCGGTGTCAATTCACCTCTGACCTCAAGTGTTGGCCGGCTGTTCGACGCTGTTGCATCGATTGTCGGACTGCGGCAGCAAGTGAGCTTCGAAGGACAGGCGGCGATGGAGCTTGAGTTTTCGATCAGACAGACGAAGACAGACGAATTGTTTCAATTTCAGATTTCTGCGCCAGAGGCGCATCAGCCCTTGGCTGGGGATTGCGAATCTCGAATTGACAAAGCGACTAACCCAAAATCCAAGCTCCTCAATCCGCTCTACGAGTCTATCGACTCGAAGAGTCGTAGACAATCCACAATCATTGTTGACTGGGAGCCGCTGATCCTCGGAGTGCTCGATGACGTAAAGCAGGGAGTTTCCCCCGGCGTCATATCCACGAAGTTCCATAACACACTCGTAGAGATAATTGGGGAGATTGCAGGACGGATCGGAGAGGAAAGGGTCGTTCTCTCAGGTGGGTGTTTCCAAAACAAATATCTTACTGAGCGGACAGTCCGGCGACTAGAGGCAATGGGCTTCCGGCCGTATTGGCATCAGCGGGTGCCACCAAACGACGGGGGGATTGCACTGGGGCAGGTGTATGCCGCGATGCGGATGCATTCAAGAGCCAGCACGATTCCTCGCGGCTCGCGTCCTTCGACTATCTTGGAGAGTCACAGCTTGCCGGATTTCAATTATGATGAGGAACTCTACTCGTGAGGCTCGCCACCGGGGAAATCGTTGAAATCCATCCTAATGCTCAGAAACGCATGGCAAGGGTTCGCATCGCCGGAGCGTTCAAGAGCGTGCCGGTGATGTTTCTCCCGGATGCGAAGGTTGGAGATTGTATTCTCATCGATTCCGGCGTGGCAATAGCTAAAGTCAAACCTCAAGCTGAAGAGAACCGAAATGTGCTTGGCAATTCCTGGTAAAGTCATAGAGATTGAAGCCGAATCTCAGCCGAAGATGGGAAAGGTAAGCTTCGGGGGAATCCAGAAACGCATCTGCTTGGAGTGGGTTCCAGATATAAAGGTTGGCGAGTATGTGATCGTTCACGTCGGGTTTGCGATTAGCAAGATGGACGAGAAAGAAGCGATGGAGACGTTGAAGCTCTTCGAAGAGATCGATGCGTCTCTCGATGAACTCCAGCCGCCTGACTCTGAGTGAGATAACCCCGTGCGCTACATCGATGAATATCGAGACGAAGCAGCTGCCCGCAAATATGCGGAACTGATTGCGCAGATTACTACTCGTCAATGGACGCTCATGGAAATCTGTGGTGGTCAGACCCACACCATCGTCAAGTTTGGGATTGAGTCCCTCTTGCCAAAGGAGATTACGCTTGTCCATGGACCGGGCTGTCCAGTCTGTGTTACGCCTTTAGAAATCATCGACAAGGCCATCGCCATTGCTTCTCGACCCGATGTCATTTTCAATTCATTCGGTGACATGCTCCGCGTGCCCGGATCAACCAGGGACCTTCTCTCTGTCAAAGCCGAAGGAGCGGATGTTCGGATGGTGTACTCTCCGCTCGATGCAGTTAAGATCGCTCAGCAAAAACCGGACAAGCAGGTCGTCTTCTTTGCCGTAGGATTTGAGACAACCGCACCCGCGAATGCGATGGCAGTCTGGGAGGCCAAGAGACTCGGACTAAGGAATTTCTCAATCTTGTGCTCACACGTTTTGGTGCCACCGGCGATCGAGGCATTGCTATCTTCACCTGCGAATTTGGTCCAAGGATTCCTCGCAGCGGGACACGTATGCACTGTCATGGGGTATGAGGAGTACATCCCTCTTGCTGCAAAGTATAAAGTCCCAATCGTTGTAACGGGATTTGAGCCGGTTGACATTTTGCAGGGAGTCTTCATGGCCATCAAGCAGCTTGAGGAGGGACGATTCGAGGTAGAGAATCAATATGCTCGCTCTGTCCGGCGTGAGGGGAATATCGCTGCGCGTGAACTCATGGGTCAGGTCTTCGAGCCCACGGATCGAAAGTGGCGGGGAATTGGTACAATACCAGGGAGTGGCTACCGTCTGAGATCAGAGTATCGCGAGTACGATGCGGAGGCCATTTTTGACGTTGGCGACATGGAGGTGCAGGAGTCACCCCTGTGCATCGCCGGACTTGTTCTCCAGGGTCTCAAGAAGCCTCATGAGTGTCCCGCCTTCCGGACTTCTTGCACACCGGAGCATCCACTCGGCGCCCCGATGGTTTCATCTGAAGGCGCGTGTGCTGCATACTATCATTACAGAGCAGTCTCAGTTCAATCCCTTCCTCCCAACATTCCTACAGGTGCATCATGACCAAAACAAAAGCAACTTTCTTGTTCCTCCTTGTGCTTCTCACGAGTGGCTCCATTGTTCTGGCGGGATCCAGTACTTTGAAGGGGAGATCAACTATTGAGCTGAGCATCGGCCTTTGGCACGAATCAAAAGTGAGCAATGAAATATCTACAGCAGGCATCATCTCGACTGCCAAGACCAGTGGATTCTTGGGAGGTCTCTCGTACGCGTACTGGGTGCAGGAAGATCTATCTGTTGGTATTTCGGGTGGTGCGTTGGCGGGAGAAGCAACTTCCTCAGTGAGCACCCGTGGAATTTCTCAGCGTGCGAGTGCGGTTGTTCCCGTCCTCCTAGGACTCAGGTACTACGTCGGAGAATCCTCCGCGGAGTCTCCCGTGAGGCCATTTTTATCTGTGGGCTTGGGCCCCTTCATCGGTGTGGAGGCGAAGAACGAGCCGTTCTTGCAGGAATCGCACTCTGAGGCAGCACTGGGAACACGGCTGGGTGGGGGGATTGATTTCCTTCTTGGTCAATCGTTCAAGCTTGGGGCGAGTGTAGGCTATGACCTGATGACAGATTTCTCTACTCCCATTGGAGCGAGGAAGAACTATAATGGTCCGGATTTCTCCCTCGGTGTTGGCCTCGTCTTTGGCGGTGACTGAGAAACGAAGAGAGACTCCAGTGTAGATGATGCCAGCAGCGAGAGAATGCTTTGCAATCGTCAACGGGTAGATATGGAGGTTTAGAAGTATGTCAGCGACAGCACGACATCTTATTAATGAATTCCTGAAGGTAAAGAGATTTGCGATGGTGGGTGTCTCACACGATCCGGAGGACTTCAGCCGAAGACTCTACGATGAACTTTCTCGGCGTGGCTATGATGTTGTTCCGGTGAATCCCTTCGCGGGACACATCGACGGAAAACCCTGTCTCGCGCGTGTGCAAGATATCCGACCGCCTGTTACGAGTGCGCTCTTGATGACTTCTCACGCCACAACCGATCAAGTACTCCGGGATTGTGCTGACGCAGGAATCACTTTGGTGTGGATATACGGAATCTCCGGCATGAAAAACGTCAGCGAGTCAGCACTCAAGATTTGCGATGAGACGGGCATCAAGGTCGTGAGCGGGTACTGTCCTTTTATGTTCTTTCATGGCACCGCGTTCTTCCATCGGCTCCATGGCGTTGCATTGAAGCTCACCAGGAGCTATCCGGAGTAGTGTTCCACGGGTAGACTTCCTTGACTCATAAAGAAAAGGAGTGCCTCTGAATGACAGATCAAAACCCAATGGATGTATTCCAGAAGGAGGCTCCCGAAGTAGCTGCCGCGTTCGATGGCTTGATCCAATCCCTGGTTCAGATGAAAGGGTTGGATGGAAAAACCAAGCAGCTTATCTATATCGGAATGAAATCCGCACAGGGTGATTCCATGGCGGTTTATTATCACGTGCCTATGGCAAAGAAGCTGGGTGCAACGCGCGAGGAAATTCGAGATACAATCCTCTTGACGCTTTCCACTTCGGGAGTCAAGGGCGTGGCTTCATGTCTTCCTGTCGCATTGAAAGTCTATGACGAATCCACATGAGCGACAAGCCTACATTCGATTTCGGTGAAGGGCTCTCGTGCCCAATCCCGATCACTGACTACAAGAAGGTCCTTCTTGCGCATGGGGGTGGTGGGAAGCTGACTCAGCAAATGATTCAGCGGATGTTTCTTCCGCAGTTTCAAAATGAATTCCTGGAACCTCTCCATGACGGAGCCGTCCTCTCACTCAACGGAGTGAGGTTGGCATTCTCAACTGATTCTTATGTCGTGAATCCGATTTTCTTCCCTGGCGGTGACATCGGTATGCTTGCGGTCAACGGCACCGTTAACGATCTTGCAATGTGTGGAGCCAGTCCGATGTATCTGTCGGCAGCTTTCATCATCGAGGAGGGTTTTCCGATGGAGGAGCTTTGGCGGATCGTTCTTTCGATGCAGGAATCCGCCAGGAAGGCTGGTGTAAAGCTCGTCACTGGTGACACCAAGGTTGTGGATCGTGGAAAAGGTGACAAGATCTTCATCAACACATCAGGTGTGGGTGTGATTGGACCTGAGGTTGAGATCAGCCCAACGCATGCGAGAGTGGGAGATAAGATTATTCTGAACGGACCGATCGCAGTCCACGGAATAGCGATTATGTCTGTCCGGGAAGGACTGGAATTCGAGACACGGATCGAGAGTGACACAAATCCACTGAACGATCTCGTCGCGTCAATGCTCAACGCGAGTAAGCAGATTCACGTCCTTCGGGACCCTACGCGGGGAGGTGTTGCAAGTGCATTGAACGAGATCGCGGAGAAAGCTAACCTAGGCATCTCTCTCGTTGAAGGGCACATTCCTCTAACAGAGGAGGTTGAGGGGGCTTGCGAGATTCTTGGACTCGATCCACTCTACGTTGCGAACGAGGGAAAACTTCTCGCTTTTGTCCCCCCAGAAGAAGTTGATAAGGTGCTCCGGGCGATGCGAACTCATCCGCTCGGCAAGGATTCCGTCATCATCGGCGAAGTGGTCGCTGAGCACCCAAGGGTGGTGGTGATGAAAAGTCGAATTGGCGGGCTGCGAATTGTAGATATGCTCTCTGGAGAGCAACTACCAAGGATCTGCTAGATCCTCACCCATCAAGAATTTCTTTCCTCGAGAACACTGTCCGTGTATATTCCCCTTGGCTGGTCTGCCAATTTGATGATACAGCAGCTCGGAGTTCTACCCTTGTTTTAGTCGTCTGATGTTCCCCTCAACCGTCTTTCGTTGAGGAGGAGAGAGTTTCTCCTTCGTGATCGAGATGTACTCGCCAAGGGCCTCCCCAGTGAGCCCCATCTTCTCCAGCGCCTGGCCGATCATGGATCGGAACTCGAACCGCGACTTGAGATCTGGATAGTACAGCATCGTCTGTTTTGCCTTGAGAATGCAAGTTGGGAAGAATCCGTAGCTGTAAAGCAGCTTTGTTCCGCGGACCTCCATCTCACGAATATCGTTTTGGTTGCTTGTAGTGATTTCTGGAACTGCCATGTTCCTTCCATGGACGACTGTCGTGTTCGGGATCGGGGTTTCATCTGATCCGTCTCGGGAGGGGGCAACGCGCACGTCAGCCTCTGCAAGCTTCAGCAAGAGTTCTTCTTGAGACATCTCTCGGAGGTCGGCCAAGTCCATCATCGTGCGTTCCGAAATGATGACTTTTCGATCTTCGACGAGGATCGTCAGAGAAGAATTCTTCCCCGTCTTGATTGTGCTCTCGGGGCCTAGACTAACCCCGACGTTGAGTTTTGCCCATGCTTCCGACACCCCATGTCGAACCTCTGCTGTGCCCTTGACACGCTTCACTGTGATTTCCCCTGCTGTGAGCGTGTAGCAGCTCGTTAGCACGATGAGAACTGCGATAAGCTTCTTCATATTTCTTCTTCCCTCTTTCTAGCTTGATGAATTCACTGTACATCGACAATTTTCACCCAGCCCTTGACTAGACCAAGGCCTAATTCAACGTCGTCCAGGTATTCCTTTGCACCTGTGGCCCAGGCCTCCTCAAATCCTTTGGCAATCTGCGTGGTCTCGATCGGGAGCCAGATCGTCTCAGTCCCGCTCTCATTTTTTCGCACGACATATCGCTTGCGGTTCTTGCTGATTATATCCGCTCGGCTGGCTTCTACCCCCGTGTCGAACATCACGTAGATGTGTGCGTCTCCCGGGGCGGTCGGAGGAACGACGTCAATGAAAGCCGAGGGGATCCCGACGCTTGCAAGAAGTGAGGCAAAGCAAACGGTCATGTCGTCGCAGTCGCCGCCACGAAGGCTCAGCGTCTCACCAGGATACTGAACCCAATCCTTGCTCAACTTTGGATCGTTCACATACGAGAGTCTCTGTGCAAACTCGTTGAAGAGGATCCTTGCATGCTCAAACTTAAGAAGAGCTGGGCTGACGGTGTCCAGGTGATCCTTATTACTGCTGAGGACGGAGCGGGTGAAACGAAGTACATCGGGCTCGGTCGGTGTCATGAAATAGCGGAGGGTGAGGGCCTCACCACTCCAATTGTTCCGGCTGTAGATCTTGACTCGTGCTTGAGATTTGTCATCGTATTCTTCAGTGGGGGAGGCAATAACATAGACATCGCCGTCGCGCACCTGAGGCTCCGTGACCGACTTGATCAGGTCATTGAAGAATGCCATGAAGGGAATGTCGGACACGGCTCCGGGCTGAATGACATAACGCTTCGTCTCGGTTGGTGCGTCCATGAACGGCTTGAGATAGAAACCCACTTTGGCTTGAATTGGCTGGTCAGAGATGTTTCTCACCTTCACTCTCCCGATTGGCCGGTAAGCGAACGTTTCATACGAAGATGGGTAGACATCGCTTGTTACTTCAATGTAATCAATTCGTGCAAGGGATTCCGTGGTGTGGCCGAGGGCGACGCTGACAGAAAACCGCAGCTGGTCGCTCGTGAACGGATGGAATTCGACATCGTGAATACTGCGCGAAGTAAAGTCGTTCAACGAGACGCTTCTTGAATGAGTCCCCCGATCGAAAAAATGGAGATATGCCAGATCGGCACACATTGTCTTGGTATCCCAGCCGACTCCGAGCGTTGCGGCGTTGATGTACGGAGTCAAGGTATTCCCGAAAATGATTCCCTGCCTCAGTTTGAGGTCTTCCCAGATGTTCCATTCATACCCGACGGCACCGCCTCCTGCTGTGGAAACGTCCGTGGCAAGGAGGAGATCCTTCAGCGGCATGTATGAAATCCCGGCACGGATAGCTTTCTTCGTGTCCAGTGTAAAGCTGCGGAGTTCCTCTGGGAATTCACTCTCGAGAAGCTTGAAGAGATTTTCCGCGACGACACCCAATCTCCATCGTGGGTTGAATTGCCAGAGCATGCCAAGGTCGAGATTCCACGAATTTGCCGATGACGAAACCGTCCTCGTGCTAATGTACGTCAAGCTATCTTGCACAGTGATGAATTGGGTGTCCGTGATCTGCTCCTCTCGATATCGTGCGCTGATGCCAAACGACAAGTCTTCACTGAACCGAAAGGCATAACCAAGCGCATAGCGTTCTGCGTAGCTAAGCTGCTTATCAACTCTCGCCTGAATATTCGTGGTCGAATCGATTACAGTGAAGGTACTTGGGATGATGAATTCACTATTGTTCCCCGGGGCGTACCGAATGCCGACTGCATTGGTTGAGAGAAATTGCTTGGCAATGCCCGTGTTATGAAAGACGAGACCGTTTGTTCTGTCACTGCTTGCCAAGCCGAGGAAGTTCGTCGCGCTCACTTGCCAGTCTTTCACCAACACGAGGCCTGCTGGGTTCCAATCCAGAGAACTTAAGTCGTTCGACGAGGCTGTAAAGGCTCCTAGTCCAATACCGCGTGCCGAGCTCAGGTGCTGGCTCGCAGCAAGGGCAGGGAATAGCAACGCGGCTATCCCAAGCCTGCACCACATCATCTGAATTTCCCTTATGTTGTGCCTGTACTACAAAAACCACGCTACTGGAGCGTCAGGACGACATCGTGAACCGATGAAGCCGAGACGAAAACCTTCTCTGAAAATGCGCTGACTTCGTATTCTCCAGTTCTCGAACTGATGAAACTGAACAAGAAAGTGCGGAACCTATCTGTTGGCAGGAGTCCTAGAATTTTCGCAGGGATCGTAATGTCGCCATCAAGTTTCTTGAGATTGATTTGCAGGATCGGTTGAATGTCCAGCGCCCTCAAACTGCTGATGACGATCCTGAACGACTCTGTATTTCCTATCCACTGGACACGGAGATCTTCATTCTTCGAAATGGTGGAGGTAGATCTCGGGCTCGTGATCGTAATCTCATCAGGGGTTTGGATCGCAACGCTGAATGGACTGATGGGGATACCCCCACTCACGTCCCACTGAAACTTCGAGTTGCCGTGGAAATTGAAATCCTTCGCGTCTCGTCCATTCCGGTTTGCAAGGACGTACAATGGGCCAACAGCAGTATCACGGCCTCCGGGTATCGGGAAGCTAAAGAGGTGTACGTATCGCTGAACCCCTATCATGTCCATGCCGTTGAGTTGCACTCGTCCGAGGTCGATCCCGCGGAAACCCAGCTTCCTGCCATCAAGTTCTACGGGATGGTTCTTGTCGCTAAAGGCAACACTGGAATAGGAAACCGTTTGGCGAACGGATCCCACATCGTACTTGACCCCGCTCACGAACATTGTGGCAAAGTATTTCGACTGCTCTGTGTTCAAGACTCCCGTAGTATCGACGGTGGACTTTGAGAGGTTGGTCTCAATCGACGGCTGGAGCGAGGCAACTTCGAGGTCGTCTGCCGGCTGACTGGAGATGACCTCCAGAGGCATCTTGTCATGACATCCACCCAAGGGGACGATGAAGTTGACCAGCAGAAAGAGGGGGGGGAGTAGTTTTTTCACGTTATCATCTCTTTTAGAAACAAAACATAGTTAAGAAATTTCCTAATCAAACTCAAGTCAAGAGCCTACCTTGAGAAAAAGGCTGCCCCCGCGCAATCTCGTTGCGCACGGGACGAGATTGAAGCGAGGGCCTCCCTCGGAGGGTTTGGTTTGTGCAGGCTTTATCGCACAACATAAGGGACCCCCCAGTAGTTGTTTTCAAATGGAGCTGTGTCATCAAAAATCGACTGGTGCGCAACGGCTTCTGCGACAGCATTGAACCGCCCGAAGTTCCAGTGGGCCTTTACACTAATCTCGTAAACGCGAGTGTAGGTCGAGCCGTTCTGCGTTTGGGATACCAAGTGAAATCGCTGGCGAAATCGATTGAACCCTCTGCTGTCTGCGCCGTATCGGAGAAACACAACTTCTGTATCAGCTTGGGTGCTCGTCAGCATGACTTGGATCAAGAGCTGATCGCCGCGATGTATCTCTGGGATCTGGTGGGGACGCTTGTTGACATTCAGGAAATAGTCGTTTGGAGACGTCACCACGAGCGAGTCGCCAGAGGGGAGAAAGATGATGGCTTGATTGATTACGACATCAGTGTTCTCTGTGCCTCCTTTGAGCAGGGACAATGCAGTGAGTCGCCAGCCTCTCCACCGGGGCAGTCCGGTCGAGTCGACCCGGACAAAGCGTGCCACTCGTGTTTCTGTCTCGACAAAGGGCTTTCGAATGAGAGTATCGATGAACTTGCCCGAGGTGCCATAAGAGCCAGCTATGAAGAATCTCCCTGTAATCGTTCGTGTAGTCGTCGCGATGACCACTGAATCACTCTGTTGATCATAGGTCGTGTTTCGCTGCACTTTGTCAATCTTCTTCCCAAATCGAAATGGGATAATGGCAGAATCGGTCTTGCCCAGCGCCGAGCCGTACTCCAAAGGCATCGCTTGGCCATCTTCCAGGTTCGGCTCTTCAGTCAAAAAGAAATCATCGCTGGTGATGACAGATGAAATAGAGCTTTTGGTAGCGCTGCTCGAAGTCTGAGGATCGACGATCTGATCGTCCTTCTCCGAACACCCGAAAACATAAATCATCAACCCTCCTGCGATGAACAACCCAATCACTGGAAACTGCTTCATCGCTTCCCCTCCTTTCTGGAAAAAGACTGAAGAAAAATATTGCGCCCGCCCCTATTACCTGTCTCCCCCGAGAAATTGTCAGGCGTGAGGCTGCGGGCGCAATTATTGTTGAGTCTAAACTCTTCCATTTCTAGAAATACACTCTTTATCTTTGTTCCTTCGGTCTGCAAGAAAGGCTGCGCTCATTGTTGGTTCCCTCCCCCCCTCATACCTTGCGCCTGGGTCCACGACGAATGAGCGCAACGTTTGTTTGGCCTCCTACTTTGTGGGCATGAAGACACATTTCGGTAAGGCTCTGGACCTGCGATCCTATGAAACCTTACTCAAGGTGTGTGCCAGGCAACGCGAAGAGGAGGGAGGATCCTTCCCTTTGATGCTAACCTATGGCAATCATTGAGGTTAGAAACACGAGGATTCGGCGATGGGCTGATTGGGCAGGTAGGCCGAACTGCCGGAATCGAGCCTTCTACTGCGGGAATGAGGGTTTTCATGCGGAAGATGCTTGTAGCCGCAAGAGTCAAGTTCTTGGATCAGGGTCGAGTAACTTCCAGTTGCCTTTCCAATAAGTCTCGATGAGTTGATCGAGAAGGAAATGGTATCGCTGAGGGAGATTCTTGCATTTTGGGGTAAGCACTGGTTTCAGTTCTTCGATGTCTTTTGACCGATCGAATGAATCAAGGATGTTTGTGAGGTACTCCAGCATCTTCTTCACAACACGTTCAACAGTTGCTGGCTCGTCTGTCCCAGCGAGAATGGATGCTGACTGTCTATCGTGGGCTTATCTAGTGAATTGCGGTATTGCAGAGAACACCGGTTACGCGAAATGCATGTACTGCAAGGGCCTAGGAAGAAGTTACGGGGAAACCAATTCTGACAAACAAGGGTATGTCCTAATCGTGGGAAGAAAAGCAATGTGATACGAAAAGGATTAATCCCCTTTTATCCCTTTGCTCGATTGCAGTGCTCTCGGACATTCGTAGCTTGTGAATGCAAGATTCAAGAACATGAGTGACCTGTTAACCAATTAAGAGCCCACGATGAAAAACCTCCCGGTGATCGTTCGCGTGGTTGTCGTGATGACTGCCCCATCCTGAACTGCTCAACGCTAAGCTTGTCCCATGGTATGCCCAAGGCATCTCCGATCTGCTTTGCTTCAGTGAAGCTAGACTGTTTTTTGTCACTTGCCTAAGAGCGATGTACTAAACGCAGGAAATGGGAGAGAGGAGAGGATCTGCTACCTTCCGGCTGCAAACAGCTTACCGGGGTGTTGGAGAGCTTTGTAGGAGAGCCCAGGTCAACGGAGGGAACGATCTGAGATGAAGTCTACCCCAAAGGGATCGGGGATTGTTCACTAGACAGGAGGCGAAGATCGGGAGGAAGGCAAACACGCTTACTTTATAGGGTGAGCAACCTCCGAGGCTGGATGTCTTTGCTCTTCTGGGATCTCGAGACTTTGCGTGGGTTGGGTTTGACGCGTGACGGAAGATACATCCTCCAGTTTCATTCTCAACTGCAGAACGGGAATGCCATGGATCCTTGCGGTGTCCTTCAACCGTTTGAGAACCTCGGGCTTCACGGTGCCATCCGCGATGAGAATCTGATCAATCTTCATCGTTTTCAGGAGCCGGGGGAGAACCCAGTACCCGCCGTAGATGGGATAGCCATCAAGCCGTTTCCCCTCCAGTTGGGGTGAGTCGTCCAGAAAACCTACGGGACTCATATTCAATGACTGATCGTTGAGAAGATGTTGGAGAGTCAAGTTTCCGGTGCCATCTGCTCCATAGATGAGGACTCGCTTTCCTCCGTTGTGCTCTCGGCGGAAGAAATACGTGAGGACATGGAATGAAATCCGAATACCACCGGCCAACGAAAGGAGGAAGTAGAAATCAAACAGCAAGAGAGGCACATTGCGAACTCGCCATGGATCCGGGAGGAAAGCAAGCACGGCCCCAGCGATCAGCTCGGAGAGCACGACCGTTTTTACCGTCCTTACTGCGTCTCCAATTCCCATATGGCGGAATGTCCCTTTGTACTGGCCCGATAGGCAAAAGACAACAAGCTTGATCCCGCCCACGAGTGCAAGCGTCACCAGGAGCTTTTGCTGCATCTCGGCGGGCGGCGATCCGTGGTACACGGCGATGAAAGCCGACGTGTACGCAATCAGGATGAATGCGAGATCAAGGAACCCTTGGAAGAACCGACGATTCATCAGATGCCAGTCGTAGATCGGGAGCAAAA
>JBAWAH010000019.1:0-94049 GCA_049589195.1 Bacteroidota bacterium | reverse complement strand
AAATTAACCGCATCGACCTTGAACTGACGGTCATATGTCTTTCGTTCCTTTTTTCCGTCCATGCCAGCCCTCCTTCACGGAATATACTGGCTTTTCTCCTTGTCTACAAAACGGGGTAAGGGTCACCCATATTCACTGAAGTTGTGGGATGGTTATTGATCGGTGCAGGAGGCGCGATTATTGTCGCTGCACTGGTTACGATACGATTGCCTGCTGCAATGCCTTCTACTGGAGATCCTTTGGTGCACACCGGTATGTATGCTTTTGCACGTCACCCGATCCATGCTGGAACATTTCTCGAATTCACAGGGCTACTTCTCATCAGGCCGACCCTGGCTGCCGCGTCAGCATGTGCTTTAGGCGTCGTATGGGTTCTTCTTCAGACAAGGTTCGAGGAACTTGACTTAGTTCAACGGATGCCGAGTTATCGAGAGTATATGAACCGGGTTCCGCGTTTCTTGCCTCGGCTTCTGAGGAGGAGGTCAGTATCATAGTAATGGAGCGGTTCAGAAAGTGGTGCCAGACACCAGTGTTTGACAGTCTCCCCAGTTGTCAGCAAGCGGTCACCGGCACGACGCAGTTAGGCTGACACAGCCTCTGCTCGGTATCATGTCCTGAGTAGCTTTGCCGCGCCCACTCAGCTCACAGCCGTTATTCGAGAGGAGGAAACACGATGACTTCCAATGAGATCAAGGTTGTAGAAGCCTTCATCGCAGCAATCAACCGACGAGCCCCTTCTGAGATATCCAGTTTGATGACAGAGGATCACACCTTCGTAGACTCCGGCGGCGCAGTCCAGTCTGGACGCGAGAACATGACCGCCGGATGGGAGCAGTACTTCCGCATGTTTCCCGACTACAAGATACAAGTCGAGAGCATCCTTAGAGACAAAGCTCTCGTGGCAGTTTTTGGTTCAGCTTCCGGGACCTACAACGGCAAGCGTGGGCTTGTCCCGGAAAACAGAATTGAGATGCCAGCCGCCTGGAAAGCTGTGGTGGAGAGCGGCAAAATCAGGCTTTGGCAGGTCTATACGGACTGGACCGAAGGTTCCAAAATAATTGATGAAGACAAAGTTCACGGCTAACAAGGCATTGAAAGTGGACTGGCACTGTCGCCACACTCTTTCGTCAGCCACTTAATACCACCGTTGGTTCTAACTCAATGATTAGATCTTCTACAACAAAGCGTTCTTCGTGAACGCCCCTTCCTCATCACCGAGAAAGAGCATCCCTCCTTCTGCCTTCTATTATCCTGTTCAATCTCCCTTGATGTGAGCACGATACCGTAGAAGCGCCTCGAGGAAATAGTAATCGGCGAAGATTGCAGGCACGTCCACATTACTGTTGATTGGGAGATAGTGTGTGGAGTGATCGAGCAGGCAGTTCGTGTCGCGGCCACCGGTGAAATACGGTGGGCTGCAAAGCGATGTCAGCATCGCCTCTGCTTCCTTCTCGTAGTACTTCCTGAGAGAATCGTTCTCCACATAATTGACCATTTCAAAGAGGCCAGATGTCGCAATGCAGGTGGCAGAAACATCCCGATGCTTGATCTCTGATTGAAAATCCCAGGGTGCGACATGGTCTGCCGCCAAATGTTTCAGAAAGTAATCTGACAGCCGCATAGCCGTATCCAAGAATCTCCTGTCCTTTGTGTAGCGATACGCTACAACCATCCCGTACAAACCCCAGGCGTGTCCGCGTGACCAGGTCGTCTCATCGCCTGCACCCTGAATGGTCCCCCTGTTGATCACCTTGCCGGTGTTCTTGTCATAGCGCACGATGTGGTAGGTACTTCCATCTGGACGTACAAAGTCACGGCATGTCGTGAGCGCGTGGCTCCGCGCGTAGTCTGCGTAGTACCGTGACCCCCCGTTTTCTGAAGCCCAGAACAAAAGCTCAAGATTCATCATGATGTCGATGATCACCGGGAACGAGTTTTCGATTTTCATCTTGTCCCAATTCGATTCCAGGCATCCGACCTTTGGATTGAAGCGTTTCGCCAGCGTGCTCGCTGCTGTCAACATGATTTCTCGATACTTGTCGTAGACCGGACCTTTGCCCAAGCGAATCCCGTTGCCGAAACTGCACATGAACTTGAATCCCAGATCGTGCGTTTGAGTGTTAAATTTGTCCGGCTCGAGAGATGCCGTCCACTGCCTCGCCCAGCCCTCAAACCGCGGATCGTGGCTGATTTCATACGCATACCAAAGGCAGCCCGGGTAAAATCCGCTCGTCCACTCATCTGCTTTGTTGAGTTTCCATTTCAGTTGCGGGGTCCCGTAGGTCGGGAACAGGGTGGTGTCGCGGACCTCGTTGATGCTCTTTTTCAGATGAACAAGTGAGAACTTCAGAGCGTTGCGCGCGAGGCTGTCAAGGTGTCCGCCAGCAAGCACGGGCTGCGACGAACTGAATGTCAGCAGAATCGCTGTTGCACACATCACGGTGATCGAGCAGCTTCGGTATCGATTTCGGGATAAACGATCTTGATCTGGTTTCATCGGCATGGAATTGTGTTTAATGGTGGGGGGGTGCCTGAAAATACCAATACTGGCAGTGAGATGCAAACGATAGGGAAAGACGAGTTTACCCAATTTGAATTGCGATGCTCAATCCACTTCGATCAAAATGCCTTCCCCCGTTTTTCTGCCAGCAACTCCACCTGATACAGGACCTTGCAGCTTGCTAACAGCTGACCTCCCCTAGGTCCCCTCCTTACCAAGGAGGGGATAAAAGGGGAGGTTGACAGAAACCGTTCTCGTTCTCCAGGAAAACGGGCGAACTCGTGATACAGAAAAGGTGGTTGCACTTCAGGAAAGGAACTGGTAAATTTGGCAAGTCAAAAAGGTCCATCCGAAGTACGTTTTGGCACCCCCTTTCTTTCACCGAATGCAAAGCATTCCTTCCAGCCAAAAGAACCAATCAGGAGGAGACAATGAAGAATGCCATCCCGAGATTTCTCACCCTCTGCGGCGCAGCGTTGGTGTTTGTTCTGATCATGGGCATAAGCGCAGCTGTAAGTCAAATCAACGCTGGAGGCTCGACGATGAATAACAGATGGGCGCACTTGAAGTACGCGCTCTATTTCACATCGCGCGACATCGATTCGCTTCTTGCTGATCCGGATCAATTCAAGAAGACTATGGAGTACTTCGCACCTGTAAAGGCCGTTCATGTCTATCTGGAAGGCTCAGGCCGGGGAGAAGTAAATGTACCGCTCCTCAAGACAATTGCCGACAAGTTTCGAGCAATGGGCATCGAGGTCTCGGGCTCAATGGTGCCTGTCGGTCAACGCGGCCCTTCAGTCTACAACAATCCGGATGACATGGCTTCGCTCGAGAAGCGCATGCGGGCACTCGCGCAGGTCTTCGATGACATTATCCTTGACGATTGGCTCTTCACTACAGCCACGGATCCAAAGAGTGTCGAAGAGCGGGGCAATCAAAGCTGGGCGAATTACCGTACGAAGCTGATTCTTGAGCAATCAAAGAAGTACATCATTGGTCCAGCGAAGGAAGTCAATCCCAAAGTCAAGGTCATCATCAAGTATCCGAACTGGTACGAAGGCCACCGCGACAACGGCTACGATGTTTACTACGAGGATCTTCTGTTCGACAAGATGGCCGTCGGCATCGAGACGCGCAACCGGATGGTTCATGATCAGCACATCCCGATTTACAGTGGATACATCTTCCAGAAATGGTGGTCGAGCGTCGATACGAAGAAGTGGGTTGGCTCCTGGCTCGACAACTACGACATGAAAGGCGACTCCAATGACTACAATGCCCAGGTCTGGCAGGCAGTCCTGGCCCAGACCCCAGAGATAATTCTCTGGTGCGCCGGTCAACTCTATCCCACGAATCCATCCAGCGACGTGTATCCTTCCTTCGTGACGATGCTGCCGGACTTTGACAAAGTAGCCGGATTGCTGAAAGGCGAACCGCGCGGAGTGCCAATTTACCTTCCCTACGGCTCGACGGGCGAGTACAACATCTTCGGGTACCTCGGCATGGTGGGGATCCCGCTCACACCTGTTGCGACGTTCCCAGCTGAAAGTCAGAATGCCATCTTCACTCTCCACTCGTATTCTGACGGTTCCTTGGGGCGTGATACGCTGCTTGCTCAGAAAATGCTCGATCGCCTGCGCAACGGAAAAGATGTGTTCATGACGTGGGGACTTTGGAGGAGACTCCGAAACACCGAGTTCAAAAGTACTTTAGGTCTTGTTCCGGGTGGCGAAGGCAGCGTAACGTCCGATCAATTTCGGGTGCGGTTAGGGTGGTTCAACCAGCAGCTCATCAAGGCTGACAGGCCTTTCACGTTCCCCCGGATTGAAACAACGACGTGGCCTTACGTCCGCGATGTTGCGGTGGAGAGAGATGACTACGATTACGGAGTCCTGTTGAATGTGCCGTACCTCAAGGGAACAATCTACATTCTGAACATGCCCGACAACAGTTACGATCTTCTGCGGCTGCCGCCTCAAGCGCTCAACTTGATCCGTCGGGCCTTCGTGAGAGAACTTGGAGTTGAATTGGATGGGCCGGGCGGTGTAGGCATGTACCTGTTCGGCGAGAAACAGTACGTGCTTTACAACATGAGCGATGCAGCGGCGTCGCTCTCGTTGAAGTTTGTTCAGAAGGTTTCGACTTCAGGGTGGAGAGAGTTGGTAAGCGGCAAGTCGCTTCCTGTGAACCAAGACACGTCTTTTGTGCGTTTTAGAGGTCCCGTGATAAGCGACGTCTCTCTGGAACTTAAGCCTTTTGAAATCGCAGTAGTGCAGGCTCCATAGACTCGGATCTTAGAAAGCAGGAAACGAATGAGTGAACTACTCGCATACTGCGGATTGATCTGCGATACTTGCCCTATCTATTTGGCGACAAGGGTGGTGAACATTGAGGAACAGACGAGGATGAGAGCCGAGATCGCTCGCTTGTGCAAAGAGCAGTATGGGATGAACTATGAGCCAGAAGACATCACCGACTGTGATGGCTGTCGGACAGAAGGCGGAAGATTATTCTCAGGATGCAAAAGCTGTGCTATTAGGAATTGCGCAAGCGGCAAGGAGCTTGAGACTTGCGCACGCTGTGCTGAGTACGTCTGTGAGAAGCTCGAAACCTTTTTCGTATCAGAACCAGCCGCGAGGACTCGTCTGGATGAGATGAGAAACAGAATCGCTTGAAGCATTGAGGAACGGGCACTACAGGTTTTGTTTGTTGCTGTAGAGTAGTCACAATAGATCAGCAGGAACGATCTATTCAGTCGAGTGCAGAGGAATCCTCGCCTCCTGAGTTTTTCCTCATCGACTCCTATCGTCATCAAATCCCTTCCATATCCCACGCAAGGAGATAATCATGAAATCAACGAAGCGCGCGTTGTTCTATGGATTTTTGCTCTGGCTGATACCCTTCATGGTGGCATTCTTCGTGTTCCCTCTCAGGGAATCGGAGCGACCTCTGTTTGAAACGATCATGGCGGTCACAGTAACCTTGGCGGTCGTGGTGTTGTCAGTTCTCTACTTTGGCAAGGTGGAAGGGGGTTTTCTCAAAGAGGCGGTGAGGATCGGAATCCTGTGGTTTCTCATGAGCATCGTGATCGATCTCCTGATGTTCATGTGGGGACCGATGAAGATGAGCTTCTTAGACTATATGTTCGACATCGGGTTCACGTACCTCATCTATCCCACCGTGACCATCGGATTTGGATACATCCTGCAACGAAGAAGGTAGGCTACTGCACGAGGCGGAACCAAACAGTCCGCCCCACGTATAAGGTACTTGAAGATTCAGGTGTCCAATCAAATCTACGAGATTTCCTATGGATGCTCTGGGAAATGCTGCACTTCGCGCCCAACTGACTTACCGAAGGGAGCGGCTCAAGGAAGCGATTCCCGAAGCGCGGGATTCTGTTCAGCTTGTGCACCTGCTTCGAGAGGTCGAATCAGCGCTGAAGCGGATGGACGGAGGCTCATACGGCATTTGTGAGGTCTGCAATGACCCGATCGAAGAGGAGCATTTGCGTGCAGACCCTCTCGTCAGGATTTGCCTAGCCCATTTATCGGAGGAGCAGCAGCATGCCATTGAGCGAGACCTCCAGCTCGCTTCTCTGATCCAGGGCCAGCTACTTCCCACCCAACATGCAAGAGTTGATGGGTGGGAGTTGTGTTATCACTATGAACCATTGGGCGTGGTGAGCGGAGACTACTGCGATCTCGTGAAGCCTGAGAAAGAAGGGGGAGACACGTTTTTCCTCTTCGGAGATGTATCAGGAAAAGGTGTCGCGGCCTCTCTGTTGATGTCTCAGCTGCATGCGATCTTCCGGAGTCTCATTGCTGCCGATTTGCCGCTCACGAGGTTGGTGGAGCGTGCGAACAGACTTTTCTCTGAAAGCACAGCGTCGACTCACTTTGCGACGCTTGTCTGCGGAAGAGCGACAAGGACAGGAGAGGTTGAGGTTTGCAATGCGGGCCATTGTCCACCGATCGTTGCGAGGCGCGGCGTCGTGACCTCGCTTGAAAGTACTGGACTTCCAATCGGGATGTTCTACAGCGGCGAGTATGAAGTGAGTGCCACGACGCTGGAAAAAGGCGACAGCCTTGTGCTATACACTGACGGCCTCACTGAGACGAGGAACGCCTTGAACCAGGAGTACGGTGAGGAGCGTCTCGCAGCTTTGATTGGCCGGAACCAGTCGCTGTCGTCACACGATCTGATCAATACCTGTTTGCAAGATTTGTCTGCTTTCAGAGGAGCCACACCGAAGATGGATGACCTCACTATCATGGTGTTGAAGAGAGTGGAGTAATTCAGAACAGCCAGCGGTCTCATACCTCGAAAAACCCTTGTCGTCATCAAGTTGAATCGTCCCGCACTGGCGACCCTTTGACCGGACATTGCTGTTTCATTCCAAGTGTTATGTGGACGCAAAGATGCAGTCTGACAAGGCGTCTTGCGGTAGATCTGATCAACCCAGACAAAAGTCTTCTCTGGAAACCATATAAGCTGTAGTTAGAACACACGAATTATCTATGACATAATTCGATGAAGGATTGAACTATGAAAAAAACACTACTTTGTTTTATCGCCGCTGTAAACATTTTCTTAGTACGTCAATCAGTTTATGGACAAGAAAACAAGTCTTCCTACTCTAAGCTGATTGAAGATTATAAAGCATTTATTAAACAAAAAATGGAATCGGATAAAATAGTTGGAGTAAGCGTCGCATTAATTCTCGGCGATTCAATTACATGGAAGGAAGGCTTCGGCTACGCTGACAAAGAAAATAAAATACCAATGACAACTCGGACAAACATAAGCATTGGTTCATCTGGGAAACCTTTTACGGCCCTAGCTATAATGCAATTGCAGGAAAAGGGTTTGGTTGATATTGAAAAACCATTGATTGATTATTTACCTCAATTTACCATCAACTCAAGAGGTATTGATATCAGAAAAATAACATTGAAAACAATTATTAACCATTCATCCGGAATACCGGGAGATGTTGGCTTGAATAGTTACTTACCGGAAGGTAAATATACAGATGTGGTTAAATATTTGAAAGACGAGTATTTGTGTTTTCCACCCAATATGGTTCATGTCTATTCAAATGTCGGCTACAGCTTGTTGGGTCATACTATCTTTACAGTTACAGGCCAGGATTACCCGCTTTACGTGCAGAAGAATATTTTAGAACCTTTGGCAATGGATCACTCCGGATTTATAACTAGCAAAGATTTGCAGGATGTTAGTATGACATATAATCACGAGGGTACTTATCACAAATTAATTGATGGAAGAGATTTGCCGGCTGGATGCGGTTTGTATTCTAATATAGATGATTTAATAAAATTTGCCAAAGAGTTGATAGCCATCTATCGTGGGAAACAAGGAAGTATCATTAGGACCGAAACATCAAAAGCGATTTTTAAAGTACAGAACAATGATGTAATCTTTGACAACAATATGCGAGGCCTGGGCTGGTATCTTTTTTATTTTGAGAGTGACTCAAATGTAGTTGCATACCATGCAGGGAGTACTCATCTATCAAATGCAGCTATATTAATTGTTCCGGGCAAGAAGATGGCGTCAATATTTTTAGATAATACCATCGGAGGCCTTCCTCTTGTTGAGGAAGGATGTTTGAGATTAGTAGAAGCATGTGGTATTAAAACATCAACGGTTATCAAGCGAAAATATGTTCCTTATAATCCCAATGACAGCTCTGAAACATATGACATTCCCGTTGATTCGTTAAATGAGCATATTGGTACCTATGCACAGCTCCGTTCCACAGCCCAAATCAAGAAAGAAAACGAAAAATTGATCCTGCACAGAAATAATGATCGTTTTTTATTAAGACCAGTTGGCAAAGAATCTTATATTCCATATAAAGTATTTAATGGAGATAGCCTTCAAATCCTGCCAAAGCAAAGATACTTTTTCAGGGACATCAACAACTATCATTTTCTATTTCTTGAAGAAGGTGATAAGCAATACCAACTAGGTTATAGAGTGGACACAAAAGCTGTCAATGATGTTTGGAAGAACAGGTTGGGAAGATATAAACTTTATGGATATCAAAGTAAAGGGCCGGAAACATTTTCAGAAGCCGAGCTTTATATAGTAGACAACAACTTGCTGCAACTAAGAATTTTTTATGCTCTTTCAGGTGAATCTATATATAATTTGCGCATCAATTCCGATAATGAACTCATATTCTGCGGTGCTGCACCTGGTGGAGGAACGCTTCGTTTCAGTAAAGACAACCAAAAAGACATAATGATATATGGCGGTTTGACTTTAAAAAAAAATGATTAGCCCAAACAAATTCTTTTTGAAAGACTTCGACGCCCAGTTGGAATTTGTAAGAGATGAAGCTGGAAAAGTGATCAAACTGGTTACATATGAAAACGGAAAGCGAGGAATGGAAGCACAGAAAAGATAACGAGTGGAGCGCTGAATAAGGATAAGAAGGAATCGTGATTTAAACATTTGACAATTCTGAAACCCGGTTTGATAGAAAGGCTCAAACATTCGCTTGCTGAGAACTCGGTAGCCGCTGGGGTCGCGCTGATTACCCTTTGTGTGTATTTGGTAACGAATGCCTTTGGTGGGTACGGCTACTTCAGGGATGAATTCTATTACATCGCCTGCACTGACAATCTCACTTAGGGCTATGTCGGAAACCAGCGTTATTCATCTTCCAGTTGAAATGCGACGAGCGGAACGGGGCAGTTGTGGCACACGGAAGTATCTTTCTTCTTAATCACATCACTCACCAATATCTTGGAGGGACTCATGACCAAACTCATGCGATGGTTCTTGGTGGTCGCTGCACTTTGGTGCCTCCCCGCGGTGGCGCTTGCCCAGAAGTATAATACCTATCGAGCAGAACTAAAGAACGGGCTGGACGTCATCGTGGTTGAGAACCCCATCGTGCCGCTTGCCACTGTCGAGATCGACGTGCACAACGGCTCGTTCACTGAGCCGCCCGAGTACAACGGGCTCTCGCATCTCTACGAACACATGTTCTTCAAGGCGAATGAAGAGATCCCCAACCAAGAACGGTTTCTCGAACGCGGTCGCGAGCTGGGGATGAGCTGGAATGGCTCGACGAGCGAAGAGCGTGTGAATTATTTCTTCACTTTTCCCAAAGATAGTCTTTGGCAGGCGCTCGAATTCATGAATGCTGCGATCCGGACGCCGTTGTTCAAAGAGGAAGAGCTTGTGAAAGAGCGTCCCGTGATTACAGGGGAATATGACCGTGCAGAGTCAAACCCGTTCTATCTGCTTCAAGTTGCAGTGAACAAGAAACTCTGGTACAAGTATTACAGCCGCAAGAATGTCCTTGGTGATCGCACAACCATCCTTACAGCTGACCATGACAAGATGAAGACAATCGAGAATCGGTTTTATATTCCCAACAATTCTGCTCTCCTTGTCTCCGGCGACGTCCAACACGACCAAGTGTTCAAGCTGGCAGAGGAGATATTAGGCTCGTGGCCGCGGGGAGACGATCCCTTTGTGAAGTATCCTTCTCCTGACCATCCACCCTTGCAGAAGAGCGAGGTTGTTGTCGTAGAGAAACCGGTAGGTGCTGTGACCCTCGATGTCGCTATGCACGGGCCAAGTGTCCGAGAAGATCCAAGGGCGACCTATGCAGCTGATGTACTGTCGTACATCCTCGGGCAACACAATTCAAAGTTCTACAAGAACCTCGTCGATAGCGGCCTGCTCACCTCGGTGAATCTGAACTACTATACGCTTGACAAGACTGGACCAATAACGATCTTTGCTCAAACCACTGCTGAGAAATACAGTGGTGCAGTAAATGCCATCTTTGCTGAGATCAAGAAATTCACTGACTCGGACTACTTTACTGACGACCAGCTCGAGTCTGCGAAGAACCAACTCGAGATTGGTGAGGTCTACGGTCAGGAACGCCCATCGGCCTTCGCGCACACGGTGGGGTTCTGGTGGGCAGTGGCAGGACTCGATTACTACTTGAATTACGTGGACAACCTCCGCAAGGTTGGGCGGGATGACATCAATTACTATGTGCAAAAGTATATCCAGAACGCACCGTATGTCATGGGCGTCTTGATTTCGCCTAAGGATCGGCAGAAGGTCTCGATCAAGGAAGGAGTAGTCCAATGAAAAAGTCACTCACTCTCTCGATGTGTGTCTTCAGCATAGCTGTTTTTACCGCCCTATGGTTTCTGGTTCCAGTGCGTGCCCTTGCACTCACGGAAGAGTTCACTGTGAACGGTCTGAAAGTGATTTTGAAGAGGAACCCGGGTAACGAGGTCGTTGCTGCAAGCCTTTATATCCGGGGCGGAGTGTTCAATCTGACTCCCGCGACAGCCGGCATTGAGCCCTTGCTGTTTGACGTGGCAGTAAAGGGGACACAGAAGTATCCAAAGGAGGTCATCAATGCAGAGCTGGCACGCATGGGTACCCAGATCAATGGGAACGCTTCCAAGGATTACAGCGGTGTGAATTTGCGTTGTATTAAGCCGAACTTTGACAAGTCATGGGATATCTTTGCCGATGTGCTTCTGAATCCCACACTCGACCCGAAAGAGGTCGAGCTCTCTCGCGCCCAAGCTCTCACTGGACTGCGCCAGCGTAGAGACAATCCCGATTCTTATCTCCGGGACGTGGGTGATTCGCTCTTCTATGAGGGCCATCCGTATGGCCTCGACCCTTCCGGCACGGAGGAGTCCGTCAGCAAGATCTCGGTTGATCAGATGTGGCAGTACCTCAAGGACAATCTAGTGACATCGAAGTTGCTTCTCGTTGTTGTCGGTGACATCGAAAGAGCGGACTTGGAGAAGAAGGTCGCCTCTGCGTTCGGTGCTCTACCAGTCGGCGACTATGCGCCGCAGTATCCCGCCATGGTGAGTCACGCGAAGTCTGAGCTGCACACGGTCGCGCAGCAGATGCCGACAAATTACATCCTCGGCTATTTTAGTGCGCCGAGCATTCGGGATGCTGACTACTACCCTATGAGTATGGCCATGTCGATCCTCCAGCAGCGCGAGTTTGAAGAGGTCCGCACGAAGCGCAACCTCTCATATGCGCCATCGGCTTATTACCAGAATCAGTTTGCGAACTGTGCAAACATCTATGTAACCGCAGTTAAGCCCGACACGACTATCAAAGTCATGCTCGGAGAGGCGAAGCGCTTGCAGACCGAGCTCATCAGTCCAAAGGAGTTGCGCGATAAGATTACTGTTTTCCTCACAAGCTATTACCTCCAGACTGAAACCAATGCTGCCCAAGCTTCTTTCCTTGCTCGGTACGAGCTGGCAGGTCTCGGCTGGCAGGCGAGTGAGATGTTTGTTGACAACATGAAGAAGGTAACTCCAGAAGATGTTGAGCGGGTCGCGCAGAAGTACATCAAGGACATCCAGTTCGTTGTCATTGGTGATCCCGCGAAGATAGATGAGAAGGTGTTCACGTCGATGTAGGCGTGTGCGAGATTCTTCAGGAGCCCCTCGGAAGAGGGGCTTTTTGTTTTTTCTATACTCGAGTGCGGTTACAAGTGGTCTTCACGCCGAGCTTGATACCTTCCTAAAATCTACTTACCATTCGTGCGTCGAAAGCAAAGGCACCTGTTGCAACAGAGTTCTACTCCGGAGCAGAATTCCAGTTCGGGGGAGTGACTTCTCTCCACGTGCGCGTCCTTCACGTTCGAATGATACCGTTGGGGAAGTAACCCTTCTGTTCAGGCCTCTCAACCATCGGAACAGAACACTCAAAGCACTCGAGGAGAATCATAAATGGAGCACGTCAGTGATATAAGACGTCATTGTACCATATCATTGTGCACCGCCGCACTCTTTCTCTTCTTATACAGCAGTGAGCGGACCGCAGCCCAGCAATCGTCCGCATCAGCCCAGACGGTTCGAGCGATCAAACCTCCGCGCAATCCACTTCCTCCCGAGGATTCTTCAGCGGGAATAACCCGCTTCTCGTTTATCGTGTATGGTGACACGCGCGGCCGAAAAGACGGAGTGCAACTGCAGTATGAGCACTCGCTGGTCGTGGACTCGATGCTGGCGATGGTCCGGAGGCTGGAGAAAACTTCCTATCCAGTTCGGTTTGTGCTGCAGTCAGGTGATGCAGTTGTGGACGGGAGGGACCCGAAGCAGTGGAACGTCAGTTTTGTGGATTTGATCAACCGAGTTACGACCGAAGGTGGGGTGCCATACTTCCTCGCCCCGGGCAACCATGATGTGACCAACGCCCCGTCTCCAGAAGATCCCAACCGGAAGGAGGGCCTGAAAAACTATCTCGATGCGGTGGCCCAACTTATCCCACCCGAGGGAGCCCCGAGGAGAATGCCCGGCTATCCCACTTATGCCTTCGGCTACGGCAATACTTTCGTTCTGGCATTTGATTCCGATATCGCTACCGACGACAAGCAGTACAACTGGGTCAAATCTCAGCTCGACGGACTGGATCACAAGCGTTATCAAAACATCATCGTGGTTCTGCACCATCCGGAGTTCTCGTCTGGGCCACACGGCGGTCCGAAGGTGGAGCCTCCCACTGCTGCAGTTCGGGCTCGTTACCTCTCGCTGTTTCGTCAGCATCACGTGGCTGTGACGTTTAGCGGTCACGATCATCTCTTCGAGCACTGGGTTGAACGATATCAGGACTCCCTAGGCAACAGATGCAGGATGGATCATGTAGTCACCGGTGGCGGAGGTGCGCCTTTGTATTCATACACAGGCGAACCAGACTTGCGCGAATATCTGAAGGCAAATGCTGCGGAGAAGGTAACGCTTGAGCACCTCGTGCGTCCAGGCATCGAGCCCGGTGACAACCCATATCACTACGTGCTCGTCCGCGTTGATGGGACACACCTTAAGCTTGAGGTAATTGGTGTGGATTGGGGCTCGGGTTTCAGACCGTACAGGAGCCGTGTTGCAGATCTCCGAGATGAGCAATAGGGCGTTCCAATAGAATCGGGATGGTTGCGAGGGGGCTTTCCTCCGGAGCAAATGCCCTTCGGGAGCTGAGCTCCCTCAGAACAATCTGAGCAATCTCGAATGTTCCGACGGAGTTCCACTCCGGAGGAAAGAGCTACGAGCCAGTGGAAGATTCTCCCCGATGTTGATCTCTACTATGTCACTACCACGATTGTTGAGTGGCAGCACATATTCACCGAGTTCGCGTACTTTAATGTGATCTTGGATAGCCTGAGATTCTGCGTTGCGAACAAAGGGCTGCATCTGCATGCCTATGTGATCATGCCCAACCATGCGCATTATATCCTCTCAGTTGATGAGAACAAGAGGTTCCCGGATATCATGCGCGATTTCAGCACCCACACATCCCGTGAGATCACAAAGTTGATGGAAGCGGACTCAAGACTCCA
This sequence comes from Bacteroidota bacterium, assembly GCA_049589195.1. Lineage (GTDB taxonomy): Bacteria > Bacteroidota > Ignavibacteria > UBA10030 > JAHEZR01 > JBAWAH01. The sequence goes on along the minus strand of JBAWAH010000019.1, from coordinate 80,163 downwards.
AATGCTGGAGGTGTTTGCAGAGGCGGCAAGGATGGACGGACGCGGCAACAAGTTCAAGGTGTGGCAAGACGGCTATCATCCAATAGCATTGGCGACGCCGGAGTTCACTGCGCAAAAACTAAACTATCTCCACAACAATCCGGTCCGCAAGGGATACGTTGATCGGCCGGAGCAGTGGAGATACTCGAGTGCGAGCAACTATCTCTTGGGCGACGAGTCGCTAATCAAAGTGGAGTTGTTGTTCTAGCACAGCCGGGACGGCTTCGGGAGCGGAGCTCCCTCAGAACCTCCGGATGTTGGATGTTGCGACGGAGTTCTACTCCGGAGCAAATGCGTTCGGGTGCAGAGCACCCTCAAAACGGTTTGACTATTTCTTCTCCCCAAACACAAGCGCTCCAATCGTCCCCATATCCCACCACGACTGGTTCTGGTTGAAGCCTGCCCAGATGTGCTGGTTCTTCCGGTAGTTTGTCCCGTCATTGTCATTGATCGCTACGTCGAAGCCGATCTGGTATCCGGGCTTGGCGATCACACCTTTCAGACTACTCAAGGGATACCTGCAGATCATGTTGTAGCCCGTTGGCGTACGGAGGAAATGCGTGTCTGCGCCAGGTACGAGGTTTGGTTTGGGGAGGAGTGGGCCGCCGGCACCGCCGCCTTGCCACATCGTCGGCCCAAAGTCAATCGTGTGGAACTCCGCCATCGAGAGATTTCTGAACAGTCCGGGAGTCGGCGGATCGTGGCCCTGCTCTGAGTCGGTTCTGACATCAAGTACCACCTCCATGCAGTCTGTGTCCCACGGATAGCTCATCGTCGGGAAATCCCAGTGAGTTACCACGACGTCGTCTGTGACCTCCGCTCCGATGTACAAATAGCTGTCATCATACATCGCGTAAATCTTTGCAGACAGATCCGTTGGACCCCGCCAAGGCTGATTCCCCATAAGGAGTCTGCACACTTGGCTCGGCTTGTCGATGGTCATCGGCCCGGATTTGTCCCATCCATTCCAGGATCCGTCCAACGCGGGAGGTGCCTTGGCAAAATGAGCGATTCCGACGTAGAAGTCGCGGACAAACTCGGTGTGAAATCTTCCGCTCTCCAACCGGAACCGGATGGGAAAGAGCTGGTTGTCTGGGCTGTATCCGATCAATCTCAAGGGAATATCCACTCGTCGAACCTCATGAGGTGCTAAAGAGATCGTTCCAGCCACAAGCCTTCCGAATGACCACGCCTTGTGAGGAATGAGGTCCATCGAAAGCGTCTCATACTCTCGTGTCCGATTCCTCAACTCGACCCAGAGAACTTCCTCCTCGGCGTTGGGGAGCATTACTTCGGCTGTGATCGGTGGAACAACAAGGAACGATTTCTCAATTCTCTCACTGCCAAAGGAAATGGTGACGTTGTAGCTCACCGGCGGAGCGTCGTTCGGGACCTCAACTTGCAGATCGATCGTCGCAGAGTCTCCTGCCGCAATGGATTTGAATTCGGAGGATAAGCTATCTATCCATTTGACATCTTTCCTAAACTCTGTGGGGTAGACTGTTCGTTGGATTGGGCCTTTGTTCGTCGCCTTCAGGTTCACGATCCCGCCCCACCAGCTGAGCTGACTGTTCACTCGTTCAGGCCAATTGTCTTTTACGGAGAGAACCATCTGACCAAACGCCGGGATGTCCATCGAGTTCCGGACGCGAATGGTCACGTGGTTTTTCCGCCCCAGGAAAAGACGACCCTCTTCCGGACTGACAACCTCAAGCGAGACTCCTGATAGTTGTCGAATCAGGACGTAATCGCTGTCGCGCTCAAATGCAATTGCCCTCCCGTCACGCTCCACTCTTCTTATGCCAGGCGCCCAGACCTTGAGACGAGCGAACTGCGCAGGTAGCTTCAGTGAAAGGGTCTCGCGGTTCCAACGGCACTCGAACTCCGAGAGAGGGAGATCTGAGTGGACCAATGTAACATCGCCAGACCTTATCTCTGTCAGGTTGAACCCAGCGGCGAGAGTCGGCTTATCGCCCGCCTTCCTCACAACCCAGTACACCGAATGCTCGACATCTGCAAAAACAATGTCTTCACCTTCTTCCCGTTGCACTCGGTAAGTTAGGGGCGCCGTGCCTTTCTCGAAACCCACAACGCTCGGTTTCCCCGAGTAGGCCTGAATCAAATGGGCGAACCGGGTCGAATCTGAAACCCGTCTGCTGATGAGCAGTGGGAGAGGGTTCTGATCCTTCACCATTTGTTTGTAAAACCCTCCGATCGGAGGAGTCGTGGCACGAAACACTTGCGTTCCTCTTTCGAGGATTGCGTAGACCCCAAGATGTTCGTCTGAGTCAGTCGTGAACACACCGGCCCAGGAGCTGTCAGCGAGTCCAGACGAGATATTCTTGAGTTGATCATATCCCGGAATTCCTGGCGGCTTGCCGAATCGATCCTCAGGCTCGTTCTTCAAAACAAGGCCTGAGATCGAGAGTTTTCCGAAGCTGTGCAAAGGCCAATCTATGATTCTCTTCTCACGGGAAGAGATGTCGCAGAGGTCGATGAAGTAGTCACCCACCTGTAGGAGTGTCCGTGTGAGTCTCGCTCCCGGATAGATTGTCTTCGACCTTCCAGAAGCGACCTGCAAGGTTGGCAGCGCACCAAAGAAGTTTCCATACCCGTTTGCCCAGGTTTGACTTGTTTGATTAATCACGACAGTGTTGTGGGCGATAGTCTGTCGATACCAGAGTTGGAGGTTCGGATTGAAGTAGGACTCATTCAGCGGATCAACGATCCAGTTCTGACCGAGTGCATAGTAACCTATCTGAAGTCGATCCGGATGGCCGTGCTCTCCGCCCACGATGCCGTAATCGAGGTAGATGTAACGGCGGTCTTTCCCTTCACCGTTTCTCAGGACGGCAAAACCATTTCCCTCGAGATTTACGCTCGCATCGGGATAAATCTCTCGGTTCCCTTTCGGCAAATCGGGGACAAGATTGAACACGGTGATCGGAGCCGGCACCTGTCGCGCGCCCGATTCCTCGCCGACGATCTGCACTCCTCTCTGGAGGTTCGAGAGATTCAGCACTGCAAGGTACCTTGGATCCTTGTAGACAGAATAGCCAATCTCGTAGAAGGTCGCGTACTCCAGGATGCTCCCCCCGCCGCTGTCTTTGCTTCTTGGAAACTCATAGTTGGGAAGAATGATCTCAAACGGCGCATCGAACATCTTCTTCATCGTTCTTCCCGCGATCTCCTTGTGGTAGAGGTCGAGGCCGTTGTGACGAGCCATCTCGGCAAGATGGATCATCCCGCGCAGGGCCACGAAATGGTAGCCCGACCATTCTGCCCAGAAACCACTCTCAGGCAACGCCGAACCAAGTTGCCAGTCGAATCCATACTGTCCCCTGAAGGCGAAATCAACAAGCTTTTGATCCCCGTACAGAAATCCGACAGCAGCCGAGACGTTGTTGTACCAGAGTTGACGGTTCGAGGCAGACTCCGGGAACTGTTGCGTGATCTGAGCCAGAGGATAGAAAAGCTGTTCTTTGATCTTCAGTCGATCTTCCGGCCTGAAGCCCCTGTAATTGTACAGGAGATCATACCCGTAGGCCATGTCGACTCCCCAGAAAGACTCTGACAGTGTCCCGAAGAAGACATGTGCTGGGCCGAGGATTGTATTCTCCGTTGGGTACTTGAGATAGAGGTCGGCAAACTTCAGGAGAATCTCGCGGCCTCCTTCTGCATACTTTTCGTCACCGTAGACTTGATAGAGGATTCCCATCCACACGAGATGATCTGCCAGCCGCCTATTGTACCAGCCCGACCATGCAGAATTGTACTTGTCTCCTCGATAGACCTCACTCGTGTCGACGGGACAGTGGTGATCATACGGCCTGAATTCTTCGTAGAGAAGCTCCACATCGTGTTTGGGACACGTGTACATCTTGTACTGATACGTTTGCTTGATTGGAGATACGAAGATCGGCTTGTGCTCGAGGAAGTGGTCGATTTCCTTTTTGTGCTCTTCGAAGATGTTTCGGTACCAGGAGTACTCGTTGATCCACTCTTTTGCTCTCCTGATCTCTGACGAATCAGCCATTAGGCAAGGGTGAGCATGCTCAGCGGAGGCAGTGTTGAATCCGAGGGTGGACATAAGGAGAAGCCTCGTTAATGAAGTCATCAGATGATGTGGATTGAACATACGCGATTGACCGTTTCGAGTGAAGTCTTTTTCAGATCAAATATAAGGGAAAGAACTCAAGCGATCAACTCATAAACATCTCCTGCAGGGTGGTTGGTAATCAACATGTTACATTTGACTTGAGACACAAATTTCTATAACTTGTCGGCTGTTCGTGAAGTTCTAGAGGTGCAAGTACCAACCTATGTCTGCTGATACCTCATCGATGATCACCACAACAGGGAAAAAGACGTGGACCATACTTGAGATCCTTGGCGCTACTGCTGATTATCTGAAGACGAAAGGAATTGATGATGCGCGATTGAACGCCGAGCTGCTGCTTGCTCACGTCCTCAACTGTCGACGCATCGACTTGTATGCGAACTTCGACAAGCCCGTCAGAGAATCAGAAAGAGAACAGTACAAGAGTCTCCTGAAGCGTCGCGTCGCTCGCGAGCCGCTCCAGTACATCCTCGGCGAGACGGAATTCATGGGACTTCGGTTTTTCGTTGATCGGCGTGTTTTGATCCCACGACCGGAGACCGAGGTTCTCGTCGAGAAGACAATTGAGGTTTGTCGGCAATTCCCCGAAGAAACTGAACGAATCTCCATCCTCGACATCGGAACCGGATGTGGGAATATTTCCATAAGTGTAGCAAGGCTTGTCGGGAACGCCATCGTCACAGCCATTGACAATTCAGCCGAGGCAATCAAAGTCGCACGAATGAACGTTCAGAGGCACAACCTCGCTGAACGTGTGACTTTAGAGCGAGTGGATATTCTCCACGATTCCCTCGATTCTCTCCAAGGCCCCTTTCACATTGTCGTCTCTAATCCTCCTTACGTATCTCAAGAGGAGTACGTAAATCTTCAGCCGGAGATAAGGGAATACGAACCATCGAGTGCGACGTGTGATTCCGCTGACGGGTTAAGTTTCTACCGTAGCATTTCGGAGATCGGCAGGCGGCTTCTAAAAAACGGCGGCTTCTTGACTCTCGAGATTGGGTACGGTCAGAGCGCTCAAGTGCAGGAGATCCTCCGAGAAAGAGGCTACGTGCAAATTCAAACGCACAAGGATTACAGCGGCGTTGAGCGAGTAGTAGAGTCGAGAATCTGAAAATCATGTCGAGAGTATCAAACTTAGTGTTTTCTCATCCAGAGAGACCACCCCAATGTCCCCTCCTTGAAAAGGAGGGGATCAAAGGGGAGGTTTTGGAGTGCGTATGCGGGCTCTTATTCAGCGCGTGAAGAAGTGCCAGGTTCACATCGACGGCAAGCTGTTCAGCGGAATCGGTCAAGGGATGTTGATACTCCTTGGGGTCAAGAAGGGCGACTCAGAAGAGGATGCTCATTACCTTGCTGACCGATGTGCTGCATTAAGGATATTTGAGGATCAGCGGGAAAAGATGAACTTGTCGGTGAAGGACATCGGTGGGAGCGCGATGGTTGTCTCACAGTTCACATTGTATGCAGACACAAGAAGAGGGAATCGGCCAGGATTCACTGATGCAGCACCTCCTGAAATTGCCGAGGGCCTCTATGAGAAGTTCGTGCAACGCCTCCGAGGTAGCCTCGGAGAGTCCAAAGTTTCCAGTGGCGTCTTCCGCGCAATGATGGATGTTGAACTCGTGAACTATGGGCCGGTAACGGTGATGATCGAAAGCAAGTCCGATACGAGCGGTCAATCAGAAATCAAATCTTGACCGAAGATTCAGCCATCATTTTCCCTTTAGCAGGATGTTGAAAAACCCTTCGTGCTGCGAATTGCCACGACCTTTGCCGCTTTACGGCATCCCGAACAACGGGACAGGTCGTGGTTGGGGGTGTGAATAAGATCGAAGGGGCTTCAGCCCCGGCAAAATAGGCTTGCTCTCGATGAAGAGGGTTAAAACCCATCTTGGTTTTTGTGGGATTTCTTGCCCACGAGCTGAGGCTCGTGGCTATGAATTTCCTTTTCGACAGCCTGATAGCGGGTTCTGAGGTTCAGCATGCGTGTCTTGATGATCTTTGCTGATGGCGTCGGACTTGGACGAGAAGACGCATCCACGAATCCTTTCTTCGCTGCCAATCTCCCCAACCTGACTTCTCTTCTCGACGATCACATTCTAAGCAAGACAAGGTCCAGGGTTCTCACAACCCGGGCCACGCTCTCACCACTGAATGCAACTCTCGGAGTCAAGGGCCTCCCTCAGAGCGGCACAGGTCAGACGACGATCTTCAGTGGAGTAAACGCAGCGAAACTCATCGGACAGCACTTCGGGCCGTATCCCCACTCGAGGCTGAAGCCCCTACTCCAGACCAAGAATATTTTTCGCCAGTTCATTGATCTTGGAAAGTCGGTTTGCTTCGTGAATGCGTACCCGAAGCAGTACCACGAGGCGATAGAGAACCGGAAGCTGAGATACACAGTGACCACGCTGTCCTCAGTTCTCTCTGGCATTCCCCTTCGAGGCTATGAAGAACTCAGAGCTGGCGATGCGTTGGCTGCCGATATCACGGGGGAGCGGTGGGGGCAGTTCGGCTACGATCATCTTCCCGTTCTCACGCCGGGTGAGGCAGGGGAGAGGTTCTATTTGATCTCACGTCATTATGACTTCACACTGTTTGAGTACTTTCTCAGCGACCATGCAGGCCACAGCCGAAAGATGGCCGCAGCCGTCGAAGTCCTCGAGCGGTTGGACGGCTTCATCGGCGGCGTCTTGAGGAACTTTGACCACTCGGATTCAGTACTGCTCTTCACGAGCGATCACGGGAACATCGAAGACCGTTCGACCAGATCCCACACTCGGAACCCCGTCCCGCTGATCTTGGTTGGCCGACACCATCAGCAACTCGGAGAACGAGTCAAAAGCCTTACCCAAATCACTCCTGCTATCGTTGAGTTAGCTACAAGCTGAATCGCTCTTCTTCAGTAGTCGAATCAGTCGTGACAGAATTCTTTCAGCATCGTCCTGCGCTCAAGGTTGGCTTGATCATGGCGTGCGGAATCGTTGCCAGTGAGCGCTTCAACCTCTCCTTCGGCCTGACGACTTTCATCCTCGCTCTGCTCGTCCTCACAACCATCCTCGTGTTTGTGTTGAGGAAGAGATCGGAAAACATCAAGCTTGTCCTTCCCCTCTTTCTTGCCTTGTGTGTTCTTGGAACGGGTGCTTGGAAGTTTGCTCTCGACAGGGATTCTGTGGTTACCAGTCCGCTGCTCATTCACGCCGACGCCGGGCGCTCGGTTCGCGTCATCGGTATTGTTGTGGATCCTCCTCAGAAGAAACCCAAGACCTTCCAATTGGTAATGCGTGTCGAGGAAATCGATGCTGAGGGTCGGATTGAAGCGGCAGAAGGCGATCTCTTGCTCTACGTTCCGCGGCGAGAAGGAGTTGACAGCACGATGAAGGAGCTAAGGGCTGGCGAGAAGATTTTGGCCTATGGGAAGGTTCAGCGTCCGAGTGGGCCGAGGAATCCTGGCGATTTTGATTTCCGGCATTATCTCTTCCTGAATGGCATCTCGGCCGTCATGTACGTAAAGAGCCCCGATGATATGTTAGTTGTCTCGTGGCAGCCGTATGGCTGGAGTCTCCGAGCTTTTGTGAGCGGCGTTCGGTCAAATATCATGTCTGTGATCGATGAGACGGTTGGTGGAGTGGAGGGTTCCTTTCTCAAGGGACTTCTGCTGGGAGATCGCTCCGGCATTCCCACAGAACTCAAGACCTCTTTTGTCAACGCAGGAGTGATCCACATCCTTGCCGTTTCAGGTTCAAATGTGGGGATGGTTGCGCTGATCTTTCTTAGCGTGTTCACGCTGTTGAGAGTGCGGAAAGCTTTCACGATTCTTCTGACGATTGTGTCTCTGCTCTTCTACATGTTGTTGACAGGGTCAGCTTCGTCCGTTGTACGGGCGACGATCATGGCGATTGTCATTTTGCTTGCTCCTGTCCTGCAACGAAAGGCGGACGTGTTCAATACGGTTGCGTTCTCCGCCCTACTGATTTTCTTTTTCGATGCAAAGCAACTCTTCGATCCCGGGTTCCAGTTGTCTTACGCGGCCGTCGCTTCGATCCTTTACTTCTATCCCAAAATCGCGTCCCTATCGGACTATCTTCCAGAAAAGGTACGTGCGAGCAAGCTTGTGGACTTCACCTGGAAACTTTTTTCTGTCACCTTTGCCGCGCAGATTGGAACGGTCCCTTTCACAGCGGCATATTTCGGCAAGGTGTCCATCGTCTCACTGGCTGCAAACTTGTTTGTCATTCCAGCTGTGGGGGTGGGGTTGGCAATAGGCCTCGCAATCTCCTTCTTCAGTGTGTTTTCAACCTGGGTCGCAGGCGTCTACGGAGCTGCAGGGCAGGCACTGCTTGAACTCGTGCTGAAGTTGATCGACTTCTCGGGGAACCTGTCGTTTTCGTATGTGACAATCCCAGGCTTCGGCCTCCTTGCCTTCCTGATTTATTACGTGACAGCCGCACTTCTCTTTAACTTCAGCAAAAAAGAAATCAGGAAGAAGATGATCCTCGCGCTCCTGATCCTCGGCAACATCGCCATTATCTCGAGTCTATTAGGAAACGCTCAGCGAGTGCGAGTGACTGTTCTTGATGTTGGTCAGGGAGATGCGATACTCGTCCAGTTTCCATCGGGGAAAACGCTCTTGGTGGATGCGGGGCCGAAGACGTTCAGCTATGATGCTGGAGAGAGGATTGTCGTTCCCTTCTTAAAGAGGACAGTGGGCAAACTTGATGCGCTTGTGGTGACACACCCGCACAGCGATCATCTTGGCGGAGTAGAGTCAGTGCTCCGTTCAATCCCTGTAGGAACAATATTCGATGCGGGACACCGAGCGGAATCGAGCATCTATCTCGGATGTATGCGTACTCTCAAGGAGCTGAACATCCCATACACCCGTCTCCGTGCCGGAAGTGCAATAAGCCTTTCCCAGGAGGCACGCGTATTTGTCCTGCATCCAACAAGAAGTTTTGTTCAAAAGGATTCACTCCACTTTGTCCGGAGCTTTAATAATGGTTCAGTGGTCCTGAAGATTCTTTATGGAAAAGTGGGTATGCTCTTGACTGGAGACGCCGAAGAGCCATCGGAAGCGCAAATGCTCTACCTCTATGGTGATTTTTTGAAGTCGGATCTCATTAAAGTTGCTCATCACGGTAGCATAACGTGCAGCGGTGAGTCGTTCATCAAAACAGTGAAGCCGGAGTTTGCAGCCATCTCCGTGGGAGCCCTCAACAAGTTTGGCCTTCCGTCGGCGGAAGTCGTCGAGAGATACCAGTTATCCGGCGCAAGAGTGAGTCGGACAGACGAAGATGGGGCGCTGATGTTTGAAACTGACGGGGTCACGATCAGGCAAGTTGACTGGCGATAGGTGGTTACTGGCAGACCTCAACCATCAGGTTGTGTGGGGATCTGCCGGATGGACCGGGCAGGTTGACATTCGGGCCATAGTTGGTTATTTTAAGGAAAATTCGAGAAGACTTCTGTCGGAAATCAGTTATGAACAAATTTCCAGTCGATCTTTCGTCTGAGAAGAAAGAGTGGGAAGAGGAGATCCTGGGCCCAGCCTTGAAGAACATGCCCGAGCGCCGTCCAGTTTTCTCAACCGATTCTGGGATACCAGTGGAGAGGGCCTATCTCCCGAGAGGAATAGAGTATGAGACTGCCCTCGGATTCCCGGGGAGTTATCCGTTCACTCGAGGTGTTTATCCGTCGATGTACCGGAGTCGGCTCTGGACGATGAGACAGTACGCGGGGTTCGGGAGTGCTGAGGAATCAAACCGTCGATATCGATATTTGCTGCAGGAAGGGACGATGGGGCTGTCCGTCGCCTTCGATCTGCCTACCCAGATGGGGTACGACTCCGATCATTCACTCGCGGAGGGCGAAGTGGGGAAGGTGGGAGTGGCTATCGATTCCCTCGAAGACATGGAGATCCTTTTCGCTGGGATCCCTCTGGAGAGTGTGACCACGTCAATGACGATTAATGCGACGGCAGCGATCTTGCTTGCATTGTATGTCGCGGTGGCCAAGAAACAGGGAGCCGACCTCCGAAAAATCTCAGGCACGGTTCAGAATGATATCTTGAAAGAGTACATCGCCCGCGGCACGCACATTTTTCCGCCTCGACCGTCGATGCGATTGGTGACGGATTTGATGAAGTGGTGCTCGGACAATTTACCGAAGTGGAATACGATCTCCATCAGTGGCTATCACATACGGGAGGCAGGAGCAACTGCCGTGCAGGAGCTGGCATTCACGCTCGCAAACGGAATAGCGTACGTCCAGGCGGCGATAGATGCGGGACTTGACGTAAACGTCCTGGGCGGCCGGCTTTCGTTCTTCTTCAACGCGCACAACAACTTGTTTGAAGAAGTGGCAAAGTTCCGCGCGGCCCGACGCTTGTGGGCTCGGATAACGAAGGAACGATTCAGAGCAACCAACCCCGAGGCGATGAAGCTGCGCTTTCATGTTCAGACAGGTGGCTCGACGCTCACGGCGCAGCAGATCGAGAACAACGTCGTGCGCGTGACTCTGCAGGCGCTGTCTGCGGTCCTTGGAGGTTGCCAGTCTCTCCATACCAACGCCCGCGACGAGGCTCTCGCGCTGCCGACTGAATCTTCAGCTCGCCTCGCTCTCAGAACGCAGCAGGTGATTGCTCACGAGAGCGGCGCTGCCGACACCATTGACCCGCTCGCAGGCTCGTACTACGTGGAATATTTGACGGATGAAATCGAAAAGCGGGCTCAGGCTTATCTGGAGAAGATTGAGAAGATGGGCGGTGCAATGGTGGCCATTGAAAAGAGGTTCTACCAGAGTGAAATTGCCGAAAGTGCCTACAGGTACCAGCGTGAGATTGAACGAAAGGAAAAGATCATCGTCGGGGTGAATGAATTCCAAAGTGATGAGGCTGGCGAGTTCGAGACTCTACAGATTGATCCCGCGGTGCGAGAGCGACAGACGAAGCGACTTCAAGAACTGAGGGCGAAGAGGTCAGCCGAGTCTGTCCAGCGATCACTCGATGATTTGCGACGAGGCGCAAGTGGTACTGCAAACTTGCTTCCGCTTATCTTGACGGCCGTTGAATCGTACGCGACTGTGGGAGAGATTTCTGACACGTTGAGGCAGGTGGGGGGGGAGTATAAGGAGTAGACAGTAGTCAGCTGTCAGTGGTCAGTAGAAACCAGCAACAGGCGGACGCTCAGGCGATGATGCTATCTAAAGCGAAAGTGAAGTATCTCAGATCTTTGAAGCTGAAGAAGTTTCGAGATCAGGAGAAGAAGTTTCTTGTTGAAGGATTCAGACTGACCTCTGAAGCGATCTCATCAGATTTTGTAGTCGAGCTTCTGGTCCACACGTCTGAGTTTACCAAGAGTCCCGAACACGCCAGACTGGTTGAGGCTTGCCGAAAACGAAAAGTCGAAGTAGCTGAGGTAAGCCAACGCGACCTCGATAGTTTTGCGGATACTGTTACTTCACAGGGAGTCGCGGCTCTTGTCCAACAGCACGAATATCGCTTTGAGGACCTTAGCCGAAGTGCACAGCGTCCGCAAGTCATCGTCGCTCTCGACGCTATCTCTGAGCCGGGCAACGCTGGCACAATCATCCGAACGGCTGATTGGTTTGGGGTGTCCGCGGTATTGATGGGACGCGGGGGAGTAGAGCTCTACAACCCGAAGGTCGTGAGATCGACGATGGGGTCTCTCTTTCATTTGCCCATCGTCATGGAGGCGGACCTCAATGAATTACTGAAGAAACTGCATGACCAGGGTTTTACTGTCATTGCGGCGGAGGTTGACTCAAGAAAGAGTTACGACGAAATCCCGACACCTGAAAAGACTGTCCTCATCTTTGGAAACGAAGCTCATGGACTGTCGAGTGAGATCTCAAGTCAGATAGATCACCGGGTCACGATTCCTCGACACGGCAAGGCTGAGTCACTTAACGTTGGGGTAGCGTGCGGAATTCTTCTCGCGCACTTCTGCGCGCGATGAAAACCTTTCGAAGCCGTATCACAAGGAGGGTTGCGCCATGCATCGGAACCGTAGGGATTTTCTGAAAACCAGCGTTTCAGGGGGAGCCTTCGTCGCCGCTTTTCCCTATCTCCAGGGAACCGTAAGCACTCTCGCTCCGCAAGCCTCTTCCCCCCAAGTAACGCCTTTCGAACTGGATGAGATCACGATCGCGGAACTGGGTGAAGGGATGCGGTCGGGGAAGTACACCTCCCGTTCTATCATCGAGAAGTATCTCGAGCGCATCCAGGCAATCGACAAACAAGGCCCATCCGTCAATAGCGTGATCGAGTTGAACCCCGATGCACTCGCAATCGCTGACGAGCTCGATCGAGAACGAAAAGAGAAGGGTGCCCGAGGCCCGATGCACGGCATTCCGGTCCTGATCAAGGACAACATCGACACCGCCGACCGGATGCGGACCACGGCAGGCTCGCTTGCCCTGTTGGATACGAGGCCACCGAAGGACGCCTTCATCGTCCAGCGCCTCCGAAATTCCGGCGCTGTCATTCTCGGTAAGACAAACTTGAGTGAGTGGGCGAACCTCCGGTCGACCCATTCTACCAGCGGCTGGAGTGGACGCGGCGGACAGACAAAGAACCCCTACTCACTCGACAGGAATCCTTGCGGGTCAAGCTCTGGCTCTGGCGTTGCAGTCTCCGCGAACCTCTGTGCGGTTGCAGTCGGAACTGAGACGGATGGCTCCATTGTCTGTCCCTCGTCGTCGAACGGAATCGTCGGCATCAAACCGACTCTCGGACTCGTTAGCCGCAGTGGCATTGTCCCGATCGCACACAGTCAAGATACGGCCGGACCAATGGCGCGAACGGTCAGAGATGCCGCCATTCTCCTCGGCATTCTTGCTGGAATCGATGATGAAGACCCTGCGACAAAAGGAATTGGGTCAAGACTGAAGACTGACTACACGCAGTTTTTGGATCCCGCCGGCTTGAAGGGGGCTCGCATCGGTGTCGCTCGGAAGTTTTTTGGTTTCAACGACAAGGTTGATGAGTTGATGAACGTCGCCATTGACGTGATGAAAAAGTCTGGCGCAATCATCGTCGACCCAGCCGACCTCCCGACCCACGGCAAGTTCGATGATTCCGAGCTGGAGGTGCTACTCTATGAGTTCAAGGCCGACCTCAACAAGTACCTCTCACGGCTCGGCCCGGCCTCTCCACAGAAGACACTTAAGGACTTGATCGACTTTAACGAAAAGAATAAAGACAAAGAGATGCCGTACTTTGGACAGGAACTTTTCATCAAAGCTCAAGCAAAGGGGCCACTCACGAGCGCTGGATACAAGAAAGCGTTGGCGAAAGATATTCGGATGAGTCGCAAAGAGGGTATCGACGCCATTATGGACAAGCACAGGCTTGATGCGCTTATCGCCCCAACTGGTGGGCCAGCGTGGACGACAGACCTCATTAACGGTGACCACTTCACTGGAGGAAGTTCAACGCCCGCCGCAGTTGCCGGTTATCCGAACATCAACGTGCCCGCAGGATTTGTGTTTGGACTTCCCGTCGGGATTTCGTTCTTCGGTCGAGCGTGGAGCGAGCCGGTGCTGATCAGACTGGCGTACGCTTTCGAGCAGGCGACAAAGTTTCGAAAGCCGCCTCAGTTCCTGCCTACTGTCGACCTCCGCATGTAGGCGATCAGGTTTGGATGAATATTTCCGGCGAGGATGACAACAAGTATTGGAAAAGAACATGCTAACGAACGTCTCAGGCTTTCGAGTTGGCCATTACACTGATGAGCGCGCACTGACCGGCTGCACGGTCGTGCTTTGTCCTCCAAAGACTGTCGGAGGCTGTGAGGTCCGTGGCAGTTCGCCCGGCTCGCGCGAGCTGGCTCTTCTCTCGTCTGACAGGACGATGCAGGAAGTCCATGCAGTCTTGCTGACTGGCGGGAGTGCATTTGGTCTCGCCGCTGCAGACGGTGTGATGAGATACTTGGAAGAGCAAGGTATTGGATACGAGACGCCATGGGCGAAAGTGCCGATTGTTCCAGCGGCTGTGATCTTCGATTTGAACATTGGGGACAAAAACGTTCGACCGGGTGCGGATGAAGGCTACAAGGCGTGTATGAGTGCGACCTCAGGAAAATTCCCGGAAGGAAATGCTGGGGCCGGCACCGGTGCTACCGTTGGAAAATGGGGTGGACCTGAGTTTAGGATGAAAGGTGGACTTGGAAACGCAAGTTTGACCGACGGAGACCTCGTCGTCGGTGCATTGGCGGTGGCGAACTCAGTCGGCGATGTTCTTGATGAGAAGGGAGACGTGCTTGCCGGCGCGCGAATGCCCCATGGACGCTTTCTTGTTGAAGAAAATCCTCTAAGGAAATTCGCCCTCCGAAGAATCCTACCTATTGCAAACACCACTCTCGTTGTCGTTGCGACAAATGCAAAGCTCAGCAAAGTGGAAACGAACCGCGTCGCTCAGCGTGCGCACAACGGGGTCGCTCGCTCAATCGTTCCTGCCCACACGAGCTACGATGGGGACGTGTCGTTTGCTCTCGCGTCAGGAATTGTCGATGCCAATTTCGACCTGGTTGCAGAGATGGGGGCTGTGGCGACGGCTGGTGCGATCAGGATGGCGGTAAGGGCGGCGAAGAGTGTGGAAGGAGTGCTTGGGTTGGCGGGTTAGCTCCGGCCGTTGTTCCGAGGGAGCTCTGCTCCCGAGGACCGGGACGCCCCAGGTTCAAGAGGAGACCTCCATCACAACGCCGAACCGGCTCATGCTCAACCCTTCTTTTTCCTAAGGCGGTAACCAACTGTTGGTTCTTCCACTCTGAAGCCAATCTGGCGTTTCGGCTCGTCTCGTGGTTGCATCAGTTGGCGGATTGCCTCGAAAAGAGTTCTAATCTCTCTATCATGGTCTCCAATCCGCCCTTCCAACTCTGAGAGTTTCTGTGCAAGAGCTTTGTGGGTGGAGAGGAACTCTCTGAGTCTGACAAACGTCTTGATGATCATGATGTTGATCGTGATCGCACGCTCGCTGTTGAGGACGCTGGAGAGCATTGCCACACCGTGTTCAGTGAATGCATAGGGCAAGTATCTTCTCCCTCCGCGACCTCCCTTTGAGGTCACAAATTGTGACCTCAAAGATTGATACTCTTCGCCGGTCAGTTGGAACATGAATTCGGGTGGAAAGCGCCGGAGATTCCGCTTTACTGCTTGAATCAAAACCTTCGTTTGAGCCCCGTACAACTCGGCAAGGTGGAAATCCAACATCACCTTTTCACCCCTCATTAAGAAGATCCGTCGTTCGATGTATGCTAACGGTGCAGCGTCTGCCGTGATCATCGATAGGTCATTTGTTCCGGGGAGCTATGCTCCCGAGGACTGGAGCGTCCGTCTTCGGGAGGAGACCTCCCTCACAGCTGGTGATATTTCCCATGTGGTATCACATTTTGTGATACCAGCCATTGTGCCTCAGACTCAGTAAGCTGGAACATAAAATCCTTTGGGAACCTCGCTCGATTACGCTTCACAGCTTGATTGAGGGTTCTCGTTTGGACTCCATACAACTCTGCGAGGTGTAGGCTCAACATAGCCTTTTGTCCGCGCAACAGGAAAATGCGCCTCTCTATGATCTCGTGGGGGACAAGTTCCTTCATCTTTTCTCCTTCAGGCTCTTGTGACATCTATGGTGCCCCCTTCGATCAGCCCCATTGTGCGGTGGCATTATTCGGCAGTGTCTGGTTCCCGTCTTTTCAAGATCATCCAGAATGGAATCGCACGTTCAATCGTTCCTACCCACACGAGCTACGATGGGGACGTGTTGTTTGGTTTCGCGTCGGGAATTGTCGATGCCAACTTCGATTTGGTTGCAGAGATGGGAGCTCTTGCTTCGGCTGATGCGATACGGAATGGGGTGAGGGCGGCAAAGAGTGCGGGAGGAGTGCTTGGGTTAGCGAGATGAATAACCTGTGATTATAGCCCTCTTCTTTCACAGTTTTCCATCTGATCAGCAATAGCGTTGAATTTCTATTCCCTGTTGCTCAGTACCATAGTAACTTCCTTTATAAACTATTTCTTTGTGCTCTCTTCCTTTTGCTTCTCTATCAAAAACTGTGCAGCCAGGAGGAACTTCTTTGTCTCTTCATCATCTGCCCTTAACCTAATTCTCTCACGGAACTCTGTCTCCGCCTCCTGAAACCTAGCCTGGGCAAAAAGAACTTGTCCGAGCATGCGATATGCGTCAGCATGATGCGGGTCCAACCGGATTGTTTCGCGAAACTCCCGTTCAGCCTCAATGATGTCACCACTCGTCCCCAAGTCAGATTTCGTTAGTCCACTGAGGCTTTTCCGGATATTTTCAAGTTCCTCTTGCTTCTCTCTCCGCTCGTTCTTCTTCCAAAGAGTCAACCCCAGGCTGTAATGCGAATCGACATCATTTGGCTGCAATTTAATTGACTGACGAAATTCCTTTTCGGACTCGTCAAGCATCCCCTTGTTTCCAAGTACAAGCCCAAGGGCGGAATGGGAAATGGCACTCTCTGACTGTAAGCCGATTGCCTTACGAAACTCTTTTTCTGCTCTATCAAGGCTTCCCCGATGGTAAAAATCGACCCCCTGTCTAAAGTGGGTTAAAGCTTTCTCTTGAGTTGTTTTCTTTGTCAACTGCAACTTTCTTACCTTGATTACTGAACGATCATAAATGCGAATGTCAGTTGTATTCCGTACACACCTTGGGCAGTAAGCACGGCCGCTTTCGTCGAAGAGAGAATAAGTTCCTGCAACACTGTATGCATTAAGCCCAAAATGACTCTGTAATGCCTTGGCGCAGAGATCAGCAATCTTGTCTGCGTGTTCCTCAAGTTCCTCAAGGGAAGAGTGAGAACCACATATCTTGCAGCGATACTCATCAACGAAGCTTCGGAAAAGTTCACTTAGAACTCTCATAACATCCTCCTTGTTATGGTGGCAAGCCTAACGGGTGGCAACTTAGTTGCCGCGCGACGAATTCTTATTACCGTCGCTACGTTGAAGTCTCATGGTTGACGAGAGTCATTAGGTTTCTGACATACGACGTAACTCCTTCGCCACCATTTCACTCATCCGTAGTCCATATTGCGGGTCAATTTTGCATATGATGTCGAGAAATATGGGAATCTCTCTTGACAAATCATTACCCGTCTTCACCCGCCATTCATCCAAATGATGCGGAAGCAGGGTATCCAAGTTGCACTCTATCTTATTTGCTGTAGCCAGCATGTTTTCAGTGTACTTGGACGGTAAGCCTGACTCAAGTATGATCTTCTTCATAGCTGCAAGTTGCTTCTCGTTTAGGCTGCCGCAGGAGAGAAGGAAACCCAGCAACCTCAAGTTTAGGTGTATGGATTTCTCGGCGTTATCTACTTGCTCCTTGAAGAGGTCAGGCAATGTCGCCGATGTCTCAACGTTGCTTCGATCGGACTTAGGTGTATCGCTTTGTTGTTTCCTCCTGCTGAAAAGCTTTCTCAGGATCTGCATCCGATCTCTCCTTTAATGTCCAACAATGTTAGTGCTTCCGCACTTGCACATCTGGGCAATACCATCAGCAGCTTTGCGCAGTTTACCCCAGCACTGCATGCAATACCGTCGACCGCACGATTCACATTCAAGGCCCTTTTGGGCAAGATAATCCAAAAACATCCTATCCCCAGATACATCGCCATCAATGAACTTGTGCCCACAAACCGAACACTTGTTCTTAGACCTTTGTGTGCCGATTTGCTCATTCTTCCTTCCGAGAAGCCAGTTAATAATGCTCATTGGGCTCAAGAGAACCATGCCGAGTATCAATAGCAAAGTTTGCTTGTTCATGTGTCGCTCTCCTACATTGTTGGTGGATGATGGGCATGGCTTATCACGAAGTGATGGCTTCGCCACGAGCCAAGCGTAGGAGTAAGAGACAGTTTGTCTTGGATGTCTCAAAGCACTCACTTTTGCTCCTTGCCATCGTCAATGCCTGAGCTTCGCGAGTGTTGCCGCTCTTACGTGAAGTTGCGGACATATTCTAGTAGCGGTGGCACATTGTCCTCTTGTTCTTGGAACTGCTCATTTCTTCTTTTCGGTCCATTTGTTGTTTTCAAATGACCAAATCCTGTCAGAGATTCTTGCCTCACTACCGTTCTCTATCTCCAATCTATATACTTTGTTTTGCACTACCTTCCCAGCACTAGGAGCCGGCTCCAAAGATGGTGAAGGGGGTTGCGGAATTTTGTCTTCGAGTATGATCATTGCAGCACCCCCCTTTCGGAAACTGATTATCGGAAAGTGTCCTCGTCTGTCTATCAACTCAGAAAGGGGGTCTGCCCAAACTGTATCTTTGAACGCCAAGGAGAATAGTCCTGATGGGTCCAAAAACACTTTGAATGATTTAGGTGCAATTGAACCACTATTGAAATTGGCGCCGGCTAAAGCATATTTCTCCATGATAGGTTCTGCTATTCGATACGGCATGTTCTGGACATTCAGTAAGGTAAGCGTCACGGTTAAATAATTGTTGACAAGCGTATCTATCTCAGGTAGCGCCTTGCTCTTTTTTGAGGTTATCTTCTTGCCCTCGGTTTGACTCGTCCCTTGGTAATCAGAAGTACTGATTGATTTTATCTCCGACAAAGCAATCTCCACCTTGGGATTGTGGTCGCAGGCCATCATGGAAGACATCCATGCTATGACAAATGCAGATATAAAATGTGTGCCGCACATTGCTCAAATCCTCCTTTCCAATGAATTGAAATGTGCTCAGAATTGACACGGTCTTATGCTTTGATTTTGATCCTCCTTTTCCTTTCGGCCGCAATTTCACGTAACGGGACGCGGGTTGATGACTCGACTCCTCGAGAAGTACGCAGTGCGCGCCACTCGCTGGGCGAATGAACGCGGAAGGTGTGGAGTAGCAACGCAGCGCCGCACTCCACCTTTTTGTGATTGAGTGCGGCGTTGAGCAAGTACAACTTGTCGAGTTTTCTGGAAACGAACGAGCGTCGTTGCTACTGCTGTTGGATGAAGTTTTGGGCGTTCTCCAAATACAACCATCGCAATTTTCTTCCGCACTTGTGCTCAGAGTTACTTCCAAAATTGCCACCACTTCTTGGCTTTCTCATGTTGTTCCGAGAGTTGATTGTTCTTCCGGAGTCGGCTAATACTTTCTGCAAACATTGCAATGGCATAACCCTGTATCAATTCGACAGGCGATAACACTTTGAATCGTTCGTACACTGTCTCATTGACCTGTAGTCTTAACGAGCGATCGCTAAAATGCCTAGTGGCTAATCCAACTGCAAACGGCAATACATTCTCAAGTGTTTGAGCATCATGGTGTTGATGAGTTTCGATTCGTGTGTCAGGACCTAACGGAATATGGAGACTCTTCAGTACAGACTGAACAAATGCATCTTCATACAACGATGGTGGAATGTCGTAGATGATGAGTAGCAAGTCTGGGAACCCCACGGGACTTCTTAGTGTAGGTTGATCGATGATCTGCTGCTTCATAACCTCTGCCAAGAGAGTTTCGTCTGTCAATTTCATACTTGCGGCTTTACGGACGTCCATGTCCTCATCCGACTTGGCAACCTCCGCAAGGATACTCTGATCAGTGAGTTGCGGAGAAGTCACAGCGGCATGACGGACGAAGCTCTCGCTATCGGACTTCGAAATATCACCTAGAACACCTTTATCGGTGAGTTTTCTTACCGCGGATTGCCGAACACCCCAGCTATTGTCATGCTTAGCGATGTGGGCAAGTGTCATTTGATCGGTTAGCTTTCTGACGGCAGCATCCCGGTTGCCCTCACTCATATCGGATTTGGCGATCTCAGCAAGGACGGCCTGATCCTGCAGGTTGGAGTTCTTAATCGCAAATAGGCGAACAAAATCATGGCCGTCGCATTTTGCAATCTCGGCGAGAATATCCTGAGCTATGATCCTCTCAGTCGCAGCGCCTCGGATCCAAGGTTCATTGTGTGTCCTAGCGATCTCAGCAAGGAGAACTTGATCGGTGAGCTTTTCGACCGCGGCCGCACGCACGGCGCGGTCGCTATCATCTTTAGCGATCTGCGCAAGAAGACGATCGTCGGTGATACCCGTTAACCGTGCTACTATGTTGCGCCGGGTCTTGGCAGCTTCACGAACTTTGCTATCAGGATCGGTCTCTGCAATATCTGTAAGCACCGCCTGGTTCGTGAGTTTCTCAGCAGCAGCCTTGCGTATCTCCCAGTCTGTGTCAGTCCTGGCAATCTGCACCAGAAGGGTCTGATCCGCAAAGTTGCGGTTGCTTACCGCTGGCCAGCGAACGATTGGGTTAGGTTCTGTTATCGCAATATGTGCGATTGTAGCAGAGTCTGTGAGCATCTCAACCGCCTTACGCCGAGTATCAACATCATGGGCGTTTTTTGCAACTTTGGCCAGAGTGGGTTGGTCGGTGATCTTCTTAAGTGCAGTATCGCACACGGTCAGGCTGTGGTTGGTTATAACGATCTCGCCGAGGAGGTTCTGGTCTGTGAGATTGGGGTTGTCAACGGCGCCTAAACAAACGAAGGTCTCTTTATCCGTTTTGGCGATTTCGGCGAGGGCAAACTGATCTGTTAGCTGATCGACCGCGGCCCTGCGGACACCAGGTATTTGATGAGATTTTGCAATCCGCGCGAGTTCAACTTGGATCGCAGGCGTATCCGGCGAAGGATGAAATGGGACGGTTGTATGTTCCATAGTTTTTGCTCCTTCTCATGCCCGAAATTTCATCTAACCACTGTTTTAACGAACCATTGCGTTTATTTCCCTTTGGTGGTATCATAGAGGCAACGCGTGAGTACGGGATCCGGTACCTAGCTCACGCCCTCAACGCCCGCATAGGATGGTCACTCAGGATATCCTCTCAAAAACCAGCTTCCTCCTACTACCATCAACGTAGAGATACAACCGATTTCCGTCGACTCCGAAAGATGTTACGTTCTGGAGGCTTCCAAAAAACTCCCAATACCTGCTGCCTGGACATAATGCTTTTGAACTTGCGAGCGAATCGAAGTGAATTGCATTCGCGCTACCGAGCGAATACACACCGAAGTAACTGTTTCCACATTGCCCGTGAGCCGCGCCGAGGGCGGCCCTCGTCTCTTCAAGAAACAGGAAGATCGTGTCCGTTGAACTAAGTGTGATTGTTCTCCCATCGAGAGAGTCGCAGGCGATGAGTCGCCATTGAACATTCTTGATCTGAGTGAAATCCGGTTGAACAGCCGTACCAGTGTCAGAACATGACAGGAAGCCAACCATTACTGACATAATCAGAAATGTAACTGCAGTTCGGGAGGAGACCTCCCTCACAACGCGGTATGTGCAGGGAAGCAAATGGCGTGTATCCATCGGTAAGTCTCGGCTCTTACAGAAATGTCAGCGAGGAAAGGTGCCTGAGCACGGCAACGGTTCTCGGAGGGAAAATTACGGCCTTAATCGAAGAAAGTCAAGCAAAACGCGAAAAGAGCAGTGCGCTTATTTGAGAGCTCTTCTATTAACGAGGTGCAAGGGTAGGTCAGACATTCCTGTCTGACAGGCAAGAATGCCTGTCCCACCAAAATGGTTTCTCGTATTAAGAGGCTATCAGAAGAAGAAATCTTCGAGGCCCAGCTGAGATCACGTGCAGCAACTCGGAAGGGTTAGGCGCTGGATCTTCTATCCTACATCAGGAATCCTGCATCCGTCCCTTCACCTCACCCCAGCGCCCAACTCGCCCTTGCGACAATCATCCAACTCTCCATGAGATATGGAGCGGTCGCGGAAGCTTAAAAGAACATCTTGGCAAGTTTCAAGGCTCCTTGTTTCCAGGGAGCGCGATGGGTTACACCTGAGACGTTTTTCAAGGCCGACAGATTGTCAAGATACCACTTATAATTCCTTAGCAGGGCGTCTTTGTTCGAATACTTTGGACGGAACCCGAGCTGCTTTTCAGCTTTCTCAATCGAGACGAACGATTCCTTTCCGACTTGTTCGTAGATCCATTTGTACAGCGGTGAAAGATTGACTTGCTCAAGCAGCCGAAGGGCAAAGATCGCTGGGCCTTCCGGGATTGGAATGATTCTCTTCCCATGCCCGGCATAGTCAAGCACAGATTGGAAGTCTTCGATCGGAGATCGGTACTCTTTTGCTCCAACGTTGAATGCTTCGTTCACTCGCTCTGCCGGAAGCGTGGCGCATAGCCATATGGC
Source organism: Bacteroidota bacterium (assembly GCA_049589195.1). Lineage (GTDB taxonomy): Bacteria > Bacteroidota > Ignavibacteria > UBA10030 > JAHEZR01 > JBAWAH01. Next base: position 57,813 of record JBAWAH010000019.1, on the reverse strand, counting down.
ATCGCAGAGGTCTTCGACATCGAGAAACTGGTACGGTTGATTTCCCTTTCCGAGCACGGGAAAATTCCTGCCGTCGTTTGCCCACTCATACAGAAGTGCGAATACCCCCAAGCGCTCCGGACCGATGAAGGATTTCGGTCGAATTATGGGGACGCACATTCCCTTGGTGCGGTACTCGAGACAGATTTCCTCAGCCTTCACTTTTGCTTCCCCGTATGGACCCACGCCGACAAGAGGGTCTGTCTCATACACGGGGTGGCGTTCTGGAATTCCGTAGACAGCGGTGGAGGAGATGTGGATCGCACGCTCCACCTTGTGTGCAAATGCCGACGCGAGCACATTCTTCGTGCCGTCGATGTCGGTTGAGAAAATGTCTTTCGGTTTGTACAGAGGAAGCGCAGCTGCTGCGTGGACGACAATATCGGCTCCCTCCATCGCCGCGTCCACATTCGCCATCACGCGTATGTCCCCATCGACCGCTCGTACTTGATCCCGGACATCGGCATAAGAGAACGGCGCGAGGTCCAGAGATGTTACCTTGCATCCTTTAGCCAGTAGATACCGTGTTAGGTTGATTCCGAGAAACCCTGCTCCTCCAGTGATCAGAAATGTCTTTGTCAAATTTGTTCTCCTTTAGTTGAGTTTATCTTACGCCTTCGGCGGCGCCGTTGCCTCGAAGGTTCTTCACCTGAGAATCGAAAAGGCCTTCCGTTTGCCATCACAACACAAGGATTGCTGTACTTGTCGAAGAGTCGACCGACGGCTTGCTCCCGTCTCTTCACCTCATCCCGGCACCCAGATTGTCTTCGCGGCAATCATCTCAACATTGCCGGAAAACTGGAGCGGTGTTGGCGACTTCGTGAAGAAGAACAGTCCTTTGTACGATGTCAGATACTGATGGCCCTTTCGGAAAACGCCTCCCATTGCCGTCACGACGAGAGGTTCTTTACTCTTTGCGACGAGTGAAGTGAACATCTCGGGCAGCACTCTCACAATCGCTCCCGACGCCTTGACTGCCTGTACCGCCGCAGCGACTGCTGCTTCAGCGCCTGCTGTAGCTCCTACGGTCATAATAAACTACCTCCTCTTGGGCTGAAGCCCCTTCGGTTTTGTTGACGCCCTAAACCACGATCTAATAGCAGTTGCATAAACTGTTTCTTTTTTCTTCGTTAAAGAACACAAAGTACTTGTTACTTCTTTGCTCGTGCAAAGAAGTAACCAAGTCCCGCTTTACGGGATCCCGCTTGTTTTGAAGAAATCAGTTGAGCGGGAAAAGCACGCCGAAATCGAAACGCCCACGTTCATCATAGCCTTTGAACGTGCCCATCCCACATCCGCCATCGATTTCGGTTGGTCTACGCACAGAAGCTTGTGATCCTTTGCGAAAATCTAGTCCCGTTTAAGGAGCTGCTAGAAAATTCTGTCGGGCACGTGGGAACGCATGTGGGACTTATTCAGCTTCTCAGAATTCCGCGGCAACACTTGAGTCTAACGTTCCTTTGGGATAATCCCCTGCCTTTCAAGTTCAGGAACGATCAATCCGGCGATCTCGTCATTCACCGATGACCCCGCGCCTGACTCCACAACTTCTCCAGTTCCGGCCCAGACCAGCCCGCCTCCCTCCGCTGTCGTCCACACGTTCACTTCGTGTCGCGCAGCCACGTCTGCTTCTGAATAGCCCGGAACCTGCACTTCTTGATAATAGGTGACGTACGCCTTCTTCCATGGATTGTACCGGGTGACGACGTCTCTCCTCGTATAGCCTGGGACGTAGGTCGTCAGCGTGTCGGGGCGGAGCCGCCTTGTGATGAGGATTCCGTCAAAGCCGTTGGCATCAACAGCAGCATCACATTGTGCTGAATCAGGCACTGCGTCGGGAAACAACCGGTATGATGGGGTTGCAACGACACCATGCTTGGTAAGCTCGGCAACTAATCCATCTTCCCAGGTGCGCCGCCGAACAGGATCTTTCCTGATAGCAATGACGAACATCTTCTTCAAGGGACCGGATTGGAACGAAGGATCACGCCACATGTTTGAGAGAGTACCGGGTGCGCAGCCAGAGAGGCAAGTAGCTTCCATGCAGACGAACAGGCCGAGTATTAGACAGTGTGTTTGAACTGTGTGAGATAACAGGCGTGTCTTGGTCATATTGAAATCCTCTTGGATATTAGTGAGTCCGCTGGGATCAATATAGCTATTAATTGAAAAAGATCAAAAGCTTGCATGCTCGCCCCTGCTTGTCTGTTCTTTCTTTGATGCCAAAGTCCCGCCTCTTGGGATCCCGCTTCGTAGGCGGGATCCAGACAGCGGGAAAAGAACCAAAGCAAGCCTTGCGGAATCGAGAACTCAGGCGATGCTTCCTTCCCACTGTCCGCGGAAAACGGTTCCCACTTACCCTGAAGAATTCGGGTGAGCCATCGGCACCTTCTGACCGTTTTCCAAACGCACGCATCGCCCTCCTCGCACCCGCCGTCGATTCCGCCCAGAGAATCCAGATAGCCTTCGTTCATCCCAAAACGAGCGGCATCCTCAGAGAAGTCCAGACTCACATGCCCAGTTCCTGAGGTCTACCTTGACGGGATTGGCTCCAAGATGACTATGACACTGACGTGAACACCCCTTAGAAGGATATCAATAGTTGCAGGTTTAAACTCTTCTGTCTGACTGAACGTCTAAACCCTAAAGCTCAAACGTGCCCTCATTCTCTCGCATAGCGATTTTCCTTCTTCTTGTCGCACTGGTGTCTTCTGCGTTGTATGCACAAGACTATTCAATCCGTGGAAAAGTCGTTGGTGAAAGGAAATCTCCTTTGCTCGGCGTGCATATCCGTCTGGTGAATTCAGCAGACACCTCTCAATCTCACCTCACAGAAACAACAGCAGACGGGTCATTTCTCTTTTCCCAGATTCCTTCTGGAAGCTATCGACTCGAGGTAACGGCTGTCGGACGAGCAACGATCTCTCGCACAATCCGAATGACGAAGGAGAATGTCGACGTTGGCAGTTTGGTGATGATGGAAATTCCGATTCTGATGGGAGAGGTCTTGGTGCAGGGCCGTGTGCCAACCGCCATCCAAAACGGAGACACAACGGAATACAGGCCTGCAGCAGTCAAGGTCAATCGGGATGCGACCGCGGAGGATCTGCTCACAAAGCTGCCCGGCATCACGGTCGCGAATGGCACGATCACTCACGGCGGCGAAACGGTGCAGCGGGTTCTGGTCGATGGAAGGCCGTTCTTTGGCGATGACCCGACTCTTGCAGTGCGGAATCTTCCCGCCGAGGTGATCGACAAGATTCAGGTCTTCGACCAGATGAGTGATCAAGCGCAATTCACCGGCTTCGATGATGGGCAGTCGATAAAGACACTTAACATAATGACGCGACGCAACAGAGGTGACCTGAATTTTGGCAAGGTCGTCGGAGGATATGGCGACAACCAGCGATACGACGCTGCTGGAAATGTGAATCTCTTCAGTGGAAACAGTCGAATGTCATTTCTTGGCTCGTCCAACAACGTGAATCAGCAGGACTTCTCCACGCAGGATCTCCTCGGAGTCATTTCCTCGAACAATCAGGTCCGCACTCCCGGATCCGGATTCAATCGAAGAGGGAATAGAGGCGGGGGACCACGGGGGAATGCGTTCGGCCGGTCCGGCGGACCAGGCTCCAACCCTCAGCTCGTTGGGCAACAGCAAGGGCTCAACACCACAAGTTTGCTCGGGACCAACATGTCCGACAGCCTTGCGAGCAACCTATTCGCGCAGGGAAGCTATTTCTTCAATCGTGTCAACAACCAGAACCAGCAGCTTGACCATCGACAGTATCTTCTTGGAGCAGATTCGACCAGCCTCTATGATCAGAACAGCGATGCGTCCAGCCGGAATTTCAACCATCGGATCAGCAGTCGTATCGACTACGCAGCCGATCAGTCAAACACGCTGACGTTTCTTCCAGTATTGTATTTCCAGTCGAATCGGGTAGGCAACCTTTTGGACGCAATGACAACGCAGAGTACGGGAGGTCTGCCTGCGGCAGGCCAGGCTGTGGCAACCGTCGGTTCGGAGTCGCAGACAAACACCAACGCACTCAATTCGGGATACAATCTCTCAGGCCATGTTGTGTATCGGCACAAATTCGACGTTCCCGGGCGCACGGTGTCGCTTGACGTTGGGGCTGGAGCAAACCGGAAGCAGACGAACGGATTTCTGGCCGCATGGGACGAGTTCTCGGGAGTCGGACTTCCGCAGAATGACACCGTCTCCCAGCAGTCAAACTATCTCTCCAATGTGCACACCGTCAGCGCGAATCTCGTTTACACTGAACCAGCTGGAGAGAACGGTCTGTTGCAATTTCTCTATGCGCCGACGTACACGAGAAACACAGCCGACAAGAGAACGTATGATTTTGACGCAGCAACAGGGGCTTACACAAACTTCGACGTTCCTCTTTCGAATTCGTACGCGAACGAATACATCACACAGAACGCGGGCATCGGTTACCGCTTGCGCAGTACGGGATTGAACCTGATGACGACACTCTCTTACCAGGTGGCAGAATTGAAAAGCGAAGAGGCCTCCGTCGTGGGTGGGGACATTTCGCGGAGGTTTGCGACGGTCATGCCAAGTGCACTTCTCATGTACACATTGCCCGATCATAGAACCCTGCGCCTCTTCTACAGGACTCTCACGCGGGCGCCTTCGGTCGCGCAGCTTCAACACGTGACGGACAATTCTAATCCGCTGTTACTCAATACCGGAAATCCGGATTTGGCTCAATCCTATTCTCACACGCTTCTCGCGCGCTACTCTCTGACGACACCTGACCAGGCCCGAAGCATGTTTCTGCTTTTCTCTGGGACGTACACTGCACACTATATCGCCAACGCGTCGATCATTCCCTCCCGCGATACTCTGCTTTCCGATGGCACGAGTCTGTCACAAGGAACGCAGCTCACGTATCCGGTCAACCTCGATGGCTATTGGAATGTGCGCTCTTTCTTCACGTACGGGATCCCGTTCGATCTTCTCAGCAGCACGCTCAACCTGAACTCCGGGATCGGCTACGCACGGACGCCCGGCTCGGTCAACAATATTCTAAGCGTATCGAACTCCGTTTCGCCAAGCTTTGGTTTTGTGCTCGGGAGTAATATCAGCCAGGATTTTGATTTCACCGTTTCATACGCGGGGAGCTACACCATCGCCCGGAACTCCATCCAACCGAATACGAACAGCAATTACTACTCTCACACCGCATCGCTGAAGTGGGTCTGGACATTCTGGAAAGAGATTGTGCTCAATAACCAGGTGAGCAATGTCATAACCCACGGGCTCGCGCAGGGATTCGACCAGAACATAATGCTGTGGAACATCAGTCTTGGGAAGAAGTTCTTCGCGGACGACAAGGGGGAATTGAAAGTGGGAGTAGCTGATCTCCTTGGCCAGAACAGGAGCGTGAACCGCTCAGTCACCAGCTCATACGTCGACGATACGCAGAACGAAGTTCTGACGCGTTACTTCCTCCTGAGCTTCACGTACACAATTCGATGATTCGGGATGCTCGCGGGATGGACTCGGGGGACTGACGAAAGAGTCCGCCCGCTCACGTCAGCTTCGCCACAAGTACTGAAGCTTGACAAAGAACTGCCGGCCCGTCTGAGTGAAGCCATACGGTTCGTCAAACTCGGCTCCAGTGTACGTGGACCCTGCGAAGAAGGTCGTGAAGGGATTCAGCTTGTAGCTGATGAGAGGATAAAAATCAACCGTCTTGTCGAACGAGTTATATTGGCCAATCACCCGAAGCAGCAGCTGCGGTGTGAATTGGTACTTTGCGACGGTCCTCGCGATGTAGCCGTCAAAGAAAAGCTCGCCTGTCTCCACGCTTGAGAGTCGTGATCGGGAGTAGGAAAGCTCGATCTGAAGCTTGTCAGTAGGCTTGAGTGTAAAGTCTGTGTAGACGTTGTGGCCAGTTCCCGCGCTTGTCGAGTCCACGCGATGGATGAATCTTCCCACATCCACCTGAACCTGCGCTGAGAGGATGCTCGCCGGTTGTGAATTCAGGCTGATAGATACGCGGGGGATGTTATGGAAGTACACTCTCTTGTAGATTTCCTGGTTGAGAGCGAGAACTGAGACCCAGATATTCGTCTGGCCCTTCATATTCAGGCCGCCACCCAGCACACCCCATCGCTCCTTCCTCACTCCGTCATGGTTGTAGTGAAGACCCAAGTCTACCTCCAGGTCTGCCCGGTCAAGCCACGCGTTGGTAGGGTAAAAAGAGTAATCGAGGGAAAGGCCAAGCTGGCGCCAATCGCTTTGTGTCACGAATCCACTTTGTGCCTGGAACGTTGGCGAATAATCAAAGTACGTGAGGTCGTAACTAAAGTCTCTGGCACTCCTCAAGAACTCGGAGCGGAGAGCGTAACCGCCGTACGACTCTCCGTTGAAGGCAGCGTCATGGCCGGTCGAGCCGAATCGTCGGGTATCCGAAAGAAGATCCGTGTCATTCACCTCGCGGGTGTGTGAGTAGAACGCCTCGCCGCGGAAGTAGTAGTTTTTGGAGAAGAGATAATTCCAGTCGAACCCGCCGACATAGTTATGGGCGTCCGAAAGCGTGCGGCCAGTGAACATCGCTCCAACAAAAGACTCGCCGGCGAAGTCGTATCGTGCACGCGCGATGTTATCAAGGGAATGCAAAGAAGAAGAGACAATGGAGTTCCCTTCGTCTCCAGGAATAGTAAAGGGAGTACTTCTGTCGGACGCCGCAAGATATCCAAAGAATAGCTTGTCTGATTTTCCAGAGACCTTCACTGCGGCAGCGGGGTCATTGATTGTGCGAGAATAAAACGTAGTGATCCGATTCTGAAATAAATCGGCGCCCTCGAGAAAGAACGGGCGTCTCTCAGGATAGAAGAGAGCGAAGCGCGAGTTAATGCTGATCTGCGTTGCGTCTGATTCAATCTGGCTGAAATCCGGATTCACAACACCTTCAAGCGAAAGCGCTGGTGAGGGGGAGTATTTCAGTCCTGCACCGAGTCTGCCTTGCACTGCGTTGTCATGGAACGGAGTGGACGGATCTCCCGTGTCCTCGAGCGAGCCTGACTTCGACCCCAAAACGTAGGGAAGCACCTCGACCGAATTTGTCGATTCGATATCCTCGATGCCGACAAGTGGTCGTCCCTGGCAGGTGAGGCATGGATTGTTCCTGTCGATCGGCGTCATTGACAAGTTATAGCGGCTGTCTCGCGGATAGATCCTGAGAAAAAGAACGCTCCAGTGTTGTGTTTTCAGTGAAGGGAACCTGAGGCTCTTCAACGGGATAGCCATCTCAGCAGTCCAACCGGAATCGTTGATGGCCGCCGCGGAATTCCAAACCATGTCGAAGCTGTCGTCCTCGTTGTTCCCCACACGAAGAAGGTCACCCTGAATCCCAAAAGGATTCACGCAGAGTTCGTACGACCGCTGGTTGTCTCCGTACGTGTCAAGAATAACACCGACAAAGTCGTCCTGAAAGATCTTGTCGCGGTCTGTGACGTGCGCACGAATCTCAGAAGGACGCGTGTCGCGGCAGTCAAAACCAAAATACACAAACTCCGAATTGTACATCACCCTGACATATGTCTTCTGTTTCGCTGGAGTGTTCTCGCCGGGCTGCATTTCGTACGGGCAGTCCACAGGCGGGGCCAGCAGCCAGTGCGGATCGTCCAGCTTTCCGGTCAGCTTGATGTTCTCGCTGATGCGGGTGACCTGCAATGGAGTCCGGAGAGAATCGGGCGGCAAGCCGGCAGAAACTAGACCGGGGCATGCTGTGTAGAGGGCGAAGAGTAGGAGCACTCTTGGGGTCAACGTCATTTTCATGTGAGAATTGCTCGGCAGACAGTACACTTGCGGCGGGTTTATCTGTTCTTACGTCTACTTAGAGGCGATGTTGCAGGAGTGGTGGAACTTTGAAGGGGAAAAAACCGCCCTGGGGGCAACGTGACCGCAGAAGATGTGACTACGATATCATTCGCGCTAGATTAAGATTCATTCTCCAGAATTTGGGAATAGGTGAACGGGGTGGAAGAGCAAGCAGTTCTGAGGGAGCTTTACTCCCGAAGACAGAAGAGCCCTAGATTCGGGAGGAGACCTCCCTCACAGCGGAAGTATGAATAGAGGGGGGTAGACTTTATGCTCTTGTACCCATCGAGCGAGACGGTTTTCCTTTATTGTCACTCAACTTTCAATGTAGGTCCTGTTGTGTGCCGTTTGCCAATGTCCATCACAGATCAACTTGAACAGTAGCAAGCAATGGGACAAACCTCTCTTTGGAATCGAAGCTTTGAGCAACTCGACCTTCAAGACCGATTCGAATGTTTGAGTCCAAGGGGACAAAGAAACCTACACCAAGGGCAGCGAAGCTTTTTGTAGTCGAAGTCCCTGAGCCATTGTACGTTGACTGAGACACATTCTGCGGATTAGAACTAAACCACTCTGAGATGATGATCTCGCCGACGTTGAGTCTATGCAGACCAGCTGCAAGTGACAAATAGGGACAGATGAACGATGCATTAGTGGAAACTCGGGCAGCGATCGAGCCTTCGATCACATTTGATGGTTCTCCCAAAACACTCCATCGAAGACCAGCAATCGCAGGAAATACCAATTGGAGATTGTCACCTTGATATGGATAGCGACTGTAGGCCATGTTCAAACCAAGTTCAAGGGACGAGGTAATCGGATACGCCAAGCCACCGCTGAGTGTCCAACCGTTTCCCCAATTGCTGAAAACCCCAGAGGGGGGAGTGTTAAATGATGCACCACCAGTAAGTTGGACACGGAAGTTGTTTTGTGGATGCACCGACTGTGCGAGAGTGAGAATAGCAACCACTGTGAGGATGGATCGTCTATGATTCATTTTGATTACTCAAATCCTCTTTTGATGAGGCAGCGTCGTGCCTTCGGTTGTTGTATGAACCGCGCCGCATATTGATATTTGATTATGTCAGAATTTAGCACTAATTTGTGCACAAGCCATTTACGGAGAACTCTATGCCAATTATCAAATCAATCTCAAGCTTGCGCAACCGAACCAGGGAGATTGCCTCCATCTGCCACGATCAGGATGAACCTGTTTATCTGACGACCAACGGTGAGGGCGATCTGGTCGTGATGAGCATTGACCATTATGAGCGACTGAAAGCTCAGGTTGAGCTCTTTGAAAAACTCGGGGTTGCTCAAGCACAGGCGGCCGCAGGGAAGAAAGGCATCACCCACAGACAGATGCTGACCAAACTCCGGCGACGAGCCCGTGCTCACTAAGTACACACTGCGTTATCTTCCTGTCGCGCAAGCTGATCTTATCGAGATCCTCGACTTCATTGCACAAGACAGCCCGAATCGAGCGTTGTCATTTGTCGAGAAGCTCGATAAACGGATTGGCCTGCTTGAGCGACATCCTTTCTTGGGCCGTATCCTACGCCATCCGAAACTTCGAGAATACGGCTATCGAGTTCTGATTGTTGAGTCCTACCTTGTGTTCTATGTCATCCGTGGACAGAGGATCGAAATCCATCGTGTTGTCCATGGTTCGCGAAACCTCGATCATCTCATCTAAACCGCCAGTTCAAACTTCGTTGGGGCGCATTTTCATATAACGTTTAGGCAAACCGCTCAACGAGTCAACGATTCAGGCCCTGTCGTTGAGTCGTTGACCGTTGCGAGCCGCCGCTATCGAACTGACTCATTGCTGTGGCGGCGAGCAATGGAGCGAGCACTTCACGCTTGGCCAATCCCTGTATCAACATCGCCTCTCCAGTGAGCGAGCCTGCCTGTCGGCAGACAGGCCTGCCCGCCGCGCATCACCTTCTGGCGGGCGTCCGTTCCAATGGGACGAGATCTCGATCCTGCTTTGCGGGATCGGACCGGTTTGCCGTTTGTTAAGCGTTCGTTGTTTTGCGTGAATGTTGCACTTCTGATCATATATTCACCTGGTGCGGCGGCCGGGTTCCCGTGCGGCCAGATTGCCCCTCATTCCTGAGGATCTGGATCTGCGGACCTCTTACCAGTCCATCCACTGGGTAAAACATCCTCGGGGTAGAGCGATTGGATACAGAGTCCAGGATCAGCCTTGCAGGACTCGAAATCTTGAATACCCTTCACTCTCGCGAACACCTCTCGGATTATCTCATCCGCGATTTGGCGCAACGATCGCGGAATGATGATGACCATGTTTCCTTCCTCTGGATACCCGAACAATCGTTGCTCATAGTTCGGACTCAGTACTTTGATGCGAAAGTTGCGGCTTCCCGTCTCTGTAAGACCAAGTTGGATGGATTTGTCAAGCAATGTGCCGAGCCTGTGTCCGAGATTCTTGAGTTCCGACCTAGATACGCCGGAATGGAGGAGATGTGCCTTGAGCGCGAGCTCTATACTCATACCGAGCATGTGGGAAAGAACGTGAACCGCATTCGGTAGCTTATCATTCACTGCGTCCGCAGCGGCAGCATACATCCTCGCGCCATCGATGAGTGTACCAGGAGTGAGGGAGGCATCATCGGGTTTCATGCTTGTGGATCGTCCTTTCATCTCTGTGCGCTAGGCCGCCGCACCAGGCCGGTAGTTGATACGTAGAATGCAGCAAAACAATGACGCTTAACGTGTCGCAACCACGCCACGCCGAACTCCTCGCTCTTTACAAATGAGTGAGGCGTGGAATGAGTTCAACTAAATTGAGCGAGCGTCGGCCTGCCAGCCATGCTCCACCTTTTGGCGGGCATGTGCATAAGCTTTACCAAACGAATCGAATGTCGTGGTTGCATTTGTTATGTGCCGTGCCGCTACTCCATGATTGGAAACACGCAGATGTTGGCTAGTCCAGCAATTTGATTGAGTCACCATCCGCTATGCTTCCTTCAACCAGGACAGCGCAATAAACTCCGGCAAGATTATCGTGTGACTTGACAACTTTTCGTAGAATATCCGGGTTGTGTTCGCCGGTGTCGGGGTCGAGTGACATCACACTGCACCGTGGATCACGTTCGAGAACCGCCACAACCGCTTGTGAGCCGATGCGAAGCTTACAACCAACGAATCCATCCTCGCCGAAGCCGCTGCCCGCTGAAAGATTCATGTATATGTTAGCCCGAAACCGTCGTTTATCAAGCGGGATATTCAATTCTGCTTCGAGATGCATGACTGTTTGCATGCTTATCAACGAAACAGGACGACAATCGGTTAATGCACGATCTGAGCGAACCAACGTCAGTAAATTTTGTGCACCAATCCCTTCCTGAAGCATTTGCACAAGCCTTGGATCATCAATTGGGACGATTGTGCCTGAAGGGGTAATAACATCCACAATCAGATCGCTACTGTCTCCATTTGCATATGTTATACCGGGCTCAATGCTCATGGCCTCAGCTAGATTGGGTGGTTCACCCGCTCGTTCCGGATAACGAAATTGAGGACGGTAGCGCAACATGTGTTGCTGTGTTGATGCTGTTAAATAGGGAGCCCCCTTGCGGGCGGCTGAATTCCTGAACGCGTAACATCGGTCGCCGTAAACACCGGCAAATCCCAGAAATATCTTGTTTCGTTGCTCACCGCTCATGCTTTTGACCGGATAGCGCCACAGACTCTCTATGCTGCCAACAGTTGTCATATTGATGTTTTCTTTCCGTTGATCGAATGTGTTGTGCGTTCGTGCTACTTATGTTGTCTGCTCGTGTTTTAGCTCTGCCTGTTCTGAACCTTATCTTGGGTCTTTATAAACCATTCCATACTTCTTCTCAGTTATTGCATATTCTTCTTCAGTTCTTACTTTAGTTGCCATTCCCGCAGATGTACCGTTTTCTATGAAATATTCTTCAAATCCAGCGGGGGAATACTGAAAAGCCATTTGCAGATTTTCCTTGCCGGTATTATCCAGTCCATGCCATGTGCCCCTCGGTACAAACGCGATAGTCCCGGTTTTTACTTCAATAGTCTCTTCATCCAAAGTCAACGTGCCTTCCCCCCTGTGTATAAAGATGAGTTCATCATTGTACAAGTGTTTATGAACACGCATCTTTCGCCCCGGGATCATGTCTTCCATACAAAATGATATATTATCTATGCCATGCTTTGCTTTGGAAAGTTTCACCGTTATCGGCACGTTGCGTCTCGTCAAAATATGCTCGCCTTCATCCTCACGTATGATAATTCCTTTCCTGGTATCGGAAGCGGACTCAGCAAAACTGATCTTTGGAAAGCTGGCAAAAAGTGCAGTACAAAACCCTACAATTCCTGTCTGTAGAAATGTTCGGCGAGGTAGTTGAATATGTTTCATAGTCTGAATCCTTGAATAAAAAAGGTATCAACGATTCTGCAATTGCAGACTTTCACATCATATGGTAATCTTTGCGCTACAGTCACCCAGGCATGGCACATAACTAGTGGATTATCGAACCCTGAGGTTCGTTTTTACAGCCAATCTGGATGGATAGACGAACCGAGGTGCGTCTATCCCGCTTATGGTTTGATCTTCCTCGCTGCATTGGAGTTCATTATCTTATCAAGGGGACTCTGGATTTGGCCGAGGGTCTTATTGCTGACGTGCGTATATATCTCAGTTGTCTTGCTGCTCCCATGACCGAGCAGCTCTTGAATGTAGCGCAAGTCGACTCCTTGCTCTAATAAATGCGTGGCAAAGGAGTGTCGCAAGGTATGAGCTGTGACGTGCTTGCCAATTTCTGCCTTCTGTGCTGCCCTCGAAAACACTTTCTCAATGCTGCGTACGCTGTAAGGCTTTCCAGTCTCCTGCCCCTCGAACAGGTACCTCTCTGGCCGATGGATTCTCCAATACTCTCGTAAGGTGTTGAGTACCGTGGCAGACAGAATCGTGTATCGATCCTTCCTTCCTTTCCCTCCTCGAATATGGATTAAATTCCGTTCACTATCAATGTCTTCCGGCCTTAGTCGCGTCGCTTCTCCGACCCGCAGGCCGGCAGAGTAAATCAACATCAGGAGCGCTTTATGCTTCAAGTTCGTTGCCGCGTTGAAGATCCGCACAACCTCGGAGTTACTTAGGACCACCGGGAGCTTCCTTTCTTTCTTCGGGCGTGGAATGTGCCCAATCGTAAGTGGCATCCGATACAACTCAACGTACAATAACCGAACGGCGTTAATGACTTGGTTGACCGAGGACGCTGCAAACTTTTCGGTTTCGATCAAGTGAAGGAGGTATGCCTTGATGTCGGAATTCGTTAGCTCTCTCGGATGGCGAGGACGAAAATATCGGACAAACGCTCGCAGGCAGCTGAGATAAGCCTTGATTGTCTTGAGTGAGTAATTTCGGAGTCTCATCTCCTCCCGAACCTTTGTCCAGAGAGACTGCTGTGGCAGGGCCTCGAGCTTTGGTTGCTGTCCCCCTCTCGATATCGGGTATGCGAGACTCAAAGTCGGTGGGAATTTTCCAAAGGAATGCTTTCGGACTTCCCTTCGGGAAAAGTTCATGTCGATGAGAAAACGCGGTCTGGCGAACGTATCTGGCAAGGATGTTACGAAATGGATTCCTCAATGTCAAGCAGAAGGAAATCCAAATCTTCGAGCCCGATTTCTCCGTTGGAGTCAAAGTGTGATAGGCTTAGAGGCTGGGACTCAACGCGCGCGACCGTGCTTTCTCAAGGTCCCGAAGACGATGTCCCAGAAAGGAGAGCTGATCCCGAAATTGTAATTGGGCTGGACGAAGTGGTGACGAAGATGCCGCTTCCTCAGGTGCAAACCGATCTTCCCACGCAAGTGGAAATGATGAATCGCATAGTGAGTCGTGTCGTAAGCAAGGTAGCCCGTCATGAAGCCTGCGAAGAACGGCGGCACAAAGTCAGACCCGAGGATCAGGGTGAAGAGCCCAAGGAACATGGCCGATAGCGGGATACTCACAACCGGCGGCATTACAAGTCGTCGTGAGTCGTTGGGATAATCGTGGTGAACTCCGTGAATGACGAAATAGAGTCTCTGCTGCCAGTCATTACGCGGTCTGAAGTGAAAAAGAAAACGGTGGAGAGTGTATTCCGTGACTGTCCAGATGGCCACGCCAAAGATGAACAAGAAAACCAGGGAACCGAGGGCAATGCCGAGGCTCAGATAAATCATGTACCCAATCACCGGGATGAAAATCAGGTGGGGGATGGCCGGATGAACGTGTGTGAACACCTCGAGGAGGTTGCTCTCGAACATCCGCGCGGATTCATCTTTGTTTGAGATGTACAATTTCTCCATTTCCCTCTCCAAAATGCGCCGAATACAATCTGCTTCTCAATAATACCGGAGACCTTCACGAACTAAACGTCTCTATTTCTCTCAATATATACGCTTCTGAGGGCGAAGAAGTTCCCGATCTCTTCAGGCTGTGCTGCACCCTCGGGCCTGCATCGAGATTGCTAAAGTGTTCCGGGATTGTTATCTTAACAAGCGTGATTTCGTAGAGTAATCTCACGTTCCCACTCCCTACAGAGTTGCTAGCGTGTCTCACATCGTCTGCCGAATCATAGAAATCTGTGTGTTCCGCTTCGTCGACGACCGGCCGGAGTATCTTCTCCTCCATCGTGCGAAGGACGAGAAGGTCTACCCGGGTATCTGGCAGCTTGTGAGTGGCACCATCGAGGGAAACGAGGGCGGGGTCGAGGCTGCTTTGAGAGAATTCAAGGAAGAGACCGGGCTCAAAGTGAATAGGTTTTGGGTGGTGCCCCACGTGAACTCCTTCTTTGATCCGGATCACGACGCGGTAAATCTAAGCCCGCTCTTTGCTGCACAGGTCGAGGCCGGGATCGAGCCTCGGCTTTCAGCCGAACACTCGGAACATCGCTGGCTCTCATACGAGGAAGCACTTAAGAAGCTTGTCTGGCCAGGACAGCGAGCGGGTTTGAAAGTCACCCATGATTACATCGCCAGCGGCGAAGAAGCCGCAAGACTGCTCGAGATGAAATCCAAACACGATTCACCTTCCAAACACTAATCTTAGAAATCCCGTGAGTCTTCTTGTCGTCGGTTCGGTCGCACTCGATACGATTGACACTCCGCTCGGACGAGCTGAGAACGCGTTGGGTGGGTCGGCTGTCTATGTTGCGGTTGCCGGCAGCTACTTGGCCTCACCCGTGAGGATCGTGGGGGTTGTCGGAGGTGATTTCCCCTCTGAAGCTATCGAGTTCTTACGTCGCAGGTCGATTGACCTCGAAGGGCTCGAAGTCGTCCGCGACGGAAAGACATTCCGCTGGGGCGGAAAGTATCACAGTGACTTGAACGTGCGCGACACTCTGTACACGGATCTGAATGTGTTTGAACATTTCGATCCGAAGATCCCGCCTGCCTACAGAAAAAGTGATTACGTGTGCCTCGGTAACATCGATCCCGTTCTCCAGCAAAAAGTCCTTCAGCAAATAGACTCGCCGAAGCTTGTGGTCTGCGACACAATGAACTATTGGATAGAACGAAAGTATCAAGACCTTCTCGACACTCTTCGTCTCATCGACGTCTTGATTGTCAATGACGAAGAAGCCAGAGGAATAGCCCGAGAAGCGAACGTCTTGAAGTCAGCGCGGTGCATCCTCGACATGGGACCGCGTGCAGTTGTGGTGAAGAAGGGGGAACACGGTGCGCTCCTCGTAACGAAGACGATGGTCTTCACAGCTCCTGGTTATCCGCTCGAAGAGGTGCATGATCCCACCGGCGCAGGGGATGCGTTTGCGGGAGGGTTCACCGGCTATCTCGCAAAGACAGAAAACCTCTCTGATGACAGCTTGAAGCGTGCCCTTGTCTATGGAAGCGTTCTGGCTTCCTTCTGCATCGAAAAGTTCAGCCTTGCTGGACTCGAGGGACTGACAGAAAGCCAGCTGTCGGCGCGGGTGAAGGAATTCCAGAAACTCTCCCACTTTGATGGCGTGTAGGTGACTGATGAAATCCATTGAGTGGATAGGCGACAGAGTACGGATGATCGACCAGACGAGACTCCCTCTTGAAGAAGTCTACATCGAGACGAGCGATTATCTTGAAATCGTCGATGCGATCAAGAAGTTGAAAATCAGGGGAGCGCCTGCGATTGGGATCGCCGCGGCATTTGGGTTTGCTCTCGCTGCACATCAATTCAAAGGCCAGGACTGGGAGAGATTCGACCGACACTTGAAAGGAGTTGCGGGCGTTCTCTTGAGTACCCGGCCCACTGCTGTGAATTTGTCATGGGCAGTGAATAAGATGAGGTGTGTCCTGCTGGCAAACTCAAATCGCGCTATTGAAGAGGTGAAGGTCATCTTGCTGGCTGAGGCACAGAGAACTCTGGCTGAGGATATCGAGACGTGCAAGAGAATCGGGGAGCACGGTTCCAGCCTTGTACCAGAGCGTGCTGGGATCCTGACTCACTGCAATACCGGAGCTCTCGCAACCGGTGACTATGGAACTGCTCAGAGCGTTATTGTCAAGGCTCACGAGAATGGCAAGAAAGTTCGAGTCTTTGTCGATGAGACGCGACCGCTGCTTCAAGGTGCGCGACTGACCACCTGGGAATTGATGAAACGAAACATCAACACGACACTCATCACGGACAGTACCGCAGCATTCGTCATGAAAAAGGGGTGGGTCGATTTGGTCGTCGTCGGTGCCGATCGGATTGCGAGAAATGGAGATGTCGCGAACAAAATCGGAACGTATAACCTCGCTGTGCTTGCAGAGAAGCATCGCATTCCTTTCTACGTTGCAGCGCCCATCTCTTCAATTGACTTTGAGATTTCCTCAGGCGAAGGGATCCCAATAGAAGAGAGAGATCCAAGTGAAGTCACCGAAAGCTTCGGAAGACGCATTGCCCCTGAAGGTGTCCATGTCTATTCGCCGGCGTTTGACATCACTCCTAACGAGTTGGTGACAGCGATCGTGACTGAACATGGCATCGTTCGCCCGCCGTACAACAACACCATTCCACCCTTGCATGACTTAACGGAGGCCTGAGGCACAAAAGGTTCTCGAATGATTGTCAAGACAGAGGCTGTCGTGCTGAAGTCCAGGCGATACCGGGAGACGAGCAAAATTGTCACCGTGTACTCAAGGAAATTTGGGAAGATAAGCGGGATCGCCAAGGGAGCTCGCGAGACGAAAAGCAAGTTTGGTGCCGCACTTGAGCCGATGACGCATGTTTCCCTCGTTATCTACAAGAAAGAGCATCGTGAACTCCATCTTATATCTCAGTCCGAGATCGTACGACTCTTCTCGCATCTCCATTCCGATCTCGCCAAGATTACTGCCGGGCTCTCCGCAGTGGAGTTGATCAATGCCGCAATGCATGACGAAGAAGCGAACGAGATGGTCTTTCGTCTTCTTCTTCAGGTCCTTGGTGAGCTCGATTCTGCAACCAAAAACCTCCAAAATGTGTTGTACCATTTCAGATTACGCCTTCTGGACCTTATGGGGTTCAAGCCTGATTTTCAGACATGCGCAAGGTGCAGGAAACGGCTGGTTCAAGGGACTTCCTCTGAAATGCCTGTTCACTTTGACGTGCAGGCTGGAGGGATCCTCTGTAAGAATTGCGCCGTAAGATTGTCTAGGAGCGTGAAGCTACCATTTCGCACGGTGAAGATCCTGCAAGAATTGCAGAATGGATCTTTGTCAGAATCGACAAGCATCGAAATCCCCGTGGCGTCACAGATGGAGATCGAAGAGACGCTGAAGGTTTATATCAAGTTTCATCTGGCCGGAGTTTCCAGACTGAAGGCGGAGGGGATGTCGAAAAGACTGGCGGTGTAGGGTCCGGCTTGAGGTTCATTGAAAGTGTCTCCGATTTTTATTATCTTCTTGATGTCAATATGACATGAAGAGCTTCATTGGTGTTGAGCGAAACCTTTTCGTGAAAAGTAAGTAGAATCAACTGAAGTTGCGACGCACTAAAATGTTTGTGGAATATCTCAAGGAGGAAGGAAATCATGAATAAGAAGTCTGTCATCGCCGCGGTCGGGTTGATCTGCATCGGAATCATCTTCGGTGTAGTCCTTGTGTCGGGGCTCAGGACTGTTGATGTCGGGTTCGCGGGGAATCGACAGCAAGTGAAGCTGGAGACACAGAGCGGCTCGACGAAGGGCTCCTTAGACCTTAAATCAGCAAACGATGGGTTCGTGGCAATTGCGAAAAAGCTGACGCCGACAGTCGTAGGTGTGACTGTCACGACAAAAGCGAAGCAAGGAGGCAGGGATTTTAACGACTTCTTCCATTTCTTCGGGCCCGACTTCAAAATGCCTCAACCCGGTCCTGAGCAGGGGAGTGGTTCAGGGGTCATCATCACTCCGAACGGGTACATCCTCACGAACAACCACGTCGTAGAAAATGCGGACAAGAACGGCATCGAGGTGAGGTTAAACGATACGAGAAGATTTGAAGGAAAGTTAGTTGGTACTGACCCCACAACTGACCTTGCTGTTTTGAAGATTGAAGCGAGTGATCTCCCCGCCGCCGCTCTTGGCAATTCGGACAACCTTGAGGTTGGACAGTGGGTTTTAGCCATTGGAAATCCATTCGGTTATCTCAACTCTACTGTGACGGCTGGTATCGTCAGCTATGTTGGGCGGGACATCGGGATGAAGCGAGATCAGTATGGCATAGAAGATTTCATTCAGACGGATGCGGCGATCAACCCAGGGAATAGCGGTGGCGCTCTCGTCAACATGAGCGGCGAAGTCGTCGGCATCAACACGGCGATAGCCACTCGAACTGGTGGATACGAAGGCTACGGTTTTGCCATTCCAATGAACCTCGCGAAGACCGTTGCAGAGGATCTCATCAACACGGGCAAGGTGCGTCGAGGCTACCTTGGTGTTCAGATTCAGAATGTCGATGCCACGACCGCCAAGGCGAGTGGACTGGAGAAAGCTGAGGGCGTATTGGTCGGGAAGGTGCAGGATGGGAGTGCTGCCGGTGCTGCTGGCATCAAAGACGGCGACATCATCCTTTCCGTTGACGGGAAGGCGGTAAACGCTGCAAATGAATTGCAGAGCATCATTGCCCGTAAACATCCCGGCGACGTCGTCGCGCTCATGGTTTACCGGGATGGCAAGAAAACTGAAAAGAAGGTCATCCTGAAGGAGCGTGACGCAAAAGCGGAATCAACCGCCTCGAATGACGAGGGAGATAACGAGTCCTCTGAGGAAAGTGCCTCAGGAAGAACAGTGAAGTTGGATCAGCTTGGCTTCTCTGTGAGGAACCTCACGATGGAAGTTAAGGAAAAAGCAAAAGTCGAGAACGGTGCACAGGTAGCCGAGGTCAAAACTTTCAGTGAGGCATATAACCGAGGTCTCCAACCGAACGATGTCATCGTGGAAGCGGACAGGAAGAAGATTTCGTCTGCAAGCGATTTGAAGCGAGTCGTGGAAAGTCACAAACCCGGAGATGCGATCATGCTGCGAGTCAAAGATCAATCCGGAAACTCTCGATTTGTCGCCGTCCAGATTCCGAAAGAGCAAGGATAACAATCCCTGGAACCCTTCCGTAATATCTGAAACGTTCCCCCTCCGCTTGTCGGAGTGGGGAACGTTTTTGTTTCCCTACGAAAGAAAGAGAGCCATGCTTCGTTTACTAACGGCGGGTGAGTCGCACGGTCAAGCCCTCGTGGGAATCATTGAGGGTGTCCCGGCTGGACTGGAGATTTCGGCCGAGTATATCAATCATCAATTGTGGCGACGGCAGCAAGGCTACGGGCGTGGGGGGAGAATGAGGATCGAGAGCGACAGAGTGGAGATTCTCTCAGGTGTCAGATTCGGACGCACACTTGGATCTCCAATCGCCCTTGTGATTCGAAACAGGGACTGGGAGAATTGGAAAGACAAGATGGCAGTTGAGGGAAATGGAAACGGGATAGAAAAAGTCACGATTCCCCGTCCCGGCCATGCAGATCTTGTGGGTTGGTACAAGTATGGTTTTAACGACGTCCGTAATGTGATCGAGAGAGCGAGTGCACGAGAGACCGCAATGCGCGTTGCATTATCGACGGTAGTAAGGAAGTTGCTGGAGAGGTTTGGAGTCTTCATCGGAAGCCACGTCTTGTCTATCGGGACAGTCGGCTATAAGGAACGTTCAAAACTTGATGCATTACTCTTGAAGCTCATGAAGGCCTCCTGTGGTGCGTATAAGATCACTGAGGCGGCGGACAGGTCTGAAGCACGGATGCTTGACAGGTCAATAACGGAGAAGGCCGTCCAATTGATTCGGCAGGCGAAAAAGAGGGGCGACACCCTCGGCGGGATCTTCGAAGTCATCGTCACGGGTGTTCCCATCGGATTGGGGAGTTATGTTCAATATGATCGGAAGCTTGACGGACTCCTCTCTCAGGCCATTGCTTCAATCCATGCCGTCAAGGGCGTTGAAATCGGAGACGGGTTCGAGAATGCGGGGAAGCTCGGCTCGCAGGTTCACGATGAGATATTCATGAAGGCGGGTGTTCCTTATCGAAAGACGAACAGAGCAGGAGGATTGGAGGGGGGAGTCACGAATGGTCAGCCGATTGTGATTCGGGGCGCAATGAAACCGATTTCCACCCTTATGAATCCGCTCAGAAGCATTGATCTGAAGAGCGGGAAAGCGGTGGAAGCACGCCGCGAACGCTCCGACTTCTGTGTTGTCCCCGCTTGCTCAGTAATCGGGGAAGCTGTGGTCGCTCCCGTAATCGCAAACGCCTTTCTTGAGAAGTATGGAGGTGATTCGATCTCCGAGATCAGGAAACGGTACAAACCTTCAAGAACTCACTAATTCACGGGGCCCCGTAGGTTCTTCGGGGCTTTGCTGTTTGTAGACGGTTCCGTGGCTCAACTTGACAATGTAGCCAATTAGTGATATATTTTTGAAGATTTTACCATCGCTTCTGGATCGTTCCATTTACGCTTCAGCAGAGAAGGAGGTGGAGAAGTCTTCAGCGCGAAATACGACGCATACAGGTCGAACGGGAAGATGAACAGCAAGGTTCTGGTCTTGAACCAGAACTACGAGCCGATGAGTGTGTGCAATGCGAAGAAGGCAATCATTTTACTCTTTCTCGGGAAGGCGGAACTGGTCGAAGCACACGATGGAAAGGTCATTCGTTCAGTTTCAATGGCTATGCCTTTCCCGAGCATTGTACGACTTTCAGTGTATATCCGAGTCCCGTTCAAAAAGATTATCCTTTCCAGAAAAAACATTCTGCGCCGTGACGGCCACCGTTGCCAGTACTGTGGGCGGGGCGACCTTCCATTGACCGTGGATCACGTAATACCGAAATCTCACGGAGGTGATGAGACGTGGGAAAATCTTGTATGCGCCTGCGTCCAGTGCAACAATAGGAAGGGGGACAGGACCCCGGCAGAAGCCGAGATTTCACTGATCCGGAAGCCGACGCGTCCCAATCACGTCATGTTCATCCGTCACTTCGTTGGACGGATTGATGAGCGTTGGAAGCCGTACCTGTTCATGAATTGAGAGAAGATTGCACCGGGGAATGCAGAACACGTCCGAGACATCATCTTTTCTTGCTCAAGGAGGCGAGGGGGAATAGGTGAAGAAAGTCATTCTCAGCGGCATGCGCCCCACAGGCAAGCTTCACCTCGGTCACCTCGTAGGAGCTCTTGAGAACTGGGTTTCACTTCAGGATCAATACCAGAACTATCATCTCGTTGCTGATTATCACGCCTTAACTACGAATCTCGACTCTTCTGATCTTTATCAGAACTCAATAGAGATGTTGATTGACTGGCTGTCCGCTGGCATTGATCCAGTGAAGAGCCCAGTGTTTCGCCAGTCACAGATCAAAGAGCATACCGAGCTTCATCTCATCTTTTCGATGCTCATCAGCTCCCAGCGCTTGCAGAGGAACCCGACTCTCAAGGAGCAGGTGCGCGATCTCAACATGGACATCATTTCCTACGGGCACCTGGGATACCCTGTTCTCCAGGCGGCAGACATTCTTCTCTACAAGGGTGAAGTTGTTCCTGTCGGTGAAGACCAAGCTCCGCATGTCGAGATCACGAGAGAGGTGGCGAGGAAGTTCAATTCGACGTACAAGACGGTGTTCCCATTGCCTGAGACCAGGCTCACTCAATTTCCACGCCTCCCCGGCCTCAACGGCATCGACAAACGGATGAGCAAGTCAGTTGGAAACGGGATCCTACTCTCTGACAGTCCGGACGTTATTGGGAAGAGGGTGCGGACTGCCGTGACGGATCCGCTGAAAATCAAAAGGGGTGATCCGGGACGGCCGGAGATTTGTCTCGTGTTCACGTATCACAAGAAGTTCAATCCAACTGAGGTTCCTCAGATCGAGCGTGATTGTCGCAGCGGCGCTCTTGGCTGTGTCGACTGCAAAGCAAATTGTGCAAAGCATATCATCGACTATCTGGCGCCCCTTCGAGAGAAGCGGAAGTACTATGAAGCGCATGGTGACCAAGTCTCCGACATTCTCATCGAAGGTGAGAAGAAAGCTAGAGCTGTAGCACAGGCGACGATGCGTGAAGTCCGTGAAGCGATGGGAGTTGGGTGAGAAAAGGATCATTCACGATACAGGATTCATGATTCAAGCCCCAGAAGTTGACATGAATCCTGCATCTCGACGAGTCGAGTCGTCGACCTAAGTCTTGCATCTTGAATCCGACCTTATGTACAAAGTAAGACTCCACACCTTTGAAGGTCCGCTCGACCTGCTTCTCTTCTTCATCAAGAGAGACGAGCTGGATATCTACGATATCCCAATCGCGAAGATCACAAAGGAATTCCTGGATTACCTCCATTTCATGCAAGAGCTTGACCTGGAAGTCGCTGGAGAGTTCATCCTCGTGGCGGCTGAGTTGATGCAGATCAAGGTGAAGATGCTTCTTCCCCGCGAGGAAGGCGAAGAAGAGGAGCAAGACCCGCGCGCCGATCTCGTGCGAAGACTTCTGGAGTACAAGCGGTATAAGGAGATGGCGGAGAAGTTCTCTGGCTTTGAAGACGAGGCACGAAAGTTATTCTACCGCCGGGTGTTCAAAGCAGATTCGAAGTACTACGTTCCTGAGGATGAAACACTCAAAGACGTGACGCTCTTTGACCTGGCTTCTTCGTTCCGGTATGTGCTCGAGCATATCCCAAAGAAGACGTTTCACAACGTCGAGCTGATCAATGTCACGGTTGATGAGCAGATCGAGTATATCAATCGATTCCTCGAAGCACACACCGAGTGCAGCTTTCGAGACCTGATCGCAGACATGCAGCAGCGCATCCGCATCGTTGTGACCTTTGTCGCTCTCCTCGAAATGATCAAGAATCGAATCGTTGGAATCCGCCAAGAGGCACCGTATCAGGACTTCTGGATTTTCCGATTGCCGTCGGAGAATCTTGTTGCGGTCCCTGGCGAGTAGCAGGAGGATCCGGTGGAACCCACTAACGACGCCCTGAAATCCATCATAGAAGCATTGATATTTGCGGCAGACGAACCCGTCACGCTCAAGGTTCTCGATGCGATTTTTAATGAAACGGTGGAGACCGGCCAGCCACTCCGGGTGCCGGTGGAGGAGATTCGAGATGCTGTTGCCGAGTTGAATGAGGAGTATAACCAGCAGGGTCGAGCATATCGAATTATCCAGGTGGGTGGCGGATTCCAATTCGCGACCCGCCCGGAATACGCCGAGTGGGTTGGGAAATTGTATAAGGAGAAGGGAAAGCGCAAGCTGTCGCACTCTGCACTCGAGACGCTTGCAATCATTGCATACCGACAGCCGGTGACGAAGCCCGAAGTCGAGGCAATTCGCGGGGTGAATGCCGACTATGTCCTTCACACACTTCTTGAGCGTGGACTTGTCACGATCACGGGTCGTGCATCTACAGTCGGCAGACCGCTCCTCTATGGCACGACGAGGGAGTTTCTCAAACATTTTGGAATCAATGATCTCTCAGACCTTCCAAAACCTCGCGAGCTCGAAGAAATAATGGCAGAGCACAACCTCGAGACCGATCGCCAGGTCTTGGAAGCAGCGGACTCCGATGGCGGAAGCGAATCCGGCGACCGACCAGTCTTACCAACTAAACCAGCAAATGAACCTTCGACTCTTGAGGTCTCTCCCGAAGGGCTTCTTCGCCCGCCTTCTCCGACACAGCCGGAACAGGCTGATCTGCCGGGCGACGAGAAGTTGAGCCATCCGGAGGGCCTACGACCTCCTGAAGGTGAAGAAGGTGAGACAGCTACCTAAGAAGGCGGATGACCCGCCTCATCTTATCCGACTCAATAAGTTTCTTTCCTCAGCAGGAATCGCTTCGCGCCGGAAAGCAGATGAACTCATTCTCGCTGGATCTGTGACAGTGAATGGGGGACGAGTGGTTTCACTCGGGTCGAGGATTGACCCGTCAAGAGACAAAGTCAGTGTCGATGGAAAACAAGTCGCGCACATCGACGAGAACGTCTACATTGTTCTTAACAAGCCAAAGGACTGTATCACGACGACGGACGATGAGAGGGGGAGGAGAACAGTCCTCGACCTCGTCCATGTTAGAGAAAGAGTTTACCCGGTTGGTCGTCTCGACCGAAACACGACGGGTGTTCTTCTCCTCACAAATGACGGTGAGTTGGCAAACCGGTTGATGCACCCGCGGTTTCAGGTTAAGAAAGGATATGTAGCCGAGCTGGATGTGAGCCTGTCGGAGGAGGCGGCTGGGAAGCTGCGAACAGGCGTGATGATTGATGGCGAGAGAACTGCACTTGCAGAAATCCATATCCTTCCCCACTCCAAGCGGAAACGGGTTGGGGTCATCATCCACGAAGGAAAGAACAGGCAGGTGCGCAAGATGCTAGAGGGATTAGGATACAGAGTCTTGAAGCTCCATCGAGTGACAGATGGGCCAATAACGGTCGAGGGCTTAGCCCGAGGAGAGTGGAGGTACTTGACAAAGCGGGAGATTGCAGCTTTGAAACACCACGTCGGGTTATCGTAAGGAGAAATTGTGGAAGAGCTTAATGAGCTTATGCGTCGACGGAGGGAAGAGCTCGAGGAAATCCGGAAGCTCGGTATCGATCCCTATCCGTACTCGTTTGAGAGGACTCACCTTTCTCAAGACGTCATCACTTCGTTCACCGACGTGGGGGCGACGCAAAGTGTCGCTGTCGCGGGACGTCTCATGGCAATCCGCCGGATGGGGAAAGCGTCATTTGCGCACATCCAGGATTCTCAGGGTAAGATTCAGATTTACCTAAGAAAGGATGATCTCGGTTCGGTCTATGATGCTTTCCGTCTCATGGATATCGGCGACATAATCGGGGTGAAGGGCTTTGTGTTCCGGACAAAACTCGGCGAGGTCTCGGTTCACGCACAAGAGCTCGTTCTTCTTTCCAAGTCCTTGCGCCCGCTCCCTGTCGTGAAGGAAAAGGTGGATGAGCAAGGAAAGAAGGTTGTCTACGATCCTTTCTCCGACAAGGAACTCCGGTATCGGCAGCGCTATGTTGATCTTGTCGTCAATCCGGAAGTGCGCAACGTGTTCGTAAAGAGGACGAAGATCATCAAGGCTCTCAGGGATTTCCTCGACGCACGTGGATACCTGGAAGTAGAAACCCCAATCCTGCAACCGGTCTACGGTGGAGCGTCGGCCCGGCCTTTCATCACTCATCACAACGCCCTCGACGTGGATTTGTACCTCCGGATTGCTGATGAGTTGTACCTCAAGCGTCTCATCGCGGGTGGGTTCGACGGAGTCTACGAATTCTCAAAGGACTTCCGGAATGAGGGAATGGACAAAACGCATAATCCGGAGTTCACGATGCTCGAGCTTTACGTTGCGTACAAGGATTACATCTGGATGATGGGGCTTGTTGAGGAGATGATTTCCTCCGTTGCAAGTGCGGTACATGGGTCGTCGAAAGTGAAGCTTGGTGGGAGTGAGATTGACTTGACTCCACCATTCACGCGGAGTGGGATGCTTGATCTCATTAGAGAGTTTACGGGGAGGGAGCTTGCTGGAAAGGGTGAAGAGGAACTGGCAAGGACCGCTAAGGAGCTGGACGTAGGAATCGAGCCAACATTTGGGGCAGGCAAGATCATCGATGAAGTCTTCAAGGAAAAAGTGGAGCCTTATCTTATCCAGCCCACCTTTGTCACAGATTATCCGCGAGTCACGTCACCTCTGGCAAAGAAACATCGCAGCAAAGAGGGTCTTGTTGAGCGGTTTGAACTGATTGTCAATGGACACGAGATCTGCAATGCCTTCAGCGAGTTGAACGACCCCCTCGACCAGCGCGCTCGTTTCGAGGATCAATTGAAGCTTCGGGCGAGAGGTGATGAAGAAGCACAGGTGCTCGATGAGGATTTTCTCCGAGCGCTCGAATACGGCATGCCCCCGGCGGCAGGTCTTGGTGTGGGGGTTGATCGGCTCATCATGCTCCTGACGAATCAAAACTCTATCCGGGATGTGATATTCTTTCCGTTGATGAAGCCCGAAAAGTAGGTGCATCGAGCGCCCATTTCCATTTTCTCGCCAAAGATGAAATCAAGATTCATAGTGGCGCTGGCGGTACATCTTTCCGTAACCCGATTCATCTTTGCTGGCACAACCGGGATCCTTGAGGGGACGGTGAAGGACAAAACGACTAGGGAGCCAATTGTCGGTGCGAACGTTTTAGTCTTGGGGACGTCTCAAGGGGCCTCGAGTGGAGAGGACGGACACTACCAGGTCTCGAACTTGAGGGCTGGGGTGTACGACGTGCGTGTAAGCGCTGTTGGCTACCAACGTGTTGTTTACCGAAACGTAACGATTGTTCCGGATCTCAGAACAAGACTCCCCATGGAGCTTTCTGCTTCGAACATCGAGCTGGGGGAGGTTGAGGTTTTCGCCGAGAGACCTCTTGTGCAAAGGGATGCCACGGGCACAGTCTACACCGTTGCAGATGTCAAGATAGATAAGCTTCCTGTGAACTCGCTCGAAGATATCGTGGCTCTCCAGCCCGGCGTGACCCAAGAGGGCAATGTCCGGGGAGGTCGGGGGACAGAAGTCATGTATCTCGTCGATGGGTTTCCCATACAGGATGTCATCGGAGGCGGACCAGGAAGTGAGTTGCCGAAGAGTTCGATCGTCGAAATGGCGATACAAACTGGCGGCTTCGACGCTGAGTACGGTAACGCACTCTCCGGTGTTGTGAATGCAGTGACGAAAACGGGCGGAGATGTCCACCGTTTTGTTCTGCGAGGTGATAATGATCAGGTCGGGACTGGACATCAAACAAGCAAAACGTCCGAAGTCGAGCTTTCGGCGGGTGGGCCGGTCTTAAAGGATAAGGTCTATTACTTTCTGGCGAACGATGTGTTCCTCAGTGACACACGATGGTGGCAGGATTTCAGATACTACTTTTCCTCTCCCATCCTGACTGACATCAATGGGTTTGGGAAAATAGACTTTCACTTCACGCCGACGACAAAGCTTGCTGCGCAGACATTATACTCTCTGAGGAAATGGAGGGACTACGAGTTCAGCTGGAGGTTTAACCTTGATGGGTTGCCGGTGCGTCAACGCGACTCCTACCATGCCGCCCTGGTGTGGTCCCAAACCTTGTCTCCGAATGCTTTTTACACTCTGAGTCTGAGTCAGTACTATCTTCGCTCGGAAATTGGGGAAGGGGATAAATCATCGATTGACACTACTCCGTACGAGTATGATTTCTTTCTCAAATATGTGGTGCAGGGGAAGCGGGCTTGGCGCGTTACTTCCCGGCAGAGCATCTACACTGTCAAGGGAGATTACACGGCTCAACTGAGCCTTTCCCATCTCTTCAAGGCTGGCTTTGAGGTAAATCTGTACGATGTCATGGGCGATATCCTGAAGATTGAGCCGCAAAAGACTTTCTATGGCAAACCACTGCCCGACGTGCCGCCACTAAGCTTCAGCAGTGCTTACCGGTACTTCCCCAGGACGGGAAGTGCATATATTCAGAGCAAGATACAAACTGAACAAGATGGAGCGCTTTTAAATATCGGTCTGCGGTACGATTTCTTAGACCCTCGCGCCTCACGTCCTGCACTGGAGCTTGTCCCCAAGACAAACGATGAGTTTGGGCAGCAGCTCTCCGGGTTTGTCCCTGCGAAGTTCAAGTCAAGGGTGAGCCCGCGGTTTGGTTTCTCTTATCCGCTATCGAAGAATTCTTTTCTTTTTGCCAACTTCGGTTTTTATTTTCAATATCCCCTTTTCGATTACCTATACAGCGGCTTGAATCCAGTCCTCATTAGCAAGACTGTCCCTGCTCTCATCGGAAATCCTGACCTCGAGCCTGAAACGACGAAGATGTGGGAATTCAGCTTGAAGCATATCCTCCCATATGACGTCGTCGCGACAGTCACGTATTTCTCAAAGCAGACAGAGAACCTCATTGATACAAAGACCTTCGTTCCAAGCAAGGCCCGGCTCGCTGGAGATTATGGCTTTGCTGAATATGTGAATACTCCGTCTGCGAATGCTCATGGACTCGAAGTCGTCATTACAAAAGAACGGGCGGGATCTATTACGGGCACTCTTTCGTACACGTACATGGAAGCAAAAGGTCTCTCGGAAGGTACATCTGCCGGAACAGACTATTTTCAATGGGGCTTCCCAGTACCCACGACTGAGTATTTTCTCAGTTGGGATCAGCGCCACACCATCAAGGCCAT
Organism: Bacteroidota bacterium; assembly: GCA_049589195.1. Lineage (GTDB taxonomy): Bacteria > Bacteroidota > Ignavibacteria > UBA10030 > JAHEZR01 > JBAWAH01. The sequence goes on along the minus strand of JBAWAH010000019.1, from coordinate 29,205 downwards.
TGGAACATTTGAGCTGCCATGGAATTTGGCAATGAATGTCGTGTGGCAGTTTCACACCGGACGGCCATACACGTACTACCCTTCGACGGACGGATTCACGGCAGATGACACGACGAAGCCATTCATCCCGAATAACCAACGCATGAAGGCCAATAGCGTGATGGACCTAAAGATAGCAAAGGAGATCTCACTGGATGCAGAACGCACCCGGCGGCTTTACGTGTACGCAGACATACGCAATGCTCTAAATCAGAAAAATGTCAGATGGGCAGATGCTAACGGGAGGGTAGGGGGTGAGCTCGGTGATCCGTCAGCATACTATGAACCACGACGGACTCGCATCGGGCTCCGCGTAGAGTTCTAGTGATGGGGAAAGACTTCATGCGTTTACTCACAAAAGGTGTATGTGCAATCGTGGTTTTCGGCATACTCTGCTTCATTGCCTGTGAGGAGAGTCTTCCACCCAGAGACCTGCAAGACTTCTTATCCCCTGTTTTCCAGGCAGTGGATACGACTGATTTCTTTGTTGTCACTGGCCAAGATACAGTCCCGAGCGGCGCCAGTGCATCCTTCTTGGTCGGAGTGAAGAACGGTTCCGATGAGTTGCTGCAGGGAAAGGCAAACATCCATGGGACGATAGAAATCTCTTCTTCTACAGATCCCGCATTCCATCGAACACTGCAGTTTGTTTTGCCCGAGTATGACGAGGTAGCAATTGACCCGATGGCCGAGTTCGCCGTGCAAGTGCCCTGGGACCAAAGGGATGACGGCTGCCACTATGTTTTTCGCAAGCTTGAGTTCGATACAGTGAGATTAGGCTCTGAATTCCTATCGCACTTATACTGGCGCACGACGGGCGTTCTCACGTTTCAGGCAAGAGGAAGAGTCCAGTTTTGGCCGAATGTGCGAACAATGGAACTGGAGGAAATCACTTTTAGGAAATGGTTTTACTTGAGCTTCAAACCCGAGGCCAGTTTTCTTAACTCGAGTAAGTGCAGGTAGTCTCGATTGCCGTAGGAGGAAGTTTGCAGTCCGCAAGATCAATCAATCTTCTGCTCGCCATTCACAATCATCAGCCGGTCGGAAATTTCGACTTCGTCTTTCAGCACGCCTATGACCACGCGTATAAACCGTTCATCGATATCCTCGAGAAGCATCCTCAAATAAGAATCTCCCTCCATTACTCCGGCATCCTCCTGGATTGGCTGAAGAAGGATCATCCGGAATTCCTGTCCAGGATCCGCAAGCTTATCAGATCGGGACAGGTTGAGCTTCTCACCGGTGCCTTCTACGAAGCGATACTTTCCGTCTTGCCCGAAGAGGATAGGCAAGGACAGGTGAGAAAGCTGAGCGCAGTCATTGAGAACGACTTTCACACCACTCCCAATGGGATGTGGCTTGCCGAGCGTGTATGGGAGCAACAGGTCGCTGGGTCCATCTCGGACTCTGGTGTGAGGTTCGTCCCGCTCGATGACACACATTTCCTTTCGGCAGGGCTGAGAGAGGAAGATCTTGTCGGTTACTACATGACAGAAGAAGGTGGGAAAAAGCTTGCTCTCTTCCCGATAAGCAAGGCTCTGAGATACACGATCCCATTCCAGCCGGTCCAGAAGACAGTGGAGCTCCTCCAAGACCTCGCCAGCGAATCGGGCGACAGGGTCGTCACGTTCGGCGATGACGGGGAGAAGTTTGGAGAATGGCCCACAACGTTCAAGCACGTCTATGAGGAAGGTTGGCTGGAAGAATTCTTCAGGACGCTCGAAGAGAAATCTCAATGGCTCAACATACGACATTTCTCCGATGTCCTGCAGAAGATCCCGCCCGTTGGGAGAATCTATCTGCCGGATTCATCGTATGAAGAAATGACGCACTGGGTGCTTCCGCCCGAGGCATTTCGCAGATATGAAGAGTTATCGGGGAGGATGAAAGCCGATGCATCGCTCGAGAAATACCAGCAGTTCGTCAAGGGGGGCTTCTGGCGCAACTTCTTCGTGAAGTATCCTGAGGCGAACACCCTTCACAAGAAAATGCTCCGGGTCTCAGAGCGCGCTCATGCACTCGAGAAAAAGGGGAAGAGTGTGACGAACGCACTGGAGTTTCTCTGGGCAGCACAGTGCAATGACGCATACTGGCACGGAGTGTTTGGGGGGCTTTATCTTCCTCACATTCGAGCGGAGGCGTTTAGAAACCTAGTTCGGGCGGAAAACGCTCTGAACGCCATCGAAGGATCGCAGAGTGTTCGTCTAACCGAGACAGACCTTGATCGTGATGGATATGATGAACTGCTCATTGAGTCCCCTGAAGTGAACGCGTACTTCAAGCTGGATTCAGGTGGGTCGATCTTTGAGTTGGACTACTTGCCGGTTTCTACGAACCTTGGCAACGTGATGACCAGGCGCGAGGAAGGCTACCACCAGAAACTGTTAGCCCTGGCGCGGAAGACATCTTCTGGCTCAGGTTCTGAAGGTGTCGCGAGTATCCACGACCTCGTTCTGCAGAAAGAGGAGAATCTTGAACAGTATCTCGTCTATGACTGGCATCGCCGAGCTTCACTTCTCGATCATTTCTTGGGGAGTGAAGTGACCCTTGACAGTTTCTCCTCATCGAAGTACTCGGAGCTCGGCGATTTCGTCAATCAGCCGTATCAATATAGAACACAGACGGACGAAAAAACTCTTCGTATTGATCTCTGGCGCGAAGGTCACATCTGGCAAGGAGATCGTCACCTTCCGCTGCGTGTAGAGAAAGCATTCAGTCTGAAGAGTGGTTCATCTCTTCTGGAGCTTGAATATGAATTGAAAAACCAGTCAGACGAGGAACTTGATCTTTGGTTCGGCGTTGAGTTTTGTTTATCGCTTTCAGCTGGGGATGCATCAGATCGGTACTATCAATGCGATGGAACTGCAATTCAGGATCGGCGCCTGAGAAGTATGGGCTCACTTGAAAACGTAAGATCGCTGAGTCTCGTCGACGAGTGGCTTGGCGTTGAGGTGAAGCTGCGCTTCGAGCAACCGACTCTCGTATGGAGATTTCCAATTGAGACGGTTTCTCTTTCAGAGGCTGGGTTTGAGAGAGTATACCAGGGATCGGTTGTCCTTCCCAGTTGGCGAATCCATCTTGGGGAGACTTGGAATTCCAAGATAATCCTTGAACTGAACAAGACTTCTAAGAGATGAGTAGACCTCACGATTTGTCCGACACGCGTCTACGTGGGAAGCTAGCATGCCTATTCTTCGGCGCTTTCTTTTGCAGCATTGCCCTTTCGAGCGTTGCGATTGCTCAGCTCGAAAACGTTCCCGTCGCGAATCCCGTGTACGATTTTCTGAAGAGAATGGAAGTGAAGGGCGTGATCGCGCAATACCCCGATGCTGTTCTCCCTCTCTCGCGGCGTGAGGTAGCCGAGTATCTGAAAACGATCGATAAACATCGGTCTGAACTCACAGCCACCGAGAGAGATGTCTTGGAGGATCTCAAAGTGGAGTTTGCACATGAGCTGGGACTCGGAACTGAGAACAGGTTTGTCGTCTTCTCAGGCGAAGGGGGGGTGTCGGAGACCGTCTCGGGGTTAACCTCGGAGAAGGAGAAGTTTATTTATACATGGCAGGATTCCTCAAATACCCTCTTTACTGATCTGCTGCTTTCGAGTGATTTGCGGGCTGTCAGCGGCGATGGCCGTGCGAAGTCGGGGGCATCGGTCCTTGAGCTCGCACCTCGATTCCGTGGGACTTTGAAGAATAGGATTGGATACTACTTCCAATTGACGCATGGGCTGATCACTGGAAATCGAGAGGTTGCCCTCCAGGATAGCACGATTCGCCACAATCGGGAGTTGCTCGACCTCCCATCCGTTAAGGACTTCAATTTCGTCGACGGCTATTTCAAGGTCAATGCCGATGTCTTAGCAATACAGGTGGGGCGGGAGCGTCTGTCGTGGGGATACGGTGTAAATGATAAGTTGATTGTCTCAGACAACGCACCTGTCTTTGATTTTGGGAAGATCGACGTGCACGTCGGCAATTTCACGTACATGTTTTTTCACGGCTGGCTCTTGGGGCCAACGCGAATTGTTACAGGTGGATACTCAGGCATTAGCGAAGCGCACGTCAACCCAAAGTATCTTGCCGCTCACCGTTTTGGGCTGTCTTTCCCCCGAATTATCGATATTGGATTCTCGGAATTAATTGTGTACAGCCGTCGATCTCCTGACCTAGCCTATCTTAACCCTGTGACTGACCTCAAGGATGTCGAACCTCAGCTGCACGACCGAGACAATTCTCTTAGAAGCATTGATGTCAAGCTTCACTCCCTCTCGAATCTTGAACTGTATGGAACGCTGCTTATTGATGACCTCGTTTGGTCCAAACTTGGATCAAGGTTTTATGGAAACGAATTTGCCTTTACTGTCGGAGGGAATTATATTGAACCTGCTGGGCTCGAGAATGCCGATCTTGTGCTGGAATACACGCGGATCGACCCTTATGTCTATTCTCATCACATCCCCGAGAACAGCTACACGAACGATCAGTTTGTTATTGGCAATTATCTCGGTCCGAATTCAGATGATGTCCTCGCGCGTGCGAGCTACAGGTTTAGCAGGAAGTGGAAAGCGTCTCTTGAGATGGAGTTGAGCCGACACGGAGATAACATCATGGATGCGAGTGGGAATCTCGTTAGAAATGTCGGTGGGAACGCCCTTTATGGTCATCGCGCCTTCGACGCTGACGATGTCTCGTTCCTCGACGGGATTCTGACGAAAACGTACTTTTTTCGGGTTACCTCTGTATACGAGATTTTCAATGAATTCTTCCTCGTTCTCAAATATCAGTTTCGTCGTCAGGAGAATGTCTCTTTTGGTAGAACCTTCGACGATCATTCCTTGTTCATTCAGTTGAGGTTTGATGTTTGAGGCATTGCACCGACAGATAATACGCCGAAAGGATTGATCTCATGTTTTCGAGAAGAGTCGTATGGCCGGCCGTTTTCTTCTTCACCGTCGTAGGAATCATCGTTGGAATCCGAATCAACGATGTCGTATCGAATGATTCGGTACACGACCAGCTGATCAAGTTCAACGATGTCTTAAGCCTGACACAAAAGTACTATGTCGACGATGTCGACACACAAAAGCTTGTCGAAGCGGCAATCAACGGGCTTCTTGGTGCACTCGATCCCCATTCTGTATACATTCCGGCAAGCGCGCTGCCGCGTGTTCAGGAAGAGTTCCGCGGTAGCTTCGAGGGGATTGGCGTCGAATTCGACGTCATCAACGATACGCTGATTGTGGTAGCGCCTGTTGCCGGTGGGCCAAGCGAAGCCCTTGGTATTCTTGCGGGGGACAAGATTGTGAAGATCGACGGCGCCTCCTGCATCGGGATCAAGCGCGACGACGTTCCAAAGAAGCTTCGAGGACCCAAAGGCACACACGTGAAAGTGAGTATTCAAAGGAGCGGCGTGAGTGGCCTTCTCGATTTCGACATCACGCGGGATAAGATTTCCATCTACAGCGTCCTCGCCGCGACAATGATCAATGACAGGGTTGGATATGTGAAGGTCAGGAATTTCGCGGAAACGACGCACGATGAGGTCGTTCAGGCGCTCCGCAAGCTGAAAGCTGAGGGGATGAAAGACCTCATTCTGGATCTCCGGAGCAACCCTGGAGGATACCTTGAACAGGCCTTCAAGGTGACAGAGGAGTTCATGCCCTCCGGCAGAAAGATTGTCTACACGAAGGGTCGTAGACAAGAGGCCAATGACGAGTACGTGACTGCGAGGAACGGTGAATTCACCGATCTCCCATTGATCGTGCTTATCGACGCTGGTTCCGCTTCCGCGAGTGAGATCGTTTCAGGTGCGATTCAGGACTGGGATCGGGGATTGGTTGTCGGTGTGACAAGTTTCGGGAAGGGACTCGTCCAGAAGCAGTTTGACCTCAAGGACGGGTCTGCTTTTCGTCTCACGACGGCACGATATTACACGCCGAGCGGTCGACTCATACAGCGCCCATACGATGATAAAGGCAAATACCGCACTGAGCCTCAAGCACGATCCGAAGAAGAGGGCGAGAATATTGAGCATCGACTCGAGAAAACCGATTCGACACGCGCAGTGTACCATACGAGTGGTGGGAGGCCCGTCTATGGCGGCGGCGGAATCACTCCGGATTACATCGTCAAGGCCGATACGGTTACGAGTCTTGTCAGTTCAATTATCCGGCGCAATCTCTTCTACGAGTTCAATTTCAAGTATATCGACGAGAATGGTCCCGCACTTCGGAAAAAATATGAGAAGGACTTTTCTGATTTCAAAGATCACTTCGAAGTCTCTGACAACGTTGTTTCGGAATTCAAGTCCTTCGTAAAAAGCAAGGGCGTCGAGATCAACAAAGATGAGTTCGCACACGATATGAGTTATGTCCGGCTCGTGATAAAAGCGCTTATCGCGAGATCGATGTGGGGCTGGGACGGGTACTTTCAGACAATCTCCGCTGTCGACAATCAATTCCAGAAAGCGCTCACTCTCTTTCCCGAGGCGCAGAGAATTGCTGGCCTGAGATGAAGGCGGTTGAGTTGCGGTTGTCCTCGCCGGGTCGTGATCGTTGCTTCGCCACTTGGACGCTGGCAGCACGTCCGGCAATTCGGCGAGGCTTCTTTGCCCTTGTTCTTGTCGCCTGCAGCAGTTTTCAATTCCATCCAGATACGGAGAACGCTCCTCCCCGGAGTGAACAGTTCTCCGACTCTTCCCGGGTGTCAGGTTCTCCATCAGACTTCCTTCAAGTTGGGGAGGAGCTCCATTACCGAGTGAGTTTTTGGTTCATCGGACTTGGGGAGATTAAACTCAAATTGACTGATCAGTTCGAGGAAGATGGAAGGACTCTTTACCGTGCACAAGTTCATGTCGATTCATATGATGGGAATCCGTTTGTGCATATGCATGAGTTCTATCAATCGGAGTTTGATTCCAGTCTCTACCCTCGTCGCTTCGAAGGTCGTTGGCTTGTCGACACTTCTTGGCACTATGTCAAATATGACTTCCAGTATGACTCAAACAAGGTCATCACAGAGAGAGGGCTATACGATCCACCGACAGTCGAGAAGTATGATACCGTTCAGACCAAAGGCCGATATCAGGATGGGCTCTCATTGCTGTACTTTGCCCGAGGCAATGTCGGGAGTGGTCTGAAGACAGTTGTTCACACTTTCATCAAGGAAAAGAAGGGCAGAACGTATTTTGATTTTACAAATGAGACAGACGACCAAGAAATCGACTCGGTTTCATACCATGTTGACGTCCTTCAGTTCGAAGGCGAAGCCAACTGGGTGGGAATGTTCGGATTGACAGGTGGCTTCAAGGGTTGGTTCAGCAACGATGATGCCCGCGTTCCCATTGTTGCCCGGATGAAAGTCATCATCGGAAGCGTCAAGGTCCAACTCCAAGACTGGAAGCGGGAAGGATGGATTCCACCGCGACACATTGAGGACAACTAGGGTTTCTATCGAGTCGCGCCAGATCTTCAGCGAGTTCTAGTCTCATCATTTCCCTCGAATTTCACGCGAAAGGGACAGGAATCCGGATGCGAACGCCGCTTGCTCGGAAACTGCTTGACAAAGAACATTGGGCTACGTATATTAGCGCGTAAGTTATACTTTAGGCAATCCCTCTTCGTCATTGAAGATTCAACCGCCATCACGACCCGACACATCGTTCTCCAGCAGACGTGCGGAATCTTTGTCCTCCGGTCGAAATCGGTTCAGGTGGATGTGTTACGCGCATCTGGCGGTTGTTGAAGTTGAAAAGAGCTTCGCACACACGTAGACCGGGAACAAGGCGGGAGATGACCGAAGATATTAATCCAGGAATTCGGTCTATGGTGTTATCCTTTGGTCATTCCGCGCCGGAGAAGGAGGAGGCAACTTTATGGCAAGAGGTAAAGTGAAGTGGTTCGACGGCAAGAAGGGGTATGGGTTCATTGAACGCGAGGAAGGGGGAGACGTTTTTGTCCATTACACGGCGATCAAGTCGGACAAGGAATACAAATCCTTGGAACAGGGAACAACGGTCGAGTTTGATGTCGTGGAGGGGAAGAAGGGTCTGCAAGCAACCAACGTGGTTGTTGTCTGAACGCATCAACACACAAATACGATGAACCCCGATTGTGTCCCCTTGCAGTCTTGGGCGTGCAGTCGGGGTTTTTCTTGTTGACGAGCAGTTCTCTCTGAGAGCTGCTGAATCGAGGCCATGAGGACGTTTTCATTTACAGCTAAGGATTTCCGAAAGCTGTCGAAGGTTCTGGGGATTCAACCGAAGAAAGCTGGCGGAATGTATCGGTTCGATATAGAGCAGAAGGCAACCAAGCGGCGGCTGACTCTGGAGATCTATCCAGACATTCCAATTGGAGATAAGCGGGGCAACCTCGTTTCCGTATACACCGCGAGTGCTCATCTCCAACTGCACTTTTGCTCTGGATACGTGACAAGCAAAATGCTCGGCGAGGTGACCTTTATCGGTGAATTCGACGGAAAGCTTTCCGGTTTGATCGTTGAGAAGGAGGGAGGGTGCTCGCTGTACGCAAACGTGGATCGCAAACTTCTCTCAGGCGATTTTACCAAGCTTGGCCCCGAGGTGATGCTGTCAGGGATCGCCCTTTCGTTGAGCGATTCAATACTCCCTGACACATCATCTCCTTCGAAGGCGGTGAGGAAGAGTCGGTCAAGGTCGTGAGCACTGCGGGATGGCACGGTTATCCGTTGAGAACACGCACACAAGGTACCGGATTCCCCGCAGGGAAACCATCGAGGCGTCGAAAAGTGTTCTGAAGGCAGAAAGTCTTGAGTACCGGCTCTTGAATATCGTTTTCATCAACGACCGAAAGAGTCGGCAGCTGAACAGGAGGTTTTTGGGACACGATTATGCAACAGATGTTCTTGCGTTTCGCTTGGATGAGGGATCAAAACTGGAAGGCGAAGTGTATGTTAATCTCGATCGAGCGCGGATCCAGGCACGAAAATACAGAGTAAGTTTCAAGAACGAGGTGATGCGCCTGGTAATCCATGGGCTTCTCCACCTCATCGGCTATCGCGATACCACGGAGCGCCTGCAGCTCAGAATGATGAGAAAACAAGAAGATTATCTTCAGAGAATTCTTGGACGAGTGGAAAATGCAGGAAAAAATCATTGAGATCATCGTCTATCTCGTAAACGAGATGCGGAACAACAAATCGCCTGGAGAGATCGACCTGAAGGTTCTCGAGGAAGTCGGTTACACGCAGGCCGAAATCACCAGTGCGTTCAGCTGGTTGTTCGACAAGCTGGCAGCAAGCGACCAGGGTCTTCCGCATCTTGATCGCCAGATCGAGCGGTCGTACCGGGTCCTCCATGAAGTCGAGAAGATGGTAATCACTCCGGAGGCCCAAGGATACCTCATCCAGCTCCGTGAACTGGGGATCCTGAACGACGCAATGTTCGAGACGGTTATCGACAGGGCGATGATGTCGGGATACGCGAAAATCGGGCTGGATGAAACGAGGTTCATTGTTGCATCACTGGTATTTGAAAAGGATGATCGAAAGAGAATTGGAAGCAGGATCGTCTCACCATCGAGCGATACGATTAACTGACGAATCGGGAAGAAGGGTGCAAATCGATTGAATATGAAGAAGTCTCTTATCATTGTGGAATCGCCCGCGAAGGCGAAAACGATTAACAAGTACCTCGGGAAAGATTACATCGTCGAGGCAACGGTCGGTCACATTCGTAACCTGCCAAAGAGCAAATTGGGCGTTGATATCGAGCAGGGCTACAAGCCTTCGTATGAGCTCATCCATGGAAAAGGTGAAGTCGTGAAACGGCTCAAGGAGCTTGCGGCAAAAGCGGATACCGTGTATCTCGCGACTGACCCTGATCGAGAGGGAGAAGCGATTGCGTGGCACATCGCACAGGTGCTGGATGGCACCAGCGAGAAAGTCTTTCGTGTTCTTTTCCATGAGATTACTCAGTCGGGTGTCAGTGAGGCGATGAAAAACCCCCACAAGATCGATGAGCATCTTGTGAACTCTCAGCAGGCTCGCCGCGTGATGGATCGAATCCTCGGCTATAAAGTGAGTCCTTTTGTCTGGAAGACTGTTTACTACGGCCTCTCGGCGGGGCGGGTCCAATCGGTTGCGCTACGGTTGATCTGTGAGCGCGAAGAGCAGATCAACTCCTTCGTCCCAAGGGAATACTGGTCTATCACTGGGGAGTTCAAGACAAGCCACAGCGACCCATTTCTCGGAAAGCTGATTCAGGTTGATGGTGGCGAGGCGAACATCCCTGATGAGAAAACTGCGCAGGGGTATGTGAATGACATCTCCAAGAAAGAGTTCAGTATCGCAGAGTGCCAGAAGAAGCTCGTCAAGCGGACGCCGCCACCGCCTTTCATCACAAGTACTCTTCAGTCTGAAGCGGCTAACCGCCTCCGCTTCTCGACAAAGAAGACAATGACACTGGCTCAGATGCTATACGAGGGAGTTGAGATTGGGACTGAAGGCATGGTGGGCTTGATTACTTATATGCGAACGGATTCGACACGCCTGAGTAATGAAGCTGTGGTTGCAGTCCGCGAGTACATCTACAGCAATTATGGCGCTGAGTATCTCCCAAAGGAATCACGTCTCTATAGAAAGGGAAAGAGCTCGCAAGACGCCCATGAAGCGATCCGCCCGACGCTGATGCAATACACCCCAAAGGCCGTGAAGAAGTATTTGGATAAGGATCTGTTCTCGCTGTATGAATTAATATGGAATCGGTTCGTTGCTTGCCAGATGAGTCCCGCGGAGTTCGAGCAAATCACTGTCGATGTGAAGGGCGGGGAATACCTGTTCAGGGCAACAGGGTCGAATCCTCAGTTCAGGGGCTTTCTGCAAGTTTACGATGACTTGGAAGAAGAGACACGAAAGCCAGATGATGAAGACCCGACCTCGAAAGTTCCAGGCGACCTCCGCCCCGGCGAACGAGCGGAGTTGCAGAACCTGATTCCGCGGCAGCATTTTACAAAACCTCTCCCGCGGTATTCTGAGAGTACTCTTGTGAAGGAGTTGGAGTCACTCGGCATTGGCCGTCCGAGTACGTACGCGATGATCGTGAGCACAATCCTGGAACGGAAATATGTCGAGCAGAAGGATCGGAAGTTGTACGCGACACCGTTGGGAATGGATGTCAATCGCATCCTTGTCAGCAGCTTCCCACAGATCTTCAACGTGAAGTTTACTGCGAAGATGGAGGAAGAGCTTGATCGCATCGCTTCTGGACGCCACACGTACAAGAAGGTTCTGGATGATTTCTATCATCCGTTCATCAAATCGCTGGAGAAGGTCGAGAAGAACACTCACGACATCAAGAAGTCATTGCAAGAGACGACCGACGAAGTGTGCGAGCTCTGCGGCTCACCAATGGTGATCAAGTGGGGAAGGAATGGAAAGTTCATGGCGTGCAGTGCCTACCCCCGCTGCAAGAACACGAAGCACATTGTTGCCGAGGAACACCAGCATCTCGTTGGCGTGAAGTGTGAGCTTTGCGGTGGAGAGATGGTGATGAAGGCGGGGAGATTCGGCCAGTTCCTGGGGTGTTCGAATTATCCCAAGTGTCGAAATACGAAACCGCTGACGATCGGAGTGAAGTGCCCCAAGTGCGGCGAAGGTGATATTACCGCACGGCAGACCCGGCGGCGACGAACGTTTTATGGCTGTACTCGTTATCCAAACTGCGACTTTGCTTCGTGGGACAAACCCGTGGACGTCCAATGTGACACCTGCGGCTCTCCATATATGGTTTTGAAGTATTCTCAAAAAAGGGGCGAATATCTAAAGTGTCCCAAATGCAAAGCCGAAGTAGAGAAGACAACTGCCGTAGTGGCTGGATGACTGAAGCCGAAACCAATCATCGTGTTATCCTACATTGAAAAATACCGGGAACATCTTCAAATCGAACGGAACTATTCTGACCATACCGTTCATGCGTACGAGTCAGACCTCCTTCAATTTGCAGGATTTTTTGCGGAAGCGTCTGGCGATGGGGAAGTCCAGATCGAGAAAATCGATCATCGAACGATTCGCTCCTATCTCGGTTATCTTCTTGAATTAGGGCTTTCAAAGAAGAGCATAGCACGCAAGCTTGCAGCAATTCGTTCCTTCTTTTCATTCCTTGTCCGTTTGGATATTCTCAAGCTCAACCCCGCGCGCTCGGTGACAACGCCAAAGCTCGATAAACGGCTTCCATCATTCCTCGACGAGAGATCCGTTGCGAAGATGATGGATCTTCCCGATCTGTCGACGGCGATGGGGCTTCGTGACAGGGCTATCCTTGAGCTTCTCTACAGCACGGGCATGAGGTTGGCGGAGCTTGTTCATCTAAACGTGGGTGAAATCGACTTCATCGCGGAGACTGTCAAGATCCACGGCAAGGGGGGCAAGCAGCGGATCGTTCCTCTTGGTCGAAAAGCAAAAGAAGCACTCGAGGCATATCTCAAGCAAAGAGGAAAACTCTTCACCGAGAAAACGACCGTCGACGATCGGAAATCTGTTTTCTTGACAATCCATGGACAACGGATTTATCCCAAGGCAGTTTACCTACTTGTCTCTGGTGCTATCAGGCGGGTCTCGGAGGTTGAACAGAAGAGTCCACACGTACTGCGTCATACGTTTGCGACCCATCTTCTTGATCGGGGTGCGGATCTCAGAGCGGTCAAAGAGCTCCTTGGACACGAGAGCCTTTCCACGACTCAAATCTATACACACGTCACTGTCGAACGGCTGAAGAAAGTGTATGAGCAGGCGCACCCGAAAGCGTGAGGTTCCTGATGCGGAGTTCGTTTGATGGTAAAGGTGCTCTTATGCGTTGCGCTCTGTTCGAGTCTCTTCCACAACATCGAAAACTCTTGAGGACACGAGTCCATGGAAATTCATTTTACTTCCCGGCATTTTCGCTGCCCAAGAATCCTGCAAGACTATGCACTTACGAAGGTTTCAAAGCTAGAGAAAATCTATGAAGGGATTGTCTGGTGTGATGTCATCCTGACGAATGAAAAGACACCGAAGAACTCGAAGAAAGTGGAGATTAAGATTCGCGTTTACCGATCGACGCTGGCAGGTGTTGTTCGGTCTGAGGACTTTTCCAAAGGGGTTGTCGCGGCGATCGAGAAGCTCGAACGCCAGCTTGTGAGATACAAATCAAAGTTGCGAGAGAGGTATAAACTACGGAAACGACGCACGGCGTTGGCGGCGTAAGGTCGGTGCGGCGTACGTCTCCGGCAGGAGGCCTGCTATGAACCTTGATTCAGGAAAGGAAATCCGAAAGCAAAGCATCACCGTCGGCTTCTTGTACGAAAGCAACAAGGAGCGCCTTCATTTTCGAATGCTCAACGGCGAGTGTGGGTTTGACAAAGAGATCCGGGACAAGAATATTCACCGGCCGGGTCTTGCCCTTGCCGGGTACGTGGATCTTTTCACGTTCGACCGAGTTCAGATCTTCGGGAACACGGAGATTCGGTACTTGCAGTCTCTACGGCTGGAGAAGCGGCTTGCAGCCTTCCACACGCTTTTCAAATTTGAAATTCCGTGCATCTTTGTGACAAGTGACAATGTCCTCGATGACGAGATTCTTGAGTTGGCAGCCCAACACCGCATACCCATTTTTCAGACTCCGTTCGAGACAACAAAGTTTTCCTACTTCATCAGCGATTTTCTGGACGATCAGTTTTCTCCACAGACAGTCGTGCACGGCTCCTTTGTGGATGTCTATGGTATTGGCGTTCTCATTACTGGACGGTCTGGCATCGGGAAGAGTGAGGTCGCGCTCGATTTGGTGGAGCGGGGGCATCGCCTTGTTGCCGACGATGTCGTGATGATTGCCCGGAAAGGCGAGGCCATTCTTATCGGCGCGGGGACCGAGCTTGTGAAACATTTCATGGAGATCCGCGGCCTGGGTCTCATCGACGTCCGAAGCATGTTCGGGATCCGAGCAATCCGCTTCCAGAAACGAGTTGAAGTCGTGATTGAACTACAGGATTGGAAGCCCGATGAGGACTATACACGAACTGGTCTCGACAACGAGATTACCAGGATTCTCAGTGTCGAGGTGCCACTTGTAAAGCTCCCTATCTTCCCAGGCAAGAATATCACCGTGATCGCCGAGGTCATCGCCATGAACTATCTTTTGAAACACTACGGCTATGACGCGGCGAGAGAGTTCACAAAGCGCTTGGAAGGAGAGATCACTGCAAAAACCGAAGCTCTCGGCGAACGGGCAATCGACTACTTCGAGCACGACTTCGAGTGATATTGTCCGGATCATCAATCCGGCTGGTTGTACTTTCACCTCCGTAAGAGTCTCTTCTCGGTGTCCTTCACTTTAGCCGACCTTTATTAATTTCAAGAATACACGGCACCGAACTCCACCCCGAAAGCCCCCGTTTTTTAAAAAAATCGCTTGACAAACAACTGATTATTTTATATCATTGGCCATCTTATCATCATAAGTTTCCGCAAGTTAGCGGAGGAGGCCTGAAGGGACCCGGGGGAAGGTTTGTGTGGGAGAAGGAGGAATCCTTGTGCGGGTAATGGGGTCTCAACGCCCTCATTAGTTGATTTCTCCCATTTGCCACAGAGCCGGACAAACGCCGTATGGTGAAGAAACCCAAGCTATTCTACATCATCCCTGATACTCTGGGAATTAGGGAGGTTAAGGGTTTCAAGCCGAAATTTTTAGCGCTTCTTTTCGGCTCGCTGTTGATCGCATTGCTGGTGGTGCTGGGAACGAACCACTTGCTGAACGATGTTTTTGGGCTTGGATACAACAGGATCCAGACGCTGACGGATGAGAATAAGGTTTTGAAAGAACACCTGCAGTTGATGACCACCAAGCTAGCAACACTCGAAACGACAATCGATCGACTTGCTGAGCGGGACAACAATCTCCGTTTGGTGGTTGACTTGCCAAAGATTGATGAAGACGTGCAAAAGGTCGGAACAGGTGGCGCGAACCAGAACTACGAGTTTGGCCTCTCTTCAGGTGAAGCGAATGAACTGCTTCGATCGTCGACAGAGCTCATGGACAAGTTGGAGCGGGAAATAAAGCTGCAGCAAGACAGTTATGAGGAAATCTACAAGAAATTCGAATTCAATAAAGCGTTCTTCAGCCATATGCCGGGTATCAAGCCGATGGACGGATTCTACGCGCTGAACAGTTTCGGCTACCGTCTCCATCCTGTGCTCAAGGTTTTGAAATTCCATGAAGGGCTGGACATAGTCAACGACGTGGGGACCCCCGTCCATGCCACAGGCGACGGAGTAGTATCCTCTGTGGGCGTCAACGTGGGATATGGATTGACCATTCAGGTCGACCATGGGTACGGTTATCAGACCTTGTACGCGCACCTCTCCAAGTCGTTGGTCAAAGAGGGCCAGTCGGTAAAGAGGGGTGACATCATAGCTCGGTCTGGCCGTTCAGGGTTAGTTAGTGGACCTAACCTCCATTATGAAGTGCGCGTGAATGGGGAGAAGCAGAATCCTATTAACTATTTCTTCGAAGAGCCCAAACCTTCGACGTCTGTCGCTCAGCATGCGGATGGATAAGGTCTGAACCGCTGGAGCACCTGTGATATCTCTTCCCGTCCTGCCACTGAGTGATTTGGCCATCTTTCAGTGGCTTTTTCGTGAACCCGATGTGGAGAGATTTGCTTGAATCAAAGGAGATGATCGCGATGATCTGGACGATTGAGCTAGCCTCATATTTAGACGATGCTCCTTGGCCAGCAACAAAAGACGAGCTCATCGACTATGCGTCTCGCACCGGCGCACCTGCTGAATTGATCGAAAACCTTCAGGAGCTCGAGGATGGTGACGAGCCCTACGAGAGCATGGAGGAGATCTGGCCGGACTATCCGACTGACGAAGACTTCTTCTTCGAGGATGAAAACGAATACTGAGCAGGATATTCAGAGTTTCCCGGCGACATGGTGGTTGTTTTCAGACTCAGGTGAGGAATAGAAAAAGAGGGATTTATTGTCAGTAAAGGTTTCTGTTCATCTGGTTGAGGGAAAATCCGAACCCAGCACCTCTGCTGGGTTTTTTTGTTCGTGCTCTTCCCGCTGGAGATCGAAAGGATGGGGGCTTCCGGTCAGCGTCAGGAGTTGGGGGGGATTCACGGAATGGTTTCATCGCCGCTTCCTCTTCCTCTTGTTTGCTCCTGCCTTCTTTGTGGCATCGACCGCTGCACAGAATCCGTCGGAAGAGCAAACGGGTCCTGAAGTGAAGAAGATTGAGTTCGATGGGAACGAGACGTTGAGTGACAAAGCGCTTCTTTCTGTGATGATGACGAAGGAGAGCCCCGGGAACATCTCCTCCTTTTTCTACGAACACTTCGGTGAACGCCTTGGGAGCAGGCGTGAGTACTTCGACCAGGCTACCTTCGAAGCCGACTTAGGGACTCTTAGAGCGTTCTATCGCGACAACGGGTTCTTCAGCGTGGTCATTGATACAGTCCTCAGTCGTGACAGCATGGGCCGAGCTGTCAGCGTGAAATTCATCATTCAAGAAGGGTATCGCTCTCTTGTTGACACCGCTCGCTATGTGGGTCTTGATAGCATCAATCCATTGGTTCATCGAGAGGTTTATTCAAGCCAAAAGGTAAGGATTGGTTCCCCGTTCAGCGCTAAGGAAGTGACGGAGGAGCAGGCACGGATTCTTGGTCTCCTTCATAACCAGGGCTACCCAGAGGCAAAACTGGACAGCGCTGTCATCCAACTCCGGTTGTCGACGAACGATGTGAACGTTATTCTGACATTCCACTCCGGCCGAGAGTACAGATTTGGCAAGATCTCTATATCCCCCGAGGGAGCCACGATGAAGGACATCGATTCATCGCTTGTCTTTCATCACCTAGAGTTTGCCACTGGCCAGGTATACAGCTTGGAACGGAAGTTGGAGACCGAGCGGAATCTTTCCAGGTCTGGGGTATTCGAGACGGTTCGGGTCGATGCGAGGTTCCCATCGCTTGACGACACATCGAGGGGTGTTCCCATTACAATAACTCTCAAGCCACGTGACAAACACGAGTTGACACCGGAACTCTTCGTGAACGATGAGGACAACGCATTCAACCTGGGGATGGGTCTTGGATACAACAATAGAAACTTCTTTGGGAGCGCGAGGAACTTCCTGACCCGCGGGCGCTTGCGCGTGCAGTCGATACAGCGCATCAGCTTTTTGAAGATGTTTACCCCTGGGGGGTTTCGACAGCCTTCTTTGGTCGCGAACGCAGAACTCACCTTCCAGCTCCTTCAGCCTTATATCTTCACCAACAGCGTGAGTGGGACGTGGACATTCTCTCTTATAGCGGATAAGAAGATACAGTATCTCCAATCGATCGTCCGCAATAAGATAGGCATCAGCAATCAGTTCTCTGAGCACACATTCGGTTTCTTCGATTGGAGCGTTGAGCGGATGGCGGTCGAGATCTTTGACAGCTCAGCTGCGGCCCAGTTTACCGAAGAACAGCGTCCCCAGCTCAACTCTATTCTTGTTGCCACCGTCCAACGCGATATGACGAACGACATTCTATCGCCCTCTTCAGGGCTCTTCAGTTCGGTATCTCTGGAGGAGGCTGGATTGGTTCCAACGCTGCTCAAGAACTTTGGATCAAGCCTACCCTTCAGCCAATATTACAAGATGAGCGCTTACGCCCGTTGGTATGATGACCTCACAAAGGATCGTTATGCAATCCTAGCGATGAAGCTGAAAGGCGGCTTCGCTGAACCCTACCGATTTAGGAGAAATCCGGGAGAAGAAAACCTTCCTGTCCCGCTCAACCGGAGATTCTTTGAGGGGGGAAGTGGGAGTGTTCGTGGTTGGCGTGCTCGTGAGCTGGGTGCCATGGATCGTCCACAATTTGGAGGAGATGCGATCTTTGAGGCCAGCGTGGAAAGCCGGATCAACATTCTGAAGGGTGCGGGTGACTTCTGGTGGCTCAAACTCAGCAATATCTGGACGGTCCTATTCCTTGACATCGGTAATGTTTGGACAAGAATTCAAGATGCTCGGCTGGATCAGCTCGCCGTAGCGTCAGGATTAGGGATCCGATACGATACGATTTTCGGTCCAGTGCGCATCGACTTTGGGTTCAAGGTCTATGATCCGGGTCAGCCCGAAGGCCAACAATGGCTTACGAGCAAGCGCTTCTGGAGAGACACGCTGGCAAATGGCGTCCTGAACTTCGGGATTGGCCAAGCCTTCTAGGCGTGAGGGTCTATGTGGGATCAGATCATTGGGCAGGAGCGCACAAAGAATCTTCTTCGCAGTGCGATTGAGCGTGGAAGGGTAGCTCACGCTTATCTGTTCTACGGTGAAGAGGGTGCCGGGATGGATGCGACGGCCATCGAGTTTGCCCGAGTTCTCAATTGTGAGCGGGGAGGTGCGGATGCGTGCGGGGCATGCGCGTCATGCAAACGGTTCGGTAACCTGCAACATCCCAACCTGAGGTTGGTCTTT
Source organism: Bacteroidota bacterium (assembly GCA_049589195.1). GTDB lineage: Bacteria > Bacteroidota > Ignavibacteria > UBA10030 > JAHEZR01 > JBAWAH01. The sequence continues at coordinate 10,690 of JBAWAH010000019.1, read as the reverse complement.
GCGCTTCCGAGGGGGAAAAGCGAGAGAAATGATGAACCGCCAATCAACGCGCTCACTGATCCTGAAGTAAAACTCATCCAGGATCAGTTGCGGCAAAAGGCACAGAACCCCTACCATCGAATAGAGGTTCCAAGGGGAAACGAGATCCGGATTAACAGCATCCGCGAGTTGCGCAGGGAAGCTTCGCTGAGTGCGTTTGCCGCAGGGTGGAAGGTCTTCATCATTCTCGAGGCGGAGAGGATGAATGACGAAGCTTCGAACGCTCTTCTCAAGACACTCGAAGAGCCTACACGCAAGACAGTTCTGATCCTGACGACTTCCAAGCGAGAGAGACTCCTCCCGACGATTCTCTCCCGATGCCAGCCAGTGAAATTCGATTCGCTTTCGAGCGAAGATATCCGTGACGCCTTGGTTGCCCGCCATTCCGTCTCTGTGGAGAAGGCCCAGTTGTCTGCAACACTTGCCAATGGGAGTTTTTCCCGAGCAATCGCTCTCTTGGAAGCAGATGTCAGCGAGAGCAGAGATGCGGTGGTCGAGTTCGTTCGGAACGCATTAGGCAATCGTGCTTCAAAACTCTTTGAGCAGATTGAAGAGCTTGCGGCCACGTTTGATCGGCCTGCGATGGAACGATGGCTGTCCCTGATGTTGGTTTGGTTTCGGGATGCGGAGGCGATTCGGCTGACGGCATCGAATGGGATCGTAAACGTCGATCAACTTGAGCCGCTCCAGGGGTTTGTCAAGAACTTTCCAAACGCTGACCACACCAGGATGATCTCGAGCGTTGAGGATGCGATTGCACTTGTAGGCAGGAATGTTTATCTTCCTCTTGCTTTGGCAAATCTTGCTTATCGATTGAAAGAAGCAGCAGGCACTGTCACAAAAGGATCTCTTGTCGAAGACGAACCCGAATAAACGTATTCTCGTCACAGCTGCCCTTCCGTATGCGAACGGGCCTATCCACCTCGGCCACCTTGCCGGCGCTTACCTCCCTGCAGACATCTTTGTTCGCTACCAGCGACTTCGCGGAACAGACGTCCTTTTTGTGTGTGGCTCCGATGAGCACGGTGTCGCGATCACGATTGAGGCTGAGAAACAAGGTATATCCCCTAAGGCACTCGTAGACCGGTATCACGAGGGGAACAAGACAGCCTTTGAGCGCTTCGGTGTGAGCCTCGATATCTACTCACGCACCACGCTTCCTCTCCACTTCAAGACCGCACAAGAATTCTTTCTCCAGTTTTACAGGACTGGAATCCTCAAGGAGAAGAAGGACAGGCAACTCTTCTGTGAGACGGACAAGAGGTTTCTTGCCGACCGCTATGTCGAAGGGAAGTGTCCGAACTGCGGCTATGAATCTGCACGTGGTGACCAGTGCGAGAATTGTGGGACGTGGCTGAACCAGGTTGACTTGATCAGCCCTCGTTGCAAGAGTTGCGGCAGCACGCCTGTCATCCGCGAGACAACGCATTTCTACTTTCCTCTCGGCCAGTTTCAGAGAAGGCTGGAAGAGTACCTGAACTCGAGGAAAGGTTGGAAGGATTCTGTCCTCAACTACTGCAAGGGCTGGTTCAAGGAAGGCCTCGAAGACCGGGCGGTGACGAGAGATCTGCATTGGGGGATCCCGGTCCCTGAAGAAATTCCAGGTGGTGAGGGGAAGGTGATCTATGTTTGGTTTGAGGCGCTTCTCGGCTATATCTCTGCCTCGAAGGAGTGGGCCCTGAGGATTGGCGATGCCGATCGCTGGGAACGATACTGGTTAAGTGAAGATACGCGTTATATCGCGTTCCTTGGAAAGGACAACATTGTTTTTCACAGCATCGTCTTCCCGGCGATGCTTATGTCGTGGAACGATAGCAACAAGAAAAAGTACGTTCTGCCGGACAACATACCCGCCAACGAGTTTCTGAACTATGAAGGACAGAAGTTCTCTAAGAGTCGTCACTGGGGAATCGATGCGCTCGATTTCCTTACAGAGTTTCCTGCCGACCCATTGCGCTACACATTGGCGATGAACCTGCCCGAATACCGTGATACCGACTTCTACTGGAAGGATTTTCAGGCAAGGAATAACAATGAACTGGCAGACATCTTGGGCAACTTCGTCAATCGCACATTGACCTTCGTCCAGCGGTACTGTGACAATAAGGTGCCACCCAGACACCAGTTCAGCGCACCGGACAAGGCGTTCGCACGGGAAATCAAAGAGACTCCGGAGAAGGTCGGGAAGGATTTGTTTGAGCAGTTTCGATTCCGTGAAGGATGTCAAGAGATCCTGGCTCTCGCTCGTTCGGGAAACGTCTACTTCGACAAAAGCCAACCGTGGAAGACGATCAAGGAGAACCCGGCGCAGTGCGAGACGACACTTAATCTCTGTCTTCAGGCAATCAATGCTCTTTCCATCCTTTGCGAACCATTGATCCCAACGACAGCACAGAGAATAAGGAATATGCTAAACGTTCCCCTTGCCGACGATGGAGACACTTGGGGCGGTGCTGGCGATCTAAAGCTCGAAGCTGGGCACTCACTTGGCAAAGCTGAAATTCTCTTTACAAAAATCGAGGACAAAGTGATCGAACCGAAACTCCCAGCAGGTCAACCTCCTACTCCGAGTACTACTCCACAATCGTCAGAACCCATCAAGCCGACGATCACGATCGAGGACTTTCGCAAGCTCGACTTGCGCGTTGGAAAGGTGAGTGCCTGCGAACGTGTCCCCAAGTCACAGAAACTCTTGAAACTCGAAGTCGAGCTTGGCAGTGAACGGCGGCAAGTGATCGCGGGCATTGCTCATCAATACAAGCCCGAAGAGCTTGTTGGCAGAACAATCATCGTCGTCGCCAATCTGGAGCCAGCGAAACTTATGGGCCAGGAATCCCATGGGATGCTCCTCGCAGCACAGGACGACAAGGGCGAATTGTCCATCGTAACGCTGGACAAAAGTCTGCCTAGCGGCAGCGTTGTGAAGTAATTCCACTCGAAAAAGTCCAGTCTCCTCGAAGACTTCTTCCCATCCAGCCACATTTTGTCCGAAGGGCTCAAGCACTCTCCGCTCAATGAGTTGTCTCCGCCGCTTGAAGTTGACTCGGACATTTGCTACTTTTCGTCCGTCAATGCGGTTCTGTCGCTCCGGAGGAATACAATGTCATATTACAAGCACACAAAATGCACCAAGTGCGGTAAGGAATTCCTATGGCGTATCCAGCGCCCCGGAGACGGATACTGGGACCGCTGGAAAAGCGATGATGGTGACACGCTCTCCCGCTGGTTTTTAGGCCACAGCCTGTGCTGGGAACATGCCTTCGAGGAAATGCCCGAGCGATTTGCCAAGATAATCCAAACAATTGAGTATGAAGAGCCTCCGGATGAGACTGCCTGATAAATCCTGGATGGTTCTGGGTTGTTGAGCCGTATCAGAGGTGTCAACAATTGACGAGATCCTGTGAAGAATGCAACTAAAATCGGGTTTGTATTTTGGTTCGTCTTGGCTCTCTCAGCATGTGACCACGGACTCGAGCCGCCCCCGGCAGCGAAGCCGGGCTTCGGCGGTCGCATCACGTACAAGGGCAAGTGGCCGCCCGCCGACAGTCTTGTGCGTCTCGCACTCGTGGCCTTCAAGCACTATCCACCCACAAACATCCTTAATGATGTTCTGAATGGGGATGCCGTCTATGATACCTCACTGACAAGGAATGTGGGTTTCCAGGATTATCAGTTTTTCACCGAACCGGTTACATTCGAGTATGTTGTCGTCGCCCAGCAGTACGGTCCAGATATCTTCTCCAACTGGAGGGTGATTGGCGTCTATTCTGAGGATCCATCGCAGGCTACTCCAAAGGCTGTGAGCGTTTCACCCGGCACCTTTGTCTCTGGCATCGACATCACAGTCGATTTCGATCACCTTCCACCTCAGGTCTTGGTAAAGCTTGCCTCGCCATGAAAGTGAGATACACACTTCTTTCTGTCGTCATCTTGGGGAGTTCATCTTTCTTGTCACCGCAAGCTGTGCTGTCCCAGGGTTTTGGCGCAATCTCGGGGACGGTGGCAAGTTCTGAGGATAATTCTCCTCTTGTCGCTGCCAATATCGTGCTTCAGCATACTATCCTCGGAGCAACTTCGGACTCGCGGGGTCTATTTGTGATTAGCAGCGTTCCAGAGGGGAAGTACAATCTCCTTATCTCTCGCGTTGGGTTTGAAAGAAAACTTCTTTCAAACATCGTCGTGAAGGCCAACGACACTTCAGAAGTAAACATTACTCTCGCTCCTCTCCCTATTCAGTCTGAGGCAGTTGTCGTTACTGCGAGCAAGCGCGATCAGAGCCTTGAAGAGATTCCTGTAAGTGTAAGCCTTGTGGATTCGAAGGCAATCGAGGAAAGAAATTCTATCACCATCAACGATGCCCTGCGGTACGTGCCGGGAGTGAATATGGTTCAGTCGCAGGTGAACATTCGGGGAATGAGTGGCTACAGTCGAGGGATTGGAAGCCGTGTGCTTCTCCTTCTCGATGGGCTTCCCCTGCTGACGGGGGACACGGGAGAGATTAACTGGGAAACAATCCCAACCCTTCAGGTTGACCGCGTCGAAGTCGTGAAAGGCTCGGGATCGGCACTTTATGGCTCAAGTGCTCTTGGTGGAGTCATCAACGTCATCACTCGTGATGTCAAGGAGGGATCGGAGGCAAGGGTCAGAGCCTACACAGGAGCTTACGACACGCCGTACTATAATGAATGGAAATGGAGTGACAAGACGCGCTTCCTCGAGGGCGTGTTTGGAAGTTTTTCAACTCGAACTGGACCTCTGGCCATTCTTCTGTCTGGGGGGCGTGCAAACGACGATGGGTACCGCCAGAATGATTCCTACCATCGATGGAATGCTTACGGGAAGCTAACGTACGACTTCTCAGCTTATGAGACTGCAACTCTGAGTCTGAATCTCCTCCAACAGAAGAGGGGGAGTTTCTTTTGGTGGCAAAATCTCGAACATGCACTTCAGCCTGATGGTGAGCAAGCCTTTTACCATATCACCACAACCAGGTGGAATGCAAATGCTTCGTACAGGAAATTCATTGGGGAGGATTTCTTCTACACTGTAAAAGGCGTGTACTTCAGCAATCTCCTGCAGAACGACAGCTCGGGAGTCAACGGGACGTCGTCGCGTGCTCATACGGGCAATCTTGAACTGCAAGCGAACCTCGTGCCTTCCTCCACTCAAACGCTCACATTTGGGATTGTTGGAGACTTCAATGATGTTGGATCGGATTCGACGCTCTACGGAAGTCATGCTGATTTCGGAACTGCACTTTACTTTCAGGATGAAGTTCGCTTTGAAGACTTGGTTCGTGTGACGGCAGGGGCAAGGTACGATTTTCAAAAGGTCATTGGTCTTGAGGGAGCTAGCCAATTCAGTCCGAAGTTCGGACTTGTGTACACACCTGACAAGGGGACGACGCTGCGAGCTTCCGTGGGTCGAGGGTTCCGTGCTCCGTCCATCGGTGAGGTTTACTTCAACGCGCCCACATACGCGGCAAAGATCGAGCCTAATCCTGATCTCAAGGCCGAGCGGAGTTGGTCGTATGAGGTCGGTGGGAGCGAGCTAATTGCCGATCGTGTGCTTCTCGACGGCTCCCTTTTCTGGAGCGAATTCTCCGATCTCATCGAAGCGAGGGTGAAGCCCGACTCAGGCACGCCGAAGATCACATTTGACAACGTCACCAAGGCTCGCATCCAAGGAGCTGAGGTGAGTATCAAATCTGATTGGTTTAAGAAGCTTCTTCACCTTGAGGCAAGTTACACATACGTCTGGCCACGGGATCTGACAGAGGACCAGATTCTACGTTTTCGTCCGCGGCATCTTTTGTACACGAGCGGCACCCTGAACTACAAAGCGTTCTCTGTAGGGGTCGACTTCAGGTACATCAGCAAAGTTGACAGGGTCGATGAATCACTCATTGCGCTTGCGCCTATCCAAGATGGAGCGGTTCGTGTGCCAATCAAAGTCGTGGATGCGCGAGCTTCCGTTGACCTCGGCACAGCCGGTGTTCCGGTCACTCTGCGTTTCAATGTGAATAATCTTTTTCAGTACAACTATGTGGAGCTGATGGGCAACGTTTCCCCGATCCGGAATTTTGTTTTTTCTGCTGAGGCGAAGTTCTAACCAACACTCTTGGGCTTGAATCTTACATCTTGAATCCTAAATCCGTTTCTATGTTCATCGACACCCACGCACATCTGGTCGCTCCTGAGTTCAAAGATGACCGGGAAGAAGTGATCCAGAGAGCGCTGCAGGCTGGCGTAGAGTGCATCGTCGTGCCGGGAACGGATGTGCCATCGAGCCGAGACGCGGTAACGCTTGCTGAGAAGTACGACTTCATCTACGCATGCGTCGGTGTCCATCCGCATGAAGCATCGAGCGCGAGTGATGAAGTGCTCGGTGAGATTGAGCGCTTGAGTCGACACAAGAAAGTGGTTGCGATTGGAGAGATTGGTCTTGACTTTCACTACAACTTCTCTCCGCGAGAGAAACAGATCGAGGTGTTCAAGAGTCAACTCGAGATCGCTATTCGTCGAAACCTGCCGGTCGTCATCCACACACGTGAGTCGATCCCGGAGGCGAAGAGCGTCATTCGAGAGACGCTCAAAGGGAATTCCAACTGGCGGATGGATAAAGTGCCACCGTACAGTCGATTTCCCGCGCTGAAAGGGGTATTCCATTGTTTCCCTGGCGACGGCGCCACAGCGCGTGAACTGTTAAGCATGGGGTTCATCGTGTCATTCCCCGGCATCGTGACGTTCAAGAATTCAACCTCTGCGGAAGCTGTCCAGACAGTCGGGATCGACCATCTATTGCTGGAGACGGATTCCCCGTACCTTGCGCCAGTTCCTCTTCGTGGCCGACGCAATGAGCCGGCAAACATCAGACTGATCGCGGAGAAGATTGCGGACCTGTGTGATAGCACAGTCGAGGATACAGCGAGATCGACAAGGCACAACGCAAAGAAGCTCTTTGGCATTGGAGAGCCAGATCCGCCCGTGATTGCCTATAAGATGAAGAACTCACTCTATCTTAATATCACGATCCGCTGTAATGCTGACTGTGTGTTTTGTGACAGGAAGGGTGAGGCAGTAGTCAAGGGACACAACCTGCGGATCACTCGCGAGCCAACGTCCCAGGAGGTCATCGAAGCAATTCGAGATCCAAAGCAGCATGATGAAGTTGTTTTCTGCGGCTACGGCGAGCCGACGATCCGAATGGATGTCATCAAAGAAGTCTCGCGCTGGGTGAAAGAGCACGGTGGGAGAGTTCGTCTAAACACTGATGGACACGGCAGCGTTATCAACCACCGCAACATCGTGCCCGAACTGGTGGGATTGGTTGACTCAGTGTCAATCAGTCTCAATTCCGTGGACCCTAAGCAGTACGGTGAGTTGATGCAGATTGATGGCGAGCGATTTCACAAAGCGATGGTCGATTTTGCTCGCGAGTGTGTGCGACTTCTGCCCGAGGTCGTGATGACAATCGTCGGGATGGACAGCATCGACGAACAAAAGGCAAAGGAGTTTGTGGAGAAGGAGATCGGCGCGAAGTATCGGGTGAGGCCGTATTTTTGACCAACTCCGATGGGCTGTTGAGGTACACGCGACACTTACCTGTTGCCTAGGTCATCTCTATGCTTCCCGGCAAATCAAACTACGTTGTGAACTCCTCACCCGCCGAAAGACGAGTTCGGCTTAACGGGATCACCTTGTAGCCGAGCCTCTTCTACCTTCCTCTTCCTTCAGTTCTGCCTCCGTCGTTACTTCTTCCCGTCCTATCTTGCTCCACACTGCCGCGAGTTGAGCCAAAGTCACGTCGCGTCTCTGGAGGTGCTTGAGTCGGAGATTTCGCAGGGACAGGGACTTCAATGATCAAGACGGGTGGAGGCGGCGGTGGCCCAGGACATGGACACGGTCCCGGCGGCGGTGGGTCAGACGGTGGCCACGAAGGCGGAGGGGTATACGAAGAATCCGCCGCATCTTCGCTGTTCGTTGTAAGGAACTCGGTGTAACACCCGCCAAGAAGGAAGGCAACCAGAAGGACCAGCAGAACGCGTCTCATTGGGATCCTCCTTTCTTTTCTATCGCCAACCTGAATGAAAACAACATTTGTGCCACGCGCAACCCGCCGAACCTCTGCACAACACCAACAAGGGCCTTCAAGAGCGACCCTTCCAAAGGACACGCGTCGCAGAAAATAGACAGTACTTCTCTTGACATTTTTTGCGAAATACTTTAGATTTATCCCACAGCCGTATGGATGTCAGACTGATGTGTGGGACTTAGAAGCGCTGCTGCAAGCTGGACGCAGCTGGGGGGCCCAACGTCGGAGGGGATTCAGAAACGGAATTTGGTGTGCTACTTTCTCTTAGTTCGATACTCGTCGTAGTATCTCTGGTGAGAGGGATCGATCGCATTGAGCTTGGTATAGATCTCGGGGTCCCAATAATCTGTAAAGAGGTCGGCCAGTTCAAGGTACTTTGTATCGAAGAAAATGCGGGTGTACAGGACACCCGTTCCCTCGGTCGTCTTGAAATCTGCGAACAGATCCAGCACGTTGACAATAGTCTGAAACGCTTGTTTCCTATCGGACGCCATCATATCCAGTCCATTGAAATGGTAGTCGTACAGGCCCTGTCTCAGCGGTGTGAATCGGGAGTTGAGAAGCTCTTCGATCAGGCCTGCGCGCGTATACGTGCCGGTGCTTTTGTTCCAGCCGCGTGAGAAGGCAGTCGAAGCTCCGAGGTTGACGACGTTTGAGGCTTTCTGAAAGAAAGGAGTCCCCGAGAGCGCTTCGTGAGAGTCGAAGTCAAATCCGATGATGACATACGCATAGAAGTCGAGTACGCTCGCCAGAGGGTCGAACCGGTACTCGTTGTGGTAAATCGGTTGGTTCTTTTCGTACGAAAAATCCCACATGTCGTCTTTGATCCGGAAGACGGCAGTCACCTTTCCATCGCCCTGATAGATCAGCCGCTGACTTCCGACAAAGACCTGAGCTGAATACCCAGTTGTGCCCGACGCCGAAGTGAAGAAAATGCTCAAAGAGCACTTGATTTTTTCCCCCTCGAGATCCTCAGTCGTCCATTTGTAGGAGTTCAAATACGTTCTTACTTCATTCGTGAAATCAATGAGATATTCCTTATTCGTCGACGGGATGGACTCATAGTTCACCGTCACGTCGCAATCGAGTTCCTGAGCTGCGAGTTGTGGTGGCACGAAGAGCGCGAGGATCGTGAGAGGGATCTGAAAAAAAAGAGCTTTGCTGTGGAAGTTCATGGTGAATGGTCGATGGTTAATGGCGAGCCCCCCTAACCGGGCAAGTGCAATATACTGAGGAAACTCAACTAGGTCAAGGGAGATTAAACCCCATGAGGAAATCGAGTGTTGTTGCATTCTTGGGAATGAGAGCGGGTGGTGTCTTTCTCGCGTTCATTCTTTGCCTGGAAGTCGCACGTGCAGGTTTTGAGAGACGTGACCAGGGAGCTAGACCCATCGGAATGGGCGGCGCCTTTGTAGCGCTAGCTGACAACGTTTGGGCGATCGCTTTCAATCCGGCAGGTCTCTCACGGATCCGCGGGGAAGAGGTCTCTGCCTTCTATGCCCCGCAACCCTTTGGGCTAAAGGAGCTTTCGTTCGCATCTTTCGCGTTGGTCCACTCGACTTCACGCGGGAGCTTCGGGCTCCTTGTCAACCGATTCGGGTTTGACCTCTACCGAGAGGTTTCTGGGATCTTCGCGTATTCAAATTCCTACAAGGACGTTTTCTCCTTTGGAATCAACTTGACTTACAACTCCCTTGTCATAAAGAATTATGGCTCCGCTTCAGTCGTTGGAGTTGATGTCGGTCTCCTTGCGACCGTTACAAACGGAGTCCGCTGGGGATTCTTCGCTGCGAATATCAACGCGCCGACCATAGGAGAGGTAAAGGAAAAACTCCCACAGGTGTACTCCACCGGAGTGAGCTATTCTCCGATCAAAGGATTATTCCTCGATGTGGACGTGGTCAAAGATGTCAGGTATCCAACCCTCGTCCGCGGCGGCATCGAGTACGACGTCGTCGATGCGGTGAGTCTCCGCGCTGGGGTCGGGAGCAATCCGACGAAATTCAGTTCGGGGTTTGGCGTTCACTATTCACTCATTCATTTTGATTATGCAATGACTACCCATCCGGATCTTGGACTCTCTCATCAATTCTCAGTGGCAGTTGATCTCAACAATCTGAACTAAGTGGAGGCCTCTCGGGCAACCTGCGATGAAGCGGATTCACGTAGCAGTCGCTCTCGTTCTCCTTACATTTGCAGTCTCGGATCAACTTTTGGCGTTTCAACAGGTTCGAAGGGATTCAGTGTCCACTGCCGACACCATCTCTGCGCTCGTGGACAATTACATGGAAAACCTTCTGGAGCAAAGTACCCAGGATGCAGAAAGCTCCGAGCTTCTCGAAAGGCTGCAGGACCTTCAAGAGAATCCTATGAACCTCAACGACGCCACGATTGGAGATCTCCAGTTTATTCCCGGCCTCACGCCAATCGTCGCCCGGAACATTGTCGTGGCCCGTGGGCGCGCGGGAGGTTTCAGCACAATCAACGATCTCTTGACGATTAGTGGAGTCGACGAGCGGCTCCTCGCAATCATCAAGCGCTTTGCACAGGTTCCACT
>JBAWAH010000018.1:0-19921 GCA_049589195.1 Bacteroidota bacterium | reverse complement strand
GTTCGGAGTTAGTCGGCAAACTTCGTCGCCTCGGCAACGATGAATGGGGCGAGAAGGATGCATTGAAGGAAGCGTTGGATCTGGAACGATTGGTCACCGAAAACGCATTCGAGCAAGTGAAGATGTGGCAGGAAATCCAGGCACACATCCTTGCCGATCTGGGCCTAGAGCATTACTTCAGAGACGGAATATCACCCTCCGCAAAATCAGGAAGGCTTGGGAGGGACAAGGCGCATCAAAAAGGTGAACTTACGCGGTGGCTGAAGGTCAAATGTTCCAAGGATTCACACATCCATCTGCAAGAGAAGGTACCCGGCCACGTGATCATCCGCCTTGCCGCTGAAGCGAAGCAAGAATTAGGCTGGCGGAACTATCCGGGGCTTCCTAACACGATCCGAGCAACTCTGTCACGCCTGGGGTATAGCAAGGAAAGGAAACGACCATAGTAGCAACGTTCCGTCCACCGCCGGGCGCTTCAAATTCCATTCTCCTAACTCGTTGAAGGATAGCGGCTAACGACGCAACAACATTTTCTGCAACGTTAGAGGGCTGAAACTATATTACCTTGACGGGCAAAATGGCAAACGCGCCCGTACATAGGAAGTTGAGAGTGTTGAGAAGCCAGTCGGAGGGGCTCGCGGGCGCGTGCCTCTCTGATTGGCTTTTCTATTTCAAGACAGGGGCCGTCGTGGCAACTAACCAAAACGAAACTCCGAAGCGGTCACGGTCGGCCCTTTGTTTTTTGGATCGAATGCACTGACTTGGCGCAGCATGCTCTTGCTCCTGATGCGGCATGCTGATGTCCTCGGGGTCGTTGCTCGGCGCCTGCGCGAGTTGGCCTCCACGCTCGCTCTGCGATGGCGACGGCAGCGGACTCGTGATCTTAACAGATTGAAGCGCCGCCTCGGTGGATCCTCCCACTCTGCGAGGCAGTTGCCCTCCGTGCATTGGGGACTCTGCCTCGTGGGGAGGCGCGCCTCGGATGATCCACTTTGAAGGAATCCATTGATGCCAGAGAACAACTCTCCAGCAACATCTCGAGGTTCACAATCGATTGTGACAAAACGCAAAGCTCCTCTCGATTGGAATGAGATTAAGACTCTCCTCGATCGATATCGGTCTCAGCTCGGGCCGCGTTCAGTCCTTCATGGCTCAAGTCGTCAGAGAGGGAGATGTCTTCGAGTACGAGTTTGGTTTGAATGACAAGCTTCGCCATGTTCCGTTGATGGGTGAGAGAGGAGAGATCACTCACGCTTACGCCTACGCTCGATTCAGGAATGGTGGCTATGTCTTCGAAGTGTTGCCTCGGGCTGACATCGATGCCGTGATGAACAAAAGCAAATCCAAGGACAAGGACGGGAAGATCTCCGGACCGTGGAAGACGAATTACGAGCCGATGGCTCGCAAGACGATGGTTCGCAGGCTTGCGAAGTACGTTCCGCTCTCGGTGGAGTTCGCCCGCGCTGTCGCGCTCGATGAGGTGGCGCTTCGAGGTCAATCTCAAAACTTGGATGTTGCGAACATTGATACGCACACTGGAGAAATCGCAGAGTCCGAGTTCTCGTTAGTCTCAGAAGAGGAGGAGGGGACCTCTTTCGGTACTACGCACGCGACGGATGGGAAGCAGAAGGATGAGTCCCTGGCTGGCTCCGGTCAGCAAAGGTAACACTGAGCGAATATGTCCAGGCTCAATGGGAAACAGATTCAACATGCGAAAGAACAGTGCGCAGAGCGGGATGGAGTGCAATGCAACAGAAAACTCGGTCACGGTTGTGGTCGAAAGCCACCAGAGGTCTATCTCGAATTGGATCACATCGATGGCAACATTGAGAACAATGACCGTTCGAACCATCAGCTGCTTTGCCGGCATTGCAACCGCAAGAAGGACAGTCGCGGCCAAGGTCGCGGTCGTAAGTTCTTTCATTTCAGCGACAAAATAATGTCGTTAAGGAACAAGAACAGAGGCAAAGGACCACGCAGGGGAAAGGAGAAGCTTCTTGTCCAATACGTCTCAATGGAGAAGAACCTGGTCTCGGAGCCGATCGTCGTGGTCTTCATTCAGGAGACGGTTGGAAGGTTGAGGCTCGTTGAGGAGGTCGATCTTGTCAATGCTGCCGCCGAAGAAGTGAGGAAGCGAACCGGCAGGACAATCAGCCCACAGACGGTCAGGATCTACCTCGAAAAGCTGTGCAACCCCATCAACGGGATCTTTGAATACTGGAAGGACGGAGAAGACAGATGGTTCGTGAAGATCAAGGGCTTAGAAATGTCCGATGATACCACGAGCGAATGATGAAGACAGAGGTTGAGAGTTCAGAATCTAAACGGCGCCACGCCGTCAAAGCAAGCGAGACTGAAGATCTCGAGCAAATCATCTACGATCGTCTCGGATGGAGACGTCATTTGAGCCTGTTAGAGATGGATAGGATTCTTCAGTTGAAGCGTGACTATCCCAAGACATTCTACCAGGCAGTCGATGAGCTTCATTCAGGCGTGCACAACGTTACTCGATATCTCGAGTCCATACTGCAGAAGATACCTTCCGAGATGTCACAGAACGCCCCCTGTGAACTCGGGCCTATCCTTCGTTGCCAGAACTGCGGTTCGACTTTCTACGATAGGGCCAGCCACTATTGCGGCCATGAACATCTCAAGTCTGGCGAGAGAACCCGAAACGAGCGAGTGCAGGCAATAACCGAAGCGGCGAACAAGTTTGTTGATCCCCGTGATGATGAACGGGAATCCAGCATGCGGGGGGACCTGCAACCTTCAGACTAAAAGGAGAATCAGTTATGCGTCTCAAAAATGGTGACAAGATTCTCGTAACACATCGAGCGGTACGGCACCAACACAAAGCCGTTCCTCAAGGAACAGTGCTTACGGTCAGCACAGACATCGATGCCAAAGATGCAAATCTGCTCATCGGCATCAAGCGGGCGACGACTGATCTGGACTGGAAGCCGCCATCGAAATCTGCGAAGAGTAAGCAGACGTAACTCGATCGTAGCTTTCGACCAATAGAACACGAGGGGAGCGGATGAAACTCACACGATCACGGAGGAAAAGCGCATGACGATTGCCATCGAAATGACACGGTCAATTTGGATCAACGGCAACAGGTGTGAAAAGGGCAAGGTCGTCGACGTGGAACTTCGTGACCTGAACACTCTATTGGCTCAACGCAATCCTGGCCCTCCCTTTAAGATGGTTGCCACTTCAGCCGAAGATCTCCAAACCCTTGAAGAGCAGATTGACCTGAATATCCAGTCACTTTCTGGGTATGACCTGTGCGCGGGGCAATGTGTGAAGCGATATATTCATCACCAACTCGTTAGCATCAAAACTGCAGAGCTTCAAAGTCGCAAATCGGTTCGGGAAACTCACCAAGGTTCATCGTAAGGGGGACAGCATCATGGAAACAAAAGTCCAAGTTCAACACATCATGACCTCGCTCGGTCTCAGTGAGGCAGATGTAGATCGATACAGCCTGACTCGTGCAATTCAGTACCACTTGACCAATGGTATCAAACGCGCGGATTTTGAGATGGAATGCTCGAGGGAGATTGAGAAACGAATTCACAAGGGAACTTCAGGCTTCTATGTTCCCTATGAGATCCAAAACCGCGCACTCGACATCACTACTCTATCCACCGGAGGCTACCTCATTGGCACCAGCCTCCAAGCAACCTCGTTTGTTGACTTGCTCAGAGCTAAAGTGCTACCCGTACGATTGGGAATGCAACTGCTTCCACTTCAGCGGGCCACCGTCTCAATCTCACGGAAGATTGGGGGGGCATCCGGCTATTGGCTGGGCCCGGGTGATGAGATAACAGTCACGGATCCCGAGTTCGACCTCCTACTGAGCGCTCCGCGTACGGTCGGATGCCTGGTGAAATATAGTCGCGATCTGTTGATTCAGTCGACGCCAAGCATAGACTCCATTATCATGGGGGACATCGCATCAGAGTTCGGGGTCATGATATCCACGGCAGCTTTTCACGGAGGCGGAGGAGACGTCAATGAACCTATCGGCTTGGACAAGATCACCGGAGTCGGATCCCTGAATGGCGAGGACCTCGGCTGGGAAACAATCACAGATTTCGAAGGCGATATTTCCAACGCGAACGCTGACTTTGAGAGAGCCGCTTTTGTCATGTCCCCAACACTCCGTGCACTACTTCGGAAGCGGCTCAAGAATCGCAGTGGCAGCGATTACGTGATTGGCGACGATGGGCGAATGTGCGGAAGTCCGACGATCGCCAGCAATTGCATTACCGATGGCTACCTGTTCTACGGCGATTGGACGCAAGGACTTCTCATCGAGTATGGCATCCTCGAAATCCTTGTCAATCCATACACGGAGGATCGTGAAGGTATGATTCGACTGCGCGGCTTGCAGACGGTTGACACAATGTGGGGTCATCCTGATGCGTTTGCCATGTCGGACAACGTCTCATAACTGGTGGTACCAGGTCCTTTGAAGCAACAGAAACACATGGTGGAATAAGATGAACGGGAATGAAGTCACATATTCGTTGGCTCCCGGGGCAAACGCCTCAACGGCTCACAATGCAACAGCGCCTCGCACTTTGCCCGCTGATCATATTCAGGCAGCACATGAAGGCCTAACCGTGCGCATCGAAGAGGCAATGATCGACGGGAAGATATCGCCGACAGAGTACCAACTTCTTCAATACCTGGTACAGCTTTGGGCGAATCTCTCTCGGCAATTGCTGACACGAACTTCTTTATGGCAATGAGGGCACCTAACTGCATGGATCTCAGGGACATACCCACCCCACTAATTAGTGGGTCCTTCCTGGACCTTTTTTTGCGGGTTCGAAACGAGCGCGGGATTCCTCTAGATATACACGACAAAAATGTCGCTTTCATTTTCAATCCAAGAGAGACAAAAAGTAGCACATGCGTCTCGATCTTCTGACTCAACTAACTGGCACTCTACATGCCAACAAACCGTGAGATCGCATCTATCCTTTTGCTCCAGGAGCAAACGACCAAGACTTTCAGAGAGTTCGTCGGTCAAAGACTCGCCGAGATCGACAATCTTCTCTTGCGTTCTCGGGCTCTCCCCTCAGCGTCGACGATCTTTCACGCCGTTCGTGACTGCGATCGTCTCTTCTGGCCGCACGTAGGACAAATGTCCCAAGTCTTTCAGAGTTTGACGCTGCTCAACAAAATCACTCATGCCGAACGTCACATTGCATAGGAGACCTACATGTCGCTAATACCATACGATGTAACTCAGGTGAGAGAATACTCTGTCGAGGGTGACAGTGGTGAAGATCGCACGATCTTCCTGATCGGTCGCCTTGACTACGCCCTTCGCAATCGTGTGTTCGACGAAGCCTCCATGTATTCAGTCAACGACAAGGGTGCGGACGCGACGGCGACTGTCTCGGTAAGATGGCACCAGCGAAATGCCAACATCGTGAAGTTCGGGCTCAAGGGCTGGAAAAATTTCAAGGACGCCCAGGGCAAAGAGATCCTGTTTGACCAGGTCTCCGTTGCCATTCCGGATGTTGGAAACAGGAAGGGAGTGAGTGATCGCTGCCTCAACCTGATCCAACCTTGGCTCGCGGAACTCGCCCGGGAGATCCTCAAGGACAATCGGCTATCTGTTGAAGAAGAAAAAAACTGACAACCGCTTTTGAGATAGCGTTTGATCCCAAGCTACTCAAAGGCGGTGAGCGGATCTTTTCGATAGATACCAAGACGGGGATTCGAACGGAGGTAGACCATGCAACTTTGCTCTCCAACTTTACGAAGCACTCTCCGATCTTGGGCATCTTCCTTGACATTGAGCGTGGAATGATAAACATGAGTCTTCGCGAATATCTCAACATGCCAGCTACGTTCGTTGACGCATGGAAACTTTGGAAGGCAGTCAAAGCTGAGCAGACCAACCAGGCGAATCAGAAGTAACATGCTCGACGTTCAAATCAAAGGACTGGACAAATTGGAGACTTTAGCCAGAACGTACAGAACACCGGCTCTCAGAGCATTGAACAAAGTTGCTCGATCCGCCGAGGTCGCAGCGAAGCGAGCCATCACATCAAGATACAACGTCAAATCCAGCGATGTCAGTAAAGCACTGAGCGTCAAAGCCGGTTCAATTTCCAATCTGACAGCCATCCTCAGTGGAACAGGAAGACGTTTGCCTTTGGCCGAATTCGCGCCGCGTTGGACTTCACGCAACAGAAGAACACGTCTTGTAAGCATTGAAATAATCAAGGGCAGGAGAAAAGTTCTAGCTCTCCGGTACCAATTTGGAGGGATACCATTCATCGCCACCGTAGGCAAGTCGGGTCAAATGATGAGGCCTTACGTCACAGGCGGTTACAGAGTTCATGCACAAGCACTGCAAGTTGTTCCAGAAGGCAGAGCTGGGCATAAGGGCGTGTTCGGAAGAATCCAGCCAGAGGGCAGACTTCCAATCCGAGAGATGACAACGATCTCTATACCACAGATGCTCGCCAGCAAAATGGTAAGCGCGGCGGCGCTCGCGCAGTTCCGCGAGAAGTTGCCCGACGTGTTAGCTCACGAAGTTGAATATTGGCTCAGCCAGGTGGGAAAATGAAAAACCAAGAGGTAGAGTTGCTGCTTTCGCTCCGTGATGAGGTGACCGCGAAGTGGCAGATGATAAACGCCAAAGTCGCTGCTGGCACCAGAGATCTTGTTCAAACCGTGAAGGCGCATTGGGTAGCGATGTCAGCGTCCATCCTAGCAGCCTACGGAATAATATCCAGAGGCATCGACTTTCAAAAGCAGTTCGCTCAAACGGAGACTCTCCGCGCCTCGTTCAAGTCAATGCTGGAGAGCATGGGCAAGGACGCTGGTGAGGTCTTCAATCGAATCAAAGAGAATTCCGGCCATCTCATCGATGACAGTGACATACTTCGGGCTTCGAATGCCTATCTCTCTCTCGGCGGCGACGCTGACAAGCTTGGACAGTTGATGTTGATTGCCCGGGCAAAGGCTCGGGACCTCGGAATCAGTGCACGCGAGGCGTTCGATCTGCTTACGGACGCCGTGGGCAAATCACGTGAACGCACGGCCAAGCAACTTGGCCTCACCCTGGATCTCAAAACCGCAGAAGATGTCCTTGCTATATCTCTTGGGAAGACAGTGGGTCAGCTGAACGCACACGAGAAGCAGCAAGCGTTCCTGAACGCCACCCTGGATGCAGGAGGTACGGCGGTCAGGAGGCAGAACCTAGAAATGAGCACCCTTTCCGAGAAGATCCAAAGAGCTCAGGCAATCATGAAAAACGCTGGCGACACAATCGGCGAGTACTTTACGCGTGCCGAATACTTGGCCTTGGCCGCCTTCAATGAGATCGAGGTAGCAGCTGGTGAAATTGTAGTAGCCATCCTGGCTCCATTTGCCGCGATCGAGGCCGGTGCACGGAAGCTCGGACTTACGTCCAGTTTTATCTTCACAGATCTTCTAGATCAAGCGATCGGAGGAGTAAAGCATTTTGCCAAGGAAGCTGAGAATGCTTTTGCGATCGTGACCGCTTCCCCTGAGGTTCTCGCCGGTGCGCTCGGCCAAGCGGGCAAAGATATCAAAGGCTCCGGGGATGAAGCCATCACAACAGCCGGGTCCCTCGGTCGCCTCAACACAGAACTCCAAAACGAAATAAAGCATTGGGAATCTCTCGATCCGAAGACGCGGGATGCTGCTATCTCCCTCGGGAAGATCCGCGACCTGGTGAAACAAATTGGTCCGCTGAAGCTTCAACTGGAAATGGCACAGAAGACCGGTCCCAGTCTCGAGGACATCAAACGGCAAGCCGAAGAAGTAAGGAAGATCCATGCCGAGACGGAAAAAATCCTCCAAGAAGCCGCGAAGGGCACGTCCCTGGTGCTGGAGAAGAATGCAATGCGTCGAATCCAGATCGAGAAGGACGCGGCTCTGAGGGAATTGGAAATAGAGACGCAATCACTGTTGAGCAAAGAGACTGGTGCCAACGAACGGGATGCGATCGTCGAACGGTCCGCCGCCAAACGCAAGGCGATAGAGACCAAAGCCGCCGACGATACAATCAAGGAACAAGAGCGAGTCCGATTGGCGGTCCAAGAGATCCAGGATTCGATTGCAGACATTCACCTGGGAATGGAAGAAGCCCTAGCGTTGTCCACAGCGGCGAATGAAGAACAACGGTTGGATGTCGAGAAGGAATTCGCACTGAAACGCATCGAGGTTGAACGACAGGTTGCCATTGCCAAAGCTACGGCTGCGGGAGCGACGGAAGTGGAAATCTCGGCCATCCAGGAAAAATTCAATGCAATGAGAGCCGAAGCACTCCAGGCTTCGGCAATCAAATTGCTGCAGCTAACAAAGGAGCAGATGAAGGACGTGAAGGAGTTCGTCATCGACTCAGCTCGCAATGCGTTGAGTATTGTGAAAGGTTTTGCCGACCAGTCATCCCAAGCGACCATTGACAGTCTTGAGACCCGGAAGGAAGACGCACTTGCTGCGATCGACGAGGAGCTGCAGAATTTCAGGGGAAGTGAGAAGCAGAAGGAAACTCTGATCGCGAAACGCGCAGAGGTGGAGAAGCAATATAACGACCAGATCAAACACGAAAAGGAGGCCGCGTTCGAAACTTCCAAAGCCGCCTCGATAATCGAAGCGATCATCAACACAGCCGAAGCAGTGACCAAAGCCTTAGCTCAAGGTGGTTTCATTCTCGGGATACCGATGGCCGCTGTCGTTGGCGCTCTCGGCGCGGCGCAGATAGCGTTGATTGCCTCGCAACCCACGCCCAAGTTCCATGAGGGTGGAGCTGCATTCGTGGATCTTCCTCCATCCCGAGAGGTCCCAGTCTTGGTTCGGGGCCAAGAGACGGTGCGCGTGACAACACCTGAACAAGAACGTGGAGTCCAAAGATCGAGTGCCGCCCAGACAGTACTCCATTTCCACTTCACAGGCGCCATCACGACTCCGCAAGCCTTCAAAGAAATTGTGGAAGAGGGAATGGCAGAGTTGGGAGTAACCGATGTGAGGCAGTACTTTCGCAATCACAAGCATGGCATAGTCATGGGAACGAACGAATGAGGACCTGAACATGAAACCCGAGACAAAGATCGACATGCGAGGAATCGATTCACGGAAGTTGACCGCTCTCCAACTGAGCATCGTTCTCTCGGGAGGCAACGTCAAACTTCCGACCGTTGGCGATTCGGAATTTTTTGGTTCGACAAAGGACGTTGCAGAACTCCTAGATGTCACTCCTCAGCGAGTCAACCAATACGTCTCACAAGAGGGATTGCCAAAGTTCGCCCGCGACAAATTCTACTTACCCGAGGTCGTCAACTGGAGCACGGTGAAGACCATCGCCGACATACTCGAAAAGAAGCCGCAGGAGATGGAACACTTGGGCCTTGTCGATTTCACTCTCGGTCTGACCGCACCCCTGGAACTCAACGTCGATGGCTGCCTTGAAAAGACCAAAAAGCGGAAAACCCGCGTTCCCTCAAATCCGCAGCACTAACGATCGCTGGCCTGACGCTCGCGACTGACATCATGTTCCTGGAAAAGAACGGATGATGAGACACAGCCCGACGCAAACACTCCTCCAGTGGGGAGTCGGTGACCCTCTTGACCGGCGGGCTGCAGATAAACGTTCTCGGAGAAGAGAGCACGGAATTCCGGCAAGGAAGATGCGAGCGATTCGTCGCACGGATGAAGGTCTTTTGCAGGTTCAATGTTCATGCTGCAGAGACTTCAAGGACACCGTCGACTTCAGCCCCCGAAAGGACAGACCATTGGGAATGAGTTCTGACTGCAAAAAGTGCAGGGCAGACAAGGAGTTCATCAGGCGTGTCAACCTACGAAGAACTCTTCCGCGTCCTGAGATCGTCGACAAATGAGAACAACAAGATGGACTGCCTCTCTACTCGCAGGAGCACAAAGTTCAGAATCGGAAGGTTCGAGTCTCTTCCGCTGCAGGATCAACTGCGTAGTTTATGCCTAGTCTAATTCGCCGTTCAAATCGAATTTGGTACGCTGTATTCTATCTCAGAGGAAAGCGAGTGTGGCGGTCAACTAGATCGACCGATCGAGAGAGAGCCATCGAAATCTTCGATGACCTCGCTCGACAATGGCAACTCAAACATGGCAGTTCTGTCTCTTCCTTCTTCTCCAATTTCCTTGATCGTGCACCGCTCTCATATTCCTCGAAGACAGTGAGGATCTATCGTCAGACTTTTAAAAACTTCACGCGCCTGGTTGGCGACAAGCTTCTTAGAAACCTCACGCCCTTCGATATCGAGGACTTCAAAATGCGCCGGGCGCACGAAGTCTCGAGTGTAACGGTCAACATGGAGTTGCGGACCCTCCGGGCCGCCTTCAACAACGCTCTCGACCTGAAGGTCATCAGCGATAACCCTTTTTGCAACACAAAATTGGTTCGTGAACCCGTTGCCGAAGCGACCTATCTGACGAGGAAAGACTTCTCAAAACTGCTCTCCGCGATCTTCGAGCCGGCCTTTCGGGATCTCGTTGAGTTCAGTGCCTACACGATGATGAGACGTGGTGAGGTCGTCAACCTCCGATGGGCCCGGATTGACCTCGCAAGGAGAGAGATCCGCATCGAGAGCAATGGAGAATTCAGGGTCAAAGGTGGAAGACCAAGAGTGGTCCCGATGAATGACTGGGTAGTGAGCTGTCTAGAGCGTCTCCCGCGTCGAGGGGAATATGTCTTCACAAGGTCGGACGGCTCGCAACTCAAACCTGGAAGTCTCTCTCACAAATTCAAGAAGTACATCGGTCGAGCGAACCTGGATCCCCGTGTTCACTGGCACAGTCTCAGGCACACCGGAATCAGCTGGCTCATTGAGAAGGGGGTTCCTCCCGCCTTCGTTCAACGTATCGCGGGCCACTCATCCCCGTTGGTCACTCAACTTTACACACACTTCGAAGACTCAACCCTTCACCTGGCGATGAGTCAGATGAACTAGTCCCTCGAGATTTCGCCTGGGGCACTGTCGACTCTCTCAACCTGCCTGTCTTGCTTTTTCGTGGAAACGTTTATATATTCCCGTCGCATTTTGAAGCTCGCGAATCGTCCACATCACAAGTGTCCTTTACTGAGCCCTCGCAGTGTGCAATGCCGGCCGGTGGACAGGCAGCGAGCGCTGCGTCGGTTCAGTGTTAGCAGCTGCTAACAGAACTGCTAACAGTGACGCAACAAATCGGCCTCCGTGAGGAGGGCAAAAGTGGCCAAAACAGGGTCGGGCCTGTAGCTCAGTGGTAGAGCATCTGCCTTTTAAGCAGAGGGTCGGTGGTTCGATCCCACCCAGGCTCACTAATTAATTCAAAAGTCAAAGATCAAAATGCAAAGAAAAAGGCCGCGCCTGTTCGCCGGCTTTGGTTGATTTTTGACTTTTCACTTTTGAAGTTTGAATTGTTTCCGCGGAAGTGGTGGAACTGGCAGACACACCATCTTGAGGGGGTGGCGCCCGGAAGGGCATGCGGGTTCAAGTCCCGCCTTCCGCACTACCGACTACGATTCTCAGGATTTCACTTGATTCTCTGGACCGCGAGCGCTTCTGGTGCGTCCGTCCTTCAATTTACTGCCTGAGTCTCCCGCCGAGGATGTGGCACCACTTCGACTCAGAATGGAGCGTCAAGGAGGTGGCTATTCTCGTTTTCAGAAATCGTTCAAAAAAAAAGCTTGACATTTTGCATTTGAGGTGATATATTTGGCCGTAGTTTAACGCCCATGCGATCCCCACTATCCGCGATAATCCTCCTTGTTATCACACTCTCTGCAAGTCTGGCACTTGCGGGGGCGATCCTCAACAGGTTTGTGGCCTCTCGTGGCACCAACGGTGACGTTGTTGTCGAGTGGACCACGGGCAGCGAGAGCGATCTGAAGTACTTTGAGGTGCAGAGGATGGCGGGGGTTCAAGGTGACTACACTACTCTCGGATTCATCCAGCCGAACGGATCAAACTCATCGTATCAGTTCGTTGACAAGTCCGCCTACAAGACTTCCGATGCGATCTATAAGTACCGTCTGGCGATAGTAAACCAGGATGGCTCCGCAAGCTATTCGCAAGAGCTCACCGTGAGGAGTCTCTCCGGGGTGAAACGGACGTGGGGCAGCATCAAAGCCATGTTCAGGTAAGGGAAGGATGTAACGCTTAACGCTCGATTCTGAGTTCTTCAAGGGTGTATGTTTGAGAAGCGATGCATGTAACATGTATCGCTTTTTTTGTACTTTCTTTGGGAGATGAGTGTTTGTATGAGGGACGGTCCTCGATTGATTCTCGCGTCAAGCTCACCACGCCGAGCAACCCTTCTTCGCCAGATTGGACTGGAGTTCGAGATCATTCCGAGTTCCGTTCAAGAGAATGTGAACGGCTACAAATCTCCCATCAGACTCGTGACAAGTCTCGCAAGGGAGAAGGTCGATGACGTCGCGACAAAAATCTCGGAAGGAATCATCGTTGGAGCTGACACAGTCGTTGTCCTCGATGGCAAGCAACTTGGGAAACCACGCGATGCCGCCGAGGCCAGAGAGATGCTTCGTTTTCTTAGCGGCAGGGAGCACTGCGTCTACACTGGATTTGCGCTCCTCCACATCCCTTCGCGAGATTCAATGTCAGACTATGAGGTGACGAGAGTGAAGTTCCGAGAGCTTTCAACAGATGAGATAGACGCCTATGTGAAATCTGGTTCGTGCCTTGACAAAGCAGGCGCCTACGGGATTCAGGATGATTTTGGGGCTGTGTTTGTCGAGAGGATTGACGGCTGTTATTATAATGTTGTTGGATTTCCCCTGACAAAGTTCTATCTTGCATGGCAGAAATTCCTGACCAAGGTCAAGCAATGAAAGGGAAGATCAGAGTTCTCATCGCCAAAGCTGGTCTCGATGGCCATGATCGAGGGGCCAAAGTCGTTGCGGCTGCATTGCGCGATGCAGGGATGGAAGTCATTTATACCGGACTTCGGAAGACACCTGAGATGATCGTTGAAGCTGCTCTCCAGGAAGACGTCGATGCAATTGGAGTGAGTATTCTCAGCGGCGCGCACATGACGATCTTCCCAAAGATACTCGAGTTGATGAAGGAGAAGAACCTCGCCGATGTTCTTCTCTTCGGCGGAGGCATCATTCCTGGCAAGGATATCGCAAAGTTGAAAGAGATGGGTGTCGGAGAGCTTTTTACTCCCGGAACCTCAACAGTGGACATAATTCAGTATGTGAAGCAGTGGACTAAGGAGCACCGAAACTGATGATAGATACCGCGTCGTTCCTCGTCATCATTGCCGTTCTGGCTCTTGTGATTGTCCTGCTCATTTATTTGCTTCAACAACGACGACGAAGCACTATCGAGGAATCCTCTGGCATGTTCAACATGGTTCAGACGCAGGTGCTTGAGCTACAGAAGCAGATGCTGCAGACGCTGGCAGCGAATACGCAATCGTTAAATGATCAGATTGAGAAGCTGCGTGGCAACCTTGGAATGACCCTGAGCGAAACCAACAAGGTCCTGGGTGACAATATACGGACGATCAACGAGCAGCTTGGGAGAGTAAATACTAGTGTCTCGGGAGGCCTGACGGAAACCAAGAACACAGTGATCGACATTTCCAAGAAGCTTGGGCAGCTTGAGGAGAGCAATAAGAAGATCTACGAGGTGGGCAAGGACATCTCATCGCTTCAGGCGATCCTGCAAGCGCCAAAGCTCCGCGGCGTGCTTGGTGAACTTTTCCTCGGAGATCTTCTCAGTCAAATCCTTCCTCCGCAACACTATACTCTCCAATACCAGTTCAAGAACGGAAGCATTGTCGATGCAGCGATCCGCCTCCATTCAGAAAAGCTCGTATGCGTTGATTCTAAGTTCCCGCTTGAGAGCTTCCGACGCTACTTGTCTGCGCAAGGGGATGATGCGAAGAGAGCTGCGCGGAAGCAGTTTGCAGGCGACGTCAAGAAACATGTGGATTCTATCGCATCCAAGTACATTCTGCCGGACGAGGGAACATTTGAGTTTGCGTTGATGTACATCCCAGCGGAGAATGTTTACTACGAAACCATCATCAAGGATGAGGATTTCGGGGAGGACAAAAGCATCGGAGGCTATGCTTTAGGGAGGAGGGTAATTCCTTGCTCGCCCAACTCCTTCTATGCGTTTCTTCAGGCGATTGTCCTCGGACTGCGGGGGATGCAGGTTGAGAAGAGCGCACTGGAAATCATCGGGAATCTCTCACGTCTGCGCGGCGATTTTGAGAAGTTCAACGAGAACTTCGAGCTCGTGGGGAAACACTTGAACAATGCGCACCTAAATTTTGAGAGTGCCGAGAAGCGGTTGGAAAAGTTTGGAGAGAAACTTGGCCAAATAGAGCAGTCAAACGAACCCCCGCAACTCCCCCGGTAGCGATTCCCGCGTCTTATACCTCTTCAGCGAGCCAGATCTTCGGGTCAACTGTTATTGTCTCCTCCTCGGGTTCTTCTTCAGCCTTCTTCACTTCTTGAGTAATGATTTCAATGTTCTCTGATGAGAACTGGAAGAGATCGTCAGCCGAGAAGATTTTCCGGAAATCTTGAGGCGTGAAAAACACCTCGAACTTCTTCGTGTACTCGTCCAGACGCCTTAGGTAATAGGCAACGTTTTCATCAGGTGCATTCGGAATCCATTCTTCGATAAGCTTACAACTTTCGAATGCCTTGATGTTCGGGTCTGTGCCAGTGAAATAGTAGGAGATCTTGTCCCCAGGTCTGAAGGGCCTCCTCGAGCGCAACGCCAACTCGTAGCTCGCTGATCGGTTTCGTTTCCCGGCCTCAACTTCATGTGCGTAATCTTCAAGAGGATCCCTGAGTGTTTCGGTCTTCGCGAAGTCGCGGATGTCCAGCTTATGTTCCAAGAGATCCTTTCGGAGGTTTACATAGAGCTCATGGAGCCTTTCAAAGTTGTTGCTCAGAAGAGACTCGATGCATTGGTGGAGGTAGCCACGCGCAAAGGCCTCCATGCTCCTTGACACCAGTGATGAGCCCCTGAGTTCCACTTTCTCATCATACCCCAAGAGAGCATAGTTCTTCTTCTTGTAGCTCAGGATCTTCTTGTATCGCCCGCCCAGAACCAGATTAATGCCCTTCGACATTGTGTTCGAGATGCCGCGAACGAAATCTTCTTCCGCTTTTTCACCTTTGTCACCCGAAGGGGGAACAAAATAGACGCCATCAGTATCCACCTCTACCACCTGACCACCACGAGTCGTTATCTCATCAATCATACCTCGAAGAACCTCTTGACCCCTCTTCGTGACGCGGTCAGCCTGCTCATAGTCGTTGAACAGTCCTCGACCGAAGCCCAAATACCCATAGAACGAATTGATGAGAATCTTGAGACTCGACTGCATCGCATCGAGCTTGGACCGATCTCCATTGTCTTTTGCCTTTGCCATCCTCCGTTTGGCGTCGAGACGGAGCTTTGTCAGTTCTTTCAGGAGTGCCACGAAGACCTGAAGTGAATCACTCTTCGGACAAATCCCTTCGCTGATAATGATCGATGGGTAAAGAGACTCAACATCGACATGAAGCACCGGCGAGAGGACACCGGTATAGAACAGGTCTGTGTAACCGCCCGTAGTCTGCACTCCACGCATTGGTTTGGGCACAGAGGCCTTCTGTCGCAGATATTCCCGGAGCAACATGGCCTCGATCTTTGCAGTTGTGCCGAGTCGAGCGGTTGTCCCGTAGCTCAGCGGCCCCATCTGGGCGAGGTGGAATGCCGTCGGTGACAGGTGTTGACTGAGCATCCGGGTCTCTCTCACGTCGTCGAGGGCGTATCGAATCAAGAGCTCGGGTTCATT
Organism: Bacteroidota bacterium; assembly: GCA_049589195.1. Classification (GTDB taxonomy): domain Bacteria; phylum Bacteroidota; class Ignavibacteria; order UBA10030; family JAHEZR01; genus JBAWAH01. The sequence goes on along the minus strand of JBAWAH010000018.1, from coordinate 4,078 downwards.
ATCCCAGTACCATGAGATTCTGTCCCCATTTATATAAACGCGATCGCGAGAGGCGAATCCGAAATACTTCGCAGCGTACTTCAACCCGTAACTCTCCATGTCACGTTTGCCGACATCATACGACTGAACAAGGGACCAAGTGTCAATGATGTGGCGTCCGTTGACCTCGAATGTGTTGAATTCCATCTCGCGTCCACCAAACGGGGAGGACCCCCGCGGGGGACTCCCGTCTCGACCAATGGCGAACTCCACGCCGTTCAGAGCACACCGCTGCAAAATATATGGCAGGTCAAAGTTGAAGATATTATGCCCCTCGAGAACGTCAGGGTCCTTCTCTTTGATGATATCGACGAGCTCAGTGAGCATCTCTCGCTCAGACTTCTTCCTCCCGTCAATGGCGTATTCCCAGCCAGCGGAATCTGCAAGCGCGATGACGATGATCCGATCCTCTAATCTCTCAGCTTTGCTGAACCGAAGACGTGAATACGTCTCAATGTCGAGTTGGAGGCGGTGCAGATCTTCAAACTTCATCCCTTTGAAAAGCGTGCGCCCTGTCTGCATCAGATACTGAGTCGAGGGATCGGGGCGGAGGAGAAGGAAGTCGGCCTCCGAATAGCTTTGGACTTTTTCATCACTCAACTGATTGTGCTTCTGGAGTGCGAAGTTTACTGCCTCCCACATGTCGGACCAACGAGTGAAGGCACAGAGGAACTTGTAGTGGTTGTTCCCGCCAAGCTCCTTCACCCAGTGCTTCTTGGCAAAGCCTTCGAGGAACCTTTTCTCGGAGAGAAAAAAGAAAGGGTAGAAGTCAACGTCCTCCGCCACAATCCTCCCATCACGACGAGAGCACACGCACATCTGGCTCTCGCCGTTCTGATGAACTGCAATCAGGTTCGGGTCAGGATTATGTCCGTAGAGGAGCGGATTCATCGGTGGTTATTTGTTCTTGCCGAGCTCCATAAACGGTCTGAGGAGGTCAATCGGGACGGGGAAGATCGTTGTCGAGTTTTTCTCCGTTGCAATTTCCCGTAGCGTTTGCAGGTATCTGAGCGTCAAAGCGCTCGGTTGTTCTGCAAGAATCTTCGCTGCATCTGACAATCTTTGCGATGCTTGGAACTCACCCTCTGCCGCGATGACCTTGGAACGACGCTCGCGTTCCGCCTCCGCCTGCTTTGCCATCGCACGCTGCATTTCCTGAGGCAAGTCAATGTGTTTCACTTCTACGTTCGAGACTTTGATCCCCCATGGCTCAGCCTGACGGTCGATGATCGTCTGAAGGTTCCGATTGATTTTGTCTCTCGCGGCCAGAAGTTCATCCAGCTCCGACTGACCGAGGATGCTGCGCAATGTCGTCTGCGAAAGCTGAGACGTAGCGAACAGGAAATTCTCGACCTCGACAATCGCCTTCTCGGGATCAAGCACGCGGAAATAGACGACGGCGTTCACTTTGATAGAGACGTTGTCTTTCGTGATAACGTCCTGCGGCGGGACATCCATCACCACGGTACGCAAGCTCACCTTCACCATTCGATCGACTATCGGAATGAGCAAGATAATACCTGGGCCTTTGGCGCCGATGAGGCGTCCGAGCCTGAAGATCACTCCTCGCTCGTACTCTCGGAGAATCCTGATCGCGTTGGCAAGAATGATGATTACAAAGATGATCGCGATCACGAGGAACACCATTGCAGCTTCCATTTGTCACACTCCTTCTCTTGGGATTAGTCTTCCAGCTTTGTCACTTTCAGTCTTAGGTTCTCGACCTTCAAGACTTTGATTCGCTTGCCACTTTGAATTCTCCCACCCTCAGCATCCGCAGTCCAAATCTCCCCATGAATTCTGACCTGCCCCGCTGGATTGAGAGTGTCTATTGCTACCCCGATCTCTCCAACGAGAGCTTCTCTCCCTGTGGTGGGTTTCCTCCGCTGTGCCCGGATGCCCATGCCTATTGCGAAGAGGAAGAACCCGGCGGTGAAGATTATAGTGGGGAGAATCACAGCCCACGATAAGCGCACAAACTCAAACGATGGCTCAGTATCGATTAACATCATTGAACCCAATATGAGTGAGAGAATTCCACCAGCGGCAAGCATGCCATGGCTTTGAACTTTTAACTCGGCAACAAACAGAATGATTGAGAAGATGATTAATGCAAGCCCAGCGTAGTTCACCGGCAGGGTGTGGAGTGAATAGAAAGCAAGGACGATGCTGATGACTCCAACGATCCCAGGAAGAATGGCCCCGGGGTTGTAAAGCTCAAACAGGAGTCCGTAGAATCCGAGCATCAAGAGGATATATGCAATATTGGGGTCGCTGAGGATGTCAAGGATCTTGTGTCTCCAGCCCATCGGAATCGTGCGAATCTCTGCGTCCTTCACGTCGAGTGTCTTCTTACCCGATGGGGTCTCGACTTGCTTTCCATTAATCTGAGCGAGGAGGCTGTCAACGTTCTTCGCGATGATATCAACCACCTTCTCTTTCAGCGCTTCTGTTTCTGTCAGGGATACACTCTTTCGGACAGCCTCTTCAGCCCACTGGACATTTCTCGAGCGCTTCTCCGCAATCGTCTTGATAAACGCCGCGGCATCATTTGTTATTTTTCCCATCATGACACTGTCTTGGCTCTGACCTTCACCCATAGTCACGGGATGTGCTGCGCCGATGTTCGTTCCAGGTGCCATTGCAGCGATATGAGCGGCCAAAGTAACGAAGACTCCGGCTGACGCAGCTTGCGACCCGCTAGGGGAGACGTAGACGATAACCGGGACTTGCGCCGTCAAGAGGTCGGTGACTATTACGCGGGTGGACTTGAGCAAGCCCCCGGGTGTGTTTAGCTCAATGATGAGACACTGAGCGTGGTCTTCGACTGTGCGCTCAATGGCTGAATGGATGAAATCAGAAGCGGCAGGATTGATTGTACCATCGACGTGAATGACTTCGACAACGGGCTTCTGCGCGTGGGCAGTAGAAAACGGGTAGAGAAAAGCGAGGAACAGAAAGAAAGTTGATCTTCTCATGATGTGTCCATTTTGTCGTTTCCGTGAACTGAAAATAGCCAAAAGTCGTGTAAAAGGCAAGCTGGGATGGGGTGGGGGTCTTCTCAGGGTGAACCCTCGCTAGAGAACCCACGCTCTGCTTTCGAACAATTCAAGTCGGTAGGAAAACCAGGAAGCGGAAAGGGTGGGATTCGAACCCACGTACCGCTTTTGACGGTAACTCGCTCTCCAGGCGAGCCGATTCAGCCGCTCTCGCACCTTTCCGGGAACATAGTTCTAGATTATCCCGTTAGACTTAAGCCATTTGTATCCCTCTATTGAGAAGAACTTCTCGCGTGCTATTGCGTCTCGTCGAGTTGCAAACGATTCATTGTAATGCACTACGTAGGGGAGGTGTCCCTTCGTGTATCGAACCTTGCCAGCATTGTGCGTCTTCAATCGCTTCTGAACGTCTTTCGTCGAGCCGTAGTAGTATTTCCGGTCCTTTAGGCTCCGAAGTATGTACGCGTAAAACATCCTTCGCACTCTAGCGATTGATCAGTACACGCCAAGCGGAAAGGGTGCGATTCCTCCGAAGGTCGACGACTCGACTCGTCGAGAGTCCCCTTGGGAGAACCCACGTTCCCGATTTCTCGGGAAACTCGCTCTCTCCCGAAGGTCCATAGGACTCCTTCGGAGGATCCCTTTGGGACAGGCGAGCCGATTGCTGCATCGCAAGGTAATGCATTTGGCGAAAGGAGTCTGCCGAAGGCATTCCTTCGGAACCTTCGGGGAGCTGGTCTCGCACCTTTCCGTTTGACCACATGACAATCAAATGAATTTCTGTTCGATAAGACCTTCCCAGTTAGAGAGAAGTCGCTCTGCATCACCCCAATCCTGCAGCTGACTGCCTCCCATGCCTCCGCGACGCTCATAGAGGAAATACGCGAGCTTTGCGATTGCATCACGCCGGACTTCTGAGTCCTGAGATCCCGTGAAACGTAGCTGCAGCTTTCCGCCAGCCCGAGACGCCGCCGTGAAGAGGCGAATCCCATCTTGCGCCGTTTCATCGACGGACAAGCTCTCGAGTGAAGGCACAAAGG
>JBAWAH010000017.1:0-5397 GCA_049589195.1 Bacteroidota bacterium | reverse complement strand
TCTTCATTAACGCGTCAAGCTTCTCCTTCCCTATCTTGCCCGCCCACTCATTGTCAGCCTGCTCCATGCTGTCTATCCCTGCATAATTCTGAATCGGCGTCACGAAGTAGTAGTGAGAGTCATCCGTACTGAATGCGTTCCATGGAATAGGAGACCCAAGCTCTATCTCTCGTTTGACGCCCGCGTCAAACTGGGCAACCATCGCTGGCTTTACAGCAAAGTCGTAAACATAATATAGCTGCGCTTTCTGTCCCTGAGCCTGGGCGACCGCAGGCAGGAAGCAAAAAGCTCCCAGGAGAAGCGCTAGCAGGACAACAAAGGTTTTGGTTTTCATTGAAGTGTCCTCCAGTATGATGTGTGTTCGGAATCTGGCATCAGCAGTTCGCTGCTCCGCCAGTCTACGCTGTTATCGTTTGCCTCTTCGAATCCCGGAAGAGAATCATCACAGTACCAACCACACCTGTGATGATGAGACCAATATCTTCCAGGACGCCCCGCGAAACCGGCACGACCGCGCCAATCGTGAAGAGAATTGGAATGACAAGGAAATATCTCGGCATCCTTCTTTCCGACAGCATAAAGAGACCGAATGTGAAAACAGTCGTCGGGCATGGAACAAGACCGAAGGGCAGCGTACGTGGATAATCGTGACCCACGTAATGCCCGACGACTGGATATCCGATCATGGCATAAGCTATGAACAGGATTCCCAAGAACGAGTAGACATTCAGCCCCAAATGAAAGGAGAGTCTTGGTCTCAACGCGCCTGCAAAGAACAGAGCGCCTTGAATGACCATCACGACACCATAGCCGTAGCCGGGGGCGAACACTGGGCCAAAATAAAACACACAGAAAACGATTCCTGTCCACATCCACAGGAATGAGAGGATGGCCGAAGTAATTCTACCAGACCCTTGTGTTCGCTTCACGGCAAAGAAGAATGCCACAATTCCCAACAAGTAGGCAACGGCCTGCATCGGCCAGATGTCGAGGTTGTATGATTCGAAAGTGGCGAGAATCTGCTCGGTGGTAAGTGAGTCCATCATGCTTCACTCCTTTCTATCTGTGTCCACTCGAGACAGGAACTGAAGGGATTCGCCTGAATCTTACTGTGGATATCCCACTGTCTGAGCAAGCAGGATTTTCTGTGCCGGTCGGAGCTTCATGACTTTGGCCAGCTTTTCGCGGTCGACGCTGCCGCGGACGACAGTTGAAAGTCCCTCGGAGGCACAGTACAAATAGACATTCTGAGCGATGAAGCCGCAGTCAGCACCTACGTAGAGATTCCTGTCATCGATTGACTGGGCATCCACTTTGTCGAGGTTCGCCACATAGACCAAGTCGACAGGTGCTGAGCCCACGAAGTCTTGTGTCCCGGTCTTCGCTCGAAGATCGTCCGTGAACACTCGCTTGAGCGAATGAGGACTTGCTTGATAGAGGAACAGCCCCTCGGCTGTGGCAACGTAAACGTCGATCTCTTGCCAGTTGCGTGCTGACGGAGCTGTGCGGTGTCCGTCAGGTCGGTTCACACCGAACGCCGCCCACAGCAGGTTTGAAAGCACCTGTTGAGGGAGTTTCCTATCGCTGAAGAGTCTCGACGTCTTCCGCTCCTTTAGAATCTGCATCAGTGGTTTGCCGCCCGTCGTGTCGGGTTTGGGCAACTGGAGTGTACGAAGTGAATCCTGTCCAGCTCCGCGTTCAGACAAAACGAGGATCAAAAGAACCGCAAAGATGAATATTCCTTTCATCATTTCCTCCTCTTAGTAGGGATTGTTTGACGACCTCACTTTTTCTTTGGTATCAAGAGAGCTTGATTGGCAAGGTGCGGACGCGCTGTCCAGTCACAGCGAAAACGGCGTTGGCCACTGCCGGTGCTGCAGCGGGAACTCCCGGCTCGCCTGTGCCACTCGGTGGTTCGGTACTCTCGACGATCACTGTCTCCACAATGGGCATCTCGTCTATGGTAAGGATGGGGTAATCATCGAAATTCTCCTGCTCAACCCGTCCGTCCTTCAATGTGATCTTCCCTTTGAGAGCAGCAGTGACCCCGTAGACAAACCCACTCTCCATTTGGCCCTCGATTGAATCAGGGTTGACCGCAATTCCGCAATCGATGCTGCACACTACTCGGTGGAGTTTGACCTGTTTGTCTGTGCCGACGGATACCTCTGCAACCTGGACCACAGGAGTTACATAGAAGGCCGGGGGCGAAAGCGCGATACCCAAGGCATGTCCCTTCGGCAAAGGTCTACCCCATCCTGCTTTCTCAGCCGCCAGTTCCATCGCCTTTTTCATCCGCGGCATCTGGGTGACGAGACTCCGCCGGAATTCGAATGGGTCCCTCCCGGCAGCGTAAGCTAGCTCGTCCATGAACGATTCAACAGCGAAGACATTCTGCGACGGGTACACAGACCGCCACCAGCCGAGAGGCACTGGCGTATTGACCATCACGTACTCCACGAGGAAGTTCGGGATCGAGTATGGTAAGCGCACCGCTCCCTCGACCGCGCCTTCATCCAGGCCGTTTTTGGCGGACCCGGGCCACTTGGACTCGCTGATTGACGGGGCGACAATCTTGTGTTTGAACGCTACGAGGTTGCCGCTCCCGTCAAGGCCGCCCGACAGCATGTGATAGCTCGCAGGACGATACCAGTCGTGCATCATATCCTCCTCGCGTGTCCAAGTCATCTTGACGGGAGCTCCAATCGCTTTAGAGACTTGCACCGCATGGGCAAGGACATCAGGCTCATGTCGTCGCCCAAACCCGCCGCCTAAGAGCGTCGTGTGGACAATGACCTTCTCTTCTGGAAGTCCAGTGATCTCACAGGCCTTGGCTTGGAAGCCCTGAGGATCCTGAGTTGAGACCCAGATTTCGCAGCCATCCTTCCTGACATCTGCCACGCAGTTCATCGGCTCCATTGTCGCATGGGCAAGGAATGGAACCTCATACACCGCGTCGATCCTTTTTGGAGCGCTGAACAGTGCTGCTTCACAATCGCCCTCCTTCTGCGCAACAGCCCCTGATTTCTTTGAAGCAGTGATGAACATCTCACGGATACTCTCGCTCGATAGCCGCGCGTTCGGACCCTCGTCCCACGTGACCTGCAGTGCGTCCCGACCCTGGAAAGCAACCCAAGTCGAATCGGCGACGACAGCAATTCCACCGTCGATCGGAACAATCTTCTTCACGCCTGGCACGGACAAGGCCTTCTGATCTTCGTGCGCCTTCACCTTTCCGCCGAACACGGGACACATCACCACGGCAGCGTAAACCATCCCTGGAACTCGGATGTCTATCCCAAACATCGCTGTGCCATCAACCTTCTCTGGAGTGTCAACACGAGGTATCCGCTTCCCGATGATCCGGAAAGTCTTGGGGTCTTTGACCGCGACATCCTTCGGCACAGGCAACCTTGCAGCAGTTTCCACGAGTTCTGCATACGAGAGTCTCCGCCCGGTTGGGACATGAATCACCACACCATTCTCGGTGTGGCATGTGGATTCGGGAACACCCCAAGTCTGCGCCGCTGCGGTGATGAGCATTGCCCGCGCAGTAGCGCCTGCCTTGCGGAGATTCTCCCAGGACGTGCGCACACTCGTACTCCCGCCTGTCCCCATGCTACCGTACTTTTTGTCTGCAATGGCTTGCACGACCTTCACCTTCGACCAATCGGCATCCAGTTCTTCGGCAACGATCATCGGAAGGGCTGTACGGACACCCTGACCCATCTCGGACTTGGCAACAGTGATGGTGACAGTCCCGTCTTTGTCGATGCGCAGCCACGCATTGGGTGCGAACGGCGATCCGCGTTCCTGTGCGAGGGCTGCCATCTTCTCACCCCACGGCAGGTGAAAGCTGAGCACCAACCCAGCTCCTGCGGACGCTGTCACCTTGATGAAGTCCCGTCGACGGAGAGTGTGTGTCTTCTTCATCGCACACCTCCTCTACGAGGTCGTAGACCTTCCGCGGCGGCGCGGTGTATGGCTCTTCGGATGCGCTGATACGTACCGCATCTGCAGAGCATCTCACGCATCACCTCATCAATTTGATCATCGGTTGGGCTGGGATGCTTCTTCAGAAGGGCGGCAGCTGCCATGATCTGCCCCGACTGGCAGTAGCCGCACTGAGGGACCTCATCCTCGATCCACGCCCGCTGCACCGGATGTGAGCGGTCGGGCGAGAGGCCCTCGATCGTGACGACCGAGCTGGTTGCGACCGCTTCGATCGGCGTGATGCATGAACGGGTCGGCTCACCATCGATGTGCACAGTGCAGGACCCGCAGAGCCCCTTCCCACAACTGTATTTGGTCCCTGTCAATCCGAGTGTGTCACGCAGAACCCACAGGAGTGGAGTTCCGGGCTGCACGTCAACGGTGTGCGGCTTGCCGTTGACGGCAAGTGTGTAGGTCGGCATGTTGATCCTCCAAACCGATAGTGTGTTAAGGAAGGATTCTTAGTGCAAGGGCGCGTTTGTGCTTCATGTCCAGGGCTTTGCAAGCCAAGTTTGATGCCGCGCCCACCGAGTTGTTCGAGAATCTTGTGAAGAGATGTTATCTGACCGATCATCATGGTGGAATCTCGGTCTGAAGAGAAGGATGAAGGAGAATCCTTAGGAAAGAATCACGAAGCGATGTGATCGAATGTATGAAATGCTTTGTCCAAATTCAAGCAGTTTGACAAAATCGATAACATCCAGGATAGGAGCAATCCCCCAAGACTTGGAACGAGAAAGAAGGAGGGTGGAAGAGGAGAAGTCGAGAGAAAACCGAGAACAACCAGGTCTTTTGTGTCAGGAGCGCAAGTCGCTACTCCACGTGCAATGTTCCCTTCATCCCGAGATGCCCGAGACCGCAGAAGTGAGAACATCGGAAGCCGTACTCACCTTTTTTCGGTAAGTAGATCTCGACGGTGTTTGTGACGCCTTCTTCAAGTCTGATGTCGATTCCAAAATCGCCGAGGTTGAACCCGTGCGTGCCATCGATACTCTTGACCTTCAGAGTGAGGAGTGTACCCTGCTTGACGTGCAAATCCTCGGGTGTGAAATGGAAATGTTCTGCAGTCATCTCAATTGTGTCGTGAGGAACTTTGGATGTATCAAGGCCGAGTGGGATTGGGTCAAACTGCTTCGATGCAGAACAGGCCGACAGAAAAATGGCCAAAGACACTGCAGGCAACAAAACGATGAGTGGGCGCTGCATTAAAACCTCCTGCTCCTCAAGAGTGGTGAATGGGATGATGATGAGAACTAAGTCTGCGAAGAGCGAGGGATTCTCCGCCAAGGGCGCCTGCCTGCCGGACAGGCAGGGATGCGCCTGTGTGTACTACTTCAGTAATTCGGTAACAATGCGGAGACGATCTAGAGGGGTTGTGTAGTTCAGCCCCCCGTGTCGACGTTC
>JBAWAH010000016.1:0-229291 GCA_049589195.1 Bacteroidota bacterium | reverse complement strand
TGGGTGCATACGCCATATCTGGATGACCGTCGGGTCGAGCGAAGAGTTTCATCCGCGGAAATGCCTGCTGCGCATGTTTTGGGATGGAGAGAAAGAGCCAAGTGTCGAGGTTCCTGTGGGTGATTTTTTTGGAATGGGCCATGGAATGTATAGAGAGTTTTGGTCGGTCCCGCTTACGATGAGCCCACGAGACGGACGGGCGATGAATTGTTTCTTTCCGATGCCATTCTCGGCTGGCGCGCGCATCGAATTCCTCAACGAATGCGATGGCAAGCTTGTCCTATACTTCTACATAGACTATGAAGAGTATACTTCCCTCGAAGAGGGACAAGGTCGCTTCCATGCCCAATGGAGGAGGGAAAATCCGACTCGAGGATGGGATAACGACCCAGCCCGTCGGGACATCCCGTTTGAAGAGTCGTGGAAAGTCCCGAACCTGGATGGGAAGGAGAATTATGTCCTGCTTGAAGCTGAAGGAAAGGGACACTATGTCGGGTGCAACCTCAACATCGACCAGTTCGAGCTGCAGCGTAACGATTGGTACGGTGAGGGTGACGATATGATTTTCATCGACGGTGATCCGATGCCGACGATTAACGGCACGGGCACAGAAGATTACTTCAACACGGCATGGGGGCCAAACAAAGAGTTCTGTGCGCCCTATCACGGCATCACGCTCTGTCAACATCCTAATTACCTTGGGAAGAACTCTGTTTATCGATTCCACATCGAAGACCCGGTTTACTTCGAGAAGTCCATAAAAGTGACAATCGAACACGGACACGCGAACGACCTCTCGAACGATTACTCGAGCACAGCATACTGGTACCAAACGGAGCCGCACAAGCCGTTTCCGAAAATGCTTCCTATCGAGCAGCGCCTGCCGCGGCCTATGGTGCTCCCGAGACCAATCAAGAAAACATGAATGAGGACATCATGAACTCAAGAAGAATACTCTTGCTGGGGTTTTTCATCTTCTTGATGAGTAATTATTCCTCAACCCAAACGAAGGTGAGTGATCTCTTCGACATCAGCAAGCTGCCATACCTCAAGGATAGCCGGCTCATTCAAATCTCGAGCAATGACACAACGGGCGGAAATGCCGACTACGTCACCATCAAGAAGGATCAGACAGCAGTGCTCGCAGATATCAAGGGGGCCGGCGTCATCTCGCGAATCTGGGTGACGATCGGTTCATCGGATAAATACTTTCTCAGGAGGATTCTCCTCCGAATGTATTGGGATGGCGAGAAAACTCCGTCAGTCGAGGTGCCTGTTGGCGATTTCTTCGGTACTGGCTTCGAGTATATGCATTACCTGTCGGCTCTTGTAGGGATGTCCAGCGGTGGGTATTATTCGTATTTTCCGATGCCGTTTTCGACGAGTGCACGCATCGAAGCTGTAAACGAGACGGGCCAGGATGTGGGTTCGTTCTACTATCACATCGATTACCAGAAGCTTAAGTCGGTTGAGTCGGACATCGGGCGCTTTCACGCACAGTGGCGTCGAGAACCGAGGACGGAGAAGGGGAGATTCTACACGATCCTCGAGGCAGAAGGCTGTGGTCAATTTGTTGGACTGAACCTGAACATGCAAGGCTATCGGGAGAAGCAACTCGGGTTTCTTGAGGGTGACGAGTTCATTTACGTCGATGACGAGAAGGTTGCCTCGATTCGCGGAACGGGGACAGAGGACTACTTCACGAGTGGCTGGTACTTCAATAGAGGAACGTATTCGGGACAGTATCATGGATTGATCATCAAGGATGATACGCTTAACTCTCGCATCGCAGCGTATCGTTTTCACATTGGCGATCAGATTCCATTTCAGAAATCTATTCGCGTGACGATTGAACACGGTCACGCAAATCAGGAGTTGGGGGACTACAGCAGCGTTGCCTACTGGTACCAGGCAGAGCCTCACAGACCATTCGCCGGGATCCTGCCTGCAAACAGAAGAATCCCTCTACGAGTTGTCGTGCCGGAGGATGCAATCGAAGCAGAAGATCTTCTCGAGAGTTCAATGACCACTGGCGGTCAATTGTCTGTCCAGGACATGAGCAGCTATGGAGTCGACTGGGGACATGACAAGCAGCTTCTGCTTGCAGCGAGTTCGCCGGGAGCGGAATTCACAGTCTCAATCCCGGTCAAATATTCTGACAACTATTTTGTGTACGCCTACTCGACAAAAGGTCCGAGCTACGGTAAGTCTGAGGTGTCGGCAGACGGCAAGAGAATAGGAGAGGTCGAGGGGTATAGCAAAGAGAGCGAGCCCGCTGGGAGAGTTCCGTTGGGAAGGGTCACCGCGACGGCACCAACGAAGAGGATCACTTTCAAAGTCACCGGCAAGTCAGAGAACTCTAGCGGCTACGATGTGGGACTTGATGCGTTCCTCCTCGTACCTGATCGAACCTTCATCCAGGATTGGTACCTCATCGGTCCATTCGACAATCCGAAGGGTGCTAGGGACACAACGATCGGGTTGGAGACTGCGTACGGTCCTGAGCAGGAATTCGACACCACAAAAACGTATTCAGGCAAAGATGGGAAGTCCGTTCAATGGAAGGCGCTTTACACGGACTCGAGCGGATACGTAGGCTTGATGAAGTTCTATTCGCTGAATCAGTTCACCGTTGCATACGGAGTCAGTTATGTCTATTCTCCCAATGAGCGAGAGGTTCCGCTCTTCATTGGCAGTGACGACGGCGTCAAAGCTTGGGTCAATGATCGTGTCGTGCGTGTCCACTCGGTCAAGCGAGGTGCCAACCCGGACCAAGATACAGTTGTGGTTCAGTTGAGAAAAGGTTGGAACAAGATAATGCTGAAGGTCGAACAGGGTGTGGGGGAATGGGGGTTCTACAGTCGTATTCCGAATCCTCAGGGTGATCTGCGGTTTTCCTTGGAACCGAAGTAGGGGAGATGGAGAGAGAATCAGTTGAAGGCGGAGGAAAGGTGTCTCAAGCGGATTCTCCAATATCAAAGGAAGAGCTTGAGAGAAGTCTCCACTATTCTGTCGTCGAAGTTGGATACGCTGGGATATTAGGAAATCTCGGGGGAGGGGTCATCCTCACGGGATTTCTTCTTGCGCTGAGGGCGTCCGACGTACAGATCGGGATCATGGGCGCCCTGCCGTTCTTTGCATACTTGTGGATGCTGCATGGCTCGTACCTTGTGGAGCGGAGTGGCGACCGGAAGCGGATCACGTTGACTGCGCTCTGGATTGCACGATCCATGTGGCCCATCGTCATTCTCCTCCCTTTCGTTTATTTCCTCGGCATTGATGAGCACCGCGTCGGTGTTTTCCTGTTCCTTTACGCGATCTACAATATCTTTAATGCAATCGCCGGCCTCGCGTACACCGATTGGCTTGTCGATCTCGTCCCGGAAGATAGGCGCGGGAGGTTCTTTGCACGGCGGAATTTCGCTCTGGGAATCACGGGCATGGCCACGGCGATGCTTGGCGGCCTTTTTCTTGATCTGTGGAACAAGCATATCCCAAATCGAGAGATGGAGGCGTTCGGAATTGCCTTTGCGATTGCGACCATTGCCGGCTTTCTCTCCAACTATTATCTTAGGAAGATCGCACATCCTCCAATTCGCCAGGCAGAGCTCGGAGGTCCCTTTTGGAAGATCGTCCAGCGCCCCCTAAGGGATAAGAATTTCCGCCAGCTCATCCTGCTGCGCGTCATCCTCGACACATCCTTGAACATGGCAGGTCCTTTTTTCGTGGTGTACATGATACGAGAGATGGGGCTTGGTTTTTCCTTTGCGACAGTCATGACGACAATCGCCGGTGCAGCAAGCTTTGTGTCAATGAATGCTTGGGGACGTCTCTCTGATCGGTACGGGAATAAGCCTCTCCTCGCCATCAGCATTGTCGGGAAGGGAATCTTTCCTATTCTCTGGCTATGGACCTCTCCAGAGACTTTCGCTCTCTACATCATCGCACACATGTTTGGTGTGTTCGACGCAGGCTTAAACCTTACGGCAGGAAACATCGTCTTTGAACTGGCGCCGAAGGGCTACACGGCAATCTACTTCGGAGTATTTTTCACCGCTGTTGGAGCTGCTTCTGCCATCGCGCCCGTGCTCGGTGGGTTTCTTCTGCAAGCGTTGCACGGAGTCGAAATCCACCTCGGCAGTGTTTCGATTTCTCATTTCAAAATCCTCTTCCTTATTTCTGCAGTCATACGATTTGCATCGCTTCCGATGTTGAAGCGAGTTCACGAGCCCGAAGCGAAACCTGTCGGTCATGTCGTCCGAGTGATCTGGAATGCTTGGAGCATGAATCCTGTTGAGGGGCTCCTGCAGACACTTCGATATCTCCTCGCGCCAGCGCGATTCATTAGCAAGAAGATAGTGCGGAGAGGCGACGCGAATGATACATAGGAAGCATTCAATCACCGAAGCAGCGGGGAAGATGGCTCGAGTGAAGAAGGAGCGGTGCGTTCTAAACAAGGAGAACTATCGGATGAAGCATTACCGTTTTCTCCTTGCTGGAGGCAAACAGGGGAGTTCAAGACCAAGAAGAATACAAATCACAAATCTTGGAGGTATTCGATGAAGCGGGTGATGGTGGCTTTTCTCCTTTTGCTTGTTATCGTCTTTGTTGGAAATGCTCAGACAATCTCCCCAGACGATCTGGACAAGAAGATTATCGCTGAAGAAAACTCGCATTCTGAGTTAATGCAGAATCTTGAATACCTTTGTGACATGATCGGTCCGCGCATGACTGGGAGCGACAAGATGAAGCGTGCAAATGAATGGACTGAAGATCGATTCAAGGATTACGGATTAAAGAATGTCCATCTTGAGAGTTGGAAGTTTGGAGTACCCTGGTATCGTGGGGCGGCGTCTGCCCGAGTGGTGAAGCCAAATGGAATGCCGCTCATCGTGGCCCAGCAGGCGTGGACACCGGGGACGAATGGACCAAGAGTAGGCGACGTCATTCTCGTCGATATCAAAGAGGCAAAGGATCTTGAGAGCTACAAGGACAAGCTTCACGGCGCATGGGTGTTGCTCGGCGAGCCGGCAAAGATTCCGGCTGTACCAACCGAGCCGCAACGATTGAGACTCCCTGACACCCTGCAAGCTGTCCAACGGGCTCCCGTCGACACTGCGGCGATGCGTCGATACCGTCAACTGGCAGGTTTACGAGATACTCTCAACAAGTTCTTCCAGAGCGAGGAAGTCGCCGGTATCATTCGCGACGCCGAGAAAGAGCATGCTCTCCTGAACATGACAGGCTCACCAGGCAACTACGGTGGGATGTTTGGAGGGAGCTCGAGGCCAGACCGAATCACTCAGGTATTCATGATCCATGAGCATTATTCAATGCTGTATAGACTTCTCAAACGGGGCGAGAAAGTCACGGTTGAGATGAACCTGCAGTCTCACACGGATGACAGACCTGTTGAGGCAGAGAATACTGTTGCGGAAATACCGGGCTCGGAAAAGCCAAACGAAGTCGTTATCCTCGGCGCTCACCTTGACTCATGGGATTTGGGACAAGGCGCTACAGATAACGGAACCGGCTCAATGACGGTTCTCGAGGCTGCTCGCGTTCTCAAAGTGATTGATGCGAAACCAAAGAGGACCATCCGGTTTGTTCTTTTCAGCGGAGAAGAACAGGGCCTCCTCGGCTCACGGGCGTATGTCGATGCTCATAAGGATGAAATGGGGAAAGTCTCCGCTGTTCTGGTCATGGATATCGGGAGCGGCAAGCTCCGTGGCATCGCCCTTCAGCACAACGAGGCCGTGAAGCCGACCATGGACAGTCTCCTTGCTCCCTTCCGAAGCATGGGTGTCATCGACATCAACTTGAGGTACCAGGGTGGTACTGACCATCTGTCGTTTGATCGCATCGGCGTTCCGGGTTTTTCTTTCATCCAGGATCCTCTCGAGTATGGAAAGACTCATCACTCTCAGTCTGACACATTCGATCATGCGTCCGAGGAAGACCTGAAACAAGCGGCAATTGTAATGATATCGCTCGCACTAAAGATTGCGAACTTGCCCCACATGTTGCCGCGGAAACCTGTTCCAGCTGCTTCACCAGCCACAGGAAACTAGACCTGGGTTGTAGTCTCTTGTACAGGAGTTCACTCTGAATCCCCAGAGTGAAACTGAAATAACAGATTCCACGGACGACCGGCTGCGGAGAGGCTGTGGAATCGAAAGGAGGCATCAATGAAAAAGGCGAAAATCGGTCTACTCACATTCACCGATGGGCGAGAGCCCGTCCACCGAACACTCAGGCAAATGAACCTCGAGTACCAACGGAAGGTGAAACAAGCCCTCGAGGGAACCGGATTATTCCAGGTCGTGTCAGGGCGAGAGATTGTGTGGCATCCTTCCGTTGCGAAGGAAGAGTCGATTCGACTGAAAGAAGAAGGCGTGCTGGCGACGGTATTCAACTTCGCGGTCTGGAGCTTTCCCCACTTGGTGGCAATAGCGAGTGAATTTGCGCCCGGGCCGTATCTGATGTTCTCGAATATCAACCCGCAATACCCGGGGATGGTCGGGATGCTTGCAAGTGCAGGTGCACTCGACCAGATAGGCAGATACCATAGGCGTGTGTCGGGCGACATCGGGGAAAAGAAGACGCTTGGGAGAGTGGTCAGCTTTCTCCGAGCAGCGGTTGCTGTGAACCGGTTGAAAGGAGAGACCTTTGGTCTCTTCGGCGGTCGGCCGATGGGGATGTATACAGCGGTTGCTAACCTTGATCAATGGAAGAAAATGTTTGGGATAGATGTCGAACACATCGACCAATACGACATTGTGCGACGCTCAGAACTTGTCGACAAGAAGAAGGTGGAGAAAGCCCTGAAGTGGTTAGAGTCGATGATGGGGAAGAACATCCACTACGACGAAAAGATCCTGACTCCTGAGAAGCTGAAGATCCAACTCCGTGCATATTACGCCGTGAAAGAAATCATCGAAGAGAAGGGGGTTGACTTCTTTGGGATTAAAGCGCAGCCTGAGTTGACCGACCATTTCTGCACGGAAGACATCATCGATGCATTCTTCAATGATCCGTACGATTGGGACGGCCCACACGAACCAATGGTGTGCGCAACAGAGGCGGATATGGATGGTGCACTGACGATGGAGATCTTCAAGCACATCACAGGTCAGCCTGTGCTTTTCGCTGACGTGCGGCACTACGACGTGCAGGACGACTTCTTTGACTTGTGCAATTCGGGGGCTCATGCGACCTACTTTGCTGGCAGGTCAGATGACCCAAAGAAAAACCTCAAGAAGGTTCACTTCTGGCCAGAGGCCTTCTATTTTCCATGTGGAGGAGCGTCGGTGATGCACTTTGCGCAGCCTGGAGAAGTGACGCTTGGCAGGCTTACGCGACGGAATGGAAAATACTGGATGGCAATCGTGCCGGCCGAATTCATTCTGTTCGATGAAAAGAAGAATTGGAAGAAAGCAGAAGCGACAACCAAGGAGTGGCCTCACGCATTTGCACAGATCAAGGTCCCGGCAGATGAGTTTCTGGCAACATACGACTCAAACCACATCCACGGCTGCTATGGGAACTGGGTCGAGGAACTGAAGACCGTTTGCGAGATCTTGGGCATTGAGTCTCGCATCTATGAGAAGCATTGAACCTTGTTGGCGCAAGACCCGCCAAGGCTTTTTTGATCTTCTCTCACATCGCAAGACGAAACTCTATATCCATAGCTCTCTCTTCCATAGGAAGAGCTTGCCGAGCTTTCACGCCGTCGTTGTTTGCCGATGGAACAATGTGATTCCGGTCAGTGTAGCAGACTTTCTTGACTTTGGGAATAGGTTTGGGTATATTTCCGATTGACTTTCGTTCCAGCCGCAACCAACCTCTCACGGTAACGTAATCAGTAGAGAACAAC
The DNA here is from genome assembly GCA_049589195.1 of Bacteroidota bacterium. GTDB lineage: Bacteria > Bacteroidota > Ignavibacteria > UBA10030 > JAHEZR01 > JBAWAH01. Next base: position 221,415 of record JBAWAH010000016.1, on the reverse strand, counting down.
AACTGGAATCTCCTAGGAATGGCCGTTCGTGTCGTTGAGCAAAGTGTCGAACCGACACTCCTGCGCTTGGAGGAGGAAAATCGCCGTCTTCGGAAGGCGATCGAAGAACTCTCCATCCTAAACGAGCTCGGTCGTGTCATCAGCTCGACAATGGACTCTCAAGCTGTAATGGAAATGATTGTAAAGCGCTCCGTGAGGGCAATCAGCGCAGAGCAAGGGGCGATCACGCTCGTTGAGGAGTCCTCGAGTTCCCCGTTCAAAACTCTCATTCGGGCAGCCGATTCGAGCCATGAGCGAGCAAAGCTCCGAATCGACCAGAACATCGTCGGCTGGATGATCATCCATAAGAAGCCACTTCTTTCGAATGACGTCCAAAACGATCAGAACCTTAAAATGTTCAGGACGTCCTCTGCCGCTCCTTTAAAATCGCTCCTCTGCGTACCGCTCCTTGTCAAAAGTAAGCTTATCGGCATCCTCACGCTCTTCAATAAGAAGAACGATCAGAAATTCACTGAGGACGATCAGCGCCTCCTTGCCATCATCGCAACCCAGTCGGGACAGGTATTGGAGACGGCTCGGCTCTATGAGCAGGAGCAGGCGAAACTTGCACTGGAGCGCGAAGTCAATGCAGCTCGCGAGATTCAGAAATCCCTTTTGCCGAAGGATATTCCAAGGATGCCAGGCATCGAGGTGGCTGCACACTCCGTTCCTGCTCTCGAAGTTGGGGGCGACTACTATGATTTCATTCCACTCGGTGACGGTCAAGTCGAGATGGTTCTGGCGGATGTCTCGGGGAAGGGTTTGGGTGCGGCGCTCCTCGCTGCAATGGGCAAAGGAGTTCTGTACTCCGAGGTGACGCGCACACAATTGCCCAAGACCGTCGTCGCGGAGACGAACAAAATCATCCGGCAGTATCTGCAGCGCAAGTCCTTCATCACTCTCCTCCTTGCGCTCATTGACACGCCAGGACGGACGTTGATCGTCTGCTGTGCAGGGCACTGTCCGCCGATCGTTTACAAAGAGAGTCAGCACGCCGCAGAGTGGCTGCGAGTCCGAGGGGCTGCGCTGAATTTTATGGAAGATCTACAATGTGAAGAAGCGCGGTTGACCCTCGAGACTGGTGACGTGTACGTGTTCTTCAGCGATGGAATTACAGAAGCTGCAAATGCAAGAGGTGAATTCTTTGGCGATGAGAGGCTGAAAAGCCTTGTGGAAGCAAGTCACGAGCAGGAAGCGGGTGAGATATTGAACTCGATCTTGACAGCAGTTAGCTTGTTTTCCACAGGAGCAAAACAGTCAGACGATCAGACCGTCGTCGTTCTCAAAGTGAAAGAAGTCCCCATCAAACCAGCGGCCTGAGCATCCACCGTTACAGAGAAGAAGGGAGCCCTGCTATGAAAACGAAAATGACGAAATTGAGCGAAGGTGAGATTGTGATTCTGGAGCCCAAAGGAGAGCTCATCGGTGGAGACGAGACCGAGGACGTCCACCAGACAATCGAAGGGCTCATCAAGGAGGAGAACAAGAAGCTTGTGATCGATCTCACCAGGGTTCACTACATGAACAGCTCAGCATTGGGTATGCTCGCATGGGCACATACGAATTACGCGAAGCGGGGTGGAAGAATTGTGCTCGCGGGTCTTGAGAAGAGCATCCAGAACATTTTTCTCATCTCCAAACTCTCTCTCGTCTTTGATGTTTACCAGGACCAGCGTGAGGCTGTAGGAAGTTTCGCGAAATAGGCTCTCTCGCTGCCTGCCCTGTTGGTCGGTTATCCGATCATGGAAATCGCTCTTTCGCAATACTCCGCTCGCGCTGAGATTCGTCCCTTTCCTTGACTTTCGATTTTTCGGTACCTACATTTGCACTGACGACGTGGATCTGCTCTTGATCCCTCCTCACTGTCTTACCTCGCTCTGAGCGATCCACCGATCTCTAATTCCTTCAAGCAGTGCGAGCTTATACGCTTCAATCCTATCCTGCATCCAAATTCTGAGTCAATGGCTTCGTCGTCCTCAAATACTCTCAGGGGAAAATTGAGGTGGACGACAGCATTCCTCGTGCTGCTGCTTGGGCTTCTCGGCGTGCATCGTCTCACTCTCAAGGCGACTTTTCCATTTCAATTCCAGCAGGTTGGAAGTGCTGTCATCGTTACTGAGAACTTCGGGGGACAGATTCATGCTGGAGACCAGATCAGCGCCATCGACGGCATCTCCATTTCGGGGGACTATCAAGCGGAATTCCTCCTCGATGGAAAGGCTCCTGCGGCTTCAGTCACCATCAACCTGCTCTCGGGTAAACACACTGAGCCTGCCGTCGTTCAATTAGTCCCCGCATATCCCGATCACCTTTTCGTTATCACGAGTCTGCTTATCGGGATCATCTTTTGGGGAATCGCCCTCTATGTCATGCTCAAGAAGTCGGGCGAAAAAGGTCCCATGCTCGTGTTCTGGAACTTCATGCTCTTTGCACTAGCGATCATGGCATCAATGGGGAACTACTCAGAGGATCCCCGCATCGTCGGTTATCTTGTGCGTATGGCGGAGACGATAAGCTACACCTTTGGGATTGCGACCCTCATTCATTTCGCAAGTCTTTTTCCACAGCAAAAGTGGAGGAGACCACGGCTCTTCTTGGTCCTGATCTATTTCTCCGCCGTTGTCATTGCTGTCGGTCTCACAGTGACACAGGCTCTCGCGATCGCCAGCCAATCCCTTTCGATGTTGAATATCTATCAGACTTGGTGGTGGATCCACCACGTTGGACTGGTTCTCGGGATTGTGTCAGCGCTACTGCTTCTTTTGCATTCGTATATCACTTTCAAAGGTGAAGCTGAGAGGAAGAAGATCCAGTGGATTCTCTCCGGGGCCGCTGCGGGGACGAGCCCATTTCTTTTCCTCCGAGTCGTGCCGAACCTATTTGGAGCACCCGGCCTCGTAAGGGAAGAGACTGCAATGGCGTTCCTCTTCATCATTCCGGTGACGTTTGCTATAGCAGTCATCAAGCATCACATCTTTGACATAGAGATCATCATCAGGCGGAGTGCTGCATATGCCCTCCTGACGGGTCTCGTTGTTGGCCTCTATTTTGTGATCGTGGTAACAGGGACGTGGTTACTTCGTGCAGCCAGTGGAGAGTCGGAACAATTGATCTCGCTGCTTGCAGCATTGGGCATTGCAGTTCTCTTCAATCCAGCCCGACATCACATTCAGAGCTTCGTAGATCGAACGTTTTACCGCATGCAGTATGACTTCCGAGAAGCCGTTCGTACACTTAACAGTGAGATCAAGGAGTCTGTGTCCATCAGCCAGCTTGGCCAGTTGCTCATTCAACGGCTGGACACTCTCATCCCAGCCGAGAGGAGTGCTTTGATCATTGTCACTGAGCCCAATCATCAAATGAAAATGGTTGCACATCGTGGGTTCGAGGTGGCTGCGAAGCATATCCCCGCTCTCCAGGTCGATAAGATCACCTCTGATTTGAAGCTTCCGTTGGCACACCCCGAGAAGGTGGAGGCGGGAGTTGTCGTCGATACTCGGATGGTGGATGTCTTCGAACGGTGGGGAATAAGACTGGCGCTCCCGCTCACACTGCAGCCCAAGAAGATCGTCGGCGTCATTGTCTTGGGCGACAAACGGTCAGGACTGAAGTATTCTTCGTTCGACCTTGATTTGTTGATCACGATTGCCTCACAGACTGCGCTCGCGGTAGAACGGCTCCAGCTCCAGGAACAACTTCTTCTCGAAGAGATGGAGATGAAAAGGCTGGAGGAGCTCAGCGCGTTGAAGTCCGAGTTTGTCTCAAGCGTTTCCCACGAGTTACGAACTCCTCTCACATCAATCCAGATGTTTGCTGAGACACTCTTGACGCGAAAGGTAAGAAGCCAGAAGAAGCGCGATGAGTATTTGGGGATTATTCAGGGAGAAAGCGAGCGCCTGACGCGCCTCATCAACAACATCCTCGACTTCGCGAAAATTGAGAAAGGCCTCAAGCAGTATACCCTCGAGCCAACGGACCTCAAGGCGCTTACAGAGCGCGTGTTGAAGTCCATGCGATACCAGTTTGACAAGATGAAGTTCCATGTCACTGTACGGCTGCCAAAGAAGGTTCGGCTTATCGACGCCGACCGGGATGCCGTCGAAGAAGCAGTGATCAATCTCCTTTCGAATGCGATGAAATACTCAGACAAAAATCGGCGGATCGAAATCAGGTTGAGTCGAAATCAGGCAAACCTTGCGATAGCCGTGAAGGACCACGGAATTGGAATATCTGATGCTGAGCTGCCAAGTATCTTTGAGAGATTCTATCGCGCACGCGAAGGATCGGCGAAGTACACTGCAGGTGCCGGTCTTGGATTGGCGCTCGTGAAGCACATCATGGAGGCACACGGGGGTCAAGTGAAAGTTCAGAGCAAGGTCGGGAAGGGGAGCTCGTTCACACTTCAATTCCCGATCAAGAGAGGTCAGCGATGAAAAAGATCCTCGTCGTCGAAGACGATGCAGCCATCTCAAAAGGGCTCATCGAGAATCTTGAACAGGAACACTACAAGGTGATCTCAGCGGACGACGGTGGGAAAGGGTACAAGCTGGCGAAGCGGGAGAACCCGGACCTCGTCATTCTCGACATTATGCTCCCTTCGAAGAATGGGTATGAGATTTGCCGGGACTTGCGAGAGGAAGGCGTCGCAATCCCGATTATCATGCTCACGGGAAAAGGTGAGGAGGCCGACAAGGTTCTTGGCTTGGAATTAGGTGCAGACGACTACGTCACGAAGCCATTCAGCGTGCGGGAACTGCTTGCCCGCGTCCGGGCCGTTCTGCGACGGAAGTTTGAGGCAGAGCATGACATCAGCGAATGTTCGTTTGGTGATGTTTACCTTGATTTCAAGAAGATGGAAGCGACAAAGGGAAAGAAACAGTTGAAAATGAGTGCGAAGGAGTTTGAGATTCTGAAATTCTTCGTCAAGCGGGAAGGGCAGGTTGTAACCCGCAACAAACTTCTCGATGAAGTCTGGGGGTATGACGTGTATCCCACAACCCGCACGGTTGACAACTACATTCTGTCAGTTCGGAAGAAGATCGAGGACAATCCCTCCAAACCAAAACACCTCCTCACGATTCACACCGCTGGATATAAGTTTATAAAGTGACGCCTACGGGGTCAGTTAATCTGCACCTACTATTTCTCCTATTCAGATGGGGATTTCAATTCGACTACGATGAGATGCACTTCCGCAAGGCCGATGTTCTCGAGGCTGTGTGAACCTGCTTCAAACCATCTCGCCTGCCGTGGCCTGAATACCAGTCTAGCGACTTTTCCATTGGGGAGAGTTTCCTTCAAAATGCCTCCGCTGAGAACATACGAGACTCCCTTTCTCTGATAATACGTTCTTGTTCGCTGCCCGGGGAGCAGGTGGAACTCAAGCACCCGGACGAGGTTGTTCTCCAAGAGAAGTCTGTGAGTGTGAGATGCGACCTTGAGTGCATCTGGACCTCCTGTGCCTTCTCTCACTGGCAAGTTCTGCGGCGTTTTCAGCTCGACAATGATCGTGCGCATCACCACTCTTCCCGTATTCTCCACCGCATGTTTCTGGGGTTCATACCACTGGACTTGGCCGGCCTTTCCCGCGAGGTCAGTCACTTCTCCCGATTCAGAAAGAGACTTTCCTTCGAACGAGTTGATTGCATACACGACTGCTCTCGGATGAGAGTGCATCGGCTCCTTCTCACCGGCTCTCAACCATTCCTGCAGCACCCGCACTCTGTCATTCTCGAACAATAATCTGAAAATGTGCGGAGCAACTTTCCATGGGTCTTGCCCGAAAGTCACATTCGCTGATAGAAGAAGAAGCGTCGCAAACGAGGTTATTCTTATGACACGAGTTGGGTAAGTCATTGAGCGGTTCTTCTCTCTCAACGTTGCCTATCTACCGGGACTTCTCGAGGATCCAATCGCCGATCAGCTTTAGCGCCGTCGGTGAGATCGTCTCCTCGATCTTTGCGTATTCGTCTGGTGTCCCTTTCGTCGCAGCTTGGAAGAGGTGATTGAGTCCCGGAAGCTCGCGGATCGTGAAGTCCTTGTTCCCGCCAGCCTGTAAGGCCGCTTGTATCTCGGGAAGATTCTGCTTCGGCGGCACTTGCAGATCTTTCTCTCCGTTGATCGCCAGCACTGGACAACGGACCTTCTTCAACGTCGGGCGGGGATCGTACGTCAGGAAGTACTTGAACCATGGGGAAGTAACCTGTGCGATCCGTGCATTGATTGCGGCGTTATTGGCCTGGGGGTTCTTCAGTGCCGTCGAATCCGCTGCTGAGAGAATCAGCGTTCGGAGTTCTGAAGCAACTGCCGCACTATCCTCTCCGGATTCCACAACGTCATAAATCTTTCTGTTAAGCTCGTGTTGTTTCTGAATTTCCTTTTCGCTTTTCCCCATTGCGCGTGTAATAAGTGTGACTTGCTCAAGGATGAGTTTATCTCCGGGAACACCGGGGCCGGCCATCATCACGATAAACGCAACATCGTTCGACTCGGCTGCAACCATCGGAGCGATCATCCCACCTTCGCTGTGCCCGATCAACCCCATCTTGTCCGCCCGTACTTCCTTTCTGCTCTTCAGGTATGCAAGAGCAGCCATCGCGTCACCTGCGAAGTCCACTGAAGTCGCGCCGCCAAATTTGCCTGTGGACTTTCCTGTGCCGCGGTCGTCGCACCGGAGAACCGCGATTCCCTGTCGCGTGAGATAGTCCGACAGAACGAGAAATGGCTTGTGACCAAGCAGCGCCTCGTCTCTATCCTGAGGGCCCGATCCAGTGATGAGAACGACAGCAGGAAACGGTCCGGCGCTCGAAGGAAGCGTCAATGTCCCAGCGAGCGTGATTCCCGCGGCGGCGTTGCTGACAGTGACTTCCTCATCTTTGTATGGGTAAGGTTTCTTCGGTTCTTGTGGACGCTTGGGCGCCTCGGTCACCTTGCCCGAATACTTCAGGACGAGCGGGAGTTGCATTCCTCCTTGGCTCCACGTTCCCGATATGCTGTCGGCAGCAGGAACGCGGACGCCGTTCAACTCACCGCCAATAGACTGGATGGAGACGCGGACAAGCGTGTCCTGGACAATCACCGAGTCCGCGGGAATTCCAAATGCCCCCTGGTCAGGACTGTCAAGCGTCGCAGTATACCCTCCCTCCGCTTTAGGTTTGAAGTTGAAGACTACCCTTAGTGAGCCGCCGGGAACTGATAAGGTTCCCTGCCAAGCCCCGGAGAGAAGTTGTCCTGGAGCTTTTTGGCTCTCCTGCGCCATCGCGAGGCTGCTGATAACCACGAGAAAAACAAAACGTCTAAGCAGCATTCTGAAATATGATCGATGCATTTTTTCCTCCACTAATGGTTTTGTTCCTATATATTGTGGCCAGTTGATCCATCCAGGACAGATAAGAATGATGATTCTTTTCTTGACCTGCATCATCGTTGTGCATTTCAGCTAACGTGTGCAGGCTTTACGCCCTCTGCCCAGCAACCTCAGTCGTAGATTTTGAACTTTGGCCACTCTGCCGTTATCGAGAAACGTGGTCCGCGTGCCACATAGATTGGAATCCTCCGTTGTGGACGCGTGCAATCTGCACAGGTGTGAAGTCCGGCCTCAACCACGCTCTCGAATTTGCTTTCGAGATCTCTGCGTTGGACAAATACTGCAATGTATGTCTTAATCGAATCGGAAGGTGGTCCCCAGAGATGAAAGCTGTTGTGCGTGCAAAACACGGGCGGCAGACCAAACTCCGGGGCGTACAGCTCAAGAGCTCCAGCCTCACCATAGTTGGTACTGACGAGAATAGTGTTCCGCTGCTCCTCAGAAGGGAGGGAATGGTACACTCGTGCTACGTCCGATGCGAGTTCTCGCCACCCCAGCCGGTCGGCAAGCCATTGCGGCAATTGTTCATTGGTTTTCCCTTTTTCGATGTCGAGTGAAAGCCCCAATGCAGATATGTAATTCTTGAGCATTGGAGGGGGGAGTAAAGGTGAAGAGATCGGTGCCAAAACGATTCCCCCGCCAATGAGCATGACGACTGTCAGCACCGAGACCAATCGACGCACTAGAGGTCGTCTGAGTCTCTGAATGGCGACGGCTCCGGAAGCGAAGAGAACAGTGTACATTGCTGCAATTCTGTCGGGCCGACTCGATTGACCTAGAACCATTACCATAAGGAGAATGAGATAGGCCCCACCGAGGAATCGATACTTCCTTCCTTCTCCTGAGAAGAGGCAGTAAATCACTCCGGTGATCCACAAAGGAACCGCCAAGGGATTGAGAAAGAGGATCTGGTCGCGGACTACGCTCAAAGGTCCTCTTGAGATGTTCTTGTTGACCATCGCATTTCTATAGAACTCGAGCGATGGGAATTCGTGAACGTACTGCCAGATGAGGTTCGGCAACAGGAAGAGAAAGCAGCTGAGCACGCCCCAAATGAACCATCGATTCCAAAGGAGGCGTCGCGTCGTGGTCAAGAGTATTCCGATGATGAGAGCGATTCCATATAACACCATGGTGTGTTTGGTCTCCAGCCCGACTCCCATCAGCAGACCAATCACCAGCCAGTATTTCGGGTTGTCTTCCTGCACAAGCTTGATGATGAAGTAGAGTATGCATGTCCAGATCAGAATCTCGAATGCGTTCATCGAATAGAAACTGCCCATAAGAAGATAAACCGGCGCTGCGATCGTGGCAAGCGCCGCAATCACCATCGCGACACGACTCCGGCCGAGGCGACGTGCGATGATACCGGTTACGAAAACAGTCGCAGCAATGGCAAAAGCCGGGAGGAATCGCACTGCGAGCATCGACTCGCCGAGAATCCAGCGGCTCACTGCAAGCATAACGATGGAAAAAGGAGGTTGGTCCACATAGCCGAGTGCAAGCCGTTTGGAACAAGCGATGTAATAGAATTCATCGATGAAATACCCATAGCTGGACAGTGCGCTCGTGAGCATAAGATAGAGAAAAAGGCTGGTCGAAAGCGCGGCTAGAATCAATAAATCGGTTTTCCCGGTACTATTAGATCTTGTCATATCTTCGATGTGTGTCATCAAGAATTTTCTCCAGCCCGACAGCCTGTCGAGGCCAAATGTATCAACACGACCAAAGTCCGACAAGTTGGCCCAGTTTGTACGTCTTAGTTTCTCTCGCGAGGATGCCTATCATTATTACTTTGCCGGAACAGCAGGGCTCAAGTTCGTGGATACAATACCCAAGAAGCACCCAGAGGCTTCAGTCCAATTCTCTCTGGATAATAGCAACTGCAAAAAAACTTCCGCATTGAAAAGGGAGTGCAAACTACGCTCACAGTTTACATCTGCGTCCATTTTCTTTTGTTTGCCCAAAAGAAAAGGGCACCGCGCGAAAATTCTTAACGTCCCGTGCTCTCCCTTCGGCGGACGATTTTGTCCCGCTTTCTGGATTCCGCTCTCCGAGAGGGATTCTGAGAAGCGGAATAAGTCCCGCTTGCTTACCCACTATCCCGACAAAATCGTTTACCGCCCCCGCCTACGGGACTAAATTTTCGCAAGGGATAAAAACTGTTTGTGCGTAAGCGAACCGAAATCGATGGCGGATGTGGGATGGGCACGTTCAAAGGCTGTAATGAACGAGGGCGTTTCCCTGCCCGCCAGTGCGCAAGCCTGCCCTGGAGGCAGGCGGGGATTTCGGCGTGCTTTCTTGGTTACTTCTTTGCACGAGCAAAGAAGTAACAAATACTTCATGTCCTTTTGGGAAGTAGAGTAGAAAGAATTTGTGGAACAATTGTAATTCCCGTATGGATTGGGACCTGCTTTTTGTTCGACAATTTGTCCAGGACTGTCGATGGGTGTTGGACGCGATAGGGTCGTGGAGTACGGAGTCGTGAGACTTGTGGAGAAGATCGGGGCGTTCAATCGCATCTTCTGCCTTGAGCCTCTTTCCCGTCCTCCCACGGCCGTTAGCTCATAGAATTAAGCCGTGATGCCTCGTCACACCACTACCTCTGGTTGTTGCAGAAACCACTGGAGATGGCTGCATCTTGTGCACGCAAGGACTGTCGCTGTCCTATTAACCCAGTCTAGATTGAAGAACGTCATGCCTGGCGTGTTTAACAAAATGAATCTTTGTTCGAACTGGTCATTGCCGCAATGCTGGCAAATGATGTTCTTTCCCTGAATGCGAAAAGAGTGAGGGCCTGTCACTTTTTGTTGGGCGTCAAACACCCTTCTGCCTTTGCCGAAGAATCCCATTATGAGTCCTTTCCTGTAGAGCTTTGGTATGACGATGCCTATGAAGAGCGCGATTCCTTTAGAACCTCAATCACTGTACGCACAGTCCGCATGTCAGTCTTGCTTTTGATTTCGAGCCGCAAGGGATAGCCCTCAGGATATTTCTTCGCGGCTGCCAACTCCTCCTTCGTCTTGGGAGGCAAGCTCGAATTCAGGAGGCGTTCTCTTTCGTTCTCCCTCACACCAAATCCAATCTTGAAGGATCTTTCCAGCGGAGTCAGATAGAGCAGCGCTTTCCCTTTCTGGGTCACCTTGAGTTGCCATCCGCATTTCTTGCCATAGTACTTCCACTCGTGGTCGTAGGCCTCTGTCAGCTCCAGGACTTCTTTGTAAGCAAAGTGAAGTTCGCCAAGTGCCTTCTTGAGCTTCGATTCATCGGGGGCAGCTTCCTTTTGGTCAGAATAGGCGCTGCTCATTTCTTTTCCCATTTGAGTAATAGCTTGTGGGATTCACTGTCGAGTGGGTTTCATCAACGTCTCGCCCAACAACGCGGTGCCGCTGCGAGGTATGAACGATCAATTTTACCGCGGGCGGCGGCATGGAGCGACGACAACTATCAAATATCAACAAACGGAGCGTGGTTGTTGGGCGTGTTATGTGCAGCGCAGCCGATTTTTGTGAACGAGATATCAACTCCTCCTGTTCAATTGTTGGTTACGAAAACATTGACCAGAACAGTAACAAACAGCGCTGTAAGCGAAATGCCTGCAAATGAGCTTAGGATATAGACGAAGTGGAATAGCCAACTCATCTTGTCGAGCAGTTGCGCTTTGGCCCCAAATGTAAAGAGAGCACCGCAAGTGAGCAGTAGAGAGTCTTGAAATCCTACCTGTGATGCAAACAGAAGAAAGGCTAGAAGGAAATAAGTGAACATAGCAGCAATAACCCGCGATGGGCGAAGACCGTAGCCAGATAGATACTCGAATACAAACCCAGCGATTTTTTCACGAAAACCCTCTGTGTTATGGCGCGTCGAGCACTGCAAGCTTCTGAATTTGTATGTTCGCGCCATTGCGCGTACGCGGCCACCTAGGTAAGCCTCGCTGACGGCCCTAAACAGATCCGACTTATTCTCATCTTGCAGTCGGACCGATTCAGAGTAGGCAGTCGATGGTCTCTCCGGAAAGGAATCAAACTTGGTTTTCGCATCGAACAGGCAGTCGTGAAACCCATTGGTGGGGAAGAATGTGTTTTTGAAGACTGTCTCGGAAAAGGAGCAATTGGTGAATGTGTCGTATTCGATGAAGTCACAGTCGATAAATGTGACTTTATCGAACATCGCGGCGTAACAATGATTGAACGAGAATATGCACTTCGTGAATGTGCAACCATAGAACTTTGTGAATGACATTGTGCAGTAGAAGAATGCGTTTGTGAAGTGCGAATTCCAAAATTCGGCGTAAGAGAAATCAATGGCTTGGAAATTATCCTCCTTAGGGAAGACTATGTTTTCATTATGTAGCTGAAAGCCCTGGAGGTCCCTCTCATCTTCAAGGAAGCCAAGGCGCCCCGATTGGAAGTCAGCTTCGAGAAAATCCTCACCGCCGCCCTGTCTAATCATTTCAAGAATCTTGTCGTGAAGGGCTCTGCCTTCAACCGTTTCCCAACGTTCTTTGTACTTGCGATGACCACCTGTGTTCTGCGGCAAGAGATGTATTGGTGTAAACATATGCTAAGACCTCGATTGTCGAAGTATTGTACTGAATGTTCTGGAGGGCGTTGCGCGGCGTTAGGTCAAGTTACGCCCCTGGGCGACTTCTTCTCTTCTGGGATGATGGTACGGAGGAGCGCAGCCAAACCATTCCTGTATTCAACTCGAAAATCAGCATACTTGGTGTCCTTGAGGAGTAAAGGTATCTCGCAATCCTCAATCAGCAATGGGAGAACGAAAACCTTATTCTTCTGAAGAGCGAGAATGAGTGCACTGTCAAGTTCCTTCATTACCCATCGTGACTTCATGGAGTTGCGCGATAGTACTACGGCGAGCCAACCGCTCTCCTTGATGCCTTTCGAGATCTTGCTGACCAAAGAATCACCGACTTTGAGCGCCCACTCATCGAGCCATACAGGAATGCCGCGCGCTTCTAGGTCAAGAGCGACCTTTCGGACGAAGTCATGGTCTTTTGATGAATGACAAAGGAAGACCCTCCGAGACTTCGCCATTATGCCCAGGGAGGCGTTCAAGTAGGTGTTTGCATAGTTGAGCGCCTGTCGAGAAAGACGAAGGTCCTTTTCCTCGAGAGCCCGGGCGACAGCCTCCGCTAGAAGTTCTCGAAATTCTTTGAGGTAGCGTGGAGGTAGAGTGTCACGAGAGATTTTTTCCAGATATTTCACCTTGTTGAAAATCTCTCCCCACCAACGTGGTTCCTTTCCATAATGATCATTTATTGCCCACCAGATCTCGTAGTCTTCATCAAGATAGACGACATGGCTCCTCATTGACAATACAAGGCTGTCGATGCGCTTATTGAATGTGGGGTCGAGGTCACCTTCGTTAAGGACTGTGAAGTCGTCCGGAACTGTGCCAGGCTTCATCCGAGGATGTTTGCCTAGCGAATGGTAGCGTAAGGATCGTCCTGGGCGTTTCGACGACGGCATCACTGGTCCTCCTTGGGCAAATGTTGCCTACTCAGTGCAGCCACCCGTTGCGTATATCGAGCAAGACGAGTCGCAGTTCCGCAGTAACTCTCTTTCTCTAATTCCACCTCGCGCGCAATGTAGCGCAAAGTGCCATCACGAGCTACAAACGATCTATTCTTCTTGCGCACCGGCGGCAGAGTGGGACGGGCGCTGATACAGAGATGTCGTGCTCTTTCCGTGATGGCTACAGTTGTCCTATCTCAGCAAAACCAGTTTCTTGGTTTCAACAAACGAACCCGCTCGTAATTGGTAAAGATATACGCCGCTCGGAAAGGCCGCTGCGTTCCAGCGCACAGTGTAGGTCCCTGTCGGCAACTCCTCAGAGACAAGCGATGCGACCTCTCTTCCCAACACGTCGTACACCTTTAGGGACACGACATGTCGTGTCCCAACATTCGGTAAAGAGAATCTAATAACCGTTGTCGGATTGAACGGGTTAGGGTAGTTCTGCTCGAGAGCAAAGACGTTCGGACGAAGGCCCTGTCGATCACCAACGCTGGTCACCCCACCGTTTCGGGTACGGAGGATCAACCCCGAATCTCCGACTGCAAAGCCCCGTCTCTCATCAAAGAAATAGACGGCGTTCAGGTTTCGTCTCGTTGGTACAGTGGTTGTATCCCACGTGTCTCCTCCATCTTTGGATTTGAGGAGCATCCCGCCATCCCCGCAGACATAGATCACATTGGCGGAAGGAGCTGAGACGCCGCGCAACGCCCCATTCCCCGGGACACTTCCGGGCACCATACGCCAGGAGGTGTCCGACATCGACTTCCGGAGGATTGCCGGTGCGGCGCGGAAGTCCCCCTGGACTCCTACGATGAATCCAGCACCTCCGCCGTTACAAAACTCTGCATCGAATGCTTCCGATCCCAAACCCTGAAAATACGGCAGGATTTTTTCTCTCCACGATGGGGGCGGAATCACAAACTGCGCGCAAAGTGAATAGGGCGTAAGTGCGTATTTCGAGACGCCTACAATTGCAGTGCGATAGGTGAAGAGAGAACGGATTGGCCACGCGCTGATTTTTTCACCTGTCCAGGTTCTGCCGGTGTCGGACGTACTGTACACCCAGCCGGAGTCAGTTCCAACGTAAAATTGGCCTGCACCAAGACAAAGAATGGATAAGATCTTCTGTCGCACTGGAACTGTAAGCGGTTTCCAGCTCATTCCTCCATCAGTTGTACTCCACACACTTTGATCTCCAGCAATTCCACCGTTGAGTGAATCGAAAAGAGAAATTGCATTCCAGTGAAACACCGCGCTCAAGTGAATCGTCTCGTTAACCCACGTCGTCCCCGCGTCTGTCGTTCGGAGAATTCCGTTCCTATCGCCGATCACAATTGCCTTCTGTGAATCAAGCATCACAACATCGCTGAGATTCTCAGGCGAGTTGCTAGCCTGCTGGACCCACTGAGCATCCAGTACGTTTATGCTCGTTAATATGGAACTCGCCAATGCGAAAATGCTGACAATCGTTTTCATGCTTTCTCCTCCCTGCAGAAACTGCTTCTTTTGTCTTCCATCGCGCGCAATGTAGCGCAAAGTGCCGCCACTTTCAAGAGGTTGCCTCAATTTCGCCTTCCTTTTGCCGCAAGTAAGCTTCTCGCCCGCGTGACAACATTTTGACATTCGAATTACACCAGCGTGACAAGCACTAGCTCTTCCTGTTCTATTTTAACCTCCGTCATTAGCAATCATCATCACAGGAGGATAGAACAATGGAGCAGGTGCACGATCTGATCGAAGCCATCAATGAGAGAATCAATGATTACCTCCACCGGACGGGCCTCGTGCCGACGAGCATCTCAATTTCCCAACGCTCCTATCGGCGGCTGCTCGAAATCACTGCCTGGGATGGAAGAATCGGCAATATCGTCATTGGTTGCGTTCCTCTCACTGAGATCAAGACCACTTCTGGCAAGGTCAAAGTGATTATCGACGAGTTGATCTCCGATACAGAAGTCGAAGTGACAAACGAGTTGGCTGGTGCAGTCTGATGGAACTCCAACCATTGGCTTCCAAGAAATCGAGGAGAATCGCCATGAAATCACTCAGAATGTCTGCACTGCTCATCATGTTGGTTGCTTGCCCGATCCTCGCACAGCAGGAGGCTGGAATCCGGCCGGTCTTCCAGTCAGGTGAAGAACTTCAGTACAAAGTGAAGTGGAGCTTCTTCCGACTTGGAACAGTTTTCATCCGAACCCAACGAGATACCTCCTCGGTCGATTCTGCGCTGTACCGAGTGACGATGAATATTGAATCAAACCCCAGTCTATTCTTTGTCAAGGTACACGACAAGAATGAGAGCCTGATCAGTATCGCTGACGTGATGTCAAGAGTCTACTTTGGCAAGCATTGCAAGGGCGACGGCTGCAACGAAATCCACTTCGAATACGATGGAGTTCATCGGCGAGCCTTTTACTCGGAGAAGTACGCGGAGAAAGACAAACCCATGTGCATGACCATCATAGAGGATGCCTCGCCGTATGTCGATGGCCCCTCGCTCCTCTTCTTTGCGCGATGCCATTCTGGATCAGGAAAGGTGCTCCACGTCCCGACCATGAATGGCGGAGTGATTCGCAACACCGTCCTCAACTTCACAGGCCCTCTGGAGGAAGTCGAGATCGGGGCATTCGATCAACCGATTCGGACCCGCAAGTACACTGGTTTCATGGATTGGGAAGGGGGGACGTCGGCAGGTCTCTCCGGTGAGTTTACGGGTTGGATCAGCGACGACGAGGCGGCAATCCCTATTCAAGCTGAAATGAAAGTCATCCTCGGCTCGGTTCATTTGGAGCTGGAGAAATGGCATCGAGAGGGGTGGGTTCCTCCGACCGCCCCAGTACTTGTGAAGAACTGAACTCTCAAGTCGAGAATCAAAGAAGGTTCAACGAACAATAACAGGAACAATCCCATGTCACGCTTACCGGTAATTCCAAAAAGATTCTTCAGGCTTGAGTTGAGGGTGGCAGACACCATCGTCGGTAGCTTCATCCTCGTCCTCAGCCTACTAGAGATAGCATTTCGCTCAAATGTTAACGGTTGGCAATCCCTCGTGGTGAAGAATGCCATCGTTCTCTTCGCAGTCTTCGGGGCACTTTGGGGGATCCAGAATATTTCGTCGAACCTTCTGCAGTCACTCTCCCGGATTCTTGGCTATTCAATGATCATTAGCTTCATCTACCGGGAAATGGGGAGCATCATCCATATCTTCTTCCCACACTGGATGGATCCAAACATCAACGGTGTCGAGTTAGCTTTTTTTGGATGGTATCCGACCGAGTGGTTTCAAACGATCGCAAGGCCATGGCTAAACGAGTTGATGATGTTTGCCTACGTCATCTACGGACTACTGATACCGATGGTTGCCTTCTTCTGCTACAAAATGGGAAAGAAAGAAGCTCTCGAGCGCTATCTCACACAGTTGACGTTGACGAACATCCTTTGCTACGTCTGCTACATCCTGTTTCCGGTTGCAGGTCCTTCGCGTGGACTTCCTCCGGGGCACAGCGTGCCAATGGATGGGTTTCTCTTCACTTCACTCGTAGAGTTGATGAAAACCAATTTCCACCTCGTGGGCGGGGCATTCCCGAGCGCCCATTGTGCTGTCTCAACGGTCATGCTTGCAGCGGTATATCGGAATCATCGGAAAGCAGGTTTAGCGTTTTCTCCCCTCGTGCTCTTGATCTATGTCTCCACAGTGTACGGTCGGTTCCACTATGTGACAGATGTTCTCGGAGGAATCAGTACCGCGTTGTTCGCCCTTTGGGCAGCGCCGAAACTTCAAAGCGCATTTGGATGCAGGCTGGTTCAGTGGGAGTTTTCCTGGAGGAGAGCGTTGACGAGATTGTTCGCGAGGAACAATGTTCCGATCCCATACCTCAAGGAAGAACAAATTCTCCGCTGAATCAGTCAGGGAGGATTTCAAATGAAAGCACTTGTGACTGGAGCGACTGGTTTCATCGGTCGTCACCTTGTCGAACGTCTGGTAAACAAGGGTATCACCGTGCGTGTCTTGTGCCGTAAGACAGCGGATGTCTCCTCATTCAAGAGAGGGAAAATCGAGCTTTGCTGGGGAGACGTTCTTGACAGCTCGACTGTGGAGGCTGCGGTGCGAGGCTGCGATCAGGTATTCCACCTGGCAGCATTCGCACAAGGTTGGGCAAAGGACCCCCAGGCCTTCTTCGAGACCAATGTTGGCGGACTGCAAAACGTTTTGTCGGCAGCCCAGAGGGGGTCGGTCGAGAAGGTGGTCTATACCTCTTCGTCCGTGACTATTGGCCCATCCAACGGAACACCTGCGGCTGAATCATCCCCACGATCTCAAGAATTCTTTACGGACTATGAGCATTCGAAGTCTGTAGCTGAGCAAGAGGCCCTTTCCTATGTGCGATCTGGTCTCAACGTCGTCATCGTTTGTCCTACGCGGGTGTTCGGTCCCGGCGTTCTCAGTGTGGCGAACTCTGTCACGAAAATGGTCCAACAATATCTTAAGGGAAAGTGGCGGTTCATCCTCGGAGATGGCAGCGGGATAGGAAATTACGTGTATGTCGAGGATGTCGTTGATGGCCATCTGCTTGCAATGGAGAAAGGTGGGGCCGGAGAACGGTATCTCCTCGGTGGCGAGAACGCGTCCTATGATGAATTCTTCGAGATCATCGCAGAGGTCTCCGGACGCCGATACAAACTTTTTCATGTCCCATTGTCACTGGCTCTTCTGACATCAGAGATCGAGGAATTCCGAGGCAAGCACTCCAAGCATCATCCATTGATCATGCCTGGCTGGGTACGGACATTCATCGCTGACTGGGCTTTCTCAACGGAGAAGGCTCAAAGCGAGCTCGGCTGCAAAATCACTCCGCTGCGAGAAGCCCTTGCCATGACAATTAAATGGTTGCAGCAATTGAAGGGAAACAACGAAAGGTGAAGACATGAAGAATCCAAGTAGAGTTCTCGATATCCGTTCTCTGATCCGGGCTCAAGATGTCAAGCCGACGATCATCCTCATCGTCTCGGCTCTCTTGCTGACAGTTGATCGTTACTTCGGGTCGATGGAATTTGCACGCCGGACGTTCGATTCAGCTTCTGGCTTTGACGCGGCGCTCTTCATGTTCGTAGCGGCCTTCATTCTCTTGACACTCATCCCGCTCGCAGTCGTCGTGTTTGGGTTTCGCGAACCTCTGAAGAGCTATGGTTTCACGCTGGGCGATTGGAGGGCAGGACTGTTTCTGATTCTTGTTGTCTTTCCGATCATTGCGCTGGCGCTTCTTTACCCTGCGTCGCACACCGGAGAGATGCGAGCTTTCTATCCTGTTGACAAAGGTGCCGGCGATTCGCTTGTGGCTTTTCTTCGTCTACAGATTCCCCGGAGTGCTCTCTTCTACACTGCTTGGGAATTCTTCTTCCGTGGATTCATGCTCTTTGGCTTGCGCAAATATGTTGGCGATTGGCTGGCGATTTGCATCCAGACCATTCCATCGTGCCTGTGGCACATCGGGATGCCAACGGGAGAGATCTTCTCCTCCATCGCTGGTGGGATTCTCTTTGGGTATTTGGCCATCAGAACGAACTCAATCTTCTGGCCTTTTCTTCTCCATTGTCTCATAGGCATCGGGCTCGATTTCTTCATAGTCATGGGTTGAGAGGAGGTAGATATGAAAGTCCTAGTCACCGGCGGAACAGGATTCATTGGGAGTCACCTTGTGGAACTGTTGCTGGCAAGAGGTGACGATGTTCGATGTGTCGCGAAGGATAGACTCAACGTGGTGATGCTCGATTCACCGAACGTCGAGGTGATTCTTGGAGACCTCAATAACGGCCTCGGGTGGGATCGCATCCTCGATGGTGTCGAGAGGGTCTATCACCTGGCGGGTGTAACGAAAGCTGCGAGGGCGAGCGAATACTATGAAGGAAATTGCCTTGCAACGAGGCGACTGTTGGAGTCCTGTTTTCGTTTTGGTCCGAACCTCAAGCGATTTCTGTACGTGAGCAGCCAGGCAGCAGTTGGCCCATCGCTCGACGGGCAGCCCGTGACAGAGCGTTCACCCTATCACCCTGTAACTCACTACGGCAGGAGCAAAATGATGGCTGAGCTTGAGATCCTGAAAGTGCGGGACCAATTGCCCGTCACGATCATCAGGCCTTCGGCAGTGTATGGACCGCGCGAGAGAGATTGGCTTGAGTACTTCAAGTACATCAAGCAGGGCATCCAACCCCTGATGGGATTTGGGAAGAAGTTCCTCTCCCTCATCCATTCGGACGACCTCGTCAGCGGGATTATTGCGGCGGCAGAGAGCTCTCAAGCCGAAGGTGAGACGTACTTCTTAGGGAGTGAGACTACTTATTCGACCGAAGATATTGGTGACGTTGTTGCTCGTATTCTGAATCGCCGAACTGTGCGCGTTCGAATCCCTCACGTCCTAGTTCGCGCCGTCGGGATGCTCTTAGGAATATCGGCCCAACTCAAGCACAAAGCCGCTCTCTTCAATTACCAGAAAGCTATAGATTCTCTCCAATCTGCCTGGATTTGTTCGGTCGAAAAGGCGAAATCACATTTCGGGTTCCGGCAGTGTGTGGCACTCGAAGATGGGATGCTGGGAACCTGTCGCTGGTATCAAGAACACGGCTGGCTTTGAATCCGGACAACTCACAGAAGTAATCGAATCATCAGAGAGGACATTCCCATGAGAATTCTGTTAGTCAAACCCCATCTCAGTCGAGCGACACACGCCGGCAAGGATTTTGTGGAACTTGAGCCACTGGAGTTGGAGTACCTGGCGGCAGCGCTTTCCAACCATGATGTGGAGCTTCTCGACATGCGATTTGAAAGGAATCTTGAAAAGAAGATAGAGGAGTTTCAACCTCATATTGTCGGCACCACTGCGTACTCGGTGCATTTCTATAACGCACTCAAAGTGATGCAGACGGCAAAGCGCATCGACAAAGATATTTTTACGGTGGTGGGTGGTCATCATGCAACTCTGATGTCACAAGACTTTAACCACAAAGAGATCGATGCCATCGTCATTGGAGAAGGGATTTTTTCCTTTAAGGAACTTGTCGAGAATCTCGAAAGGAGACGGTCCCTCCGAAATATTCCCGGCTTAGCTCTTCGGGAGAACAGCGATCTGGTTTTCACAGAACCGAGGAATGACATTGACAATGTTGATCTCTTCCCCTTGCCCAACAGAGACATCACCAGAAAGTATCGGCAAAACTATTTTTACCTCTGGTGGAAGCCAGTAGCTCTGATGAGAGCATCTGTCGGCTGTGCCTATCGCTGTTCCTTTTGCCCTATCTGGAAAGCAGCAAGGGGGAGATGGAAGTGCCGTGCGCCTGAGTTAGTGGCCGAAGAGCTTGCCACAGTCAAAGAGGGTTTTGTCTATTTCTGTGACGACAACGCCTTCTTTGACAAAGAGAAAATGGAAGCACTCTACAATTTCATCAAGCAGAGAAATATCCGCAAAGAATATTTCTTCTTTTCTCGAACGGATACCCTGGTCAAACACCAGGACCTTATAGAGAAATGGGCGGAGATAGGTCTGCGTCAGGTATTCTTGGGGATAGAAGCTGTCACTAACGAGAATCTGAACCTGCTTCGTAAGAGAATCGACTCAGAGATCAGCAGAGAAGCGGTGAGGATACTCCAAAGAAACGGCATTGATCCCTTTGTGGGATTCATCGTATTTCCAGATTTTCAGGAGAAAGATTTTGATCGCATCTACGATTACATGGGGGAACTGGGAATCTACTACAACGAGATCACAGTCCTTACACCGTCTCCGGGAAGCGATCTTTATTGGAAGGAAGAGGAAACACTAACTACCAAGAATTATGAACTCTTTGATTTCTTGCATGCTGTCCTTCCCACAAAATTGAACCGACGAGATTTCTACAGAAACCTGGCGAACCTCTATATTCGGGCCTATTCGCCGCTTAGAGCGTTCAGGTCAAAGCCGAGGACTGGATTTCCGCTCCGACCGTGGCACTTAACTAAAGCTCTCGTCAATGCCGTGAGGAATTATTTGTCTATTAGAAACTCATACCGCCTTGCTGCTCGGGTGGCCAAGGTTTGATTGGTGGGAATTTGCCGGTTCAGGTGCTATTCTTGGTGAGTGGGGACTGCGCGTTGTGCGACTCACCGGAGGGCCAATACTTGGAGAGTAGCTCGTCTAGACGTGTGTTCTGACCGGCCAATGTCTTACAAGCATCTGACATTTCCGTGACAACCGGCAGCCGTGAGGACGTTAGATTGAATTAGAAACTTTCAGGAGCAGGAAGTGACATTTCTAGTGCAGTTGTTACAGGAGGACATACAATGAACGGCAAATATCATTTGTTCATCGGGCTGGATTTGGCTAGGAAACGAGCCGGACAGGCACTTCACTCTTTGATTTGGCCAGCCTTGTGTCTGGCAGTGGCGATGGTGGCTGGTTGCGGAACGGTTCAGGACACAATCTATCTTCAAGACGTCGAAGTGCAGGGGCCTGCAAGTCAGCCGCCTATCCATGTAACTGCAAAGGACTCGGGGACCAAGAGTGTATACCTGACACCCCATGTTTCAGTCAATACCACAACGTCTCTGTCAGGCTCTCTGAGCCCGCAGTATTCCGGACGGGTTCCTGACACGGTTCCAGGTTTTCGGAAAAAGGGCCTCAATTGGAACTTACCTAAGGTGCAATTTGGGTTTGACCTTGACTATGCGTTTTCAGACAGCAAGGCGCTGATGTTTGGTCTCAGCCAGTCAGTGATAAGCCAGCGGTCGCTCTGGGACGGCTACGCGGGGATCGGGTTCTTTGGTAGAGAGGAGAACTCAGCGGTTCGCCTTGACCTCGGAGTGCAACTCCAGGAGGTAGCATACGACGCTGCAACCGTCCTCGTAAGAACAGAAACTCCTTTGTGGGGCAAGCCATCGACACAGACGTGCTACTATGTAGATAGTGACAAGGATACGCATGTGAATTTCTTCGCAACCGTGACATTCAATAGCATCCATGACGATTGGCTTGCGAATCTCTTCTTCCAGGCGGGGCTCAGCACCCAGAAACTAACAGATTTCTCCCCGCGGAATTATGTGACGTATAATGTTTTCTACACCTACATCAGGACTGATGAGCGGGCAGAAAGCAGCGCCTTCTGGCTCTATGCTGTTCCGGGTGTGTATTTCAACGTAGGTCAGTCAAGCCGCCTTCTCTTAGGTGTGCGCACTGCATATCAGGCAGGAGTGGAGAATGCGAATCCGAGTGTTTTGTTTAGCCCTGTTCTACAGTTCGATTGGAAATTGTAAGTGATCTGTACGTTGAATAACCGGGTCGAATTCTAACACGGAAGACTAGTGAAGAGGTGTGGCATGAATCCATTGCTTCAATAGTCGGATTTGAGGAAACCAGTTAGCAATCGGATCCTTCCTATGTCAAGTCTCAGTTGCAGGAAGCCGCTCGAGCGCGGTGCAAAGATTCGGAGGACTCGCTTGCCGGAGTTCGTGGGAGTGCATTGCGAGAGCATTGAAATTCTTCCGCATTTTGATTACGTTACGGTTAGCGACTACCTCTCGCACCTCGGCACCTACTCCTCCGAAGCCGAGGGTACAATTCAGGATGTCAGCGTCAGATCGCACCGGGACGGAGGACACCTGAATGAACACACCGACAGACATACAGCAGGCCATTTTCGCCTCCACAAGGATTATCCCAGCGCGCTTAACCCGAGCATAGGAATTTCCTGCGAGGTGCCTATCAATAGCACGGGACCTCAAGATCGTAGAGTGTCGAAATTCAGAAGAGCAATTTTCAAAAGAAACCCAGGAGGACAGACAATGAAAAGCAAACCAACAGTCCCACTACTATTGCTGTTGGGGACCATGGCGATCCTTGGATACAGCGGCTGCACCGCTATTGGCTTTTGTGGCGGTGCGATCATTGACAGTCAAAAGTCAGATTATGACACCATCCCGGGTTCGCATGTAGCGAGCGTCAAGTCGGGCAAGGACATAAGACTTACGAAGAAAACTGGCGAGGATCTGAAAGGAAAATATCTTGGACTGGAGACGCTTGATTATTCTCTATATGCTCGCTTGTACAATGAATGTCGTGAGAGGCACAAGAAAGAATTTTCGCTGCCTGCACTCGGCGATAGCATTTCAATCGTCACTCTGACACCTGCAAAGGAGTACAAGGCTGAATTCTTACGGTTCGATAATCAATACATCTGGGTCAGGACGATAGACATGTGGAAAGCCACGAAGCAGATCCACATGGGCGAAATTGACAGCATTACAGATAGAAATGGCAATCTCATTGAAGTACGCAGCTTGATAAACCTATCATCGGCAGGGGAGATTCCAGGTCTGTCGGCAGTTGTTTTGAACACTAATTCAGACACTCTACGTATTCCCACATCTGCGGTAGATCGAATTGAAGCGCCTGCCGACAAGAATGCGAAGTGGGTGGGACTAGCGGCGGGTGTTCTCATCGACGCAGCGATCATCGTACTAGCGGTGAGCTCGCTCAGAGGTCTCGGCTCAGGAGGCTGGTCTTGGGCGAAGTGAAAAGCGCGCTCCATTTGTACGGAAGTGCTGGACGAAACTCCGTTCTGTTCCCTAGTGCTCACTTAAAGAGGGTAAGACATTCGACATGAAACCTTCTTCTACTCATAATCGTCTCCCGATCCTCCTGCTGTTCCTCTTGTTCGTCATATCCGGTGGGCAAGGAAGAGCTCAATTGGACTCTTCTCTTCAAAAACCACCGAGAGATTCGTCTCTCTCCGAGTCAACGACAGAGGGCTTACCCATTCTTATGTACGACACGGATGTCGGGTTCGGATATGGTGCTAAGGGGTTTTTCCTCAACCAACTGGGGCTAGACGAATCCTTCGACATCCTTCTCTTCAACAGCACGAAAGGGGAACGGTACTATCGTTTTGTTGCGTCTCTGCCCGACTTTGAGCGACGGCAGGGGAAGGTCTATCCACTCGCGGTTGATCTCATTGTTGAGTACGACAAATGGATTAAGAACAACTTTTTCGGCGTCGGCAACACGTCTAACTTCAATGACAGGGAGTACTATACGAGAGAGCCCCTTGACATCAGCTTGGCGTTGAGCAGAGGGTTCACAAGCAGCCTCGTTGGACAAGTCGGCTGGAGGTACAAGACGGTCCGGAACTTCAACTTCTCGGAAGAAAGCCGCCTCCAAAGTTTACCCCCAGCACTGAATGCATCGAGGGCTGTCTACACCTCTGTCTCTTTCAGTCTTCGCTATGATACAAGAAACAGTTACATCAATCCATCACAAGGCTCTGTGCTGCAAGGGGACGCAGAGTTCGTCCCTCATTCTGGACTGGAGAATGTGACATTCACGCGGCTCTCAGCCTGGGCACAGCATTACACTGAGTTGTTCATCCCGAAGACAGTGCTTGCTTTGAGAGTTGGGGTGCAGGGTCTGATGGGAAGTGATCTGCCGGTTCAGGTACTCATGCCTATTGGCGGAAGCACCACGCTGCGAGGCTCACCGCAGGATCGGTACCTTGACAAAGTCGCTGCTGTTGCAAACACGGAGGTGAGGTTTCCAATCTTCTGGAGATTCGGCGGTGTAGCCGGCTTCGATTTCGGGAAAGTCTGGAGTGAACTTAAGGACTTCGACTTTCACCGCTGGGCGGTGAACCCTGCGGCTGGCCTGCGATTCTACATGAACACATTCGTTGTCCGGTGCGATGTGGGCTTTGGGAAGGAGACGACGGGGCTGTACTTCAACTTTGGGCATGTGTTCTGATCGACCAATCTCTTAGAGAGCTTTGACAATTCTGTGACTGGTTGGCTCTATGGTATTAGTAGATTGTGCTCATGAAATCACACTACCAAATGGGGGTTGCTATGACAAAGAGAACGTTTTTGAGTATTCTCGTTGGTTTTGCCTCTCTTTCAGTGCCTAACAAACTCTTTGCCCAAGACAGCGACAAGGTTGTGATCCTGAGCCCGCGGGTCGGATCGGTGATCGATGCAGCGGAGCGGCAACGATACGAGTTGTTTCCAGAGGTCAGAGGCTTCGATCGTGGAGTGTTTCTCCAGACTCCAAAGAAGACCTACTATGCCAAGGTCATGTTCGTTGGATCAGACGGAGAAAGGAGAGATACCACGGTCCAGTACTCAGTAGACACCTTATTGGTGCTCGCCGAAGAAATCGAACACTTCGAGGATCTCAAGGAGAAAAGGTACCACATGGGGGATCAGCCCGGCAAGATAGAGCTCGCTGAGAGCATAAGAATCTTCCCTAATGACCTCCGGGAGCAGAATCGGTTACAGCAGTTGGCAGAGAGAGCTGGGGAGGCGAAGGAAAAGGTCGTGATCCTCAGTCCCCGTGTAGGATCAGTGATCGATGCAACGGAGCGGCAACAATATGAGTTGTTTCCAGAGGTCAGAGACTTCGACCGTGCAGTGTTTCTCCAGACTCCAAAGAAGACGTACTATGCTAAGATCATGTTCGTTGGGCCGGATGGAGCAAGGACAGATACTACGGTCCAGTACTCAGAAGACACCTTGTCGGTGTTAGCGGAAAGAATCGAGCATTTCGAAGAACTCAAGCAGAAGACGTATCAAGTGGGCGAACGGCCGGCCAAGATCCGAGTGGCAGAAAGTGAGCTTAAGTCCGAAGGGGGAGTTGCCCGCCGGACCCAGGGAACTGATGTTGCGGTTCTCCTCACGAGCGGTCAGGAGATTGAAGGTGAGTTAGTATCAGTCAGGGACAGCTCTGTGCTCATTGCCACGCGGACCGGAGACATAGTCCCAATCAGGGATACAGTTGTATCGCATGTCATCGTTAAAGGGAGTTCGCATGTGGCCCGCGGATTGGCCTTTGGCTTTGTAGAAGGAACGTTCGGCGGGATGATCGTTGGCGCAGCGATTGGTGACGCGACGGCGAGGAATGATCCTGCTGAGGCTTTTCGGGCTGTCGTGGGAGGAGCAATGCTGGGGGCAGTGCTCGGCGCTGTGGTTGGGACCGTTTCGGGAGGACTAAAAGGTGAGGCCGAATCCAATAGGGAGATTCGCGTAGATCTCTCGATGCCAGCGGAGCGGTCTGCGTTGAAGAAGCTTGCACGCTATCCGGACAAGGAGCCGGAGTTTCTCCAAGTGATAAAGTGACGAATCAAAAGGAGGTTGCAATGAAACTCGCACATTGGTTCTTGGTTCTAGGCGCTCTCGCGCTTGTGCATCTACAGGCACCTGGACAAGAGCAGGTTAAGCCCATCGTTGTCAGTCCCTTAATCGGCGATACGCTTAATGCAGCAAAACGGGACAAGTATCAACTGCTTCCGAATCTGAGTGGGTTTGAGTGGGCCGTATTCTATTTGAATCCCGACAGTTCGCTCAAAGTTAAGGTGTCTTTGCTTGAGAAGGGAGTACGGCGAGACACAACCATTGCACGCTATCGTACGCTCAAAGCAGTGCAAAATCAGCTACGGCAACTGACGGAGGCAAAAACTGTCACAGAAATCTACCGTGATCTCCAGACTCAGCAAGACACGTCCACAACAACACGGTTGCAGAAGATCATCCTGAAAGATGGCTCGGAAATGATTGGAGCGGTCACATCAAGGGATTCTGGATTGATAAGGTTCGAGACTCTGTCGAATGTCTCCATGACCATTCCAAACAGTCAAGTAAGGGAAATAGAGACGCTCTCTGGCGAGGTCGTCGGAGGAGAATACCGTCGTGCTGACCCGAATCAAACAAGACTGCTCTTTGCACCTAACGCCCGCTCGCTCAAGGCGGGTCAAGGTTATTTCTCTGCCTATGAGATCTTCTTTCCATTTCTTGCCGTGGGAGTGACTGATTTCGCAACCGTCTCAGGCGGAATGACCCTCTTTCCGGGTGCATCGGACCAGTTGTTTTATCTTGCACCGAAGGTACGAGCAATCCATGGGAAAGACTTTGACCTCGCGGGAGGTGTGCTGTATCTCAACGCGACTAGTGGAAGCAGCGAGGGGCTGGGAATTCTGTACGGAGTCGGAACCTACGGCACAGCAAACGAGGCGTTGACAATCGGCCTCGGTTGGGGGTTTGCAGAAGGAAAGGTAAAGGACAAACCAATTCTTCTCTTGGGGGGTGAAGCCCGGGTGTCAAACAGCGTGAAGCTCATTACGGAGAATTGGATTCCCCCGAGTTCGGACGTGAGTCTCATCTCCTTCGGAGTTCGGTTCTTTGGAGACAACCTTGCGGCCGATCTCGGCTTCGTTTATCCGGCGGGTTCAGGAATCAGCGGGTTCCCGTTCCTTCCGTGGCTTGGCTTTGCCTACAACTTCGGTGGGAAGCAGTGATCGGATCGCAAATGCGCCTGGGAAAGTTCTGCTCGGTCGGTCCCCTTTGACGGAGTAACCTCTTAGGGGGTGGGTTTTGGGACAGGTGGCGGCAGCTTCCTCGCTACTACGACTGACTGGAACTCGATCGTCTTGTGCGCGTCATCACAAAAGGGTTTGGTCTTCGAGTGTCCGCAGCGACAGAGTGAGATTCGATCCCGGCCTGAAAGATCGAAGATGTTTCCTTCCGAATCTTTAAGAACGAAATTCCCCTCGATCTTGAGAGAACTGTTTGCCTTGCAGAAGATTTCGACTGGCTCGTTCATGGATTTCTTCCTCCGGAAAAGGTCGTCAGCTAGAATGTTTTTGTAAAGCGCGAGGCTCGTGGAAGGAAAAGAGGAGAGGCAAGCGAATCGTCCCTAATTCTTCGGCAGGCGAAACGCTCGGAGTTCCTTGAGATCTTCATCCGTCCAAACACCTGGGATCTTCGTCTTGCACTTCGGACAGGCACCTTTGATCAGCGTGTTCTTCAGTACTCTGAAACCGTAGCGCTCGACTAAGAGAGTTCGGCAGGAAGGGCAGTAGGTATTCTCGTACTCGGCTGTCATGCCGGGGAGATTACCTGCGTAGACAAAATTGAGTCCGGACTTGTGGCCAATCTCTACAGCTCGGAGCAGCGTTTCCACTGGTGTGTTGTCAGGGCCGGTCATCTTATAGTCCTTGTGGAAGGCAGTCACATGCCAGGGGATATTCACATCGACTGACGCGATATAATCAGCGATTTCCTTCAACTCCTCGTTCGAGTCGTTGAACCCAGGGACAAGGAGGGTCACAATCTCAATCCAGAACTTTCTCTCCTTCAGCATTCTAATTGTATCAAGCACATTCTTCAGGAGACCGCCAAGCTGTCTGTAATTCTTGTCGTTAAAGCCTTTCAGATCGACTTTGTAGAGATCGAGCCAGGGCTTGATGAAGTCCAGAACCTCATGCGTCCCGTTTCCGTTTGAGACGTAGGACGTGGCGAGCCCGGCTTGGCGAGCGACTTTGAAGATGTCGACTGCCCACTCACTTGTGATGAGCGGCTCGTTGTATGTGCTCGTGACCACTCGTGCTTTGTAACGCAGGGCGACATCGACAAATTGCTCTGGCGAAACGTACTCGGGGGGCGCTCCGGCGATTGGATCTCGGAGGGCTTGTGACGTTACCCAGTTCTGGCAGTACGAGCAATGATAATCGCACCCGAGCATGCCGAAACTCAATGCTTGCGCTCCTGGAAAAGCGTGAAAGAACGGTTTCTTTTCGATTGGATCCAGTTGCATTGAGCCGACGTAACCCCATGGTACCTTCAGGATTCCGGCTTCATTGTATCGCACTCGGCAAATGCCATCTCGTCCGGGAGCGATCTTGCACCGATGACCACAACTGTAGCACCGAATCCAATCGTTCGGGAGTTTCTCGTACAGCAAACCATCCCGGGTGCGCTGCTTGAGCACTCCTTCGAGCGTCACTGTCTCCACATGTCCCATAACATCTTCCCTCTAAATTCTGCTACAATAAGTTACTGCAGTGCAAGCCTAATGTCAAGTGACGGGTGATGAGAGTATTCCTGGAGCAATCGCCCAAGCTGGATTGCATTATCTGACTTGATTTCCCGATGGCATTTGAAGACGGAATTTTGTAAGTTACTCCACCTCAATTACTTGCCGCCGAGAATGCTTCATAGTGCGATTCCTATTCCCACGGAGGTGCCATGAGATTGATTACAGTCGCTGCAAAGTTTCTGAAGAACTACTTGCCAGCGGGTAAGAAAGCATATGGAGGGATGCATGACAGACTCAGTCACTGAAGGTGCGTTTGGGCATTTCAGATTCAGAGGTCTTGAGAAGTGGATCCTGAGAGTTCTTCTTGTCTCTTTCATTCTTGCATCACGATCGTTCGGGGGTTCAAACGGACTTCTGTCTCAGAAGACTCAAGATGCGCTACTGAAAGAACTCTCCGGTGAGCGAGGCCTCGACTATGTGACGATGATTTCACGCTTTGAGCGAATTCAGGCATCGGAAGGATGGCACAACGCCGCGCTCTATGTGAAGAGTCAGCTTGACAAGGTCGGATACACCGATGCACACATCGAGGGATGGCCTTCGAATGGCGAGACTTGGTACTACACCTGGCAAACTCCAATCGGGTGGCGCGCAAGAAGCGCAACGCTTTGGATGCTCGAACCATATCAGAAGAAACTCGGGGATTACGAAGAGATCCCAAACTCGCTCGTGAAGCACAGCGGGCCTGCCGACGTTACGGCTGAGCTTGTTGACGTGGGCAGTGGGGTGGACTCGAAGGAGTATCACGGGAAGGATGTCCGTGGGAAAATAGTCATGGCGTTTGCGTACAGCGGAAGCGTGGCACGTGAAGCGATCAAGAAACGCGGGGCTGTCGGAATGGTGACGTATATCCCAGAGTGGGACCGTAAGGATCACCCAGATCTTCTTCAATACACGGCGATCTGGCCGAAATGGAGCGAACGAGATTCTCTCGGGTTCGGCTTCAACGTCAGCAAGTATGACGCACAGGAACTCCTAAGTCTGCTTCGAGGCGGCAAGAAAGTGGTACTGAAAGCCAGGGTGGATTCGGATTTCTATGAAAGTCAGATCGAGATGCTGACGGCGACGATCCGAGGCTCTGCATACCCTGATCAAGAAATCCTCGTCTGCGGCCACCTTGATCATCCCCAACCGAGCGCAAATGATAACGCGAGCGGAAGCGCAGGCCTCCTTGAAATGGCTCGTGCTCTGAAGACGCTGATCGATCGGGGAGAAATCGACCCACCGAGGCGGACGATTCGATTTCTCTGGGTCTCTGAATACTATGGGACTGTCGCCTATCTCAAAGCACACCCAGACTTCGGCCGGAAAACCGTTGCGGCAATCAACTGCGACATGATCGGTGAGGATTTGATGAAGACGGATTCCTACTTCTATGCTACGCGGACTCCCGACTCCAGGCCGAGCTTCCTCACCGACGTCATTGAGTATTTCGTCAAGCTGACAGCGACACTCCCAGTTTCTGAGCTTCGTGGCAGCAACGCACCATTCAATTATCGGATTGTTCCATATGCTGGTGGGAGCGACCATTACTTCTTCAACGATGCTTCCATCGGCGTTCCCTCAACGATGTTAGGACATCCGGATCCTTTTCATCACACTGCCCAAGATACACCCGACAAAGTTGATCCCACTGAGTTGAAACGTGTGTGCTTTATTGCTGCGGCTTCGGCCTGGTTCATGGCCAATGCTTCGGATGTTGAGACAGAACGACTGCTCCTTGAGATGTACCGTGGCTCTTTGGAACGATTTGTCGATGACCTGACGAACGCTGAGGCTGCGATGTATTCGGCGCAGACTCCTGATGAGTTGTTCACCAGCTATAAAGATGCGCTGAATGTTACGAAGTACTCAGGCAGG
The DNA here is from genome assembly GCA_049589195.1 of Bacteroidota bacterium. Taxonomy (GTDB): domain Bacteria; phylum Bacteroidota; class Ignavibacteria; order UBA10030; family JAHEZR01; genus JBAWAH01. The sequence goes on along the minus strand of JBAWAH010000016.1, from coordinate 190,732 downwards.
CGCGAGGTGAAGAGCTTACAGTCGGCGAGCATTCTTGCAGCCTCTGCTCACACGAAGGAATACATCGATGAGAGCGCGACAAATCTCAAGAGGTTCGAACAAACTCGGGAAGTCGGTGTCAAAGAATTGTACGATAGGCTTTGCAGAGAACGAGGCATCCGGCCGCGGAACGTCGAAATCACCCCCGAGGAACAGGCAGCAATGGCGATCACCCCGGTTCGCTCAGATACATTCAAATGTCCGTTGGGTGATGATTATCTTGTCCAGAAGCTGGGAAAGGAACTCGTGGAGTCGCTCCCCAGTTTGACTGGTGACGCTGCGTGGGAAGCCGTGAATTTCGTCGATGGAAAGCGCAATCTCCTTGAAGTCTATGAAGCAGTAAAGGCGGAGTATGGAGAAAGTTCTCTGCAGATGTTGAAGAACTACTTCTCCCTTCTGGAGAAGGCGGGTCTGATTTCTCTTGTGAGCAAGTGATCTTTTTCAGAAGAGTTTTTTCTCATCAAACAACGAAGGGCTAACCCCATGATTCGGAGGCCACGTGAAACAACGATCTCTTTTGCTTCTCCTCACGTTTCTTCTTCCGACAACCGTGCTGACGCAAGTTAAGGTTCCATTCGAAAAGTACGTTTTGCCCAATGGGCTGAACGTCATTTTGCACGAAGACCACTCAGTCCCGATTGTCGGCGTAAATGTGTGGTATCACGTCGGATCCGCCCGCGAGATCCCGGGAAAGACTGGATTTGCACACCTTTTCGAACACATGATGTTCCAGGGATCAGCACACGTGCAGAAGGGTGAGCACTTCAAGTTTCTTCAGGAAGCGGGTGGCACACTCAACGGTTCGACGAGCACTGACCGCACGAATTATTGGGAGCTCGTTCCCAGCAACTTTCTGGAGCTCGCATTGTACCTTGAATCCGATCGTATGGGTTTCTTGCTCGACGCCATGGATCAGGCGAAACTTGACAACCAGCGGGATGTGGTCAAGAACGAGCGTCGGCAAAACTACGAGAATCAACCTTATGGGCTTGCCGGAAAGCTCATCAATGAAAACCTCTACCCGCCCGATCATCCCTATCACTGGCTCACGATCGGCACGCAAGAGGATCTGTCAAACGCGACCCTTGAAGACGTTATGGGATTCTTCCGACATTACTACGGCCCTAACAACGCCAGTCTCTGCATTGGAGGAGACATCGATGTGAAGAAAACGAAGGAGCTGGTTGAGAAGTACTTCGGTGAGTTGAAGAAGATACCGGACGTCCCGAAAATTCAGTCCCTTGAAACCACCGTCAACGGAAAGAAATACTTGATGATGGAAGACCGCGTCCAGCTTCCGAGGCTCTACATGGTTTGGCCTTCCGTCCCGAACTACGGCAAGAACGATGCGCAGCTGGACCTTCTGGCTGCGGTTCTTGCACATGGCAAGAACTCGCGTCTGTACAAAGCACTTGTGTATGAGAAGCAAATCGCACAAGACGTGAGTGCGTCTCAATTCGGAGGTGAGGTGGCTGGCCAGTTTCGCATCACGGCAACTGCGAAGCCCGGTCACACCCTGAATGAGCTCGAGAAAGCAGTTGACGAGATTATCGAGGGACTGAAAAGAGAGGGCGTCCAGAGTCATGAGCTTGAGCGGGCCAAGAACGGAATCAAGGCAAGCTTTGTCTACCAGTTGCAGTCTGTGGGGGGATTTGGCGGACGAACTGACGTGCTCAATCAGTACAATGTCTTCCTGGGTGACCCCGGATATTTCAACGAAGATCTTGAGAGATATCAGAAGGCAAATGCTTCTGAGCTGCAGGAAGTCGCACGGGGGTATTTAAAGCCGGCCGGCCGGATTATCCTCAGTGTCGTTCCCCTTGGAAAGAAAGAGCTGCAGGCTGGAGAGTGAATCTCACAACGAGTCTGTTGCAGACTGACCATAACGGAGCTACAGCTATGAAACTTCTCTTCATTCTCATCTTCCTTGTTGTTCTCGGTGACGTTGATCTTCGGGCTCAGGTCGACCGGACAAGGAAACCGGCTCCAGGGCTGACACCCTCGGTCGTCCTGCCGAAAGTCCAGCACGGAGTTCTGAAAAATGGGCTAAAGGTTATGCTCGTGGAGTACCATCAACTCCCGATTGTCAAGTTCAATCTCGTTCTGCCAACGGGGACAACTGCTGATCCTGCTGAGAAAGCGGGTACAGCCAATCTCACGGTGCGAATGCTCGATGAGGGGACTGAGCAGCGGACAGCACTTCAGATTGCAGACGCACTGGATTTCATTGGTGCTCACCTCTCTGCTTCCACGTCGTACGACGGGAGCTTCGTAGCTCTTGAGACCCTGAAAGAGCACACGGCAGCGGCACTCGAAGTCTACAGCGATGTTCTACTTCATCCCGCGTTTCCACAGAAAGAATTCGACCGGGTCAAGAAGGAGGTTCTTACATCGCTCATCCAGCAAAAGGACCAGCCGGCCATCATTGCGAATAAGGTTTTCGCGAGCAAACTTTATGGCGAAACGCATCCCTACGGAAGGCCAAGCGACGGCAACGAGACGAGTGTCGGCAAGATCACTGTAGAAGATTTGAAGACCTTCTACAGTACATGCTTCCGACCGAACGATGCAACCCTCATTGTCGTCGGAGACGTGACCCTCGGTGAGCTTGTTCCTATGCTCGAGCGAACTCTCGGTGCTTGGCCGACTAAGTCCATTTCTCCACCGTCTCTCGTTTCACCCCCGGGAGAGGGAAAAGCCGCCGTCTATGTTGTCGATAAGCCGCAAGCTGCGCAGTCTCAGATTCGCGTTGGCAAGCTCGGCTTGCCGCGAAGCACCCCCGACTACTTTCCTGTGCTTGTGATGAACACTGTCCTTGGGGGCGGCTTCAACTCGCGGGTCAATTGGAATCTTCGAGAACAGAAGGGATACACCTATGGTACCGGATCACAGTTTCAATTCCGGAAAGACCCGGGGCCTTTCAGCACCTACGGCGGCTTTCGGACGAGCGTGACCGACAGTTCAGTCATCGAGACGCTTAAAGAAATCAGGCGCTTGCGCGGTGAGAATGTCTCAGAGAGTGACCTGAATTTTGCCAAGGATTTTCTCACTCGTAGTGTGGCACGTTCTTTTGAGACACCGGGGCAAATCGCGGCACAACTGGCCAACCTGGCTATCTATGGGCTTCCTGATGATTACTTTGATAGGTACATTCAAAATGTCGAACGCGTGACCGCGCAGGATGTAAAGCGTGTCGCTGAGAAATACATAGACCCAGGCACCATGCTCATCGTCATTGTGGGCGATGTTGCAACGATACGAGGAGGTCTAGAGAAACTCGGGCACGGCGCAGTCGCGGTTTGTGACTCGGAGGGGCACGCTGTGAATTGATGGGGCCAATATGCTCGATCTGGCCTGCGATATCCAAGCGGTATGGGAGGGGCGATCAACTAAGGTGAGCTCCAAAAACCGATTCGGTGGGGCAGTGCGTTGCAGAGGAGTTGCAGAAGTACGGCAGAGAAGTGAGCATGGGAGGATGCCCCAACTTGTTTTCCGACAGTTGGTATTCCTTTCTCTCGCTGTAACAATCCTTGCTTGTACAGGGTATCGACCTGTGTCCACCTACGAGGAGAGTCTCGGTCGTTCAAGCGGGCCCGATTTTTCTATACAGGCTTTCAACTACTTCACGGACGGGACACCGAGGACCGATCTCTTCATCGCAATCAACAACATATCGCTGCAGTTTACGAAAGACGGCGAGCGTTACGTCGCGACCTACGATGTGGCGGCCAGGGTTCTTTCTGATGAGGGCAAACGCCTTGTCTCGGAGAAGGATTGGACTGAAACCGTGACTGAGAATGATTATGGTGCAACGCAGTCAAGAATTTACCACGTCAGCCCTCGATCATTTTCTCTAGAGCCTGGAGCATATACTGTCGCAGCTGAAATCACGGATGTGAATTCGAAGTTGACAATGGAGCGGATGAGAGTACTCCAGATCCCGGATTACCAAAGTTCTTCCTTAAGTTTCAGCAGCCTCATGATTGGTTCACACCACGTCTCGAGGGATGGACGACAAACACTTCTCCCTAACGTCGATCCCGGGATGTCGTATGTCGGAGAATCACAGTACGTGTATTATGAAGTGAATGACAAGTTCCCTGGACGAGGGATTACACTGGAGTACAAGCTCTACGGAACAAGCCGGTATGACTTTCCCCTTTTCTCCTCCCCCTTCAATGTCAACGAGCCGCTGAGGCCGCTCCAGGATACCCTGTTCTGGTCTCATGAGTCCACACTCACAACGCGCGCGGCTACGACCCCTATCAATCTGTTGTTGCCGACCATACCGACGGGTCACTGTCGTCTCGAGGTCAGTGTTCGTGAGGCAGAGAGTCCGACATCCACTGGTGAACGCGGCATTCGGATGACTCGAGTATTTACTCTATGGCCCTACGGTTTTCCAGAGATCGCAACTCTCGACCAACAAATTGAAGTTCTAGAGCATATTGCGACTCGTGAGGATTTCACGGAGTTGAAAAACGCCAAGACGAAGGAAGAGAAACAACAGCGATTGCTTCAGTTCTGGGGTCAGCATCGGAATCGGGATGAATACTACAAGCGCGCAGAGTATGCAAATCGTTATTTCAGTTGCATCTCGGAAGGCTGGCGCACGCCTTTTGGGTGGATCTACATGGTCGTGGGCACACCTGAAAGCATTCAGCTCTTGCCGGGAGGTTCAGAGCGCTGGGAGTACACTCTCAGCTCGACCCGAACGCTTCAGTTCACTTTCTTCATCCGTGAAGTAACGCTAGGTGAGATGAAATGCAGAATGGCCTCAATGGCGATCGATCCCACCGTCCGACGCGACCTTGTCTCGCGGTGGAGGAAGTCTGATTAACTGCCGTCCTGAACTCTCACTGTATCATTAGAAAGGAACAGCGTCGAAAGGGATCTCAAGAAGAGAGGATTCTTCTCCACTTCCGGATCTGCTTCTCAACTTCCTCGGGCGATGTGCTGCCCGAGGATTTTTTTTGCTGCACGCTGAAGTGGGGATCAAGGAGTTTGAACACATCAGATTGGAATGCGGGAGAGTATTTCCGATACTCAGAAAGAGGGAGATCAGCAAGACTAACTCTGCGATCAAGACAGGCACGAACTATCTTTCCTGCGACCTTGTGTGCTTCTCGAAACGCAATGCCCTTCCTTACGAGATAGTCAGCGACCTCAGTTGCTGTCGAGAAATCCTGCTTCAATTCTTCTTCAAACCTCTTTTTGTCAAACTTGGTCTTTGACAGCATCTCTGCAAAAACATGCACCGAGTCCTTCACAGTATCCGCTGCGTCAAACATCGGAAGCTTATCCTCTTGCATGTCCCGGTTGTAGGTCAGAGGTAGTCCCTTCATCATCGTAAGGGCATTGATGAGATCGCCGTACACTCTCCCGGTTTTTCCCCGCACAAGCTCGGAAACATCCGGGTTCTTCTTTTGCGGCATGATGCTGCTGCCGGTTGTGAATGTGTCGTCGATGTCAGCAAAGCTCCACTCCTGCGAACTCCACAAGACGATCTCTTCTGCTAATCGGCTGAGGTGCATCATGGTTACGGCGCAGCAGGAAATGAACTCGACCAGGTAGTCCCGGTCGCTCACGGCGTCGATGCTATTCTCAATGATTCCATCGAAACCAAGCCGTCGTGCGACTCTCCCTCGATCAATGGGGAATGACGTCCCTGCAAGTGCAGCCGCCCCCAGCGGGGATCTGTTCATGCGATTCCGGCAGTCGACAAAGCGCTCATGATCTCGCTCGAACATCGAGACATATGCAAGCAAATGATGTGCAAAGAGGATCGGCTGGGCGCGTTGAAGATGGGTGTAGCCGGGTATGAGGACATCTCTGTTCTTCTCCGCTTGCTTCAGCAATGCTCTCTGAAGAATCCTGATTCCTTTAAGAGTGTTGTCGGTCGCTGATCGCAAATAGAGCCTTTCATCCAGAGCGACTTGATCGTTCCGGCTCCGTCCCGTGTGGAGCTTGCCACCCAAGGGTCCGAGTTTTTCGATCAGGCGTGACTCGATGGCAAGATGAATGTCCTCGCGTTGCCAGGATAGATCAATTTTCCCTCGTTCGATTTCTTTCTGAATCTCCTTCAACGCACGGGCAATGCGTCTTCCCTCGTCTTTTCTCAGGATATGTTTTGCCACAAGCATTTCTACGTGTGCGAGGCTTCCGCGGATATCTTCCTTGAACAATCTCTTGTCAAGATCGATCGATGAAGAGAATCGGAGAGCACTGTCCGCAAGAGGTTTCTTGAATCGTGAATCCCAAAGTGGCATGGAAGGATTGATGTATTAGAGACTGGGGAAAAAAGAACTCAAACGATCTTTCACAAAGATTGTGTTTGATTACCGGCTTAGCCGTTCAGCGTTTGTCTAGGGAATCCGCTTCGCCTTCATTCCCTTCTTTAAGCGTTTGATTATTCTCTTCCCAACTTTTTTTGCACCATTTCGAGCGACCCTATGGAAGGTCTTCAGCGGCAGGCCATAAATCTTGATGAATCCCTCCGACGCGTCGTGCTCGAATTGATCGCCGTCTGTGTACGTGGCCAACTTTGAATCATACAGTGAGAATGGCGAAGTGCGTCCCGCCACCGTGATATTCCCCTTGTAGAGCTTCACCTTCACCAGACCGCTCACTCTGGTTTGGGTCTCGTCAACAAACGCATCAAGAGCTTCTTTCAGGGGCGAGAACCAGAGACCGTTGTAGATGAGGTCGGAGTACTCCTGCGCGACATGCTGCTTGTAATGGAACACCGACTTGTCCAGCGTCAGCCTCTCGAGTTCTGTGTGAGCAAAGTGAAGGATACAGGCGGCGGGAGCTTCGTAAATCTCCCGTGATTTGATTCCCACTAATCGGTTCTCTACCAAGTCGATGCGACCGACGGCGTTCTTGCCGCCGATATCATTCAGCCTCTGAATAAGCTCGACACCGTTAACCTTGCGGCCGTCGAGACCAACAGGAATGCCCTCCTCAAACTCAATCGCAACGGTCCTTGGCCTGTCGGGCGCCTCCTCAGGGGAAACCGTGTGTTGGTAGGCATCAAGAGGAGGCTCGACCATCGGGTCCTCGAGGACACCACACTCGATCGCAGTTCCCCAGAGATTCTCATCAATCGAATAGGGTTTGCTTAGCGTCGCGGAGACCGGGATATTGTGTTGTCTTGCGTACTCGATTTCCTCTTCGCGAGACTTGAACTCCCACATTCTCAGCGGCGCAACCACTTTGAGCTCAGGCGCAAGCGCAGCGAACGCAACTTCAAAGCGAACTTGATCGTTCCCCTTGCCCGTGCATCCATGAGCGACCATGGTTGCCTTCTCCATTCTCGCAACTTCCACAAGAGTCTTTGCCAGCAGAGGTCGCCCCAGTGCCGTGGCAAGAGGGTACGCTTGTTCATAGAGCGCACCAGCTTTAAGGGCGGGATAGATGTAGCCGTGGACAAATTCCTTTGTGAGATCCTTGATGAAGACTTTCTTTGCTCCTGTCCTGTAAGCCTTCTGGTGCAGTCCAGTAAGTTCGGCCCTTTGTCCGAGATTGCCAGTGACAGTGATTATCTCAGCATCGTATCTTTCGATGAGCCATTTGATCATCACTGAGGTATCAAGGCCGCCGGAGTAGGCAACTGCGATTTTCTCTTTTTTCATGTTGGTATCACCCTGCCAAGAGATTGAACTGCAATTCACTTTATGAGTGGTTGTGGAGTCACTGCCGTCTCCATCATCACTTCCCTGAGGAATGCCGCCACAGAATGCGTCTTTTTTATGGAGATGGGCGTGATCATGATCGTGTTATCGCCTGCAATTGTACCGAGGATGTCGGAGTGATGAAGTGAGTCGATGAACTCCGCAACACCCGAAGCGAACCCCGGAAGGGTCTTGATAATAATAAGAGATTCGTTTGAAGTGATGCTCTCTATTTCGTACCCAATGAATGACTTCAGCTTTTTCTGTCTTCCTTCTTCGTGCAGTGTATACCGCGTGCCGGATTCTGAATGGACGCGCGCAATGCCGAGTTCCTTCAGGTCGCGGGAGAGCGTCGCTTGAGTGACCTCGAACCCTGATTGTTTCAATTCTTCACAGAGTTCTTCCTGACTTGAGACACGCTTCTGAGTGATGATCTCTTTGATCGCGAAATGCCGGCTCGGTTTATTCATAGAGTCCCTCATCTGGAGGGCGAGACCTTTGTGGATTGTGCGGCATCAGCTGCTTAGTCTTACGAGAGCTGACGGTTGGCAATGAGTTCAGTGCCGACTCCTTCGTCAGTGAAAATCTCCAAGAGGAGGGAGTGCATGACCCTCCCGTCAATGATGTGGACCTTTTTCACTCCCGCGTCGAGCGCTTTGAATGCTGAGTTTACTTTGGGAATCATGCCTCCGTTGATGCAACCCTTTTCGACAAACTCCTTCGCCTCGTCCTCGCTCAAACTCGGGATGAATCTTCCGTTCACCATGACGCCCTCGACGTCGCTGAGATACAGGAGCTTCTCCGACATCAAAGCAGCAGCGATTTCTCCAGCTACCGTGTCCGCGTTGATGTTGTACAATTCTCCGTGGTCACCAACACCGGTCGGTGCCACGACAGGAAGAAAACCATTATTGAGCAGGAGTGTGAGAATACCAACGTTGATTCTTGTGATTTCGCCAACAAAGCCGATGTCCTGGCCATTGTCCTTGAAGCGCTTCGCCTTGATGAGATCTCCATCAACGCCGCAGAGCCCGACGGCGTTGCCGCCGCTTTCATTGATTCGTGCCACGATCTCTTTGTTGATTTTTCCTGCCAACACCATCTGTACGACGTCGAGCGTCCGTTCGTCGGTGTATCGTTGTCCGTTGACGAACCTCGTTTCGATCTGGAGCTTGTTCAGCATCTCTGTTATCTCTTTGCCGCCGCCGTGCACAATGACAATCTTTACTCCGACTTTTGTCAGGAGCGTGACATCTTTTGCAAACATTGCTTTCAGCGTGTCGTCGGTCATCGCAGCGCCGCCGTACTTGATGACGAACGTTTTGTTTTCATAACGCTGGATCCATGGCAGCGCTTCAACAAGCACTTCTTCCTTTGATCTTGATTGCACCACTGAGAATTCTCCTATGTTCTGTAGCTCGCGTTGATGGATACGTATTCGCGTGAAAGGTCACAAGTCCAGTAGGTTGCTGATTTCCTCCCGAGGTTGAGATCGACCGTGATGTTCACATGCTCCTTCGAGAGAGCAGCGCGGGCTTTCCGCTCGGAAAAGCTGGCTTTGAAGTTTCTTTGTAGAATGGGAAGGTGGTCGAAGGAGATCTCAACTTTCTCTGGAGAAAACGCAATCCCCGAATAGCCAACGGCCGCGAGGATGCGTCCCCAGTTCGCATCCGCCCCGTGCACCGCCGTTTTGACGAGGTTTGAATTGGCGATGGCCCGCGCAGCAAGGACGGCATCTCCTTCTTGTTTGGCTCCCGTTACGACGACCTCAATCAGTTTTGTTGCGCCTTCGCCGTCCCGCGCTATCATTTTGGCCAACGCAGCGAGGACATGTTCCAGCCCTGCGTAGAACTTCTCGTATGCTGGGCCGAGGGTTCGGATCGCCGGGTTTCCGGCCAGACCATTCGCAAGGAGGAGCACCATATCATTTGTGCTCGTGTCTCCATCTACCGTTATTCGGTTAAAGGTCTTGGCAACAGCCCTCTTGAGTGCTTTCTCCAAAAGCTCATAAGAGATAATAGCGTCAGTTGTCACAAACGCGAGCATGGTTGCCATGTTAGGGGCTATCATGCCGGACCCTTTCGCCATCCCGCCAACTGTGATACTCTTCGATCCGATGCTGAACCTCACTGCATATTCTTTTGGATGCGTGTCTGTCGTGAGAATGGCTTCTGCTGCTTTTGCATGACCATCCCGAGAGAGCTGCTTCGCGGCGACTCGGATCCCTGCCTTCAACGTCCCGATAGGAAGCGGTTTTCCGATGACTCCCGTCGATGAGACTAAGACGTGCTTGGTCGGGAGCTTAAGGGCTTTCGCTGCTTCCTTGATTGTCGTCCAGGCGTCCTGCCGTCCTCTTCGCCCGGTGCATGCATTTGCATTTCCACTGTTTATGATGACGGCAGAGCATGTGTGATTGTCTCTCAGTTGGAGCTTGTCTACTATGAGCGGTTCTGCAAGGGTTCGATTAGTCGTGAACACAGCCGCAGTAGTCGCTGGAAGCTCAGAGAAAATCACCGCTAGGTCCTTTTTCTCCTTCTTGATTCCACAATGGAGACCCGCTGCTTGAAACCCTTTTGCGGCGGTAACGCCTCCCTTGACAGTCGGAAAGTATCCGTTGTGATGATTCGTCACAGCAGTAATCCTTCCTCTTCCGGAAAACCAAACATGATGTTCATATTCTGCACAGCTTGGCCCGCCGCTCCTTTGACGAGATTGTCGATCACAGACATGATGATGAGGCATCGATTGTCCAAATCGACCCGAACTCCAATATCACAGTAATTTGTGTTCACGACATTCTTGACCTCTGGGATCCCTGATTTCATAATCCTTACGAATGGAGCCTCTGCATAAGAGGATTCAAAAACTCGAACGATGTCGTGCTCACTCGTCTCAGCTTGCAGCTCTGCATAGATCGTGGTGTAGATTCCCCGTGAGATAGGAACAAGGTGAGGGACGAAAGTGAGTCTGACTTCCTCACCCGTCACTTCATTGAGAACGGAGGTGATCTCTGGCGTGTGTTGATGAACACCGACTTTGTATGCGCGTACGCTTTCATTCACCTCAACAAAGGAAAGCTCAAGCGATGCACTTCTCCCCGCTCCAGATACTCCTGAAAGTGAGTCAATGATGATGCGTGTTGGGGAAATCAGTTTCTCCTTGAGAACCGGGATGAGAGACAGCAGCGCGCTCGTGGGATAGCAACCAGGATTCGCGACGAGATTGGCCTTGGCGATAAGCTCGCGGTTCACCTCTGGTAATCCATAGACACTCTCGGTCAGGTATTCTTTCGCGAGGTGATTGCGCTTGTAGTATTTCTCGTAGAGAGAGACTTCTTTCAGTCGGAAATCGCCGCCGAGGTCAATGACGCGCTTTCCTTTCTGAAGAAGCGATGGAACGATGTTCATCGCGTCACCGGACGGGAGGGCGACGAAAACGAGGTCAACTCCGTCGACTGCGTCTACCGAGTACTGCTCGAAAGTCAAGCCGACTCTCTTCTGGAACAGTGGGTAAACCTCGTCAACTCTCTTCCCGGCCGAGGTGTTTGCAAAGACCTTTCTCACAGTCACGCACTTGTGCTGAGACAGAATTCGGATCAGCTCTGCACCCGAGTAACCCGAAGCGCCGATTATTGCGACATTGATCTTCAATTTCTCACTCCTACAATGTCTCGAGTCTGGCATGAATATACGACATACTGAATATTTATGCAAGCACTTTATCAGAATTCCTCAGGTTTCAAGGCCCCGGTGATAATTATGCTATCTCTTGCAAATCCACCAAAATCTAAATATGTTGGTGGTGCACAAGTGAGCTGGATCCCTACCTTCCATCTCAAAAGGCATTCAGAGCTTTGGGTTTCTCATCCGGAATCATTGGCCTGCCGAACGTTGGCAAGTCCACTCTCTTTAATGTTCTCGCCTCTGCACATGCACACGTAGCGAACTTTCCGTTCACCACGGTTGACCGGAACGTTGGTATTGCTCCTGTTCCGGACGGAAGGTTGGAGAGTCTTGCGGCAATCTTCAAACCGCCGAAAGTCATTCCCACGTCAATCGAATTTGTGGACATTGCGGGACTTGTCAAAGGTGCGAGCAAGGGAGAAGGGCTCGGGAACCAATTCTTGGGTCACATTCGCGAGGTTGATGCCCTGACCCACGTCGTCCGCTGCTTCGAAAATGAAGACGTCATCCATGTGTACAATGATGTTGACCCCGTGAGGGACATCGAGATTGTGGAAACAGAGTTGGTGATCAAAGATCTCGAGACCGTAGAGAAGCGGTTGCACGAGACAGAAAAGCATGCGAAAAGTGGAGAGAAGAAGTATCAAGCGCAGATTGAGTTCTGCTCCGCGGTGAAGAGGACCCTCTCCGAAGGAAAGCTTGTTAGCCAGATGCATCTCAAGGAAGACGAGGTGACCCTCCTTCGCGACCTTCATCTCCTCACGGATAAGCCGGTCATGTATCTCGCTAATGTCGATGAGGAGGGTCTGTCGAAACCGAACGAGTGGGTGACATCGTTGCTGGAGAAAGGTAGGAGAGTTGGGACCTCTGTTCTCATCGTATGTGCAAAACTCGAAGCCGAGCTTGCAGAATTGCAGCCAGAAGAGCGAGCGGCCTTTCTGAAAGATCTTGGCCTTGAAGAAACAGGACTTTCAAAGATGGTGCGAGAGGGGTACCGCCTACTGGATCTGATCACATTCTTCACGCACAATGAGAAGGAGCTTCACGCCTGGACGATCAAGCGCGGGACGAAGGCGCCTCAGGCGGCTGGGAGGGTACACTCGGATTTCGAGAAAGGCTTTATACGAGCAGAAGTTATGAAGTATTCAGACTTGATTGCAGTTGGCTCTGAGCATGCACTGAGGGAGAAGGGAATGCTCGCACTGCATGGACATGACTACATCGTCGAGGATGGGGACGTAATATATTTCAGGTTTCATGTCTAGTCAAGTGCTTTCCACTTGTCTTCCGATCTCAAGACTGAACTGCACGAGTCGAAAGGAAACAGAAGAACGGCTTTCGAGATGCTGGAATCAATCTCACCCCTGCCAGTTCAGTGTCCTCCTTGCCTCCTCGGACATCAACTTCGGTTCCCAAGCTGGTTCCCACACAATGCGTACGTCAGCTTCTTCCACGCCGGGAATTCGCAGCAGGCGATCTCTCACATTTTGTGATATCCACGAATGGGCGGGACAGCCCGGGGCTGTTAGTGTCATCTTCACACCCACCCAGTCGTCTATGATCTTCACGTCATACACGAGACCGAGATCGACGATATTGACAGGGATCTCGGGGTCATAGCATTCCTTCAAAGCTGCGTAGACCTGTTCTTCAGTTATTGCCATGTGTAATCCTCAATTGCTGTGGGCAATCCCTATTGATGCTGTCATGTCTGAAGATACTTATTGTTTTCCAATTCCACAAGAATGACCAGACGAACCATTCGTTGTTGCTTGAGAGGAAGAGACGAGGGACTAGCCCGGAGCGCGCCTACTCGTTCCGTCCGCAAGAGTTTGTCGCTGAATCGTTCGCGACGACAGCGGAACACTCTCTTTGTTTAGTTGAAGGAACTCAGGACGAACAAAGGCATCGGGGGCCATTCCAGAAGTCGTCTATCTATGGTTCTTCCTTTTTGAGTTCAAAATACTCTCGTTTGCTCTGAAGGTCCGAAGCATTGATCAGGATCTCTCCGTTCTCAAGTCTTGACTGGAGGTGCATCGGAAAACAGCCGGGGTCGTCGCCTGAGCTCGAGGCAGCCAGTGATGCGTCATCCGTGGCGTTTCGTTTGCTTCGGTTTGAAAGCTTTGAAAGCGGGTAAGCGGCTTCGCATTGCGAACAGATGATGTTATCACCGGAAATGTAGAATTTTCCATAGTTATAACACGGACGGCACGCATCAAACATAGTGGCGTATGAACCCAAGCCTATCCGCATCACCAAGAACCGTATGTCTATCGAATCTTGCTTCAACGTGTAGCGATGGAGAGCCCCGTCATCTACTTCGTTTACCGGGATATGAACAGAGCCTCGGTCGAGGGTGACAGGATGCGCTGCTTCAATTGTCGCGTTGTTCTTCGAGAACACGTTATCGAAGCCCAGGAAGAAGACGATTGAAAGTGTGATCAGGCCGGCTGCAAATTGCCAGCGCTTCATTCTGCTCACGCTGCCAGCAGTGTCCAGTTTTCGATGTCTGTTTGGAATCATGAACATGAATGCTGGGATGCTGAGGATTGCGAGGATGAAAAGCAGATCGTTCCGGACGATCGGTCCGACGATGCCCATAACGGTGGGCTGAGGAGGAAGAACGCCCGTCTCGAAGAACTCATGGATCGCATTGACGATAAGCTGGGCGACAAAGATGAGAAGGACCAGAGCCGTGACTTTGAGGAACCTCGTCACGTCGATGCAGACACTGCCTTTCACGAACAGCACCCCAAAAGCAACCGCCCCCACCACGCCAAACAACCCACCGAGGAAACTCTGGATCGAGTTGTGTGTGAACGAAACGGCACCGAGGAACACAGCGGTTTCGACCCCCTCGCGAAAGACCATCAAGAAGGTGAAGACAAGTATCCCTACCTGAATTCTCCAGGAGGATATTCTCTTAACGATCACCTCGACCTTTTGTTCGATCTCTCGTCTGATCCCCCGGGCAGTTCTCCACATCCAGATGATCATTGAGGCAACAAAGACTGCTGCGACGAGGAGGAAGTATCCTTCAAGAGCTTCGTTATCGAGTGCGAGCTTCTGGAAAACAACGGCCCCCGCGATGCTTGCAAGCACTGCCAAGCCCAATCCAAGGTAGACGAGCGGAAGGAGATGCTGTTGGTTCACCTTTCTCAGATAAACGATGAGAATGCTGACAACAAGGGCGACTTCGATTCCTTCACGCAACAAGATGAGAAAAGATTCTATCATTGTTCGAGCATCCCTCCGTAGTTTTGGGTGTTATCGGCTGCGGTAGTTGCTCGCGCAGTTTGAACAAACCCCAAAGATTTGAAACGTAGCGCTCTGTGGTTTGAACTTTTTCTCTCTGCAAATTTCAGATTGCGCCGCGGCGACCTTTTCGCTGACAAACTCTGTAATCTCCCCACAATCGAGGCAGATGAGATGATGGTGGTGAGGTCTGCCGAAGACCTTCTCGTAGCGGGAATGGTTCTCCGCAAATCGGTACTTCGAGATAAAGCCGGTTTTCAAAAGCAGGTCGAGTGTGTTGTACACCGTTGCGCGGGACACCTTCTTGCCCGCGGACCTCATCTTCAAGTACAGCTCGGTGGCTTCAAAGTGGCCTTTACTCGAAAGGACAGCTTCGAGGACTTGGAACCTCTCGGGCGTGATCCGATACTCTCCGGCTCTGAGAAAATCAGTGAAGCTCTCTTTTGCAGCGTTATTGTCCACGGGTTATTTAGATTGAGTCTAAATAAGAATATGAAAGAGTAATGAGAATGTCAAGGCAGAATCGCGTTTTGGCGTCAACGTCTTTCCATCGACACATCTAAGAGAAACGGATTAGACTCAATCGACGGGACTTTCGCTTTGTTGGGGGAGATATGCCTTCGCTTATTCCTCACAGTTCGCAGGTCGCTGGAATGCAAGCCCGCAGCTTTCTCAATCTTACCAGACGTGTCGCATGAAAAGGTGAGGCGGAGAAGAGATAATCAGTGTTGCTAGCACACCTGCCCGGCGTGGAGAGGTGCTTCATTCACACGATGCTTCTTGAAAGGAGATGCCATAGCTCCTCCTAGGTCGTCAGCTTGTAGGTTGGCTCGAAATGCATCGTGAATTCTGTCTTGCTTGGAGGAACACGGATTTGTCTGCATAAGTGCTTACCGATAGGGGATTCCGGGAGCGAATCCGAAAGCCAATCCCTCAAGGTACCTCGCCCCTGCCGCAGAAACTGCGGGGCCTTGCTGTTCTCTTTGCAGCAGATCTCGCAAGCAACGATTGTAGTGCAGTTCTGTACACAATGGGTGAGTGAAGCTCACTGGTGGCAGATCGACCCCTCCCCTGGGTGTTTACGTACGATGAATGCACCGAAAGCCTGAAGATTCCTGCCCAATTCCGGCTGTTTTTGAGTCTTTTTCTTTCCTACCGGATTTGCTCCAAAAAAGTGGCTTTTCTTGAAGATTTTCCTTGCGTTATTCTTCAGATTTTGTATATTTGGAGAAACTGTGGAATAAGCCTGATGGCTTAAACATATCAAGGAGATGAAGACCGCAAGAACCAGTGTTCTCAACGGAAAGCGGATTCCACAGGAGGCCGTCAAGAGAGAACGACTGCTGACGAGGCTTCTGCGATGAACACTTTCAGGCTTTTCATGCTGGGTCGTTCCGAGGCGGATAGCATCTCAGCGTTCAAGAAAAGCTCGAAAGTGGTGTGAACGTTGGAGTGAGGCAAACTGGTGCCTTGGCTCCCGCGGGACTGGGGGGATCCTGCCTAGCGCCTCTCATGAAAACGGATTTGTTGACTGGATTGAGGGCACTGGTGCGAACCTCAACAACACGCGCTTTGCCATCGGTCACACGGTTGAATTCCTCGATAAGACTGCCCACTCACAGCAAGAAAAAGCAGGATCGCAGTTCAGAAAGGTGTATCTAATCCAAACCCCATCTCGGAGAGTCATTGGCCAGGGGGGATAATTAACCTAACACTCAATGGAGGTCATCCATGGGGCGATTTGATGAGTTAGTGGGACTCGTGCAGAGTTTCCAGAAGGATTTTCAGAAATTCTATGAGAAGGGAAACAAGTCTGCAGGAACAAGAGTCCGAAAGTCAATGAACGAGCTGAAGAAGAAAGCCCAGGAAATCCGCAAGGAAGTTCAGGAAATCAAGGGGAAGGCGAAAGAAGAGAAGCCAGCCGTGTAGTTGGGCGTCTCGTATTCCCCTAATAGCAGTTCGGTCGATTCTTGTTCCTGACGAGAGTTTGAAGAAAGCCACCCAGATGCTCCGGCTTGGGCGGGTGGCTTTTGTTTTCTTTCCACGTACGGTTGAGCACAGGGGATCTGGAGTTCCAGTTCGAGTGTCAAACCCTATTCCGTGTGAAGGGGGCGCATTCCATTTGGTCAGATTCAAGGCCTGTTGACCCCACACTGAGATTGCTCCGAACCTCCTTTGATCTGCATCCCTCAAGTTCGCCGCAATCCTGCCTAGCAATCGCTAGATCCCAAAAACTCACTTTCCTCTCACGTAATATGGATAATCTAATGCTGAAGCGGTTGCCAGTTCTGTTTGGTCTGTTCCTCTCGATTGTTTCATCGTCGGTTGCTCAAATTGACTACAAGAAACTCCACTTTGATGCGATTGTTGTGGATACCCATAATGATGTTGTGCAGCGAATACTGAGTGGGGAAGACATCTCCTTCCGGACACCTCACGGTCACTCCGATTTGCCACGATTTAAAGAGGGAGGTCTTGATGTCGAGGTGTTTTCCATTTGGGTGCCTCCGGAGAAAACATCCCGCCCCTATTATGATCAGGCAGACGAGCAAATTGATTCAATCATGAGCTTTGTGAGTCGAAATCCGGTGCAGGTTGGACTGGCACGATCAGCGGACGACGTCGAAAAACTGGTGGCAGAGGGGAAATTCGTCGCCATCCTTGGGATGGAGGGAGGCCACCCGATCAGCAGCGACTTGCGGAAACTGGAGCACTTTTACAGACGCGGAGTTCGATACCTAACCCTCACGTGGAACAACAGTACTGAATGGGCGAGCTCTGCGCGCGATGAGACAGATGCTTCAGCGAGAATCATGCAGAAAGGGCTCACGGCGTTTGGCCGCCACGTCGTCAGAAGAATGAATGAACTGGGCATGATCGTGGATGTTTCTCACGCTGGACAAGAGACATTCTGGAATGTGATGAAGGTGACTCGTAAGCCAGTCATCGCTTCCCATTCATCGGCATGGGCACTCTGTCATCACTGGCGCAACCTGAAGGATGACCAACTCAAAGCGATTGCTGCGAACGGCGGGGTAGTCTTTATCAATTTTGCCCCATGGTTCATCGACAGTAGTTTTGCCGAAAGGGAGTCAGTGATGCGTAAACGAAACAAAGCGCGAATCGATTCATATCGCGCTGCGAGCAAAGCCGATGGATTTCTCACAGATGTTGCTATTGCAGATTCCCTTAAAGATGAGTATCTGCAGATTCGTCCGCCTCTGAAATCACTCATCGATCACTTTGACTACGTGGCAAAACTTATCGGTGTCGATCACGTAGGGATAGGCTCGGATTTCGACGGAATAAGTGTGACACCGTTAGACATGGATGACGTAACCTATCTCCCCAACATCACGCGTGAGCTTTTGAAAAGAGGATACAGCGCCTCAGATGTCAAGAAGATCCTCGGTGAAAACTTCCTGCGAGTCCTGCAAGCCAATTCTAACTGATTCACTGCGGTCCTCAGAAATCTGGAGAAGAAGACGTGAGCAAGAAAAGCCTTATCTCTATTCTGCTTGCCCTGCTCATTTGGGCAGTTGATGCTCTCGGACAAGTTCAGAACCACTTTATCTACGACACAGATTTGATGAGCCCGGTGGTCTTCAGGGCCCACCGTGAAAAATTGATGAAGGAAATCGGCGAAGGCAGTGTAGCCTTCTTTTTTGCCGCGCCAGAGCGGAATCGGAATAACGATGTGGAGTATCAGTATCGACAGAACGACAATTTCTATTACCTGACGGGGATGGGCGAGACGAATTCGGTTGTTGCCCTTATCCCTGGCGGTGTCAATGTGCGAGACCCCAAAGACTCCTCAAAAACAATATTAGTCAGGGAAATCCTCTTTGTTCAGCCTCGAGATTCTGCGAGAGAAGTCTGGGTTGGCCGCCGGCTTGGTCCGGAAGGGGCAATGGAAGTTTTGGGTTTCCAGTATGCTTTGAAGAATGATCAGTTCAGGAGTTGGGTTGGAAGATTGATCCTTAGTAGCAAAATCGTCTACATCCCCCCGTTGCCGCACGACGATGCGGGGGAAATTGCCGAGCTTGCAAAACCGCTCAGCGATGCAGGGTCGAGATTTGACTCGTGGCTGGAGTTTCGCGATCCGACTCACATTGTGGCAACGATGCGCGCTGTGAAATCTCCTGAAGAAATTTCCATGATACAAAAAGCTGTCGACATAACGTGTGATGCTCATCGGCAGGCCATGATGTCTGCTGAACCAGGAATGCATGAGTATGAGTTGCAGGCGATCTTTGAGTACGTTTTTCGTCGTGAGGGAGCTGAATACACAGCATATCCCTGCATAGTCGGAGGCGCGGAGAATTCGGTTATCCTCCACTACAGCACGAATCGCAGAATGCTCAACAGTGGCGACATCGTTGTCATGGATTGTGCAGCGGAGTACCATAGCTATGCTGCTGACGTGACGCGCACGATTCCGATAAACGGTACCTTTACTGATGCGCAAAGGGAGATTTACGAGTTGGTGCTCCAGGCCCAGCAGGAAGCAATCAAGATGATGAGGCCGGGTGCAGACTTTCAGGCAGACGTTCAACGACGGGCGGTGGAGGTCATCCAGACTGGCCTGATGAACTTGGGCATCATTAAGTCGAAGGATGAGTACAAGAATTTCCTTCCCCATGGAGTGGGTCATCCCGTCGGCCTATGGGTTCACGATGTAGGCGGGCAGGGGAAGCTGGAGCCGGGGATGGTGTGGACGATCGAGCCTGGGATCTATATCCCTGACGGTGCCCCAGGGGTTGACCCGAAGTATTACAACACCGGGGTCCGCATCGAAGACGATGTGCTGATAACGGAGAATGGCAACAAAGTGATGTCAGCCGCTGCTCCCAAGACAGTCGAAGAAATCGAGCGGCTCATGAAGAAGCGCGGAATCGGAAACGAACCTATCCGATAATCCTGCCGAAAACAAAAAACCCATCTCTCATTCCGGAGAAATGGGTTTCCTGATCTACAGGACACAATTTCAGACCTGCTCGGAGACAAGCCTTTGAGCTCGGCGAATCGCCTTCACTCTCTTCATCCGCTTCTTGACGGAAGGTTTTGTGAAGTACGTCCGCTTCTTAAACTCCTTTAGAATCCCCGACCGTTCATACTTTTTCTTGAACCGTCTGAGAGCTCTATCGATAGGCTCGTTCTCCTGGACTATGATACCAACCAAGTTAGATCACCTCGCTTTGTGGTGGGTTGGGAAGTTCTTGTGGCACCTGCTGCTCCATCGCGGGCCCGGGCTCTTCAACTCTGAGATTCTCAACGAGTCTCCGCTCTCCAAGCTTCTCGAAGGCTACCACGATCGCCTGACCGCCGTTTGAAGTTCTTTCTTTCGCCTTCACTTTGCCGACATCGCTCCACTCGCTGTGGAATATCGCCTCCCCTAACTGGTAAGTCTTTGTCGGGGTGTACTCAGTGCAGTCTTTTACATCAATCTTCCTCGCTTCCAGCTCCTGCTGTCTTCCAAGAGCAACAAGGTCGAGGAGAAACACCTGCCGACATTTCCCACATCGATACCAGACTTTTCCGGTTGATTCCCCTTCCACTTCGCTCGGCATCTCACCCACTAAGATCATCCTGGTTTCCGCTCTGCATGAGCTGCAGAATTGCCGGGTGTGCTTGGAGCGTTGAAGCAACTTGTCCTTTACTCTTCGTTTTGTAGCGGTCACGCGCAGGAATTCGTTGTCTCGAAAGAACTTTGTGAACAAATATAACACAATCTGCTCAGAGAGTCAAGATTTTTGTAGGAACCAGCAGCAGCCTATCCTTGGACACCCGGCATGTGCTTGACATTCGCTTCGGTTTTTCTTACACTTGAAGCGACTCTGCGGAGATACAACTTGAAGGTGGTTCGCGCTCTTGGCGTTGACAAGAGCTGTTGCCCGTCTGCCAAGAAGCGGATAGGTTTGCCGCCGACTCAACTGCTGTTCGCGGTCTGAGCTCGGCTTTTTTCTTGTTAAGGAAAGACCCCTCCGACGATTTCCAAAGCCGATCATGGTTAAAATCGCTGCAATCTTTGGCACGCGTCCGGACACGATAAAGATGGCTCCAGTACTTTCTGCCCTGCAAGCCCACCCTCAGGAATTCAGGCTGATTACTATTGCAACAGCGCAACACAGGCAGATGCTTGACCAAGTTCTCGATATCTTTAAGATCAAGGTGAATTACGACCTGAACATCATGAGGCCACGGCAGCCCATCTCACATGTTGTCATGAGCGCTTTGGACAAACTCGACGCCTCTTTTCGGAAGATCATGCCTGATATGGTGCTTGTGCAAGGAGACACCTCAACGACATTTGTGGGCAGTCTGGCTGCCTTCTATCACAAGATTCCAGTTGGTCACATCGAGGCAGGCCTGCGGACTGACGACAAGTATCGGCCATTCCCTGAAGAAATAAACCGTCGACTGACCAGTTCTCTTACAGACCTGCATTTTGCCCCGACTCAAACAGCCCGCAGGGCTCTCCTGTCCGAAAATGTTCCGAAGGAAAGAATATTCTTGACTGGGAACACGGTTATCGATGCTTTACTTGCGACCGTGAAGGAGAGACCTCGGTTCAAAGATCCGTTCCTCGAGACCTTGACTGGAGAGTGCAGGCGTTCGAAGAAACCAATCATCCTCATCACCTGTCATCGCCGCGAGAACTGGGGAGAGCCAATGCGGCAGGTGTGCAATGCGATCAAGAAGCTTTCCGATCGTTATCGTGACGCGATCTTCGTCTTTCCTGTTCATCTCAACCCAATTGTTCGTGAGGTCGTTTTTCCGATTTTGGGAGGTCTCGACAACGTTATCCTCATTGAGCCGTTGGAGTACGAGTCGTTTGTGAACCTAATGAACCAGAGCCGTCTTGTTCTCACAGACTCCGGCGGTGTTCAGGAGGAGGCGCCAGCCTTGGGCAAACCTGTGTTGGTTTTGCGCGAAGTGACTGAACGACCGGAGGCCGTCGAGGCTGGGACTGTAAAACTCATTGGTCTCGAGGAACGGAGGGTATTCACAGAAGTGTCGCGTCTCCTCGACAGTTCGGCAGCGTATGAAAGGATGGCTACTGCGACGAATCCCTATGGGGATGGGAAGGCTGCCTGGAGGATAGTCGAAATACTCCGACGCCACTTTGGTTTTCGGAAGAGAAGAGTTCCTGAGTTCCAAGCTGGGTGAAGACAGGGTGGTTTGGGATAGTGTGGTAGAACACCCGAAGGTCGCGGCGCTCTTGCTTTACCCAAGGGCTATCTCGGCGGCAGGCTCGTGTTTTTATTGGGATAGTGCGGTTAATTCTACTCAAGTGAGAATTCTGCAATGAGGAAGTCACCCATCTATTATTCACTTTGGCTGTTCGCTTTGGTGGCCCTTACACAGATCGCCCTCTCGCAAGATACCGTTGTCCTGAAAAAAGTGCTTGTGGTGTTCGAGGGCAACGATATCCCCGACAGTCCGGCTCGCGGTGAGGCAAGACAGATGGCGCAACTCCTCGGACACTTCAAGACAGCTACGACGGTCCGTGCTGTGAATGACTACAGAGCCGGAGAACTCGAGGGCTTCGATTACACATTCTTTTTTGGCTTCTCCAAGAAATATGACCCTCCAGCTCGAATCCTCAGGGATCTTTTCGCCACGAGCAAGCACATCGTTTGGCTGAACACCGGATTCGATTCCTTTTGCAGGAGTTTCGCGGTGAAGGAGAAATTCGGTTTCACGTTCACAGCGTTTGATACGTCTTCACAGTTCACGATTGTGAAGGCTCGCGGATTGACATTCCCGAAAGGAGAACCCAACTGCAACATCGTGAAAATCATGAACAGCGCGCAGTGTGAAGTCCTTGCGACTGCTGTCAGCTTAAAGCGGCAAGAGGTCCCGTACATCATCAAGAGCGGGAACTTCATGTACATCGCAGATTCCCCTTTCTCAGAAGCAACCGAGGCGGATAGATACCTGCTCTTTGCCGATCTTTTGCACGATATCCTCGGGGAAGATCATCCAGTTCGTCACACGGCTCTTATCCGGATCGAGGATGTTAGCCCGCTGGAAAATCCGGTAGAGCTCAGGGACGTGGCTGATGTCCTCTCGGAGATGAACGTCCCCTTTCTCGTCGGCATCATTCCGTTTTATGTCGAGCCCGAGGCGGGTATTCGCGTGAGCATGTCCGAAAAACCCGACTTTGTCGATGCGCTGCACTACATGGTAGAGCACGGCGCGACGATCGTTATGCACGGTGTCACGCATCAATATCGAGGCCAGACGGGAACGGACTACGAGTTCTGGGACGAGAGCACGGATAAGCCGATCAAGAATGACTCAAAAGAATATGTTGAACGAAAGATCAATGCAGGGATTGAAGAATGTGTGAAGAACGGCATCTACCCTCTTCTCTGGGAGACTCCCCACTATGGTGCCTCAACGCTCGATTACTCTGTCATCAGCACTTTCTTTTCGAGTGTCATCGAGCAGCGCCTTGCCATCGATCACTTAGACTATGGCCAGTACTTTCCATACGTCATTGAACATGATCTCTATGGGCAGCGAATATATCCGGAAAACCTTGGTTATGTCCCCATGTCCGACAGTATCGAACAGGAGCGAGATGCTGTTCACCGACTTGTCAAGGCAGCTGAACTGAATCTCACTGTCCGTGATGGGTACGCGAGCGCGTTCTTCCACCCATTTCTACCCCTTGTTCTGCTGAAAGAGCTTGTCACATCCATCCAGGAATTGGGCTACACATATGCAGACCTCAGGTGGGACAAGCACCTTGTTCACACAAAGAACAAAGTGATCCTCACGGGTGAATCTGACATATCGCTCATGCTCGAAGATCAGTATCTTCGTGAGATCTATATCGATGACCACGGCGTGGTCGTTCGACGCGAAATCTCATCGGATCGGGTTAAGGGAAAAATTGAAAAGCACATTGCAGTGGATCCAAGGTGGATCTATGTCGCCGAACCCACTGAGTTGAGAGAGTACAGCCCAAGCATATTGGAAAGGATCAGTGAGCAGGCAAACAGCGTCATGCAGGCTGTCTTTCCGCAGCGTCACGAATGGGCAGAGTTGCGTCCGATGATCCTCTGGGACTCGCGGGCGCGCGGCGGCGCATGGAATGATCAGGCAAGTCTCGCCGCTGCCTTTGCGTCGGTAAATGTTCATGTCGACACTCTCTCTGTTGGGCAGCCATTTGATCTTGACGGAGGTAATGTGCTCGTCGTTCCATATGGGAGCATTGACAGCCTTCCAAATACGGGGTTTGACAAAGCGACTTCGTTTGTTGAGAACGGCGGGAATATCGTCCTTGATGGCAAGAGTGATCTCGCGCAGGAATTCGGTATCAAGTTCACCGGATCGCTCATCAAGATTGAGAGGCTCCGTGACAGGCTTTATCCAGACGAGACCTTCTATTGGAGGAAACCGGAGACGATGTTCAAGTTCGACACGGAGACTAGGGACCAAATACTTTGCATCGATGAGAGAACGGAAGCGCCGGTCGTCATCGGCAGAAAATACGGTGACGGCAAAATCCTATTCTTCGGGACTCGATTTGATCCCCTCAGCGATGCAGGGTTCTCGCGGTACCCCTATTTGCTCGAGTACGTGAAGAAATTCTTCAACCTGTCGCCCATCTTCCGGCGGGATTTTCTTGAATTCTATTTCGATCCTGGATTCCGACATAGCACGAGTGTTGAGCAACTTGTCAAGCGGTGGCGAAGTCAAGGAGTCCGAGTCATTCATGCAGCTGGCTGGCATGTTTATCCAAAATGGACATACGACTACGCTCGTTTGATCGAGCTCTGTCATGCGAATGGAATTCTCGTGTACTTATGGCTGGCTCCTCCTCAGGTGAGTGAGAAATTCTGGAAAGAACACCCTGAATGGCGAGAAAAGAATTACAAAGGGGAAGACGCCAAGCCCTCCTGGCGTTTTCCAGTTGCACTCACGGATTCTTCCTGCCTGAAGGCAGCTCTCGGCGCGGCGGACACACTCCTTCGGGGCTATGACTGGGACGGCGTTGATATCGCAGAGTTGTACTTTGAGTCGGATCACGGTCCGGACAATCCGAACCAGTTTACTCCGATGCATCCCTCCGCCCGAAGGCTTTTTGCAGCGCAGCATGGATTTGATCCGGCTCTTCTCTTCGACATGAATTCCAGTCACTACTGGAAATTGAACCCATTGGACTGGCAGAAGTTTGAAGACTTCCGAACCAGAGAGATTACCTACTTCCACCAGCAGTTCCTTGCGCTCGCAAGTGCGGTCCGATCAGGGAAATCAGGATTTGATATCATTGTCACTGTGCTGGACAATATCAACTCGCCTGAGCTGCGCCGCGACATCGGGACAGACATCAGGCAAATCATTGAGCTTCAGAAGCAGTATGAATTCACGCTTCAAGTGGAAGACCCACAAAAACTCTGGTCGACGGACCCAAGAAGGTACGCGACAATCGGAAAGCGCTATCGTGACTTGGTGTCGTCTCCCGGTAGCCTCATGCTCGATTTGAACATCCTGTCGTTTCGAAAGCCAGATGCTGTGATCAAATTCCCGACCCTGATCCAAACTGGCCTGGAGAGTTATCTCCTCGTAAACTCGGCAGCCAGTGTCTCATCAAGGTTTACGATCTACGCGGAGTCGAGCGTCAATCCTCAGGACATAAAGTTCTTCCCGTACGCAATGGCTTCACAGGCCCACGTCCAGCGACGATCGAACGGATGGTCTGTCGACACGCCTTCTCCTCTCTCCCTTGAACTCCCTGGAGATATCAAGGAGATCTTCCTGGACGGCAAGTTGTCTCCTGCACTACCAGACGGCAATTTTTCTGTTCCGTCGGGAAGGCATGAAATCGAGGTTCCTGAGCGCACGATGAATCCATTCCCGGCTGGATTAGTGGAAACGAGAGTTCTTTCCATCACGGGTGATCTCAAGGATGAGATCCCCATCAATCGGGGTGTTGAATTCCGGTACTCAGCAAAGATGCGATGTGCAGCCACGTTCAACCGTGAACCGTATGTGGTCTTTCTTGATGGAGAGCAGTTTGCTGTCAATGCGCTGAAAGGCAATGATTGTTATGGAGTTGTCCTTCCTCCGGGGGATCACAAGGTGCTCGTCATCTCACAAAGTGGGGTTTCGTACGGAATCGACTTGACAAGCTGGTGGTCCTCTTCACTCATCGTTGTTTTCGGATTCCTTTCTGGTGGCATCCTTCTCGTTTTCTACTTCCTTGTTCGTGTACGGCGAAGGAGAGTAAGCAGTGGGATCTAGCTTCCTCGAGGTCGATCTCAGCATCCTCTTTTTGGTCGCTGTCATCCTCATTTGGTTCATGATTGCGTACCAGCTGATCCT
Organism: Bacteroidota bacterium; assembly: GCA_049589195.1. Lineage (GTDB taxonomy): Bacteria > Bacteroidota > Ignavibacteria > UBA10030 > JAHEZR01 > JBAWAH01. The sequence goes on along the minus strand of JBAWAH010000016.1, from coordinate 164,742 downwards.
AACGCTTGCCGGATACTTTCACCATCTTCGATCCATAAAGGAACAGCGTGAAGTCGACCGCTTGCCCCTTGAGTTTCCCAAGGTTTCTATTCTCATCCCTGCTCACAATGAAGAGAAGGTAATCAAGAACACGCTGGAATCGATGCTTGCTTTCGACTATCCTCGCGACAAAATCGAGATCATCGTGGTCAATGATGGCTCAACGGATAAGACTGCGTCTATCGTTGGGGACATAGCAAGCGCGGACGCTCGGGTGAAGCTTCACAATGTTCCGGTCGACGAGGGTGGAAGGGGGAAGTCCCGAGCCCTGAACATTGGCGTGACCCAGGCGACCGCAGAGTACATCGCCGTCTATGATGCTGACAATACGCCTGAGCCCAGTGCATTGCGGTACCTCATGGCGCAGCTGCTCCTCCATCCAGAGCTTGGTGCAGTCTTGGGGAAGTTCAGAACCGCGAACCGAATGAAGAACATGCTGACAAGGTTCATCAATGTTGAAACACTGAGCTTTCAGTCGATACTGCAAGCAGGTCGATGGAAGCTCTTCCGGGTTGCGACACTGCCCGGGACCAATTTTGTCGTGCGGCGGAATCTCCTTGAGCGCATCGGAGGCTGGGATGAACGAGCCATTACTGAGGATTCAGAGCTAAGCATCCGCATATACATGGAAGGGTTCAGGATAAAATACATCCCATACGCGAGGACGAACGAACAGGAGCCCGAGAAGTGGAAGGTCTGGGTTGGCCAGCGAACCCGATGGGTTCGAGGGAACAACTATGTGATTTCGAAGTTCGTTCGACATGCGCCTCGGTTCAGAAATAAATTCTTGGCATTCGAGGTCTTCTATCTCCTCTCACTGTATTACGTCTTCTTAATCGCCATCATCGTATCTGACCTTCTCTTCATCCTCAGTGCCCTTGGTCTCGTCGTCATCACTCTTCCCGGTCCCTACACCACCGTTTGGATCCTTGCCATCATTCTTTTCCTCCTCGAGATCTTCCTGGCTCTCTCCTATGACCGCGAAGATACTCTCGCCAATCTTCTTCTGACTTCAATGATGTACATCACGTACTGCCAGTCTTGGATCTACGTTGTCCTGAGAGGTCTGTACCTCGACCTCGTAAAAAGAGAAGAGCGTGTGTGGGTGAAGACTGTTCGCTTCGATGTTGGCAGAGACGGAGAGCGAACCACTCTATCCATCCAAGAGAAGCAGCTTGAGAAAAAGGGGCAATGAGTTGCATCTGTGCGAGAAGCTTTTCGTGTCGTACACTCAGTGACGGTCTCTGATCCTCGAATTCTTCGGGGCTGGCCTCGTGATCGCAGAAGTGAAATTGAGCGATTTCAAGGGGGTGAAGATCAGTGGAACGATGTCTGCTGATCGCAAAATACCAAAAATATTTTTTGAACCTGTTGACAATGAACATGAGATTAGATAACATTTTGACGGTGGGGTTTCATTGAAGATCGCCGGAATTCTATCGAACTGTAATTCTCGATGAACCGAATCGACGAGACGACACAGCGCGAGAACCGCAAGCTCATCGCGGTATACTTGAAAAATGCTGACAAGTATTTGAAGGCACGGGAGTTTGAACGGGCTGCCGAAGAAGTGGACCGCGCGCTGGCTCTTGAAGCTACCAACGAGTACGTGCAAGCGTACAAGGAGCGCATTCTCGAGCTGCGCCACGGATCAGTCAGGCATGCGGCCAGTCAACGGGAAACGGTCAAGGGACTTAAGGATAGTCCAAAGAAGAAGAAAGAGGAGACTCGAGAGAGGGTAGTTCAGCGGAAGCATCATGACGTGGAAAGTGAGAAGCGAAAGGAGCAAGAGGAAGCCAGGCAGTCCGTTGAGTTTGAGAAGAGGTCAGCAGAAGAGAAGGTTCGCAAACGCCGGGAGAACGGTGAAGAAAAATGGGTCGAGGACTTGACTCGAGAGAAGGCCCAAGAAGAACAGTTTGCTACCTATCTCAACCAAGCCGAAGAGTTTCTGAGGGCGGAGCAGTTTGATAAAGCCCGAGTCTCCGCAGAAAAAGCCTTCGCGTTAGATCCGCGGGATCCACGAGCGCCGAACCTTTATACACGGATTCGCGAAGGTATGCTGGCGACTCGTCAACGGAAGGCTGACGAGGAAGCTCGACAGAGCGAGGTCCGGAAGAGACTCCAGACTTATGTCGAACGCGCAACGAACTACCTACAGACGGGGAAGCTGGAAAAAGCTCTGGACGAGGTCAGCGAGGCCGCCTCGATTGAGCCTACAAATGCAGAGTTAAACCGACTCAGTGAGAAGGTCAGAGAAGCTATTGAGGCTCGTCAGAGGGAAAGGGAGGAGGAGGCTCGCCGGAAGCTCGAGGAGGAAGCCCGGCAGAGGAGGGAGGCACTGGAGCGCCGTCGGCGTGAAGAGGAAACGCGCCTTGCGGCAGAGGAAGAAGCGAGGCGGCAAGCACAGCTGAAGAAAGTTGCGTTGGTTCTGGAACAGGCTCGAGAGTTCCTGGGGAGAGAGAAATTCAAGAAAGCACTCGATGAGGTTGAAAACGTCTTCAGGCTGAGTCCGGATAACATTGAGGCTATCCAACTCCGCGAGGTGATTCTCTTAAGAGAGGAAGAGAAGCGGAAGGCAGAAGAAGAGGCAAGACGAAGAGCAGAGGAAGAAGCACGCCGCCGCAAAGAGGAGGAGGAGCGTCTCAGACTCGAGAGGAGAGTTCAGGCTCTCATCCAGAGTGCCGAAGCCTTCTTCGTGAAGGGCAGGTTTGAGAAAGCTCTTTCAGAACTTAACAACGCTTATGTTCTCGATCCTGACAATGCTGAAGTCCGGCCGTTTGTGGAAAAGATTGAGCGGGCGATTGAGTCAAGACGAATAGCCGAACAGGCCGAGAGGCGCAGAAGGGAGGAGGAGGAACGCCGGAGGTCTGAGGAAGAGGCTCTCCAAAAGCGAGAGCAGGAGGAGCAGCGTCGTAGGCAAGAGGAAGAGCGAAGAAGAGCGGAGGCAGAATCGAAACGTCAAGCGAAACTCCTGCGGGTTCACGACTATCTGGCAAAAGCCCTTGAAGAGCTGACAACAGTTCGAGCTGTTGATCCGCTGAACTCAACTGTGACTCAACTTGAGAACGCTCTGCGGGAGGCGTTTGAGAAGGCAGACAAAGCGTTCCCGCCCGAAGAGAAAAGAGTATCAGCTCCCATCCCCTTTGAGGAGAGGCACGGTGAGCCTCAAACTCGACGAGCGAGCCCGCCTGCTGGACAGGCAGGCGTCGCTACGTCCCTCCTCGTTCGGGAGACAATGCCGAAGACCCAGCGCGCGTCTCGCGTGATGAAGAGGATCAGGGCTCGGAGGAAACTCGCCATTGCAGGAATCGCGGTAGTTGTTCTGGCTGTTGCTTCGGTTCTTCTCAGTCGTCAGCTTGGTCTCTTTTCTGAGCGGCAGGCGCTCCTCGTAATGCCGCTTGAGTTCTCTCCAGGGGATTCACGCGAGAGTTATCTCGGCGAAGCGATGATGACTGGGATTGTCTCAGACTTCTCGGCAGTCCCGGGGCTTTCGGTTCTCAATGAAGGCACTGCCTATGCGCTACGACAGTCTGGTGATGCGGTGAGCGCCGCAAAGCGAGTCCATGCGACGCATGTTTTGCATGGGACAATAGAAAGGGAAGGCGCGCGTCTTGTTGTCAACATCAGATTGAATGAGGCATTGACTGGAAAGTCAATCTGGGGCAAAGAACTCTCCGCCTCACCACAGGATTTCGTTGTCGTCAGGAATTCGATATTCGACGGAGTTCTCGAGGCGCTCGGTGTACATGGAGTTGCCGCCAAGCCCTCAGCAAGAGGGTTGACGAACGACCCGGCGGCCCTCGATTCCTACTGGAAGGGGCGGGCAGAGCTCCTCGGTTCGGGGGAAGAGGATTTCTACCGTGCGATCAAGGATTTTGATGAAGCTCTTGCACGAGATGGCGCGTTTGCTCTTGCGCTTGCGGGCAAGGCGGCCGCATCGCTCAATCTGTACAAACGCGATTCGAAGAGTAATCCACGGTGGTTGGATGAGGCAGAACAGTTCAGCGTTCAGGCGTTACAGATCAACGATCAAATCGGCCTAGCCCACCGGACGCTTGGATCTGCACTTGTCTACAAACGGAACTACTCTAGGGGAATGAAGGAGATTCAAAGAGCGCTTGCCTTGGAGCCAAACAATGCATCTGCATATCGCACGATGGCTCTCGCATACGCAGGGATCGGTGACCAAAAGAATGCTGCCACGGCAAGCGAGACTGCACTCTCTCTTGATCCCCTCAATTTTGAGTCATATATAGTTCTCGGACTTGTAAATCATTTCACAGGGAATTATGTCGAGGCTTCCAGCGCATACGAGCAGGCGATAGCCTTTGAGCCAGGCGCTGCCTTAGGGGTCATCGGGCTCCTTGATAACGCTCTGCTTGCGCAAGGCTCCCATCGGCGTGCGCTGAGTTTGTATGAGACTTTCCTTCATCTCCACCCGAACGACTATGAGGTGTTATACAAGGTCGGTCGTGCTTATCAAATGGAGGGGCTGATTCAGGTTGCTCAGCCGTATTTGACTCAAGTGATCGATCTCACCCAACGTGAGTTGCGGCGTGATTCAAAGTCAGCTCGAGCTTACATTTACATGGCACTAGCGCAGACTCGAATGGGGAAGTATTCACAGGCCAGAAGCTCTGCAAAGAAGGCAATTGAGATTGCGCCAAAGGAACCGATTGTCCTTTACGGCATGGCCTACATGTTCTCGATGCAGAATGAGAGCGGAGCTGCCCTCGAATGGTTTCGAAAGGCAGTGTCCGCACGCTATTCCTATCAACAGGTCCTCGATGTCGACCTCTTGAACGTCAGAACGGATCCGGCGTTTGGTGATATCCTTCACTCCAACGGTTGAACCTGCATTCTCAACGCTGCAACATAGCTCACATTACCACGGAGATCTACACCAGAGAGAGTTCCACGTTTCGACGGAGTTCCCCTCCGAGCAAGAGAGCACCATTGCGGCTGAGGTCAGCTGCTTCGGGAGCAGAGCTCCCTCACAACTCCGGGTTCTCCTCGATGCGGCATAGCTCGCATTATCATGGAGTTCTCCGACAGAGTGAGAGGTTTTCGGGATCGTTTCCATTCGGTTGACTTTAGTGCTCTGATTTCATAAATTTCCGATCAGTTAATCGAAGCAGACCCCGAGGAATTCGGGAGGGGCCCATAGCTCAGGTGGTCAGAGCATCCCGCTCATAACGGGACGGTCCTAGGTTCGAGTCCTAGTGGGCCCACAACTGCCTACTGTTTGTCCATTCTTCTCTTTAATGTGTGGCCGGCTAAATTGTGAGATGGTGCCTACCATGAAGTGTTATGCACTTTCCTCTGCAATTATGAGTATCCTGACTGCACGAGTGTCCCTCGCTCAACCCATCCCATCGACAGGAGGTCTCGTCGCGCCTGCGGCGTGACGGAATGGTCAGACCATCTCGCTCATAACGGGACAGACCTAGGTTCTCCGCCAGTTTGTCCCGCCAGGAGCGGGACGGCGGATCCCGCCACGGCGGGAGAGTCCTAGTGGGCCCACACCTGCCTACCGTTTGTCCATTCTTCTCTTTAATGTGTGGCCGGCTGAATTGTGAGATGGCGCCTACGATGAAGTGTTATGCACTTTCCTCTGTAATTATGAGTATCCTGACTGCACGAGTGTCCCTCGCTCAACCCATCCCATCGGCAGGAGGCCTCGTCGCGCCTGCGGCGTGACGGAGTGGTCAGACCATCTCGCTCATAACGGGACAGACCTAGGTTCTCCGCCAGTTTGTCCCGCTCCTGGCGGGACGGCGGATCCCGCCACGGCGGGAGAGTCCTAGTGGGCCCGCGAGATTTGTCGCTTGTGAGTCTCAGCTCGACGCCTCATCTTCTTTCCCCCTAGAGCGCTATCCCCCCATTCCAAACGCTATCCACCCACAGATTGCTCGAACCAGAATCTCAGGAATTCCCGCTGCTTCGATTCTGCAACTTGCTGTCGTCAACGGGAGTCCGTGACTTCCTAATCATCTTCAAGGGCTAAGGCGTCCATTGTTGTCGAGATCCGGAACCTTCCCGCTGGTGCCAAGTTCTCCTTCATTCACTGATGTCCCTTCCACCGATTCTGGTCTCTTGCCGTTAGTTCTCTCTACCGCAGAAACAAGTCATTAGCACCGAGTACGTGGGGGTCGACTGCCTGGAGGTTCATTTACCGCTCAAATCACCTGCCCTTTGCGGTGGTAGATTCGACAATTCTCCGGAAAAAGTTACAAGGACTTGGTGGTTCCAGCCAAGGAAATTCGCCAAGAACAGCGAGATTCGGCTCAAAAAGGACAATCTCGGATTCCACATCGCATGGCATGCCGCTTGTGATTGATTGAAACGAATCTCTTGGATCAGAGCTTCTCACATATTGGAACCACATAGTGTCCTGCCAATCCCCAAAAGCCTTGGAGTAATGGAATCATGGGTCAACAACAGCTACTACTTATCATCCTGGGTGTAATCGTCGTTGGTATCGCCGTTGTGGTGGGCATTACAATGTTTCAGGATAACGCGATTTCGGCGAATCGGGATGCCGTGACAAATGATCTGGTTTCCCTCGGTGCTCGGGCCCAGCAGTATTACCGTCGTCCTACCCCAGTGGGTGGAGGGGGTGTCAGTTTTGTTGGTCTCAGAATGGGGAAGCTGGTCGGACCGGTGACCGGTTCGCAATGGGTAAATCCGAACGGCACGTTCGAGGTCATTGGGACGCCTACTCAAACAGGGGTAGACTTCAAGGGAGTTGGATACGAGAAGAGTAACGGGACCTTCGTCGAAGTGCATTGCCGAGTGAGTCCCGACAGTCTTCAAACGACAGTCATTAACTAGACGACCGAGTGCGAAAGTGAATTCTGTAATGGGCTTCCATTGTATTCTTAGCAACGCTAAGTCCACGGGGTATAAGACCCCCTAATCAACAAACAATACCCATAAGGAAGGAGAAACAATTCTATGGGTCAACAGCAACTTCTGCTCATCATCCTCGGCGTGATCGTCGTGGGTATCGCAGTTGTGGTCGGGATCACGATGTTTCAGGACAACGCGATTTCTGCCAACCGTGATGCCGTCACGAACGACCTCGTCAACCTCGGTGCGCGCGCACAGCAGTTCTACCGTCGACCCCATGCGCTTGGTGGCGGTCAGAACAGCTTCACAGACATGGCGATGAAGGACCTGGTGGGATCGGTTACGTCTGGTACCACATGGACGAATCCGAACGGATCGTATAACTTGACGGGTGCCGACGCGGATCTGGCGACCATCACTGGTGAGGGCACAGAGAAGGTCGGTGGAACTCCTGTCAAGGTGACGTGCACGGTGACGCCCGACAGTATTCAGACGATCGTGAACAATTAGGCGATCCGTTGAATGCCTTGCGCAGAGGACTAAGGGTGTCTCCTTTCCAGTGAGAAGACGTCGCTCGTTCTGTGGGGATCAGTTTTCTCTCAGGGGGAGAGAGAAAAACCCTGCGGATCAAGGAAGGGAGAGGAATCCCAATCTTCCTCTCCCTTTTTTGTATCCGAAGTAGAGTCTGAGGCAGGGAATAAATGAAGTCATGCAAAAAGGAATGTTCGTTGGGTTGTGGGTGGTGAGGCTGCGACCTCATCCCCCAGCCCCTTCTCCTGAGAGGAGAAGGGGTGGCAAGTCCCTCTCCTCGTAGGTCTACGACTCTAACGAGTCGAAGACTCGTAGAGAGAGGGATATAGGGTGAGATCATCAATTCCAACGCCTGAGGAAGCGACAAGAGAATACCGGAAAACGCATATGCCTGAATATCGAGTTGAAGCTGTTTTGATGAGCGGTAAAGTTGTGCGGGGCTCGATTAATGCCGAGTCGCCGAAGGAAGCAAAGAGGAAGACTCAGCAGCTTGCGAAACAGGAGCACTTCAACAGTGTGCGGGTCCGCCCGCGTTCCAACTTCCTGTATAAGGTGAAGCAAGCCGAGGGGAAACCTATCACTGGCGAGCAGCGTGCATACACGAACGATGAGGTCAGGGATGCGCTCAAGAAGATGGGCTATCATGTCGTGTATGTCCGCAAGAAGCTAATCGACCTGAAGCTAAGGCCGCCGAGGACTGATATCATCGCCTTCGTCCGCATCAGCGCCGATCTCATCCAGCAGAAACTCCCATTCAATGAGGTCCTACAGCTCCTCGTGAACGATACACAAAACAAAAGCCTTCAGGAGTCGATTCGTGAGATCAATAACGAGCTGAAGCAGGGGAAAGATAGCGAGGAGGTCTTCCGGCGACAACAGGGTGTGTTCGGGAAGTTTGCAGCACACATGCTCGGCCTGGCATCAAAAAGTGGCAACATGGCCGAGATTTATGAGAGTTGCGCCAAGTTCCTTGAGCGGCAAGCAGAGTTTAAGAAGAGCCTGAAGAGCGCCCTTCTGATGCCCATGGTGACGCTCTTCTTCCTTTTTGCGGCAGTCATTTTCTACGTTGCATATATCTTTCCGGCAATGGCAGAGCTATTTGTACGACTGAGAATCACTCTTCCCCCAATGACAAAGGCAACGCTCGCATTCAGCCATTTCCTCATGAGCAACTCGCTCATTCTGGCAGTGGCTTTCATTGTTCCCATTCTCGTGGCTTTACGTCTTCTCACCACAGAGAAGGGGAAGTACATTGCGCACAAATACTTGATCAGGATCCCCCTGCTTGGCAGGTTATTCCACAAAACGAGTGTAGAGATATTCTGTCGTGTTTTCTATGCGCTGTACAGCGGCAGCGGTGAGAACATTGACGCTATCAAAATGGCAGCCGAGGCGTGCGGGAACAAGTACATGGAGGCCCAAATCAAAAACATTGCCATCCCCATGATGTTGAAAAAGGGGACGGACATCACACGGGCGTTTGAAGCCACAGGTGTGTTTCCGAAGACGGCTCTTGCGCGCATCCACTCTGGGGCCGAGACAGGAACACTGAAATCCACGATGCTCCAGCTTGCAAACTATTATGAGAAAGACACGACGTATCGATTGCGGAATGCAGTAGACTTCATCTCGCTCTCGATCTCGATGATCATTATGATTGTGATCACCGCCTTGACGATCGTCTCTTCTGAGACCGCGACCATTTCGCCGCGCAATGCGACGACGACTGTTTCAGCCAAGTGATATGTCCTAATGAACAAAGCGAAGAACCTTGGGATCTGTGCTCCATACTATCGCTGACGTTCGTGAGAATCCTCCTCCGAAGGTCGACGACCTGCCTGCCGGCCAGGCAGGCTCGACTCGTCGAGAGTCCTTTCAGACAAAGGAGTCCTTTGGAACATCGCTTCGGGAGAAGTCGGTTGTCTCGCCGCTGCCTCGTGCAGATATCACCGACAAGATTGGATACATCTTGTTGAAGAAGGGCGTGGTCGATTACGAGACGCTCGAACAAGCGCTCGCGATCAAGGACTCTGAATCCAACAAGAAGGACCGCCGCAATCTCGGACAAATCCTCGTCACGGAGTTTGGCGTAGACCACGATTCGGTGTTTCGTGAGGTTGCGAACCTTTATGCATTCCACGAGATCTATCTTGCAGATGAGAACATCGACGAAGAGCGTGCGGATTTTATCAAAAAGATGGTCAAGGTTCTTCCAGAGAAGATGCGCGACCTCCTCGTGGAGTCAAAAATTCTTCCGCTGAAATACGACGAGAATCAACCGAACAAGCTCATCATCATTGCCGCCGATCCAACCGACCGACGCATCCCTCTCATCGCAAGGAATTTCGGGGTACGCAAGTACGAGGTTGTCTACTGCCGGCTGAGAGACATCCAGCTTCTTCTCGAGCAGATCATTCCCGCTCAGAACGAATACCTGAAGCTCATCGAGACGAATGATGTGAGTTTCGACGTAGAGGATCGCGACGATGAGGCGGCAATCGATGAGGAGGCGCTCGAAGCAGAGATCGGGAAGAGTGCTCTTATCAACCTCGTCGAGGGAGCACTGGTGGAAGCTGTTCGGCAGGGAGCAAGCGATATTCATGTTGTCCCTAAGGAGGGGAAACGGACGGAATTGCATTTCCGAGTCGATGGAAATCTGAGGCTCTGGCACGTTCAGGAGAATACGACACCGGAAGCAATCATTGCCGTCGTGAAGGACCGCTCAAAGGGGGTAGACCGCTTCGAGCGGGAGGCAGCACAAGACGGGTTCGTTCAGCGGATCATTGACGGGAACCAGATCCGATTCCGCGTTTCTATCCTCCCTATGGCAGGGAAAGACTTTCACCACAAGTATGAAAGTATCGTCCTCCGAGTTCTTGACGACCGTAAAGTGATCACTGATCTAGGGAAGTTGGGACTCGTCGGACCCGCGAAAGACCTCTTTCAGAAAGCCATCAATCAACCGCAAGGGATGATCATCCTCACGGGGCCGACGGGGAGTGGAAAAAGCACAACCATCGTCGCAGCATTGTCCCACGTGATCGACCCAACAGTGAATGTCTTGACTGTGGAGGAGCCAGTAGAGTATATCATCAAGGGCGCTCGTCAGCTCAAGCTCGGGCCAAAAATGGATTTTGACCAGGCGCTGCGTGGGATTCTGCGCCACGACCCGGACATCGTTCTCGTCGGAGAGATGCGCGACCGGGCCTCTGCAGAAATCGCCATAAAGCTGTCCAACACAGGGCACCTGACGTTCTCCACGCTTCACACCAACGATGCACCGAGTGCTATCGCCCGGCTTTACAAGATGGGGATAGAGCCGTTCCTTCTAGCGTATTCGATCAACATCATCGTGGCGCAGCGGTTAGTCCGGACGCTTTGCACTTTGTGTAGAGAGCCGATAAAGGAAGAGGACAAGGCAGCCTATCTTAAGTTTGGGTTTTCCGAAGAGGAATTGGCCAAGGCGACAATCTACGATGCCGTCGGTTGTAACAGGTGCAACGGCGGGTACAAAGGCCGTTGTGCAATCCACGAGTCTCTGTATTTCACCCGTGAGATTCGCCATCTGATTCTTGAATCAGGTGCAGACATCGACGAGAATGCGATTCGCGAACAGGCGATCAAAGACGGGATGTGGACTTTGCGACAAGCTGGCATGCATCGTGTGCTGGAGGGTACCACGACGATGCAAGAGGTTCTTGGAACAACCATCGACGACTAGGAATTGGATCAGAATCAATCTCGAACCATGAATGATAGAAGCGAAGCAAACCGTGCATCGAAGTCTCAGAGAGGATTCCTGACATGTCAACTGGTCAAGTGATTCTTACTATCGGGGCCTTTATGCTGCTCTCGACGATCCTCGTTTCATTCTACGGGCTCGTGGCAGACAGCAACAAAGCGATTGACGGGACTCAGGGAGATATCACCGAAGTTGCCCTGGCAATTTCATTCCAGGAAATCATCCAGGGTATGGCGTTTGACGAGGCTACGGGCGATTCAATGCGGGTCCAGGTAAACGACTTGTCGTCGACTCTTGGTCCCGACAATCCGCCTCCAGCCGGAGAGCCTAATGAGACAAACCTCGAGACTTTTGACGACATAGACGACTTCAACAATTATGAGATTGACCAGATGAATCCAGGGGGTGTCCTCGGGACGTATCGCACGCACTTCAACGTCTACTATGTCACTCCAAGCAACATCAACCAGATTTCTTCGGGAAAGACTTTCACTAAGCGTGTCGATATGAGACTGTGGCGTGTGACGCCACCAGGCCAGGACACACTGAAAACATCATTCGTCGTCGGCTATTTTCACTTTGACTGAAGCGTCAGGATCATCGCTGAGGTTCGTATGTCCACGATCGTAGACATTATTCTCTCAGTTCTCTTAGGCGGAATACTACTCCTCGTGGTACTCTCCGCTAATGATCTCACAGCAGAAACCACCTACATGTTGAATGGAGACCTCTTCGTTCAGCAAATGCTTGTTTCAATCGTTCAGATCGTGGAGGGTGAGATCCGAAACATGGGATACGGGATTCCCGATTCGCTGGGAGCGACAGTGGTTGGCGCGCAGGATACTGCAATCGCTTTTCGAGAAGACCTGGGACTCGATGGGGTCATTGACACTGTACGCTACTACGCGGGACCAGTCTCTGAATTGGCACACACTCAAAATGATAGTGACAGATTTCTTTACCGTCAAATCAATAGTTCTCCAAGGAGTGCTATTGGTGTCGTCACACGTTTTCAGCTCCGCTACTTCAGCCAGGGCCAGGCGGACACCCTGGTTCCTCCCATTCCATCGGAGGACCTGGTTTCAATAAAGATTGTGGAAATCACGTTGGAAGTTCAGAACCCGTACGCGTTGTATCGTCACCAATCACAGGTAGGGCCAGGTGAGAGGAACGCCTTGTATTCAAGCTCCATGTGGCGTCAAACTCGTTTGGCATCTCAGAATTTGAGGCGTTAGCGGCAGGCAGGGAAACTGATTTCAATGCCACGAACTGTCTCGGTTCGTGACGGCTAGATAGGAGGTCAGTTCTATGGGCGGAAAGGCAGCAATAATCTTGGTGATCGGATTTGGTATTATCCTCGGCAGGATAGCGTTCAACATGAATGACATGGAAACGAAAGCCGTAGACAACGTATCGTATTATCTCGAGAACACGATTGCCCATAATCTTGCCCTTGCAGGTGCAAACGTGGCACTCTCCATGGTTTATCAGGATTCCACAATTCGAGGAATTGTCACTGACCCAGCCCAGTTCACGACGGGTCCATTCGCCGGAGGGAAATACACCGCGAGGATGGACAGCATTAATCCCACCCTGCTGCGGCTCCGAAGTGTTTCGACTTTCATTGGTCTGCATGACACAGTCGATGTCACTTTCGCAAGGGGTCAGTGGTTGCCCTTCACCTTGTTTGCTTGGTTCACGAACGTCGAAGGTGATATCTGGTGGATCTCTAAGGACACCGTGTGGGGGCGTGTCCATTCGAATGACACAATAAACATAAGCGGGACACCGGTCTACTGGAAAAAAGTCACAACAGCAAGGCAGTTCAATCCAAAGCCAGGCGTGGGGACGAACCACGCACAATTCAAGGGTGGTTATGAAACGGGTGTAGGGGTCCTGCCAATGCCAACTGACCTTTCACAAATTATTAACGCATCGACGTCTGGGGGAAAGCGATATACCAACGAAATCTGGATCACACTGGATCCGAAGACATCTGCGAACAATAATGGAAAGGCCTATATCCGAAACAGCTCCTTCGGTCCTATCGTGGACTCGATCAGCCTTTCCAATCCCTCATTCAACGGTGTGATCCTTGGGAACCAGCGCGTGCATGTCAAAGGGACGCTGGACGGGAAACTGACCATTGCATCACTCCAAGACGTGTACGTTGAAGACAACATCTATTATGAGAAGAATCCTCAAGCCGGCTTTAGTGATGATATGCTCGGTCTGGTCTCTGAATCGAACGTTGTTGTCGCAGACAACTCAGCCAACAACAACAACTGCGAGATAGACGCGGCCATCTTTGCGCGCACAGGTTCATTCACAGCAGAAAATTATAGGTACAGGCCTGTGAGCGGCTGGCTCCGGCTTCTCGGAAGCATAACACAGAACATTCGAGGCGCCGTGGGAACCTTCTCGGGAGAGACAATCATGTCCGGGTTTAGCAAGCGCTACAGATACGATGATAGGTACGATAATCCAGACAATCGTCCGCCGTTCTTCCCGGGTACTTTTCCGCCGACGCTTCGCATCGCCGGTTGGTGGGAGTCTTTCCGTCTCCCGAGGTTCTAGACAAGCGGATTCTATCAAGAGGATAGCATGAACGAGATTCAACGAATGATTGGAGTATTGCTCGAACAGATCCCTGATACGGTTTTTGGCCTTGAGCGCCAGGTCACAATCGGCGATCTCGTCTCCCAGCTCGAATCGAGGGAGCGCGCGAACCTGAGGAAGATCCTCGACACGTTCCTCTCCAAAATGTTTCTCTTGGAGGCGTCCGACATTGAGCTTGGTGGCAATGGGTGCCAGGGACAAGTGTGGTACAGGATATTCGGGACGAAAAAGGCTGAACCCATCTGGGGAACCTTCACACCAGAAGAAATGAGTGCCCTGATCCAGAACGTTCTAACTGATGGTCAGAGGAAGATTCTGTACGAGAACAGAAATCTGGATTTCTCCTATGCCGTTCCCGAGAATGGAGTTTCTCACCGGCTTCGTGCAGACGCCTATTTCGATCTAGACCACCTTGCACTAAACATGCGGTCGATCAATGCGTACGTCCGGCCGTACAAAGATTTGGAAATTCACCCCAATGTTGGGCGTGTCTTGAATCTCACGCACACGAAGGAGGGACTCACGCTCGTCACCGGCATTACCGGCTCGGGCAAGAGCGCGACTCTCGACACCATCATCGATGCAAACAATCATGCGATCGACGCCCATGTCGTGATCATCGCGTCACCAGTCGAGTACGTTCATCGATCGGATCGGTGCATTATCCGGCACCGCGAGGTCGGAAAAGATGTGACATCCTTTCGTGATGGCGTCATCCAGTGTCTCCGTCAGGACCCCGATATCATCGTCATCGGCGAGATGCGTGACCCCGAGACGATTATGACTGCCCTGGAAATTACGGACAGCGGTCACAAAGTGTTTTCAACTCTCCACACGAGTTCAGCGGTTGAAAGCATCGACCGTATCATCGGCGAAATTACCCCGATGGAACAGGAACGAGTGAGGAACCGTCTTGCCGATGTACTGAAGTGTGTCATTTCTCAGAAGTTGATTCCAAGTCTTGATGGGCAGCGAATTCTTGCAAAGGAAGTCTTGCTTGTTACTCCCTCCGTCAAGGTGGCGATCAAAAACGGCAACACCCAAGAGATCTACCAGATGATCGCAGAATCCGGCAAGCTGGGCATGATTACGATGGAACAGGACTTGCGGCGACTGTACATGGAGAGAAAAATCTCACTAGAGAATGCTCTCGATTTTGCAAACAACAAGAGGCGCTTGGAACAGCTTCTTTCAGCAAGACCAATTGGAGATTAGTGCTTAACAGAAGAGGGATTGCACGACCATGGCAAACATCTTAAAAGGACAAGGAAAAGTCGCCTTCGGGATCTTTGTTGACGGCCTCGAGCTGAAGTTTGCTCACCTTTCTCTCAAGGGAGGGAAGATTTTCCTTCATGACCTGAAAAAGGTTACTCTCCGGAAAAAACTCGACGAACAAGCCAGTCATGCTTCGGGATTCGGGGATGGGCATGAGCTGTTCTCGACCGAGGAACACGCGGAAGGGTCTCTTCTTCTCCAGCAGGACAAAAGTGACTCAAACTCAGAAGTCATTCTCAATCTTCTCTCTCAATACCCGCCACAGAAGTACCTCATTGCCTACAGCTTGGCTGAGCCAAGCGTGTACTATCACACGCTCGAGGGCAAACCCGGTGCGAAGAATGGGCAGTTGAAGAAACGAGCCATTGAGGAGCTGAAGGCTATTCGTTCAGGTGCTTCGGACCCGGAGACGGTCGAAGTGATCCCCTCTGCCGAAAAAGGATCGCTGTGCATCGTGAGAGAAGATGGCCTTCACCTGATCAGCCTGCTTGAAGAGATCAGCCCTTTCATAGGCAATCGGCTGCCACGAATTCCTTTCATTGACACAGCCGATCTCTCTTTGATGAATCTTGTTCGTTTGGACTGTGACCTCAAAGAAGATGAGATCACCGTTGTTCTTTATGTCGGGGTCGAGTACAGCCGCATAATCTTCATGAAGGAAAGCAGCCATCTCCATTTCGCTCCCCTCATCACTGAAGGCACGGAGTCTCCGAACCTCGACAACCGACTCTACAGTCGTATTCTTCTCGAACAAGATAATCTTGACATACCGAAAATCCATCGGATCATTCTCACCGGACAGGCTCAGAAGATTCACCTCAAGGAGTTCCTTAGTGCTCGCTTCCCATCCGCGAGTGTGGAATACCTGCAGCTTCGAGGCCTTGAGAAAACAGATCCGCAGCGGCAGACTGCCGAGCTTTGCGCAGAATATGCTGTGCCGATTGCGACCGCATGGCGAGCCCTTGAACCCAAGAACGAAAATTTCTCGCCAGCGAACCTTTTGCCAGTCTCACTGATTGAGCGACAGAAATTCTTCAAGCTCGCCTGGCACGGATACGCGCTCCTCGCGCTGATCTTTCTGTCGACCTTATTCTTCACACGGAATTTTCTGAAGATGGGGGTGGAGATCAACTCGAAGAGTAACATGCTTGAAGAAAAGGAGCATCGTCTCGCGGACAATATGAGCCTTAAGTCTTCGATAGCTGCATTGCAGGAGAAGATCGACCGACGCAAGAACGCTCTTGTGCTCTATGATTCACTTGTTCCGGGCAGTGATCTTTGGACGAGTATTCTTACCAGAGGGGCAAATAAGATCCGTCAATTGAACTCTCTCTGGCTGACGAATATCTCGACGACGCCTGACGGTGGGATGGACATCTCGGGCTTCGCGTTGTACAGAAGCCGGATCCCCCAGTTTTCAGCACTCTTTGACAAGGCCACGCTGCGGCGAATCGCCGTCAAGGAGATCAGAGATAGAAGAGTGTACGAGTTTAACTTATACGTCCCAGATATCGCACGCCGCGGGCAATGAGACAACAGCTATAGTAGGAGGACTACGCTTTGCCATTCGCAACTCGAAATAGTATCGCGCTCGGTGTTCTGCTCGTCCTCATCCTTGCAGGGGGAGGATATTGGACAAGCATACGACAGCCGGAGAAACTCCGCAGCATCGAAGACCAGATAAAGAAAGTGGACTTCGAGCTCATGAACACGCCTGACTTACTCAGCATGTATAATTCTGTTCAAGCGGAGTTGACTCAGTGGGAGGACCGGTGGAGTCGCCGGACAAAGGACATCCCCACTCAAGACGTCACAACGCAGACCAACACCTACCTGAATAGCGTCATTCTCTCGAGTGGTCGAATTCAGGTTGACGTCCAGTACACAGGTCCCAAGCAAGAAGCGACATTTGGATACAACACATACAGTTTGCGTGGGGAGGGACCGTTCTACAGCCTGTACCGATTCATCTGGTACCTGGAGAATGGCAGACGGCTCTTCAAATTCCCTAAGA
Organism: Bacteroidota bacterium; assembly: GCA_049589195.1. Taxonomy (GTDB): domain Bacteria; phylum Bacteroidota; class Ignavibacteria; order UBA10030; family JAHEZR01; genus JBAWAH01. The sequence goes on along the minus strand of JBAWAH010000016.1, from coordinate 147,670 downwards.
TGGTGCTCAGGGAAGCGATCTCTCGAGATACGCCCGGGGAGCAAGCCTCACCTGTTGTTCAGTTCGAGGCTGAGATGAGGGCCTACTTTACCTCGCTCACGGAGCTTTCAAGCAGCGTGGCGTGGCGCGACACGACCGCCGCATTCATCGATACCAATCCATTCTGGCCGCTCGCAAGACCCGATCTGCCCAAGAATGCAGAGGGTTTGCTTGAAGTCGACCATGCAGAGCTTAAAGCTGTGATTCCGGGCAAGGCTTTCGTCTCCGATCCGAAGGGGAAAATTTGGACGCTCAGCGTCGGTGACAATGTCTACCTCGGATACCTGAGCAAGATCTCTCCTGAAGATGGATCAGTTGAGTTTGTTCTTAACAAAGGTGGGCTAAGCGAAACTTTTACTCTAAAAGTACGATTCCGATCACCAGAAGCTGAGGGAAAAAGATGAGACGAAGAACGAAACTTCCACTCTTTCTCCTTTTCTTGTGCATTTTCTTCCCGTCAGTGACAAGTCTGTCGCAGACGCAAGCAGAAAAAGAGAGGCTCCAGAAGAACTACATTCCTCCGGAGCAAATAGTCTCGATGTCCTTTGCAACGCCCTTCGACCGGGCAGTTGCGATCTTCAACGAGCTGAGCAAGAAATTTCTCGGGAAGCTTGTCATTGATCCTGAGAAGCGGATAACGCCGATAGGCGTCGACATCGAGTCGATGCACTGGAAGGACGCGTTTGAAAGGATTCTCCGCTATAACAACCTTTGGTATGAGGAGACAGCAGATTACTTCAGGGTGGTGTCGATGGTCAAGGGCGCGGAGGCAAAGGCGATTGAGAAGGAGGAGAAGCCGACGTTGTCGGACCGCGAAGTGCAAATCTCGGCGGTCTTCTACTCCGTCGATGCTGCGAAGGTTCGGGAGAGCGGGATTAATTGGTCCATCTTCCGAGGGAACAATGTAAACGTGCAGATCAACCAAAATGCGGCAGACCAAGTTCAATCAAACATGTTTGAAGTGAGTGCTGACCCTCGCTTCAAATTTGACATGGACATTCATGCACTCTTGAAACTCTTCGACTCAAGATCGCTTGGGGAAGTGATTGCTCGCCCGCAGATCACCGTCCGTTCCGGCAAAGAGGGGGAGATCAACGTTGGGGATCAGTTCCCTGTTAATACTAAAGACTTTGCAGGCAATATCATCACGCAACTTATGAATGCCGGTACAATCGTCAAAGTGACCCCTACGGTCATCACCGAGAATGCCAAGATTTTCGTACATCTGAAAGTCAATGTGGAAAGGAGTAGTGTGACGACATCGACGCTCGGTTTTGACAAGGCGATTACGACCGCGTCCACCGATGCGCTTCTTCTTGATGGTGAAGAAACGGTAATAGGTGGTCTGTACACGAATGAAGAACGGGAGATCCGAGAGGGGATACCAATTCTGAAGGATTTGCCGTGGTGGTTCCTTGGATTGCGGTATGTCTTTGGTCATAACCAGAGTTCACTTACGCGGAAGGATCTCATCATCCTGATTAAAGCCGAGCTTCTACCGCCACTGACGGAGCGGATCGTCACAAAGGAAAACCTCATCGAGAAACAGCGGCGCGACAATGAGTCTGATACGAAGTTACGGCAGAGCGAATTCAAGGACAAGAAATGAAGAATCATTCACTAAACTTTTTTCTCAACGAGTTGAGTTGTCAACTTTCTTGTTGTCTCCGACAACTCATTGAGTTGAACAGAACAAGGACAGGATTCCAACATGAAATTACGTGAAATCAAATTCCTGACGGCGCTCGTTCTGCCGTTCCTCATTGCAGCGTGTATCGAGAAGCCCGTCGGACCGGTTCTGACAATGAAGACGGTGACGATTACGGGGAAGGTGCTGCGTTTTGACAACCAGGCCCCGATTGCCGGCGCACTCGTGACTTTAGTGAAGAGTCCGACGCCTGTTTCTGTGAGAACAGACTCAACCGGCTCCTATCGGCTGAGCCTCGACACAGACGCGCCGCTCTCCGCACAAATTGTGACTGTGGCGTCGGGCTTTGTCCAGGATACTGCGACAGTGAAGATCGATCCGGGAAAGGACGTTGCCCGGGACATTCTCCTCACGGAGGCCCTTGCAACAGGCCTTCCTGATCAGGCGCATTTCTCTATAACCATTGACAAGCGGAATTTCCCCGGTCTTGTCAAACTCGATGCAACGAACGCGGTCACCGTCCGGGTGGGAGACAAGTTTGGGAATCCGGTTGCACAAGGAACGCAGGTCAATTTCAGCACCCGAGGCGGAACAATCGATGGATTTGCATTCACCGATGCCTCCGGGTTGGCGCAAGCGAAGCTCTATGGAGGAAATCCCCCACCGTTCAATCCTGGGAGAGGACTCGCATGGGTCCGAGCGAGCACACTCGGGGAGGCGGGGAAAACTGTTCAGGATAGCTTGCTCGTCCTGTTCTCCGGCACACCACAGATCAGTGGTCCGGTGAGTGGCTTTACGCTCCGGGACGGGGGAACACAAAGCTTCGATTATACCGTCGCCGACGAGAACGAAAATCCTTTGACTGAAGGGACATCAATCGCCGTGACCGTGATAGGGTCAGATGATGTGAAGCTCAGCGGCGACATCAGTCTCGTTTTGCCGGACACACAAGACAAGAGCAGGTTCACACATTTCTCTTTCACGCTGACAGACACGAAACCTTTCGACACTGCTGGTGAAAAGGATCTGACTGTTACCATCTTGGTTACAGGTGCAAATGGGATCAAGAGTTATTCTTTCACAGGTAAACTTCTTGCTGGTGGTGCCCCTAGCACTGGGCTAAGCGGCGTAGCAGCAGCGATAGCATTGGTACAGCTCGAGCGAAACGCGATCTCCGTCCGTGAAGTTGGAGGAAGTGAGAGTTCGGTTGTCACCTTCGAGGTCCGCGATTCTGTAGGCCGCCCTGTGGATCAGACTCATCACGTCACGGTCTCATTCGTTCCTCAGGGAGGTCCCGGTGGAGGTGAATACCTTTCACCCTCGTCCGCGACTACTGATTCCCTGTCAGGGCAAGTTCGAACTACTGTCAACGCGGGATATAAGGCTGGTGTGCTGCAGGTTGTTGCTCAAGCAATGGTTGGAGCGAACGTGATACGATCTGCACCCGTCATCATCAATATCTACGGTGGATTTCCTGACCTGGGGCATTTTTCGATCGTTGCTGATAAGCAGAATATTGTGCCTTGTGTGTATCCGCTCACTCCAGTTAAGATTCGTGTGGTGGCTGGCGATAAATTTGGCAACCCAGTCAGGCCGGAAACTGCTGTTTACTTCACCACGACAGGTGGAGTGATCAACGTTTCGACCACTGCGTATACGAACTCTGATGGCATCGCGGATGCCGAGCTCATCCCCTGCAATCCTATTCCCGCAGATGGTCTGGCCCGTGTGTCTGCAACGACGGTGGGTGAGCACGGCGAGACAGTAAGCGGTACCGTGATAGTGGTGTTTTCAGAAACGACAACCATAGCGGTAGTGGGCCCTGCATCGGGCTTCACGCTTCCTGATGGTGGCTCGCTGAGCTTCAATTACACAGTTGCTGATCGGAATGGAAACCAACTGACCGCGGGCACTTCAATCGCTGTAACTGTAACCGGGTCGACTGATGTGAGACTTGGCGGTGACATTAATGTTGTGCTTCCCGACGTGCAGGATAGGGACAGATACACGCGATTCTCTTTTACATTGACTGATACGAAGCCACTTGACAAGGACGGAAATAAAGCGCTGTCTGTCACAATCTCGGTAACGAGCCCATCGAACGGGAACAAATCTTATAACTTCACAGGCACGCTCCTCGGGCCCGACATCTCTGGAGGGAGTGGAACAGGTGCGGCTGCGGCAATCGCATTTGTTGATGAAAGCTTGAACGCCATCTCAGTAAGGGAGGTGGGTGGCGATGAGACCAGTCTTCTTACGTTTGAAGTCCGCGACTCACTCGGCGTTCCCGTTGACGCGCAACACCAAGCGAACGTGACATTCTTCATTCAAAGTGGACCTGGTGGCGGCGAGTACGTTTCTCCAACCTCGGGGGTGACTCAAGGCGCCACTGGGAGGGTGCAGACGACCCTCAGCTCTGGCACCAAAGCGGGTGTCGTTCAGGTTGTGGCACAAACCACTTCTGGCTCGAGAACCATTCGCTCAGCACCTGTGATCGTCAACATTTTCGGCGGGTTCCCAGATCAAGCGCATTTCTCGATCGGCTCGGAGAAGCTGAACTTCCCCGGCTACAATATCCTCAACCTGACGAACACAATCACTGTCATCGCTGGAGACAAGTATAGTAACCCGGTGAGGCCTGGAACTGCAGTGTACTTCAGAACCACAGGCGGAACGATCAATGTGCCGTCGACTGCCTACACGAGTGCGGATGGTGTTGCGACGGCGGCTCTTCGCTCGGGGAATCCAAGGCCGTACGACCCAATCCTCGGAGTGGGTTTCGCATATGTGACGGCAAGCACTGTTGGTCAATCGGGTAATACGGTGAGCGACTCCACAATCGTTCTTTTCTCCGGAATCTCACAAATATCGAACCTGAGCACACTATCTTTCACTGTTCCAGCAGGAGGCTCGTCTGGTCCGATTACCTTCAAGGTCTCTGACCAGAATGGAAATCCTCTCGCAGCAACGACAACGATCACTGTCACGCTTCAGTACACTCCTCCGCCGAACACGACGATTAACCTCGCTGTCACCGGAGATACCCGTGTAACGCTCGGTGATACGCAGGCCAAGGGGGCGGGTGCGACGGATTTCTCGATCCAGGTCGTTGATCAGACAGTCGGCGGAGTTCCTACATCGATCCCCGTCACTGTGATCATCAGTGTGTCGAGCCCTAACGGGAAGCCACCCGACGTATCGATCAGCGGGACAATTGGATAGATGAGTGTGGGGTTGGGGGGGCGGAAGGCGCCATCTCTGGGGGGAGATGGCGTCTTTGTTTTTGTCAGGATGTGTAAGTCCGGAGAAAATTCTTGGGAAAGATTTTCTTCAGGGCGCTCCGGATTGCTGCAATCGTCTTTTCAATGTCGCGATCACTGTGGGCCATCGAGAGGAATGCAGTCTCAAACTGTGAAGGTGGAAGGTAGATTCCCTGATCGAGCATTTCTCGGAAGTACGCTGCAAAGAGGCTCGTATTTGAGGACTTTGCACTATCGTAGTCGGTCACTTGCTTTTCCGTGAAGAAGAGTGTGAACATGGACCCGATGGAGTTCAAACGTAGAGGCAGGCTGTGGTTTTGAATGATTTCTTCAATTGCGCGCGCGAGGGTTTTTCCCCTCCTATCGAGATCTGAATAACAGCTTTTTCTCTCCGATAAAATCCTAAGCGTCTCATACCCAGCAGCCATGGCGAGTGGATTTCCTGAGAGGGTTCCAGCCTGGTACACAGGTCCGCTCGGGGCAACCATCTCCATGATTTCTCTTCTCCCTCCGTAGGCCCCTGCAGGCAAGCCTCCTCCAACGATTTTTCCAAGGGTTGTGAGGTCTGGCTTGATTCCGTGAAGCTTCTGTGCGCCGCCATAGGCAACGCGGAAGCCCGTGATGACTTCATCAAAGATGAGCAGGATCCTGTTTTTTGAACAAAGATTGCTCAGCCCACGAAGGAATTCCTTCTCCGGAAGTACAAGGCCCATATTCCCCGCGATCGGTTCGACGATCACTGCAGCGATGGTGTCACAATGCCGGGCGATCAAGCGCTTAACAGATTCAAGGTCATTGTAGCGAGCATTAAGTGTGTCAGAGGCAATCGAAGAAGTGACGCCAGGGCTATCGGGGACGCCCAGAGTCGTAGCGCCAGAACCTGCCTTGATGAGGAAGCTGTCTCCGTGCCCGTGATAGCATCCCTCAAATTTGATGACTTTCGAGCGACCTGTGAACGCTCGGGCGAGGCGGAGAGCGCTCATCGTTGCTTCGGTCCCCGAGCTGACCATCCGCACCATTTCAACAGAAGGCATCGCTCTTGTGATAAGCTCCGCAAGCTTTAACTCGAGCTCTGTTGAAGCCCCAAAGCTCGTGCCACGGGCCGCAGTCTTGCGGATGGCCTCAAGGACACGTGGGTGGGCATGGCCGAGGATAAGCGGACCCCAAGAGCAGACATAGTCGATGTACTGGTTTCCATCGACGTCCCAGATCTTTGAACCTTTGGCCTTTTGGATGAAGAGGGGGGAACCGCCGACTGCCTTGAATGCCCGAACGGGTGAGTTTACACCGCCAGGAAGGAGTCTTCTTGCTTTTTCAAACAGTCGAGCTGACTTGCCTCGGTTCAATCTCTTTGAAATGCAGTGGGGCTATGTGGGAACTGGAGACGATCGTCTCTGGGGATTCGAAATCGAAAATCGGCAATTGTCCGCCAGCTTGTCCCGCCATCTGGCGGGACGGCGGATTCGCCAGGGGCGAAAAATGTCAGATCATTCCATTCTCAACGTACCACTCGTATGCTTCTTTGACCGCAACTTCGAACGGCGTGATCCGGTAATCTAGTTCTCTGATCGCCTTCTCAGCCGAGAATGGGTTCTCATACTCTGCGGCGTCGATGAGTTCTGGTGTGATCACTGGTCTGATGTTCGTCACCATCGAGAGAAGGTCACACGCCCGTGCCGCGGCTCTCGCGAAGACGAAGGGAACCCTGATCATTGGCCGAAGTCCTCCGACGATATTTGCTGTCCGCTCAAAAGCTTCTTTCGTCTTGATGTTTTCGCCGCTCAAGATGTATTTCTCGCCGACTTTTCCTTGCTTTGCCGCCTGCATGTGCCCGAACACAACATCGCCGACGTAGACCACGTTGATCCAGGAGTCGAGATACAGCGGCGCAAGACCCCGCTTGACATCCCGTATGAGCTGACCCCCATGGAAATGGGCATCTCGAGCACCTACTACCACTGAAGGATTCACAATTACTGCGGGGAGCCCCGCTTTGACGGCCTTCAGGACCTCCATCTCGGCTTGATATTTGGAATTCTTGTAAGGGATGTTATGCGAGCCCCAGTTGAATTCTGTAGTCTCGTCCGTTGGCAACCCGTCCGCTCGGTAGCCGAGCGTTGCCACCGAGCTTGTGTAGACAAACCGCTCGACTCCCGACTCAAGCGCTGCTTCAGCGACGTTCCGAGTCCCAAGCACATTCACTTCGTAGATCAAGTCCCGATTCTTCCGCCAGAATGAGACGGTTGCAGCAGTATGAAACACGGTGTCACAGCCCTGCATCGCTTTCCTGATCGATTCCTTATCGCGGATATCTCCAATTCGATGCTCTACATCGATTCCTTTGATCGCGCCAAGGTTGGAATCTTGTCGTCGAAGGATGCGGACGTTGTATCCTTCAGCGAGGAGCTTCAGTGCAAGATTCGAGCCGATGAAACCGGTTCCGCCGGTGACGAGGATGTTCTTCATTTGGAAGGAGTTTCGAGACTGGTCATAATATAGTGAGAAACTCCTCTTCAATGCAACCGGAATTTGAGTAGTGGATCATGGCCAAGTGACGGTTTGGTGATATTCCTGACCTCACCTGCAATCCTCTCCTAAAAGGAGAGGATGTTATGGCTCGGCGCGAGACTCCCACGGAGCGAGAGCCCGGCGCAAATTCCCTCTCCTTGCAAGTCTACGACTCTTCAAGCCGAACACTCGTAGAGGGAGGGTTAGGGTGAGGTCAAAGTGAGATACCACCGGAAATTAGGGAAAGACACTATGAGAAGGCAGAGCTTTGTTGTTGAGGCGGGCAACAAGGCTCTCATGCTGAAGAGAATTGTTTGGCAGGAGTCTATGTCACCTCATCTCAACATTTTCGCTGCATCCTTTGCGAAGTATGTGAGGATAAGATCGGCACCCGCACGTTTGATGCTCGTGAGCACTTCCATCATCACCCGAGGCTCGTCGATCCAGCCATTGCGGCCAGCCGCCTTAATCATTGCGTACTCACCGCTGACGTTGTAGGCGGCTGTTGGCATCTGGAATCGGTCTTTCACTCTGCGGATGACATCGAGGTAGGCGAGTGCCGGTTTGACCATCACGATATCTGCACCTTCATTGATATCTGTCTCGACCTCCCTCAACGCTTCGTCCGAGTTTGCGGGGTCCATCTGGTGTGAGCGACGGTCGCCAAACTTCGGCGTACTCTCGGCTGCCTCGCGGAATGGACCGTAGAATCCTGAGGCATATTTCGCGGCGTACGACATGATCGGGAGATTCGTGAAGCCATTCTCATCGAGGATGTCTCGGATTGCTGTCACCCGCCCGTCGAACATATCCGATGGCGCGACCATGTCGGCTCCTGCTTGTGCATGTGTAAGCGCCTCTTTGGCAAGGACTTCGACTGATTCGTCATTCAGGATGACGCCATCTCTCACGATGCCGCAGTGACCGTGTGATGTGTACTCACATAAGCACACATCCGTGATGACGACCAACTCGGGGACTTCTTTCTTGATTGCGCGGATTGCTCTTTGGACAATGCCGAACTCATCGTAGGCATCGGAGCCGAACTCATCCTTGTGCTCCGGGACGCCGAAGAGAATCACCGCGGGGATGCCGAGCGATTTCACCTCAACGCACTCCCGGGCAATCTCATCTATGGACATCTGATAGACGCCGGGCATGCTCGAGACTTCCTTCTTGAACTTGTTCCCCGGCACGACGAAAAGGGGATAGATGAAATCGTTCTTCGACAGCTCCGTCTCGCGCACCATTGAGCGGAGCGCGTCCGTCATCCGCAGGCGGCGGAAGCGAGTGATCTTTTCGGTTTCTCTGTGACCGTAGAAGCCGACTTCAGGATTCTTCTCATTTTTCCCCATGTATCTTGCTCCTTTAAACCACAATCTACCAAACTCTCTTCTCACCCGCAACCTGTCAGTTGGTTGACTGGTAATTGGTCATCGGTCGATTAGGTGCTTGGCTCTACGGAATATGGCATCGAACATCGTTTGCGTAAGTTTTCCCGTAAACGTGTTCTGCTGGCTCGGGTGAAACGAGCCGATGAGAGTGACTCGGTCGTTCAGCTTGCACGTCGCGCCGTGGGCAAACTTTGGTCGTGTCTTCAGAGTGGTTAGCTCAAGCATTCGAAATGCATCGAAGGCATTATCGAAACCGACCTTCCCGAGTCCAATCACAACTCGCACTTTCTTGAGAAGCTTGATCTCCCGGAGGAGGTATGGTCGACAGTTGAGGACTTCTTGTGGAAGGAGTTTGTTTGCCGGCGGCGCACATCGGCATGTCGCAGTGATATGGCAGTCAGACAACTTGAGTCCGTCATCCCGACTGATCGATGTGGGCTGATTCGCAAATCCAAACTTATGCAGCGTGCGATACAGCCAATCGCCGCTTCTGTCACCGGTGAACATCCGTCCGGTTCGATTTCCGCCATGCGCTGCTGGCGCAAGTCCGACAAGAAGCACTCTCGCATTTGGGTCGCCGAAGCTCGGGTTTGGTTTCCCCCAGTATTCCCAGTCCTTGAAGCGTGCAGTCTTTTCTCGGGCGACCTTCTCCCGCCATCTGACGAGACGGGGACATTTCCTGCACTTTATGATCTGCTTCTGCAGTTTGGACAAATCATCTGGTAACTCTTGATCCAAGGCCTTTTGCATTATCTCTTTTCACAATGAAATAGAGAATCGAACCGACGGCTATCCCGCCGAGTGTGAAATAGACTTCCTCAAGTTTTGTGTAACTCAGAAGGAACACAGCGAACCCAATTCCGAGCAAGGGGATGATGGGTCCCAGGGGAAGAGCAAAGGGCGCCCGACTCTTCTTTCGAAGTGTGAGTAGAGAGCCAGAAGTAGTAATGTAGTAGAGCAGCCGAGACACGACACTGATCGCTGCAAGCGTGATGAAGCTTGAGAACACAGCAAGAAGAAATGCAAGCAGAGAGTATATGAGGATTGACACATCCGGTGTTCGAAACTTTGGATGCACATGGGCAAAGAGATTTGGTAATTGTCGCTTCTCCGCTAATGCGAACGTCAGGCGGGGAACGCTGAGTATTGCACCGCCGAAGTAGCCGAATGTCGAGACCAGGGCGCCAAATGCCACAAGGTATCCGCCAAGCGATCCCATGATTGCACTGGCAGCCGCAGCGATGGGCCGCTCTTGGGATGCCAATGTCGGGAGCACTCCGACTGAAACGAGTTGAATCAGGAAATATATCCCGGCGGAGATAAACAGTGCCGAGATGAGAGCCTGAGGAACATGTCGTCGAGGGTCGATCGATTCGCCCGAGGGGATTGTGACAACTTCAAATCCGCCGAAGGCAAAAGACAGGAGAAAGATTGATCGCATTGAATCACTCAGTGGCGGCAGCGCACCGACAGCGAGATTTTTCCCCTCAATGAAAAACATGCCGACTGCAATCAGAGCTGCGAGAGGGAGTAATTTAGCGGCTGTGAGCACATCGACTGTCCGTGCCCCGTACTTTGCACCTCGGAAGTTGATGATGGCAAATCCGGCGATCAGGAAGAAAAGGATTGTGGCTCGAGTGATTCCTGAGGAAGCGCTCGGCACGAAATATCTGAGATAGATGATGAAGAGATTATAGTTTGCTGCCACCGAAGCCAACCGAGTGAGATAAACAAGCCAGCCAATCTCGAAGCCGACAAATTTCCCGTAGGCCTCGTAGGCATAGAGATATGGTCCGCCAGCAGACGTGAACCGACTCGACACCTCAGCAAAGGAGAGAACAAACGTTAAAGTCACGAGCGCGCACAGCAGATATGCGTAAGGACTTGCTGGTCCGATCAGCGCCGCGACAGTCGCCGGGAGGTAGAAGATGCCGCTGCCAATGATGCCATTCACAGTCAGCGCGGTCAGGTCCCACCGACCCATGACCCGCGCAAGTTCTGGTTGAGACCGGGTTTGTGTGATAGATTGATTCAGTGCAGTTGACTCCGGGGATCTTGAATGCGTGGCACGGTTGGCTAAAGCTTCCGGAGGAAGTTCAGAAGCAATCTGTTGAACTCCCCCGGGTTCTCGAGATTGCTGAGATGTGCGGACTTTGGAATCACGTGAAGCCCGGAGTTTGGGATCTTCTCATGCATCGACTGACCGGCTGAGGTCGGGATCAGGGTGTCGCTCTCACCAACGAGGATGAGCGTTGGGACTGCTATCTTCGAGAGCGAGGCCGCCGTGTCTGTTCGAGCCGCGAGGGCAAGGAGTGTCCCGGCAATCGCTAGCGGAGACATCTTCTCAATAATCTCCTTGATGGGTTTCACTGCCGCAGGCTTGCTGTCGAACGTTTGAGGCGCGAAGGCACCCCTGACAAATCCTTCTGCAAACTTCTTTACTCCCTCCTGTTTCACAAGCCTGATGCTTGCCGCCCGCTTGAGCTTTGTTTCGTCGGTATCGGCCTCACTCCGAGTGTGACACAGAACCAGGGCCCTGAACCGCTCAGGGTTACGTTCGACCGCTCGAAGCGCGATGTAGCCGCCCATCGAAAGTCCAGCCACCACCGCTTTCTCAATCTTGAGGTGGTTGAGCAGTGCGATGAGATCGTCAACGAAGAACTCAATTGTGTACTGGCCATCCCCAACTTCGCTTTCGCCGTGTCCTCTTACATCATAGGTGATAACCCAGTAGTCTGGAGATAGCGCCGACACCTGCGGCTTCCACATCTCTTGTGAGAACGGGAAGCCATGGATGAACACAACCGGCAACCCAGATGTCTTGCCATAGGTGTTATAACTAGTCGCCCAGCCGTTAATGATTGCTTTCACAGGTGTTCCAGAAATTTAGTGAGTTGAGGACCTCGCGACGCTTTCTTCCCGAATATCATCGTGCTCTGCTCGTGCCCCATTTCCAATTCCGGATTTCGGGCATATCCTCGCCATGTTTGTGGATGTAGTTCTTGTGGTCGATCAGCTTGTCTCGGATAAACTGTTTGGCATACGCCGCGCGTGAACCTAAGGTTGCGACACGATCGATGACATCACCCACGAGATGGAAGCGGTCGAGATCGTTCAGGACGACCATGTCGAACGGAGTAGTCGTTGTCCCCTCCTCCTTGTAACCGCGGACGTGCAGGTTCTTGTGATTGGTTCGGCGATAGGTCAAGCGATGGATCAACCAAGGATAACCATGATAAGCGAAGATGACGGGTTTGTCTTTGGTGAACAAGGTGTCGAAGTCCTTGTCGCTCAGCCCGTGAGGATGCTCGCTCCTTGGCTGAAGCGTCATCAGATCCACGACGTTGATGACGCGAATTTTCAGTTGTGGAAAGTGTTTCCGGAGAATCTCGACTGCGGCAAGCGTTTCCAGGGTGGGCACATCGCCGGCGCAGGCCATCACCACGTCGGGCTCACCGCCCTCGTCATTGCTAGCCCATTCCCAGATGCCGAGCCCGGCGGAGCAGTGTTTGACGGCCGCATCCATGTCGAGCCATTGCAGCTCCGGCTGTTTGCCCGCGACGATGACGTTGACGTAATCACGGCTTCTCAAGCAGTGATCAGTCACAGAGAGCAAAGTGTTTGCATCCGGCGGCAGATAGACGCGGATGATGTCAGCCTTCTTGTTCACCACGTGGTCTATGAATCCAGGATCCTGATGGCTGAACCCATTATGGTCCTGCCGCCATACGTGTGAGGTGAGGAGATAGTTCAGGGAGGCAATCGGCTGCCGCCAGGGGATCTCCCGGGTCACCTTCAGCCACTTCGCGTGCTGATTGAACATCGAGTCGATGATGTGAATGAAGGCCTCATAGCAGGAGAAGAGGCCGTGTCGACCGGTGAGTAGATAACCTTCCAGCCAACCCTGGCACAGGTGTTCGCTCAGCACTTCCATCACTCGGCCATCGGGCGAGACGTGGTCATCGGTCTTGAGAATTTCCGCGGTGGACACGCGATCTGTGATGTCTAACAAGTGATTGAGTCGGTTCGAAGTTGTCTCGTCGGGACCGAAGACTCGGAAATTACGTCGATCCCAGTTCATCTTCATCACATCTCGAATGAATGCTCCCATAATCCGCGTTGCCTCTGCCTTCACCGAACCAGGTCGGAGGACTTTGACCGCGTAGTCCCGAAAGTCAGGCATCTTGAGCTCGTGAAGAAGGATACCACCGTTGGCATGAGTGTTTGCCGACATTCGCCGTTCGCCTTTTGGTGCTAACTCGGCAAGCTCCGGAAGGAGTCTGCCGTTCTTGTCGAATAGTTCTTCGGGCTTGTAACTCTTCATCCACTTCTCAAGCATTTTCAGATGCTTGGGCTTTGTCGCCATCTCTGAAAGCGGCACTTGATGCGAACGAAAGGACCCTTCAGTGGGGAGTCCGTCAACCACTTTCGGCCCCGTCCACCCCTTCGGTGTGCGGAAGATGATCATCGGCCAGGATTGTCTCTTCTTGAATCCCTTCGTGCGCGCAGTTGTTTGGATATCTTTGATCTCTGCGATAATCGTATCGAGCGTCGCTGCCATGAGCTGGTGGACTTGGTCCGGCTCGTCTCCCTCCACGAAATGAGGATTGTATCCGTAGCCCCGGAACAGTTGCTCTAACTCCTCGTGACCGATGCGCGCCAGCACTGTCGGGTTCGCGATCTTGTAACCGTTGAGGTGCAGGATTGGCAGCACCGCGCCATCATGGACGGGGTTCAGAAATTTGTTTGAGTGCCAGCTGGTGGCCAGTGAGCCAGTTTCCGCTTCGCCATCGCCCACCACACATGCGACCAGGAGATCGGGATTGTCGAACGCGGCACCATATGCATGGGCCAACGAATAGCCAAGCTCGCCGCCTTCATTGATGGAGCCCGGCGTTTCTGGTGCCACATGACTGGGGATGCCGCCGGGAAAAGAGAACTGGGTGAATAGCCTCTTCATGCCCGCTTCATCCAGGGAGACATTCGGGTACAGTTCGCTGTATGTGCCTTCGAGATATGTGTTGGCCACGAGACCCGGTCCTCCGTGTCCAGGCCCCGTGACGTAGATCATGTTCAGGTCATACTTCTTGATGATCCGGTTCAGATGCACGTAGATGAAGTTCAGGCCCGGTGTTGTGCCCCAGTGGCCGAGTAGCCGCGGCTTCACATGCTCTAGCTTCAATGGCTTCTTCAACAATGGATTGCCATAAAGATAGATTTGGCCGACAGACAGATAGTTGGCCGCTCGCCAATAGGCGTTCATCTTCCGAAGAAGGTCGGGCGATAGAGCTGCGTTCGTATTCTTCGTCTTTCTCGTTTTCATGGAACTATTCCTTTCCGACCGCAAGACCCAGCACTCTGCAGACCATCTTTGCGATCATCTGTTCCTCGTCAGTGTGAATCACTCGGACTGTAACACGACTGTTGTCCATGGAAATCACGCCGGCATTGTTGGCATTTCGTTTCTCATCGAGCTTGATGCCAAGAAACTCCAGTCCAGTACAGATCCTCGTGCGAACTTCGGGTGCATTCTCTCCGATCCCCGCGGTGAACACAAGCGTATCCAGTCCACCGAGCGCCGCCGCAAACGCACCGATCCACTTCTTCACTTGGTAGCAGAACAAGGCAACTGCTTCTGCCGCACGCACGTCATTGGATTCGCGGTCCAGCAGATCGCGCATATCTGAACTGATCTCAGAGACGCCGAGCAGCCCGGACTGAGAATTGACCATCTCGTTGAACTGTTTCGCATCGACGTGTTCTGTTCGTGCGAGATACCAAACAAGCCCTGGATCAAGGTCGCCTGAACGCGTGCTCATCGGCATCCCTGCAGTCGGCGTGAATCCCATTGTGGTATCGACAGGTTCGCCGTCATTGACTGCTGCCAAGCTCGCGCCATTGCCAAGGTGAGCAATGATGACACGACCCCGCGCCACTTCCGTTCCGGCCAAGCGTGTGAGCTCTTCCATTATGAAAGCGTATGACAACCCGTGAAATCCATAGCGCTGCACTCCCTTCGCATCGTACCGGCGGGGGAGCGGTAACAAACGCGCGACGCGCGGCATGTTGCGATGGAAAGCTGTGTCGAAGCAGGCAACTTGAGGTACATCAGGATAGTGGTGAGACACTTCATTGATAAGTTCGATCTCTCCAGGCAGATGCTCAGGATCGAATGAACTGAGTTGATGCAATTCCTGAATCATCTCGGGATTGATTTGTTGAGGTTTGCTGTACTTCTGGCCGCCGTGCACAACGCGATGACCCACTGCTCTCAATCCGCCACGCCCAATCCGTTCCTCGAGCCACTCAATCAACCGGTCAACTGCGCTCGTGTGGTTCGGCGCGTTCACCTGACGTGAGAAGTTATCGCCTTGATTCGAACCTTTCACGCTAAAGGTGGCCTCCGGGAGACCAATCCGGTCAATACTGCCCCCGAGGATCCGGTCCAGCGAATGGTCCAACTGGAATAGCGCGAACTTGATGCTCGACGAGCCACCGTTAAGCGCAAGGATGAATGGTCTATCAGTCATGTGCAATCTCTCCAACTACCCCGCATTTGCTTTGTCGATTCTCACGATTTCCCGCCCTACGTCTTCAGCAATGTCCTTTGGGATTGACTTCTCGAAGAGTGGGAAGAGATCGTCCTCCTCAATCCGAATGTGCCGATCGAACAAGTCTCCGAAATCCTTCAGTTCAGTTTCCAAGTTTGTCCGTTCCGGGTTCTCCAGTTTCTCTACTCTTGTCTTCATCTCTCCGTGCTGGTTGAGGAGTGTCTCAATCGTCTTGCTGCTTTCTTTCGCGTACTTTTTCATCGTGGGGAACAAAACTTTCTCTTCAGCTTCGAAGTGCGGGACGAGATGGCGGTGGAAAAACTGAACCACATAGTTCGCCTGCCACGCTGGATCGTGTGACCAGTCTCGCAGAAGAGCTTTCTTTCCTTGCCGCAGTCGCAACGCGAGCATCAGCCCGTCATGGTGGTCGCGCGAGAGAGGAACCAGACTTGGATGTCTCTTTGGCATTGCAGTTTGGTTTATTTGTCCAGATTGATTTCGCTCAAAGGAACATCCCAGTGTGCGTCGAGGATTTCAAACCGCCTCTGTTCTTCTTTCTTGAATTTCTCCTGGTCGGGATAGAGCTTGTTGACCAAAGCACTTCCTCCTGTAGTATCATTCACCGCTGCCCAGTTCTTGTACGTGATGACAACGAGGAAGTGCCAATCCGCTCGACCCTCGCCGTGAAACTGGGGTTGAAAGGTTTTGACTGAAACGAGCTTCCCCCCGTCGACTCCTGCTTTCAGGATAGGGTAATGATTCTTTTTGAACAAATGAAGGAATTCATCAAAGTAGCCCCATTTAACTTTGTAGTAGTAGCCGATGCTGCAGGGCTCGTCCGCTGATTGGGCCAGAGCGTTCGTACTGGCGGCCACGATGATTGCTGCAATGACAATCAGAAAATGAGTTCGCTTCATGATGATTTCTCCCTTTTGCGTTTATGTGACATAGGCTCCTTGATGATCTACCCGAACTAACTTCAAATGTTCGAGGACTCGCATTGCGGTTTTTTCCGCACTCATGACACAATCGCCGACCGCTATTCCACCGCGATAGTTGGCGCAGAGAAATGCTCCCTGGAAATTCTCCTCGAAGCGCTGTAACTGCTTGAGGATTCTTGGGTATCCGAGTGTATATTGGGGAATTGCGCGCTCCCATCGCGCGACCTTTGTGTACACCGGAGACCCTGTGATTCCCATGATGGATTGTAAATCAAAGAGAACAAAATCAGCAATTCGTCCCTCGGGTTCCTCTTTGAATTCAGGCTGCCGCGCTCCACCGACGAATGTCGTGAGCGCGGTGTGGCCATTTGGTGCACAATGCGGGAAAAGCGTCGATGACCAGATCGTTCCAAGAATCTTCCTCTGCTCCATTTCGGGCACGAGAAACCCAAAGCCGTCAAGTGGTTGCTTCACTTGCTCTTTTCTGAATCCCATGAACACTTCGACGACAGGTGGATAGGAGATTGAATCCAACGTTTTTGCCATCTCCGGATCGATCGGGCGGATCATAGTTGCTGCCGAATAGGCCGGTGTCGAGAGAACCACTGCACTCACCTCGGACACAATTGGTTCGTTCTTTGGACCATAGATTGAATAGACGGGATAATGGCCAGCCCTTACAGGAATGATTGTCCCGACTTCACAGCTAAGCTTGATTGAATCATTGAGTTCTGCGGCTAAAGCGTCCGGGAAGGACTGTATCCCATCAACAAATGAGAACAGCCGAGCCCGACTCTTTGCAGTCTCATCTCGCTGCTTGCGTTCCTTTCTGCCCTTGATGAGTCCTTTTACTAGACCGCCGTACTTCTCCTCCAGTGCATAGAGCTTCGGGAATGCTGCTTGCACCGAGAGTTGCCCCGGATCTCCGGCATAGACACCGGCAACGAACGGGTTGATCGCAAAGTCGAGGAATTCTGACCCGAGCCTGCGTCGGACAAATTCGGCGACAGTTTCCTCGTGATATGCTCGCCCGACAAATGGCTCCTTCAACAGGCGGAGCTTTCCCTGCCACGTCCAAAGCTTTGAGGTGAGAAAGGAACCAGGCCCCGTCGGCAGCGAATGAAGGATGCCATCTCTCAGAATGTAGCGCTTTGAGGTGGCTTCATTTGCATACACGCGCTTGTCCGTGATGCCAATTTCATTGAACAACTGCTGGAAGAGCGGAGTCGTCTCGAGTGCTGTATTGGGGCCGAGTTCAATCAGCCATCCGTCCTCGCGAAGACTTCTCATCGTCCCGCCAACTCGAGAATCTTTCTCCAGAATCACAACATTCACTCCATGCTTCTTGAGCCAGTATGCGACACAAAGCCCGGAGATTCCTGCGCCGATAACGACAACCTTTCCTTCTGAGTTCATTGAGTCTGTTCCAGGACAAGCTCCGCTAATCCTTTGATGAACGTCGGCGAGTCGTTCAGTGCAGGCATTGTTTGGAACTGAGTAATCCCTAAGCGCATGGCTTGCTCTCGTGCTTCGATATCGATTTCGTAGAGTGTCTCAATGTGATCTGTCACAAATGCAATTGGGATAACAAGGAGGTTCTTCACGCCTTGATGAGCAAGCTGAGGGATCGTCTTGTGGAGATATGGTTTTAGCCAGGCTGACGGACCGACTTTGCTCTGCCAGCACAAGAGATGAGGTGACTTCCAGCCACCACGTTCTGTGACGAGCATGACGGTTTCTTCTACTTGTGCTTTGTATGGATCACCTGAGTCAATGACGCTTTGTGGGACTCCATGAGCGCTGAAGAGAAGGAAGATGTCTCCGGGGTTTGCATTGACGAACCGGACCAGAGCTTCATCAATTCTCTCAACGACAGCCTCAACATAAGAGGGGGAGTCGTGAAAATGTTTGATTACATGAGTCTGGATGGAGTCCAGTCCCACAGCAGACGTTTTCCGGTCCCACTCATTCAAGCTCGAGCCACTTGTTGTCTTTGAATGTTGAGGATACATCGGAAGCAAGATGATTTCATCGAATTCCTCTCTTTTGATCTCGCTGATTGTCTCTTCGGTCAGAGGGTGCCAGTAACGCATGGCGACGAATGCTTTCACATCAACAGACTTGGAGAGCTCTGCCTCCAGTTTTTGTGCCTGAATAGTCGTGAGCTCAAGAATCGGCGACTTGCCACCGATCTCAGCATAATGATGCTGAACCTTCTTTGATCGTCTCGAGGCGATGAAGCGCGCCAGTGGTTCGCGGGCGATACGCGCAAAGGGGAAATCGATGATATCTGGATCGGTGAAGAGGTTGTACAGGAATGGTTCGACAGCTTCGAGCGAATCGGGACCGCCGAGCTGCATGAGGACGACAGCTATTCGAGGCTTAGAAAAAGGCATACGATGATGCAGGATTCATGATGGATGACGAAAACTCTGCGGTTCAGAGTCCAATGCTGAGGTTTGATCATTGGCCCATTCCTTTGGGTGGCACAAGACGGTTAGCAGCTTTTCTTCACGCGAGCCCAAGGGCGATTGATAGTTGTAAACCCATCTCACCTCTGGCGGAAGCGACATCAGGATGGATTCCGTACGCCCGCCAGTTTCGAGGCCGAATAGAGTCCCCCGGTCATGGAGGAGATTGAACTCCACGTACCTGCCACGGCGGACCAATTGCCAGTTCTTCTCCCGTTCTCCATAGGGCTCCTTCCTTCGGTGCTCGACAATGGGAAGGTATATGTCGAGAAAAGTGTTCCCCAAGTCTTCGACGAACAGGAAGAAGCTTTCCAGATCATCCCGAACATAGTCAAAAAAGATTCCGCCGATTCCACGAGCTTCACCCCGGTGTTTCAGAAAGAAATACTCATCACACCATTTCTTGAAGTGAGGATAGTACTCACGGCTGTGCTTATCACAGATGTTTTTCAAGGTCGAATGGAAATGCCTTGCGTCGTCTTCAAACAGATAATACGGTGTCAGATCTGCCCCTCCGCCGAACCATGCGTCACCACTGGAGAGCTCAATGTATCTAAGATTCATGTGGACGGTGGGAATCATCGGGCTGTGAGGATGAAGCACCAAAGAGATCCCCGTTGCATAGAATTCTTTCGCTTCAGTATTCAGTCGTCCTGCGAGCAAATCAGAAAGCGCTCCCGAGACAACTGAGGTGCTCACCCCAGCCTTCTCAAAGAGGCAACCGTTCTGGAGGATTCTTGTTATCCCGCCGCCACCTTGTTGATGTCTCCAGGTGTCCTCTTGAAAAGCCTGTTTTCCATCCACCGCTTCGAGAGAACTTGTGATCAGGTCTTGTAGACCTCGAAAGAGCCTCGTGGAACGATCTCTCAGTGCAGTCGCAGTTTGAGTTTCACTCTGCATTCTTTCCCTTAGTGCGTCGACTCTCGCTCGTGGAATGGTACACTCTCTTCCTTGACAAAATCGACGAGCGCCCGTGCATGGTCGACGGGAGTATCAGGTAGAATTCCATGACCAAGATTGAAGATGTGTCCTGAGCCCTTGCCGTACTTCCGAAGAATCATCTTGACCTCGTGTCTGATCCTTTCCGGCGAGGCGTAGAGTGCTGACGGATCGAGATTCCCCTGAAGAGCCACTTGCCCACCGATACTCTTTCGGGCTTCGCCGATGTCTACAGTCCAGTCCAAGCTGACGACATCTGCACCGATCTTCGAGATCTCCTCAAGACACTCGTTTGCTCCCTTCGAGAAAACGATTATGGGGGCACCATTTCTTCGCACGTTCGAGACCACCTTCGAAAGGTAGTCCAGCGAGAACTCACGGTAGTTGTCCGGGCTCAGAATCCCTCCCCATGTGTCGAAGATTTGGAGCGCGTCAGCGCCGGCGGCCAATTGAGCTTCCAGGAAGAGTACGAGAGCGTCCGCCAGTTTCGCGAGGAGTTTGTGAGCCACTGCAGGTCGATCATAGATCAATTGCTTCGGGTGGCGGAAGTCCCTTGACGCTCGACCTTCAACCATGTAGGCCGCGAGTGTCCACGGAGACCCCGAGAATCCAATCAAAGGGACTCGACCTCTCAACTCCTTTTTTGTCAATTCAATCGCCTTCATCACGAAGTTCAGCTTCGTGTTCGGGTCAGGGATTGTAAGTGAATCGATGTCAGATTCCGTACGGATCGGGAGAGAAAAGCGAGGGCCACCCTTAGATTCTTCGACATGCAAGTCCATCCCAAACGCTTCAGGGAGGAGGAGGATGTCGGAAAAAATAATAGCCGCATCGACTCCAAGGATATCGACTGGCTGAAGTGTCACCTGTGCAGCGAGTTCAGGCGTTTTGCAGAGAGTCAGGAAATCAACTTTCCCGCGGACGGCCCGATACTCTGGAAGATAACGCCCCGCCTGTCGCATCAGCCAGACAGGCGTGCGTTCGACGGGTTCACGTCTGCATGCTCGTAAGAACAAGTCGTTGATCACATTACACCAGTTGTTGCTCGAGAGAAGAAGTCTGTGAGCGAACTCACCATCGATTCGGAAGTTGGATTCGGTGGAATGACTTCTACCCTGAGGCCAGCCTGTTGTGCAGCGGCTGAAGTCACCTCACCAATGACCGCGATAGCGACCCCATTGAGATTGGCAGCCGGGAGCAGATCGGTGAAGTTCCGGACGCTCGAGGGACTAAAGAAAGTCACGACATCGATAGCTCCCTTCGTCAGCATCTGCTGGATTGACTCGACGCTTTTGATTTCTGGTTTTCGTGTCTGGTAAACGATCACTTCGTGGACGATTGCCCCGGATTGCTGCAATAGCTTCGGGAGGACCTGTGTCCCGAGGTTTCCGCGCGGCAGAAGGGCGCTCTTTCCCTTCAATTCAATTTGCTGAAGGAAATGACCCAGCTCCTGTGCAGTGGCCTTCTCTGGAAGGTCTTCGGTCTTGCAACCATGGGATTCCAATGCACTCCTCGTTTTCTCTCCGACTGCGAAGACCCTCTTCTGCCGAATCGTTGACAAGCTCCATCCGTCGACGGACAGGGCTCGTGCAAAGAAATTTTCGACGGCATTTACGCTTGTAAATGCAATGAGGTCGTACGTGTGGAGATGTCTGATGGCAGTGTCGCACTCCACCCATGAATCGGGCGGAGTGATTTCGATCGTCGGAAAGTAGACGATGGTAGCTCCAGCCAGTTCAAGTTTCTCTCCAAACTCCTTAGCTTGGCTCTCGGCTCTCGTGACGAGAATCGTTCTGCCTTCCAGAGGCTTCATTCCGTCATTCTCAGAATCAGAGTTCAATCCATTGCTCTCGGTCATGCTGTAGAGACTTCGCTTGGTACTTCTGTTCGGATATCTTTCAGAATCCTATCTCCACCACTCTTAAGGAGTGTGCGCGCCAAAGTCTTGGCAAGTGTCTCAGCCTGCGACGGATCCCCATGGATTGTGCTGCGAATCACCCTCTTCCCGTCGAGGCTTCCAATGAGAGCATCCATCATGAAGACGCCATCCATGGTTCGTGCATACGCACCAATCGGGACTTGACATCCACCTTCGAGGCATTCCAGGAGAATCCGTTCAGCCCGTGCTGCTATCGCCGACGGTTCGTGATTCACGGTTGCCACAAGTGACATGATAGGCCGATCCCTTGCACGCACTTCAACAGCGATTGCTCCCTGTCCGACCGCGGGAAGAATGATGTCAGTCGGAATGGTCTCTGTGATCCGGTCTGTCATATTCAGCCTCGCAAGTCCTGCCTTCGCAAGGACCACTCCATCCCAGGATGAAGCAGCAAGCTTCTGAAGCCGCGTCGGTACGTTTCCTCTGATGTCAACGATCTCCAGGTCTGGCCGATAGTGAAGGAGCTGGCACTTACGACGGGGGCTGCCTGTGGCAATTCTCGCCCCAAGAGGGAGTTCTTCAAGGCTCTTGTGGGTTTTCTCAGGATGAGAGATGAAAACATCGTGGACATCATCTCTTTCCATGATGGCACCGAGTGTGAGCCCTTCAGGAATTTCTGTCGGCAGATCTTTCAGGCTGTGAACCGAAATATCAATCCTTCGATCCAGCAGGGCCTCATCAATCTCTCGAGTGAAGACGCCTTTCGCCCCGATTTTCGAGAGGGAGGAATCGAGAATCCTGTCACCCTTCGTCTTGATAACGAGGATCTCGATATGGAGGTCCGGGAGTTGCTCTTGGAGGCTAGCTTTGAGCCAATTCGACTGCCAGAGTGCTAATTCGCTCCCCCTGGACCCGATCACTACCTTTGATGGCTCGGAGGATTCCATAGTAGTTGCCTATCTTCAGCTTCCTCCATCCGGGTTATTGTCATCTCCTCCGACGTTTTCAGAGATGGGATTCTCTCGACGCGACAGGCCAAAGAGCTTCCGCACTG
The DNA here is from genome assembly GCA_049589195.1 of Bacteroidota bacterium. GTDB lineage: Bacteria > Bacteroidota > Ignavibacteria > UBA10030 > JAHEZR01 > JBAWAH01. The sequence goes on along the minus strand of JBAWAH010000016.1, from coordinate 124,986 downwards.
CAAGGACAAGGCTCATTGTCTCGTCTTCTTGATCTCCTTGGCCGTTTCTCAGGTTGCTGATGGGGCCGTGGAGCAGCTTGTTCACAATCCGCTTTGTCAGGATGTCAAGGTTCTCTCGTTCTTCAGGACGGAACCGGTTTTGATGCTTATGTACCTCTTGCTGACGAATCTCTTCGGCCATCGACTGGAGCCGCTCGATCGTCGGGGTCGCCTGCAGGGTGTGTTGCCACTGGAGGAATCTCTCCAGTTCCTCCGCGATGATCAGTTCGACTTTAGGTAGTTCCTCTCTCCGCTTCTCCAGATTCTTGTCAACGATTACCTGGAGCGTGTCGATGTCATGAAGGAACACGTTTTCAATCTTGTTCGACGCTGGGTCGATGTTTCGCGGGACCCCGATGTCGATGAGGAACAAAGGCTGGCTCCCACGCTGCTTCATCACATAAGAAAGATCATTCGCCGTCAACGTGTATGATGGGCTCTCGACAGAACTAATGATAATGTCCGCGACATGCACTTCGTCTCTCAGATTCTGAAACTCGATGACTTTCCCTCCGAACGCATGGACGAGTTCCTCCGCCTTGTTTCGGGTCCTGTTTGAGACGAGGATGTTCTTGATCCCTTTGCTACGCAGGTGTTTCACCGTTAGCTCGCTCGTTTTTCCTGCACCGATCAGGAACACGGTCTTGCTATGAAGGTCGGCAAAGATCTTCCCCGCGAGTTCGACTGCACCATAGCTGATCGAGACTGCACCCTCACTGATCTTCGTCTCTGTGCGAGCACGTTTGCCAGTGTGCAGAGCAGCTTGGAACAGTTTCGTGCTGAGAAGTCCCAGGGTCCTGCATTCTCCGGCAAGATGATACGCAGCCTTCACTTGTCCGAGAACCTGCACGTCCCCCAGCATCATCGAATCAATTCCGGAAGCTACTCTGAAGAGTTGCCTTGCCGCTTCGCGGTCCTCGTGCAGGTAGAAGTGCTCAGATCGAACGTGCGAGTTATCAGCTTTGAAATCACTAAGGAACTTCCTGACTGGATCGACTCCGACAGTTTCACCATTCGGCACACCATAAAGCTCCGTTCGGTTACATGTGGACATCACGACGCACTCCTTGAAGAAGCTGGCCTGCAGCTTGAGGAGTACAGCTCTTACCTCTTCTTCGGAGAGCCAGAGTCGCTCGCGAACGTCAATCGGTGCTGTCCGGTGGCTCACGCCAATGTTGAAAAGGAGCTTCACGGGTCAATAGAATGTGTGGAACTCACTGAAGAATATATTGATGATGGATAATGAGAACAAGGCTAGACCAAATGCGGAGAGGGAAAGGATCATCATCTTGCGCCCTTTCCATCCAGCGATCCGTTTGGCCAGGAGGCCTCCACCATAAAGGAGCCAAATGAGAAGTGTCCCGATGAGCTTCGAGTCGAGGTACGAATAATTCTCGAAAGCTCGAGGGAGCCACAGGGCTCCAAGGATCATTGCAATCGTCAGAAGAGTGAAGCCAAACATCGTCGCTCGGAAGCTCAAGCCTTCCAAGACCTCCAGGTTCGGAAGTTTCTTGTAGATGACACCAAACCTGCTGGCCTTAATCTCATGGTAAAGCATCAAGTAAAGGAAACCATAGACGGCAGAAATCGCGATCGCCGCGTAGCCGAGCAGAGCGCTTGTGACGTGAAAGCCCAGCCAGTTGCTCCGAAGCACAGGGTTTACATCTACCTCGTTTCGGATAAAGAGAGAGGACACAAGCTGGAAGAAAAATGAGAGGTTGAGGATGAAGTACCCTGTCCCGCGCACGTTTGTCCGCGTCTCGAGGTAGAAGTACGCAACAGCGATCGAGAAAGCGAGGACCGACATCAACTCAAAGATCGAGGTGATCGGAGGGTGATGAAGATTGTTGGTTCGGATGATGAAATACAGAAGATGAAGGAGAAGGGTGACACCGAGGAAGGGTGTCTTTAAGCGATCCGCAAATCTTTCGTCACTGAAAAACCCTCTGGCGTAGAGCCAAACCGTCACAAAGTAGAGGATTGGGAGAAGATATGTGATAATTTCCAAGAATGGCTTCATCGTGGCTGTGCATCTGAGAACGTTCGGCGCAAATCAGAAGTTTCTCTTGAACTTTTCTCAATTTAGCCAATAGTCGCTGGATAGTCAAGGTTCTGCGCTTTGGGTCGGTGGTTGCAAGTTCAGCTCCTGCTAAGTATATTGGGTGGGCATTTCAGCGTGTACTCGATTCACTGGAATGCCTGAGTGATTTCCACGCCAAGCACTAGACGGAGTTTCAAATGGACGATATCTTCAAGTACCTAGAAGCGAATCGTGATCGATATCTTTCAGAGTTGAATGAATTCCTCCGAATTCCTAGCATCAGTACTGGTCGGGAGAACCAACAGGATGTGCAACATTGCGCCCAGTGGGTGGTTGAGCATCTGAAATCAATCGGGATGGAAAGCGTTCAGACCTTTAAGACTCCCGGTCATCCTATCGTTTATGGCGAGTGGCTTCGAGCATCTGGTAGACCGACGGTACTCTTCTATGGACATTATGATGTGCAGCCCGTCGACCCAGTCAATCTCTGGACAACTCCTCCGTTTGAGCCGAGCATTCGACAGGGTGATCTCTATGCTCGCGGTTCATCCGATGACAAAGGACAGGTGTTCATCCACTTCAAAGGTGTCGAAGCCTATCTGAGAAACACGGGCAACCTTCCGTGTAACCTGAAGATTCTGATCGAAGGCGAGGAGGAGATCGGCAGCACAAATCTCGAGAGCTTTGTGAGAGACCATACAGACAAGCTCAAAGCAGATCTCGCGCTGATTTCCGATTCCGGGATGTTTGCACGTGGAGTTCCATCAATCACCTACGCTCTTCGAGGCCTGGCTTACATGGAGCTTGAAGTTGTCGGCCCGAATCGGGACTTGCACTCTGGTTCCTTTGGTGGAGCTATTCACAATCCCATTCAGGCATTATGTGAAATGATCGCGTCGCTCCACGACAAGAACGGGAGAGTGACGATTCCCCACTTCTATGACAGCGTTCGACCTCTCACAAAGAAGGAACGCGACGCATTCAAGAAGCTCCCGTTCAGCGAGAGGAAGTACTCAAGAGACTTAGGGGTGAAAACCCTCTACGGCGAGAAGGGCTTTACTACGCTCGAGCGGGTTTGGGGTCGACCGACTCTCGAGTGCAACGGAATCTGGGGAGGTTTCATCGAGGAGGGAGCAAAGACAGTCCTCCCAGCGAAGGCTTCAGCAAAAATCTCAATGCGCTTGGTGCCTGATCAGAAATCCGCAGAGATCGAGAAGCTGTTTGTGAGGCACATCAAGAAAATCGCCCCGAGGACGGTGACAGTGAACGTCAAGTCTCTCCATGGTGGAGAGGCGGCGATCACGCCGATTGACAGTCCAGGAGTCATGGCTGGGGTGGAAGCTTTGAGGAAGGCCTTCGGGAAAGCTCCTTTGTACCAGCGAGAGGGGGGCTCAATCCCTATCGTCGTACTCTTTAAACAACTACTCGGGATTGATACAGTTCTCCTTGGGTTTGGCCTGCCAGACGAAAATGCCCATGCGCCGGATGAGCATCTCAGCCTCGAGAATTTCTTCGGCGGCATTAAGACTTCGGTTCACTTTTTCAATGAACTCCCAAGATTTATGAGATGAGAATTTGTTAATTCGAGAGCAGAGGAGGCAACAACTATGCAATTTGCATTGACTGAGTACGTAGAGAAAGCGATGGCGAGTGCAACTTATGACAAGCTCGAGGACGGAACGTTCACTGGAAGGATCCCGAAATGCAAGGGCGTCATTGCATTTGGCAGGACGCTCCGCGAGTGCCAGGATATGCTTCGTTCCACCATGGAGGATTGGATTCTCGTCGGAATGAAGATGCGCCATCGCCTCCCGATTATCGGTGGAGTCGATCTCAACCGGAGGCCCACACGTGCACGCGTGGCAGCCATGTAAGCGGCGTGAATTCATTCGGCGAATACGTCAGCTCGGTTTTCAAGGTCCGTTCCAGGGCACCCGTCATCAATTCATGATTTATGAACAGCACCGTCTCGCGATTCCGTCGAATGCAGAATTCTCAGTTCCACAGCTAAGGTTCATGATGAGGGAGATTGAAGGCGTCTTGGAGAGACAAGTGTCTTCCTCCGAATGGAATAGCCTTTGAGTTGTGAAAAGGTGGTCTTCTTGCGCAAGCTGGGCCGCGAACGCGCCATTCCTGGAATCCATCAATGAAGATTTATACAAAAACCGGTGACAAAGGCGAGACCTCACTCTTCGGCGGAAGGCGTGTCCCGAAGGATGATCTCAGAATCGAAACATACGGGACGGTTGATGAACTGAATTCTGTGATCGGGATCATTCGTTCGATGAAGGTCTCTAGAGCACTTGACGCCATCCTTCAGAGGGCTCAGAACGACCTTTTCATTCTTGGGGCTGACCTGGCAGCACCCATTTCGTCGAGCCGAAGGAGAGCGATAGTCCCTCGGATTGACGGTGGACACATTGCCGCAACCGAGGCGATTATCGACAGGATTCAGCCAGAATTGCCCCCACTCAAGAGCTTCATTCTTCCCGGTGGATCACAGGCTTCGGCTCACCTTCACTACGCCCGCGCAGTGTGCCGGCGGGCGGAGCGCCGCGCGGTGAAGCTGAGTCGAACACAGAAGGTCAATCCGCGAGTGATCTCCTATTTGAACAGGCTCTCGGACCTCCTATTCATCCTTGCACGCTTCGCAGGTCAGAAGGTAGGAGCGAGGGAGGTTCGCTGGCTTGCCCCCGAAGCAAGAGGGCGGCGACGAAGGCTTCGTAACTGACGACATCAGCGCGGTTTATCTCAGGCGTCTCGCCGTACCAGCGACTGAGGGGCAGAGCAGATCACTTCAGGGCAGGTCATCGAATGTGTCGGGGCGTGAATTCCTTTTCTCATCGTCAGGACAACGCCCACTTGAGACTCGGGAGTGAGTGACTGCCCGTGCCAGAAAAAAAGATAAGATTTCTCTTGCGTTCACAATATGAATTAATTATATTTTGCGCCGGGGGAATGCGAATCGACTGAGAGTCATGAGCAGCAACCTCCGCTGGATTTGGAGTTCGAAAAGTAGTTCCGTTACACCAGTGTCTGTTCCTTTCTACTTCTGTATCCGCTTACAATCCGTGTTTTGCCCGCTTTACGATTTCTTTACACAATCTCAATATTGCGATTACATTCAACCACGATATTTGTAGGAAGAGCTTCCTCAGTATGCTCCGTTAAGCGGAGGTCTTTTTCCCGCGGATTAAGAATCGCATGGCTTTTCGCATCTTCTTGTGTCCACCCTAAATAATTGATTTATTCACAAATTAGACAGGAGAAAAGGATATGAATCTTTTTACGCAACTCACACGATTGATGCTTCTCTTCGCGCTCGTTGGGCTTGTGTGTATTGTCCCAACGAACTCGCTCCTTGCGCAGGGGACGACAAGTGCCGCGATGAATGGTGTTGTCACCGACCAGAATGGCAACCCTCTCCCCGGTGCGAACGTCGTAGCTATCCACGTCCCCTCCGGTACCACATTTGGCACGACGACCCGGGATGACGGGAGATACAATCTCACGAGTCTTCGAGTCGGGGGACCTTACACTGTTTCTTGCTCATATGTTGGCTACCAGAAGCAGACACAGACAGACATCACGCTTGTGCTTTCGCAGAACTTGACCATCGACTTCAAGTTGGTTGAAGAGGCCGTTCAGACCAATGAGGTTCTCATCACTGCTGAGAAAAATGCGATCCTCAGTTCTGGAAGGACTGGTTCATCCGCAACGGTACGAGGCGAGGATTTTAACCGCCTGGCAACCATATCAAGAGCTTTCCAGGACTTCGAGAAGATTGACCCGCTCTACGTCGGAAACAGCGCCGCCGGGGTATCATTTCGGTATAACAATATCAAGATCGACGGGGCCATGTATAATGATCTCTTCGGTTTACCCAGCAACGGCACGCCCGGAGGCCAGGCCAGTACCAATCCCATCAGCTTGGACGCCCTGCAAGAGTTCCAGGTAGTCATTGCTCCTTATGATGTTCGACAGGGGGTGTTTACGGGAGCAGGTGTCAACGCAGTTACTAGGAGCGGCGGGAACAAATTTACGGGTGCGGCGTACTACTACGGTCGTAACGAGAAATTCGTTGGCAAGAGTCCTGACGCATTCCAAAAGTCGTATGCTGATTTCAGTGAATACCAGACTGGTTTCCGCGTTGGCGGTCCAATCGTGGAGAACAATCTGTTCTTCTTTGTGAATGGTGAGCTCACCAAACGCAAGCAACCAACATTGAGAGTCCTTGGATCCTCTGTATCGGCTCCCTCAAACAATCAATTCAAGGTTTCTCCCGACACTGTGCAGCGGTTCATCAACATCCTTCAGAGCAAATACGGGTATACTACCAGTCTCGGATCGTTTACGAACATACTCAACGAAAGGCCAAGCACGAAAATCTTCGCTCGCCTCGATTTTAACTTGAGTGATCAACATCGGTTGACACTCCGACACAACTATGTAAACGCATGGGATGATAACGCACCGAGTACCTCGCAAAACTTTTCAAGCAGCGCGATATACCCAACAGAGAATCGGTACAAATTCGCGAGCACGACGAACTCAACCGCGCTGACCCTATCCAGCACTTTCTCAAATGCGATGTCGAACGAACTGATCCTTGGATATACTCGGATCCGTGACCATCGTGATCTGTATGGAAGTCTGTTCCCGACAGTGGTAATCCGGAACACAGGGTTCGGTGGTGACGCTGACCTCGTTGCAGGGAGTGAGGAATTTTCCGGGGCAAATGCGCTAAATCAAGATGTATATGAGATTACGGATAACTTCACATATTTCTTTCGGGAGCACACATTCACATTCGGTACGAGCAACCAGCTCTTCAAGTTTGCGAACTTGTTTGTCTCAGACATTAATGGCTACTATCAATTTGCATCCTTGAATGACTTCCTGAACGCCAAACCTGTGAGATATAACTATGGATATGTACTGCCAGGTGGAAACCTTTGGGCTGAATTGAAGGGAATTCAGTATGGTGTCTATGCCCAAGACGAATGGACAGGTGTCCCGAAGTTGAAAGTGACCTTGGGCTTGCGACTGGACGTCCCCACTTTTCCCGACAAGCCACCGTTTAATCCCAGCGTGGACACGCTATTTGGGGCACAGGGTCTTGGAACGAATATAGTATCAAGTGGACAGTTGTTGTGGTCACCTCGGTTAGGTTTCAACTGGGATCCTGTAGGAGATCGATCGGTGCAGCTCCGTGGTGGTGCGGGCATCTTTTCCGGAAGAATTGGGTATGTTTGGCTTTCAAACCAATATAGTAACACGGGTGTAGATTTTGGTCGAATTTCTAACTCGAGCCTTCCGGCTGGCTTCACTTTCCAATCGGATGTTACTAAGCAGGCGACCACCGTAGCGGGTGTTAAGACCACGGCAATTAACCTGACCGATAAAGACTTCAAGATGCCCCAGGTGTTCCGAGCCGATCTGGCGTTAGACCGCGAACTCCCGTTCGGCTTTGTCGGTACTGTCGAAGGGCTTTACACAAAAGTCAGGAGTGACATTTATTACCAAGACATCAATATAGCCGGTCCGCAGGGGAATAACGGTTTGACTCCCAACGGACAATTGGTTGGAGACGGTCGACCTGAATACGGCATTTATAGTACGTCTTCAAGAAGCTTTACAACGAAAAAGCTTAGTGATAGACTCGCCGCTTCTGTGCAACAATTCACGAATGTTTTGCTCATGAAAAACACAAGCGAAGGGTACCAATACTACCTCACGCTTCAGTTGGTCAGGCCATTATCTCCCGATGGGTGGTCCGGAAATTTCTCTTACACGTACGGACAGTCGAAGGATCTTAACAGCGTTGTTTCCAGCACGGCCAGTTCTCAGTGGGGTTTCAATGTGATACCGGGCGATCCAAACAACCCCCCTCTTGCTTATTCGAACTATGATCAGCGGCACCGTATTTTTGCAGCCGTATCACGCAGGTTCGAGCTCGCTGAAGGCTTTGGAACGACGATCGGACTTGCTTTTGAGGGGAGGTCCGGACTTCCTTTCTCGATCGTATACAATGGTGACGTAAACGGTGATAGCCGGACGTCCAACGATCTCATGTACATACCAAAGGATCGCAATGATGTTATTCTGATGTCGAACACATCTGCGACCGCCACCGTTCTTCCGTATACTGACCCGGCGTACGACAGACTCGACCAGTTCATTAATAGTATAGATTATCTCAAGGAACACCGTGGCCAGATTGCTGAGCGCAATGCGTTGCACACACCCTGGAATAAGTTTCTTGACGTCAACTTGGTGCAGGAGATACCGACATTCCAGGGACACAAGTTGGAGATCGCTGTCTCCGTCTTGAACTTCCTAAACTTGTTGAAGAGCGATTGGGGTTATGTCAATGACGTTACGAATCAGTCCTACACCAATGTGCTCAGTTTCCAGAGTCTGGATGCGACCGTGGGTTCTCCAACGTACGGGAGGCCGAGATTCGCCCTCTCGTCCACAATTGTTCCAGGATTCACGCCCTGGTCAAACTCGGATTTGGCTTCTCGGTGGCAGATGCAGTTAGGCGTGCGCTACGAGTTCTAAATCGTTTTGCATGAGCAGAAGGTGTAACAGAGTCCCGCCATTCGGCGGGACTTTTTTTTGCAGAGATGTGGGTTTCCACAGGGAGTGGTTCATCAAGAGGTGCCAGCCCGGTGCTCATGCTGGTTCTTCTCTCGTTGCGGTGCTGTCCTGATTTCGATTTTTTGTCCTAATTTGATTCAGGCCGCTTTCGCTTCTTCCTGCCAATTCAACAAATCATTCCACGTCCAGATACGGCGAGTAAGTCCGTGCTCAATTGCCGACGTAACGCGCAAGGATTCGTGGACTCTTGCAAAGTTTTTGATTCCAACGGTCAGGAAGTATTAGATTTCCTCCGACTCAATGCTTATGCCTTGCTTTGGGGTATGTGGCTTGATTTGCTAAGGGCGGACGGAGAAATCTGATTCGCCCTTTTTGTTTGCCCTTATTGGTGCGCCTTATCCCCAAATAATGCGGGACGGCCACTCTCGTGGGGGTGGCAGTCATTGTTTGGAACCAGAAGGACTGGTCACTGCGTTAGAATTGGCACGATTTCTGAAACAAAATCGTTCAGATGGACGTTTCTACAGATGGGTAACATATTCTTGGTAAAAAGCTTGACATTGGAAACGATGATTCGTAATATTGGGATACTCAGATTCAGCGCCCTCAACAGATTCAAAAGCCAAACGCAATCCCTTCTATTTGACAAGAGACCTGCTCAAAGAGAGAACTACGCAATAGCATGAGCCACACAATCACCTTAGATGATTTGGGATTTGAACCAAGTCGTGCGGAAAAAACAGTGTACCTGATTCTTAGATTCATTGTTGATTTTCCAACCGTAATCCTAAGAATGTTTCTATTTGTCTTAGCGGTTAGATTCATCAATCATCTGTTGAGATCAATACGTGCAAGTCATCTAAAGGCACGGCTCACCTCAAGCGATAGGGAGAAAATTACTGACATTCATACTTATTTGGTTCGGTTGCTCACTCAACTGGAGAAGTACTATACAAAGCTCCAGAGAGTTGAACTCCCGAAAATATTCCTTCTGGGTGGAGCAGTGACACAACTCGGAATATTGGTCGAGGACTTTAGGGATTTGGAACTTGCATACAGCATTTTCTTAGAACCAGTAGAACGAAAATACACGGTTGCCAGAGAATATCAAATCCTGCACAATGGCAGAAGGAACCTCTTCTATTCTCTTCCAAATCAGAATCCTATAGTTGTAGGCTCACCGAGAGTATCTGGCCAGATGGTATTTTCGGAGTTTCAAGAATAGGTTTATCCCCGTCTATTTTTCTGTTCCCCAATGCCAGAAATCACGTTCAAGCGTGGATGGGTCTACGAATTTCTCATCCGCTTTGAACCAGATTACCAAAATGAAAGGAAGAAATTTGGGGTTTGTTTGCAGGATGATAAGATAGCTAAGGATTGGGATGCGATAATGTTTGCCAGAACGCATTCATATAAGGATGCAAAACTTCCAGTTCATTATGAGTGGGATGTATATGTGAGCCCCCAAGATTCTAACTCTGAATTCGGTGTCAAGATTGTTTGCAACGAGTTGCTGCGAATCAAGAAATCCAAGGTTTGTCGAATGGTCTATGAATTACCGCGTAGAAAAGTTGAGGAGATGAATGCTAAACTGTGGTGGGCACTTGGGATGCAACCCTAAGAGGTGGGAAAGACCAAAAATCCTGAGCCCACCATTAGTCGGTTGCTTGCCTATCTGTCATCTGCATTTTCAAACCCGCCGAAATTAGGACGAACCCCCTCTAAATTAGGACAGTACCCTCGTTGCCAACTCCTTGATTATCTTTGGAATTCTCAGTACCTTCTTAGCGTTCTTTTATTGAACACCTCAGGAGATTCGTATTTTCCCGCATGCTCACTGATTTCAGCCGAATCCTCGCCTTCTTCATCGTAGGAGCAGTCTTCGTTGCTGGGGGTTTGATTGTCGCATGGTTGCTGCGGCCGAAGCGTCCCTACGCCGAGAAGCTTACTTCATATGAATGCGGCGAAGAACCGATTGGTGACTCCTGGATCAGGTTCAATATTCGATTCTACGTGGTTGCCCTTATTTTTCTCGTATTCGATGTGGAGATTGTGTTTCTCTTCCCCTGGGCACTTGTCTTCAAGAAGCTCGGAATGTACGCATTTCTTGAGATGATGGTTTTTTTGGCCATTCTTCTGGTCGGATTCGCGTACGTGTGGGCAAAGGGCGACCTGGAATGGGACAAGCCGCGCCCAGAAATTCCGAGAGTGCAGCGCCCACCGATCAAGCAAACGTCGCTTGGAGTAGAAGAGCAGGTGCCAGTGTAAAGAAAGCAGGATATGGGCTTACTCGATAGGCAATTTCAAAGCAGCAATGTCATCATCACATCACTCGACAATCTGCTCAACTGGGCAAGACTGTCGTCGTTGTACCAGATGCAGTTTGGACTGGCATGCTGTGCAATTGAGATGATGGCGACTGGCGCTTCTCACTATGACTTCGATCGCTTCGGGGTCATGCCTCGTGCTACGCCGCGTCAGTCGGATGTCATGATTGTTGCGGGCACTGTGACGCTCAAAATGGCCTCTCGGATAAAACGCCTGTACGACCAGATGTCAGAGCCTCGCTATGTCATCTCGATGGGAAGTTGCTCGAATTGCGGCGGACCCTACTGGGAGCATGGGTACCATGTTCTCAAGGGTGTGGACCGTGTCATCCCCGTCGATGTTTATGTCCCAGGCTGTCCACCGAGGCCGGAAGCCCTTATGGAAGGGGTGATCAAGCTTCAAGAGAAAATTCGTCACGAGAGCTTGGCGAAGAAAGTAGCGTAACAAGATCAGCTCAAGCACGACGTATGACTCCTCAAGAAATCCACGACAGATTGAAAGTCCAGTTCGGTGAGGCCATCCTTGATTTCAAGGCTGATGCGATCACGGAGCCATGGACAAGAATCGCTCCTGATCGAATGAGAGAAGTAGGACTCTTCCTGCGAGACACGCCGGAGCTCCAATTCGACTATCTCATGTGTCTGGGCGGTGTCGACAACAACGACGGCACGCTCAGCACTGTCTATCATCTCTATTCGATGATCCACAAGCATCGGCTCGTCCTGAAGGCGATTGTCACTAAGGACAATCCTCAAACGCAATCTGTCGAATCTGTCTGGAAGGCTGCCAATTGGCATGAGCGTGAGTCGTTTGACCTCCTCGGAATCATCTACACTGAACACCCCGATCTCCGCCGCATCCTTTGTCCCTACGATTGGGAGGGGCACCCGCTTCGCAAAGATTACAAGCTGCCGGAATTCTATAACGGGATGAAGGTTCCGTATTGACCCCTATGATCGAGACGGCTGCGAGAGGCACAACTGTATCGGCTGGCCCGACCACGTCGTCCGGGCGTGCGCTTCGGACCGAGGAGATGGTCCTCAACATGGGACCACAGCACCCATCAACTCATGGTGTGCTGCGTCTGGAGCTAGTCGTCGACGGCGAGATTATCGTTGACGCGATTCCTCACATCGGTTACCTGCACCGCTGCTTTGAGAAGCACGCAGAGCACATGACAAACTACCAGCAGGTTATTCCTTATTGCGATCGGATGGACTATGTCGCGTCCATGTCTATGGATTTTGGATATGCGTTGGCAGTCGAGAAACTATTGGGGATCAAAGTTCCGGAGAGGGTCGAGTACATCCGGATCATCATGGCTGAATTCCAGAGAATCGCAAGCCATCTCATCGCACTTGGGACGTACGGACTGGATGTTGGTGAGTTTACCCCATTTCTCATTTGCTTCCGCGATCGCGAGCGAATCCTGGATCTGTTCGAGATGACTTGTGGAGCTCGACTCCTCTACAATTACATGTGGGTGGGCGGTCTCTCACATGACTTGCCACCCGGCTTTGTTGAGAAGGCACAGGACTTCTGCCAGTACTTCAAACCTAAGATCAAAGAATTAAACGACCTTCTTTCCTACAATGAGATCTTCATCAAGCGGACTGCAAGTGTAGGGGTGCTGCCCGCGGATGTTGCCATCAATTTTGGGTGTTCTGGGCCGATGCTCAGGGGATCGGGGGTCGACTGGGACCTGCGGCGGAACGAGCCGTATTCTATCTACGATCGTTTTGATTTCGAAGTCCAGGTTGGCAGAGGAGAAGTAGGCACAGTGGGAGATTGCTGGGATCGATACATCGTGCGAGTTCGAGAGATGGAACAGAGCTTGCGGATAATAGAACAGGCGCTTGCGCAATTGCCGGAGGGAGATGTTCACTCTGCAATCCCGAAACGTATCCGCCCGCCTGTGGGAGAGGTGTACTTCAGAACAGAGACTCCTCGTGGGGAATTGGGATATTACATCATGAGCGATGGTTCTACGACCCCTTATCGCGTGAAAGCCAGGTCACCAGCATTCTGCAATCTGAGTGTGATCGCTGAAATCTCACGCGGTGCAATGATCGCGGACATGGTTGCGATTGCAGGGAGTATTGACATCGTCTTAGGCGAAGTGGATCGGTAGAGAAAGGCTTCTGTTCGATGGACCAACTTCTTCAGAAATTGATTTCGAGTGATGCTCTCGTCTACTTGATCATCGCTGTCATCCCGCTCCTCTGGGTGATACCGTACGCATTGTTTGCGGTGTGGCTGGAGCGTAAGGTCTCTGCTCATATGCAAGACCGGCTCGGGCCGATGCGTGTTGGCGGGTGGCACGGATGGGCTCAGACCATCGCCGACATCGTCAAGCTTATGCAGAAAGAGGACATTGTCCCGACGGCAGCAGACAAGAAGCTCTTCACGCTCGCGCCCTTTGTAGTGTTCATGGGTTCATATGCGGCCTTTGCAGCGATCCCCTTCAGCAGTGCCTATATCGGGAGCGGTGTAAACATTGGCCTTTTCTACATCATCGCGGTCTCGTCTCTCGTTGTTATCGGGCTCTTGATGGCGGGGTGGGCGTCGAACAATAAGTGGTCACTGTTCGGCGCGATGCGCTCCGCAGCACAGATCGTCAGTTATGAGATTCCAACAGCGCTTGCGTTGCTTGCAGTGGTGATGATCGCGGGTTCTCTCGATCTGCAGGAGATTAACCGACAACAGAGCGGCTGGTTCTGGAACTGGTATGTCTTTCATAAGTTTCCATTTGTCTTTCTGGCATTTGTGATTTACTTCGTAGCATCCCTTGCAGAGGTCAACCGGACCCCGTTCGATATCCCTGAGGCAGAGTCAGAGCTTGTCGCGGGCTATCACACCGAATACAGCGGAATGAAGTTCGCGATCTTCTTCCTTGCAGAGTATGCAAACATGTTTGCAGTGTCCGCGATTGCGTCGGCGCTCTTCCTCGGCGGCTGGAACAGCCCCTTTGGCGATTTTCTATCCGGGCCTCTGTGGGGCTTGTTCTGGTTTCTCTCGAAAGGGATGTTCTTCATCTTTATCCAAATGTGGCTTCGGTGGACGTTGCCGCGGTTGCGTGTCGATCAGTTGATGTACGTCTCCTGGAAAGTACTCACACCATGGGCATTCGTATGCGTTGTCGGTGTGGGCCTCTGGGTGTTGCTGGGATAAACCATGAAAGACAAAACCCGAATCTGAGTTTCTCGGATTAATGAAGCGATACTTCAAAGATATCTTTGCATCGATCTGGACGATTCTCATTGGGATGAAGGTGACCTTCAAGCATCTCTTCGTCCCCGCCGTAACCATCCAGTACCCAGACGTGAAATTGAAGCTGCCAGAGCGCGCACGCAATCGACTTTACGTCAACATCGATGACTGCATTGGCTGCGACCAATGCTCAATGGCATGTCCTGTCGATTGCATCACGATTGAGACGGTGAAATCTCTTCCGACGGATGACTTGGGGATAACTTCTACGGGTCACAAGAAACGCCTGTGGGTGACAAGGTTTGACATCGACATCGCGAAGTGCTGTTACTGCGGGCTCTGCGTGCCACCATGCCCAACGGAGTGCATTGTGATGACGGATGTCTATGAGTTTTCAGAATTTGACCGGCGCAATTTGGTCTATAACTTCAGTGCGATGACCCCGACACAGGCCCTGGCCGCGAGAGACAAGTATGCCCAATGGGAGAAGGATCAAGCCGCAAAAAAGGGTGCAGCAGCAGTCGCAGCCAAGCCTCCTGCGCCCGCCACTACTCAAGCCACTGCTTCACAACCACAACCAGCTCCCAAGCCAGTCGCCGTGGCACGACCTCAAGAATCAGATCCGAAACCCGGTGAATCATCCTAAGGCTTTTCTAATGAATCTCGATTCCAATCGACAGTGAAATAAGCGAACCTTCATGCAGCTCTTTGATATTGTCTTTTATCTCTTTGCGTTAATCACGGTTGTCTCCGGCTTCGTCGTTGTCTTCTCAAAGAACATCGTCTATTCTGCGTTCTCTCTTCTTTTTACTTTCTTCGGAGTTGCAGGCCTTTACGTTCTGCTGAATGCAGACTTCCTCGCCGTCACGCAGATCCTGATTTACGTCGGGGGTATCCTGATCTTACTTCTCTTCGGCGTTATGCTGACCAGCAAAGTGATCGACGTTCAAATGAAAACTGGAACACTGCAGACCTTCCCCGCGGTCATCCTTGTCGCAGGATTGGCAGGAGTTCTCTGCGGTGTGTTCTTTGTCACAGACTGGAAACGGGCACCTATTCCTGAGATGAAATCAACTGCTCCGAAGCTTGGAGAGATGTTGATGACTACCTACCTGTTGCCCTTCGAAGTTGCTTCGATAGTGTTGTTAGTCGCTCTTGTTGGTGCGGCAATGATAGCGAGAAGAGAGAGACCAGTTGGAAGTGAAAAGTCAGAAGTGAGAAGTTAAAAGCGGAGTCTGTTCCGTCCGCATTTCTTAATTTCACATTTTGATTGAGCAAATGCCTCTTCAGGTTGGTTTAACTCACTACCTCTTCATCAGCGCGATTCTCTTCGCTCTCGGCATCTTTGGCGTTGCCACGAGGCGAAACGCGATCATGGTTCTCATGGGAATCGAGCTGATTCTGAATTCGGCAAACATCAATTTCGTCGCGTTCTCCCGGTACGGTGCTCTCAACCTCGACGGGCAGGTGATCGCGATATTTGTCATTATCCTCGCCGCCTCCGAAGCCGTGATCGCTTTGGCCATTGTGTTGAACATTTACAGGCTGATGAGCACAGTGAACGTCGACGAGGTGGACAAATTAAAGGAATGATTCCTTAAGCAGGCGAACGATTAAATGTCTCAGGAAACACTGCTTCTCTTTTCAACGATAGTTCTTCTCCTTCCTCTGCTTGGGTTTATTGTTCAAGCATTCTTTGGAAGGAAGTTGCCAAGACAGGGGGACTGGTTCGAGACGGGCCTTCTCTTCATCGGCCTTCTCTTGTCTCTCGTGGTTCTCTACGACAAATTCTCCCTTTTCCCTGAAAAGACGCTCGAATTCACTTTCCGATGGGTGGACTTCAAATCTGTCCCGGGGATCGGCCCTCTCCAGATTGACCTCGGCATCATGCTTGATAATCTCGCCGCAACGATGCTCGTTGTGGTTACATTGGTGAGCTCCCTTGTCCATCTGTTCTCGATCGGGTACATGGCGGGAGACGTGCGGTACTCGCGGTACTTCGGATTCCTTGGACTCTTCTCTTTCTCGATGCTTGGAATCGTTCTCACCAACAACTTCTTCACGATGTATGTATCATGGGAGCTTGTGGGATTGAGTTCCTACCTCCTCATCGGCCATTGGTATGAGAAGAAGTCTGCCGCGGATGCTGGAAAGAAAGCCTTCATCGTAAACCGGATTGGTGACATCGGCTTCTTCACGGGAATCATGATTCTGTTCACGATGTATCACACGTTCAGCTTCGACAAGATCTTTTCCGCAATAGGAGCTGGTAACATTCCGTTTGGAAGCGAGAAGTGGCTGACCGCTGCAGGTCTCCTCGTGTTCGCGGGTGCAGTCGGGAAGTCGGCGCAATTCCCGCTCCATGTTTGGCTGCCCGATGCAATGGAAGGTCCGACCCCAGTTAGTGCACTCATCCACGCGGCAACGATGGTCGCTGCAGGGGTCTATCTTGTCGCACGCACGTATGCGATGATGACGGCAGATGCCCTGCTCGTCATTGCATACATTGGAGTGATCACTGCAGTGATTGGGGCCACGATTGCGATCGTGCAGAACGACATCAAGCGAGTCCTTGCGTATTCGACGATCAGCCAGCTTGGCTACATGATGTTGGGGTTAGGCGTCGGTGCATACTCAGCCGGGATGTTCCATCTGATGACGCACGCGTGGTTCAAAGCCGGACTCTTCCTTGGGTCTGGCTCCGTGATCCATGCCATGCACCAAGCGCTTCACCATGCTGGCGATGACCACACCGACGCGCAAGACATTCGGAACATGGGTGGTCTACGGAAGCGCATGCCAATCACGTTCTGGACGTTCCTTATCTTCACGCTGGCAATTTCTGGTGTTCCGTTCACTTCTGGATTCTTGAGCAAAGATGAAATCCTTGCAGGGACACTCGCCTTTGGAAGTCTGAGCGGTCATTATCTTCTCCCAATCCTTGGATACCTCGTCGCCGGCCTGACGGCGTTTTATATGTTTCGACTTGTCATACTCACATTTCTTGGCGACCATGCAGATTCTCACCGACTCGAACATCTCCAGGAATCTGGCAAGGTGATGACAATCCCGCTCACAGTCCTTGCGATCCTTTCAGTCTTTATCTTTTATTCGTTCAATCCGTTCGGTGCGAGTTCAGGCTGGTATTTCCAGTATGTTGAGCGGCCGGTCAGTGTTGTTCCACTCGCCCTGCAGGGAGCTTCGTTGGAGGCGTTCGAGGAAACTGTCCACCACCTTCATGTCCCGGCCATCTTGCTTTCCTTGCTGGTCGCTGGCCTCGGTATCCTTTTGGCCTATACCACTTACTACTGGAAGAAAATCAGTGCAGATGCAGTGGCAGAGAGACTCGCGCCAGTGTATACTTTCCTGCTGCGGAAATGGTACTTCGATGAGTTGTATCACACTGCTGTGGTGCGGCTAACGATTGGAGTCAGCCGGGTTCTACGGTGGTTCGACGATCGAGTCATCGACGGGCTTGTGAATGGAGCAGCGTTCGTCACGAAGATTTCTGCGTTCACGAGTGGCCGGTTTGATAACGTCGTCATCGATGGTATGGTGAACCTCGTAGCATACATCACAGGATTCTTCGGGCTTGCGTTGCGAAAGGTCCAGACCGGCAAAGTCCAGACATACATTGTTTTTGTGATTCTTGGTGTGATGGTGTTCTTTTTCATCTTTCGTTGATTGCGAAGACCAAAACTTGACTCAGAGCTGAACACTCAGGAGGATTTCTCAGAATGCAATTTCACTTTCTCGGATTAGGTGTCCTCACCTGGATTACGTTCTTGCCAGTCCTCGGGATGCTCATCGTGCTTTTCTTGCCGAAGAGGAATTGGAGCTCAATCCGGTGGACGTCGGCACTTTTCACGTTCCTGCAGATCGTCCTGGCTATCTATCTCTATGTCAACTATGACCGCAGCCTGGCTGGTGTGAACTCCGAGCAAGGCATGCAGTTTGTTGAGAAGTATTCATGGATTGACATCAAGGGCGTTGCCTGGTTTGGCCGCATTCACATTGACTATCTCATGGGGATCGATGGACTGAGCGTGCCGATGGTTCTTCTCACTGGCCTCATTAGCTTCATTGCAGTCTTTGCTTCCTGGGGGATTAACAAGGCCGTCAAGGGATACTTCGCACTCCTCCTGCTCCTCGACACGGGTATGATGGGTGTGTTCGTGTCGCTGGATTTCTTTTTGTTTTACATCTTCTGGGAACTGATGCTCCTGCCGATGTACTTCCTGATCGGGATCTGGGGTGGGCCTCGACGCGAGTACGCTGCGATCAAGTTTTTCCTCTATACTCTCTTTGGTAGTGTCCTCATGCTCCTCGTCATGCTCGCACTCTACTTCAGCGTGACGGTGACTGACCCAGCGACGGGAGAGAAGATGCATGTCTTCAACATGCTCTCAATGATGAATGCAGCAAACTTCGAGGCGGGATCACTCCTCTCTGGTCTTCATACGTATTGGCGATACGTAGCGTACATCGCACTGTTCATCGCATTTGCCATTAAAGTGCCGATCTTTCCATTCCATACATGGTTGCCTGACGCCCATGTCGAGGCTCCGACGGCGATAAGCGTGATCCTTGCCGGCGTCCTCTTGAAGATGGGCACCTATGGGATGCTTCGCGTGAGTTTCCCGATGTTTCCGGACGCAATGCTCACGTATGCAAAGCCCTTGGCGATCTTCGGGCTCATCAACATCGTGTACGGTGCGCTGGTTGCGATGGCTCAGACTGATTTCAAAAAACTTATTGCATATTCGAGCATCAGCCACATGGGGATTGTTATCCTCGGAATGTCGGCTCTCAACACGCAAGGAGTGACGGGCGCGATCTTCCAGATGTTCAATCACGGAACGATTACCGCGATGCTCTTTCTTATTGTCGGCGTCCTCTATGATCGGGCGCATACTCGTGGACTCGACGAGTTTGGAGGCTTGGCGAATCAGATGCCCCGGTATTTTGCCATCATGTCCATTGCATTCTTCGCTGCGTTGGGGTTGCCTGGACTGAGCGGGTTCATTAGTGAGGCATTTGCATTCTTGGGTGCCTTTCAAACATTCCGATGGATCACGATTGCGTCGACTCTCGGGATTGTGCTGACCGCTGGATATATGCTCTGGACTCTCCAGCGCCTCTTCCTCGGAACTCTTCCTGAGCGCTGGGCGAACCTGCCGGACATCAACGGCAGGGAGCTCTTTACACTTGTTCCGCTGGCAGCAATAGTGATCTTCCTCGGTCTGTACCCATCGCCAATGCTGAACCTCATGACTGCTTCTGCGAATCACCTGGTTGACTTGGTAAAGACGGCCGGGACAGTTGCAATGGGTGCTCCTCAATGACGGGCCCTGACGAAAATGCCTGAACAGATTCTCCAGAGTCTTCGTTACTTCAAGCCCGAGACAACGCTCGCAATAACGTTTTGCGCCGCGCTGCTCTTTGATTTGTTTCTCCGGAAAAAGACCCGATGGGTTTCATTGGTAGCGATTGCAGGGCTGCTGACAACAGCGATTTTCCTTTTTGAACAAGTCGGCGTGAGTGAATCGATCTTCAGTAACATGTTCGCTGTCGATTCCTTCTCTCTCTTTTTCAAGTTTGTGATTCTTCTTGCCACCGCTTTGATAATTCTCTTCTCTCTGAACTTTGATGAGTTGAACGCCGGTCCCCGCCGCTTGGGCGAGTACTATGCACTTCTCATGTCACTGACGCTTGGGATGTTTTTGATGTCGGGAGCTACGAACCTTCTAATGATGTACCTGTCCCTGGAACTTACAAGCATCAGTTCATACATCCTCGCTGGGTACACAAAAGACGCGCGAGATTCGAGCGAGGCATCCTTGAAATACGTCATTTACGGTGCGCTTTCCTCGGGATTGATGCTGTACGGCATCTCGATACTCTATGGTCTCACAGGTGCGGTGGACATCTACGGGGTCAATCGTTCGTTGATGGGAGGTGGCGTGAACAGCGTAGCTCTTCTCATCGCTGGCGTGCTGACTCTTGCTGGATTCGGCTACAAGATTTCCTCCGTGCCATTTCACTTTTGGACGCCCGACGTCTATGAGGGTGCGCCAATCACGATCACGGCATTGCTGTCTGTCGGATCCAAGGCCGCTGGATTTGCGATGATGATCCGATTCTTCAAAGTGACATTCCTTGACCCGACCGTGAGTAATCTCGCTGCAGGCTACTGGGCGAGTTTTCAGGGCTTTGATTGGAACGTCTTGCTTGCCATTGTCTCTGTCGCAACGATGACGTTGGGGAACCTGGTTGCGATCTGGCAGAACAATCTCAAGCGCCTCCTTGCGTACTCGAGCATTGCCCACGCCGGGTATATCCTCATGGGCGTTGTTGTGCTTAGCAACGAAGGCATCTCGGCTGTCCTGGTGTACTTTGTCGCATACCTATTTATGAACCTCGGTGCATTCTACACCGTGATGATTATCGCAAACAAAACTGGGAGCGAGGATATCGAGGCCTACAAAGGTCTCGGATACCGCTCCCCGTTTGTCGCTGCTTGCTTCACGATATTCCTCTTTTCACTCACAGGTATCCCACCGACAGTGGGTTTCATCGGGAAGCTCTACCTCTTTGCTGCCCTCATCAATGCGCAATGGATCTGGCTGGCAATCGTTGGTGTGCTCAACAGCGTGGTCTCGCTCTACTACTACGTGCGGATCGTTCGGAACATGTATTTGAGAGATCCTGAAGGCGAGACGAGCCCGATCAGATTTGCGCCTCAGTATGTCATCATCATGCTTGTGCTGGTTGTTCCCAACCTCGTTCTTGGTTTGTACTTCGGTCCGCTAGTCAATCTCGCCCAGGCCTCCGTGGGAATGTTCGGCATCCACTAAACTGATACGGGTAGGAATCGCACCAAAGAAAAGACCCGCCTCGATTGAGAGCGGGTCTCTTGTTTTCCTGAATGGTCTCCGAGAAAGAAGTGGCCGTCAGGAGCTCCTTGTCCTTCAGTTACTTCATCAATATCATCTTTCTCGCGGTCCTATTTTCACCAGACTCGATCGAGTAAATATACAGACCAGAAGCAAGGTCGTTAGCGTTGAAGTTCACTCGGTAGCGACCCGCAGGTAAGTATCTATCCACAAGCGTCGCTACTTCTTGACCGAGTATGTTGAAGACCCTTAACGTCGTTTGACCCGCATTCCGGATCCCAAATTCTATATTGGTTGACGGGTTGAACGGATTCGGATAGTTCTGTCCGAGTGAAAACGCAGTCGGGCCATTGAAAGGAACAGGTTCCACAGAGGAGGCACCTGTGGAAGGAGTTGAGTAGCTGACGACCACAGCGGGACTGACCGTCGCTGAAGCAGAACTCCCATCCCTTCCAATCCAGAGATATGAGACAACCGTGGTAACCTGAGTGCCGTAGGAGTAACCATTGAAAATAGTCTCTGTGCTGTCGATCTCGGTGGTTTTCAATCGCAGTGCATCAAATGTCTTCCCCGGAACGCTGACCGTCCCAAAAGCGTCAACAACGTATGCTACACTCTTTGTGGATCTTGTTTGTATTCCCTGCCCGAGGTCCGTTAGTTTTGGTACAGCGTTGTAGTTCCAACTTAGATTGTACTGCAGAGGAAATTTGAGGGCTGACTGTGCAGGTCTTAACGAGTCAACCAGAGTGGTGTCGTGCGCTGTTCCGCTCACACGAGTCACACTTCCAGCGTTCACATAGTCTGTAGCAGTCAGTTGACCATATGTCCACGTTTCGTACTTCCCACTTGAGTTGCTGTCTTTCACATAGCTGGCAAGACTTGCTGAGGGAAAGAGTGAGTTGAACGGGGTCGAAGCAGCGCTAAGGTACATTTCCCGTGTGAGACTGCCATAGTTTCTTCCAGTGAAGTCCCAAGTCTGAGCGTAGTTGTATTCATATCCGATGTCAACTGAAGCACCAGAAAGATCGACATGGGAGTCATATGTCTTCCCAGTTGCCAGAATAGCAGATGCATCGGATTGATTTAGCACAATCTGCGCACCGGCGATGCCCGGCAACAATAGCAGAGCGGACATAGCAAGAACCCGAAACAGTAGCGTTGGTTTTCTCATGTTGCATTCCTTCCTTGAGATTAGTTGGACCTAAGTTGACTTGTGCAGTGTGTGATGCCCACTCGAGCCTCCGTCTACGTCAGCCGGACGAGCGACCCGAATTGGACAAGTTCAGGATTAATACAAGAGAAAACTCAGTCTTGTGGGAAAAAGTTCCACTCACATCTCCGAGGCCATTAACGGATTTCCGTCTTGCGCAAATCTTGTCAATCCCGCACGGGAGCGGTGCTTATTTGAGGTTATCCGCCGGGAGTCATTGTTCTTGGACGGGGCAGACCACCCTTTGATCTTAGGCACCAAGAACTAGAGGAGAGCTAAACAAAAAAGCCAGACCCACTGATGCTGAGTCTGGCTTCAGGCCATTGAAGCTGGTTCCAGCTATCTCAACACGAGCATCTTCTTGTTCTGGATGAACGCCCCAGATTGCAGCCTGTAAAAATACACTCCGCTCGGCAGTCGGCTCGCATCGAAGGTAACTGACTTGAATCCTGCATCTTGAATCCCATCAACCAGAGTTGCTACTTCCTGCCCTAAAGTGTTGTAGACTTTCAATGACCGAAGGAACTATCCGCTTGGCAGGGAGATGGGAACGGCAAGATCAGGGAATCGGACGATCAGTTCATCTTTTCTTCCTTCGCACTTTCTCATAGATCAACTGCAGACCGAGAAGAACGAGTGCCGGTTCAGAGTAGTCGATGGCATCTGAGTGATCCATTATGATCTTCGAGTATCCCCCAGTTACAATCACCCTTGCTTTCTTTCCGATCCTGCTCTTGATGCGTTCAATCATCCCCTCCATTGCATCCACCGCGCCATAGAGGATTCCTGCCTGCATGCTGGACACTGTGTCTCTCCCAACGACTTCCTTAGGGAACTTCAACTCAATCTTGGGCAGCTTTGCTGCGCGTCGATGGAGGTCCGCAGCCGATGTCTCGATACCGGGTGCAATGACACCCCCGAGATAGTCACCTCTCGCTGAGATGACGTCATATGTCGTCGCTGTTCCAAAATCGATGATGATGAGTGGGCCTCCGTACTTGGCAAATCCCGCGACAGCGTTGCAGAGTCGATCAGCACCCACCGTGTGTGGGTCTTCGTAATGGATCTTGATTCCCAGACGCAAGTCGGCACTGACAATGACAGGCTCCGCGCCGAGGTACTTCCTCGCCATCAGGACGAAGATCTCCGTCAAGTTCGGCACGACCGACGAGATGGCGACTCCCTCGATGTCCTTCGCCTTGATGTCTGCATTTTCAAGGAATGCCCGAACCTGGGTCCCAATCTCATCTTCGGTTCGACTGACTGCACTACTTACTCGCCAATCAGCAATGAGTTTCTTCTTGTCGAAGACCCCGAAGACCGTATGAGTATTTCCGATGTCAATTGCCAGAAGCATAGGAAGAGACTGAAATCTGTGAATGTGATGGTACAGAACTGGGGACGGTCAATTCAAGACTCTTACATCGCCAGCAAAGACTCTCGTTCGGCGTTCGTGACCCTCGATGATGAGTGCGCCGTCGGCGTCCAGGTCGATTGCTTTACCCCTGAGAATCTTTCCTGACTGCTCAACTGATATTTCTTTTCCGAGTGTCCGGCACTTCTTTTTCCATTGGCTGAGGATGCCATCAGTCCCACTCTGCTGGAATTGAAGATATCCTCTTTCTAGGCGTTCAAAGAAGTCTCTGACAAGGGAAACACGGTCAATATCTCGACCGCACTCGATTTTCAGGGAAGTCGTGGTTTGATGCAAATCAGCCGGGAATTTCTCTTGATTCACATTTATCCCGATGCCTATCACAACAAAGTCAATTGCCGATTCTCGCTTAGACGAGTCCCGTGGGGCGAGCTTCGAAGAGGACTCAAGGAGAATCCCACAAAACTTCCTTTCGTTCATCAGGAGATCGTTGGGCCACTTGCATTCAACCGTCATTCGAGTGATTCCCTCGACTGCGCCTGCTGCACAGAGGGCTGTCAGGTACGTTAGCAAGGGTGTGGTTTGCTTGTCATGCGGGCGGAGAATTAATGAGAGAAGGATGTTCTTTCCGGCTTCCCCATACCACTTTCGATTGAATCTACCTCTCCCGTCTGTTTGATACTCTGCGATCACAGCCATTCCCTCGGGGGCCCCTCTCTCGGCCAACTTCTTTGCCGCTGCATTTGTTGAATCTATCATGTCGAAAGTCTCAACAGACTTTCCTATGAACGTAGTCCGCAGCCCCCGCTGAATCTCTTCCGATGAAATCATCGATACATCTCGGCATTTCCGCTAATGATTGGACGATGCGGAGCATTGGCAACGTCCCAGCCTGTCATGTAAATCAGCCTGATGGTATTCGCCATCTTGTCGAAATTGATCTTCTCCACAGTGTCAGTGGGACGATGATAATCCTTATGTACGCCGCTGAAAAAGAACGCAATCGGGATTCCTTTCCGAGCGAAGTTGAAGTGATCACTCCTTCGGTAGAACTGCTCGGGATCGTTTGGGTCATCATACTTGTAGTCGAGGTTGAAATTCACCGTCTCTCGATTTGCTCGCTCGAGGGTTGCACGGAGCTCTGGACTCAGCTTATCGGCGCCAATCACATAAACGTAGTGAGACGAATCGGGCGAGCCTTCGTGGTTTGGATCCACCCGACCAATCATGTCTGTGTTGAGATCTGCCACGGTTTCTTCCAGAGGAATGATAGGGTGGTTCGTGTAATAGAGGGAGCCAAGAAGTCCCTTCTCCTCTCCAGTGACCGTCATGAACAGAATACTCCTCTTCGGTCTCTCGGGATTGGCCGCAAAGGCCTTGGCGATCTCTAGCACCGCCGTGGTACCAGAGCCGTCATCGTCAGCTCCATGGTAGATTGCTCCGTCACTCCCGATGCCAAGGTGGTCGTAGTGGGCTGTGAACACCAAGACTTCTTTCTTCAGGACCGGATCGCTGCCTTCGAGGAACCCGACAGCATTCTCCGTTTGGACGAGTTCCTTCTTGAGGTCCAGGTTTAGAGTAACCGCGGTTCCCGGGACATCGAATGAGGCTGGCTTGAGTTTCTCATCGATCTTGGCGTGCAGTTCATCAATTGTCTTCCCACTTGGCTGCAACAGCTCATTCGCCACGGCCTTCGTAATGATGAAGACAGGAAGGCTCGGAGATTGCTGGCTGCCGCTGTCGGGGAGTGCCATGGTTCCCTTGCTAAGGAAGTCTCCAAGGAATCTGGCCAGAGCCGCAACCGTGGGATGATCCCCCACCTCGGGCATGTAGAGGATACCTGCGGCCCCATGCTCGTGTGCAATCCGTTCCTTCAACTGTAAGCCTCGCCCACCAGAAAAAGAGAATTTTGTCTGCTGAATTCCATTAAAGATACTCATCGAGTCTTTTTCTTGCGGTTCATATCCCATCATCAAGACAATCTTGCCCTTTACGTCGATGTTCTCATAGTCGTTATAGTTGTACTCTGTGTCGGGTGATGAAATGCCATACCCGACGAATGCAAGAGAGCCGGACACTGAGGATGACTTCAAGCCTCGAGGAAAAACCAAGAACTGAGTCGTGAGCTTGTCATAGGTCTCGGTCTCGCCGGAGGCGCGCTTGACTGCGATTGACAGATTCTTGCCTGGGCGAGTGACCTCAACATTGAAGTGCTGTAAGTATGTCCCGCTATCACCGATAGGTTTCAACCCCAATTGCTGGAAGTACGATGAGATGTACAGTGCAGCCAGCTTTTGTCCTCGATACGTCGTCTCGCGCCCCTCGAGTTCGTCAGAAGCAAGAAAGGTCAGTGTCGCACGAAGGCTTCTTTCAGTGATGCTCGAGAGGCCGGCGCTGCTCCGCGAATCGAGTTGCGCATGAGAGGACGACGACAACACGAGGCCGAGGAGGAGCGGTGCGATTTGAAAGAGCCAGCGAGCTTTTGGTCTTGGTTGGAGTGAATCCGAACGGCTGCCTTGACGCGGGGAGAGGAGATCGAAGATTTTGCTCATTGCGAATGAGATCTTGGTCATGATCTGAGTGAATTGGGTGCGAAACGTTAGCAAGATTTGTTTGGAAATGCAAGGTGACGAAGGTTGCCCAAATGGCAGAAACACCTCGTTTTCCTGCCAGATCGAGCCCAAGTCAGACAGATTGGCACGGCTCCGCTTGCACCCATTCCCTTGGGCTAAAGAGAAAATGTCAAAACCGGCTTGCATTCGAGATCGGCGAGAATCCCCGTCAGTGGCATGAGAGTTGAATATGAGTAAGGCTGAATAAGTCGTCTGGACGGAGGACCCAGATGGGGTCCACCGTTTTTGTTTTTCTTTGAAGATGAGTTTCTCTGAACTTGAAATTAAATCCAACACTAACAAAGGTTTCGAGTGCGGGCAAAATCGGGTACCCGAACTCGGATTATGATTCTGTCAACTGAAAGGAGATCAGTTTCATGGCCACCTCGAAGATAATTGGAATCGACTTGGGGACAACGAACTCAGTCGTCGCTGTGATGGAAGGGAACGAGCCTGTCGTGATCGCGAACTCTGAGGGTGCGCGCACGACACCGTCCGTCGTCGGGTTCGCGAAGAACGGGGAGCGACTCGTTGGACAGGCTGCAAAGCGGCAGGCAGTGACGAACTCTCAAAACACTGTCTTCTCCATCAAGCGATTCATGGGGCGATTTTATAACGAAGTAAATGAGGAGATGAAGCTCGTGCCGTACGAGGTGGTTCACGGCGAAAACAACACCGCGCGTGTCCAAATCGGAGACCGTGTCTACTCTCCTCCAGAGATCAGCGCGATGATCTTGCAGAAGATGAAGCAAACAGCCGAAGATTATCTCGGCCAGAAAGTGACAGAAGCCGTGGTCACCGTCCCTGCATACTTCAACGACGCGCAGCGTCAAGCGACGAAGGAAGCTGGAGAAATCGCTGGCCTGAATGTGAGGCGTATTATCAACGAGCCGACGGCGGCCGCACTTGCGTACGGTCTCGACAAGAAGCACAAAGACTCGAAGGTTGCGATCTTCGACCTCGGTGGTGGAACGTATGACATTTCTATTCTTGAGCTTGGTGAAGGAGTCTTCGAAGTCAAATCTACGAATGGGGATACCCACCTTGGAGGCGATAACTTCGATCAACGAGTCCTTGATTACATTGCCGATGAGTTCAAGAAACAGGAGGGCATTGATCTGCGGAAAGATCCGATGGCTCTCCAGCGATTGCGTGAAGCTGCTGAGAAGGCGAAGATGGAACTCTCGCAGCTCATGCAGACGGACATCAACCTTCCGTTCATTACCGCGACTGCGGAAGGTCCAAAGCACTTGAATATGACCATCACTCGCACAAAGTATGAGCAGTTGGTTGAGGACCTTGTGCAGCGGTGTGTCCCGCCTCTCGAGAAGGCGATGAATGATGCGAAGATGAGTCCACGTGACATAGACGAAGTTATTCTCGTCGGTGGGATGACAAGGATGCCTCGTGTGCAGCAGCTTGTGAAGGAGATCTTTGGAAAAGAAGGACACAAAGGCGTGAACCCAGACGAGGTTGTGGCAGTGGGAGCGGCGATTCAGGGTGGTGTTCTGGCTGGTGATGTAACGGATGTCCTTCTCCTGGATGTTACGCCTCTCTCTCTTGGCATCGAAACGCTCGGAGGGGTGATGACGACATTGATTCAATCAAACACGACGATTCCAACGAAGAAGAGCGAGATATTCTCGACAGCCGCAGACAGTCAGACTTCTGTGGAAATCCATGTGCTCCAAGGTGAACGGCCGATGGCGGTGGACAACCGCACGCTTGGTCGGTTCCACCTTGATGGCCTCCCACCTGCGCCCCGTGGCGTGCCGCAGATTGAGGTGACGTTTGATATCGATGCGAATGGAATTCTCCACGTTGCCGCGAAAGACAAGGCAACGAACAAAGAGCAGAGCATCCGCATCACTTCCTCGAGCGGCTTGACGAAGGAAGAGATCGAGAAAATGAAGGGCGATGCTAAAGCACACACTGCAGAAGACAGGAAAAGGCGTGAAGAGGTCGATCTCAAGAATCAGGCCGACAACCTTGTGTTCCAGACACGGAAGCAGATGAAGGAGTTTGGCGACAAGCTGAACTCCGATATGCGATCCAAGGTGGAGTCTGCAGCGGATGCACTCGACACGGCTGTGAAGTCGGGCAACACCTCCGACATAAAGGCAAAGATGGAGGCCCTTAACAACGCGTGGAGTGAGGCTTCCACTCAGATGTACCAGCAAGCGACTGCAGCCGGACAAAAGGCCGGAGCTCAAGGTCCGTCTGCTGGCCCAGAGGCTGGGCCACAGCAAGGCCCGACTGATGGCGGAAAGGAGCCAAAGGGCAAGGCCGTTGAGGATGCGGACTTCGAGGTGGTGGATGACAAAGACAAGTGACAGGTCCACTGATTCTCGCTGATTGCACAGATAAGATCGCAGATGGTCTATGACTCGACGATCTACGATCCCGTAGGGAGTCAAAGACTCGTAGAGCAGATTACGCAGATAGAAGCATCCTCTCCTTGTAAGAAAGAACGATGGTGAGGTCATGGAGGAAAAGGCGAGGGGAGATTTCCTCTCGCCTTTTTTACCAAAGCGTTGAACTGAGAGATACTGCATTTAGAAAGTCTGCATGCGGAAGAAGTGAGAACGGTCAAAAAAGCAAAAGACTTCATAAATCGTGAGACGAATGTCTTTCGACGCTATGAAAACTTGTTGGATTGTGGTACTGAGAAGCAGGAAGTCTTGCGGAGGATGAC
The DNA here is from genome assembly GCA_049589195.1 of Bacteroidota bacterium. Taxonomy (GTDB): domain Bacteria; phylum Bacteroidota; class Ignavibacteria; order UBA10030; family JAHEZR01; genus JBAWAH01. Next base: position 95,977 of record JBAWAH010000016.1, on the reverse strand, counting down.
CAAGCATTTGCTTTCTCACGCAAGGGGAATAGCGCTTCTATTTGAGGCCGGTTTGACTTACCAAGGGCTGGTCTTGGTCCGGAGTTTCGAGGAACTATTGGTTGATATTCATTACTTGTGGAAGGATCCAGCTCCCGAAACTTTTCTGCTTTACCAGAGGTGGGCAGTAGAGAGTTATCTTAGGATTCAGGATTTAACGAAAAGCAATCCAGAGCTGTATCCGGTTTTTCAAAAAAAATCGGAGGACATTGAAAATCAACTCCATCAGAATCCAAATTTCGATTGGAAGATAAGAAAGGACCGTGATAAACAGTTTTGTTGGTCACAGCTTACAGTCGAAGAGAAGAAAAGTATTATTAGCCCAGACGTTAAGAATGTACTCAATCAATATCGGAAGGCTCTCCATCTCCCGGTCCACAATGATCCGGTCATTTTCTTCCATGATTGGGACTCCAGTGAGGTGCACCAAAGAGCAATGGAAGCAGCGTTGCGCTCTGTGGGCTTCGCTTGCTACAAAACTATTGAGCTCTGGAGCGAATTTGAGTCTACGGGAAAACTGAGGTCTGAGATCGAGAAACTTGGGAGAAGCTTTCTGAAGACTTTTCATAGTGATGGGGTTATTGGTGCATAGAAGGGCAATACCTTCAATTGCTAAAGCGCTTCCAACGAGCATGCAATTGAGTAGAAGGTTGGAGGGATGTTCGAAGGGCGGGACACTGGACAGCTTGGGGGTGGGGAATGTTGAGCCAGAACTCTCGAATCGGGTGCCAACCGGTCAGAGGCAGTATAAACTTCAGGAGATCCAGCGCCATCTCCCATCAAGTCTGCAAGTGCCACATACAAGGAGTCTGAGATGAAACCGAAGTCTGACACATATTGGAGAGTTTGCATCCTATTTTCCGTCTCCTCGATGATTATTGGATGCTCTGCTCCGCCGCTCAAGCCGGTTCCGGAGGATCTTAGGCACACGGTGCGCATTCTTCCACTAAATGATCTCACTGGAAGTTACAAGTCCCTTCCGGTGCCTTTTGAATCTCTCGCAACATCAGCCCTGTCAGCAAATTTTGTTGAGGTTATTGAGCCAATCGGTACGGGCCCTGAGCTTAGGATATATCCGAACGTCTTTAGGCCGATCGGTCCTAGTGCCACTAATGACGCTGCCTTCACTGTCCGGGGTGAAGTTGAAAGGATAGTGTATGAACCAGCAAACCAGATAAAAAAGATGATCGTCGGATATGTCCTGTCGGGGCTTCTCTTCACGGGGTCGGAGAAAGATATGGGTGCGTTTGTTCAATATCGTTTTTGTGTCAACGACAAAGAAGATGTTGCTGTGGACAGCTTTGTTACCGTCGGCGCGTCGTCTGGGGAGAGAGATAAAACAAGTCGCCAGCAATTAATGGCGGAGGCAAACAAGGTTGCTGCATGCAACTTCGCGTCAGATCTCCTATTTCACCTAAGTAGAAAATACCAGTGGGATATTCCCAGTCGAAGAGAGAATCCGCCAATACAAAGAAAGTTGTGTACAAAGGATATCCTCTGAAGGATTTAAAACTTCTAGACACTATGGCGGTCGGTATGAACCAACAGGTCTCTCGAATATGGGTTAGTGAGCTTTAAAAGCTCATGGAGTAGCAGAAATTTGCAATGAAATCTCAAGAAACTGTAGAGAATGAACAGCAGATTGAAGCCAGTCATAGCGATCCCGACGAAGTCCGGAGAGCAGGTGGTCGCAAGCAAGGGATAGAACTCAAATGTCAAATGCGATTCTGATAGTGCTTGGTGTTATACTTGTCTCAGTTTTCTTGATCATCGCAACCAAGAAACGTTGGGTCTCCTGGAGAGGCGGATCTGGAATAGCAACGCTCACTGCCTTTCATGACTTCCAACCCAAAGACAAGCAGCATGCTATCGAAATCGTGATGGAGCAAAAGGCAGGGAAGAAATTGGAGGAGCAAGACACAGGTCAAGACAAAAAGCCAAAACCTGACATCATGAATCTCGACGAGTCGTCTACGACCCGATGGGTCGATAGACTCGTCGGGAGTCGTCGACCTAAATCTTGAATCACGCGAAGGCTTAGCGCAAGAATACCATGAACTTCCAGAAATTCACAATTAAATCTCAAGAAGCTGTGCAGAACGCACAGGAGATTGGATCGAGCTACAACAATCAGGCAATCGAGCCTGAGCATCTGCTTGCAGCACTTGTGCAGGACTCTGAAGGTGTGGTCGTCCCAATCCTTCAAAAGCTCGGAGCCAATCTCAACTACATCAAGATCAAAGTCAATGAAGCGGTTGAGAAGCTGCCGAAAATCAGCGGTGCAGGTCTGGGTAACCTGTACGTTTCACAGCCGCTGGGGCAAGTGTTTGAGGATGCTCTGAAGGAGGCAGAACAACTCAAAGATGAGTACGTGAGTACCGAACACCTCCTCCTGGCACTCTCGGAAGACAAAACAAGCACAGCCGGAAAGCTGCTTCGGGACCAAGGTATCACAAAGGAAGGCATCTACAAAGTCCTCAAAGATATCCGAGGAACACAGCGAGTCACCGATCAGACGCCAGAAGAGAAGTATCAATCATTGCAGCGCTTCGGGCGCGACCTCAATGAACTCGCTCGTCGCGGTAAGCTTGACCCTGTCATTGGCCGCGACGATGAGATCCGTCGGGTGCTGCAGGTCCTCTCGCGGAGGACAAAGAATAATCCAGTTCTCATCGGCGATCCGGGTGTAGGAAAGACAGCAATTGTTGAAGGAATAGCCAACCGCATCGTCCACGGCGACGTGCCAGAGAACCTCAAAACAAAGCGGATCGTGGCACTAGACATGGGCTCGCTCGTTGCTGGTACCAGCTTTCGCGGACAGTTCGAAGAGCGACTGAAAGCTGTCCTGAGAGAAGTGCAAGAGTCAAACGGCGAGATCATCCTCTTCATCGACGAGCTGCACACGCTCGTCGGTGCTGGTGCAGCACAAGGTGCAGTTGATGCTGCGAACATGCTCAAGCCCGCGCTCGCCAAGGGCGATCTGCGTGCGATCGGTGCCACCACGGTCGACGAGTATCGGAAGCACATAGAAAAAGATGCGGCTCTCGAGCGGCGGTTCCAGCCCGTTCTCGTCGATGAGCCGAGCGTTGAAGATACCATTTCGATTCTCCGCGGGCTCAAGGAACGGTATGAAGTTCATCATGGAGTCCGGATTACCGATGGAGCGATCATTGCTGCTGCACAGCTAAGTCATCGTTACATCTCCGAGAGATTCTTGCCGGACAAAGCCATTGACCTTGTCGATGAGGCTGCATCGAAGTTGCGGATTGAGATCGATTCGATGCCGGAAGAGTTGGATGAAGTCGAGAGGAAGATTAAGCAGCTGGAGATAGAGCGAGAAGCTGTCAAGCGTGAGAAGGACGAAGCTTCAAAAGGGCGCCTCGAGGAGATCGAGAAAGAACTTGCAGACTTGAGACAGCAAAGCTCTGGGCTCAAAGCGCATTGGCAGGTTGAGAAGGATCTCATCCAGTCGCTCAGGAAGATGAAGGAAGAGATCGAGAACGCGAAACTTGAAGCTGAGAAGAAAGAACGAGAAGGCGATCTGGGAAAGGTTGCCGAGCTGCGCTATGGTGTGATTGCTTCGCTCGAGAGAAAGCTGAAGGAAACAAGTGCGAAGCTGATGCAGGTCCAGAAAGAGCGCAAGATGCTGAAAGAAGAAGTCGATGCGGAGGACATTGCAGAGGTCGTCGCCAAATGGACAGGAATTCCTGTGAGTCGTATGCTCGAAAGCGAGCGGATAAAGCTCCTCCATCTCGAAGAGCGCCTCCACGAGCGAATCGTTGATCAGGAGGAGGCCGTTCGGGCAGTAAGCGATGCCATTCGGAGGAGTCGTGCAGGATTGCAGGATGAAAAGAGACCGATCGGATCGTTCATCTTCCTCGGCAGTACGGGTGTTGGGAAGACAGAACTTGCCCGCGCACTGGCGGAATTCCTCTTCAATGACGAGAACGCTCTCGTGCGTATCGACATGAGCGAGTACATGGAGAAATTCTCCGTCTCACGCCTCATCGGAGCGCCACCAGGTTACGTTGGGTACGAGGAGGGTGGCCAGCTGACAGAAGCGGTCCGAAGGAAGCCGTATTCCGTCGTCCTTCTTGATGAAATCGAGAAGGCTCACGCTGACGTGTTCAATGTTCTCCTTCAGCTACTTGATGAGGGGAGATTAACCGACAGCAAGGGTCGAACGGTCAACTTTAAGAATACGATTGTCATCATGACGTCCAACATGGGATCGCATTTGATTCAAGAGAAACTCGAGGAGGCGACGGACGAGAATCGGGATTATGTGATGAGCGATCTGAGGGAGAAGCTGTTCGAGATGCTCAAGCAGAACATTCGACCTGAATTCTTGAACCGCATTGATGAGATCATCCTCTTCAGGCCATTGACACGCGAAGATATTCGGCAGATCGTTGTGCTGCAGCTTAAGCGAGCGGAGCAAATGCTCTTGAAGAGGAATCTCAAGCTCGAAGTGTCGGAGGAGGCGATGGATTTCCTCGGAAAGGTTGGGTTCGAGCCGTCCTTCGGTGCACGTCCACTCAAGCGAGTTATTCAGAAGCGGATTGTCGACCCGCTCGCGCAGAAGATTCTCGCGGGAGAATTTACAGAAGGGGATGCGATTGAGGTGGGACTCGACCGAAGGGGATTAATCGAATTCAAGAAGAAACCCGAGAAGGTGGGGGTGAAATAGCAGGGCTTTTCCCCACCTCCTTGGGAGAAATCATGTCCTTCATCACAGACTGCCGAGAGACCTTCTCTCGGTCTCCAAGCTATTCCTAGAAGATCAGCCCTCAGCCTTTCTTGACGATCGCGTACTTGCCGTCGGGGAGTTCGATCGGCTTGCTCATAGCGCCTGCGCCCAATTTGTCCAACGTAGATCGTAGTACATCCGGCAGGGCATCGTAGCGCACATTTTCTCGCAGACCCTTGTCAGGCGCGGTTGGAGCCATGGAGAATTTTACGGCGATCTCTGAGAAATCACCGCCCGCGTCCAGGACCTTCCACAGCGAGTCAGCAAGATCTTTCCTGTCGACCACAATCTCATAAAAGCTGATTGATTCGGTCACCTTGGTGGCGAAGGAGACCTTCTGCTCAATCACGATCGGCAAGGGCTTCCCGGCCTTCGATGCTGGGTAGTACTTCCAAGTTCGCGCGGCAGCAATAGCTGCGGAATCGAGTTGATCATCACCACTTGATCTCAAGACCGTGGCCCTCCGAACGTTTCCCTCCTCATCGATACGAAGATTTAGCCGGACCTCGGCTTTCTCTTTTGTGACCGTAGCGGTCTCGGGAAACTGTGGTGGTGTATATTCGCGCAGCTTGGGGAGTGTGTCGTAATCCTCAGTCATCTCGCCGGAACCCTTACAGCCGCCCATGATGGTGATCAACAGCGCTGAGACGAAGAACGATAAGAATAACGCCCACTTGTTTTTTTTCATGTTCTGTCCTCCTCAACGAGTTGTCTATCTACGATTCTACGGATCGTTGATTCGTGGAACGACCCAACGGTCTACGACTCCTGCGAGTCGAAGACTCGTGGAGGTCGGTAGACCCGTCGGCTGTTGTCAACTTCGGTGCCCTGTTCCGAAGCTTCTATAGAAGTTACCCACGTTTGTGCTCAAAGTCAATTCGATGCGCGTCACTTCGTTGCAACTCGGATAACTTTTTTCTACATTTTGATAACGCGGTTGCTTGATTTACTCAGGAGCAAAAGAACAGATGCCATCCATCATTGTTCACGCCGGTGCTTGGGATATCCCGGTAGATCGGATTCAAGCTCACAAAGAAGGATGTCTGAAAGCAATTCTCAATGGCTGGAATGTGCTTAGAAATGGCGGCTCGGCGGAGGATGCGGTCGAGGAAGCCATCAAAGCGTTTGAGGAGAATCCCGAAGTGGATTCGGGCCGTGGCTCCGGGTTGAACGCCGCTGGTGTGATCGAGATGGATGCGAGCATGATGAACGGCACAACATTTCGGGCGGGCGCCGTTGCCGCTGTGCGAAACATCTTGCATCCAATCAGCTTGGCTCGAAAAGTGATGAATGGATCGGAACACATCTTGCTCGTCGGCGAAGGCGCAAATCGATTTGCGAGTGAAGTTGGCATTCCGGAGTGTCCAGAAGATGATCTCATCGTCGAGCGGGAGCGGGTGAAATGGTCGGAGTCCTTGCGGGATCAAGAAGTGGAGAATGCAACGAGGCAAAAGGACCATCAAGACACTGTCGGGGCAGTCGCGCTCGACGATTCCGGTACGATCGTTGCCGGCACTTCGACAGGCGGCACACCACTAAAGCTCCACGGACGTGTTGGTGACTCTCCGCTCATTGGATGTGGGACGTACGCTGATTCGAGTATTGGCGGCATCTCTTGCAGCGGGCTGGGTGAGAACATCATCAAGGTTGTACTGGCGAAGACTGTGATAGATTTCTTGGAAGAGAACGGAGGAGATCCACAGCGTGCGGCGGATGCTGGGATCGCGGTTTTGCACGAGAAAGTCAGGGGAACAGCGGGTGTCATCGTCATCGGGAGGGGAGGGAAAGTCGGCATTGCTTTCAACACGCCGCGTTTTGCTCGTGCATACTTCACATCGGAGATGGGGGAACCCGCAGTCGCGGTCTAGGTCCAAACTAGTAATCCGTTTGAACTCCGGTCAAGATCTCCTGATAATCGAAATCCTCTCTGAAACCATGTCAATTTCTCCGTGAAGTCTACTTCCTTGCTTGGCCACACATTCGAGCTTTTCGATACAGTGGAGCGTGACAGACTCCCTGCCGATCAAGTTGTCGACAGGTTTTTTCGTGCGAGGCGATACCTTGGATCAACGGATCGTCGGTTCATCGCAGAGGCGGTGTACGGGATGCTTAGGCACAGACTTCTGATTCATACGCTTTTTCAGTCTGGACTTCAGGAACTGAACGGCCACAGCACCTCCGCGAATCTTCGGTCGTCCCTTGGTTTGTACTTTGCCTACCTCCTCGCAGTGGAGAAAAAGGAGGTGGGTGTTGTGACCGAAACCTTGGGCTCCTACTGGAAGGTTCATTTCCCTTCTGTTCCAATGGAGAGGCTTGCTGAGTCGCTACTTCGTCACTATGATCTCGACCTTGTATCGGGGAGCGCATCAGATCGTCTCTCGCTGATGTATTCCTTTCCGAAATGGATGGTTGAAGAATGGCTCGCGCGTCTGGGGGAGTCGGAGACGACCGCTCTTTGTACGGCACTCAATACTCCTGCCCCGACAACAATTCGCGTGAACACACTGAAGACTTCCGTAGAGGAGTGTCAGAAGAGATTGTTGCAGGAGGGAGTCACAACGGAGCGGACAAAACTGTCTCCGTTCGGGCTCTCACTCGCCAAGCGCGTGAACGTGCCTTCTCTGCAATCCTTCAAAGACGGGTGGTTCGAGGTTCAAGATGAAGCAAGCCAGATCGTGACGCTCCTGTTGGATCCCCAACCCGGTGGAATCGTCATTGATGCGTGCGCTGGCGGTGGAGGAAAAACTATTGAGTTGGCAGCGTTGATGAAGAATGATGGCAAGATTCTTGCCTTTGATGTTGAGGCACGCCGGTTGAGGAATTTAGAGAAGCGCGCGGAGCGCGCAGGGGTTCAGGGTCTTAAGGTTCAGCTTGTCGGGAAAGGATTTGCTGAGGAGGAAGATGACGGCCTGCCTACCGGACAGGCAGGCGCGACGAAGGCTGATGCGATCCTGATTGACGCCCCTTGCAGCGGATTGGGGACGCTGAGACGAAACCCCGGGAACAAGTGGAGAGTCTTACCCGCATTTGTTGAACACATCTCCCAGCAGCAGGGGAAACTTCTGGATCAGTGGTCACCTCTCCTAAGGCCAGGGGGGCGACTCGTCTACTCGACCTGCACACTCTTGAGGAAAGAGAACGAAGAAGTGGTGGAGAGCTTTCTTGCCCGCCACGCGGAGTTCAAGCTTGGTTCATCATCTCGGATTCTATCGAGGTGGAGGCTTGAGCATCTTTCAAAGAACGGCTACCTTTATTTGTACCCGCATCAGCACGGGACAGATGGATTTTTCGCAGCAGTTCTGAGAAGAGACTCGTGAAGAATGAACTGTCTGAGATTTTGATTTTTGAATTTTGCCTTTTGCATTGATTCATGGAAGACTACCGTAAATACCTGAAACCAGAGGTCATCTCAAAGCTCGCAAACATGGACTTGCGAGCGCGACTTGTGGTGGAAGGCTTCATCACCGGGCTTCACAAGAGCCCGTATCACGGCTTCAGTGTGGAATTTGCTGAGCACCGCCAGTACATGCCCGGCGACGAGATCAAGCACATCGACTGGAAAATCTACGGTCGCACCGACCGTTACTACATAAAGCAATTCGAGGAGGAGACAAATCTCAAGGCCTACCTTATTATCGACGCAAGCAAGTCGATGGATTATTCATCGGGCGGGCATGTTCGGAAACTGGAGTATGCCTCTTATCTCGGTGCAGCACTCGCGTACTTGATGATCAAGCAGCGCGATGCGGTGGGGCTCGCGGTTTATGATGAGAAGATCAGAGAGTATCTTCCTCCGCGTTCGACGAAATCGTACCTGAACCTGATCTTCAAAGAGCTGGCAAACCTGAAAGCGAGCAGCAAGACCGGCACGGCTCCTTCTTTGCACGAGATTGCTGAGCGAATCAAACGCCGGGGTCTCGTCGTTGTGCTGAGTGACTTCTTCGACAATCCTGACCAGGTTGTGACGGCGTTCAAACACTTTCGTCACCGGAAGAATGAGGTCATCATCATCCAGATTCTCGATCCGCTTGAGAAGAGTTTCGCGTTCGGACGGGATGCCGTTTTCAAAGACATGGAGACTTCCGAGGAGATGATGACCCAGCCCTGGCACATCCAGAAGTCGTATCAAGAGGCAATGCGGGAGTTCTTGGATCGATACAAGAAGGAATGCAGGGAGAACGACATTGACTACCTGCTCGTCGATACCTCGACGCCGTTCGACGTTGCTCTCCTCGAGTATCTCACGAAGCGGCAGAGGTTAAGGTGAGTGATGATTCTTTCCTCCGTGCCCTCACTCCCGCCCCCTCTCCCGGATTGGGAGAGGGGTGTCCGAAGGACGGGGTGAAGGCACCAAACATCACTCCATCACGAAGATATCCTTCTTTGCGCACATCTCTTTCAGAATTTTCGGCCAGACGGTGACAGTCACCTCACCAAGGTGAGCCTTCTTCAGTAGTAGCATCTGCGTGCGTCCCTGACCGATTCCGCTGCCGATGCTGAGCGGAATCTCGTTGTTGATGATCGCACGATGGTAAGGCAGCTTCACCCAGTCAAGCTGACCGGACATCTCCAATTGTTTCTTGAGCGTCGTGGCGTCGACGCGGATTCCTCCGGACATCAGCTCGTGGCGGCGCTTCGTCACGTGGTTCCAGACAAGGATGTCACCGTTTAGCCCGTGCATCGGTCGGCTGTCCTCTGATCTGGTCTCGGTAACCCAGTCGTCGTAATCGGCGGCGCGCATTTCATGTGGGTAGCCATCCCTCAGCGGCCAACCGATCCCGATGATGAAGATGGCGGGGTATTTCTGCAGAACCTGTGTCTCGCGCTGTTTCCGAGGTAGATCGGGGTACATGTCTAGGATGTCTTCTGCGTGCAGGAATGTAATCTCCTCGGGCAGGTTTGGATACTTGTCGGTCTTGAGTTGGGGGAAAAGTCCCTGAGCGTGTCTCTCGGCTCCCTTAAGGACTTTCCAGATCTTCTTGACAAGCTCTTTGAGGAACTGGAGATTGCGCTGCTCCGGAGTAATCACTCGCTCCCAATCCCACTGGTCGACGTACGCGCTGTGGTCGTGGTCGAGGAAATAGTCCTTTCGGACGGCGCGCATGTCCGTGCACAGGCCTTCGCCTGCCTGCATTCCCAATTGCTTCAGGGCCATTCGCTTCCACTTCGTCGCGGCTTGGACAATCTGAGCGTCCACCGGATGCTTGTTGTAGTCGTTGGAGATGTGGAACTGGATCGGAGTGCGTGAGCCATCGCGGTCGAGCATGTCGTTTACACCGCTCTCGACATCGACGATCAGGGGGACCTGGACCATCATGAGGTTGAGTTCTTTGCAGAGGTTCTCTTCGATGTAGTTCTTTACCGCATAGATTGCTTTCTGTGTCTCCTTCGGGGTGAGAAGGGATCGATAATCTTGTGGAAGAATCTTCTCCAAATCCTCGTAGTTGCCGATACCAGGGCCTGCGAGATCTGCTTTCTTGTCTGTCATGTGTTTCTCTCCTATGGGACTCTTAATCAAGAATTTGCCGTTGTGTCTTCCTGCGTTCCAAATGATAGATCCCGGTTATACCTGAGTGATGAGAAAGGCATGGCAAATATAGAAATACACTCCCCGAGAGTCAAGCGGTATTACAATAAGTAGAGGAATTGGAGTTGCCACTTTTTTTTGATTGGATGAATTCATTTTGCCCGAAAGCCTTCAGGGGGCAGTCTCGAGGTTGAACAACCCTCGGTCGGTCTCCGCTCTCCCTGACTCATAACCTTTGGCACAGAATCTTATTGATTTAATCCTTCGATTTCTTTAGAGTAGTTGATTGAAACTTCGCCTATTCTGATTGCATTTTTTCACTGGTCTTTATGCCCGAACTCGACAAGCTGATCGTCAAAGGAGCACGAGAGCATAACCTCAAGAACATCGATGTCGAGATGCCGCGAGGGAAGCTCATCGTCATCACGGGGCTTTCGGGCTCGGGCAAGTCCAGTCTCGCGTTCGATACGATCTACGCTGAAGGTCAGCGCCGCTATGTTGAGAGCCTCTCCGCGTATGCTCGCCAATTCCTCGGTCTCATGGAGCGGCCCGATGTTGACTACATCGAGGGGCTGAGTCCGTCAATCTCCATCGAGCAAAAGAGCATCAGCCACAATCCTCGCTCAACTGTCGGCACTGTGACTGAGATCTATGATTATCTCCGACTTCTCTTCGCCCGGGTCGGCACTCAGTTCTGTCACAACTGCGGCCGCAAAGTGCAGAAGCAGGCTCGCGATCAGATCATTGATACGATTCTTGCGCTCCCCTCAGGCACCAAGATCCAAGTCCTTGCGCCGGTTGTCAGAGGTCGCAAGGGACACTATCGCGAGCTGTTCGAGGAGATACGGAAGGACGGATTCCTTCGCGTCCGTGTTGACGGCGAAATCAAGGAGATCAGAGATCGACTGCAGGCCGAGCGATACAAAATCCACAACATCGAGATTGTCGTGGATCGCATCACCGTCAGCAAGGAAGCACGCTCTCGGATCGCCGATTCGGTCGAGGTGGCGCTTGGTTTCGGCTCGGGTGTCGTCATCATTAATACTGGGAAGGATGATCTCCTTTTCAGCGAGCATCTCTCCTGCAACTACTGCAACATCAGTTATGAAGAACCGGCCCCAAATTCTTTCTCATTCAACTCCCCGTATGGCGCATGTCCTGCGTGCAATGGACTCGGCGAGAAGAAAGAGTTTGATGTCGGCCTGATCATTCCAGACGAGTCACGGTCCATCAATCAAGAGGGACTGGCTCCTTTCGGGAAACCGCGGCCCACGTGGTTCTTCAGTCAAATCCAGGCTGTCGCTCGCCGATTTGGATTCGATTTCGACACGCCGATCAAGAAGCTGTCAAAAGAGGCTCGGCAGGTTCTTCTGAATGGAGGCGGGACCGAGAAATTCGAGATCGAATACACTTATGCCGGCGGTCGTACGACGGTGTACAAGCATCGCTTCACCGGCATCATGGATATCCTCAAGCATTACTACGAGGAAACCACCTCGACCCCAATCCGTGAGTGGGTCGAATCGTACATGAACACGCTCCCGTGCGAAGCGTGCAAAGGTGGACGGCTTCGAAAGGAGAGTCTCGCCGTAAGGATCGAGGACGCTGCTACTGAGAAGAAGTACAACATCCAGGACGTTGTCCAGCTTTCGACAAGAGACGCGGCCAGATTTTTTGCGCCGCTCAAGCTCACCGATCGCGAGATGCTCATCGCTTCCCAAATCCTCAAGGAGATTAAGCAGCGTCTTGATTTCATGTTGAACGTCGGCCTTGATTATCTCACGCTCGACCGCTCCGCCCGAACGCTCGCTGGTGGCGAGGCACAGCGTATAAGACTCGCAACGCAAATTGGATCTCAGCTCGTTGGAGTCCTTTACATCCTCGACGAGCCGAGCATCGGACTCCACCAGCGTGACAACCTGAAACTCATTCGCTCGCTCCAGAGCCTCCGTGACCTCGGCAACACCATCATCGTTGTTGAACATGACAAGGAGATGATTCAAAACGCAGACTTTGTCGTCGACTTGGGACCAGGAGCCGGAGAGCACGGCGGGTATGTTGTTGCCACGGGATCTCCGGGGAAGTTCGATGGTCGGTCTCTGACAGCCCAATATCTTCGAGGGAAGAAGGAGATCGAAGTTCCAAAGACACGACGGACTGGCAACGGCAAACATCTCATCATCCGTGAAGCAAGCGGTAACAATCTCAAACAAATCGATGTCGATATTCCGCTTGGGGAGTTTGTCTGCGTGACGGGAGTGAGCGGCTCCGGGAAGTCTTCTCTTATCGACGAGACTCTCTTCAGACATCTGGCGCGAAAGTTCTACAAGTCAAAGGATGTCCCGCTGCCCTGCAAGAAGATCGAGGGGATCAATCACATCGACAAGGTCATCGATATTGACCAGTCGCCGATCGGACGCACGCCGCGCTCAAATCCCGCGACGTACACAGGGCTCTTTACCCACATTCGAGACCTCTTCACGCAGCTTCCCGAGGCGAAGATTCGTGGTTATCGGCCCGGGCGGTTCAGCTTCAACGTGCGCGGCGGTCGATGTGAGGACTGTGAGGGAGATGGAGTCAGGAAGATCGAGATGAATTTTCTGCCCGATGTCTATGTCCTCTGTGATGTCTGTAAAGGGAAGAGGTACAACCGCGAGACGTTGGAGGTTCATTACAAGGGTAAGTCAATCGCGGATGTTCTCGGGATGACCGTTGAGGAAGCAGTCTCGTACTTCAGCGATATTCCTCGCATCCAGCGCAAGCTCCAGACGCTGTACGATGTTGGACTCGGCTACATCCGCCTGGGTCAACAGGCCACGACACTTAGCGGTGGTGAGGCGCAGCGCGTAAAACTCTCGACCGAGCTTTCGAAGGTTGGTACTGGCAACACACTCTACATCCTTGATGAGCCCACAACTGGATTGCACTTCGAGGATGTGAAAATGCTTCTCCTTGTCCTGACCAAACTCGTAGACAAAGGCAACACCGTCATCGTGATTGAGCACAACATGGAAGTGATCAAGACTGCGGATTGGATCATTGACTTGGGTCCAGAAGGAGGAGATGTAGGTGGATACGTTGTTGCTGAGGGAACGCCGGAGGAGGTGGTAAGGAATCCAAAATCTTACACTGGGAAATTCTTAATGAGGGAACTCAAGAAGGGTTAGGAGAGTAACCACCTATTCCTGGAGAGCCGGACATGTCGGGGATGGGTCGGTTAGAATCTAAACGGAAACAAACAGATTTCCCTTCACATAAAACCTCCACTTTTTGTCTTTTCCATTTTTGATCCCTATCCTTTCAGAAGAACCCACCACTGTCCTTGGGACTGGGTTACCTTCTGTCAAGAAAAGTTCGATCTTTGTTAGGTCGGCTCCATTCTCTTCCCGTCGAATTCCAAACGCCTCACAAAGTTTAGCTGGACCGTTGGTGAGATTCCAGTGATCCTTCCGATCTGCATCGAAGGATCTGTTCTTTCTCATCACTTCGATGCCTTCGAGTGGCTCTACAGCTCTCAAGAGGACGGCTCTTCCTTTCCCTTCTTCTTCTGTCACAACGTTGCAGCAGAAGTGCATGCCGTAGGTGAAGTAGACATACAGATGCCCGCCTTCCATGAACATCACTTCGTTTCGCTTTGTCTTGCCGCGGTAGGCGTGACTGGCGGGATCTTTCTCTCCGAGGTAGGCTTCGACTTCAACAATCTTTCCAATGAGCAGTCTATCTTGAAGCCGACGTACGAGATACTTGCCAAGGAGGTCTTTGGCAACGGTGATTGTCGGTCGGAGGTAGAACGAGCGTGGGAGTGGATTCCCTAAACGGCGGGACACAATCTTCTACTTTGAGAAATCCCTGATGATCTTTTGAATCTCTTCCTCACTGATGCCTGTACCATATACCTTCGATTTCTTCACTTCTTCCTCAGTCGACGCACCCTTTGCCGCTGGGATTTCTTCCTTCTTCATCACTGGCGGGTTTCCAGCCTTCAGGCGTATCCGCTCTTCGATCTCATCCATCCATGATCTTTCTAACGGCTTCGGGCGCGTATCGGAAGGCATCACTTGCCGCTGAGGAGTTGTCTTTTCTTCTCGATTGATCGGATTGGTTTCGTAGGCCAGACGCTTGACCTGGATAAGATGTCGCGCCGTCACGTTCTCAGAGATGATCGAGCCGCCGAGTGTCCCCGGTCCAAGTGTCATAGAGGGATCCAAGCCCGTCGTGTAACCGACGGCGCCAAGAGCAGCCTGTGTATTCACGAGAACTCTGAAGGACGGCTTCTCAAGCGCAAACTTCATGATGATGTCCTCGTCATTCGAGTGGATGACGAGCGTGTGTCCGAGTCCACCAAATTTCAGCAGCTCGATGCAGCGGTGACAGGCATCCCGCCAGCCGTCTTCAGTATAAAATGAGAGGACAGGAGAAAGCTTTTCGCGTGAGAGTGGATACTCTCGCCCGACACCTTTCAGCTCGGCGATCAAAACCGTAGTTTCAGGTGGGACGCTGAAGCCAGCCTTGTTTGCGATGTATGCCGCTGGCTTGCCTACAACCTCCGGGTTGATCGTACCACGCAAATCGAACATCGTTCTATCGAGCTTTGATCGTTCTTCGGATGTGACGAAGTAGCCACCGCGTTTCTTGAACTCCTCGACAACCTGGGATTTGATCGGAGCGTCGCAAACGACAGCGGACTCTGTCGAGCACAATGTCCCGTAGTCAAAAAGCTTACCTGAGACAAGGTCGGCGACGGCTTTCTTGATGTTTGCCGTCCGCTCGATGAAGACCGGAACGTTCCCCGACCCGACACCGTATGCCGGCTTCCCGACACTGTATGCATCGCGCACCATCGCCGAGCTTCCTGTGGCAAGAATCAAATCAACATCCCGGTGACGGAGGAGTTCCTTTGTCCCTTCAATCGTGACAACTGACATGCTGGAGATCAGCCCGCGTGGCGCACCTTCCTTCTCAGCAGCGTCGGCGAGGAGGTGAACAGCCTCGGTCGTGCAATTCACGGCGCGAGGGTGAGGTCCAGCCACCATCGCATTTCGTCCTTTGACGCAAATGATTGCTTTGAACATAACAGTGGACGTTGGATTCGTCGATGGGATCAATGCCGCCACAACCCCCATCGGCTCGGCGATTTCGACGATCTTCTTCTTCGAATCGGTCCTGATTACACCAACAGTCTTCAGGTCTTTAATCGATTCCCACGTCCGCCTCGTTCCAAACTCATTTTTCAGCTTCTTGTCCTCTGGTTTCCCGAAGCCAGTCTCCTCATAGGCCATCCGACCGAGTTCTGTAGCGGCAGAATATCCAGCTTCGGCCATTGCGTAGCACACGCGGTCGACTTTCTCCTGGGAAAAATTCCGAAACTCAAGCTGCGCCTCGACTGCACGCTTCACAAGCTCACGCGCCTGTTGAATCGATTGGAGATCTTTGTCCATGGGCTAGCCAGCGAAATGGAGTCCACTTCTTAAGCGGGCTCCATTTCCTAAGTTCAAACCAGAGTTGACGTTTTGTCCCAGAGGTTCAATCCCGTTATCTTGTCATGCTTTCGATCGAGAGCTTTTCCCTCAAGTTCCTCGATCGTCAACTCACATGCGAAAACAACAGTTCGCGCCGTCAGGTGCCCGCCGACCACGTTTCCTCTGCTGTCAGCAAATGTCGCATGCATATGAACGAAGGGTTTTCCATCTCTCAGGCTGACGTTTCCTGTGCAGTTCAAAATCTCGAGATGCTTCTTGAAGGTGATGGGCTTGTACACCTTTTTCTTCTGATCGTAGTATGCCACTGCTGCCTGCTTCACTGCTCCAAGGGCGGTAACTCTTCCAATCTTGATGTCTTCCTCTGTGCAGATCTTTGAAATACTCTCGTAGAGATCAGCTCCCATTGGCAGCTGACCCATGATAGTTCGCCTTGTCCGATATGAATCTCGAGTCATGCTGATCGAAACTGCCTTCCTGATGGTTTGAGAGTGTTATCCTCTAGAAGAGAGAGGGCTGTCCGGGAGTTCGCCCTCGGGTCAATCCAAAATGTTTGTAGGCAAGATCCGTCGCCTCGCGCCCCCGCGGTGTGCGTTTGATGAAGCCCTCCTGGATTAGGAATGGCTCGTAGACTTCTTCGATGGTTCCCGGCTCTTCACCCACCGCTACTGCAACGGTGTTTACGCCGACGGGTCCACCGGCGTACTTCTCAATGATTGTGCGAAGGATGCGTTTGTCCATATCGTCGAGTCCACGCTCATCGACTTCGAGGGCCTTCAGAGCATAATCAGCAACTCCCTTTGTGATGACTCCGCGATGACTCTTCAGACGCACATCTACTTCCGCGAAATCTCTGCAGCGCTTCAGAAGACGGTTGGCAATGCGCGGCGTGCCTCGTGACCGTCTGGCGAGTTCCATGGCACCGTCTTCGTCAACTGGTGCGCCGAGAATTCGCGCCGAACGCTGGATGATTCTCAACAAGTTATCTGGTGGGTAGTAATCGAGTCGATTTGTCACGCCAAATCGGGAGCGAAGCGGTGCGCTCAGAAGCCCAGCCCGCGTTGTCGCGCCGACGAGCGTGTACTTCGGGAGTGTTAGCTGGATCGTCCGCGCGCTCGGTCCACTGTCGATGATGATGTCGAGACGATATTCCTCCATTGCAGCGTAGAGATACTCCTCAACGACTGGGTTCAAGCGGTGGATCTCGTCGATGAAGAGGACGTCTCCTTCCTGCAAGTTTGTGAGAATACCGGCGAGGTCACCCGGACGATCAAGGACTGGCCCGGAGGAGACTTTGATGTCCGATCCAAGTTCGTTCGCGATGATGTAGGCAAGCGTGGTCTTGCCTAGTCCCGGTGGTCCGGTCAAGAGGACGTGGTCGAGAGATTCCTCCCGTTTCTTAGCTGCAGTAATGAAGACTTTGAGGTTCTCGACGATCTTTTCCTGGCCGACGAAGTCATCAAAATGAAGCGGACGAAGCGTCTGGTCAAGTTCAACTTCGTTCTCGAGGCGCTCAGGAGATGTCGCGTCAACTTTACGTCCTGGATTTGTCTTCTGTGAGGGCATCCTCTATCGTCTGTTCATTATGCAGAGGGGCTCGTGTGACGAAGGGCGCGCTTGATCAGATCCTCGACTGCCAAGCCACTGCCATCACTTTCCTGGAGAACGGCCCGAATTGCTTTTTCTGCCGTTGCCCGGGGATACCCCAAGGATGTGAGAGCAAGCAATGCCTCTGATCGGATGGCTGCATTCTTGTCCTCTTTCACCGGAGGTTCTGCGCCGAAGGCGGACAGCTTCCCGACTTTGTCGCGCAATTCGACGACCAACCGCTCTGCGGTCTTCTTTCCAACACCTTGGATGGACACGAGGGCGTTGAAATTTCCTTGCAGGATGAAACTCTTTAACTCATTAACGGAAACCCCCGAGAGGATTCCCTGTGCCATCTTTGGTCCGATGCCTGAGATTGAGATAAGCAATCTGAAAAGATCTCGTTCAGCAGACGTGGCAAATCCATAGAGCTGCATTGCATCTTCACGGAAGTGGAGGTGGGTGAGAATCTTCACCTCAGATCCAATCTCTCCTAGTGCCTCGAATGTTGAAAGTGGGATATGGATAGCGTACGCAACACCGTTGACGTCGACGGTCACTTCAGTGGGAGATTTCTCAGCGAGCCTGCCGTGGAGATAGGAAATCATCGACAGAAATTCAAGGTGAAAAGTTAGAAGTGTAAATTCGGAGGAACCGAGCCTTTGGTACTTTGAGCGCCTCTCTATCTGGTCAACCTGCGAACAACTTTATCCGGGTGCGCGTCGATATACGATCTCCAGTCCCTGAATCTTCTTTCGGCTCGCGATATCCTATGGAGATGGCACAGGGCGACAGCGAGTGCGTCGGATGAGTCATAAAGAGCGGGCGAGGCCTTCATCTTCAGGAGGGTTTTCACCATGAACCTGACCTGTTCCTTTGAGGCTGCACCACTTCCGACTACCGCCTTTTTCACTTCACGCGGTGAGTATTCCGATGTCGGGATATCTCGGTTGGCGGCAGCGAGAAGCGAAACACCCCGAGCATGACCGAGCTTCATCGCTGACTGGGCATTCTTGCTGTAGAAGGAAGTCTCGATAGCGAATTCGTCCGGCTGGTATTTCTCGATCACCTCGGAGAGCTTCGTGAAAATCGCCTTCAACCTCTCCGGCATGCTTCTCGCGCTGCCATTCTTTACAACGCCACACTCCAGCACGCGAGTCCTGTTGGCGACGTGTCTGACAACGCCATAGCCAGTAATGAGGGTGCCGGGGTCAACGCCGAGAATAACCATAAGTCAAGTCAAAAATCAAAAGTCAAAATGAAGAATGAGCTGCACGGAGTGAAAACCAAATCAATCCGCAATCGACAATCCGAGATCCGACATCCTACGCGTGAAAACTGGCCATGACTTTCTCATCGATATCAAAGTTTGAGTACACCTGCTGGACGTCTTCGTGCTCTTCAAGGACTTCCATTAGTTTCAAGACATGCTCGGCATCCTTGCCCTCAACCTTGAGAGTGTTCTGCGGCACCATCTGCATTTCCGCCGTCTCAACTTTGATACCTTTCTGTTCGAGGGCCTTTCTTACAGCCTCGAAACTCTCCGGAGGTGTTGTGATTTCGTATGCATCTTCTTCTGTCTTCATGTCTTCTGCCCCGGCGTCGAGGATCGTTGTGAGAACATCGTCTTCGGGGTATTGCTTTGGAACCGTGAGGAACCCCTTCTTTTGGAATGCCCATGCGACCGAGCCGGCCTCTGCAAGCTTTCCGCCGTTCCGCTCCAGGGTGTGGCGGATTTCGGCCACGAGTCGGTTCTTGTTATCTGTCACACAACTGATGAGAATCGCGATTCCAGCTGGCCCGTAGGCCTCGTACGTGACTTCTTCGTAAGATATTCCGGGAAGCTCTCCAGTCCCGCGCTGCACAGCACGCTTGATGTTGTCCGCGGGCATGTTGCTCGCCTTCGCATTTTGGATTGCAAGGCGCAACCGGGGATTCCCTTCGGGATCCCCGCCCCCAGCCCGAGCAGCGATGGTGATCTCTTTGATGATCTTTGTGAATACTTTTCCTCGAGCTGTGTCTGCAGCTGCTTTCTTATGCTTGATTGTTGCCCACTTAGAGTGACCTGACATATCTACCTCATTTCCTCTTCGTGAACTACTGGAGGTTGGTTGCTAGACCTAAAGGCCGTATTTGAGATCTCTGACTTTGAGTTGTGGGAACGTTTCGCCGTTCCATTCGCTTTCTTCAACTGAATAGACAAGCTGAAGATCCTTTCGACCCGACGTCAGTTGCGGGAGGAAACGGCCGAGATTGAAGCCGATTGCATCAAGGACAATGCCATCTTGCCGAACTTTGAACCGGAGGTGATCCTTCCCCACGATGCGGCCAGAGCCCACGGTTTCCGTATCCTGCGTGATGAAAACCGGGCGCATGTTCTGAGGACCGAAGGGCGCAAACTGTTTCAGAAGCCTGATGAACTTTGGGGTGATTTCCTTTAGTTCGAGTGGGATGTCGATATGGAGTTCCGGTGTGCGGAGTTCATCTGGGAGCAATTCCCGTACGACCGTGTTGAACGCTGCCTTGAATTCATCAAGCCGACCAGCTTCGACCGCAAGACCAGCCGCATACTTATGTCCTCCGAATTGAATCAGCTTGTCTTCAACCTTTTTGAGGGCTTGATAGATGTCAAAGCCCACGACACTCCGTGCTGAACCCTTGACGACGCCATCGACCGTCGTCAACATCACTGTCGGTTTATAGTACTTCTCCACGAGTCTTGACGCAACGATGCCAATGACCCCGGGATGCCACGTCTCCTGATGAAGGACGATGGCGGCATCGTTCTCAAGGTCAAGGTACTGTTCGACCAACCGTTGTGCCTGATTGAATGTCTCTTCGTCTATCTTTCTGCGATTCTGGTTCTCCTCTTCCAGGACCAGTGCCAATTCTTGCGCCGTTGCCTCCTCGGTGCATGTGAGCAAATCCACCGCCCGAGAGGCGGCTCCGAGTCTGCCCACCGCGTTGATCCGGGGTGCCAGAACAAAAACTACCTGTCCAGTATTCACTTGGCCCAGTTTGAGACCCGACCGCTCGATGAGGGCGCGGATGCCGGGCCGAGGGTTGAAGTTTATCTGATCGAGTCCGAGCTTTACAAGCGTTCGATTCTCATCGACGAGCGGGACGATATCTGCTGTGCTCGCAAGGGAAACAAAATCAAGATAGTCATACGGCAGATCTTCTCTCCCGTAGCTGCGGGCAAGACCTTGGAGGAGTTTGAATGCAACCCCGCATCCGCTGAGATACTTGAAAGGGTAGGAGCAGGTAGGTTTGAGGGGATCAAGGACCGCGTAGGCATTAGGAATCTTTTCCGCGGGTTCATGGTGGTCGCAAATGATCACCTCGATGCCGAGCGAGTTCGCATACTCCACTTGGTCAAAGGCGGTAATCCCACAGTCAACGGCAATGAGCAGTGTTGCGCTCAACTCGTGAGCGCGGTCGATACCTTGCTTTGAGATGCCGTATCCTTCTTTGAAACGGTCAGGGATATGAAAGAAGACATTGGCGCCGAGGGACTTGACGACAAGATAAAGCATCGCCGCGCCGTTTGTTCCATCAACATCATAGTCGCCGAAGATAAGAATCGTCTCGTGCTTCTCAATTGCTTCTCTGACCCTGCCGACGGCCGTCTCCATCCCATCCATGCGGAAAGGATCATGAAGAAGCTCAAGGGTCGGGCGAAAATAGCTCTTCGCCTGCTCGAACGTATCGATGCCACGGTTTACCAAGATCGCGGCAATCGGGATTGGCACACCGAGAGCTTCGACAATCTTGTTAACTTTTGCTTCGTCAGGGGGTGGGGAGAGTGTCCAGCGATATTCCATAGATTCGGGGGGAAGACCTGCCCGCCGAACGGTTCAGGTGGGCAGAGGCTTTTTGGCTTTTTCCGAGTCCGCTGTCCCGTCAACGCCGGGATGAACTCGCGGACAAAAAACAAATCTAAAGTAGGTCGATAAGCCGAATTCTGTCTGTCCGCCACAGGCGGAGAGGCAATCATTTCTCTGATGCGACCTACCCGAGGATCAGACGAAGCGGGCCACTTCGTTTCCACCGACTATGTCGGGGAAATCTCCTCTTACGCGGTCTTGCTCCGGATGGGGTTTTTCATGTCCCGATTCAGTCCCATCTAGACCAGGACTGTCCAGGATCCCTCGCGGGACCCCCTCGATTACTCTCGGGGCGGTGGGCTCTTACCCCGCCTTTTCACCCTTATCCCGCCAAAGGCGGGACGGTATCTTCTCTGTGACACTTTCCGTTATCGCCAGCTTGCGTTGGCGACACCCTCAATTCTTCCATCCTGAGTTGATCAGGATGGGTACTTGAGGCATCCTGCCCGGCCCGTTATCCCGATCCATTTCGGAATCGGAACATTGGACCCGTCCGCCACAGGTCCACCACTCTATCGAGTCGAAGACTCGTAGAGCGGACGTTTGGAGTTCGGACTTTCCTCCCTCCGCCAAAGGCGGAGAGCGATTGCCTGACCTACTTTAGATTTTGAGAACGAGTCTTGAGAAAATCGACTGTGGCAATATACAAAGAAAGGAGGGAAGATTCAAATCTTGATCTTGAGGCGATTGTCAATGGCAGCATTCGCGATTCGATCAGCATCGATGTTCTTCTCTCTTGGGATGTATTGTAAATCCACCCCGAACGGCAGGGATTGGAGAGCATTTCTGATTCTCCGCATCTCTCGCTTTAGATCAGCGCTCTTCACCTTGTACTCTCCGTTGAACTGTTTTACCAGGAGCTCACTGTCCGAATGCACGACCAGTCTCTGGCATCTGAACTCCTTAGCTTTTTTAAGGCATTTCAGGAAAGCAGCGTATTCTGCGGTGTTGTTGGTACCATGTCCGAGGTAGCCGCCCTCAGCGTGGAGGATTCCGCCTCGCTCATCTTTGAGGAGGAAACCGATTCCACTTTCCCCTGGGTTACCTCTCGAAGCTCCATCTATGTAGCCATGAATCATCATAGGACTGAGGCACTTTTTTCGACGATCTCATCCGAGACAAGGATGCGTCCGCAATGCTCACACGGATAAATTCGGTTGTTCTTCCGTAGCTCGAGCACCTTCTGAGGTGGCACTGCATTGTAACACCCGCCGCATGCATTTCGCTTCACCGGGACGACAGCAACGCCTCCTTTCGCTTTTCTGATTCTCTCGTAGATTGCCAAGTCGCCTCGGTCAATCCTCACAACCAGTTTCTCTCGTTCATGCTTGAGCTTCAGTTCTTCGTCTTCGTTCGTCTTCGAGACCTCCTCGAGTTCTTTCCGTTTCTCGTCTAACTCTCTGAGAGTTCCATCAAGCTCGGTTTTGATCTTTCCAAGGTCCCCACGAGCCACCGTCATCTTCCCTTCGAGCATCTCAACATCCTTCTCGAGTTGAGCGATCCTCGCCTGAGCGGCGTCGATTTCCCTGGAGAGAGCATCGTACTGTCGATTGCTTTTTACTTCATACTGTTGAGTCTTGTACTTTTCGATCTTCTCCCTCTGCGAGATGGATTCGAGATCGGCACTGTCACGATCGACAACCGCCTGTTTAATGGATTCTTCAAGCTCGAGGATACGATTCTGCTGCTCGGTCACTCGAGCTTCGAGGTCTCCCACTTCGGCGGGCAAGTCGCCTTTCATTTCCTCGAGTTCATCGAGACTGCTGTCAACTTTCTGGAGCGCGTAAAGCTTGCTCAATTTCTCTTCCAAAGCTATCTCCTCGACATTGATCAACTTAGACAATTAGGCATAGAAAACGGGACTTGTGACAACCGATGTAAGGGCGACCTCGACTTTCTCACCCTTTTCTTTGATCGCTTTTCGAAGGCGATTGACAACGGCCTCCAGTACCGGCCGTTCTGTTTCGTAATGACCGGCATCCACGATTGCGATCTTGTCCCGTGCATCCTGAAATGTATGATACTTGACATCCGCTGTGACAAACACGTCGGTTCCCTCACGTATGGCGGTGGGGAGAAGCGATCCTCCAGCGCCACCGCAGACTGCCACTCGTCTCACCTTTGATGCGAGATTGCCTGAAAATCTCAGACTTCGAATTTCCAAAGAGGATTTTATTCGACCGAGGAACTGCCGGAAACTCATGGCTTGCTTCAGGGTTCCAACAGCACCCGACCCAGAATCTCTAGACTGGTTCTCAAGGGGATACACATCATACGCAACCTCTTCGTACGGGTGTGCCTCGATCATTTTCCGAATGACGTCTTGGAATCTCCAACTTGGCACAAGCATCTCGAGCCGCACTTCCCGGACATTTTGAAAACTTCCGACGGTCCCGACAAAAGGGGAGGCGCCAGCTCGAGGCTGGAATGTCCCAGTTCCATTCATTCGAAACGAGCACTTGTCATAATCGCCTATGACACCCGCGCCTGCACTTGACATCGCTTCCGCCACAGCCTCCAGATGGTCGGGTGGAACGAACACGACGATCTTCTTCATTCCAGAAGAGCTTCGCTGCAGGAAATCAATCTCACTCAGGCCCAGGCGCTCGGCGAGAACGAAGCTTACGCCGTCACGAGCAGAGTCCAGATTGGTGTGTGCTGAGTAAACGGCAATTCCGTTCCGGACGATCTCTTGAACGAGTCGCCCCGAGCCGGTCGCATCCGTGACTGATCGCAGTGGGTGAAAAAGCAAGGGGTGGTGAGTAATAATGAAGTCAACTTTTTTCCGCTTCGCCTCGCTGAGGACTTGAGGCGTGATTTCGAGAGCGACGAGGATTCTCTGAACCTTTTGGTCTCTACTTCCGACCTGGAGTCCAACGTTGTCGCCTTCCCATGCAGTCTCTCTCGGTGCCCATGTTTCAATAAGCTCCTGAATTTCTTGAACTCTCATGCTCTCGGATGCGGATAGAACAAAAAAAAATCCCGCTTTTTGGGCGGGACACTTATTTGTCTACAGCAACGATTGTGAGTTTAACTATTTTTCCCCGATATCGATATTGCCTCTTCTCGCTCACCATCGCTTCTCGATATCACGGAGGAGACTGTATTTCTCCAACGCAATCATATATTCAAGGGGCGGCTGAATTTCTCTCAACAAATATAACACGGGGAAGAATAAAATGCAAGTCCGGGGAAATGGGATGTGAATCGGCACGAAGTAGATTTTCTCCGCTTCCGCCATGCTGGTCGTCGCACTATGTAATTGTTCAGGAGAATTCGCGGCAACCGATGACCGCGGGTAGACAACCGTGGAATGGTGGCTATAAGCGCTACAGGAACGAGGGAAGATTCACTCCCCTTGGCCCAGGTTTTGAAGCTTTTTAATTTTCCCCTCGATGGTTTGAATATCAATAGCGATTTCATTGACCATCTGTTCTTGCTTCTGGTCGAGATCTTGCCTCGCCATCGCATCGGCAGTAAGCTTGATAGCCGTTAACGGATTGTTGAACTCATGACAGATGGCGACGATGAGTTCGCGGATTGCTTGGGAGCGTCGCTCAGTGATAACCTGATTCCGTTCGGCCTCAGCTATCTGCTTTCTGAGTCGGACTCTATCGAGGACATTTGAGATCGTGCGTGGGAGAAATGTCTCTGACGCCTCTTCCTTAAGCAGGTACTCCTCAACTCCAATCTTTATGGCCTCGATTGCTACACGG
This sequence comes from Bacteroidota bacterium, assembly GCA_049589195.1. GTDB lineage: Bacteria > Bacteroidota > Ignavibacteria > UBA10030 > JAHEZR01 > JBAWAH01. Next base: position 70,994 of record JBAWAH010000016.1, on the reverse strand, counting down.
TAGTCCTTCGTGGTCGTAAGGAAAATGATGGGAGTCTCGATCCCCTTCTCTCGGAGTTCCTTTACAAGTTCCAGCCCAGTTTTTCCTTGGAGATAATACTCCATCAGAATGATATCGATCGCTCTGTTTCGCTGGAGCTCCTCGAGTGCCGCAAGTGCATCTTGTTTCCAGAGGATGTTGAACTTTTTCCCAGCAAATTTCTGAAGATTCTGATGTGCACGGTTTGCATAGGCGATGTCACTATCTACGATGAGGACAGTTACAAGCGTTTGTTTCATGGTTGTTAGCCTAAGTGTTCCACAGAGCGCTGTCGAGTCAGAAGATACATCAGAGTAATGAAAACAGCAAGGGTTTTAAACCTCGCATGAGTCTTGTGTACCAGGCGTCCTTGTTGTGAGGAGCCACCCGTAGATGAGCCCTTTTTTGGAGTTGATTTTGGTTGCTCTTTTCTCTATAATGCAATAAATTTTGAATAAGTTAAGTTTTGCCATTTCACCATCGCCCAAGACAACTTTCCTCGAAAAGGGCAGACTTTTTTTCCACATGAGCGGAGCAAATATCAATGCCAGAGAAACCCAAAGTCCTCATCGTCGATGATGAGGAACCCCTTCGCGCTGTACTAAGTTCAGAGCTTGCGAGTGAAGGCTACCAGGTTGAGACTGCCGCCGACGGCGATGAAGCGATTGAGCTCGTCCAATCGAGGCCTGTCGACCTCGTTCTGCTCGACATCAAGATGCCTCGGGTTGATGGCTTCGAAGTCCTCCGGTTCATCAAACAACGCTATCCAAAAATTAAGGTCATAATGCTTACCGGCTATGCAGATCTCAGCAGCGCAATTGATTCCAAGCGATGGGGCGCAGAAGATTTTGTCAGCAAGCCCTATGATCTCTTTGATCTCCTTACGACAATCGAGCGAGTTCTGAGTGCGGAGTGAGAGTTTCCTTCCCTGAAGACTGGGGGATTCACTCTCATACTCCTATCTCAACAACAACACTGACTGCTTCTCTCGCCTTCTCTCAATCCCCTCTCACGAAACAACTGCCACCTCGTTGATCGTGTGCTAAGAGGCTGGCGGTCGCCTTGACTTTGCGCTGTTTTTTTTGTATCATTTTCGCGCAAGAATTGCTCCGCGCCCGCTTGTCCCGCCGACCCCGAGTTTCTTGGGATCACCCTGTGAAGGCGGGGATCGATGCGGGCGTTTGCGTATTCACAGGTCATCTTTTCAATCCCTCCATGGCAAAGTTCCAGGGTGTCGACTACTACCACGTCGATGCACTTCTGAACGAAGAAGAGCTCCTCGCCCGCGACACAGTCCGAGACTTTGTTGATGAGCAGGTTCTCCCAATCATCGAGCATCACAATCGCGCTGCCACGTTTCCCGCCGAACTGGTTCCGAAGATGGCCGAGTTGGGTCTCCTGGGGGCTACACTTCCCGAGCGATATGGCTGTGCCGGCATGAACAATGTCGCCTATGGCTTGGTGATGCAAGAACTTGAGCGTGGCGACAGCGCCATTCGGAGCTTTGGTTCCGTACAGAGCGCGCTTGTGATGTACCCGATCTACGCCTTCGGTTCCGAAGATCAGAAGGACCGTTGGTTGCCTCTGCTCGCAAGGGCAGAGAAGATCGGATGCTTTGGCTTGACGGAGTCCGACTTCGGTTCAAATCCCGCTGGTCTGATAACGCGGGCCGAACGCAAGAATGGCTCCTTTGTCCTCAACGGATCTAAAATGTGGATCACGAATGGGACAATCGCCGATGTCGCGGTTGTCTGGTCGAAACTCGACGGCGTCGTCCATGGGTTTCTGGTTGAGAAAGGGACAAAGGGCTTCTCGGCGCCTGAGATGAAAGGGAAGCACTCCCTGCGTGCGTCAGTGACTTCTGAGCTTGTTTTTCAGGATTGTGAAATTCCTGTAGAAAATCTCCTCCCGAACTCCAAGGGATTGAAATGCGCACTGATGTGTCTCGATCAAGCTCGGTACGGCATTGCGTGGGGGGCAATCGGTGCGGCGATGGCGTGCTACGATGCGGCGCTTCGATATGCAAAGTCACGGGTCCAATTCGATAAGCCGATTGCTTCGTTTCAGCTTATTCAGTCTGAACTTGTTTACATGATCACGGAAATCACGAAAGCCCAGCTGTTGTGCCTGCAGCTGGGTCGCTTGAAGGATCAAGGCAGGGCTCGCCACACCCATGTTTCGCTCGCAAAGCGAAACAACGTGGAAATCGCCCTGAATATTGCCCGCAGAGCCCGCGACATCCTCGGCGCCAACGGGATCCTGGACGAGTACCCCGTCATGCGCCATATGAACAACCTGGAGTCGGTGAAAACGTATGAGGGGACGCATAACATGCACACGCTTATCGTCGGTGAAGACATCACAGGGATACCTGCGTTCATTTAGATCCGAAAAGACAGCTAACCATCCCAAATCTTAACGGGAAGAAATCATGAAGAAGATCCTCCCTGGTGAAGCAGTCACATATGACGATGTGCTGCTCGTTCCAGCGAAGTCGAGCGTCCTGCCGAGGGAAGTGGATGTGAGGACGCGGCTTACGCGAAATATCGAAATGAACATTCCGCTCATCAGCGCCGCGATGGACACCGTCACCGAAGCTCCGATGGCAATCGCACTTGCCCGGGAGGGTGGCATCGGTATTCTCCATCGGAACATGTCCATCGAAAAGCAGGTCGAAGAAGTGGACAAGGTGAAGCGATCGGAGAGTGGGATGATTCTTGATCCAATTACACTCTCTCCCGATAAGACAGTCCGTGATGCTCTGGCGCTTATGAGTAAGTACAGCATTTCAGGAATCCCGATCGTAAAGGAAGAAAAACTTGTTGGTATTCTCACAAACCGTGATCTCCGATTCGAACCCAACCTCGATCTTGAGGTATCGAAGATCATGACGAACGGGCGTCTCATCACTGCACCTGTCGGAACGACACTCGAGAAAGCTGAAGCGATTCTGCAGAAGCACAGGATCGAAAAACTGCCCGTCGTCGACAAGAATGGAAAACTCAAAGGCCTCATCACCTTTAAAGACATCCAGAAGAAGAAGAGATTTCCGCACGCCTGCAAGGATACTCACGGCAGGCTGAGGGTCGGGGCCGCAGCAGGCGTCACTTCCGACACAGTCGATAGAGTTGCTGCTTTGGTCTCTGCTGGTGTTGATGTGGTTGTCATCGATACTGCTCACGGCCATTCAAGAGGCGTCATCGAGACAGTGAGGAAAGTGAAGCACCACTACCCCGATCTCGAACTCATTGCTGGGAATGTCGGCACGGTGGAAGCGACGGTTGATCTCATCAAGGCGGGTGCCGATGGGGTGAAGGTGGGCATCGGCCCTGGATCAATCTGCACGACCCGTGTCATTGCTGGTGTTGGAGTACCTCAGGTTACAGCAATCTCTCAATGCTCGGGAGCGGCGAGGAGATTCAAAGTGCCGATCATCGCAGATGGAGGGGTAAAGCAGACAGGTGATATTGCGAAGGCAATCGCAGCAGGAGCTGACTCGGTGATGATCGGAGGTCTCTTCGCAGGACTTGAGGAAAGTCCCGGAGAAAAGATCCTTTATGAGGGACGAGCTTACAAGATTTACCGTGGGATGGGTTCACTCGAGGCGATGAAACAAGGCAGCCGAGATCGGTACTTCCAGGATATGGAAGATGAAATCCAGAAACTCGTCCCCGAGGGGATCGAGGGGAGAGTTCCGTACAAAGGTCACCTCAGCGAAGCAGTGTTCCAGATGATCGGTGGGCTTCGAGCGGCCATGGGGTACTGCGGCGCAAAGAGCATCCCAGAGATGAAGCGCAAGGCCCGGTTTATTCGGATGACGGAAGCCGGCCTTAAGGAAAGCCATCCTCACGACGTCCAGATGACGAAGGAACCACCAAACTATCAAATCTGACGGCTCAAAAACCCCGTTGCGTCTCATGAAAGAACGCCTCAGAAGAGTGAAGCAGGTACTTCAGGAGCGTGGGATCGACGGGTTCCTTGTCACCCATCTTCCGAGCGTTCGGTACCTCAGTGGTTTTTCCGGCACCAATGGACTCTGTCTCGTTGGAAAAGAGACATCTTATTTTCTCACTGACTTTCGATACGAGGAGCAATCGCATGAAGAAGTGATGGGGCTGAGGATCGCGATTGCGAAGGACAGTCTCTTCAAGGAGTTGGAGAAGAGAAAGCTGCTTCGTGGGATGCACAGGGTCGGGATAGAGGGGAATCACCTGCCGTATTCGGAATATCAGAAGCTTAAAAAGGCACACCCACGGCTCCGATTTATAGCCCTCGCTGACGTCGTAGAGGGGATTTCGGCAGTAAAGGATGAGGAAGAGATCGATCTGATCAAGAAGGCCGTCCGGATCTCCGACAAGGTCTTCAATCAAGTTCTGAAATCTATCCGGCCCGGTGTTCGTGAGCTGGAAATCTCCGCTGAGATTTCGTTCCTTCACAAGACTCATGGCGCAGAGCGAGATGCGTTTGAGACAATCGTGGCGAGCGGTCCCCGGGGGGCTTTGCCTCATGGCATCGCCTCAGCGAAGAGAATTCGGAAAGGCGAGTTCGTGACTCTCGACTTTGGGTGCGTCTACCACGGATACTGCTGCGACATCACGCGAACGGTCTCGGTTGGAAAAGCGACGAGGAAGCTTCGGGAGATTTACCAGATTGTCTCTGAGGCACAGACGGCAGCAATCGAGGCAGTGAAGCCTGGGGTGTCCGCAAAGAATCTCGATGCGGTTGCCCGGCGATACATAGCAAGGAATGGGTTTGGCAGATTCTTCCGGCATTCTCTCGGCCACGGCATCGGGCTCCAGATCCATGAACCGCCAAGAATTTCTCCTCAGAGTTCATATCGCTTGAGGGATGGTAACGTAATCACCATCGAGCCTGGAATCTATCTACCGGGAGTCGGAGGCGTTCGAATCGAGGACGATGTTTCGATAATGAACGGCAAGAGTGTGGTATTGAACAAGGCTCCAAAAGAGCTGTTGGTCTTGTGAGAACGCTGTACCCGATCCTTGGTAAGAGCTCTTTCGTCCTCTGATCCTTTCTAGGTTGAGTCTTCGGAGAGAATGAGAAAAGTCCTCGTCGTTGCTTACTACTTTCCTCCAATGGGACTCAGCGGAGTCCAGCGCACTCTGAAGTTCGTGAAGTACCTACCGCTGTACAATTGGCAACCGACCGTTCTCACAATTGCTCCAGGGAGTTACTTCGCCCGGGACGAATCTTTTCTCAAAGAGATTGACTCGCTCCAGATTAGAGTCGTGCGCACGGGCTCTGTCGACCCGACACGTTTTTTTCGGAAAGGAAATTCCTCAGAAGCAAGAGTTTTGAAGATGCCGCGTGAATGGATCCGAAAGGCCCTGAACATCGGCAGTCAGTTCTTCTTTATCCCAGACAATAAAATCGGTTGGAAACGAAAAGCGTGCCGCGCTGCGTCCGAACTTCTCCAGAGTGAAAAGTTCGACCTCGTCTTTTCCACGGCTCCCCCGTACACTGATTTTCTCATCGGTCATTACCTGAAGAAGAAGTTTCGTGTCCCTCTTGTGTTGGATTATCGTGATGCGTGGATTGATAATCCGTACCATTTCTATTTAACACCAATCCATCGTTGGCTTCACCACTCGTTGGAGAGCCGCGTCCTTCGTGTTTCGGACAAGGTCATCACGATCAATAGACGCATCAAGGAACTGCTTCTGAAGCGGTATCAGTTTCTGCAGTACCAAGATGTCGAGATCATCTCTCAAGGATTTGATCCTGCCGATTTCGAATCCGCCGGAGTTGCTCCCGATCCGCACGGGAAGAAGATGCGCTTCACATACTCAGGAACGTTTATCGACAAACGCACACCGAAGTATTTCCTTCAGGCTCTCGCTCGAATCTTCCACGAGCAGCCGGGCTTACGAAATAAGATCGAAGCTTGCTTCGTCGGTCATTTCCGGGAGGAGAACCTCAAGCTCGTGAGAAGATTGGGTCTGCAGGATGTCGTGCGAGTCATGGGATATGTCGATCACGACGAGTGCATCCGAACCCTGCTTGCGTCTGATGTTCTCTGGCTGATCATTGGGAAGGGGGCCGGAGAGGACATGATGTCAACAGGCAAGCTCTTCGAATACCTCGGCGCAAGGAAGCCAATCCTTGGCTGCGTCCCCGATGGAGTAGCCAAAGCAACCATTGAGGATTCTGGTGCAGGTATCGCGGTCGATCCGTATGATGTCGAGGGAATCGCAACGGCGATCAAGACGCTTTACCGAAAATTCGAATCCGGTACACTCGTTGGGCCAGATGCAGATTACGTGGACAAATTCAACCGCAAACGCTCGACGGCGGATCTTGCGCGAACATTCGAACTGTTAGCAGAGTGAGGAATCGATGAACATCCTCATCGTCGGCTCAGGTGGCAGGGAACATGCTCTTGCATGGAAGCTTCAGCAGAGTCCGAAGGTTGAAAAGTTATTCTGTGCTCCAGGGAATGCAGGAATCGGAGAGGTTGCTGAGCTTGTCCCAATCAAGGCAGAAGACCTCGTTGGCCTACTAAAATTCGCTCGAACCTCGAAGATTGATTTGACTGTTGTCGGGCCTGAAGTGCCGCTGACACTCGGCATCGTTGATCTCTTCGAGAAGGATGGAATGAGGGTTTTTGGACCCACGAAACTCGCTGCTGAAATTGAGGGAAGTAAGGTTTTCGCAAAGCAGTTCATGAGAAAGTACAAGATCCCTACTGCGGAGTTCAGAATCTTCGATGCCACCCAACGCTATGACGCGGAGAGATACATTGATGAAGTGCCGGCCCCTATCGTGCTCAAGGCAGACGGTTTGGCAGCAGGGAAAGGGGCGGTTGTGTGTGAGACGAAGGAAAAAGCGCTCGAGGTTCTTCATGAGATGATGGTGCAGAAAGTCTTCGGTGAGGCCGGGGAGCGAGTCGTCATCGAAGAGTGCATGGTCGGCGAGGAGGCTTCTCTCCTTGCGGTCACTGACGGTGTACAGTTTGTTATTCTCCCCGCTGCCCAGGACCACAAGCGGATCCTTGACGGCGATCGTGGAAAGAATACGGGCGGAATGGGTGCATACGCACCGACTCCGTTCATAACGGAGAAGATTCTGGAGAAGATCAAGCGCTCGATCATCAAGCCCACCCTCAACGGACTCTCAAAAGAGGGCAGACTGTACAGAGGCTGTCTCTATTGCGGCTTGATGTTCACCCAGACTGGGCCGAAGGTCATTGAATTCAACTGTCGATTCGGCGACCCTGAGACGCAGGCAATCCTGCCGCTTCTTGAGGGGGATTTTGCAGATCTCCTTCTCGCTTCGGCAAGTGGAACGCTGCAGAACTTCAAAGCAAAGCAACGTCCGGCGACCGCGGTATGCGTCGTCATTGCCTCCGGAGGCTATCCGGACAAGTACGAGGTAGGGAAAGAGATTCTCGGGCTTGACGGATTGGCTGGATTCGAGGATGTCGTCATTTTCCACGCTGGGACGAAGCGCGATCACGGAAAAGTCGTCACCAGTGGCGGTCGAGTGTTAGGTGTCACCGCTATTGGGCCCGGCGAAAATTTCGAGGCGACTATTTCCCGCGCCTACCAAGCTGTGACCAAGATAACGTTCGACGGCGCTTACTACCGAAGCGATATTGGCGCAAAAGCGTTGAGAGCAGTTGAGACGACGTGACTCAGACTGAACGGGAGGAGAGAGCACGAAGGTGTCTGTGCGTGGAAATGAATTTTTGAAGAAAGTTCTGGCGGGCGATCGTCTCAGCATCGCACGTGCTATCTCGATCGTGGAGAACGAAGATTCTGGAGCGCGAGGGATTCTGAGGTCAATCTTCCCCCACACCGGCAGAGCGTACCGCGTTGGCATCACTGGCCCCCCCGGTGCTGGAAAGAGTACCATTGCAAACAAGCTTGCCCGCTTCTATCGCAACGAGAACCGACGAGTCGGCATCATCGCCGTTGATCCGACAAGCCCCTTCACAGGAGGGGCACTGCTTGGTGACCGGATTCGAATGACGGACGTCGAACTCGATGCAGGAGTGTTTGTCCGCAGTATGGCGTCGCGGGGGAGCCTTGGAGGACTGAGCAAGAAGGCCAGCGAAGCCGCGGACATCCTTGATGCGGCCGGGAATGACATTGTGATCCTTGAGACAGTCGGCGTGGGTCAATCAGAACTGGATATTGCTGGCGCTGCTGACACAACCGTGGTCGTGCTCGTTCCAGAGTCGGGCGACTCGATCCAGGCAATGAAGGCTGGATTAATGGAGATCGCGGACTTCATCGTTCTCAACAAGTCTGATCGCCCAGGTGCAGATCAGAGTGTCGCATCCATCCAGATGGTTCTGAAATTGAAGCCAGCAACTGATGGGTGGAACCCAGAGATCGTCAAATCTGTTGCGAGCGAGGGGGTGGGTATCAATGAAATCGGCGCCGAGATTCAGAAGCATCGCGATTTCCTAGAAAGCACTGGGCTTCTGGAGAAGAGACGCCAGAGGCGCCTCGTCGAACGGATCAGAGAGCTAGTCGATGAACGACTGCAGTCTGGTTTTTGGGATGCTGACCGAGAAGCGATACTTGAGAAGAAAATCGGAGAGGTCCTTTCGTCTCGGACAACGCCATACGAAATCGCCGATGAACTCTTCCTTGCTTTCCAACAGCAAGAAGAGACCCTGAAAAGTGTGAAAGGAACTTGACTTGAATCCAGAAGCGCAGGTTGATGTCGGGATTGATCTTGTTCCCGCGGAAGCCATGAAGACGGTTCAGGAGCTCGCCCGCAACTTTGCAGAGCGTGAGATCAAACCAAACGTAATGAAGTATGACGAGTCACAGGAGTTTCCGCTCGGGATCATAAGAAAGTTGGGGGAGCTTGGGTTCATGGGCGTTGTGTTTCCCGAGAAATATGGTGGGGCAAACTTTACCTACCTCGAGCTCGTCACGATCATCGAGGAAATCTCAAAATACGATCCTTCAGTTGGCCTGAGCATCTCAGCTCACAACGGCCTGTGCACTAACCACATCTACACGTTTGGGAATGAACAGCAGCGTGAGAGATATCTCCCTGATCTGTGTTCAGGAAAAGCGATTGGTGCGTGGGCCCTGACAGAGCCGGGTTCCGGGAGCGATGCTGGAGGGATGATGACGACCGCGGTTCGCGACGGCGATTGTTACCTCCTCAATGGAACGAAAACTTTCACGACGCACGGATCGGTGGCGGGCACACTTGTGATCATGGCGGTAACTGATAAGTCGAAGGGAAAGAATGGAATTTCAGCGTTCATCCTGGATCGAACGATGAAAGGATTCTCAGTTGGCAAGAAGGAGAATAAACTAGGGATGCGGGCGAGCGATACGGCCACGCTCATCCTTGACAACGTTCGAGTACCAAAAGAGAACCTCATCGGCGAAGAGGGTGCCGGGTTCAAGCAGGCTCTCAATATCTTAGACGGCGGACGAATCGGTATCGCTGCTCTCTCGGTTGGGATCGCTCAAGCCTGCCTTGACCACAGCCTGAAATATGCAAGAGAGCGGCACCAGTTTGGGAAAGCCTTAGGCGAGTTTCAGGCCATCCAGTGGAAACTTGCCGACATGGCGACTGAAATCAAGGCAGCCCGCCTCCTGACTCACAAAGCAGCTTGGCAGAAACAACAGGGTAAAGACGTCAATCTCATCGCGGCGGAGGCCAAGTATTTTGCAAGCGAAGTCGCGGTCAGAGCGGCGAATGAGGCTGTCCAGATTCACGGCGGCTATGGCTTCATCAAGGAATTTCCTGTCGAGAAGTTGTATCGGGATGTCAAACTCATGACCATCGGTGAAGGCACGTCTGAAGTGCAGAAGATGGTCATTGCAAAGAATCTCTTGCAGGAGTAACAGATTCGTCTCTTCTGACCGAATGAAGCGCATGGCCACCACCATTGGCTCCGAGATAAAGAGGGATCTAACATTCCAGAAGAACGAGGACAATCTCAAGAATCTTCTTCGGATCCTCAAGGCGAGGGAAGAAAGAATCAAAATAGGTGGTGGGAAGGAGGCAATCGAGAAGCAGCATAAGCGAGGGAAGCTGACAGCTCGAGCGCGCGTTGCCAAGCTCATTGATCCCGGTAGTGCATTCTTAGAGGTCGGGCTCTTTGCAGCTTATGAAATGTACGAAGAGTACGGTGGCGCTCCCGCTTCGGGAACAATTTTCGGGATAGGGAAGATTGAAGGCCGGGATGTTGTCATTGTCGCGAATGATGCAACCGTCAAGGCAGGGGCGTGGTTTCCGATTACCTGCAAGAAGAACCTCAGGGCGCAGGAGATCTCAATGGAGAACCGCCTGCCAATCATCTACCTCGTAGATTCTGCTGGCGTCTTCCTTCCTCTTCAGAGCGAAATCTTTCCAGATAAGGAGCACTTTGGACGCATCTTTCGCAACAACGCGATCATGTCCTCAATGGGGATTCCCCAGATCGCGGCGATCATGGGGCCGTGTGTTGCTGGCGGTGCATACTTACCCATCATGAGTGATGAGACTCTCATTGTTGAGGGAACAGGCAGCGTTTTTCTGGCCGGTCCTTACCTTGTGAAAGCGGCAATCGGAGAGGAACCTGATATCGAAGAACTTGGAGGCGCTGTGATGCACAGTGAAGTTAGTGGCGTCACGGATCACAAGGTGAAGAACGACGATGAGTGTCTCGAGAAGATCCGGAGCATCATTGGAAAGATCGGTCACAGTCCAAGAGCGGGCTTTGAGCGTCTGGAGCCTGCATCTCCAAAGTTCTCACACTCAGAGATTTACGGCCTGATTCCCGAAGAGCGGACCAAACCGTTCGACATGTACCAAGTTCTCGCCCGCATTGTTGATCGCAGTGAGATAGATGAGTACAAAGCGGGCTACGGGAAGACGGTCATTACCGCATACGCGAACATCGACGGTTGGGCTGTCGGAGTCGTGGCAAACCAGCGCTCGGTTGTCCGGACGAGACAGGGAGAGATGCAGGTTGGCGGCGTCATCTACTCCGATAGCGCGGACAAGGCAGCGCGATTCATCATGAACTGCAACCAAAAACGCATCCCTCTCGTTTTCTTCCAGGACGTCACGGGTTTCATGGTGGGCAAACGGGCTGAGCAGGGAGGCATCATTAAGGACGGAGCGAAGATGGTGAGCGTAGTTGCGAATAGTGTTGTCCCGAAATTCACTTTCATCGTCGGGAACAGCTTCGGGGCGGGAAACTACGCAATGTGCGGGAAGGCGTACGACCCCCGGTTCATCTACGCGTGGCCCACTGCTCGTATTGCAGTCATGGGTGGTGAGCAAGCGAGCAACACTCTTCTGAGCATCAAGCTGCAGTCTGTTGAAGGAGGTAGGAAGAAGGAGGTTCCCAAGGAGGAACAGGAAAAGCTCCTGAATGAGATTCGGGGCAGATACGAACGTGAAATGGATCCACTGTATGGTGCTGCACGTCTCTGGGTGGATGGAATCATTGATCCCATCGCAACTCGGGAGGTCATTTCACTGTGCATCGCAGCTGCAAACAATAACCCGAACATTCCAATCTTCAATCCAGGGGTTCTGCAAGTCTAGCCACCCGTCGAGGCGCCATGGTCGGTCGTGCACACTGGTTTGGAATTGCTCTTGGTGTTCTTCTCGTGAGCTGTGCGGCTTCGGGCCAGCCACTTGAGTCTTCGGAACGACACGCGATCGGCCATGATGGGGAAGCTAAAGATCTTGACAACGGGGATTTCAACTTTGGGGAGACGTTGCTCACGCTTGTTCTCCCTCGCGGAGTCAAAGATACGTGGCGACTCAAGAGGTATATCAGGAGTGAAAAGTTTAGTTACGTGAAATCAAGAGAGGGCGATACCCGGGCGATCGATGAGATCTTCCTGCGTGCGTTGGAGATCTCTCATAAGGACATGAGCGAAGCGCTCTTCATCAGCGCGCTTTCGACCATGGAGCACAAGAGCGTTGGAGTCAGATTGCCGGTCATCAAACTGCCGTTGTATTTCCCGCTATCGAGTGAGAGCGACAGCGTCTTCAAGTACCGGGTGTCTCAACTCCCCTCACATTTCTATATTGACAGCCCGCGGGGCGAGTACGGTGACAGAGACAAGCTCCAGCACTTCTTCGGGTCGGCGTTTCTTGCTTACTGCTCCCGCTCACGGGGGTTTGCAAACTTCATCGGGGACTTCATCGAATGGGGAGAAGGCGAGTTCATCATCGATGGAGTTGATGACCCGCGGGACCACCGCGCAAACCATGAGGGCCAAGAATTCGGACTGACGCTTGGCGACCGGCTTGACGCTCTCCCGTCTGAATTCTTGCAGGTTCAGCTTGTCCTCACCGGATCTCGGACAGACTGGTAATTCCCTTCTTCAGGCACAAAGATGAAAACTATCCTAGTTGTTGATGACGAGAAGAGTGTTCGCGACTCCCTCCGAATGATTCTGACGTATGCGCGCCACGAAGTTGAAATGGCTGAAGATGGTGTCAAAGCCCTTGCTATCCTCGAGTCTCGTCCAATCGACATGGTGCTCCTTGACATCAAAATGCCCGGCATGGATGGAATCGAAGTCCTTGAGTCTATGATGAAGAAGAACCCGGAGCTTCCTGTGGTGATGATCTCTGGACACGGGACAATCGAAACGGCAGTCGAGGCAACCAAGAAAGGCGCCTTTGACTTCCTCTCGAAACCGCTTGACCGTGATAGACTTCTCGTCACCGTTCGGAATGCTCTCGAGCAGAGAAAACTCGCGGCGGAACATAAACAGATGAAAGAGATGATCGAGGGGAAGGAGAAGATCCTCGGCGAAAGCCCAAAGATCAGAGAGATTCTTGATGTCATCGGCAGAGTCGGACCGACCGAGTCGCGGGTTCTTATCACGGGCGACAATGGGACGGGGAAGGAGCTTGTTGCAAAAGCCATACACCGTTCAAGCAAAAGGGGCAAGAAGCCATTCATCGAGGTAAACTGTGCTGCCATTCCGACCGAGCTGATCGAGTCGGAGCTCTTCGGACACGAGAAAGGGTCTTTCACCGGGGCCACTTCCCAGAGGATCGGGAAATTCGAGCAGGCCGATGGAGGGACTATTTTCCTGGACGAGGTCGGAGACATGAGCTTGGCGGCTCAGGCGAAGGTCCTCCGAGTGCTTGAGGAAGGAAAGATTGAGCGAGTTGGTGGAAGTAAGTTGATCGGTGTCGACGTGCGCGTGATTGCTGCAACAAACAAGAATCTGCCGGAGGAAATCTCTCGGAACACATTCCGGGAAGATCTTTACCATCGTCTCAACGTCATTCCTGTTCACGTTCCTCCACTGCGCCAACGGCGGGAAGACATTCCCCTTCTTGCAGGTTACTTTGCTGACGAAATTTGTCTCCGCAATGGAATGCCGAAGAAACAACTGACCGCGGTACTTCTGCAGCAATTGAAATCGATGGAGTGGAGCGGCAATGTTCGCGAGTTGCGAAATGTTGTTGAACGGCTCGTCATCATGTCACCCGGAACACTGATCGATGTGCAAGCGCTTGAATCGTTCACCACAATGAAAAAGACTGAGTTCGAGGATATCCTGAATACCAGCACGACCTTTCAAGACTTCAAAGACCGAGCTGAGGCAGCATACATCAAGCACCAGTTAAGATTACACAACTGGCAGATCACGAAGACCGCGCAAGCATTGAACATTCAGAGAAGCCATCTCTACAACAAGATGAAAAGATACGGTTTGCACCGGGAAGGGACTCCCGAATCCGGAGGTGAGGGAGACTAGGTGCTCATTGATGCCGGGGACACTCGAGAATAATTGCAGAAGAACTGATGATGAAATGAAGGGAATTCAGAACCGACAAAAGCCCGTGGTTGAGCCGAAGGATCGCAAGCCAAGAGAGCCCGTCAATTTCAGGAAAGCGAACCAGGCGTTGGCGAAGAAATGGCGTGCAAAGGCGAAGAAAGCTCAGCGGTGAGGCACGTTAATTCGACGAGACAACGTGCTGATGGTTTCCATTTCTGGCACGCACCACCTCGTACATAACCAGCGCTGCAGCGACGGAAGCATTCAGCGAGCCAATATTCCCGAGCAACGGGATTCTCACTAGGAAGTCGCACTTCTCTTTCACAAGGCGGCGGATCCCCTCTCCCTCGTTTCCCACCACAATGGCGATAGGGGTCTTGTAGTCAAGTTCGTAGTACAATTTGTCACCGCCGACATCTGCCCCAACAATCCAGAGCCCCTGCTTCTTGAGTTCGTCGAGCGTCGTCGCAATGTTTGTGACTTTCGCTATGGGCAGTTGCTCGCTTGCGCCCGCCGAAGCCCGTGCAACCGTCTGATTCACAGTTGCTGAGTGGTGCTTTGCCACAATAACTCCGTGGGCACCCGCGCATTCTGCAGTCCTGATGATGGCGCCGAGGTTTTGAGGGTCCTGGATTTCGTCCAACACGAGGAGAAACGGCTGCTGTTGCCGTTCTTTCGCTGAGCTGAGAAGTGCGTCGACTGAGACGTACTCCGTTGTCCCCACAAGGGCCACCACACCCTGCGTCGTCGTGTCGTTGACAAGCTCGCGGAACTTTTGCTTGTTCACTTCGACCAGAGGGACGCTGTTCTGCCGGGCAAGTTCTCGAATCCTATCGATCGCGCTTCCTCGGACTCCGAACAGGACAACGACCTTCTCGATCGGAGAGCCCGACCTGAGCGCCTCGATTACAGGGTTACGGCCAGCAATCATCTCGTTCATTCCCCACCTCCAATCCGATCCGCCAATCAGTTCAAAACAGTTCGTTTTTCGGTCCGCCGGTGGATGAACCACCCGAGAGCAAACACGGCGATTCCCGCGACTGCAAAATACATTTCCTTTGTCATGTCACCGTTCAATCCTGTGATGAGACCGATCATTACTTCTGCAATGCCAATGGCTTGAAGAACCTTCGAGAGAACTCTCATGGCGTTGGTGTGAGGAGTCTCCTTCGCAGTGTGGGCTCGTCCACGTGGAAGTGGAATGCCTCTTCATGATTGATGAACACGACTGGGATCTTCTCTTTGAGTTCTTCGTAGCGGGGATCCTCGGGGACGATTTTTCTCACCACGAGCGAAAAATGGATTTCACGCTGCACTTTGTTCAAGACTGCCAACGCCTCCTGACATAAATGACAATCTTCCTTCGAAAAAAGTTCCACGAGGATCATATATCGGCTAATCTTTGGTTCGGCAGGTCAAGCCGTCGCTTCTCTTGCCTTGAAACGACTGAGTCCATATAACCCCGCGGCAATCAATACGATAGCGATGATTTGTGCCTCAGAAAGGCCGAAGAGAATTCGAGGGTTGATGCGGATGAATTCGATGAAAAAGCGCTCCAGCCCAGCAGCAATCAGATAGATCATGAAGAGTCTGCCGGCGGGGTAGTCGCGCTTCCGGAGCTCCCAGAGTAGGAGGAAGATCCCCGTTGCAAGGATGAATTCATAAATCGGGGTAGGATGCAGAGGTGTGTTGTCGGGTACAATCCCATTCGGATAAGCGCGCGCAATTTCGGGGAGAGTTCGGAATGCCTCTGAAGGGGGATATGTTCCTCGGGCGTAGGAGACTCCCCACGGAAGAGTCGTTGGTATCCCATAGTCTCCGTCACCGGAGAGGTGGCATCCAATACGCGCTATGCCGTACGCCCATATCAGGCCAGGGGATGCCGAGTCAGCGATTTTCCAAAACGAAACCTTCTTTGATCTCCCGTAAAGGTAAATCATTGCCGTTGCTAGTATGAATCCTCCGTACCAAGTCAGACCGGCGGGTGAGAATGCTCTGCCAATGGGATCCTGGACAAAATCCCCGAAGTTTTCAAGGAGGTAGAGTATCTTTGATCCTGATATGCCGGCAACAAGCGCGATGAGTGTAATGCTACTCGCAAATGCCGGATTAACGCCCTTCCTCTTGAGTTCTTTCGCGAGAAAGTAATTGGCGACGATGAAGGAGATCCCCATCATCAAGCCGAAGCTGTAGACAGTGAAGGGGCCGATCTTAAAAAGTTCTGGATACATATGAATACGGAGCGTTCAAAGTTCTGTCGCGGGCGTCAGTTCGTCTGCTGAAGTGAGGATTTCAAGAAACTTCTGCTTCGGTGCTTTGACGACCGAGACTTTCTGGTCGAAGATGTCGAGTGCGAACGTGTTCTCAGCCCCGTCGAGCTTCGTGAGAGTGAACAGGTATGCCCCCTTGAGGTCTTCGTACTTTTTCACAAATGTGGCCGGACCTGTCGCTGGAAGACTAATCGCAGGCGAACGAAGACCATGGATTTTCCAGATCATTGTGTTCCCGGTCAATTGTTCTTCCACCGCAATGGCATAGTTGAAGCTGCTAAATTCTTTCACCGTCTCAAGCCGAAACACGATCCCCTGTTTCCTTGAAGCTTCGCTGTGGGAACGGGAGATCAACAGGCGATACTCGATCAGACTCTTCTTTCTTTTCTGCATTGGGAAAAATGATCAACCGGTTCCGCTAACATCAAAGAAGCTCTTGACTTCAGCAAAGGTTACTGACTTTTGTTCTCCTGTCTTCATGGTCTTGATCGTGACAGTGCGGTCCATCATCTCGTTTTCCCCGACGATCATGACAAATCGCGCTTGCAACCGATCGGCCTCGCGCATTTGAGACTTGAGGCTTCGACCGAGGAAGTCGAGCTCCACAGATAGCCCGTGCCTTCGGAGTTCGAGCGCCTGCTTCATTGCCCACTGCTGTGCCTCGCGACCAAGGGCGGCGATGAAGAGAGTGATTCTTTCGTCTCCGTCAGGAATCAGTTTTTGCTTCTGCAGGACAGTCATGAGCCGTTCCATCCCGGCCGCGAAACCGATGCCAGGGGTTGGTTTTCCTCCGAGTTCTTCGGTCAAGAGGTCATACCTGCCTCCGCCAGCGAGCGCATCCTGAGCACCGAGGTCCTTGCTGATGATCTCAAAAGCAGTCTTCGTATAGTAGTCGAGCCCGCGGACAAGATGTCCATCTTCCTCGTAAGCAATTCCCAGATTCTTTAGCCCATCTAGGACTCCGTTGAAGTGAGCCAGGCAGTCTGCACAAAGGTGATCTCTAAGCAGGGGGATGTCGGCAATGGCACGCTGGTCTTCCTCAGCCTTTGAGTCGAGAACGCGAAGGGGATTGGATTCGAGTCGCCGCTGACTGTCAGGCGATAGTTGGTTGCGCACTTTCTCGAGGCTTTGTTTCAATAGCTCCTTGTAGGCTGGGCGGCAGTTCTCGCACCCAACTGAGTTGATCTTTAGGGCCGTTTTTTTTATGCCAAGAGCCTCGTAAATCGCGATTGCTAGAGCAATCATTTCCACATCGAGGGTCAGGTCTTGTGCGCCGATAGCCTCAGCGCCGAATTGGTGGAACTGGCGCAGGCGGCCAGCTTGCGGTCTTTCCTGCCGGAACATCGGTCCAATGTAGTAAAGCTTGACGAGCGGGAATTGCTCTCCAAGGCTATGTTGAATGTACGCGCGGACGACGGAGGCGGTCATCTCGGGCCTGAGGGAAAGGCTATCCCCACTCCGGTCTTGGAACGAGTACATCTCCTTGGAGACGATATCCGTCAGCTCTCCGATACTGCGGGAAAAAAGGGCCGTTTCCTCAAAGACTGGAGTTCGGATTTCTTTGAAATTGAATGCGAGCATTACATCGCGAATCTTCCCTTCAACCCACTGCCATTTCCAGGATTCGGTTGGAAGGATATCTTTGGTTCCCTTGATCGATTTGTATGTCAAACGTGGCCTGCAGGAGGAAAGATTGTTTTAGAGATTGGAGTTATCCCTCAAGGTACGACGCTTCTTGTCGTTGGAAGAGTTCGATCACTTCTTTGGGAGTCTTACTTGATAACAGCTCTCGCCTGAACTCCTCTTTGTTCATAAGACGAGAGATTCGACTGAGGAGTTTGATGTGCGGCCCGACGAGGCTATCTCTGCCGACGAGGAGGAAGACAAGACGGACAGGCTGCTCGTCGAGTGCCTGGTAATCGACGGGGTGCTCTGTGATTGCGAACGCTGCAACAATGTCCTTTACCGCGTCGGTTTTGCCGTGAGGGATAGCGAAGCCATTTCCGACACCTGTCGACATGATCTTCTCTCGCTCAAGAATAGCCTGCCGCACCTTCTCCTTGTCCAAGACATTTCTTGAGTTCCCGACAAGCTGGATCATCGAGTTGATGATCTCCTCTTTGTTTGTCCCCGGGAGGTTTGTGCGAACGAACTGCTCCTCTAGTACATCAGTGATTTTCATTTTTCTTGTTCAACTCCTCTTGTCACAGTGCGAAAGGACGGCGGTTGCTGTGGGCACTCATATTAAGGTGCTTCGCTTCCATCCTTCCACTGTTGGATTTTTTGTTCGTATCTGTCTGCGAGACCCAGCGCCGATGGTTTATTGATTGCTTCGACACGAAGGTGAAAGAGAGCCCGCTCTTTATCTGGCATGATGAAGACGCTCGCAATAGCGCGGTCCGAATCCAGGTAGATCTTGATTCCGTCAACAAAGTCACGCTTCTGGCCTTCAGACTCCTTCATAAGCCGGCGCATAATCTTTCCTTTCAGCTCCCAAGGGCACGAAATCTCCCGCGCGACCATGCTCAATCGCGGGAGTTCACTGCTCACTGTGCTGAGCTTATCTCCCGTCACTGCGAGCAACTCTAGGATCTTCGCCACTGCAAACATTGCGTCTGTGGCAAAGCTGAATTCCGGGAAGATGAATCCGCCTCGGGTGCCTCCTACGAAGCTGACGCCTTCCACGGTCGCCGCATTCATCATGCTGAGGTGTGAGTCCTTTGTCTTGATGACCTCCACATGGTGTTCCTTCGCTACAAGGTCTACCTCCATCGAGGCAGAGATTGGGGCCGCGATCTTGGTCGTGCCAGGATTTGCTTTCAGGAAAAGCTTCATTACAAGGGCAAGCAATCGATCGTCGTCAAGAGTGTGCCCCAACTCATCGATGATGACAAGTTTCTCTCCGCCTGCATCAATCATACAGCCAAGATCAAAACCCAAGGATGTGACAATATGGGCAAGCTGACGGAGAGCACCCTTGACCTCTGCGGGCTCGCGCGTGAGCTTGTTTGCGTCGAGATATGCGTTGAGAGCGATGACTTCACAATCAAGCGAACCGATGAGGGTGGGGAAAATGGTTGCGGCGATCCCGTGCGAATAATCGATCACGATCTTGAACTTCTTCTTGGAAATCGCATCGACCTTGAGAAGTGATCGGAATTTTTGGCGATAGCTTTCTGTGGTTCGCTCTGGGAAATTAATCGTGCCAACTCTGTCGGGTGCGACACGGGGAACCTCCTCGCCGAAGAAGAGGCGCTCGATCGTCTTCGTCTTTGAGACGGGTAAGTCTTTGCCGTCTGCATCAAACAAGATGATATCCGTCATTCTCCTATCGGTCGGAGACTTCCGGGCATGCACTCCACCCACCTCTCTGCCCGTGCCGAGTTCATGCCGAAGGATCGGAATTGGAGTTTCTCGGAGGTCGTTGACCTGTAGGCCAGCCGAGGTGAGCCCGCACATGATCGCACGATTCATCATTCGAGACACGTTGTCCGCATCGCGGCTCGTCACAACCGTCTTTCCGGCTCCGACGAAAGCTCCAAAGGCAGCGCCGAGGCGAGCTCCAAACTCGGGATTCATCTCGATATTCGAGTACCCGGTGATGCGCGCATCGGTGAACAACTCACGCTGCCATCGATCCTCCCATACGAGGCTCTTGGTGAGAATAGCGCCATCCTCGACAATTTTTGCCGGCCAGAGTTTGATATTCCCCGTCAGCCGAGCTCGAGCACCGATAGAGCATTTCTCGCCGATGAAGACGTTTTCTGAGATTTCCGCCTTTTCACCGATGATGGTACCACCGGCGACAACATCGGCTTGCAGTCTCGCACCACGGCGGACCGTAATCTCATTCCAAAGTATTGAATCCTCGACAGTCGCACCCCCTTCGATTGATACATGGTCGCCGATGACCGAATTTGAAATCCTAACTTCTTTGCCGATCACCGAGTGCTTTCCGATGACGACGGTTCCTTTAAGGTTATTAGGATCAGTCTCAATGCGACTGTCACTTTCTGTGTACACTGAGCCATCTTTTTTTCCTGGAAGCTCAATTCTAACGCGACTCGCGAGACCATCCCAGTGCGCTTCCTGATACTCCCTCAGGTTCCCTATATCACGCCAATACCCGTCTAGCGGGCAGCCGAAGAGAGCTTCATCTTTCTCAAGTAGCAATGGAAACAGATCTTTGCTGAAATCGAATTCTTGTTCCTCTAGAACGAGCTCGAGAATGTCCGGCTCAAGAATATAGATTCCCGTGTTTATCGTGTCACTGAAAACCTCTCCCCAAGTTGGTTTCTCGACGAACCGGACGATTCTTCCATTGTCGTGTGTGATCACCACGCCATACTCTAGGGGTCTCTGACTGTGGTACAACACGATCGTGGCTTTTGCTTTCCGCTCCTTGTGGAATTCGATAGCGCGTGTCAGGTCAAAATCCGTGAGAACATCGCCGCTAATGATGATGAACGGTTCCTCGAGGAGACTTGCAGCGTTGCGAACACTTCCAGCTGTCCCATAATCTGCATCCGCTTTGACGTACTTTAGATGAACGCCGAATTGGGAGCCGTCTCCAAAGTAGGTTGTGATCAGATCGGGATGGTAAAAAAGCGTGGCAACGATATCGGTAATGTCATGTGATCGGAGAAGGCGAATGATGTGTTCCATGATGGGCCGATTCATCATCGGCACCAGCGGCTTTGGTATGTTCCAAGTGAGAGGACGGAGCCGGGTGCCGAAGCCTCCGGCCATAATGACAGCTTTCATCGTTTCGTCATTTACTTGATTTGTTACCCAGAAGCACGCAGAAGATACGAAAAAAACCTGTGGTTTTCAACCAGAGAAGGGTGCACCATCGAACATCAGCGGCGCGCAGTCCTCAGGTCATCAATGAACTTGTGAGCTTTCTTCAGCACTTCCTTGCTGTTTCTGAACGTCAAGCTTTGCAGCGTTTCTTTGTAGGGCAGCCACTCATAGCCAATGTGCTCAGAGGAGAGGCTTACTTTCTTCTGTCTCGTCTCTCCGACGTAGAAGATCACGATCTTGAAGATACCTCGTCCCTTCCACTTGTAGAAGTATTTGATCGTCTCTCGAAATCCGTCTACAATCCTCACACGCTTGATCCCAGTCTCCTCTTCGATCTCTCGTTTGACTGTCTCCTTCTCTTCTTCTCCCTTCTCGATGTTGCCCTTGACAAAATCCCAGTGACCCAATTCATAATGCAGGATCAGGAATTCCGGACCGGATTTTGTCCTCCGGAAAACAACGGCGCCCGCGGAAATCTCTCTCGGCATTGGTTATGGTGAGACTGAATGCGACGGCAACAGCTTCTGGAATGACTTTCAAACCTGAGAAAAATATACCTCAAATGTGCTTGAATAGCAAGGTCTTGCCCTGAACACCTTTAGTCAACGGTTGGTGGAGTCGGTCAGAGTTCCCTTGATTCTGGGGCATTTTTTCTGTAGGTTTTTTAAGGCTGTCGGAAGAATTCATTTTCAAGAACCTTCCCCGTGTTTCTTACTTACGTTGTTGTTGTGGGGGTGAACTACCTTATCGGCTCTCTCCCCACTGCATATCTTCTCGTCAAATGGAAAACTCAGCAAGATGTCCGCAAGATGGGCACAGGCAATGTTGGGGCGCTGAACAGTTATGAAGTCACCGGCTCACGATTCGTCGGACTCGCAGTATTGCTTGTTGACCTCATGAAGGGGGCATTCTCTGTGCTCCTGGCTCGTTTTTTGTCCGATGGGACTTTCACGTTTCTCGGGCTTTCAGCTTTAAGTGTTGTGGTCGGGCACAATTATAATGTCTGGTTGGGTTTCAAGGGAGGAAGAGGATTGGCGGCTGCAGCTGGGGCGGTTCTCGTTGTGAACTGGGTTTTCGTGGCGGTGTGGGGTGCGCTCTGGTCTGTTACCTACATGCTGACAAAAAACATCCACAAGGGGAATGTTCTGGCAATCGTCGTGACTCCCTTTGTTGCCGCATTTCTCTCCGAGAAGATGGTTGACTGGGGACTGCTGAAGCAGGAAGACACATCGTTGTTCATCGTCTTCGGCTTCCTGCTTTGTACATTGCTGTTCTTGAGACACCTTCAGCCGATCAGGGAGATGCTTTCTGGAAAACCGAAGTGAACTCACAACGTGAAGGGATCAAGGCCTTTTGACCGCGCTCTGAAACAAGTACTGCGCCGGAAACGTTAGACTTGGTGACAAGCAATTTGGATGGAGATGCAACCATGAAAAATCGTTCAGTCGTTATTCTTCTGATCCCATTCTTTCTCGTTTTCATCCTGTGGGTTGGTTTTCTTCTTGGACGCAAGACCCATTCTGAGGTTCAGAGTGAGCCCGAGTTGGCCGGGAGCCAGTTTCCGTTTGAGGCGCAGGCAGTCCCAGCACAGTACCAGACTAGGGATACCATTTCAGCCGATGTCACAAAATCCAGGCGGAATGCAATCACGAGGACAGTCGCGGCAGTTAGCCCTGCCGTGGTTGGGATCAACGTGACCGAGATTCAGGAGTACACCTATCGCGACCCCTTTGAAGATTTCTTCAACGATCCATTCTTCCGCCAGTTCTTTGGAAACAGACAGGGCGGATCCCGAAAGTTCAAACAGGAGCTCAAGGGCCTGGGTTCGGGTTTCATTATTTCGCCCGATGGGTACATCGTCACGAATGATCATGTGGCAGGGCGCGCTTCAGAGATTCTTGTCACCCTCACCAACGGTGAGAAGTACAAAGCAAAGGTCATTGGCACTGATGGCGTTTCAGATATTTGCTTGTTGAAAATCAATGGGAACAATCTCCCGTACGTCAGACTCGGGAATTCTGATGATGTCATAATTGGCGAGTGGGTCATTGCATTCGGAAACCCATTTGGACTGTTCGAGATCAGCAACGAGCCCACGGTGACGGTCGGGGTCGTGAGTGCAACAAAGATGAACATTCCTTCTGATGGTGGCCGAGTGTACCGCGGCATGATTCAGACTGATGCTGCGATCAATTCAGGAAACAGTGGCGGGCCGCTCTCGAACAGTCTCGGTGAAATCATAGGAATGAACACGCTGATCTTCACTCCTAATCAGGGAAACATCGGCGTCGGTTTTGCGATACCAATTAACAGAATGAAGGCAGTCCTCACTGAGTTGAAGAACAGAGGAAAAGTGGAGCGCGATTTCTGGACAGGACTGAGGGTTCAACAGGTGGATGAGTCGATCGCGCGGGCGGTGGGACTTGCGAAACCAGAGGGTGTGATTATCAACGATGTGGAAAACGGGAGCCCTGCCGACAAAGCCGGTGTGAAGGAAGGTGACATCATCCTTGAGGTCAACGGCGAGAAGATCACGAGTGGAGACTCCATTGAAGGGGCGGTGAACTACGCGAAGACCGGCGACGTGCTTCATCTTAAAATCCTTCGTGATAGGAAGGTGCTGAGCATCGACCTCAAACTAGAAAGGCGGTCGAGCTAGAGAGATGATTTCGAGATATACCCGGAAGGATATGGGCAAGATCTGGTCGGAGGAGAAAAAGTTTCGCCTCTGGCTCGAGATAGAGATTCTTGCGTGCGAAGCCCAAGCGCAGCTCGGGGTTGTCCCGAAAGAAGCTGTCCGGAAGATACGTGAGCTCGCGAAGTTTGATGTTCAGCGGATCGAAGAGATCGAGAGAGAGACAAAGCATGATGTGATAGCTTTTCTCACAAATGTCGCTGAAGCAGTCGGTCCGGAGTCCAGATACATTCACCTCGGCATGACATCCTCGGACATACTGGACACGGCACTTGCAGTTCAAATGAACCAGTCGGGAGAGCTTCTCCTTGAGGATCTTCGTCGGCTGAAGGAGATTCTTGGACGACGTGCAAAGGAGTTTAAACACACCGTGATGGTCGGTCGCACACACGGTGTCCATGCAGAGCCGACAACATTCGGTTTGAAGCTTGCACTCTGGTACGACGAGACGAACAGGAATATCGAGCGGATGCGGCGGGCCGTTGAGACCATCTCGTTTGGACAGATTTCTGGAGCAGTTGGTACATATGGCCACCTCGACCCGTTTGTCGAACGGTATGTCTGCGAGAAGCTGGGCTTGAAACCGGCACCAATCTCTTCCCAAGTCTTGCAGCGTGACCTCCACGCGGAGTTTCTCTCAACCCTTGCGATCATTGGGAGCTCCCTCGAGAAGTTCGCAACCGAGATCCGCCATCTTCAGAAGACGGAGTTGCTCGAGGCTGAAGAATACTTCTCAAAGGGACAGAAGGGATCGTCAGCGATGCCGCATAAGCGGAACCCGATAACCTGTGAGCGGGTTGCCGGTCTTTCTCGGGTACTCCGCGGAAATGCACTCGCTGCTCTTGAGAACGTTACCCTCTGGCACGAGCGGGACATCACGCACTCTTCAGTGGAAAGAGTGATCATTCCCGACAGTTGCATCCTCGCAGACTACATGATTGCGACATTCTCGGATATTGTGGATCGCTTGCTCGTTTATCCCGAGAATATGAAGAAGAACCTCGAGCTTACGAACGGACTCATCTTCTCCGAGTCAGTGTTGCTGGCACTGGCGATGAAAGGCTGGAAAAGGGAGGACGCGTATCGAGTAGTCCAGTCCGCAGCGATGGAAGTGTGGCAGACAAAGGAAAACTTCAAAGAGGTTTTGAAGAAGAACAAAGAGGTGAACAGCGTTCTCCACGCTGGCGAGATCGATGAGTTGTTCGATCTCATGAAGAATTTGAAGCAGGTTGATTACATCTTCGAGAAGGTCGGGCTTGCCCCGAATACTTCGGGGCTTGCTTGAACCTCGAGCTCGATCTTCGGTAGGAGGAGGAACCAGACGCATGCCTAAGAAATACCAGAATTTCATCAACGGAAAATGGGTTAATGCCAAGTCGGGTCAAGAGTTTGAGAACCGGAACCCCGCGAACTGGGACGAGATCGTTGGAACCTTCCCGAAGTCGGGCAGGGAGGATGTCAACGAGGCTGTGAAGGCAGCGCGCTCTGCCTTTGAGAAGTGGCGGCTGATACCTGTGCCGAAACGCGGAGACATCCTCAAGAAAGTCGGGGACATCCTCGTTGCGCGGAAAGAGGAAGTCGCAAAGTTGATGACGAGAGAAATGGGAAAGGTTCTCGTCGAAACCCGGGGCGATGTGCAAGAGGGAATTGACACAGCGTACTACGGGGCAGGAGAGGGGCGGCGGCTTTTTGGCCGGACGGCACACTCGGAGCTTCCGAACAAGTTCAACATGTCCATCCGGGTGCCAGTGGGTGTAGCTGGAGTTGTCACGCCGTGGAATTTTCCGATGGCCATTCCGACTTGGAAGATCTTTCCTGCATTGCTGTGTGGCAACACGGTTGTTTTCAAACCCGCCTCGGACACGCCTGCGACGGCGACAGCGCTTGTTGAAATCCTGATGGAAGCAGGTGTCCCGGAGGGTGTCATCAACATCGTCCACGGAGGTGGCACCGAAGTCGGCATAGGCATTGTCGAGCATCCAGACGTCGACCTTATTAGCTTCACGGGCTCAACAAATGTCGGCAAAAAGATCTCTGAGGCCGCAAGCAAAACGTTGAAGCGAGTTTCCTTGGAGCTCGGTGGCAAGAATGCACAAATCGTCATGGATGATGCCGACCTCAGCCTCGCCCTCGACGGCGTTCTGTGGGGTGCCTTTGGAACCACAGGTCAGCGCTGCACAGCGACTAGCCGACTGATCGTCCACGAGAGGGTCTATGACAAGTTTATGGATATGCTCGTTGGACGCACAAAGAAGCTCCGCCTGGGCGATGGATTGATTGAAGAGACTGAGGTTGGGCCGGTGATCAACGAGGATCAGCGGAAGGCAATCCATGGCTACGTTGAGATCGGCCTGAAGGAAGGCGCGAAGCTACTCACGGGTGGTGGCATCGCGAGTGGAGACGGACTGAGCAAGGGTTGGTTCTATCAGCCGACGATTTTCACGGACGTCGACCCCGAGATGCGGATCGCAAAAGAGGAAATTTTTGGTCCGGTGCTTTCGGTAATCAAAGTGAAAACCCTCGAGCAGGCGATCGAAGTCCTCAACAACACGATCTACGGCTTGTCCTCATCGATCTACACACAGGATGTGAACAAGGCGTTCAAAGCCATTCGTGACATCAAGGCGGGCATCACGTACATCAACGGGCCGACCATCGGTGCAGAAGCTCACATGCCATTCGGCGGCATGAAGCAGACGGGGAACGGGCATCGCGAGGGCGGATGGACAGTCTATGATTTCTTCACAGAGTGGAAGACAGTCTACGTAGACTACAGCGGTAAGCTCCAGCGGGCGCAGATCGACACCGAGTAGCTCAAGCTTCAGGTTTTTCGGATCGTTATTTTTGGAGAATCCTGAGTGCTGAGTGCGTTTTTCTTGTGTCACTTCAATGCTTGCCGAACAATCAGTTTTTCCGTATATTATTCCCATGAATTCTCCCTTTCTCCATATTGCGAGCAGCCCCGGCCCGAATTTCTTGCCTCCGAAAGGGAGACCCTATCTCGTTACCCTCTTCGAGCACCAGGAGTTCTTCTGATCGCTTGATTTCCGCTCGGACTACTCCACTGGAAATCATTCATCAGACAGAATTCATGATACCAAAAGGTGCTCTATGAAAAGCGAAAGCGTAACCTCCAAGTCTCTCCATGGGGGAGCAGATGACAGCCAGCATCCTGTGACACGGTCGGCCATGCATCGAAACATACCTCCGACAGAAGTCCATTCAACGCTTGCGAAGCACATGCTCGTCGATGGGTTCGACTTGGTCGTCGACCTGGAGCGGAGCCAGGGCTCTTACATCTACGATTCCCGCTACAACAAACGTTACCTGGATTTCTTCACCTTCTTCGGTTCGGGTGCGGTAGGTATCAACCATCCGAAAATGACAACGCCGGCGTTTCTCAATCACCTTGCACGTGTCGCCGTGAATAAAGTTTCCAACTCGGATTCCTACACGGTGGAGATGGCTGAATTCGTCGACACGTTCGAGCGTGTTGCAGTGCCTGATTACCTCCCGTACTTGTTCCTGATTGAAGGCGGTGCGCTTGCGGTCGAGAATGCCCTTAAGGTGGCATTCGATTGGAAGGTCCGAAAAAACTTCGTCAAAGGATACGCAGAGGAGCGAGGGAGACAAATCATCCACTTCCGTCGGGCGTTCCACGGCAGGAGCGGGTACACAATGTCGATGACGAACACCGACCCGACGAAGACAGACTTCTATCCGAAGTTCAAGTGGCCACGTATCACCAATCCAGCAATCAAATTCCCGCTGAATGAAACGAACCTCGCCGAGGTCAAGCGGCAGGAAGCGATTGCCATCCAGGAAATCAAGCAAGCGATCAAAGAAAACCCCGATGACATCGCCGGATTGATTATCGAGCCGATACAAGCTGAAGGCGGCGACCACCACTTCCGGAGAGAGTTCTTCGTGGAGCTGAGGACGATCTGCGATGAGAACGACATCCTCCTGATTTTCGATGAGGTTCAGACGGGCGTCGGATTGACGGGCAAGATGTGGGCACATCAGCATTTCGTCAGGCCGGACGTGATGGCGTTTGGGAAGAAATCTCACTCGTGCGGAATCCTCTGCGGCAGAAGAATCGACGACGTGAGGGACAATGTCTTCCATAAGGGCAGCCGACTCAACTCGACCTTCGGCGGCAACCTCGTTGACATGGTGAGGTTCACAAAGGTGCTTGAGATCATCGAAGAGGAGAACCTTGTCGAGAATGCTCGGATAATGGGAGACCACCTGCTGAAAGAGCTGCAAGCCATTGAGCACGAGTTTTCTCAGCTTGTCAGTAACGCCAGAGGACGCGGCCTGATGTGTGCCATCGACGTCGATACTTCTCAGCGCCGTGATCAGTTGAGGCAGAAGTGCTACGTCCACGGCCTTGTCCTCATCGGCTGTGGCGACCGCTCAATCAGATTCCGGCCTGCGTTGAATATCAAGAAGGAAGAGATCAACGAAGGCATTGCCATTATTCGGCGAGCGTTGAGGGAGATGTAGCTACTACGTTGTGAGGGAGTTCCGCTCCCGAATACCTGTGCTGTGAACGGAGTTCACTCGCAACCACACTGATCTTCTCATTCCCACGGTCTCCGTGGGAATGTAACTCTTGGACGCTCAGCGTCCGGAAGCAGGGAATGCGTTCCCACGCAGGAGCGTGGGAACGAGCTATCCCTCGTTACCTTCGATTCTCGTTCCGGCGGTCTCCGTCGGAACGCAATTGACCTGACGCTCTGCGTCTGGATGATGTTACAGAGGATGGACCTTGGGACGTTCTCGTTATAGAATCATTCAGAATCAAGAGCCGTACTTCCTGACTTGTACAATCGTCAACTGGATACCTCTGTTTGCTGATCCTGCCATCGTGCAGATAGTGCTCGATTCACTAGATTACCTCCAAAAGAGCGGTCGCATTCGGGTATTCGCTTACGTCATAATGGAAAATCACCTGCACCTGATTGCATCAGCTACGGATCTGAGTAAAGAGCTGGGTGACTTCAAGTCATACACGGCTAGGAAAATCATAGACTACCTTCAGGAGAGACATTCAGAGCGGCTCCTACGGGAGTTGAAGTTCCACAAAGTCCCACATAAGGTTGACAGGACATATCAGGTCTGGCAAGAAGGGAGTCATCCTGAGATTATTCAGAGTGTGGAGATGCTGCGCCAGAAAATCGAATATCTCCACATGAATCCCGTACGCCGTGGCTACGTAGATAACCCTGTTGACTGGCGATACTCCAGCGCGAGGAACTACGCAGGCAAGGCTGGGATTCTGGAGATATGCACCGATTGGGGATGACGCAGAGCGTCGGCGTTTCGTTCCCACGCCGGAGCGTGGGAACGAGGTGATCTTGCGCACCTCTTGGGTGCGTCCTTGAGAAAAGGAGGTACAGATGAGACTGACGGAGTTTCAAAAGGGGATTGTCAAGACTATTGCTGCTGGAGACACATGTCATATCCAAACGTTCTTTGAGACGTACTGTGAGAGAACCTCGATCAGCATGCCAAGTGGAGCATCAAGGCATTTTCGCGACCGCGAGGTAGCAGCCGCGAGGGGAAACACGGCTTACATATCTAATGATCGCGATGAGGCTTATCGGAGATTGAAGGAATTCATCCTGGTGTGGCAAAAGCTAGAGGAAGCACGCCTGATCTTCACGATACCTTATCATAAGACTTGGCTTTACCCGATCTTTTTCAAAGACGGGAGCCACTGTCGTATCGACGACCGCCTTCTTGCTCTGTTCTATGCTTATGACGAAAAGGAGATAGTCCCCACGCCTGATTTGGAGCAATTCCTTGCTAATGGCTGCAGAACTACAGATGAAATAGAGAGGGAGGAAGAAAAGAAATACCTAAGCGAAGAAACACGCGACAGGAAGGCGTCCCAGGCTCTCACGAAGACGATTGCGATTATCTCCATTGTAGCGTCTTTCGTGGCTACCGGAGCAACGATCCTTTTCAATTACCTCACATACACAACTAATCGGAGCGTAACCATCACGAATCCAAACGTGTTCCGTGACACTTCGAGAGTGCTACTGATTGCTCCATCTACCGCCCCTACGGATACCGCAAAGGGTAAGAAGGGATGACAGATAGATCATTCTTATCTCTCTCCCACGGTGTACATGCGAATGGTCCTCCACGTGAGCAGAGCTCACTCATAACCACCAATGCACTGATTTAACTCCAAATCCTTCACTCCAACCCACAACTCAAGGTACTACCATGAAACAAACCATCATCTTGCTTGCCGCTTTGTTAGTTCTCTCTGTCACGGCGTTGGCACAACTGCCGCCGATCATTGACCGGGAGTTATTCTTTGGCGATCCCGAGATATCGGGCGCGCAGATTTCACCAAACGGACAGCATATTTCTTTCCTCAAACCCTTCAAGGGTGTACGGAACATCTGGGTGAAGGAACGGAGCGAGCCGTTTGAGAAAGCCCGTCCGATTACGGCCGATACGACTCGACCCGTGACTTCATACTTTTGGTCCCTCGACAGCAAGTACGTCCTCTATGCACAGGATAAGGGAGGCGACGAGAATTACCGCATCTATGCCGTTGACCCGATGGCAGCGGGCGATCCGGTCCCTCCCGCAAGAGATCTTACACCCCTCGAGAAGGTGCGAGCGATGATCATCGATGTCCCCAAGAAAACGCCGAATGAGATTCTCGTTGGACTCAATGATCGGCGCGCCGATCTCCACGATGTGTATCGCGTGAACATCACCTCGGGCGAGCGCAAGCTCATCCGCAAGAACGACGAGAACGTCGCTGGCTGGCTCGCGGACCTCGATGGAAACCTGAGACTCGGTGTGCGGGTGACACCAACCGGTGGAACCGAAATCCTGAAGCTTGAAAACGATTCCCTTACTTCCATCTACACAGTAACTGCAGACGAATCCTGCGGGCCTTTGCGATTCACTCCGGACGGCAAAGAGTTTTACCTGGAGACGAACAAAGGAGATGAGCTGGACAAAGTTCAGCTTGAGCTCTATGACCTCAGTACAGGGAAGCCAACTCTCGTTGACAAGGATCCCATGAACGAAGTCGATCTTTCAAATGCACTCTTCTCCGATGTGACGAACGAATTACTTGCCACCTTCTACCTTGGAGACAAGATGCGGGTCTATCCTAAGGAGAAGAAGTTTGAGGAAGACTATGCGCGACTGAGAAAGGCTTTGCCCGAGGGAGAACTTTCCATTGGCAGTATGACTGAAGATGAGAACCTGTGGGTTGTTGCTGTGTCGAGCGATGTCGACCCCGGTTCCCGCTACCTGTTCGATCGGACGACAGGAGAGGCTGAGTTGCTCTACCGTTCTCGCCCCAACCTGCCAAGCAAAGACCTGGCGTCGATGACACCAGTCAGCTATAAGTCAAGAGACGGAATGACAATCCCCGCTTATCTGGTGGTGCCGAAGGGGGTTCCAGCGAAGAATCTTCCGGCAGTCATGTTGATCCATGGGGGTCCGTGGGGCCGCGTCCAGTGGGGCTACAACTCTGAAGCCCAATTCCTCGCCAATCGCGGTTACGCTGTACTCACTCCGAACTTCCGCGGCTCAACCGGGTACGGGAAGAAGTTTCTCAACGCCGGCAACAAACAATGGGGCACGGGGTATATGCAGCATGACATTTCCGAAGGTGTGAAGTACTTAATCGGAGAAGGTATTGCTGATCCGAAGCTAGTCGGGATCTACGGCGGTTCCTACGGTGGCTATGCTACGCTTGCTGGACTTGCTTTCACTCCCGAGCTTTATGCTGCCGGAGTCTCGTATGTTGGTCCGTCGAACATCATCACACTTCTGAGCACCATTCCCCCATACTGGGCACCGATGAAAAAAATATTCGATGTTCGAGTAGGCGACATGAATAATCCTGAGGACAAGAAGCGACTCGAAGAACAATCGCCACTGAACTCCGCGAAGAACATCAGAGTCCCTTTGCTCGTGGTGCAAGGAGCCAACGATCCGCGCGTCAAGAAAGCAGAGTCTGATCGGATCGTCATCGCTGTGCGCGACCAAGGCAAGCCTGTCGAGTATCTGGTTGCGCCTGATGAAGGTCATGGTTTCGCGGGACGGGATAACAGAATGGCCTTCTACACCGCCCAGGAACGCTTCTTAGCGAAGCATCTTGGTGGTCGGTTCCAGGAATCAGTCACACCGGAAGTCCAGAAGAAACTGGACGCACTCACAGTTGACGTGAAAACAGTGACGATGCCCACCATGCCGAAGGCGGAAACAGCTACCTCGGCAATGTCGTCGTTCAATGGATCCATGGTGAAGCCTTCGACCTCTCACTACACGAGCAAGATGACTATGATGGGGAAGGAAATTACCATCCCAAGCACCCGCTCGATCGCTGAAGCATCCATCGAAGGCACGAAGGTCTGGCGAGTCATCGAGGAGTCGACTGGTCCGATGGGTGCTGGTGTCGACACGCTCGATCTGGACGGGACAACGCTACTTCCGATTCGTCGTGCTGGTAATCAGGGTGTGGCGACGATGTGGTTCAAGTTCAGCAAAGAAGCGGTTGAAGGGAAAATCGTTGCGGGACCTCAAGAAATGCCGATCAATGCAAAGTTGAGTGGACCCGTGCTTCCTGAAGGCGCCGGTATTGAAATCCCGGTGGGCACACTTCCGCTTGCAGAAGGCTATACAGCGTCGGTTGATGTGTTCAACACAATGCAAGCGAAGGCTCGAAAGATGACGGTGCGTGTTACTGGCACGGAGAAGGTTACAGTATCCGCAGGCACGTTCGACACATACAAAGTGGAGATTACTCCTCAGGACAATGAGGGTGGAGGTTCAAAGTTGTGGATCGCTCAAGTTGATCGTCGCACCATACGAGTCGAGAATCAACTCCCCGCACAGATGGGCGGCGGGACGGTAGTATCTGAGCTAACGAAGTGATTAATGGTTCCAGATCCCTGGCCAAGTTTAGCGAGGAAGACTGATCGGACGATTACTTGGCGACATTGATGGTCACGGGGCATGATTGAGAAACCGTCCTCGAGGATGAAGTTAAGCGCCATAACTTTGTGCCCAAACTTTCGCTGTGAGTGAAGGTCAAATCAACGGGAACAAACTAACGCAGGAGGTGCACCATGGTTAAATACATGATCAAAGCGTCTTACACGGCGGACGGGACGAAGGGCTTGCTCAAAGAAGGCGGTTCGAGTAGGAGGGCGACGGTCCAGAAGATGGTCAGCGGCCTGGGCGGCAAACTTGAGGCGTTCTATTACGCCTTTGGTGACTCGGACGTCTATGCGATCATCGATATTCCGGATGCTACAACTGCAGCGGCACTTAGCTTAGCAATCAACGCATCGGGGACGGTTCAGCTCTCGACGATCCCTCTCCTAACTCCGGAAGAGATTGACGCGGCGAGTAAGAAGTCTGTCGCTTACCGAGCTCCGGGTGCGTAGAACCCAAGACGCGATTCGCTGGGTGCTGAGCAGTCGTTGCTTCAATCTGTGTTTGCGGCCGTGGTTCACAGTGGATGAGCGGCTTTCTTCCGGATCCAGCTTGTGACGAGGGAGAGTGTGTCATGGACTTCGCCACGGCCGGAGACCGTCGTCTGTTGAGACAGAAGTGTTGCGGTCTCATGCGTGCCGGTTGCAGTTCTAGTAATGTCAGTACTCGTCTGAGACTGTGTGGCTCACGGCTTCGTGTCTCGAAAGTCAAGCGGATGAGCCGCGTCAACTCAGGCATTGGTGTTCCAATCGATGCCAGAAGAAAACCATTCTGCAGAAAATGGATCCACTGACCACGGATCTCCGAGCGAAGGGCCGCCGGAGGAGAGTAACCAGGCTGTTTATTTTTCTCGGGTATGCAATCCTTCTCGCCATCGGCCTCTCAGTTGTCTCTGTTCTTTGCTTGCGGTGGATCCCGCCTCCCACAAGCGCGTTCATGACGCAGAGGTACATTGAGGGACTCTGGCGAGGCGAGCATCGAAGTCCTATCCACTATAGCTGGGTCGGCTGGAAATCAATTTCCCCCCAAGTGCCTCTTGCAGTGATCGCTGCAGAAGATCAAAAGTTTCCTTTCCACTGGGGGTTTGACTTTGAATCGATCTCAGATGCGGTCCGGGAAAACAAGACACGAGACCGCCCGCGGGGTGCAAGCACAATCACCCAACAGGTGGCCAAGAACTTATTCCTCTGGTCGGGCCAGAGCTATGTGCGTAAGGGGCTTGAGGCATATTTCACCGTCCTCCTGGAACTGTTGTGGCCTAAAAAGCGGATCCTGGAAGTTTACCTGAACATCGCGGAGTTTGGAGACGGCACGTACGGTGTGAATGCTGCAGCGAGGAGTTTGTTGGGAAAAAGTCCATCCAAGCTGACGGCTTGGGAGGCTGCTCTCCTGGGATCGGTCCTCCCAAATCCGGATCGGTTTAAGGTCACGAGTCCCTCGCCGTATGTGATAGAAAGGGCGCTTTGGATCCAAGAGCAGATGGAGCAGTTAGGTGGTGTTGAGTATCTGGGAAACCTCTAAGAGATCACGCGGCTCGTTCGTTGTCGCACTTCTGTCCAGATCTCGAGCTCGCGGGCACGTCCTGTTACGTTGTTCCATTGCTTCCCCTCTGTTTCCTTTCTACAAGTGGCTACAAGAATGATTCTTCACTGAAAAGAGAGTGAACCATGGCCAAACAAAAACTCGACCTCTACAAACTCCACGCTGATGAGTACATTACTCCCAAGACTCCAGAACTGGTGAAGACGAAGCCGGGGAAGTATCTCAGCGTTCAGGGAAAAGGCGCACCGGGCGGTGAAGAATTCACCAAACAGGTCGGAGCCCTGTATGGCGTTGCCTTCACGGTCAAGTTCGCGCTGAAGGGTTCCGGGGAGGACTACGCCGTCAGCAAGCTCGAAGGACTCTGGTGGGGAACCAAGAGTGAAGGCAACTTTGCCCTTGAGCCGCCAGAGCAGTGGAATTGGAAGCTCATCATCCGAACACCTGACTTTGTCACAAAGAGGCAGCTGAATGACGCCATTGCGACCCTGAAGAAGAAAGGCAAGGGACCGGAAGTCGGCAAAGTGAAGCTTGAAACAATTGATGAAGGACTGTGCGTTCAGATGCTTCACGTCGGGCCATACGCCGAGGAGGGCAAGACGGTCAGGATCATGGAGGAGTTTGTGAAGGAGAAAGACCTGAAGTTCCACGGACTTCATCACGAGATCTATCTTTCAGACCCGCGGCGAGTCCCGGCGCAGCGGTTGAAAACGATTCTTCGGATGCCGGTTCGATAGCAGGAATGAGAGCATTGGATTTGTTTGAGAAAAGGAAAATGATCTGAAGCATGTTGCGCATTGAGGCCAAGGACGAGGGAGTTATTTTGCGTCACGGCAATGGACCGGACGGCTGTGATGTTTATGGCGCACGCGACGCTTGGGTGTTTGAGGACGGGGGGATGTATTACATGCACTATGACGCTGCAGGGCCGACGGGATGGCTCTGTTCTCTTGCCACGAGTGTTGATCTTCTTCATTGGCAGAAGAGAGGGCCGGTTCTCCAACGTGGTGACACTGGTGAAGAAGATGCAGGCAGCGCATCGTATGGCGTGGCCTTCAAGGAAGCTGACGACTGGCATATGTTCTACATGGGCACACCGAATGCGACGCCTCCCCCGGACCGCGTTCCCCAGTTTCCCTACCTGACAATGAAGGCCAAGAGCAAATCACCCAGTGGCCCGTGGGTCAAACAGAAAGACGTTGTCCCATTTCGGCCAAGGCCCCAGTCTTATTACTCCGTCACGGCCAGTCCCGGTCACGTCGTTTGGCATGATGGGGAGTATCTACAGTTCTTTAGCGCATCCAGCGAGTCTCCGATCATGCGTACCCTTGGCATCGCTCGCACCAGAGATCTCGACGGCACTTGGTCGATTGACCCTGAGCCGATCCTCCCTCCAGAAGAACAAATCGAGAACTCATCGCTTTATTATGAGGAATCGAGCGGGACTTGGTTCCTTTTTACAAATCATGTCTTGTCCGGAGCTGGCTCGGACGACTACACGGATGCCGTGTGGGTTTACTGGAGTAAGGATTTGAATGTGTGGGATTTCAACCATAAGGCTGTCGTCCTCGACGGATCAAATTGCCACTGGTCAAAGAAATGCATCGGCCTTCCCTCCGTTCAGAGAGTGGGCAAAAGACTCGCTCTGTTCTATGATGGGCCCGGAGGGGAAAGCACGAGTCACATGGGAAGAGATATCGGTCTCGCATGGCTTGAATTGCCACTCATTTCGCGTGTGTGATTGGTGCCCATTGAACAATTCGAGGAATCATCCTATATTGCTCGTTGAGGGCACACACGGTCAAGAATCGGCTGCGTCTGGAGTTCTCATTTGGACACAAACGAATGAAGGCATTAATACTTGGCATCTCTGTTGCACTGGTTGCTTCGTTCCTTCCCAGCTGCAAAGATGGAGGAAACGAGGCAGGAGTTGGACCAGTACCATCAGGCGCCTATCGCTACACAAGTTACGATACGAATAGAGTCGCAGTTGTAAGAGGTTGGCTCACCATCACCTATCAAGATTCCGCTCACATCACGGGTGAGTGGAGGCTGGACAAGATTGGCGATCCTCAAGGGATTGGTCCTCAGAGCGGAAGCGGCAACCTCGTGGGCAGTTTCTACGAAGGAAGACTCGTCATCGAGTTGAATCCGCAGTTCAGGGACAACAATCTTCAGCTCGTCGGCGATCTTCAGCAAGGAAACTACCGAGGCGAGTGGATCTGGATAAGTTTTGTTGGGATTTCCGGTAAAGGAACATTCGAGGCCGTGAAATCGTGAAGTCCCGTGGCCGCTCCGTATTTCGCGCCCGGCAAAACCCGGCGAGGTGATCAAAGCCGAGTGCTGGAATGTGGCGGCTTTTTGGAGCAAACTAGGTCGAGATTGCTTTCAGGGCGAATTCTTCTTACTTTTGATGCGATGGAAACGACAAGCAAAGATGGTCATGGTCTACAGCTGAACGTAAAGTACGTTCGAAAGCTACTGGTGGACTTCATTAGAGACGAGATCACGAATGCCGGTCTGGAGCGGGCAGTTGTCGGCCTCTCTGGTGGAGTCGATTCATCAGTCGTTGCATACCTCAGCGCAGAGGCACTTGGGAAAGAGAACGTCGTGAACGTGCTCATGCCATACAAGACAAGCAGCTCGGATAGCGTAAGAGACGCGAAGGTGGTCGTCGAGAACCTCGGGACACGGAGCGAACTGATTGAAATCACTGGGATGGTGGATGCCTACCTCGAGAGAGCTCCTCACTCCACGAACGTACGAAAGGGAAACGTCATGGCTCGCGCGCGAATGATTGTTCTGTACGACCTGTCGGCGCGAGAGAATGCACTCGTGGTTGGGACAAGCAACAAGACTGAGTTTATGCTTGGATACGGAACAATCTACGGCGACATGGCTTGTGGGATCAATCCACTGGGCGATCTCTACAAAACTCAGGTCTGGCAACTCGCTAAGGCAATTGGAGTGCCTGAGAATATTGTGAAAAAGAAACCGTCGGCAGACCTTTGGGTCGGTCAGACGGATGAAGGCGAGCTGGGATTATTGTACGCAGACGTCGATCGGCTGCTCTATCATATGATCGATGAGCGAAGGACAGACGAGGAGTTGATTCAACTCGGGTTCTCGAAAACGTTCGTCAGCAAAGTCCGCACTCTTGTACAACGGAATCAGTTCAAGCGTCGTCCGCCGACGATTGCGAAAATCTCTCACCGGACGGTTAACGTCGATTTCCGCTACGCCCGTGATTGGGGCATTTGAGGTCTGTCAGCACTTACCGACAAGGGGTTTGCTCTTTCCACCATCAGTCTGTTTGACTTGGAAGGCAATTCGCCGAGGTTAGGGTATGCCTGAGGAAATAGAGAAGGGGACTTTGTACATCGTCGCCACTCCCATCGGAAACCTCGATGATATTAGTTTCCGGGCTGTGAAGATTCTCTCCGGAGTCGATGCAATCGCTGCTGAGGACACACGAAAGACGCGAATACTCCTTCATCATCTGAACATCCAAAAAGAATTGATTAGCTACTTCAGCTACAACGAGGAAAAACGTACTCCGTACCTTCTGAGTCGGCTAAAAGAAGGTCAATCGATTGCCCTCGTCTCCGATGCTGGAACACCCGGAATCTCTGACCCGGCTTTTCGTATTATCCGGGAATCAATCACAGAGGGGATTTGCGTTAAGGCGATACCAGGGGCTGCAGCGTTCCTCCCAGCTCTGATTGTGAGCGGACTCCCGTTGGATCGCTTCGTGTTCGAGGGGTTCCTTCCGTCGAAAAAAGGTAGGATGACGCGGCTAAAGGAGTTGGCTGAAGAAAGACGCACCGTCGTCCTATACGAATCTCCCCATCGGATCATGCGGACGCTCCAGGAAATCCTCCAACACTTTGGGGAGAGAGAGATGTCCGTGAGCCGCGAGTTGACGAAGAAGTTTGAAGAAGTAGTCAGAGGGAGCACCTCTGATGTCCTGAAGGCTCTCGCCTCTCGCACTCTGAAGGGAGAATTCGTCATTGTCATCAATGGGAAGGAAAAATGAGGACAACCCCCTCTTTCCGCAAACCCAAAGTGCCTCCCTGCAGTCGGTCTTGACATTCTGTTTTTTTTTGTTATATTATTAGCACTCTCTCTCAGAGAGTGCTAAGTGCTTTGGGACTGTTTTTTTCCTGCCTACTAGCATAAACTGAAGTTTCTCATAAACCTAAGCAAATCCACAAGGAGGTATTGCGTATGAAGATCAAACCACTTGCAGATCGAGTGATCATTCGACCCGCTCCCGCAGAGGAGAAAACCAAGGGAGGGATTATCCTTCCGGACACGGCTAAAGAGAAGCCTGTTCAGGGTGAGGTCGTGGCCATCGGGCCAGGAAAGACAGAGGATGGAAAACGCATCCCCGTGGAGGTTAAGGTGGGTGATAAGGTCTTATATGGGAAATACTCAGGAACAGAAGTTACACTGGACGGGGAAGAGCTCCTGATTATGAGGGAGAGCGACATCTTTGCCATTCTCTGATCCTGCAACTTTGACAACAAACTTCGGTAATCATACCATGAAAAGGAGATGATGGACTATGGCCGCGAAATTAATCTTCTATGATTTTGAGGCTCGATCCGCGCTGAAGCGCGGAGTCGACAAGCTGGCGGATGCCGTGAAAGTCACGTTGGGCCCAAAGGGGCGAAACGTCGTCCTTGATAAGAAGTTCGGTGCACCGACAGTGACGAAGGACGGTGTGACGGTGGCGAAGGAAATCGAGGTCGAGGACCCTGTCGAGAACATGGGTGCCCAGATGGTTCGAGAAGTTGCCAGCAAGACTTCTGACGTGGCTGGTGATGGGACGACGACTGCTACTGTTCTCGCTCAGGCAATTGTGCGTGAGGGTTTGAAGAACGTGACCGCTGGGGCCAACCCGATGGATCTCAAGCGTGGCATTGAGCTTGCGGTTGCCAAGGTTGTTGAAGGCTTGAAGAAGATCAGTCGCCCAGTTGAGAGCAAGAAGGAAATCGCACAAGTAGGGACAATCTCGGCGAACAATCAGAAAGTGCGGATTCCGACGAACAAAGATGCAAAGGACGCTAAGGAGAAGATCGAGGAGACCGTTGAAGTCACTATCGGTGAGCTCATCTCCGACGCTATGGACAAGGTAGGGAAAGACGGTGTCATCACGGTCGAGGAAGCAAAGAGTGCGATCACCATCCTCGATTTGGTGGAAGGAATGCAATTTGACCGTGGATACCTCTCTCCGTACTTCGTCACCGATGCAGATACTATGGAAGCAGTCCTTGAGGATCCTTACATCTTGATCCATGATAAGAAGATCAGCACGATGAAGGATCTTCTGCCGATCCTCGAGAAAGTGGCACAGGCAGGCAAATCAATCCTTGTTATTTCTGAGGATGTCGAGGGTGAGGCACTCGCAACACTCGTTGTCAACAAGCTGCGTGGAACCCTGAAGGTGTGCTCGGTGAAGGCCCCGGGGTTTGGAGATCGTCGGAAAGCCATGCTTGAAGATATTGCAATTCTCACGAATGGCACTGTAATTTCCGAAGAGAAAGGCTTCAAGCTGGATAATACGCAGCTCTCCTATCTCGGGACAGCGAAAAAGGTCACGATTGATAAGGACAACACGACAATCGTGGAAGGAGCGGGGAAGAAGGAAGACATCAAGAAGCGCATCAACGAAATCAAAGGTCAGATTGACAAGACCACTTCTGACTACGACAAGGAGAAGCTGCAAGAGCGGCTGGCAAAACTTTCGGGTGGCGTAGCCGTCCTAAAGATTGGAGCCGCGACGGAAGTGGAGATGAAGGAGAAGAAAGCGCTAGTCGAGGATGCGCTCCACGCAACCCGAGCAGCAGTGGAGGAAGGCATCGTTCCGGGTGGCGGCGTGGCGTACTTGCGCGCAATGAAAGATCTCGACAACGTCGTCACGGAGAATGAAGATCAGAAGATTGGCGTCGATATCATCCGTCACTCCCTCGAGGAGCCAATTCGCTGGATCGTGAACAATGCAGGCCTCGAAGGGTCCGTCGTAGTAAACAAGGTAAAGGAAGGAAAAGACGATTTCGGTTTCAATGCACAGACGGAGCAGTACGAGAGCCTGATCAAGTCCGGTGTTGTCGATCCCACCAAAGTGACCCGCATTGCACTCGAGAACGCCGCAAGCGTAGGCGGGTTGATTATCACCACCGAGGCGGCCGTATGTGAAAAGCCAGAGAAGGAAAAGACCCCACCCATGCCGCCACACGGCGGTGGAATGGGCGACATGTACTGATCCCCTTCTTATTGCCTCAATGTACTTCGGAAACCCCAGCAGGACTATGTGATCTGCTGGGGTTTCCTTTTCTCTCCACCAAGATGACTCTCCGCGGAAAATTCGATACTTTTCCCTTGACAATATCGTAATTGTTTTCTACCATCCATTTGCAGTGTTGCTTCTTATCCGTTGCAGGACTATTCACCTCTCCAACCTGGTGTCCCTCATCTTCTGGAGGATGACGGGGGCAAATCACCTTTCGTAGTATCCGACCTAACCCGCGTCCAGTGGGCGTGCATCTCACACGCGGGCGTCTAGTTCACTCACCTTCATCTCAAACTCTTTTGGGAGGGTACCGCCATGGACGCACTCTTTTCCAGAGCCATCAAAGCTGGTGACCGCACGTACTTCATCGATGTAAAGGAAGCAAAAAACAAGTCAAAGTACCTCACGATTGCAGAGACCAAACCCGCAAAGGAGGGGGATAAGAAATTCACTCGCACAAGCGTGATGGTCTTTGACAATCAGGTCGAGAAGTTCCGTGAGGCCATTGATGAGGCTATGAAAGCTATAGGAAAGTAGGCCCAGTCTTATCACCATTTGGTTCTCGGTCTTCTTTCGATCGTTGTCTCTCAGGAGGCCATCCGATGTCCACCCTACTCGGCTGGGTCCTTGCGGTCCAAAGGATCGTGTTGGACCCCGCCGATTTGCAGGGCGGAACGGCGCCGTGTTTTGGTGCCTCATGCGAACACCGAGAATGTCCGGTGCAATTATGATTCTGGCGGATCTGCAAGCCAAGACCTTGCACATAATCGCAACCTAAGGAGGCAAGCCCGATGAAACTCAAAGTGACGACCTTCAATCTGGAAAACCTTTTCAACCGCTATGCTTTCCTGGACTTGCCGTGGGAGAACAAGAGCTACGAGAAATTCGTGCAGGCAGTCGGCGTAGCATCGATTGCCAGCCGCGAGGGAGATCTGGTTCCGTACGAAATAACTGAAATCCAGCGAAACAACACAGCTCAGGCTATCCTCGATGCGGCTCCTGACCTCCTTGCCGTTCAAGAGGTCGAAAACATCTACACGTTGCGGAACTTCAACGAATCTTACCTTGATAAGTACTTTGATCGAATGCTTTGTATTGATGGGAACGACCCGCGTGGAATTGATGTTGGTTTTTTCATCCGGAAGGGCCTGAAGGTGGAGGTCCTCAACATTCGGACGCACGTCGACGAGCCAGAAAAAGGCAAATCGATCCAGCGTAAATCATTCCTCAAGTCTGGGTACTGGGTCACCGGCGCAATCTTCTCCCGCGATTGTCTTGAGATCGACTTCTCTGTCAACGGGAAAGTCTTGACACTGCTTATCAATCATTTCAAAGCTCAGGATGGAACCCCACAATCTATAGCAAGGAGGACGAAACAAGCAGAGCGGGTTGCAGAACTTGTCAAGGTAGCAGTGAAAGACGGCAAACTTCCAATCGTCTTGGGTGACCTGAACGTCTCGCCGAAGGCTGACAAATCTCTTGATGCTCTTCTGAAGAACTCTCTTCTCAAAGATCCTTTTCCACAGGATACGTGGACGCATTATTATGTTCCAGACAAGAAAGTGAGCCGTCTCGACTACATCCTTCCACACAAGTCTCTCGACGTGATCTCGACCGACATCGTTAGAAAGGGATTGACAACCAAGTGCAAGCAATATGGCGGTCCTCGTTACCCAACTATTGCACAGGAACACACTGAGGCGAGTGATCACTGCCCGACATCAGCACTGCTCGAGGTTTAAGGCTATCGCCCTGCATCAAGGTGGCCGAGACCGACGGGGCATTGTGCCGGGAGAAGTCACACACATCCCAGAGAACCGGCTCAATATTCCCTAACACTCAGAATGGAAGGCAAGTACACCATGGGAAAGACAAACAATTCCTCAGCGACCATGAACGCGACATGGGTTTGCTTGCTTGGAGTCATAGCGTTTATGGCAAATTCGTGTGCTAGCCATTACTGTGTTCGCGGAGAGCCTGATCGGGCCCGTTTCCAAAAATTGGTCCTATCACAAAGGCTGGTTGATAGTTTGCAGCAGCATGTCCTCACAGAAGGAATGCCGTACTTTGTCGTCCAGGACGTTTTCAGAGGTTGTGACGGCGACACGGACATTCCCGTAGCAAGTATTGGCAGTCGCCAAAAGCTTGATGAAAATGAAGGGCTCTTCAGTCACTTTCACGACCCAAGCATCGAGGTGTACCTGGATCGTTACATGACGGAGCGAGGGAACCTCCTTGTCTGGTACGGCAATCCAACGTTTTATCGATCAAAAGTCATGGCCCGAGATACGATGTATGTCTTTAGCCAGGATGGAATTGACACAACAGGGATTCTTTCTTTGCTCAAGCCGTTCACGCTTCGGCTCGAAAGAAAACCCCGGACCAATTTCGTCTCGCACGCGGAAATTCGTCATCGTGAACAAAACAAAGGGATATCCTACTGGTACAATCTGTCCATGGTCGATTCGAATGTCATCGCCTTGAATCCTCAAAAGAAGAGCGAATACCCGATCTGTCGCCTCGAGCTAAATAACGAAAAAATCACTTCATTCAATTGGAAATAGCATGAAGATCAACGATGACTTCATTTGGGATAATGCACGCATACAGATTATCTCGAACGGTGGAAGACCCACCCAGATTCCCATGGAATGGCGACCCATTCTCAGGGACAGCCA
This sequence comes from Bacteroidota bacterium, assembly GCA_049589195.1. Taxonomy (GTDB): domain Bacteria; phylum Bacteroidota; class Ignavibacteria; order UBA10030; family JAHEZR01; genus JBAWAH01. Next base: position 27,963 of record JBAWAH010000016.1, on the reverse strand, counting down.
GATGATTGTCGTTGTCCCGGATATGCATATGTACATCTCAGGCAATACACTCGACAACTTCAAGTGGGGTGCGGAAGCGATGATCGATTTTCTCACGCATTTTAACCGGGTAAAGCAGCGTATGGACCTCGATGGTGCCCTGCTGCGTCTGTACCAGATCGGTGACATGTACGAGCTGCGGTTTCCCGGTCGGGATGTGAATGCAACCGTCACCGACATTATGTTGTCAAGCGATGACTACTCACAAATCCTGGATGCGTTCGAGAAGCTTTTCACGAACAAGCTCTATGGCAACCACGACTTCGAGAACCGCCACTTTCAGAATTCCGCCTTCTGCTATGCCGAGGGGAAGATTTATCTCGAGCATGGATTCGCGGCAGACACATGGACCGCCAACCCTCAGAGCCCTTTGTGGGACCCCGCGATGCTTGGATTCTATGAGATTCGGCAACTGAACGAATTCTTCAACGACCTCCTTGGAAAATTTCACTTGTTGAATCCGGACAAGACATCCTCTTGGGGTGTAGGCTCAGGTGATGTGGAGCGAGGTGAATACCCGGCAAATGGCGACTACGAGCGCGATCAAGGGTATATCAAGAAATATTATTGCGACCGGATGCGGAACAAAAAAAACCAGGAGGGATGCCGGATCACAGTCATCGGTCACACTCACATGCCGCATCTCGACGCTACTGTGGACGATGGAGAGTACATCTACATTGATTGCGGCGCATGGACAGTCGGGAGATCCGACTTCGTGGTCGTGACGGATGAAGAACTTGCTCTTTGCCACTACAAACGCAAATGAGTAGCATAGCTGTCTATTCCTGACATTGAACAAAGCACGGAGAAACAGTCATGAACGGCACGCCAGCAGGAAAGGTGCTAACGGAGGATGAGAAAAAGTCGCTTCTTGAGCAAAACGTTATACAATATGCTCAAATGGATCGCGACGCGGGCAGCATGGTGAAACAGTTGCTTTGGGAGCTGCAGGCCAAGGGGCGCAATACGTATATCAAGCTGCGCGATGTGGCCCCAGGGGGCTCGGTTGTCTTCTACGAAATGGTGCAAGGCTCCACCCAATTGGTGAAGGACGTCGCGGAGACGCTTGGCTTCACATCCTATGACGATCACAGATTGGAGGTATGAGTGAATGAAGAGTTTCTTCATAGGCCTTGTTGTTGGATGTATTCTCTCCGTGGTCGTCTGGCTTTTGCTGCCGAATTCGTCCGCCGAGAAGATCAGGAAAGCGGAACAGGAGCTAACGGAATACAAGAATAGATATGACGCGACGAAGCATACAGCAGACAGCCTTGACAGTGTGGTTGGCACTCTCCAGAAGACAAAGGAAAAGTACATTGCCGATATCGACAGCATGAAAGGTGCAATAACAGTGCTCGAGAAGGAGCAGAAGCAGGACTTTTTCCGTATTGCTGCGATGTTCGAGCCGGATTCGCTAATCGACCAGATGAAAGTGATGTTCCCGAAATTCCGAAATACTCCGATGGGCCTGATTGAAGTGAAATCTCCGAGGACGGGGATCGAAGTGACGTGCTATTACTTGCCAGTGCAACTCGTGTCTTCCTTCATCGAGGATCGGCAGGAATTGTTGAAGGTGAAAGAAGAAAAGGCAGTAATGACAAAAATCAATCTGACCTATGAATCGTACGTTGCGCTTCAGGACACGATCATATCCCTCAAGGAGCAGAAGGCGCAGGAGTACCAACGCGGTATTGAGTTTGGGTTGAAGAAATACGAAGCCCTTACAAAGGACTACATGGACGAGTTGAAAACCCCGAAGCTCAATTTTGGTCTTCCTACACTGGGAACTATGATTGGCTCAGTTGCTGTGGGATACATCATAGGCAGGGAACTACATAAGAACCCATAAGTCGACGCCAGCAAGCAGACAAGCCGAGAAGATCGATCCATCAGACATGCGCCTTGGGTTCATTAGGGGGAGGAACATTTGCAGTCTCAACGGCGGCGGGGGCCGCTGATTGGATTCTAGCTGGAAGATATGAAAGGAAGAACTGTTCTTGTGCGAGATCTTCACTATCAACATTTGCCAATAGAGTTATGATCAAGCATGGAGTTCTGCAGCTTCACTACAATTAGGAGGTCGACATGACAGCCCTCTTAGAATTCTCTGAAGGTCTGGAGAAGTTGCCTGAAGGGATTAAGCCCTTTCCCGAGTCGCTTAAGCCAAGAATTAGATATGACCCAGACAAAAAGCAAATCATCTTGCAGGGTGTGTTAACTGCGAAAGAGCGAGACGCGCTGCGCAGCTTATCGGATGATGATGCATACCTGAACGCGATTGAGAACCTGTACTGGAAGTCTCGCAGACCTCCCGATGACCTGATCTGGAGGGAGATCGATGATTCCAAGTATGTTACGGAAGATCTTGCTAGGATGAAGCGGAAGATCTACATTCCACTTGCTGCTTGGTTCATCGTCCTTGGTAGTCTTTCAGTATATTTCCTTCTCCATTTTTGGCCATCGGCTCCTAAGACGCGGGTCGAATCTAAAGTGGATACGCTGGTTCAGATGGTCAGATTGATTCAACACGGAGTGGCGGATTCTACCGTGAAAAAAGACAGCGCCAGAATTGCTGCCTTGACGCGCAGGGCAGATAGTCTCGCACGTTTGGTTACTCCAGCCTCCCGACTGCCATCAGGTGCGGCGATGTCGAAAGACACTGCCGCGAGTGCACTGACGGGATCAAAGGAAGCTGCGGCCAAAGAAAGTGAAGCGAATGACTTGACGTTTCTGCTAATCGCATTGTTGGCTGGAGTGCTTGGGGGGTCGGCGGGGGGACTTTCATCATTGATGGATTTTCGCGGCGAACGCCGTCTCTTTCGTTCGTGGACCCTCTGGTATTTCTCTCAGCCGCTCGTCGCTGGGATGATCGCGATCATCTTTTACATAGTTGTTCGAGCAGGTTTCTTCTCAACGGATACGTACCCGCAGAGCGTGAATGTGTTTGGCATCGCAGCCTTTAGTGCACTAGTTGGCTTGTTTACAGACGACGCAACCACCAAACTGTCGGAGGTTTTCAAGACGATGTTCGCAAGCACGGCCAAACCTCGGGAGGGGGCATTGCACCCCGAAACGAAGGAACCGAAGAAGGGCAGTTAATCCCTCATGCCTAATCCGTCAACGTATGGCTATTCGAAAACAGAGAGAGGATAGGTCATGACCACAAGTGATGTCAAAACTCTCGTCCAGCGCGTCGTGAATGTCTTCGAGACCGGCACGCCCGAAGGCAAGTACGACAGTTTGGTTGTCATGGCAGATGGCCACAACAACAGCCGGCAAATCACTTACGGCCGGAGCCAGACAACCGAGCAGGGACACCTGAAAGAACTGCTGGAAATGTACGCCCAAAAGGGCGGAGTGTTGGCAGGAGAGTTCGCAGCGTATCTTGATCGGATCGGAGTTGTGCCGCTGGCGGATGACGCGCAGTTTAAAGATCTTTTGAGGAGAGCAGCGCGCGAAGATGACATCATGCGACTAGCTCAAGATGAGTTCTTTGATGAAGTCTATTACGATCCAGCCGCAGGCTTCTTCCAGACGAATGGATTCAACCTTCCGCTCAGTCTTCTGGTGATCTATGACAGTCAGATCCACTCGGGCAGCGTGCCCGGTTTCTTGCGGAACCGCTTCCCAGAACCCGTCCCCGCTCGAAATGGTGACGAGAAGACTTGGGTTACGTCGTACGTCAACGTTCGCAACGATTGGCTAGCGAATCATTCGAACGAACTTCTGAGGCGAACGATCTATCGGACGCAATGCTTTAAGGACCAGATCGTTGCAGAGAACTGGGATCTTGACAAGCTGCCGATTATGGCAAATGGAGTGCCGGTGAATCTCGCATAGACACCCCCTGAAAGATCGGCGAGTAAATCAATACAAGGATACGCTCGCTGCGGTTCATAAGAAGAAGCGGGGTGCGATGGTCCTTCGTGAGCAGAGATTTCTGTTATGACAGATCCAGAGAACCATCTCCACGTCCAATGAATACCATTTCCCGCAGGCGATTCATTCGTTCCGCGGTTCTCTCAGGCGCTGGTGTCCTGACTGCCGGGTCATTCGGTTCCTGGGTTGGGTGCGGCTCGTCGTGTGAAGCAATCACTCCTCGCCCTCCGAGGCTAGGGCGTCGCGTCTTGGCTGACCTCCATGTCCATCCGATGCTCAACAAATGGAATGAACGTTCTCCCATAGGCATTCGGAACCCGTTGCTTGCAAAAGCTGTCGAGTATGGCGTGAATCCCACAGACGTTTCCTGGAAAACCTCGCATGAAGCCGGGATTGATCTCATGTGCGTCGCGCACTTCAATATGTTCGATGAATGGGTGACGATGCCGACCGACCCCAATCCTGAAGCGCCGTCAAATACTCTTCGGATGATGGATTTCCTCGAAGAAGAACTCCAGAAACCTGAGGCTCAGCCGTACGCGAAGTTGGCCCGGAGCGCCGAAGAGCTTAAAAAGATTCTTGATGTCCGACGCGGTGATCCTGGATTCCGGACGGCTGTTGTTCATGCGCTGGAGGGGGGGCACGCGCTTGGTGGGCGGCTTGAAGCGCTGGACGAATTCGCGCAGCGCGGTGTAGCCATGATCGGCATCACGCACTTCTTCAACAAGGGCATCGGCTCTTCGCCGAATGCGTATCCACAATTTCCCGATGCCAACAGTCGCTGGCCGAATCAGGGGCTGAGTGAGTTCGGAAAGGACGTCGTCCACAGTATGAGGGATTTGGGTGTTGTGATCGACGTCGTCCACGGCACGTCGGCAATGATCCATGATGTTCTTCAAGAGGTCTCCGGTCCACTCGTTGCGAGTCATTCGTCTGCGCGGACGCTCGGCGAGCACCCGTATTCGCTGTATGATGAGCATATCAAAGAAATCGCACATCGCAACGGTCTCGTCGGCATCATCATCATGCCTTACTGGCTATCGAATTTCGCCACCGAATATGAAGCAGAGGAGAATGGCACCCTCGAAGACGTCGTCCGGACAATCGTCTACGTTGCTAAACTTTGCGGAACGAGTTGCATCGGCATCGGCAGCGATTTCGCTGGATTTATCACCGGACCCAGGGAGATGACGTGTCTTGGTCAAATTGACAAATTGCGCGAGCTTGTTCGACGCGAGTTTAGCGAGGATGAAACCGAGAAGATCATGGCTCAGAACGCGATCGACTTCTTTTTGAAGAACTGGGGGAAAGCTCATGGTATCTGAGGTCTTTGCCCACTTTGTTGCTCTGAGAAATCGGGATGACAATGAAAGTTGCTTTTCCAAACTCCATGTGGATGAGATCTCAAAGTTGACTCAGAGAGCGATAATATTCCTTAGTCTCCTGTTCTTGTGTCCTGGTCCTTTGCTCGCGGCCGATAAGGATGAGTACAGGAGGATTGCTGATAGCTCATTCGCGACAGTCCTCAGGCAGAGTAGCGCAACGGAGGAACAAGAAAAGTGGTGCTTGACTTCGTCGCCAGTGTGCATCAACAAAAATCTATGGATGGACAAGACCTTTGGGAGGATTGCTTCGGAAAGTGTCGAGTCCGATATCTCATCTCCTCGGTTTCACGAGCGAGGGAAAACGATTCTGGAACAACTGCAATCCCTTGACTCAACCCAAGTGAGTAAAATCCTCGCTCCACACCTTCGACAGGGAACAGCTGGGGCGCTATTAACTATTCCAAAAGTCGAGATACCGGATGCAAATGTGATCCGGAGCTATCTGCTTCATCATCTCGTTGCACTGCATCTTGCAAAGGATGCGAGCGTCGGGGGAGCAGGTGGAGGGGCAACCCTTGAGCGGGCTATGATCTACGAGGCCATTGCACAGAGTTATCTGATAGATGCGTTCTCATCCGGGCATATGCTGGTTCCATTGTCGGATGGGCTCTCATTTCTTCATCCGACGAACAACAAAGTAGCTCACGACTTCTATAACGTACAAGGCACATACGTTCTCAATTCCCGAGGTGAAGTGTGGCAAACGTTTGGAGATGAATTGCTGGAATGGTATGCGCCGACATTCAGACACATTTTCGAAGCGTGCTGCACTTCGCTGCGGGAGATTCTCCTTGCCTACTATGGATCAGTTGAATCAGGTGTCATCCCAAATCCCTTGAGCGCGTGGGGAAACTCCATTGCCGGTGATACTCCTCTGAAAACGGTTGTGGACCAGTGGCTCAGCATCCGAGATGCTCAGGAGTACTATTCCTCGCTCAAGATGCCGACGCTTCTTCTTTTGCCGATGCCAATTTCGGCGACGTGGAGTCTTCGGACTGAGGAGGTGGACAGTCACGAGATACACGAAAGGAAGCAGTACCCTCAGATAAAAGAGTCATCAAGTGACCCCGGCTTCCACGATCCTTACATGCTTGATGTCGATGACGAGTTCATTTACACGAGAAGCTCGCTTCCCAATTGGATGCTTCCAGACGCGTGGATACCGCCGGATTCGTTACATGGTGGAAGCCTCAAGGAGATGAGTCAAGATCAACGAACCCGTCTTGCGGCCAATCTCATTAGGCATGACACGACTGTTGCTTCAGTCCGATACATGCAGGAAAGGTATTACCCACCCACCTACTGGGGACTGTTGTTTCGCGCCGGTGGAGGTTATTTCTTCAACAGTGCTCCGTCGAATGGTGCCTGGTCCGCTGGGCTTGGCTATGCTCCTCCGTTGGCCCTCATCCCGGATGTTCCACTTCCCGACAGGCTTTCCTTTGATCTGACCTACATACAGCTGACCGAAAACAATCCGAGGCAGCTTCTTTCTCTCACAGGCGGGTTGAGCATCGGACTGTACACTCATCGGAGCGGGACGAGGAAGCCTTTTCGGTATCTGGAGTATCTCCGATTGGAGAGTGGCTATGCGTGGGGACTGAGTTCCCCGCTGAAATCACGCGGTGCAGTAGTTTCATTTGGGCTCGAGTCGGGTACCATCCCGTTGGGGTTTACCTATGCAGGCGTTTCATTGAGGCTGAAGTACCAGTCCTTCCTGATGAACAGAAGCTTGAATAGTGTATCCTTGGAGTTCGTTGTGCAGTAACCCGAGCCCGTGGTCAAAGGCGTTGGGTCTGATTTCCAGGGTACGTGAGAGGTCGCAAAGAGAGAGACTCATTTTGTTCTTGACTGGGTCTGAATTTCTTGATATATTGACACGGTTGCAGTTTGATGGTGAGATAGGCTTCAAGTTCGATTCTGGAGCCATTTTTTATCACATTTAGGAAACCGAAGAAACCTTTATAGTTTCCAACCGTACACATTCTGTGTCAAAAGGCTGCCTAGCGCAGCTCACAAGAGAGCAAACAATGAACGAGACAGATCTGAGACAGCGGATCATTGAGGCTGGTCGGGACAGGTTCTTCGCCCTGGGATTCTCAAAGGTCACAATGGATGAGTTGGTCGGCGAACTCGGTATCAGCAAGAAAACAATGTACAAATACTTCCCGAGCAAGGACGAACTTGTCGATGCGATCAGTGATTGGCAAATGATTCACGTCGCGAGCCGAGTCAAAGAGATCGTGAATTCACCGATCGGTTTCATCGAGAGGATCCACAACCTCTGGTCATTCATCGGGGAGATGTACTCGCGGATCAGCAAACAGTACCGCGACGACATGCGAAGGTTCCGCCCGGACCTGTGGAAGCGTATCGAGGATTTTCGCCGTGAACACCTTATCGAGAATGCGACGAAACTCATTGATGAGGGGAGAAAGCTTGGAATCTTCCGCCAGGATGTTAACAAGGAAATCCTCGTGCTTATCTACGTAAGTGCGATCCAGGCTGTCTTGCACCCCGAGATTCTCGCACATCACTCCTTCTCCGCTCAAGAGGCATTCGAGGCGATCATCCGTGTGATGTTCGATGGCACATTAACAGATGAAGGAAGGGTAGAGTATCGAAGCAAATTCCATCCACGTGATAATTCAACATGAGGGTAAAATGAAGCGATTACGTTTTTCTTCACTTCTATTGATCTTCCTGCTGAGTTGGGTTTTTGCTCCTCAAGTCAGCAAGGCAGGTGGGAGCGAACGGCAGGTACAGCCACTTGTCCTGACTCTCGAGCAAGCGATCTCGCTCGCCCTCGAGCGAAACCGAGATGTTCTGATCGCTGAGCAGGATCGGTACAAAGCCGATGCTCAGATCGGAGAGGCAAAGTCTGGTGCATTTCCCCAGGTCTCCTTTTCCGGTCAATACGAGCGCAATGTGAAGCCATCGGTGCTCTTTCTCCCGCCGGGTTCTGCGTTCAACACCACTGGGAGTGTAATGACGATCAAGCTTGGGTCGGACAACTCTTACACCGCAGGCCTGCAGCTATCTCAAACCCTTTTCAGTCCGAAATTGAGAACGGCGATTGATATCGCTGAGGATTATCAAGAGTTCACACAGAAGTCGTATGAAGGAACGACGCAAGATGTTGTACTCGGTGTCAAGAGAGCTTTCTATGCGGTGATGCTTGCACAACGTCTCGTGGACGTGAGTCGAGAAGGGTTGGAGGTTGCTAAAGCCAATTATGAAAACGTGAGGTCGCTTTACAACCACGGTGCCGCGGCAGAATATGATTTCCTCAGAGCAGAAGTCCAGGTTGCGAGCACCGAGCCAATGCTGATCCAGGCAGAGAACAATTTAGAGTTGGCGAAGAATGCGTTGAAGAACCTTCTTGCAGTCGATTTGAAGCAAGAGATCGAAGTCAAGGGTGATTTCATCTATGCCGAGACCCCCGCTGATCTCGTGCAGCAAGCCAACAGTGCAGCGCTGGAAAAGAACCCAACGATCCGGCAGCTCGCTCTCCAGGAGTCAATTCTTCAGAAGAATATCGACATCGAGCGCGCGGATTACTTCCCCACGCTTTCACTCTTCGGATCGTATCAATGGCAGACACAGGACAATTCATTTCGGCTTAGAGATTACACCTGGGCGCAGAGCTTAGTCGTCGGTGTGCAAGTTTCCTATTCCCTCTTCAACGGATTCCGCACGAGTTCTCGGGCCGAACAAGCCTCAATCGACAGACAGAAAGTGCAGTACACACGGTTGAAAGCGGAAGAAGGCTTGAGTATTCAAATTCTTCAGGCACAGTTGAATATGGAGGAGGCGAAGAAGCGTATCGCGGCGCAGGAGAAGAGCATTAGTCAGGCAGAAAAAGCCCTGGCAATTGCACAAACGCGGTACAAAAGCGGGGTCGGGACTCAACTGGAGCTACTCGACACGGAGGCAGCCTTGACTCGGACGCAGACGAATTATGCGCAGGCAGTCTATGACTTCTTGATTGCCAAAGCCGAATGGGAGCGTGCTGTAGGCTGGAGTCAAGATGTTCATTAGAAAGAGTTTATGAATCGTCCAAAATCGCATGCTGTGATAATGAAAGGAGACAAGAGAGATCCATGATAATCTCAGAATGCAAACGCACCTTATGCACACTTCTGTTGCTGTCGGCTTTCGTCAGCTTGCTCGACGGTTGCGGAACCCGCGGCCGCGATGCAGACTCGAAGAACGTCACAGGACGCGCGGATTCAATTCCGGTTCAGGTGGCAGTTGCCCAACTTAAGGACCTTCTAGTTACAAAGACCTATTCAGGAACGCTTGAGGGTGAAGAACAGGCAAACATTGTCGCGAAGATCTCGGAGAGGATCACCAATATTAAGTTTCATGTCGGCGATTTCATCAAGCCGGGACAGACTGTTCTATCACTTGACAAGTCTGGGCCTTCGTCACAATACTACCAAGCCGAAGCGAGCTTTGAGAATGCAGGCAAGAACCTCCAGCGAATGAAGGCACTCCTCCAAGAGGGCGCTATTTCCCAACAGTCACTTGACGCGACACAAACCGCGTACGATATCGCCAAGGCGAACTTCGAGGCAGCGAAAAGCTCAGTGGAACTGACCTCGCCGATTGGCGGAGTCGTTACTGCCGTAAACTCGAACGTCGGCGACCTTGCCACCCCTGGGGCTGTTCTGATGACAGTAGCGAACATCACCCACATGAAAGTCATCTTCAACATTGGGGAAGGAGACATCCCCAAATTCTTCCTCGGTCAGCCAGTGCGCGTTTATACAGAGTCCAACCCAGATCGCGCAATCGATGGCCACATCGTTCAGTTGGCGAAGTCTGCGGACGTTCGCTCGCGTTCGTTCGAGGTCAAAGCGCTCTTCACGAACACGCCCGACAAACGGTTCAAGCCGGGAATGTTCTGCAAGGCAGAGGTTCGGCTCTTGGCCCGCAAGGGTTCACTTGTCGTTCCAAATGCAGCAGTCATGAGTGAAGGCGGAAGGAAAAGCGTATTCCGCATCCAGGATGGAATGGCATTCCTTCGAGATGTCCAGACGGGGGACTCTGACGGCAGCATGACTGAGATCCTCCAGGGGTTGAAGAATGGTGACAGCGTTGCCACCGTTGGACTGAATGATCTCAAAGACAGCACTCGTGTTGTGATTGTTCGTGAGTAGTTTGACTGAAACAAACAAAGAAGGGATGTACAACCGTGAAACTTTCTGATGTGTCAATTGCTCGTCCGGTCTTCGCGACGATGATGATTGGAGCGCTCATCGTGCTCGGGTTGTTTTCTTTCTATAAGCTCAACGTTGATCTTATCCCGGATGTTGATATTCCTGTCGTCACAATCACTACTGTTCTCGCTGGAGCTGGACCCGAGCAGATCGAAACGGATGTGACCAAGATCATCGAGGATGCTGTCAATCCAATCGCAGGGGTTGACCATATCTACTCAACTTCGCAAGAAGGAGTGTCCGTGGTCGTCGTGCGGTTCAAGTTGGAGATTGATGGCAAGATGGCAGCGCAAGAGGTCCGCGAGAAAGTTGCCGCCATCAGAGCCGACTTGCCTGACGACATCGAGGAACCTGTCATTCAGCGGTTTGATCCCGCAAGCCTGCCCATCTTGACGCTTACCGTCTCAGGAGAGCGGCCGGAAAAAGAGATCACGACGTTTACGAAAAATGTCATCAAGAAGAGGCTGGAGAATGTCCCGGGAGTGGGGTCCGTCGATCTCGTTGGAGGGGCTGAGCGTGAAATCCAGGTCGAGGTCGATGCGGCCCGGCTTCGTGCGTACAATCTCTCCATTCAGGATGTTATTCAAAGCGTTGGGGCGGCAAACGTAGAAATCCCCGGTGGCAACCTCAACCAGGGTCCTCGGCAGTTGCTTCTCCGCACGATGGGGAAGTACACGAATGTGGAGGACTTCAACAAGGTGATCGTCGCCAGCCCGGGTGGCAAACCCGTCTATTTGTCGGATGTTGCACGGGCATACGATGGTATAAAGGAGCAGACAAGCTTGACTCGTGTCAACGGGAAGCTTGCGGCTGGCTTGAATATTCTCAAACAGTCCGGAAGCAATACCGTTCGGGTGGCCGATGCAGTGAAGCAGCAAATCGAGCGGCTCAGCAAGGAGCTGCCGAAAGACATCCACATCACCATTGCCCGCGATAACAGCATTCTCATCCGTGATTCCATCCAGGATGTTCTTTTCGACATCATGTACGGTGGCTTATTGGCGGTGATGGTCATCTACCTGTTTCTAGCAAACCTTCGGTCAACCATCATCAGTGCTGTTGCGCTTCCGACGTCGATCATCTCCAGCTTCATCATCATGTATATGCTGAACTTCACTATCAACATTATGTCTCTCCTTGCGCTCTCGCTCGCGGTTGGACTCTTGATTGATGATGCGATTGTTGTCATCGAGAACATCTACCGACACCTTCACGAGGGAGAAAGTGCATTTGAGGCAGCAAAGAACGCGACGAGGGAAATCGGACTTGCCGTTATGGCAACGACTTTCACCGTTGTGGCGGTCTTCGTGCCAGTTGCGTTTATGCCTGGCATCGTGGGAAGGTTCTTCTTTCAGTTTGGAATTGTGATCTCTTTCGCTGTCACGGTTTCGCTGTTCGTTGCCTTCACCCTTACTCCGATGCTTTCATCCCGATGGTTGAGGAGGGAAGACGAGGCACTCTCCAAAGAAGGAAATCTCTTGCAGAAAGGGTTGTACTACTTCAATCATGCTTTTGAAATTCTGAACGGAAAATATCGCCAAGCGCTCCAGTGGTCTCTTTCTCATCGCAAAACTGTGATCTTCGGCTCACTTGCGGTTTTCCTTTTGAGTTTCCTCCTGATGAGGTTCTTGGGGACAGCGTTCTTCCCGGACTCGGACCAGAGTGAATTCACCGTTTCGGTGAATGCAGCACCAGGAAGTTCATTGGAGCAAACAAGTGCCGTGTGCTCGAAGATCGAGGAAGTAGTGAACCATCGTCCAGAAGTTGTCACAGTCCTCACAACAATTGGAGCTGGCAATGACCCCGTTACGAAGGCAAACGTTCTGGTGAAGCTCGTCAAGAAGAACGAACGCAAAAAACGGGTGGACGAAATAGTTAATGAGTTGCGGCATGATTTGCGCTTCATGCCGGGTGCACACCTGAGCTATCAGACAGCACATATCGGCGGTGGGGCAGGAGAAAAGCCCGTCACGATGAGCGTCCGAGGTGAAAACTTTCTAATATTGCAGCGACTGGCAGACCAGGTGGAAAACATCATGCAATCAACGTCGGGGGCAGTGGATGTCGAAAGTAGTTTTGAAGCTTCTAAGCCAGAGGTCCGTCTCCGTGTCGATCGCGAGAAGGCATCGGATCTCGGCGTCAATGTCGGACTTGTTGCCACCACGGTTCGAGCCCTTGTCGACGGCTATGTCGCGACGAAGTATCAGGAAGGCGAAGACCAGTATGACGTCCGCGTAAGGCTCCGCAAAGACGATCGATCGAGTCTGCGGGACGTGGCAGACCTTTCCGTCAAGAGCAACAAGGATCTCCCAAACAATCAGAAGCTCCTTGTTCCGATTAGTGACGTGGCTACTGTAAGTGAAGGTGCCGGCCTCTCGAAGATCAACCGCTATGACCGTCAGCGGGAGATTCGCGTTGATGCCGATCTCTCGGGACGGCTGTTGGGAGATGTCCTTGGTGATATCCAGAACCGCACGAAGGAGATCTCAAAACCTTCGGGCTATTCAGTGAGCGTGGCTGGACAAGGAGAAATGCAGGCCGAGTCGTTCGGCAACATCCTCGTCTCACTCGCGATGGCCATCTTGTTCGTTTACATCGTCCTCGCTGCCCAGTTCGAGAGTTTTGTCTATCCGTTTTCGATCATGCTGGCACTCCCAATGGCCATCATTGGCGCCGTCCTCGCTCTGCTTGTAGTCGGCGGGGCAATCTCCGTCATATCCTTGATCGGGATTATCCTCCTCATGGGACTTGTGACAAAGAACGGGATTCTGCTCGTGGACTATACAAATGTGCAGCGCAGGCGTGGCCTCGACAGAACCGCAGCTCTCCTCAAGGCAGGACCTACAAGGTTGCGCCCTATTCTCATGACGACGTTCGCGATGATCTTTGGGATGATGCCCGTTGCTCTCGCCTTTGGTGAGAACTCTGAGCTTAGAGCACCGATGGGTCAGGCGGTTATCGGAGGTCTGATCACGTCGACATTCTTGACGCTGTTCATTGTGCCGGTTGTGTACACCATTCTCGACGATCTTTCTCTTCGGAGAGTTATTGCCTTTGTAAGAAATCTCAACGTCTTGCGATTTGGAAAGGTGAGGCACAAACCGGCAGTAGGTGCTGGTGTCAGTGGGCTGGAGAAAGAAGCGATGGGGAAGTGAAATGCTAAGCAGAAAAGCAGTGCTAGAAGAGATAATGGATGATTGCCTAACTCGGAGGAATTCATGAGATATCTTCCAACGCTTGTTGTTATCCTCGGGCTGATCGGCTGTTCAGGAAGTGACAAGAAAGCGATTACTGCATCTGGCACGATCGAGACGACAGAAGTGACTGTGAGTGCCAAGGTTGGCGGAGAGGTCACAAGACTCTACGTCGATGAAGGGTCGAGCGTGAAGAAGGGAGACACTCTTGCTCTCATAGACCGCTCTGATCTTGAAATTCAGCTGCGGCAGGCCGTCGCGAATGCCGACGCTGCAGACGCACAATATAAGCTGGCCGTGCGGGGCAGTCGTGAAGAGGACATTGCACAAGCCGGAGCGACATTCAAGAATGCTCAGGATGATTTGAAGCGTGCCGAAGAGCTTTTCAAGTTGAACACGATGACCCAGAAGCAGCTCGACGATGCAAGAACGAGGTACACGGTTGCAGAGCAATCGTTTGAAAAGCTGAAGCGAGGATCGCGTCCTGAGGAAATCGAAGCAGCCCGTGCCCGGCGAGACCTGGCTCAGGCTCAGGTTGATGCAATCCGAAAGAAGATCGTCGATTCATACGTCATTGCCCCAATGCAAGGAATGATCACTGAGAAAGCGCTGGAGGAAGGCGATGTCGCGATGCAGAATGGGTCACTCTTTCGGATATCGCGGCTTGATAAGGTTCATCTCATGATCTATGTGTCCGAAGAAGAGCTCGCCAAGATCAAGCTTGGTCAAAATGCGGAAGTCTTCATTGATGCCTACCCCAAGAAGTTCTTTCCCGGCAAGATAATCTACATCTCCGATGTCGCAGAGTTCACACCGAAGAATGTCCAAACGAAGGAAGATCGGACGAAGCTCGTCTTTGGGGTAAAGATCGAAGTCGGGAATCCTGACCAGGTCCTCAAGCCTGGCATGCCCGCCGACGCAACCATCGCAATTTCATCTCCCTCCTGAATTCTTCAGGAAGAATGCCGACAATCATAGACATACAGGGACTGACCAAGCGGTTTGAGGGGATCGCTGCAGTTGACGACTTGCACCTCACGGTCGAACACGGAGAAATGTTTGGGATTGTTGGCCCCGATGGCGCTGGAAAGACGACAACGTTCCGAATGTTGACTGGAGTTCTCACTCCGACTTCAGGCACAGCCACGATTCTTGGTTTCGACCTGATGAGGGAATCGAAGGCGATCAAGCGAGAGATCGGATATCTCTCCCAGCGCTTCAGCCTCTACAGTGATCTCACCGTCGACGAGAACATCGAGTTCTTTGCCGAAATCAATGAAGTGTATGATTACAAAGCACGCCGTGCAGAATTGCTCGAGTTTACCCGGCTCACGCCGTTTCGGAAGCGGCTGGCGGAGCAATTGTCCGGCGGGATGAAGCAGAAGTTGGCCCTCGCCTGCACGCTCATTCACAGGCCGAGAATCATCTTCCTTGATGAGCCCACGACAGGCGTCGATCCGGTTTCGCGCAGGGATTTCTGGAAGATTCTCTCTAGTCTGTTAGGGGAGAACATCACGATCGTCATGAGCACGCCGTATCTTGATGAAGCAGAGCGCTGTGGCCGGGTGGCAATGATGAACAAAGGAAGGATCATGGTGGTCGATACGCCGCAGAACGTCAAACGACTGATGACAGGCGAGGTGATCGAAATCATCTGTGAACAGATTCGTTCGGCTGCGAGTGTATTGAAGGCCAACACTCGGGTCCGTGACGTGCAGGCCTTTGGCGATCGGCTCAACATCGTCGTCGATGATGCAAAACGGGACTTCCCGGAAGTCGAGCGCGCCCTTCGTGAGGCTAACATTCAGATCGCTGAATCACGGGTAGTGAATCCGTCTCTGGAGAATGTTTTCATTTCACTGATGTCGCGCGAAGCGACTGGGTGATCACACACCAACGATCCAACGAGCTCAACTCTCGACCTTAAGCTATGAGGTTTTTATCATGAAGAAGATTCTCCTCTCGATAATGCTCTTGCCAGCACTGGTGTTCTCGCAAGAGAAGCGCGCGCTCTCCATTGAAGAAGCGATTCAGATCGGCATGGAGAACAGCCGGGCGCTGCACATTTCTTCGATGAAAGTTCTCGCCGCGGATGCCAAATCGAGCGAGGCGAATGCCGCGCGGCTGCCGTCGCTGAAACTCCAGGCCGGGTATGCTCGATTGAGTGAGATCGACCCGTTCGCAGTCAGCTTGCCGTTTTTGCCGTCTCCCGTGACCATCTCACCCATCGTCCTCAACAACTATACAACAAGGCTGTCACTCCAGCAGCCCCTGTTCACAGGGTTCAAGCTGGAGAAATCGGCGGCGGCGGCAGAGTATTCTGCCGAGGCAGCGAGCAATGATTTTGCAAAAGACAAGCTCGATCTTGTCTTCAACATTAAGAGTGCATATTGGAATCTGTATAAGGCAAGAGAGATCAAGCGTGTTGTCGACGAGAATGTCGAGCTGATGAAAGCCCACCTTGGCGACGTGCAGAACATGATGGCGCAAGGATTGGTGACGAAGAACGAGATGTTGAAAGTCCAGGTCCAACTCTCAAGCAGTCAGCTTAGTCAAATAGACGCTTCGAACTTAGCAACGATTGCGATGATGAGCCTCAATAACTTGATCGGTTTGCCGATTGGAACGGAAATCGATCTCACCTCGGCCATCCAGCCTCAGGCGATGGAGAATCGACAGCTGGCTGAGATTACTCAGGAGGCCGTTGAGGCGCGTGCAGACCTGAAGGCGGCGGGAATGCGAGTCCAAGCAAGTGAAGCATCTGTCACCGCCACAAAAGGAAGCTGGTACCCTCAGGTGAGCCTTTACGGGAATTACTATTACTCTCGGCCAAACCCTCGGATTCTACCTACCAGAGATGAATTCAAAGACACCTGGGATTTCGGCGTCAATCTCTCCTTCGATGTCTGGAATTGGAATACGACGAAGCACCAAACAGATCAGGCGGAGGCGACTCTGACGCAATCCCGTGAGGCTCTCGAGCAGCTCAAGGATGCCATAATCCTCGAAGTCAACCAAAGCTATCTGATGCTTCTCCAGTCGAAGGAGAAAGTCAGCGTTGCAGAAAATGGGGTTGAACAAGCTGACGAGAACTATCGGATCACCAAAAACAAATTCACCAGCGGAACCGCTACAAACACTGATCTCCTCGACGCTGAGGTTGCGCTCCTCCAGGCGAAAGTAAACCGCACGTTATCTCTGGTTGACTATGAGCTGGCGCAGGCGAGAATAATGAAGGTGGTCGGGAGAGAGAAGTGATTTTACCCTCTACCCCTCGGTCCCCTTCTCCCAAGGTTGGGAGAAGGGGAAGGGGATGAGGGCAGCAATTCACTTTGACCGAGAAGCGATGTCCGATTACGCCATAGAAGTCCACGACCTCACGAAGAAATTCGGTTCCTTCACCGCCGTCGACCACATTGACTTCAGCGCACGGCCCGGAGAGATCTTCGGATTTCTCGGTGCCAACGGTGCTGGCAAATCCACGACCATCCGCATGCTGTGCGGATTGCTGGAGCCCACCTCAGGCTCGGGAACAGTCGGTGGGTTCGACATCCGGAGCCAAGCCGAGCTCGTCAAGGAAAACATCGGCTACATGTCACAGCGATTCTCCTTGTACGAAGATCTGACTGTCGAGGAAAACATTCGCTTCTTCGGCGGAGTGTATGGACTCCGGGGCGAAAAGATCAAGGAGCGCATGGCTTGGGTAGTTCACATGGCGGGTCTTGAGGGGCGTGAGAAAAGCCTGACCAAAACGCTCTCTGGAGGCTGGAAGCAAAGACTCGCATTGGGATGTGCGATACTTCACGAGCCTCAAATCGTGTTCCTTGACGAGCCGACGAGTGGAGTCGATCCTGTCTCCCGGCGAAAGTTTTGGGAATTGATCAGTGAACTCTCTGGGCAAGGCATCACGATCCTCGTCACGACTCACTATCTCGACGAAGCTGAGTACTGCAACAGCCTCATCCTGATCAACGCAGGGAGGCTGATCGCGGGTGGTAGTCCCAAACAGCTGAAATCCGAACATATCACGTACTCGATTTTGGAAGTAGAGACGACTAACCCTGTGGCTGCAATGGACCTGCTCCGGAACCAGCCATGGGTCATTGAGATTTCACTCTTCGGCACGTATCTGCACGTCGGGGTTCAAGATGCGAGGCTGGGCAGGGAATCCATCAGGGCTATTCTCACAACGAACGATATCCAGATGAAGCGCATCGAGCTGATCGTTCCATCGCTCGAAGATGTATTTCTCCATTTGCTTGAGAGAGACTTACAGAAGAGGGCCGCATGATTGTGAAGCGGATTCGGCCAATAATCATAAAAGAGTTTCGGCAGATCTGGAGGGACCCGCGTTCTCTCATTGTGCTTCTGGTCTTTCCGGGACTCCTCGTCCTTTTTATCGGTTACGCCTTGAATTTTGATGTGAGGCATATCCCATTTGCAGTTTTTGACCAAGACAAGACTGCTCAGAGTCGGGAATTTATTCGAGGCTTCTCGAACACAGAGTACTTTGATTTCAGGTATTCTGTCGAGAGCTACAGCGAGATCGACGTGCTCCTCGACGAAGGCAAGGCGAATATCGCTATCGTGATCCCCACGGACTTCTCAAAGAACTTGATTTCAAATCAGGATGCGACAGTCCAAGTCCTTGTTGACGGAGCAAACTCAAATACCGCGACTACGGCAATCAGCTACGTGAACGCCATCGTCCAGACCTATTCTTCTAAGCTGGCGAGTAGAGTCCTGGCACGGAGCGGGAGGGAGGTTTATCTTCCGATTGACCTTCGACCGAAAGTCTGGTACAACCCGGAGCTCCTGACTGCGAAATTCCTTGTCCCCGGTCTGATTGGCTTTCTGCTGATGCTCAGTGCTGTGATCTCGACTTCTCTCTCGGTCGTGCGGGAGAAGGAGCGGGGGACAATGGAGCAGCTCATGGTCTCACCGCTCCACACGATAGAAGTGACACTCGGCAAGACATTCGCGTATCTCATCATTGCACTCTTTGCCTCGGCGCTTGTCCTCGCTGTCGGCTTTATATTCTTCGACATCTCAATTCGGGGAAGCATCCTCTTGTTGTACACCGGGATTCTCATCTTCCTCCTCGGCGCGCTTGGACAGGGGTTGCTGATTTCCACGGTTGCCCAGACGCAGCAGGTTGCCTTCATGATTTCGGTGTTTTCTTCACTTTTGCCTGCGTTCCTACTGTCGGGATTTGTGTTCCCAATCCAGAGCATGCCTGTTGTCCTGCAAGTCATTTCGAACATCGTGCCCGTGAAATTCTTCCTCGTAGTCGTTCGGAGTGTTATCCTGAAGGGTGCAGGGTTTCTGGCAATCTGGGACCAACTCCTCTACATGGCGCTGTTTGCAGCTGTGACGATTACGATCAGCTCATTTAGATTACTCAGGAAACCGCGGTGAAACAAATCGTGAGCAGCCGTATCGAGCTTGCTCAAAGCTCGGCCGTGCGATGAAAACGATTTACCACATCATAGTGAAGGAGTTCCTTCAGTTAAGGCGGGACCGACGGATGCTGGGTCTGTCGTTCCTTGCCCCGGTTCTCCAGCTCATGCTCCTCGGGTATGCAGCGACGACCGATGTCAAGGAGATCCCGATGCTCGTCTGTGATCAGGATCAGACAAGCAAGAG
The DNA here is from genome assembly GCA_049589195.1 of Bacteroidota bacterium. Classification (GTDB taxonomy): domain Bacteria; phylum Bacteroidota; class Ignavibacteria; order UBA10030; family JAHEZR01; genus JBAWAH01. The sequence continues at coordinate 8,595 of JBAWAH010000016.1, read as the reverse complement.
TCGGGAGCTGATCAATCAGTTTGTGAACTCAGGTTACTTTGTGATAGGGGCGGAAGCGCATTCGCCTAACGAGATCGATCAGTACATCGAGGATGGGCATGTCTGGCTGGCACTCGTGATCCCGACGAGCTTTTCGAGCGACCTCCTCGCAAGTCGGCAAACGTCGGTTCAGTTGCTTGTCGATGGAAGCGATGCGAACTCGGCAAACATCAGCATCGGGTATGCCTCTCAGATCGTCAGCACATATTCTCGGTCGATTATCGCTGATGTGCAGAAGCGATTTCCTCAAACACTGAGGACCTCGCGCGTCAACCCGGAAATTCGGGTGTGGTACAATCCGGACTTGAAAAGCCGAAACTTCATGGTTCCCGGCGTCTTAGCAATGGTCCTGATGATCATCACGATGACCCTGACCTCGCTGGCTGTTGTAAAAGAAAAAGAGATTGGAACGCTGGAACAGCTCATGGTGACGCCGATTAAGCCGTACCAGCTTATTCTTGGAAAACTTCTGCCATTCATCATGATCGGGGCGGTGGATGTGCTGCTGGTGATTATTGTAGCACGTTTCTGGTTCGATGTCCCTCTTCGTGGAAGCGTGGCATTACTGTTTGCTCTGAGCGGACTCTTTGTGTTGACGACACTCGGGCTTGGGCTGTTTGTCTCCACAATTTCAAAAACACAGCAGCAGGCGATGATGACCGCCCAGTTCTTCTTTTTCATGCCGTTTATCTATCTCTCTGGATTTGCCTTTCCAATCGAGAACATGCCTCGGGTAATCCAGTATGTCACATATTTGATCCCACTGCGGTACTTCATTGTCATCATTCGTGGCGTGTTCTTGAAGGGAATCGGTATCGCAGAGCTATGGCCGCAAGTGATCCCGCTCTGGATATTCGGGCTTGCGATTTTGACTCTGAGTATCCTGAGATTCAGAAAGAGATTGGGGTGAAAAGCTCGAGAGAGTCTCGAAAGTGATGTGCGTGCCCACAGCGAATCCAGCCTTCCAATTCTTGCACTTCTTGCCAGTTTGTGGTATCTTTGGAACGCTCATCACGGCGATGTGTCGGGACGAGCTCTTCCTTTGATACAGGAGTCCCTGTTTTTCTGGAGACGGGCGCATGGAAGGGGATGAAACGCTAGTGCAAGTCTACGCTGGTAATCGACTAACGGCAGAGTACATTCAAAGCTTGTTAGAAGCATATGGGATTCAAGCGTTCATTCAAGATGAAATAAGAGGTAACGCGCCTGTACCCGCCCTGGGCTATATTGGTGGAGTTAAAGTCCTTGTGGCGCCCAAGAATGTGGAAGAGGCAAAGTCCATCATCCGCGCTGCTCCAGAGAGCAGTCCCTCGTTCGGGAGTTGAAGTCCCACATAGATGACCAACATACGTAACTTCTGCATCATCGCGCATATCGATCACGGCAAATCGACCCTCGCCGATCGTCTTCTCGAACTAACAGGTACTATCTCCCAACGACAGATGGTTGACCAGGTGCTTGATGACATGCCGCTCGAACGGGAGAGAGGCATTACTATCAAGTCTCACGCCATCCAAATGCACTATAAGGGCAGGGACGGAAACGATTACATTCTCAATCTGATCGATACGCCCGGCCATGTTGATTTCACATATGAGGTTTCTCGGTCACTTGCCGCCTGTGAAGGGGCACTGCTCGTCGTCGATGCGTCGCAAGGGGTTGAGGCGCAGACCGTGAGTAACGCATACATGGCGATTGATGCTGGACTCGAGATCATTCCGATCATCAATAAAATCGATCTGCCAAGTGCGATGATCGACACTGTCAGGGCCGAGATTGTGAACCTGCTTGGATGCAAGGAGGAGGAGATCCTTCTCGCTAGTGCCAAAGCAAAAACCGGGATTGATGCGATCCTCGAGGCGATTGTGCAGCGCATCCGACCTCCGAGTGGTGATCCGGCTCTGCCGCTGAGAGCTTTGATTTTCGACTCAGTATTTGATTCCTATCGCGGTTCCATTGTCTACCTCCGGGTGTTTGAGGGAACCCTCGAGGAAAGAACGCGCGTTATGTTTTTTTCGAATGGAAAGGTCTTCGAGGCGGAAGAAGTGGGGATCCTCGAGCTCGAGCGAGTCAAGACAGGAAAGCTTTCGGCGGGTGATGTCGGCTACTTGATCCCAGGTGCGAAGGATGTTCACGACACCAAAGTGGGCGATACCGTCACTTCGGCAGCGAATCCGGCAAAGGAAGCGTGGCCCGGCTACAAACTCGTGAAGCCGATGGTTTTTGCGGGCCTCTATCCGTCGAACAGCGAGGAGTTTGAGGTGCTTCGCGATTCACTGGGGAAGCTGGGACTAAATGATTCATCGCTCCTGTTCGAGCCGGAGACATCGAGTGCATTGGGATTTGGGTTCCGATGTGGATTCCTTGGACTTCTTCACATGGAGATAGTTCAGGAGAGACTCGAGCGCGAGTACAACCAGAGTCTCATCAACACGGTTCCAAACGTCGAGTATCGTGTCACGAAGACAAATCGTGAGGTCATCGCCGTCGATAACCCGGCGTTGATGCCGCCGATCGGTGAAGTTGAGGTGATCGAGGAGCCCTTCGTTGAGTCGCAGATCATAACGCCGTCGGAGTACATTGGGAACCTCATGAAGCTCTGCACTGATCGCCGTGGTATTTACAAAACGACGGAGTACCTTGATCCGACGAGAGCACTCATTCGATACGAGTTGCCTCTCTCAGAGATCATATTCGATTTCTATGACAAACTGAAATCGCTGTCACGTGGGTATGCTTCGTTCGACTATGAGTTTCTCGAGTACCGCGAGTCTCAGCTTGTCAAGCTGGACGTCCTCCTCAACGGCGAGCCTGTCGATGCACTTTCGACGATTGTCCATCGAGGCAAGGCGCACGATTGGGGGAAGAGGTTATGCACGAAGCTGAGGAAGCTCATCCCCCGCCAAATGTTTGAAGTCGTTATCCAGGCAGCAATTGGGAGCAAGGTCGTGGCACGGGAGACCATCTCGGCAATGCGGAAAAACGTGCTCGCGAAATGTTATGGCGGCGACATCACGCGAAAGCGGAAGCTCCTCGAGCGTCAGAAAGAAGGAAAGAAGAGAATGAAACAGGTGGGAAGGGTCGAGGTACCACAAGAGGCATTTCTCGCCGTCCTTGCAATGGAGGAATAAGTGGAAAAGAAACCAGCGGAGAATAAATTCCTTCGGGCCTTGAAGGAGATCGGGATCCTCCTGCTCATCGTATTCTTGTTCAACAGCTTCGTTCTTGCCTCGTTTGAGGTACCGACAGGCTCAATGGAAAACACGGTGATGACCGGAGACTTTTTGCTTGTAAACAAGTTCACCCTCGGTGGTCGGACCTTGGAAGTGATTCCATACACAGGCATCCATCTGCCACATCTCCGAGTCCCAGGCTTCCGGGATGTCCGCCGTGGTGACATCATCGTCTTCGAGTTTCCCGGGCTCCGGGACGAACGTCAATCGAAGGAATTCACATATTATCTCAAGCGGTGCGTAGCACTCGCAGGGGATACCATTCAGATCATCAACAAAGTCCTCTACGTTAACGGTGTAAGGGCGCCTCTACCTAAGTATGTGAAGTTCCTTCGTTCCACCCCCATGCCTGCGGGCAGACCGGACCCAGAGATCTTTCCAGTCGGTTCGCCCTTCAACGCAGACAACTTCGGCCCTCTCCGTGTTCCTAAGAAAGGGGATGTCATCGCACTGAGCAGAGACGATATCAAACGTTGGCATACATTCATTGAGCGCGAGGGGCATGATGTCAGGGTCGACGGTAACACAATCCTGATTGATGGACAGCCAAAATCGGAATACGTTGTTGAAAGAGATTATCTGTTTGGAATGGGAGATAACAGAGACGACAGCCTCGACAGTCGGTACTGGGGATTTGTGCCAAGGACCAGTGTCGTCGGAACCCCGCTCATCGTCTACTGGTCATGGGATCCCGACACTCCAATCTATCGGATCTTCGACAAGTTGGCTTCGATACGGTTGGGTCGCATAGGAAGGCTCATCGAATGAGAATAAGGCCCTACTGGGACGACAGGGCGCTCAGAATAGCAATAGGAAGCAAGGAGACCCGGCAACGGAAAACATAGAGCAGAAGAAAACTCACACGAAGAGTAAGTTTCGTGAGTCGGTCGAGGCCGTTTTGCTGGTCATTGCGGCTGCCCTTCTCCTCAAGGCTTTCGTTGTCGAGGCCTTTCGCATTCCTTCGGGCTCGATGGCGAACACCCTCATAGAGGGAGATTTCCTCTTCGTCAACAAGTTCATCTATGGTATCAAGAGTCCGAGATACATTCCGTATACGACCATCAAGATTCCTCATTTCCATCTTCCACCCTTCAGGCAGGTCAGAAGGGGAGATGTCCTTGTCTTTGCGTATCCGGGTGACCGGGACGAGGTGACACCACGAGAGATTCAAAGCTACGTCAAGCGGTGCGTTGCGGTTGCTGGTGACACGTTGGAGATTGTGACCAAGGCGGTGTATGTCAATGGCAGGGAGCTCGCGAACCCACAGTATGGCAAGATGGAGCCAATTAACTCGGGGCCGCGAGGAGTCGCAAACCCACGGATTTTTCCAAAAGGGGCTCCATTCAACGAGGACTACTACGGGCCAATCCGGGTGCCGAAAGAAGGGGACGTCATCGAGTTGAGGCCGGAGAACCTCGATGCGTGGGAGGTGTTCATTGAGCGCGAGGGGCACGCCGTGGAGAGGCAAGGGAGGGACATACTCATTGATGGAAAGTCGGCGACGAGCTACCGGGTCGAACGGGACTATCTCTTCGTACTTGGAGATAATCGAGAGAACAGTCTCGATAGCAGATTCTGGGGGTTTTTGCCCAAAGAGAATATTGTCGGTCAAGCTCTCATCATTTACTGGTCGTGGGATCAGAATCTCCCCCTTGCGAGTGCCGACAAATTTCACTCCGTGCGATGGGCAAGAATCGGGACAATTGTTCGATGACGTTGGATAATTGAGGTTTTTGATGCCAGGTCTTTATCTTCATATCCCATTCTGTGAAAAGAAGTGCGTCTATTGCGACTTCTACTCGATCGAGAGCTCGAGCATGATGGAGAATTTTCTCCGCTCCTTGAATCATGAGATTGATCTGTATACGAACTTCGGTCAGAATGGTGTGGTCTTTGACACGATCTATTTCGGTGGAGGGACTCCCTCCCTGCTTTCTCCCTCAACGATCGGCCGCATCCTTGATCGTCTGTCGAGGAATTACGTGATCTCAACCACGGCAGAAGTAACCCTCGAGACTAATCCCGGGACCGTGGACGATCAGAAGCTCAAGGAGTTCAAGCTGGCTGGGATCAATCGGCTTAGCGTCGGAATCCAGTCGTTTGATGACAAAGAGTTGAAGTTCCTCGGTCGTATCCACAGCGCGGAAGAAGCGAAGGAATGTATCCACATGGCGCAGGAGGTGGGATTTGACAATCTGAGCCTGGATTTGATCTATGCGCTTCCGGGCCAACGGCTCAAAGCATGGGAGAAGAATCTCGCGACTGCAGTATCGTTCTCACCAAAACATTTCTCTGCTTACAGTCTGATAGTGGAAGAAGGCACGCCCCTTGCGCGGATGGTCGAGCGTGGCGAGGTTAGTCCAGCTGGGGAAGGCATGGAGTCGGAGATTTTCCTGTTCACCATGGAGTACCTGGCAGCCCAAGGCTACGAGCATTATGAGGTCTCGAATTACGCGAAGCCCGGCTTTCGGTCTCGTCACAACAGCCTCTATTGGAACCATGACAGCTACCTCGGGTTCGGCCCTTCGGCACACTCATTCTGGTCGGGTGACCCTCTGCAAAAGCCTGAGCGGTGGTGGAACGTCGCGAGCATCGGACACTATTGCGAGATGCTTGCCGAAGGCTCTGCGCCGGTGGGCGGGAAGGAATGTCTTGAGAAGGCAGACCTTCTGATGGAGGAAATCTTTCTCGGTCTCCGAACTGGTGGGATCAACCTCCACAGGCTCCACGAGGAGTATGGCATAAGCCTCTTCGACCGTTACCCCGAGAAGCTCAGCAAATTCCTTCAGGAGGAACTTCTCACCCTAGATCGCGAGGAGATTCGCCTTACCGCGAAGGGATTCCTCTTCTGCGATGGTCTTGCGTTGGACCTCTCTGCGTGAACGTCATTCAAGCCCTTTCGCCAGATACCTTTTGCAATTTGATGAAGTTTGCGGTATCTTCATTCTGTTAACAACCTCACAAAGATTGAGTAACCCCGAATGGAAGAAAAGAAGATTCGCCGGATCATCGGCGCAGCTATTTTCCTGATTTCATTCCTGACCTATCTCTCGACAGTTCAACCCTCGGTGAGCTTCTGGGACTGCGGCGAATTCGCGGCAGCTGCCTATACCATGGCTGTTCCGCATCCGCCTGGTGCTCCATTTTTCTTGATCCTTGGCCGATTTGTGGGCATGGTCTTGCCATTCGTCTCCGACCCTGCGTTGCGTTTGAACCTTATCTCAGTGGTCACGAGCGCTTTCTCCGTCCTGTTTCTCTTTCTCATCAGTGCTCGGCTCATCGCGAAATGGCGGGGGTCTCCGAAGTCGCTCATGGACTATCTCATTATCTATGGTTCCTCCGCAGTCGGGGCGCTCTCATTCAATTTCAGTGATACGTTTTGGTTCAACGGCGTCGAATCTGAAGTCTATGCCGCGAGTGTGTTCTTCACTGCATGCGTCGTCTGGCTCGGCATGATATGGTACGAACGCGCCGATTCTCCGGGCAGTGAGAAGTACCTGGTGTTCGCAGCCTACATCATGGGGCTCTCGATCGGCATCCATCAGTTGAGTTTGCTTTGTTACTTCACGATTTCCATGTTTGTTTATTTTCGCCATTATGAATACGAGCTTAAGCGGTTCACGTATTTCACGATCATCTCCATCCTCGGTTTCTTTGTCATCTATCCGGGAATCGTCAACTGGATTCCGGACGTGCTCGACGGCTCGTTCAGCATCGGACCGATAGACATTGCTGACAGTGATTTGCTGCGCATCTCTCCGATCATCCTGATTCTGGCTCTCCTGTACGGCATCTACTACTCTGCAAAGCACAAGAATAAGATCCTCAATCTCGTGATGCTTTCGATGTTCTTGATGATCGCCGGATACTCTACGTATCTGCAGGTCTGGATCCGTGCCACGGCAAAGACGCCCATCAACGAGAATAACCCGGACAACATGACGCGGTTTGTGTCTTACATGAATCGCGAGCAGTACGGCGAAGCACCCCCGATTCTGAAGCGACGCTGGAGTACGGAGAGTCAACATCAGGAGGCCTATCGGCGATACACGAGCGACTGGGATTACTTCTTCCGGTATCAAGTCGGCGAGATGTACCTGAGGTACCTAGCGTGGAATTTCATTGGGAGAGCAGGTGACATTCAGGGAGCGCCGCCCGTCTTCTTCAAGGCTGAGAGTGGGTGGGCCGCTGGCAAGGAATTTCCTAATCGCTATTTTGCTCTTCCTTTCCTTCTTGGTCTTGTTGGTCTCCTCTATCACTTCAAACGCGATTGGAAATTTGCACTTTCGTTTGTTGTACTCTTCATTGTCACGGGCTTGGCGCTTGTGGTGTATTTCAACATGGCCGAACCCCAGCCGCGTGAGCGTGACTATTTCTATGTCGGCTCCTTTTTCGTTTTTGCATTATGGATTGGAATGGGAATGGCCGCTGCTCTTGAGTATGTTGAGCGGCGTCTGAAGGACTACAAGCACCTCTTGCCGGTTGCTGGCGTCAGTCTGGGTCTGGTGGCATTTATCGTTCCGGTAAACATGGCAATCCAGAACTACTCCGATCACAACCGCAGCGGAAACTATGTCCCATGGGATTACTCATACAACATGCTCCAGAGCTGCGATAAGGATGCGATCCTCTTCACGAATGGAGACAACGATACCTTTCCTCTTTGGTACCTGCAAGAAGTGGAGCACGTGAGAACGGATGTGCGCGTTGCGAACCTCAGCCTGATCAATACACCGTGGTATATCCTTCAGTTGAAGAATGAAGAACCTCACGGCGCGAAAAAAGTTGCCATGACTCTCACGGATGCACAGATCGAGACGCTCGGTGGTATTCTACCCTGGAATGGGAGGGACATCGATGTTTCAGTGCCAAAGGAAGTGTTTGCACAATATGGCGTGACTGACACCTCGATCACTAATAAAGGGAAAATCACTTTTAGAATGCCGGCAGCCTTGCAAGGCACGAATCAGAGAGGGCAGAAAGTGGGTGCGATCCGCACGCAGGATTATTTGGTACGAGAGATCATTACCAATGCAAACTGGCAGCGGCCGGTCTATTTCGCAGTTACCGTTGCTCCGGAAGGAGAGATTGGCATAAACGAGTATCTCCGCATGGAAGGATTGGCGTCTAGGTTCACGCCCGCGCGCAATCCCAACCCTTATTACGTGTACGAGCCGGCAATGCGTCGGGATCTCTTCAATCAACCTCAGGACTTCTACCATGAGCCGCACCCCGGGTTCAAGTTCCGCAACCTCAGCGATCCGAGGATCTACTTCAACGACAACGACCGTGGGTTGATGCTAAACTATCGGAATGCCTACAT
>JBAWAH010000015.1:0-42049 GCA_049589195.1 Bacteroidota bacterium | reverse complement strand
CACTGTTTGCTCAAGTTGCAGAGATAGACTTAATCAGTAAACGACACTGTCTGAGGTGTTGCATTTGGAGAATCTGTCCCCCCTGCGAGGTGCCCGCCCAACTATCGAGTATACTCGTCGGCTCAATTCTTGGATTTGTCAGCCTCTGCACATTCACCATCCTCCGCCACCGGGTACAAAGCGGTTTGCAGCCAAGCTGTGGCGACGTACTCGTTGACTTTGCACTGCCGGCGTCCGAGCGCTCGTGTCTGTTGTTGTGTTCTCTCCTTTCGACACACGGGACTTTAGACCCACGCTTATTCGGTCAGTCTAGGCGACTGGCTAGGGATCCACGACGCTACACTAGCTCATCAATAACATTCCTTACAGCCGACTTTGAAAAATACCTGAACTCGTCTGTCTCCTTCATTCGTATGCCCTTCCTGTTGCAGGTTGGAACACTCTGGAATCGTTCCTTGAACTCAAGAAGCAATGCCCTCTCCAGCTTGTGCCATGTCTTTACCTTCCTTCGCCTTTTGCATGTGACTATGCGTGCGGAGAATGACCTTACACCGGGTGTGGAAAGGATTTGATCAGCGCGACTGGCGACACTCTGCGAAATGCGTGATAGTCCTTTCTTGGTTGTTCCGATGTAAGCAATGCGTGATTTGCCAAAATTGTATTTCAGTCTCTTGTCGGCAACAAGAACATACACCAGTCTGTCTTTTCCAATCGTCACGCGGGTTGCAGCGATGGCAGTTTCGCGCTTTAGTGAAAGGCTGAGCCGTCTAAGTCTCCTTGGCATGGTTGATTCTAGGCGCCGCCTAACGGATGGCGCATAAGTTGCGGCACTGAAAACCCTCAAAATGTACTATCCGAAACATGTTCATGCTGAAAACAAAGTTAATTACATAAAAGTCATGAGGTACAAATAACATAATAATAAAAACCGAAATTCACCACAAGCCATGCGCCATGCACTTACGCTCATTCCGTCAACTTGATGCGCTAGTTAGCAAGCGCGCATGGTTTTTAATTTTAGTGTTTATTGCCACCATATAATAATTTTATGGATAGTTATAGAAATTAGTGCTCTCATTTGGTGTTCAATTCGGTATGGTTGCTAGATTGAACGTAGAGATTTACAGAATCACCTGAAATGTAAAAATTTTGAAAAGATTGATTGATTATCTCTTGTTTAATTTCATTCTTCAGTTCTTTGGTTTTGAGTTTTTCGCAACTATTAATTGTGAGCGTAATAAGTGTAAGCATAAGACCAATGAGAGTATATGCCTCAGCCCGAGTTTTGGGAATTAGATCAGATAACGATTTTAATTGTGGATATTTTTTGTTTGCCGATTTTTGGATTACTTCAGGGTCGATGCCAGATTTGATTTGTTCAGACACGAAAGATTTATAGTCTTTGAGAATATCAATATCAGTAATATCAAAAAGCGTGGCAAACAATTTATCACCTATGCCACTATATTTGCCATCAGGAATTCTGCCAACCGTACCGCACTTTGGACAAATACCATAGAGTAAATTGATAAATGTATTATCTGTGGCCATTAAATTTATCGGAGATGCGAATATTACCCCGCACTTAGGATTTGTGCAAATAGAAGGTAATTGTGGCATATAAATATGCTTTCAGTTTAAATATGGTGGCAACTTGCTTTTCGCGCGCTTGCTAACTTTTGGGTATACTGGTCAGCCTAATTCTTGGATTTGTCAGCCTATTACTGACCCGCACTTTGCGCGACGGCGGTCACCGACTGGTGTTTTCCACACGTCCTGGAGGACATGTCAGCCAACCGACCCGAGCGACCACTGCAGCTCTTGTCAGTCTATGCACACTCACGGGCGACTCGAGTATGCCGAAATCTGGAAAGAAAGTCAAGTTAGAGTTGCCCTTAGTCCGCGGTGGGCGTGACCGGCTCACAGCGTTCATCTGCCTGCACATCCCACGATAGTCGCGACACTGCTGTCGGCCCGAGGCGTGATGCGGTAGCGTTTGACGGCATCGCCGGAACGCGCCACGGCAGCATCAACGAACGATGCCGCGCTCCGACCGTCGGCTGCAACGACATGTTGGGCGGCATTGCGACCACATCCTGTGCATGGCGAGACCTAGCTTCCCCCATCTTTGATGACGCGGTGCAGTCGCTCCTTCAATTGAATTGGGCCAAAGTCAAACTCGTCAGCGAATCGGCTGCCATTGATTGCCTGCGGGAAGCCGTCAGCATTGGAGTGCCCAAAAGTAAACTCGATATTGTTATTGAGCGATTCAATGTAGTCTGCTAGGTCGCTGCACCTCCAGTTTTCAGATGGCGTGTTGTAAGTGGTGTGAGAGACCTGCTCTGCATCGACAAGCCGCCTTGTTATTTCTGCAACGTCTTCAACGTGAACTAGCGGGATCATTTCGTTGGCTCGGTAAGGTATGCTGATTTGAGCCTGGTGGCTTACCTTTAGCTTGTCAAAGATCTCGCTTCTCCACTTCGAGGAGGTGTTCACTGCACCTGTGCCTACAACCGTCGAGATTCGCAAGGCGATGAACTGTATATTGTTCTGCTGCCGATAGTTCTCACCCACGATTTCAACATATCGCTTTGATACGCCATAGACATCTTCGGGTGACGCTGGTTCGGATTCCGAAACCTCGCCATATTCCGAGTAGCGTTTTGAGCCGTAGGCAGCAATTGAACTGCTATAAATGAATTTCAGTACGTTGAATTGAACTGCCAACTTTAGCAGGCTTAGACTTATGCCGACATTGACCCGCATCGCCTCATGCGGTTGCTTTCGTGAAGCGGTGTTCAGCAAAGATGCCAAATGGATGATTGTGTCAAAGGAATACTTCCGGAATAGCTCGGCTAGGAAATCGTTGCTGCTCAAATCCCCCTGCACAGTGGGGCAGGAAAGGGTAGGTACGAAGTTTCTATCTACAGCTACCACGTCTTTGCCATGTGCTGAAAGCAGCGAACATACCTGTCTGCCGATAAATCCGGCACCGCCAGTAACAAGTATCATTTCACCTTACTCGTGTGCCAATTGGCAATAAGCTGACCGAATCACGCACATGTTGCCGCCTAACGCGGCCCTCAGCGGTTGCCGGAAGCGCGCCAGCGCTGGAGGCAATCCGACTGCAGGGCATGGTTGTGCCAACGTGCTCTTATGCCTTACGTGCCTTTGACCCTATTGCCTTTGTTCTAAATGCCTTTTTATTTTATTGCCTTTCAAGACCTTTGGTCTGAATGCCTTCGGCTTCTAATGCCCTTGTTCGTACCGCTCTTGCTTCTAATGCCCTCGCCCCTATGCCTTCATATGCGGCCGTGTTGCTGGTCTCGGGGCGGGGAAGGAAATTCCAGATATGTTATGGAGAGTGGTAAGGAACAAGGGCGGATTAATTACTCTACCTCCACATATAGCTGAGTCAGCCACTGGAGGTTCGTTTTGGATTTCAAATTTTTAGTCACAACGGTGTAATCGATCCCCTTTTCTGACATAGTAATGTTTACAGTAATATCTATCGGATCTCCCGGTTCATCCTTCAGGAGGATATGCAGATCATCAGGTGCTTTTATCCCCTCCCGACTAAGATATGTTGAGAAGATAGAGCTTGATAATGCCCCGTAAAAACGAAGGAAATTGTCACGACTTAAAAGTGTTTTAGGTGCTGTAGCTGTTACTTTTACTTCAAAATTCTTATCAAAGGTTCCAAGGATTCCAAATTCCTGGATTGAAAACATACCGTTTTCCACTTTGACAACATCTCTTGATAAGATTGCCTTAATATCTCTCTGTTCTTGTTGAGCGAGCGCGTCGCCCACCAAAAAAAGACCGATCGCGAAAGCGATCAATGCCAACAGTCCCACAATTTTTGACTTATACATGCTGATTTCCTCCTCCTTGGCTTTATTGAATTGATAAGGCATTGCTCTTCACGGTGGGAGTATACGAAGCCTTTGTCGGATGGCTCGGTCCAAGCGCACCCGCCGGCTCAGACGGCACGCGCTTCTGGATGCCCCGTTTCTGAATTCGGGGGCACAACAGTGTATATCTGGTTTCGGAATAAAATTCCTCGCGGCTGTCGCTTCGGAATAATACCCCGACTCTGGTTTTCGCTAATCCTTTTATTGCCTGATGATTGATGTCGTTTGACTGCTTCACCGGGGTTTTATCCGGTTTCGGCATATCAATCCTTGTCTTCGCCGCTCATAACAAGTCGGCAGGACTCTTGACGCCTCTCCCAGCGCGATTCAGTACGTGGGTATAGATCATGGTCGTGCTTACATCTCTGTGCCCTAACGCGATGCGTCAGCGGCGCGGCTTGCCCGCGTCGGCTGCACGCGGTTGTTGGACGCTCGAAATATATCGAACCCCCGAAACAAAGTCAATCGTGAATTGATCTGTGCCCGCGAGGTGCAGTAACAGTTTAGAAACATCCGACACATCACGACTATAACGGCCCGAGTCAGGGGCCCATGAATGCGAGACAACGTCAGGCGCCAAATGCATTCGGTCTTTCCTTCCTTGCTTTTCACTCACCTTTTCAATATCTTTTCCCCATCAATTTGCAGGAAGATAATCATCGATAAGAGAAAAAACTATCACGCGCTCGTCACGGCGGCAAAGAAAGCCAAGCTGAAAGCCTACGCCCCCTACTCGAACTTCCGAGTCGGCGCTGCCATCAGGACAAAACGAGGAAGAGTCTACACCGGCTGCAACATTGAGAACAGTTCCTACGGACTGACAATATGTGCCGAACGGACCGCCATCTTCAAAGCCATCTCAGAAGGAGAAAGGGAATTCACAGCAATCGCCGTCGCGTCAGATGATCCCGACTTTTGTCCACCATGCGGCGCCTGTCGACAAGTTCTCATGGACCTTGCCCCTCATATTAACTTCGTGATGATCAATAAGAAAGGGCAGGAGAAAGTGGTCACACTCAGCGAGCTCTTTCCCTATCCCTTCGGCCCTGACCACCTTCCAAGAAAACGCAAGCACAGTTCATGAATCATTCCCCTACCCTGAATCAAACTGATTGATAACCAAACATGGACGGATCGCCCCCTCCTCACAAAGACCCTTCAAAAACCCTCGGATGGATTGAAGTCATCAGTGGCTGCATGTTCAGCGGGAAGACGGAAGAACTCATCCGAAGAATTCGCCGGGCACAGATCGCGAAGCTGAAGGTCGCGATCTTCAAGCCCCGGATAGACACGCGCTACAGTGAAAGCCACATTGTTTCCCACGACGATCAATCCATTGGCTCGACAGTCGTTGATAGCGCAGAGGAAATCCTGAAGCTTGCCGGTGATGCGCAGGTCATCGGGGTCGACGAGGCACAGTTCTTCAAGATGAATCTTGTCAACATCTGCGAGCAGCTTGCGAACGAAGGCAAGCGTGTCATCGTTGCCGGACTCGATCAAGATTATCGAGGAAAGCCCTTTGAGCCGATGCCTCAGCTCCTTGCCATTGCCGAGTACATCACGAAAACTTTGGCAATCTGCGTCGTGTGCGGGAACCCGGCCGATCGCACACAGCGGATCACAAGCTCCAGCGAGCGCGTTCTCGTGGGGGCAAAGGATCTCTACGAGGCGCGCTGCCGGAACTGCTTCGAGCCACCCGAAGCATAACTTCAAGCCAATCACAATCAAGGTCTCTTCTGCATGAGTCTCCAGTCTGTCCTCAACGGACTCTTTGGTCTCACCCTTGTTACCGCCCTTGCCTTCCTTTTCTCTGCGAACAAACGAGCGATCAACTGGCGGCTCGTGATCGTTGGGATCGTGTCTCAGTTCGCGTTCGCTTTCATCGTTCTCAAGACGACCGCTGGCAGAGTCATCTTCGAGTACATCAGCAGAGCTTTCGTCGTCCTGTTTAGCTTTGCAAGCGAGGGGGCACAGTTCGTTTTTGGGTCGCTGGCCAAGTCGCCAGGCACTCCAGGAAGCCTTGGGTCCATTTTTGCTTTCCAGGTTCTGCCCACAATCATTTTCTTCGCTTCCTTCATGGGGGTCTGCTATTACCTGGGAATCATGCAACGGGTAGTCCAGGCGATGGCCTGGGTGATGTTGCGTTTGATGCGGACAAGCGGTGCAGAGACTCTTTGTGTTGCAGCTAATACTTTTATTGGACAGACGGAAGCCCCGTTGGTGATCCGACCTTACATCGCTGGGATGACGCAGTCAGAGCTGTTCACAATAATGCTGAGCGGGATGGCGCACATCTCAGGGGGAGTCTTGGCTGCGTACATGCAAATGCTCGGAGTGGCTTATGCGACGTCGCAGGGAGTGGCCGTCGGCGCAGCACAAGTCTATTTTGCAGGTCACTTACTGGCGGCCTGCATTATGGCGGCGCCAGCAACTATGGTGGTCGCCAAGATTCTCAGCCCCGAAGTCGGAGAGCCGCTCACCATGGGGACGGTTCGAATCAAAATCGAAAAAACGAACTCCAACGTTATCGAAGCTGCAGCCGAGGGAGCGGGGACTGGACTCCGTCTCGCACTCAACGTTGGGGGGATGCTGGTAGCGTTCATCGCACTTATCGCTCTCCTCAACTACCTTCTCGGAGCTCTGGGCAGCATTACAGGTGTGGACACAATCTGTCAAGCGCAGTTTGGCAAGCCCCTGTCACTCGAACTCCTTTTTGGACTTGTTTTCCAGTTCATTGCAGTCGCGATTGGCGTCCCGTGGCACGACGCCCTGAATGTCGGAAGTCTGATGGGAATCAAACTTGTGCTCAATGAATTCGTGGCGTATCTACGCATGGCGGATCTTGTCTCCGCACACCAACTCTCACAGAAGGCAATCGTCATTGCGACATACTCACTGTGTGGGTTCGCGAACTTCTCCTCGATAGCAATCCAGATCGGTGGGATTAGTCCACTTGCCGAAAACCGTCGAAGTGATATTGCAAAGTTTGGGTTGAAGGCTGTTCTAGGAGGAACGATCGCTACCTGGATGACAGCCTCTATTGCGGGCTTCCTCGCTAACTGAAATCCGAAACAACAAGGAACATTCATTCCATGAACGGGACCGATAAGAAATACAAATGGTTCGTGCTTGGAGACTTGAACGGTTTCTTCGGATTGATGTTTGATAACCTGACAGTCCTGTCATTCCTCGCGGGCATTCTCATCTTCGCATTTAAGTTTCCTCCGGACATCATCTATTTGAGGATGTTCCCAGGGACGGCCTTCGGCGTGCTTTTCGGCGACCTCGTCTACACTTGGATGGCATTTCGGCTCGCACGCAAGACCGGAAAGAACGTGACGGCTATGCCGCTCGGACTCGATACCCCGTCCACGATTGGTATCGCGTTGGTCGTCTTGGGTCCCGCCTTTCTCAGCATGAAAGCATCTGGAATGGCCGAGAGAGATGCCGCAATGATGGCGTGGTATATCGGAATGGCAACCATGGTCATGATCGGGATCGTCAAGGTGATCTTCTCGTTCCTTGGGCAGTGGGTGCAGAAGATGGTCCCGCAAGCGGGCTTGCTCGGCTCACTCGCTGGCATAGGTCTGGCGCTCATCGGACTTGTTCCGCTCGTGGATATTTTCGGGATGCCCATCGTTGGCTTGATCTCGCTGGGTTTGATTCTGTACACCTTGGTCGCGGGAATTCATCTGCCCAGAAAAATCCCTGGCGTGTTCGCAGCGGTGTTTGTGGGAACAGTCCTGTACTACATTCTCGGTCCATCGGGCTTGGTCGGAGGTACCTACGCCGGACCTCCCCCCGTGGATTTGCATTTTGGCTTGCCAATTCCAACCCTCGGCTTTCTCCATGGGATTGTGCCCGCACTGAAATATCTCCCAATTGCAATTCCTTTCGGCATCCTCACAGTCGTGGGTGGAATTAACGTCACTGAAAGCGCTCGTGTTGCCGGAGACGATTACAAGACGAGAAACATCCTGCTCACGGAGGCGGTCGCCACGCTGATCGCGGGAGTTTGCGGCGGAGTTGCCCAGTCAACTCCTTACATCGGTCAGCCTGCATACAAACGCATGGGCTCTCGGGCAGGCTACACGCTGCTGACAGGAGTCTTCATTGGTCTCGGCGGAGTGTTTGGGTATGTTTCGTTTATCGTCGAGTTGATTCCGAGAGCAGTCCTTGCTCCCATCCTTATCTTCGTTGCGATGGACATCATGAGTCAGGCGTTTCATGCGTGTCCGCCTCGCCATTCTTGGGCTGTCGCTTTTGCGTTCTTCCCGACAGTCGCCCGCTTGCTCGCGATCAAACTTGGCAATCCTGATTTTGTGCCTGCTGACATCTTTCAAAAGCTCCTTTCTGCGCCAGGGAAATCGCTGCCCGAACTGCTCGTGACTGTCGCGTTGGGCAACGGCTTCATTGTAACCGCAATGTTGTGGGGAGCGTTTCTCGCCGAGCTCATCGACCGTCGTCTCAAAGTATCGGCGCTCTATCTGGCCATCCTTGCGTTCTTTTCTTTCTTCGGGATCATCCATTCTGCGTCTCCAGAGGGTGAGATGTATTTTCCATGGCACCTGAGTGGCATGGCACAACAGATACCTTATCAATTCGCACTCGCGTACATGCTCCTTGCCGTTGCACTACTCTTGCTCTCAAGGACGTCTCAGAGTCGCGATCCAGTCTCGGCATCAGCTCATCAGTGATGGCTTCCGATGAAGCGAATCAATCTGCTCTCGAGGTGTAAGGTCACAACTTCAAGAAGGTTAGCCTCTTCATGACTGGAATCCACGACGAGAGGTTGGCGGAGTCCATCAGCTACATCAGAGAGCGCATATCTCACTCGCCACTGACCGGCGTCGTGCTTGGTTCTGGCCTCAGCGGATTCGAGAAAAAGCTTGCTCGAAGAGTCGTTCTGAAGAACCGGGACATCCCCCACTACCCCGTTCCTCACATTGAAGGACATCCCGGAAGATTGGTGTTTGGCAGAATGTCCTCACCAAAAGGTCGACTTGTATCTCCGGTAGTCCTCTTCGTCGGCAGAACTCACTATTACGAGTCGGGCGACGTTGACCGCGTTATCTATCCCATCCGCGTTGCACAGAAACTTGGGGTCAAGAATCTCGTACTGACGAATGCTGCGGGTGCAGTGAACCCAGCGTTCTCGCCGGGTGATTTAATGCTGATCACTGGCCAAATCAATTTGACGTTTCAGACTCCTCAGCTGGGCAGAAGATCGCGCCTCCCAAGGTCAATGTACGATTTCTCGTTGACGGAATTGGCTCGGCTGGCTGCTCGAAGAAATCACATTCAACTTAGAGAGGGAGTGTACTGCGGTGTGACTGGTCCCTCCTACGAGACAGCGGCGGAAATCGAGATGATCAGAAGGATCGGCGCTGACGCAGTTGGGATGTCCACCGTGCATGAGGCCACAGCAGCGAGCCAACTCGGGATGCGGGTGTTGGGTATCTCGTTGATCACTAACCTTGCCACTGGACTTGCTGGGAAACCCGCGACGCACGACGAGGTGATCCGAGTTGCCAATCAAGCGAAAAAAAGATTTGCGATGCTGATGACGAGCGTCTTGAGTTTGCTCGATGATCAAGTGGCAAGAGCGAGATGAGGGAAAGGCGACCGCATTTTATTGAAAGAGAAACCATGAAAACCGAGAAACTCCAGCCAGAGATCAAACTCCTATTACACCAAATCGACGAGTCGTATGAGAAGAAAGCGTGGCACGGTCCGAACTTACGCGGCTCCATCCGAGGCCTTACTGTTGAGGAAGCTGCTTGGAGGCCTGGCCGGAGCCGACACAACATCTGGGAGATTGTTGTCCACGCGGCATACTGGAAGTACGCAGTTCGTCGAAGGCTGCTCGTGGAGAAAAAGGGTTCGTTTCCGTTGAAGGGGAGCAATTGGTTTGAGCGACCAGCCGAAGCTTCGGAAGATGCCTGGCGAAGTGATGTGCAGATCCTTGAGTCAAGTCATCGAACCTTGCGTGAAGCGATCGAAGGGCTGAGCCCGAAAGATCTGTATTTTACTCCGCCGACGAGCAAGTATCCCAATCATGTGATGGTATCAGGTATCGCGTCGCACGACGTCTACCATGCTGGCCAAATCCAGCTCATCAAACGCCTCATGAAACGAGTTTGATTTCAATTCTGTTTGTCTTTCTTTGAAAGATTATCTTTCAGAAGTGTACCATGATTGACTGGAGCGAGAGTTCTTGGCACTGACTCGGTGGGTGACTCGCCTCATCATTGCAAACGTGGTGGTGTATATCTTGAGCGTGGCCGCTCCGGCCATGACGACAACGTTTATGCTTGTTCCTGCCCTCGTCCTCGCTCGACCGTGGACCATCATTACGTACATGTTTCTCCATGCTGGACTTTGGCACCTCCTTTTTAACATGTTGGGTCTCTTTTTCTTCGGCCCTCGACTTGAGCTCGAGCTTGGGGGACAGAAATTCCTCTGGCTTTACTTCATCAGCGGCATCATGGGTGCTCTTCTCTCATTCGTCTTCACCCCTTTTTCAGCGATCATCGGTGCGTCGGGTGCTGTGTTCGGAGTATTTATGGGTTTTGCGTACTATTGGCCTCGCGAGCAATTGTATGTCTGGGGACTCTTCCCCATTGAAGCACGATGGCTTGTGGTGATTATGACTGCTCTTTCGCTCTTTGGGGGGATGGGAATTGCAGAACCCGGCATTGCGCACTTTGCTCATCTGGGTGGATTTCTCGGCGGGTTCCTTTACTTGAAGTTTCTCGATCGAACATCCCGGGCAGCGCAGTTCAGAAAGAAGCTCAGTGGATTACCGCCCAAGACCTCGGACGTTGAGCGGTGGGCAAAGATCAAACGGGACACTCTGCATGAAGTAAACCGCACCGAGTATGATCGGATTATCAGCAAGATCAGCACTTCAGGTGTCGACGCTCTGACACCCGAAGAAAGGGCTTTTCTAGATCGCTTCAGTCAGGAATGAATAGGTGTCGTCTAGTGGCATGCCATCGGAACCTTGACTAAGCCGGATGGGTTTCTAAGATTCGTGAAAGTCGAAGGGTGAATTAGGTTACCTCAAAAACAATGGAAAGACGTGCCTATGAAACGGAATCTCGCAGTTGCGTGTTTTGTACTCCTCGCTTTCGTTGGGACGAGCTTGTCCCAAGAGCAGGCGAAGACGCCAAAGCCGGGTCCTGAGTATGAAAGCCTGAAGTACTTCGTCGGGAAATGGAATTTTGAGTTCGAGATGAAACAGAGCACCTTTGGCCCCGCAGGCAAGGTGGAGGGAACAGACAGAAACGAGATGATGCCGGGAGGATTCTTCCTGATTTCTCACTCGAAAGGGAAAGGCACGATGGGTGAGATCAGGGGTTTGTCCATCTTTGGCTATGACGCAAATGAGAAAGTGTACACCTATTACTCAGTGAACAACTGGGGCGAGCATGAACTCGCGAAGGGCACTGTCGATGGAAACACGTGGACGTGGAACGCTGAGTCCGAAATGGGTGGAAGAGATGTAAAGACTCGTTTCACGGTGAACGAGGTCTCTCCAACCTTCTACACAATGAAGTTTGATGCTTCGAGTGACAGTACAAGCTGGGCAACGGTGATGGAAGGGAAAGCCACGAAGGTGAAATGATAGCCTCTGCCTCCGAAGGAGGGGAAGTCGGAAGTCCTGATCCCCGTTTCGTTTGTCCATTCGTGTTCTGATCAAGGAGGAAAGGAGTGCCACTGAGATTACTGACTGAGTGCCCGGGGTCCACTGAGTACGTACCGTACTTCGCCAGATATGTCGGCCTCGTACCAGATGGTGATCTGCTTCAGGCGATGGAGCGGCAATTGAGCGAGACGCTTGGCCTCCTGCGCGGCATCTCACCAGCCAAGGCTGAGTATCGATACGCACCTGAAAAGTGGAGCATCAAACAAGTCATCGGACATGTGAGCGATTGCGAGCGAATGTTTTGCTACCGCGCCCTTTCCTTCGCCCGAGGAGATACAACTCCTCTGCCCGCGTTCGACGAAAACGAGTACGTGCGACAATCGAATTTCGGTGACCGTACATTGGGTGATCTCGCAGCAGAGTTTGAAGCAGTGCGCTCTTCGACTCTGCATTTTTTCCGGTCGCTCAATGATGATGCGTTGCAGCGTCGGGGAGTAGCGAACAACAACGGCTTCACTGTTCGTGCCATCGCGTACATAATTGCAGGGCACGAACGTCATCATGTAAAGATTCTGCGTGAGAGGTATTTGTGATTGCAGTCGCGAATCAAGAATAGTCCCCTTTCAGCGTTTTCATGGCGCCGTACTGCATATGATTTGAAATAGCCCCCGCATCTCCCCCTTATGGAAAGTATATCATTGTCGGTCTCATCGCATGGATTGCGATTTTGAGTTACATCCAGGACGGGCTTAACCAGTTGCGTGAAAAACAGAAGCGGCTGTCACAGGCGACGTAATTGGAGTATTGTTTCAGCTTAAAGGAGAATCACATGGAAGATCTGAGTTATCCGATCGGGAAATTTGAAGCTCCTCCGAAGTACGATGATGACCTCAGAAGCGCTTTCATCGATCAAATCGCGGAGGCACCAGCAAAACTTCGGGCTGCGGTCCGTGGTTTGTCAGACCAACAACTCGATACTCCCTACCGTCCCGGTGGATGGACTGTCAGACAGGTTGTGCACCATTTGCCTGACAGCCACGTCAACTCGTACGTCCGTTTCAGGCTTGCCATGACTGAACAAGAGCCAACCATCAAGCCCTACGAGGAGCACCTTTGGGCAGAGTTACCGGACGCGAAAACCGCACCAATCGAACTGTCCCTCGACCTTTTGGAGTCCCTGCACGAGCGCTGGGTTCTCCTTCTGAAGTCATTCAGCCAAGCTGATTTCAATCGCACGTTCATGCATCCAGAATCTGGCAGGATGACTCTTGACAGAACGCTCGCACTCTATGCTTGGCACTCCCGTCATCACGTTGCACACATTACTTCGCTTCGGCAGCGCATGAACTGGGGCTAAGTGATCTCCATCATTCCCAAAGTGCAAGTACTGCTGTCCTGGCAACGGAAATTACTGGAAGCCTGAGTCCTCACACGTACGTGCAATGAAAACTTCAGCTGAGAAAACCCGATGTCCGTGGCCAACGTCGGATCCGCTTTACATCGACTACCACGACAAAGAATGGGGACTGCCTGTCCACGATGATCGAAAGCTCTTTGAGATGCTCGTGCTTGATGGAGCGCAGGCTGGGCTCAGTTGGATCACAATCCTGAGGAAGCGGGAAAACTATCGCAAGGCGTTTGATCACTTCGATCCACAGAAGGTTGCGCGATACGGGAAGAGAGACATCAGGAGGTTGTTGAAGGACGAGGGAATCGTGCGGAACCGAATGAAGATAGAGTCTGCGATCAAGAATGCAAAAGCGTTTCTGGAGGTGCAGAGAGAATTCGGGAGATTCGACGCGTACATCTGGCAGTTCGTCGGGGGAAAAATGAAAGTGAATTCTTGGAAGTCCTTGAAGCAGATCCCCGCCAGCACGAAGGAATCGGATGCGATGAGCAAGGATCTGAAGATGCGAGGGTTCAGCTTTGTCGGGTCAACCATTTGTTATGCGTTCATGCAAGCCGCAGGACTTGTCAACGACCATGTCACAAGCTGCTATCGTCATTCCGAACTGGTCAAGCTCGCCCTCAGTTGAGTTTGTTCCACGATAAGCGTTCTCCTCTCGGTTCGCCAGCGCAAAGATCCGTGACCGTCAGAGTCTCTACCAACATCGAACCACAGCGACGTCGGAGCACTCTTGAATCCGGATGAGTGAGCAGAGTCTCCTGATCCAAAAATGCAACGATGTAGGTTACGGAGCGTCTCCATCCCACCATGGCGAGATCGTGTGGCTCATTAGCCTACACATGAGGTTGCCTTGAGGAAGCCTGGACTACATATGGAGATGGGACACCTATTTGCGGGCAAAAAAAGCGAGAAACTCTGGATCGCTTTTTGCTTATGACGCATGGTGTATTATCGAAGAATGATCAGTAAGAATGACCTCATCGACTTTCAAATGGCGTGGCTTATGGGCGTGATGTTCTGAGGGCGAACCAGATTGCTAGTGCGCTTGCTGAGCCACTGTCCGGCTAGATAATTGCTCGCATTTAAGGCTGTTATTGGATGGGGCTCTGACGGCGGCGCTTGTCAGCTTCTGCTGTCTCTTGAAGGGATGGCCGATGCCGAATCCCAGCCAGCAGCTTCAATGGTATTATTTCAGAGATGAAAGAAAACCGTTTCACTATGGTTACCGATCACAGTTGTTGACACCTGGAGTACTACCTCCAATTCAACATTGAGACCGAGGGAAAAAATGAGACGCCAGCTAGCCATTCTTGTTACGATTCTTTGTACACTTAGTGCTTGTAGGCAAAAGCATGAAGGCCCGCAAAGTCACTTTTCTGCACAACATTCAGATGCAGTCACCATAGGCATTGTGAGTGTAGTCGAACACCCAAGTCTCGATTCGGCCAGATTTGGATTCATGCAGATCATTGACACCTTTGCGCGTGACAAGAACAAATTGGTGCATTACGGGTATCAATCTGCAAATTTGAGCAAGGACAGAGAGATCAGCATCGTCTCAAACTACATCGGACAGCATATCGACATAATCGCTACTGTTGGCACGAGCCCTACTCAGACTGCAAAGAATCTGACGCGGGACATTCCAATCGTATTCATGGCAGTCACAGACCCCTTGGGGGACAGTCTCGTGGCCTCCCTTGAGAGACCTGGAGGCAACATCACTGGTGCCTCGGACCTCTATCCAGTCAATGAGCAAATGCAGCTGATCAAGCAATTCTTTCCGAAGACAAAGAATGTTGGATTCATATACAACAAAGGAGAAACAAACTCCGTGTCTCTCGCAAAGCTCGCCGAGCAGTCTGCAACAAGTCTAGGAATGAGACTGGTACATCTCACAGCAGACCGGACGCTCGATGTTCCAACAGCAGTTTCTTCCGGAATAGGAAAGATCGATGTCCTGGTCATGCCTACGGACAACACGGCGGCCACCGCAGTGCTGACGATTGGGCAAATCTGCCGGGAGAACTCAATCCCATTCTTCTCTACGGAGCTTGAGAGTGTTCAGAAAGGGTTCGCGATTGCATCTACGTATCGCAATTATACCGACGTGGGCAAGGAAGCTGGGAAAATCGCGGTCAGAATTCTCAAAGGCGAATCTCCAGCACTTATTCCGGTAAAACTGCTTGAGAAATACGATATCGTGATAAACAAAACGCTGCTGAACAAATTCCATGTGCACCCTGATTCATCCACCATGAGTCGGGCTATCCTATACGAGTGATCCGGTGAGCGATTACCTCATCCTGCAGTCGACCATTCTATCGCTCGTTCTCGCGATCACGTCAGTAGGCATATTCATTTCGTTTAGGATTCTCAAGTTCCCCGACCTTACGTGTGACGGATCATTTCCTTTGGGAGGGGCTGTGACGGCGGTGTCGATCACATCCGGTATTCATCCGCTCTGTGCAATCCTCCTAGCTCTATTAGGTGGAGGCATCGCAGGATATTTCGTTGGCACCTTAAATGCGAAGTTCAAGGTTCCCGCCGTAGTGGCTTCTATACTGGTAATGACCGGTCTGTACTCAGTGAATTTGTTTGTTCTGCAGAGACCACAGGTGAACTTCGGCAGTGCAGACACCGTTTTTCTCGAGGCGAGCAAGTTCTTGCAATCTGTAGTCGAGTTAGGAAGACTGGAGAATGTGTGGGTTGCCATCATCCTGCTCTCCGCAATCGTCTGTGGTCTGATACTGGCCTTGACGTTCTTCTTGAACTCGATTCACGGCCTGCGCATGCAGATGTCCGGTGATTCCCCGAAGACTGCATTAATCCACGGGGTGAATTCGAAGCGATGGACCGGAATCGGACTGTTTCTCGCTAACTCACTAATCGCTTTTTCGGGCTCACTGTTGGCACAGTACCAGGGCTTCGCTGACGTCAACAGCGGCATAGGAATGGTTGTTACGGGGCTGGCGGGTGTTTTCATTGGCGATGCGCTCGAAAAGACTGTGCTTTCACGGAAGAGCATTTTTGTGAGCTTGTTGTTCGTACTCATCGGAACTGCAGTCTACAGATTCGTCCTTGCGTTTATTCTCGCGTTGGGAGTCGAAAGCACTTTCACGAATGTGATGACAAGCGCCTGCGTCTTATTGGCTGTGCTACTACCTCGCGTGCAGGCGGAGGTTCGAGCCGTCTTCAGAAGATAGTGTTTCCAGCATGCGCTCATTCGAGGCGAGAAAACTGAACTTGTCTGTCGTGAGAGGCGGCTCTGAAAGGTGCATCCTCAAGGACGTATCGTTTTGCATGCAGTCAGGCAAGATAACAGCTGTTTGGGGGCCGAATGGATCCGGAAAGACCTCGCTTTTGGAGGTGCTATTCTCTGGCTCTGAAGGATTTCAGAACGGCAACGGTCATGAGACATTCGAGGTCTCGGGCGAGATCTTCTTGGATGGCAAGAGAATCGATGGAATACCAGGTTACAAAAGGGCAAAGTGGATGGCGAAAGTGTCTCAAGATGTCATGGACCTCTACAGTCCCTCCTTGACATTGAGAGAGAATCTTGCCACTTTGTTTTTGAACGCCGGACACCACAAGAAAGGGCTGTTCCAACGAGCCGTGCGGAACCCATCATTCAAGGAGGCCCTGAACGGTGCATTGGACCATTCGGTATTCCCTCTTGAAAAAAGGTTGGACGAATTCGCTTCTGATTTCAGCGGCGGGGAAGCTGAGTCATTCTCTATTCTAGCAGCCACACTGAATAACCCCAAAGTTCTGATGTTGGATGAGCATACCAAGAAGCTTGACCTGGCCCGCAAGGCTTTTATTGAGAGACTTACGGTCGAGTATATCAAGAGAAAAGAGATATTTGGATTGTGGGTGACTCATGATCCCCTTCAGATCACAAGATTCGCGGACGGTGTCATTTGGTTGAAAGAAGGAAGGATAGTAGAAAGGACCAACCTGGAAAGACCCATAGATGAGGGAGCCTTGCTGAACAGGCTTATCCAGTTTCAGGAGTAGGAGCTAAGTTATGGCCAGTCCATTTAAAGACGTACTCCACAAGACGTTTGAAGCGACCCGAAAGGACATCTCCAGCGCTATTCTAATGCAGTCATCCTTTCCTCCTACGTACCCCTCGCTCGGCCCTGTGATGTTCTTTCTGGCTGATTCGACCACAGGTTGTATTCACAACTGGTCCGGTACAGCCTGGCATGAACTGAAATTGGGGTGGGAACTCGAAGAGGTAATCTGGTCAGCCCTGCACATTGTGACAGCAACTGAAAAGGCCTTGGAACAAGAGGTGGCCCGCTTGGAGCGTGTTGCGAGCCAAAGAATTGGCCAAGCCGTTGACTCCAAAAGTTCCAACGTGGACCAAAAAGTGCTTTCAGAGAAAAGCTTCCGACGACTCTTAGAAGTGATACCGGATTTGGTCGCCAGTATGAGGGACGTTAAAGACAATATGGTGACCGACTTTGACCGGTATTGGGAGAAGGAAAGAATACATCAGATCTGTGATAAGGTAGAGGAGGTTGCACTGAAGCTGGAGGATTTTTTCAGAGAACTTGACAAGCTGAAAGGAGTCGACACCACAATCCTCCAAAGATACGGGATGGAACTTCCCCGAGCGCGGCTTGACATTGATCGGATCGTGAAGTTGCTAGAGAAGTTGATTAGAATAACGAAGGGCCGACATGAAGCGCTGAAGAGTTTTGAGAACATGCTTGGTATTGAACAGACTTTTAAGGTCTGTGTCCTTGGGAATTGCGGGAATTGCAGTCCTCGTCCAGCGTTATGCCGGTATATTTACAGTCACCCACGACTTCGCGGGAACAAAGATGAAAAGGAAGCAGTCGAAAGAAAATGGAATAGGTATTTGTATGACCTCATGCAGCATTCTCGAAGGGAACTAGGGGAAGAAGAGAGAACAGGACTTTTGGTGGAACTGTTTGCATTCTTTCCCCAAGAGATCCCATCGAGCACGATATTCGATGACTTGCAGAGGAGAATGAAAAAAGAGTTGTCATTACGGAAAGACTTTGAGATTGTTCATCTGACCGACCTATCCATCCTAAAGAAACTGGAATATCACCCTGACTACTTCGGACACTTTAAGCTCTACAGGTTCACTCAGGCGTTGGAAACCTTGTTTTACGGTGGCTTGAGGCGTAAAAAGCATCCAATAGAAATCGAGAACGCATTCGTGGTGCCGATTAGCTTTTTCGATTCACAGGTGATTGGACAACTTGTTATTCTATCACCTGATAAGATCTCCAAATCTGATTGTCTGAACGCTGTCGAAAAGCACTATCCGGAGATTCAGCAAGCCGCGAAACTGGATTTCTATGCCGGCATCTTGGAGGGCATCTCTTCGGACGACCGGGACTTTTCCGGATTCGCGTCTGTGCTCTCCAGAAATCTCACGAAGTTATTGATGTTGACAGGCTTGATTGTATGGGAGGGGCGGAACCTGATCGCTATCGGATTCCTGGAAGAGGATCAAGAGATAAGAGCCGAGATACGAAGAAGGCGAAAAAGAGAGAGAATCCTTCATTGGAAGCTATCAGTTAAGAGCGGAAGAGAAGTAAATTCCATTCCGAAATTGTCGACAGACAATGTCCAGAGCCTGACTCAGGCGGTGTTGACTGATGGGTTGGATACGATAGGACGTCAAGGATGGGATCCTGGCTCTACTCAGTACATGAAATACAAACTGCTCGATCTGGGCTTGGATTCTTCTAATATTAAGCTCTATTCCGATTCACCAAAAGTGGGTGACCAGAACTTGGTCAATTCATGTATTCTGATTCGCTTTGCCATTCCGTCCTATGAACCAATAACATTGATGCTGTATTTCAAAGAATCATCTGACCAGATCCAGAAGTCAGTGAAAGAGATAGTGGATACGCTTTTCTATGGATTCATATTCCGGCATCCGGCTGAGATCTACAATGCCAGTAGACTGTGGAATGCCCTGCGTCTTCATCGCCATATTGATAGTGAAGTGGGGCGAGCGCTCGACAGCATAAGAAGAGCTATAGAATTACTTGAAGGCCATGAACGACTCTCCGATGAAGAACTCAAGAAACTTACAGAATATCTGCTCCGGCCAAATTTCTTCACTCTCGAGATGGTGCTGGATACATACCACCAGATTCAAACCAATCTCGAGCGATTCGATTTAGTCAATCTGATTAACGAATTGATATTCAAGTTTCGCGCGGATCATACGAATATCGAATTTCGCATAACAAATCATCTCGAAACGACAAACTCAGTTGCTTTTGGGAACCCTCTCCTGTGCCGACTTGCGCTCTACAATTTGTTGAGTAACTCCTGTCAGGCGTTCAAAAGGCTTGGGACCAAAGACAACTTAGTAACGGTTACTCTTAAGCGAGACGCTGATCAAAATCACTCGGCGATCACAATTACGGACAATGCTGGTGGTATAGACAGAACTCGATTTCACAGTGGCAACATTTTCGCGATCAAGAGGAATTCATCTGACTCTACTTCGAGAGGCTTCGGTCTCTATCAATCCTACCTTTTCATAATAAGCATGGGGTGGGAAATCAAAAACCACCCGATAGCGGGCGGGACGGAATTTGTCATCACAGGAATTCCATAAGCGTATGTCAAACTCAAGAGTGGATCAGTCGTGGAGCATTTCATCGTTAAGCAAGCCGGCACGGAAAGTCACCTAGCGCAGTACTTTTGGCAGCAGACTGTAGTTGCTGGGGAGCATTCATTTGAAGAGCTCTCCTTGGATCAGATTTCGCCTGCCGAGGAGGATGTCCCTTCAGTGCTACTGATCGATGATGACGCGGCGGATCTTTTCGCGGCATACGAGGCTCTCCGTGACCGCTTCCGTTGTTATATCTATGAATGGTGGGATGTTCAAGGCGCTGTCGAGATTATTACAAGACTCAAGCCGTGGTTATTTGTCATGGACATGAGTTGCGATCGCGAATGGCACACGGGTGGCCTTGTGAATTGGGATGGCGACGAAGTAATCAAGCAAATTAAGGAGAATCCAGAACTCAGCGACATTCGTTCAGTGATCTTTACAAATTATCCTTGGGCCTCCGCACTTGAGAAGAACATTGAGTACTTGTTGTATGTGCAGAAGAATGAACGCCTTTCGCGACAGCAACTCCAAGAAAAGACAGAACTAGCAGCCATTGACTATTTGAAGCGTAGGAATAAGTGTAATCAACAAACCGCCGAAGAATATCTGGCCCGCTGCAGAGAGAACTTGTTTGTTAGTAAGCCTGCTTCAAAACCCACAGATCAGTTCAAGGCGCAATTTGTTAAAGGAGAATCCGACGGAACGCTAGAGGTCTTGAGCTTGATTCAGAAATATGCTCGGGCAGAGGACCTTCATGTGTTAATCACTGGCGAGCGAGGGACTGGAAAAGAAGAAGTAGCCAAGGAGATACACCATGCTAGCTCTAGAGCTACGCAAGAAATGCTTTCCGTAAATTGCGCTGCCATTGACAAGCTTAATATGTCACGAGAATTGTTTGGGAATGAAGGAGGAAGATTCGTCGATGCGCGACAAGCTTCCCCTGGGTACTTCGAAGCAGCGAACAACTCGACAATCTTTCTCGATGAAATTGGAGAACTATCTGTGGAGGACCAAGCTAAGCTGCTTCGCGTTATTCAGTTTAAGCAGGTTACCCGCGTGGGCGGTACCGTACCGCGTCCAGTAAATGTCAGAGTACTTGCAGCTACTCGTCGAGATATTGAGAATATGGTTGAGACGGATGCCTTCGATGCAGCTCTCTTTGATAGACTGAAATCCGCTCGCATTCACTTGCTTCCTCTGCGAGAGCGAATGGAGGATATACCGGCACTGATTAATCACTTCTTGTCCCTCTCTGGACGCAACATAACGTTTGATGATTCATTTCTTAATCTTCTTCTATGGCACGATTGGCCAGATAATGTTCGTGGTCTGAAGGGAGAGGTTGACAAAGCTATCTTAGGAAAGGCAGACGGGGCACGACTCACTTCAAAAGATCTTCCCGGCCTGGAGCGTGCACAGATAACGCGTTTGAGAATGAGAGAACTTTTGGAAAATATTGACAGCAAGCTCAGAAGAGAATTCAGCGAAGCATTGTGGACTAACTGGGATCAATCCGTTTTGTTCCTTGCGGATAACAAGAAACTTGGGGATGAAGCGAAAAGCGCAATCCGGAGCCAAGAACGGCAAAGAAGCTACTATGAGACCAAGCTCGCGCGAGTCATCAAAAATCTAGACATAAAAAGGTTAGAAGCCACATTGGTTCAATTGTTGTCGAAACCGGTGCCAGACGTGCGACAAGGTCAACCGTCGTCAGATCGTCTACAAAGGTATCACCAAGCGATACAACAAAGGGTGGCTTTCAACGAATTCACAGCCCAATACAAGAAACGTGTGTACAACGATCGGCCACCGTATTATGGTATTGAGATGATGAACTCTTTTGACATTTGGAATTCGCTTCTTTTGAAGGATGCAGAGATAGACCTGGGTGAGCCAATGCTAACTGACGGAATCAAAGACCATATTCTCAAGGCTGGCATAATGTGCCTTGCCATGATTGTTCTGGACGTCGGGAGTATTTATGAGTTTGAGTTACTCAGACTCTTTTTCTCTCTGAAGAAGGTTCCGCGGGATAGGGATAGCCTACTCAAGAATACGAAGATCCTGATTGGCGCTTTTTGTGATAAGCCTGCGGCAAAATCGCGAGAGTTTTATGAGTCCGTTAAGCATGAATTTCTGCTAGGCTTATGGGAGATATACAAAACCAGAGTAGCCGTGCCCGAATCGCCATGAAGGTCTCTGCTTCCATACAGAGAATAGGACTGATTCAACCTATCGTTCAGGTTGGCAAATCACTTAGGATCCAAAAATCCCCAACCGGAATCCAGTGCATCTCTGCCTATTTGAAAAGGAATGGTCTTGAAACTCGAATGTTTCATGCGGAAGAGAGTCCAGAGCTGCTCGAAGATATTCTTGATTATTCTCCCGACCTCGTTGGCTTTTCGGCGTTCACTGTAAAC
Organism: Bacteroidota bacterium; assembly: GCA_049589195.1. Lineage (GTDB taxonomy): Bacteria > Bacteroidota > Ignavibacteria > UBA10030 > JAHEZR01 > JBAWAH01. Next base: position 20,031 of record JBAWAH010000015.1, on the reverse strand, counting down.
TTTCCTGCTGCCCAGAGCATCGCTCAGAAGCTCAGAAACCGGTTAAAAGAAACCCCGTTTGTGCTAGGCGGTTGGCATGCGAGCGGTGTCGCCGAGTCTTATCTGAGGGGATACGAAGAATGGAGTCTCAGAGAGGTTCTTAGCCCAGAGTCACCTTTCGATTTCATCGTTATTGGGGAAGGAGAGGAGCCAATTGTCCGACTCATAGGCTCGCTAAACGAGGGGAAAAACAAGGGCGCTGTTGAGCTGAGCAGCGTTCAGGGCATTGGTTACCTCGACGAGAATAACCACGTCGTACTGAACCGTGGCACAAGGGTCGCGAAGTTAGATGATCTTCCGGACCCCGATTGGGACGGCCTGGATATCAACACATACCGGGACCAGAGAAACACTTCGCGCATAGATCTATCAGTTCATGCCCAACGAGGATGCCGATTTAGGTGCACTTTCTGTCAGACCCCCAGCCTGTATGAGAGTTCAGTGAAGAGAATGTCCCCCGAAAGAGTCGTGAACTACGTTGAGAGCCTGATCACCCGCTTCAATCCAACAGATCTCACATTCACGGATGAAGATTTCCTCTCCAGTCCACAGTGGGTTAAAGAGCTATGTTTGTTGATCATCGAGCGAGGCCTTAACAAGGTTTGTTATGGTTCGTTCGGTTCATTGAACGACATTATACGTTTCGAGAAACTTGGTGTCCTGGAATTGCTTGCCAAAGCGGGTTGGCAGAACTACTTCGTGGGGATCGAGTCCCTGAATTCGCACACCCTCAATGTGTACGATCGTCCGATCAGCCAAAAAGAAAAGGACGTCATTCAGGAATATCTCAAAAAGATTCAAGCAGCCATCGAAGTGTCACGAGAACGAAACCTATTGTTATTCGGTGACTACATCATCGGGTACTTCGAGGAATCTGAAACAGACCTCGAAGTAGGATGCAAACTTCTTAAATCACTCCGGAATATGCTCTATGTGTATCTACCGATTTTTACTCCATTCCCGGGAACGCCTGTCTGGCAAATTGCCGTCAAGAAAGACCTTCTCGGAAAGACAGATGGTAAAGTCGATTGGTCTCAGTACGATTGCAGCCATCAGGTGACGAACCTCCCATTTGATGCTATGGAATTGAGGGATGCTTTTGAGCGGGAGTATTTCACTTCAGAGAATTATGTTAATGACATGTTAGAGCACATTGGAAAATCCCCTGAGTTTCTCAAAAACTGGTACCTTCCGCTTTTCAACAAACTGAAGAGAGACCACAACGGTACATCAGTATTCGATCATGTCATTGACCGACTCTGCGCTCTCGGTGAACCTGTTTCTGTTCAACGTCCTGAATCGGACCTTGTATCTCACTTCTGAAGACGCTCCCCTCTTTCTTCAGCATTGACGTAGTCCAAATTCTGATTCTCCCCTGCTTTCTCCCGATTTCGCTTTAGCCTTACACCCACCGGTCCGCCACAAGTCTCACCTTGACCGACTATTTGTGCTTGAGGAGATGAGCATGATGCCCAACCTCAGCATACGGGTTCTGGTCGGTTCTCCCTTTGACCTCGACATACTCCTCGACTTTCCCGAGGCACGTAGGCCGTTCGCATACACAGAATCCTGATATAGGCTTTCTCGCCTACAGGGCCCGCGCAGTTTGAAAGATAGCAATGAAAATGTCGCTGAAACAAACGGGATTATCTGGCATGTGATTGGATATGGGAGTGTTAGCGGCTGAGGCTGACCCGAGTATCCGCACGAGCGCGTGAGCAGTCCTTTGTAAGGAGAGAGACTATGATCTGCATAGACCGGAAGTTGCAGGATCTCCAGTCCAGACTTTTGGAAGACGGCGAAGAAGGAGACGACCGGGTCCACCAGTATGTGCGTATTAAACTTCAGGAGGGCGACTGGAAAGAGTGGCCACTTCAAGAGATTTCTATGGACTCCAAGAGGGGCATAGTCCATCAGAACGAAGAGATCGAATTGAGAAGGATTGTTGATCTGGTGTTTTTCTATCGATTTTACCCAAAGGTCTGAATGGTCCTCTCAGTTCAGGAAGGGTGATATACGATGCGAGGAAGCAAGCGCGTCCTTTGAAGAGATGACTAACGTGATCCCGATAGTGTAGGCTCTGCTTCCCCACAGGCCCACTCGATGCCAGCGGAATATCCCAGCGATTAATCATTTGGCGCGCGGTGCTGGTGTTTGGGAGGCACTTAAGAACGAGTTACGAAGCGCTCGAGATACTGGCCGGCAAGTAGACTGCACTTGAAAAGGTTCCTGGCAGAAGTAGCTTGATTATTCAGTTCTCCATTCCCAAGATTCCGGATGCCACACAGATCTTCTTGCTCGCACCACACGCGTGGAGCAAACCGGGTCAAGGAAAATTCTGAGGTGCTCAACAGCTTCAGCGAACTGTTGGTATGATTCAAGATGGGATCTCGTTAGAAATGCCTGCCATTGTTCCTGCTTATCCCTTGCCCGTTTGAATCCATCTCCGAAGATAACACTTCTGTCTCCGAGTGGAGTCTCCCTCCGATCAAAGGTGGCGATAATCGCCTCATGCAAGGTCTCAAAGTTGAAGGATTCATGGCTCGCCAAGTACAAAATATCATAGAAGTCCTTCATTCGACTCGTGATGAAGCTGAGTCTGACAATTGCTTCGAATTTCTCAGCGAGGGCTGACTCTTTTGAATAGACCTGGATTTTGGGAGCGGGTGGATCAAGGAGGACTGGAAATTCAATTTCCACCGGTCCGCCAATAATCTTATCTCCGAATCCGATGTCAAGTTGAAGAACGTTTCTGGCCCCTCCTAACTCGGCTTCAATTTTGGCTCTTACCCCTTCATACTCCGTCTCTTCTTTGATTTTCTCGACCGATACACTTGCGCCGTTGAAGGTGACGCCGTCGTCAAACTGAATGTCTGCAATTCTTTTGAGTGTGTTCTGAACTTCTTTTGGATCGTTGGTCATAGCTTGGCCGAGGAAGTCGATATCGCGCGTCGGTCTAGCGCGCGGCATTTGATAGACGATGAAAAGCAGGGCGCCCTTCAGGATGAATTGAGATCGATAGGCCGATCGAGACAGACGAAAAAGAAAACGTTCCTGGAAGTACTGGAGCAAGACTGAATTGTAGTCCCGATTCACTTCTTTGGCAATCTTGAGGAGCCTCGCTCGGATTGAGGCGGCAAGATTTCTTGGTCGCTCTCTTGATGCCGGGGATTTCGCCAGCGGCTTCATCCGAGGATGGCCTTAAGGTATGGCGTCAGGACGGTTTTCACTTGACAGATCTCAGCATATCGTTTCAGCTTGTTCACGTTCGCTTGTTTGAGCTTGAGATAGTTCTTAAGCCCTTCCAGCGCGAGATCTTCCCCGAGCTTCTTGCGGTAACGAAACATATCGCAGATTGTCTTTTCTCTGTTGTAGATTCTGATGCCGCCATTCTTGGTCTGAATCGTTTGGATTCCAGTTGAGTAGAAAGCTTCGCGGAAATAGAACAGGCTGATTGGCGGATACAGCAGCGCAAATCGGCTGGCGCTGTGCGGGACGGCCACTGTTACCACCGAAGGATTGAAGGTTGTCAGGCCATGGTAATCTAGCGCTGACGTGAGACAGATCACAGCATCCTGCTTCGCCCGGCAGACGTCCACGAGTGCGTTGTGTTCTCCCCAAGGGTAATCCTTGAGTTTGTAGAGGCCCGGCTTCACCTTTTCGATGAGGCCGCTTGTTACTGCGTGCGAGATGTCCCGTGTCTGTATCTTGAGGAATTTGAGGTCTCTCATTAGCGCATAGCCACTGTGTTTTCTGAAGATTCGTATCAGCTTCTCCATTCTCAGCTCCTGTGATTCTATTTTCAGGCCAATAGCTCTTATTGGCCTTGACTTAGAATCAAATATAGCATATTTTCCATTTGAATCAACTGAGCTTTGTAGATGGAAAGATCATCATCCGGCTGGCGGTGCTGGCGTTCAGGACGCATCTGCAGACGATTGAGATGGCGCTGGAGATACTGAAAGAGAAGACAAGAGTGATTGAGGAGACCAATTGAGGCACTTCTGCAGCGTTGACCTCCGTATTTTCCCGCTTGCCTTTCACCCAAGAGATTTGAAGAGGGATTACGTGATCGCGTATGAAGCGATGACCCATGGGATAAGGGTAGCGTAGGCTCGCCTACCGGGCCAGCACCCAGCTAACTCTTGTGCACTAAGAGAATTGATCGCTTTTCCAGCTTTCTCTCCGCACGCGAGTCTTGCTGCTGGCCGCAAGTTCCAGGCTCCATGACTGCAATGCTGCGATCGGCGGGTATTGTTTAACTGCGATTAAACCTGTACATTTGATACCAGGAGTGCAGTCGAATCATCATTGAGCATTATGCTCATCCGGAGGTGTATATGGGTTGGAAAATAGCAGACCTAGAACTTCCCGACAAATCGTACTCTTACAAGGATAGCACAGGGAAGGTCAACGATACGTTTGCGAATCTTTCTAAAATCAACATCATTGTTGGAGAGAACAACTGTGGAAAGAGCAGGTTGATAAGGCAGATTCTCTCGGCGAAGGAGTTGAGATATTCTCCTGCGGATTTCGATCTGACTGAAGTGAGTGGGATCCTCGAGAGATCGCGTGAAAAACTAAGAAATCATTTTCGTGATCGGCATATAGCTGAGGAAGGAGTGCAAACGAGGATTGCTGGCCTGCCGAAAATTGAAAGAATCAGCGATGCCTCAGACCTTCAGAAACCATTTCAGGAATTGAAGGCCCAGGTGGAGAGGCTGATTGGGCATGTGGACAGGGGTTGGGGAGGAGGAGTCATGTACACACACGATCATTTGGGCAAGGATTTATCCAAACTAATCAGTGAAAGCATGACATACAAAGGCAAGCCTCTGGATGAGTGGCTGGTCAGCTCAAAGTTCAAGAAAATATACATTCCGATATTGCGTGGGCTGTATTCATCCCAGTTCTTGCCTTCTGGTCCGGATTATTACGAGAACCTTATAAGAGAGTTCTACTTCAAGGGTGCCAGTGGTGATTTCGAGGTGTTTACTGGGCTAGGGATCTATAATCGAGTTAAAGAATACCAATCTGGGAACCAAAAGCAGCGGAGGCAGATTGATGCCTTTGAAGAATATCTTGCACACCAATTCTTCGATAACAACCCTGTAGAGTTAGTACCATCAGGGGCGAATCAATTACTTACGATCAAAATCGGAGCTGAACTTGAGCGGCCAATCTATGACTTAGGAGATGGTATTCAATCGGTGATAATAGTCACCTTTCCACTGTTCCTGCACACTGGAGAGAACGTCCTTGCTTTCATTGAGGAGCCAGAACAGCTTCTCCATCCGGGTTTACAGAGGCGCATAATCGATACTTTGTCTCATTATCCTGGCTTTGAAAACCACCAGTTTTTCTTCACGACGCACTCCAATCACTTTCTTGACATCACGCTCGACTTTAGCAATATCTCAGTGTTCACTATCAGGAAACTATTTGATCAGAAAGAGGGGAACGAAAAAGTTCCCAAATTCTTAATCGAGAATGTGTCACAAGGAGACGAGAAGGCTTTAGGGCTTCTCGGAGTGAGGAATTCCTCTGTCTTTCTATCTAACTGCACAATCTGGGTTGAAGGCATCACGGACAGACACTACGTTAGACGTTTTCTGGAACTGTATCAAATGCATTTGCATTCAAAGGGAACGTTGTCTCTCGAAGCGAGAGAGGACTATCATTATTCATTCGTCGAATTTGGTGGAAGCAACGTCACCCATTGGTCGTTCCTCGATTGCGAGGAGAAACCAATAGATGTAAGGAGACTGTGTGGCAAGCTCCTTCTGATTATCGACCGTGACAACGGCACGGCTGAGAGACAGAAGAAACTAAAGGAATTCTTGGGAGATAGGTGCGTTGTTCTCGAACGACGAGAGATAGAGAATTTATTACCCCCCAGTGTTCTAGTTAAGGTGGTTAAGGAGTATGAGCAGGTCAAAGAAGATGAAGAGTTTCAGTACAACGAATTCAAGTATGAGGACTACGCTGAATGCTATTTGGGCGAGTTCATCGAAGGGAAGGTCCTCGCTAAAAAGAAGAGAAAAGGATCCTACAAAATGGACTCTGGCACCATCTCAGACAAGAGGGGTTTCTGTGAAAGGGCAATGAAACAGCTCAATCGTTGGGAGGACCTCTCAGTCGACGCACAGCATCTGACTGAGAAGATTTATGACTTCATTTTGTTGAACAACAACGGCTAGTGTTTCTTTGCATAACGCGGAACGCGGCCTCGATGCCTCTTGGTGAGTGTATACTCTCAACTGGGAGCTTCAAGGCGGCGGTGGTCACCCTTACCAACCGGTAAATGCTCCCGCAGAAATCGCGGACTCAAACCTTCTGAGAGACTTGCTTTTCTGTTTGAGATTCTCCTTGAGCGACTTCAGACAGGAAAACCGCAAGGGTGAGTAAGCTTCGAGAGCGGTGAGATAGTCCTCGGTGTACCTGTCCGATGCACGTGCTGTCGCCTCAAGGATCAGTGTCAGGCAGCTCTTGTGACTGAGATCAAGCAGGGCTTGTGCTTGAGGGGAATCGTTGTAACCGCCCGAGGCTATTACGCTTGCTGTGAAGTTGATCAACTGGTTAGTCAGGGCGCTGAGGGTGCCTGTCACGGCTGTTCTTGTCATGAGTGTCTGGTGCCCGCGCGCCAAATCTTCCTCGAAGTCCTGGAGATCGTCCATCAACTGCAAGCAAACTCCGAATCCAAAGGCAAAGTCCTCCACCGTGTCTTCAAGTATCCCAGCCGCCACGTAAGCATCTGCCAGAACTGAAGTTCCGCCCTTTCCAACACTCATGTCCAGAATATCGTAGGCATTGAGGGGTCGCGAGCTTCGTTGTTGGGCAAGAGCCCCCACCTGCGCATTGTGAATCGCGAGCAAAGACCCGAACACTTCCGGGTAGTTCTGTCGTGGATACTCTTCTTCAATCATCTCGATGAGATCGAAAGGTCTAGAGGCCGCTGGAATAAAGGCTTGCACGTTCTCCCCTGCTAACCTCCTTCCGAGCGCCTGTACGAAATCTGCCTTTGTCTCTGGCCGAACCGTGGGATCATCCAGATAATTGTCCGTGTACGGATACAACAGACTGTATGCGAATCCGGACGGAGTTAGAGCCACGTCCTTCCCCAAGAAGACCTGGAAGCTGTTGACGATCCAGACATTCCTCAAGGCTTGGTGAATGTCCTCCATGGTGAGGTGCGGGTCAAAGGCTCTCGCCCTGCGGACAAATTCGTCTCCCACCTCTGAGAAATCATCGAGGAAGTCAATCTCTGATTCCTTCCCCGGGGAGCACATGGACTTAGCAATGAAGGCTTTCACGGAGGCTTTGAGCTTTTCAACTTCAGCTGCACGACCTGCTCCGGATTTCTTACTTCTCTCCATCTTGCTGGTGGTCTCGTCAATGAAGCTCTCGATCTCCCGCTCAGCCTTGCGTTGCTCCTCTGAGGTGAATCTGTGAGTGAATTGTGGGAATGCTGGTGACGAGTCGAGAAACATCGCCGTGTACTTGGACTTCAGACCCCGCACGACGTCATTCACTCGATCCCTTTTGATTTCTGTAGATTCTTCGATTAGCATTTGCAGGTGTTACAGTAGAGTTGCCTGGCCTGGCTGGATTTCTGGTTTCGTATACGAGTAGGGAGAGCGTGAAGATTCGCTCCAGAAGAAAGCGCGCGCCGTCGAAGGATATGCCTCGACTCCCTGCCTGCGGCAGGCAGGTGTCCTGACTGATCCTTCGACTCGCCGCTGGGGCGGTTCACACGTACAGCGCGCTACTGAACTCTCGTCTATACTTCTGTGTAATCGGATGTTCTTCGCCAAGAAACTTGAAAATTGCAATGCAAGCTTTCCTTGAACCATCGTCATCGTAGTACCTGTCCGTGCGGATAAGTCCGATGAACTTGTCAAGCGCTGCCTCAAACCTCTGGCTGCGCAAATCCGCGATCGCGGCGAGGTATCCCTGTCTTGCTGGGGACTCAGCGAGTTGTCCGTGGTCATTTTCAAAAGTGATTAATCGTGCCAGTGTCCTCATGGCATCTGAAATCTCACTGTATTGAGGGTCATCGACTTGTTCTGCCAGTTGCTCTGCCCGTGCAGGGTTTTCGAAGACATACGTGCGCGCGAGTAGCACCTTTGCCTGTTGATCGGTTGGTTCCTCTGCAAGGACTGCCTCAAGCAATGGTTGTGCTTGGTCGGACATTCCCTCAGCAATGAGAGTATTTGCTTCATCTAACTTGGATTGGTTTCTGCTCGGTAGGTTCTTCTTCAGCCACTGGGCAACCTGCCGTTCCGGCAGCGCTCCGACAAACTCCCCGATCACCTTTCCTTGATGAAAGAGCTTCACATTTGGGATGCTCCGAATCCCATACTGTGCAGCCACCGAGGGGAATTCCTCAGTATCCACCTTTGCGAGGACCCATTCCCCGACGCTCTGTCCAGCGAGTTTCTCCAGAACGGGGCTAAGCATCCTGCAAGGTGCACACCACTCAGCCCAAAAATCGACAAGGACAGGGATCTGATGACTGCGCTGGATCACTTCAGCTTCAAAATCATGCACATCAAAGGCCATTCTTGCTCCTATTTGTTGAGTTTGATAAAATTAAGAACATTTTTTTCATTACGTCAAGTGTTTGGTATTCTAACCCGCGGTAGGGCCTAAGTATGTCGCCGGCTCCGCAATTCAAAACATCACACGCTGTGGAGGAGTTCTGAGCCATGGGACCTCTTCAGAACCCAAACCAACATGCAGGCAACCATTTCGTGCTTGTTGCAGTCTGATTCGGACGTGGCAAAGTCGCGCGATATGGGATATACTTGGGGTGCGTATTCAATAACGTCAGAAGACGAGAAGGACCAGAAGAAGACGAGTTAGGGGAAGTACCTGAATATCTGGAAGAAACAGAACGATGGCTCATGGAAGGTGTTGATCGATATCGGAAATCAGAGGTCTGAGCCGAACCCAGAGTGAGCGCAGGATTTTGGGTGGGGGAAAAAAAGCCAGTCCGAGTTTCAATCGGTCTAGTTTTTTTTGCTCAGGTGTTCACGGGATTTGCACTGAATTTAGCATTCACAATATCATTCACTTTATCAAGATCGTCTTCTTCTTATCTGTGAAGGGATGTGCATGGATGTCCGTGTTTCAGTTCCTAAGCAGTGGACACACTTTACTGAGAATACTTTGACGGTCAGTCGACCTCCTCGAGAGCTTGCAGAGCTTCCCCGACAACGTAGTGAGAACCCGTGATCAGGATAGTATCAGATTTCTTCGCTAGCTTCATTGCGGCGCCAATCCCCTTCCTGACTGATCCAGCGTTTACCACATCCTTCCCAAGACGCTGGGCAAGCCTCGTAATCACCCTTGCATCCAGCGCCCGATCTATCCTAGGTCTGACGGCAATGAGTCTGAGAGATATCCGGGATAGATTCCCGATCATTTCCTCATAGTTCTTGTCTTTCATTACACCAAAAACCACGAGAAGGTTCCTGAGAGAAAGCTTCTCGAGAGCCTCTGTCAGCTGCTTGGCTGCGTCGGCGTTGTGGGCGACATCTACAATGATCCTCGGATGCTGTCTGACGACTTCAAGCCGACCACGGAATCCTGTGTTCTGCCTTGTACCCTTAAGGCCAGCGTAGATGTGGCTCGGCTTGATTCGGAATCTGATTTGAGAGTGCGTCCCACTGTTCTCACCCACGCTGATGAGTTCTGATGCAAGCACTGCCAAGCGCGCATTCTCCGCCTGAAAGCCCCCTCCCAAGCTCACGAACAGATTGTTGTATTCCCTTCTTGGAGTCTTGAGATTTAGCCTGATTCCACACAAACCCTCTTGGAGTATCTCGTAATCTGACACTGCCGTCGATGAGATGAGCTTTGCGCCTCTCCTTGTCGCTATCTCTCGGATCGGTTCTCTCGCCGCAGGTTGCAGCTCACCCACGAGACAAGTGACTCCCTTTTTCATGATGCCAGCTTTTTCTCTTGCGACTCGGCCAAGAGTCTTGCCGAGATGCTCGGTGTGTTCGAGGCTGATGTTCGTGATCACAGAGAGAAGAGGTCGAAGAACATTCGTCGCGTCGAGTCTTCCTCCCAATCCCGTCTCGATGACTGCGATATCGATCTGCTCATCAGCAAAGTAGAGAAAAGCCATGGCAGTCGTCGCCTCAAAGAATGTGCACTTCAGCTCATCCACTTTCGGCTTCAGTCGTTGAGCATAGGCGGCGACTGGACGGTTCCCGATGGTTTGGCCGTTTATCCTTATTCTTTCAACGAAATTCACAAGGTGCGGAGAAGTATAGAGCCCCACCTTGTAGCCTGCCGCTTGCAGGATCGAAGCGATCATAGAGGCAGTCGATCCTTTTCCATTCGTGCCTGCGATATGAACAGAGGCGAATCTTCTCTCGGGATTGCCGACCGACTTGAGCAGGAGTTTGATGTTCGTCAGACCCAGCTTCATCCCGAACTTCTGGAGGGCGTAGAGATATTTGAGTGACTCAGCGTACTTCACAAGTGTTCAGTGGGATTAAGAAGGGAAGGACCGACGCGACTTGATTGTGGAGGTTACAACCAGCTCTGGATAACTGAGACTGCAATGCCCTCCTTCATTGCACCGACAAGAGAGCCGACATCTTCAATTCGATTCTCTTCACAATACTCAGCGATGCCTTGTGCAATCTTGACTCCAGCCGATGGGTCGATGTAGTTCGCTGTCCCAACCTGGATTGCAGAGGCTCCAACGAGGAGAAACTCTATCGCGTCCTCTGCCGTCGTGATCCCCCCTACCCCAAGAACTGGAATTTTCACAGCTTGGGCAACCTCATAGACCTTCGCGAGTGCGATCGGTTTGATGGCTGGCCCTGAAAGACCTCCAGTGACTGTGGAGAGCTTTGGTTTTCCGGTCTTGATGTCTACAGCCATGCCGACAAGCGTGTTGATGACTGTAAGTGCGTCGGCGCCAGCAGCCTCAGCGACGCGCGCAAACTCAGAAATGTGCGTGACGTTCGGTGTTAGTTTGATGATAAGCGGCTTCTTTGTCAAGGCTCGAAGGCGAGATGTGATCTCTCTTGTCGCATCACAGCTCATCCCAAAACTCAGCCCCCCCTCATTAACATTGGGGCAGGAGATGTTGATCTCGTACCCATCTACTCCGTCTTCCATTTCCAATCGCTCGAGAACGGTGCAGTACTCATCGACTGTACCAGCTGCGATGTTCACGATCACTGCCGTATCAAGCGTCTTAAGGAAGGGAAGCTTCTCCTCGACAAACCGCTCGACGCCGATGTTCGCCAGTCCGATTGAATTCAGCATTCCACTTGCGGTCTCGGCAATCCTCGGAGGTGGATTCCCTTCTCGTGGCTTGAGTGACAGGGACTTTGTGATCACCCCGCCGAGCTGGCTTGGGTCAACAAGATCGAGGCATTCATCTCCATACCCAAAAGTGCCCGATGCTGTGAGCACTCGGTTCTTGAGATGGAGTCCAGCCAGATTAAGCGACGTCTTTACCATAAGCCTCAATTCAAATCACGATTTTTGACAAATCGAATACCGGCCCGTCCTTGCACGAGAGCTTGTACTTTTGTGGACCCTCGACAAGCTCAACAGGACAACCCTGACAAAGCCCAATACCGCAGGCCATCGCTGTCTCAACTGAAACCTGGCAAGCCATGTTGAGTTCTCGGACGAATTGCTGCAAAGACCTGAGCATCGCTGTCGGGCCGCAAGCAAACACCGTTTGACGTGACGCCGCTGATTGACCCAACCTTGAGCGCAGCAACTCGACCACCGTCCCTTGATAACCTTTCGTGCCGTCATCAGTTGCAGCCGATACATTCGGCAGGCCATCGAGCACCAGCTGATTGGCAGTTCTTGCTCCAACGAAACTGACAATAGATACTTCCTGCTGGGACAGTGAACGGGCTAAGAACGGAAATGGTGCTACACCAAGTCCGCCTGCAACAAGGATCGCGAGACCGGGAGGATTCGTGAAATCAAAGCCATGCCCAAGCGGTCCCAATACGTCGATGGTCTCACCAGGAATCGTTTGTGCGAGGAGAGATGTTCCTCTGCCTACCACGTTGAAGAGAATCTTCACGATCTCCCCCTGAACGTCGCACACGCTCATCGGTCGTCGTAACAGCGGGGAGCTGGAGCGGTTGATTCTGATGTTGACAAATTGACCGGGCGTCGCCGTTCGAGCGATATCGGGACTGCAAAACTCCAACGAGAACGTGCGGTGGGCAACCTCAGAAACTCTCGTGACTTCACTGAACTCTTGAACCATCAGCCATTTGCTTTAATCTGGGATCTTCCTCGTGCTGTCTGCCTTCATCCTTTGAGACCGGCGTCTTGCCTCATTGTTGAGTTCCTCGCTCGGCGTCGCGTTCACGTTCTTGAGTGTGTCAACCCGCGCAGTCGAATCCTTGATGACGCTCGTCGTAGGTAGGTTTTGGGGCGCCACGCCAGTTCCCTTCTTTTGCTTCAATGAGTCGGTCGATGTGGAGTCTCGTTTGAGTTTGCTTTCGGCCTTCCATTGATCTCTGGCGGCCAACATCGGCATCACCGCGTTCGCGTAGGTCGAAGTTGGATAGCGATTGGCGAGTGTTCTGTAACTCGCTGCGGCGCTATCTGGCTTGTCCTCGACGTTTTCGTAAATCCAGCCAATCGCGTATTGCGACTTAGGTGAGTAGGGAGAAGTCGGAAACTCTCGAACGATCGTCTGGAATGTGTTTATCGCTTCTCCTGGTCTGTTCTCTCCCAGAAGCTGTTCCCCCCGTCGATAGACAGCCCCGGCTGAGTCCACAGCAACCTTCTTGACATCCACTCCCAAGATCCGTTGCGCTTCCCTGCCGTATTCCGTATTCGGATACTCCGAGATGATCTTTTTGTAGAGTGAGTCCACGCTGGCCCGGTTTGCAGAGTTAATCGTTCGATGGATTTCGGCAAGTGTGTAGAGCCCCCGGGAGGAGAGATCCGAGTCGGCTGACAAACTCGTTGTCTTCTCACACCAGTAAAGTGCAGAGTCGGGCTCATCCAGATCAAGGAAGAAGAGAACTGCAAGATCATACGCTTGCTTGGCAAGCTGCAGTTTCAACGCGCGAATCGTCGGCGAAATCGCGGTGCTGTCCCATAGTTCTGTGTGCAGCTGCCACGGAGGACGGAGCTTCACTGCAAGAGAATCAGAAAGGGAATCGGGTCGCTGCACCTTGAGCGAATCTAGTTGCTGTACTTTGAGAGAGTCCGGTCGCTGCATCCTAACGAAACCGGGCTGTTGCACTTTGAAAGAATCCGGTTGTTGTGCCTTGAGAGAATCGGGTCGGTGCACCTTGAGAGAATCTTGCTGCTCTGCCTTGAGAGAGTCCGGTTGGTGAACCTTCGCTGTATCCCTCCCCTTCTCAAGTCTCTTCATTTCAGTCACGAGCGAGCTGTCAGACTCCGTAATCATGCGACGTGACAGAAGGTATCTTCTCAGGTTCTCCCCGTGCTCTCTTCCCAAAGGAGCGACTTCGGAGGTAGCAAACTCCGTGCTGGCTCTCACGTAATTCGTCTCTGCAGCAGCATAGTTGTGCAATGTCTTCTCGTAGAGGAACCCAAGCTGAAAGTAACCTTTTGCTGCCACATCTGTCTTTCGATACGTAGTATCAACGATGGCGTACGCTTCAATGGCGTTTTCGAGCTCTCCGCTCGCGTTCAAAGCATTCGCAATCTCAAGCTTGATTTCCGGATAAAAATCAGTATTCGATCGTTCGTTGAGAAGAGCATAGAGGAATCGCAGAGCTTCATCATAGTTCTTCAACCTCTCCTTGTTGACTGCATATCGAAACCTCGATTGATATCGGAGATAGGGATCAGGATCGAAGTCGAGCACTTTCCGGAATGCATCCGCAGCCTTCTGGTAATCACTGGCTTTCTCGTCCAACTGGGCAAGCCGGAACTGTGCCTCAGCCTTCAACTCGTCATAATCCGATTTGTCGATCAAGTCCTGATAAGCCTTGATGGCACCATCATACGCTTCCTTATCCGTATAGATCTCCCCAAGTTCAAGCCACGCCTGTGCTGCGATCGCCTTCTCTGACGCAGCACTTGCCGCATCAGCAACAGCGCTAAGCTCGCGCGTCGCTGGCTCCAATTGGCCACTGCGCCTTAAGCTCTTCCCCAGCCACAGTCGCGCTTCCAAAAATCGATTGCTCTCGGGGAATTGTGCCACGAGCTCTGCGAATTTCCTGTCCGCTTTCAGGTAATCACCCATGTAATAATACGATTCCCCGATGAGCATGAGGGCGTCAGCGACCCACTTGCTGGTTGGGTGGTACTGGAGGAGCTTGGAGCACTTCTCGATCACTGAGGTGAGTTTCTGTTTCGCGGTTGGGGAAATCTCTTTTTGAGGGGGAAGACCTTTGCTCTTCTGAGTCTGTTCTGTTGTCTGGATTTCTAAGACAGCATCGTCGAACAACCGCGTTGCGTTGTAGTAGGTGTTGAAATAGGCGACTGAGTTGTCGTAGCGTCGAGAGACAAAGTCAGACACAAAGCACCCGCTTAGAGAACTCATCGCAAGAAGCAGAGCGAGCAACCAGTTGTGCCTCAAAAGCGTTTTAAGATACTTGAAATTGAGCATAATCTATCCTTCCGTGCCGCGTCTACACGGGACAATATACCCAAACGGAGAAGATTTAGCAAGCCTAATAGAATCATTAAACTTTCCTCAAAGGCCAGCGTCAAAGGAAATGAACAGTTGCATAAAGGACAAAGTCACTTTTTTGGATGGAGGTAACTATGAGACGAATCATGGCTTCTCTGTTGGCGGGTGTTTTAATCCTCTGGACAGGGTCTGCACTCGCCCAGGGGTTGGAGGAGGAAGAGAATTCGCCGCTTATCGGCGGGGATTTGGTCTTTGATCAAGCGGGAATGGACGAGGAACTCCCGGAAGCTCCGGACCTACAACCGCTTCTCGGTCGCCTAAAGCTCACTGACCAACAAAAGAAACAGATCGAGCAGATGCGGTTCGACATGCAGAAACAGCTTGTCGGTGGTCGAGCGAAAATGCAGACAGCGAGGATTGATCTCCGTCAGCTGTTAGCTGCCGACAGCCCTGACAAGGCGGCTATCGAGGCAAAGATGGGCGAGATTTCCCAAATCGCGCTTCAGGTTCACTCCATTCGACTGAATCAGTGGTTCGAGGTTAATAAACTCCTCAATCCCGATCAGCAAAAAGTGTGGAAAGGGGTGCTCAAACATCCGCTGCGTGATCGAGTCAGAGCTTGGATGAGGGGGAGGTTCAAGGACGGAGGTTGCCCGTGCATGCGCGGACCCATGATGGGGGGAAGAGGTGATCGCGGGGGAGGTCAACACGGGATGATGATGCAACATCAGATGCCCGAGAAGAAGATGGAGCACGAGAAGCCTGAGAAGAAGTAGTGGTGGTGGAATCCTGAACCGCTAAAGCCTACGGCGCGCCTTCAACGACCGTAGGCTTTTTAGTATCCTCTCCGTTTGTCCACGACATTCAGAAGGTCATCACCCTTCAGATAGCGCGACAGGTTCTCCAGGAATGAACCGATCGCTTCTCGAATGTAATGAGGAACGAGCCCTCCAACGTGTGGAGTGATGATGACGTTTTCCATCGACCACAGTGGACTCGCTTTCGCGAGCGGCTCTTCGTCAAATACATCTAGTCCTGCCCCTTTGATCTTTCCCTGCTGCAACGCCTGGATCAGATCTCGAGTGTTGACAATGGAGCCGCGGGCAAGGTTATAGAAAAAGGGCTTTCGTTCCATGAGACCAAACTCTTTTTCCGTGATGAGGTTCTTGGTCTCTGGTGTCAGAGGAAGAATAACGACGATGTGATCGGAATTGTGGAGCAGTCGGGGCAAGTCTCCCCTACCTAAGAGAACATCGACATTCTCCACGTGTGCAAAAGGGTCCCTCTTCAAACCAATCACGCGCATCCCAAATCCCTTTGCTGCTCTTGCCATTTCCGCACCAATTGCACCAACCCCAAGTAGACCGAGAGTGCTGTCGGAGAGAAGCTCGGTCTCCCTAAACGGCGACGTGTCCCACTTCTTTTCCCGTTGATAGCTCCGGTAGGTGAACAACCGTCGCGTGAACGTGAGCATCATACCAAAGAGGAGTTCCGTCATCTGGTGTTTGTGAAGCCCTCTGCTGCAGGTCAAAGTAATGCCGCTCGCCACGAATTCAGGGAAAAGGGCTTTGTCGACACCGGCGTAAGGGTAATGAACCCACCTGAGTTTCTTTGCAGGAGGCAAATAGCCTGGCTTGACTTCTCCGAAGATCACTGTCGCGTTGGGTAAACTCATCTCGATCTTCTTTGGATCGTCTGTCGCGATTACTTCAATGGACGGAGAGACATTTTTGATCCGCTGGAGGTTCGGAGGGGAAAGGTTGTAAGTCACGAGGATGACGAGCTCTGATGGCATAAAGGGAAGCAAGGGAGAAAGGTGGGCAGTCAAGACGCGGCACTTCGAGGCGGTACCATATCGCTGCTGTGCCCGGGGAAGAATTTCGCTTTCGGATCTATGAACGCCTTCGCAGCGTTCACAGCGACGGCCGCTTCGCCGAAGCCAGTGACGATGAGCTTGAGTTTCCCCGGGTACGTCACGATATCACCAGCAGCGTAAATGCCGGGGATGTTGGCTTCCATTTTGCTGTTGACGATGACATCGTTCTTGACGATTTCCAAACCCCACTCGTTGAGCGGACCGAGGCTCGCGACAAAGCCGAGATTGAGGAGGATGTAATCCACCTTCATTCTCTCCTCTTCCTTTGTCCGATTCTGGAAGATGACCGCCTCCTCGACGTGATCATTCCCGTGGATGGATTTCAGTTCGAAGAAGAGCTTCACCTGTGTTGACGACGCCAACAGCTTTTTCACACTATCTTCATGAGCCCTGAATTGATCTCGGCGATGGATCAGTGTGATCTTCCGTGCATAGCCGTCGAAGTTTAAGGCCCAATCAACTGCGCTGTCTCCACCGCCGACGATAAGAAGGTCGCGGTCTTTATACTTCGATTTGTCTGTGACGAAGTACTCCACCCCCCTCCCTTCGAACCGTTGCGTGTCAGGGAGATTCAGTTTTCTCGGTGCGAAAGCACCGATGCCGACGGTGAGAAGGAGTGTCCTCGTGAAATGTTCCTTTCCCTCCCGTGTCGTCAGGCGAATGACGCGCCCTCCGCCATCCTGTAGAATGTCCATCCCCATGACACGCTCGCCCAGGTGGATTGTTGGATCGTACTGCTTCGCCTGCTTAATGAGATCCTTCGCGAGTTCTTTTGCAAGGATCCTTGGAAAGCCAGCCACATCATAAATGTACTTCTCCGGATAGAGTGCCGTGAGCTGCCCGCCAAGCTCGGGAAGGGCGTCGATAATCTGCGTCCGCATCTGACGGAGACCCGAGTAATATGCCGCAAAGAGTCCCGTAGGTCCGCCCCCAATCACAGTCAGGTCGAAGACATCCATCGTGATTTTCTCTACCTCGGGTTTGTTGGACTAATCATTATAGAAGTCACAACCTTCGTATTCTGTGTACAATTGCGCACTCATTTGACTTCTGGCTAATTTCATGCAACGGTTTTACAACGCAATAGACTCAAAAAGTGCTTTTTTACTCCCTTAATTTAGCGAGTTGTCCGGCCCCTTGCAAGCCACTCCACGGTGGGGTAGTGGTGCGTTTTGAAGGAGGGGAAAATTCCGTGGAAAAGTAAGCTACTCGCCTTCTATAACCATGTCGAGTAACTTTGTAGGCAGGGTTTGCCGATCCATTTGAGTTAGGTTATTTTTGCTCCTTCTTTGTTTGCTTGTTCAATCATCGCCGCTAGTATCTCACACTGTTGTTGAAGGAGGCGAAATTTCTTGATGACGTTCGGATCATCTGTTCGAGTGGATTCCAGCATAGCATCAATGCTCTTTTTGGCTCGCGTTCTCAATGCTGTGTTGCTTGAGAAGCTATGCAGTGTATGGTCATCGCTGATAATGCTCAGAAACATCTCCGACATAGCTTGCACGCTTTCACTTCTTTCCTTAAAGTCGTTTGCCATTTCATCGAGTACTTTACGCATCCAGGCTAACTCTTCAGAAACGTTAACTTCTTCTTGATTATCCATGCTGTTCACCTCCAGAGGATGAAAAGCAATTTGCTTTGATGAAGATCGTTTATTCGGCTACTGAGGGACAGCGATGATTGATTCATCTACATTTGTGCGTCGGCATTGAAATAGTACCCCGCTACTTCCGTCAGCTGCAACCCGTAGTTAGGCGTCAAATCAATTACCCTTTAAGATAATTTAATGTATTGTCAATTTCAGTAATAAGCCTTGTGGCATTTGGCTCGCTCGACCATGATACTTTTAGCCCTTCTAAGATTCTAATGCTAACATCTTCATACTGTTTGTATTTCCTTAATTCATACACACAGGCAATTTGGCTATCCAATAATATATGTCCATCTCTTCCAGCCACAAGCCAATCCAATATCATGTGATAATTTTCAAACCTTTTTTGTTTTAGTTCTGCGCTCTGATTTCTTACATATTTGAATGCCGAAAACGCTAATACCACCATTGAAATAACAATTGGAATTACTGTCACAAGAAGAGTTGCTTCCCCGAAATGGGACTCAATCCATTCAATCATGTTTTCACCTATCCCTTTTCGTTTCTTGTCTTTAGCAATCTTTCTTTGTGTATGCCTAACTATTGCTTATATAGTTTCTTCATATCCCCTTCATGCCGCTTTTGCCGACCCCAATTATCATTGGGTTCTCAAGTTTCTTGGAGAAGGCATTTGTCAGCCGTGTAATTCTATGCATCTGCATCCGCATAGTCAAGTTCTGACCCTCAACTTCTCGCCTTCTGAAATTTCAAGGTGCACCACCGGCTTGTCCGACCGCATCGTGGATTAGGATTCCGGTTTCATAGGGAGGCCCACCGCAGCGATAAGGCCGAAGATTCCACAAAGAAAACCGATGCCGAACCAAGCATCTGGACTGTACCCCTTTTTCGCGGCCACGAATGCTGTGAGAACCATGTTCAGAGTCTCCTGTTTGTCGCGAAAAGTAGAAAAAGACAGAACGAATGTCAAGTTGAAACAGTCACCGCAAATGCGTAAATTTACACGGTTGACCAATATATAGACTTGCAACAATAGGAGAATTCTATGCGACGGTCAATTTTCGTCCCTCTCTTCCCTCTTCTTTTTTTGCTTGGCTGCATGAGTAACAAAGAAGCCACGAACGAAGAGATGAGCCACGAGTTCATCGTAGCTTTCCCTGGATTACAGAAGCAGAAGATTTTTGATGGTACTCTGAAATGGATTGCCAACACTTTCAGATCCGCGAAAGCCGTTATAGAATACCAAGACAAGGAAAGCGGGTCGGTCATTGGGAATGGAATCATATCTATGAAGCCTGAAGGTTCCGCGTTCAGTGGGGATGTATCCTTCACAATGAATGTCGATTCGAAAGATGAAAAAGCCAGGATTCGGTTCATCAACCTTATGTACAAGTATCCGATTGGTGAACCGGAAACAATGCCAAATACGCAGGCTTTCCACATTCCAGCACAAAAGAAATTTGCTGAACTGGTTGAGAGCCTAAAGGCTTTCATCATGAAGAAGGATGAATTCTGAGGGGAGCAAGGTCCGACGGCCCAAGCGTGTCAATCTTCACTGCCGCAGGGGCAGCAATGAGAGCAAAAACAGCAAAGAGTAAACCGCCAAAAACCAATCGATACAGCCACTGCAAATGCGTAGATTTACACAGTTGACAAATCCGTTCTCAAGACAGTCGGAGAAACAAGATAAGGTCAGAGGCGGAACAGAACTTAAGAACAAAGCTGCACTCGTGTTTTAGGCCGCCAGTGCGCGGCATAAAGGTGACCCTTACCCCGTTTTGTAGACAAGGAGAAAAGCCAGTATATTCCGTGAAGGAGGGCTGGCATGGACGGAAAAAAGGAACGAAAGACATATGACCGTCAGTTCAAGGTCGATGCGGTTAATTT
>JBAWAH010000014.1:0-6818 GCA_049589195.1 Bacteroidota bacterium | reverse complement strand
AACAAGGGGGGACCGACTTTCCCAAGAGTTCGTGCTTGTTCCGGTGCTCAGGGCTGGGCTTGGCATGGTGGAGGGTTTTCTCAACTTTCTTCCCGAGGCAAAGGTAGGACATATCGGATTGTATCGTGATGAAGAGACGCTCAAGCCAGTGGACTACTATTCAAAGTTTCCCAAAACGCTGAAGCGGAGCCTTGTTTTCCTCATCGACCCGATGCTGGCGACCGGAGGGAGTGCATCTGCCGCGGTGCGATTCATGAAGGAAAAAGAGGCGAAGTGGATCCGACTTGTTTGCCTCGTCGCGGCACCTGAGGGTGTGCGTCGTCTTGCTCGCGAGCACCCTGACGTTACAGTATACACGGCATCCCTTGATCGACGGCTGAACAAGAGAGGCTATATCCTTCCTGGACTTGGGGATGCGGGAGACAGGATTTTTGGCACGAGCTAGATTGTTGGTTTGATTAAAGGGAGTCTCGACGCTTGTGACTTGATATTTACAGCCAAAGAATTATATTAAGTCTGAGAAGGTCCCTGAGAGTCTTGATCACGGGGATATCGGAGATGTACTCGTGTTGAACGGGAAGTACAAGAAGAAGCTAGACGAACTGCTGCTAATCTGCAGGAATAACCTTCCGAGCGTCGACGAGTCGCTCCTCCAACGCGCTTTTGAATACGGTTACGAAGCTCACAAGCATGACATGCGTGCATCCGGCGAGCCCTTCTTCAACCATCCCTACGAAGTCGCCATGATCGTGGCAAAGGAGATTCCCCTTGACGACGTCTCGGTTGCCAGTGCTCTCCTTCACGATGTCGTTGAAGACACGGAGTACGGCGTAGAGGGGATTAAGGAAGAGTTTGGGGAAACGATCGGCGGCATCGTTGACGGCGCAACAAAGATCACGGACATTTTCAGAAGTCACGAAGTCACGCAAGCTGAGAGCTACCGGAAGATGCTCCTTTCGATGGTGAGCGACATTCGAGTCATGCTCGTCAAGTTTGCTGACCGTCTTCACAACATGCGAACGCTGGAGTACCTCCCTCCTGAGCGGCAACAGAGGTTTGCGAGAGAAACTCTGGATATCTATGCTCCTTTCGCACATCGGTTCGGATTGGCGAAGATACGGTGGGAACTGGAGGACCTCTCGTTCAAGTATCTGGACAGAGGGACATATGAGGACCTGTCGAGAAGCATCAAAGCCAAGAGGAGAGAACGCGAGCATTATATCAAGAAGTTTGTATCACCAATCGAAAAGAGATTGAAAGAAGAGGGCTTCAATTTCGAGATCGGTGGGAGACCGAAGCACCTCTACAGCATTCACAACAAAATGGTCAATCGAACAAAACCACTCGATGAAATCTATGACCTCTTTGCGGTTCGTGTCATTCTCGAGACCGACAATCCTAACGACTGTTTTGCGGCGTACGGGATCGTTTCCGAAATCTACATGCCTATTCCCGAAAGGTTTAAGGATTACATCTCCATTCCCAAGAAGAATGGGTACCAATCTATCCACACCACTGTTGTTGGACCCGAGGGGAAAAGGGTCGAGGTCCAGATTCGCACTCGGGCAATGCATGAGGTGGCCGAAAAGGGAGTCGCGGCACACTGGAAGTACAAGGAGAACGTCGCCGCGTTAGACAAGGAACTCGAGGATTGGGTGAACTGGGTGAGGGACGTCTTTGAGCAGCACGCTGCTGAGGAATCGCCGAAGGAACTGATCGAGAGTTTCAAACTGAATCTGTACCAGGATGAGATCTATGTGTTCACACCGAAGGGTGAGTTGAAAATCCTCCCGAAGGGCAGTACTCCTCTAGACTTTGCATTCGAGATCCATTCAGAGATTGGTTTCCATTGCATCGGCGCGAAGGTAAACGGTCGAATCGTTCCACTTGACACGCAATTACAGAGCGGCGATCAGATCGAGATCATCACATCGAAGACACAGACGCCGAATCCTGATTGGGAACAGTTTGTCGTCACGCACAAGGCAAAGACTCACATCCGCAGGTGGATAAGGGAAGAAACTCGAAAGGTCTCGGAAAAAGGAAAGTCAATGTGGGAGAAGCGGGTGAAGAAGAGCCGTGCTCAAGTGACGGAGGAGGAATTCATCAAGTTCATTGGCGAGATGAAAGCGGATAACCCACAGGAGTTCTATTACAGGATTGGAAGTGGAGCCCTCGACCTCGAACAGACTGTGACGCTCTTCGAGGGACGGAAAACCTCCACGGGGGAACTTGCAACTGCCGACGAGACGAACAAAGGAAATATCTTCTCGACTTTTGTTCGTGCCGCGAGGACGTCTCTTGGAGGAATCCTCGTCGAGGGGAAGCAGGATCACTTCATGCATACCTATGCGAAGTGCTGTAACCCCATTCCCGGGGATGAGATCGTTGGCTTTGTCACTGTTGGCGAGGGAATAAAGATTCATCGGAAGAATTGTGGAAACGTTACCCAGATGCTCGCGTCAGAAGCGCCCAGGGTCATTGATGTCAGTTGGCCGACGACGGATGGCGCAACTTTTATTGCTGGGATCAAAGTCGTTGGCAAGGACAAGCCAGGCATGCTCCAGGAGATCGCTCACACAATCTCATCATTTCAGAACACGAATATTCGCGGAGTGAACATCGGCTCGAAAGACTCTTTTTTCGAGGGCTCGATTATTGTCTATGTCAGAGACACGGAACATCTTCAACGCATAATGGATAGACTGAAGAAGCTTGAGGGGATTCTAACTGTTGAGCGGTTCGAGGAATGAAGGGGGTGGATACTTTTATGAAAGAAACTGCGACGATCGGACCTTCGGGCAAAGGACACACGTACACGAAGAAGGATGTCGCCGTACGAGTGGCAAGGATAAGCGATGGCAAGGTTTCCGTAGCAGAAAAGTGGGTGGACCGCGTCTTCAATGCCTTGCGTGAAATCATGACGAGCGCGAACCCGGAGCTTCGAATCGAAATCCGCGACTTTGGTGTGTTCGAAGTAAAGCGAACGAAAGCCAAGCCAAAAGCTCGAAATCCTCGTACCGGCGAGATCATTTTCGTTCCTGCAAGACGGAAAACGCACTTCAAGCCGAGCAAACTTCTCAGGAGTTTCCTCCAGCAGCCGACCGAGAGAGGGGATCAGGTTTCTGTGATCTCCGGAGCGGTGCAGGATCTTGCGTCCAAGGGAGCCGATGTCTCAAGCGGTCAGTCTGGTGGATGAGCCCACTTTTGCAGAACCCCAAGCGAATACTGGCGATTGATTACGGGAGCCGCCGCCTCGGTGTCGCAATCAGCGATCCAATGAATATCATCGCCCAAGGACTCCCAACTCTCGTCAATGATCAGAGAGTCTTCGAGCAATTACGCGTCATAATAAGAGATCATCCCATCGGTTGCATCGTGGTGGGAATGCCCTACAATCTCAAGGGCGAGTCAGGCATGAAAGCGAAGGAAGTCGAAGAATTTATCGAGAGGCTTCGAACCGAAGTCGAAGTGCCAGTTACTACTTGGGATGAACGATTCACTTCGAAGCTAGCACAGGACGCGATGCGAGAGATGGGGACGAAGAAAATGAAGCGAAGGCGTAAGGGTGCGGTTGATCAGATGGCTTCTGTGTTGCTCCTCCAAAGTTACCTCGACCGTCGCAAAGACTAAGGATCTTGATGAACACTCGGGATGTTCTTAATCTCATTGAGGAGGGTGAGGGGTTTCATGTTGAATTTAAGCGGCTCGTCACCTCGCCTGAAAAGATTGCAAAATCGATGATCGCGTTCGCTAATACGAAGGGGGGGAACATTCTCTTCGGAGTCGATGATGACGGCAAGATCGTGGGTGTCCAGAGCGAGAAAACGGAAGTTGAATTGTTGGAAGAAGCGGGCTCGCGGTATTGTGATCCTCCGATTCTACCCCAGCTTGAGATCATTCCGTTCAACGGGAAGGACGTCATCGTTGCGACCGTGCAGGAAAGCAACGAGAAACCCCATCACTATCTCGGAGCAAATGAGGACGGCGTCCAACCAAAAGTCTATATTCGCGTGAACGACAAGACGGTTCTGGCCAGCAAAGAGGTTGTGAAGATCCTTCGTGATGAACGTCCTGACGGGAAGCCGCTGCAACTAAGCATCGGTGAAAATCAGCGACGCCTGTTTCGTTATCTGGAGGTGTATGAGAAGATAACACTCAAACAATTCTGCCATCTCGTGAACATCTCTGAGCGGCGAGCTTCGCGCATCCTTGTGGAGCTTGTGCGGGCTGGTGTGCTTCGGATTCACACGCTTGAGAAGGAGGATTACTTCACTCTCGCTTATGATTTTGGCGATAAGTCTTCCTAGGTGGGCCGATCGGCAGTGAGATGAGGGTTCGAGTTGTCACAACGGTAGGTCTTCACGAGCTCAAACAACGCGATGCCGTATGCGACGGCAACGTTGAGAGAATGTTTGATGCCAAACATCGGGATTTCAATCGCCAGGTCAGCGAGATCGATAATGTCTCTCGAGATTCCTGTCAACTCATTCCCGATCACAAGACACAGAGGAAAGTCTTCCTTTTTGACTTCGTAGTAGGGAACGCTTTCTGTTGTTAGCTCAAGGACGCAGATTCTCGTGCCGTTTCTCTTGAGCTTCAGCAGCGGATCGCGTGCATCCGGGTGGTATTCCCAAGGGACGCTCTGTGTCGCTCCAAGTGCAGTCTTCTCGATCTCCCTCCTCGGCGGGTGCGGTGTGAACCCGCAGAGGTGAAGTTTCTCGATCAGCGCGCCGTCTGACGTCCGAAAGATCGAACCAACATTGTAAAGACTTCTCACATTGTCGAGGAGTACCCTGACAGGCAGCCGAGTTGCTGCTGCAATTGTGGTGAGGTTTTGACGTCGCTGAGCGACTTCGACATGGGTAAGTTTTCGCATTGAACTAGCTCTGGGTTTTGTTTGGAGACCATTTGCCTTTCAATATATTCACTCTATGTTGAAAGATTCAACCCGTGGAGATGCTTCGCCTGAGATTGCAATGGCGTCGGGCTGAATGAATTTGCTTAAGTTATCGTATTTCGTTATATTGACAGGCCAAAATTGCTCGATTCTTGGCGCGTTTTGAAGAAAATAGTGATTGCCATCGATGGACCAGCCGCTTCCGGCAAGAGCACGACTGCTCGTCTCGCAGCTGAACGACTAGGTTATCTGCACGTCGATACTGGAGCGATGTACCGCGCGATGGCATTGAAAGTCCTCCAGCAGGGGATTGATCCGACGGATCAGAAAGCGGTGGAAGGAATCGTCGATTCGACTGGGGTGACGCAGAGGGAAGTCGGTGGTCAACTTCGCACGTTTCTTGACGGCGTTGATGTGACGGAGAAGATTCGACGTCGAGAAGTGGCAACCGCTTCGAGCTTGGTTAGCGCGAACCGGAAGGTCCGAGAGGCGATGGTCAAGGAACAGCGAAGGTTGGGGAAAGATGGCGGGATAGTCCTGGAAGGAAGAGACATCGGGAGCGTGGTGTTCCCAAATGCGAGGCTGAAGATCTTCCTCACGGCCAGTCTCGATGAACGGGCGCGCCGACGTCGGCAAGAGCTTCACGAGCAAGGCCTCCAAGTCGATTTGCAGTCTGTTCGCGAGGAGATAGCCGATCGCGATACGAAGGACGCGACGCGGGACGCCAGTCCACTCGTGAAGGCGTGGGAGGCGATCGAGATCGATACCTCGAGCCTGAGCATCGAAGAGCAGGTGAACCTCGTCGTCGAGATGGCGAAGAAAATCATTGAAGAGGAAAACTGATAAAGATGAAGGTAACGGTTGACAAGAACTCGGGTTTCTGCTGGGGTGTTGTCCGGGCAATCAACTTTGCAGAGAATGAGCTCGAGGATTCGCGCAAGCTTTACTCCCTCGGTGACATTATTCACAATCCGATGGAGATCCAGCGTCTGAAGGATAAGGGACTCGAGAGGATCAGCCATACCGATCTTGCAAAGGTCAAGGACGCGAAAGTGCTTATTCGTGCGCATGGTGAGCCGCCTGAAACGTACAGGCTTGCGCGGAGCTTGGGAATCGAGCTCATCGACGCTACTTGTCCGGTTGTAACGAGAGTGCAGGAGCGAATACGGAAATACTACAACGAGGGCTATCAGATCGTTGTTTATGGAAAGAAGGAGCACGCAGAGGTCATCGGTTTGGTGGGACAGACAGACAGGAAGGCTGTAGTAATCAAGTCGCTGGCAGAAATTGAGAGCCTGGACCTCTCGAGAAAGACTGTCCTCTTCTCACAAACGACGATGGACAAAGCCACGTTTTACCAGATCAAGGAAGAGCTTGAGCGGCGCGTCAAAGAACTGGTGGTCGAGAGCTTCGAGGAGAATGCCCTTGATTTCCACGCGAAGGATACGATCTGCGGCCAAGTCTCGGGTCGGGACCGAAAGCTCCGTGCATTTGCACAGGAAAATGATGTGATGATTTTTATTGCAGGTCGCAACAGCTCGAACGGGAAGGTCCTCTATCACGTCTGCCAGGAAGCAAATCCCCGAACGTACTTTGTAGAGACGGAGGCAGAGATTCAGCCGGAGTGGTTCAATGGGGTTGAGAACGTTGGCATTACAGGAGCGACTTCGACACCTCAATGGTTGATGGAGCAGGTAAAGGCTTTCATTGAAGCTCTTGGTAATCGTGCTGCGCACGAAGTGGAAGTTGAACAGGATCTTTCATTTTCAAAAAGTCATCAATAACTCACGATGCATCTCACACAGACAAATCTGCTGGACACAGGGCACCGCCGCTGTTTGGATGACTTTGCAGGAGCGGAGCTGCGGTCGGCAGACCATCTCGACGTGTCGAGATGGGGATATATGTACCACTAAAG
>JBAWAH010000013.1:0-2194 GCA_049589195.1 Bacteroidota bacterium | reverse complement strand
CCCATGAATCCGTTGGAAAAAAAATCCTTGACCCCCTCCAAACCGATCAGGTCGGTCTCGCCTCTGAGGGCGAAGGGTCAAGGATTCTCTTTGGATCCTGATTCATTCGGAGGTTGACTTTGTCTGGCTTCGAAATACTACGTGCTCATTGCATCCCAGATGATGCTCAAACTCATGGACTCGGCGGTTGCACGCGACGAATGGTCCACCTTGTGGCGCCGCTTCTCCTGATTGTTTTGGGTCTCTGATGGTGCGGCACAGGGTTGCTGTTCATCTTGAGCTTCACGACCTGCTGGATCTCGATCAGATCCATGGCGTCGACCAGGAGATTGATCACTTGAGTCGGACTTCTGTCCGTAGCTTGCGGCCCGGAGGCTTCGAGCACCTTCTGAGTGTTTGCCTCGTTGAGCTCGATGCGCATGAATTCCTTTCTGACGTCTCGGTTCAGTCAAAGCTACGGATTCAAGCGCTCGAAATCAAGCTCTGCGTCCAAGGAGAATTGGCGTTGCCCTATCTCGAAGGAAAATGAGCTCCTCGGTCATTCTGCCGGCAGAAAGCCGGCTTTGCGCAACTCAGCCATGTTCAAAGTGTGCGCTGCATCGAATTGCTTCTCGATCCTTGTCTGTGTCTTCTCCAACTCCTGAATTGATTCCTCTAGCACGGAGTGGAGGTCGTTCATTTGCTCCCTCGTCACGGCGAAATGGACCGAGTCATCAAACCCGGAGTAATGAAAGGCCATGCTCAACGTTCGCAAACGAGAGAGCGGATTGTACACTTCTCCGATCCTAGAGTCGAGTTCCAGCAGGATGTCGACATTCTTTTTTGCAAGATCGGCTCTGCTGCCTGGCTCAATTGTCACTGTTTGGTCCTTGTTCATAGCACACCTCCAAATAAAAAAGCCGAGGCTGTAGATGCTCCTGTTAGGAAGGCATTGGAGTCCTCGCGGATACTCCACCTCGGCATGGTACCGTCCAAAAATGACTGTAGCCCTTGTCGTGGGCTATTCGCCTAACAGGATTTTCTACATCGGCAATGTAGGGAATCATTCTGTTTGTGTCAAGTGAAATCTTCGTCACCCCTATCAGTTTTCGGAAACCTCGATCATCTGAACGGCTCTGCGGAGCTCTGAACCGGCCAAGTGAGCGTAGATCTGAGTGACAGAGATGCTCGAATGACCCATGAGCTTCTGAACGTCGTAGATCGGGACCTGTTGCTGCACAAGCCAGGTTGCGAATGTGTGCCGGAGACTGTGGAAGTGCAGCTTTTCCTGCAATCCTGCACGACGGACATACCGCTTGAACCGATGGCAAACAAGAGCCCCCTTGAGGCTGCCTCCATTCAGCGTGAACACGAACTCGCCGGATCTCTCCTGGGACATCCTGAAGAGGACCTGGAGAGAAGACACGTTCAAGGGGACAACTCTCTGCTTCCCTGCTTTCGTGTGGAAATTCTCTCCGCTCTGGACTCGAATCATCGCCCTCTGGAAATCCACGTCTGACCATTTGAGGTTGAGAAGTTCCCCTCGTCTCAGTCCCGTCGACACCGCGACAACCAGGAGATCTCGGAGCCATCGCTCTTTCACGATCGAGAGGAGTTGGTCGAACTCTTTCCTTGTGAGGTAGAGAGGCTGCTGTGCCGGCACGCGAAGGAGCGACACTTTTTTGAATGGATTCTCATCGAGGAGGCGCCACTTCACTGCTCGGTAGAACGCCGCCCGAAGGCTGCGCAGTTCAATGTTGACACTCGTCGAAGAGACCTGCTTCAGTCTGGCGACTTTGTACTGATCGATGTGGAGATAGTTGATGGAAGAGAGAAAGATGTCGCCTGCAACGGTCTGGAATTGGCTCAGACTCCGCGCGTAGATGTTGACCGTGTAGGGAGAGTAGCCGGACATCGCGAAAGCGAGGAACTCACGCTGGAACTCCGCCAGCGACACATGGCGCTTCCTCAGGAATGACTCCGGGTCGAAGTTGGCAAGGGCCAGAAGTGCTCGAGGCCTGTTCCTCTCCCCCGTGCTTTTCCAAACCCTCCTGCCTCTCGAGAAGAAAGAAATGTAGTAGATCCCACTGGAACGTTTGAACAAGGAAGGCACCGGACACCCCCAGTGTTAGCAGGAGTGTTAGCAGCTGATCGATGAGATGTGGGAAAGTGAATCAGAACTGAAGAGACGCAGACAAATCGACGTGCTTAAAAG
>JBAWAH010000012.1:0-36802 GCA_049589195.1 Bacteroidota bacterium | reverse complement strand
CAAGATGACAATTTGAGAAAAGTACAACATGAGTCAATCCGCCCCAGTCAACGTTCTGCGGTGGAAGACCATATCCTCCTTGGTCTTGAGTTCCATAACACCAGCTCGGATAATAAGCAACCCGATATGCAAGGGTGTCGCCAACGGCAGCAGACGCATAATTGCTAACGCAAACCAACGTGAGGAAAACAAGTACAAGCGAAGTCCTTTTCATATCATCCCCCTTCTGTGAGCCACGCTGCCTGATGGCGGCGCTCCAGATGAAACCGAATAGGAGAAATTGAAATCACGTTGTGTCGTGTTGGCGCTTTGCAGAACATCAGATAGAAAGCTACAACCTTCAGGTTCGCCTGTCCAAACGCAGCAGAGGCAAAAAGGATAAAGGATCGTGGCTACCGTAGCGGTGAAAACAAGTCTTCTCTTCATAGCAACCTCCAAGGATATCTCTGTGTCACAGAACCCGCGTGTTCAATCTCTGAGGCCGCATTAATTCGATTCCAACTGCCGCGGCAATTCTGCGTGCTAACGAAGTCCCAAGCATTCGATCCAACAAAGTAGAATGGCTGGCCATTCAACATAAAGTTGCCATTCTGAACGGTGACAAATTGGGCTTGCACCGCTGAACAAAAAAGGCCAAGTCCGATGAATAGTAATCTCTTCTTAGCGACATTGGTGAAACCTGTGCAAAGGGCCTTTAACAGAGCTATAGTGAATATGATGATGCCAGCTGTTTTCATGATTGTAATCCTTCCTTGATGTACATTTTCAGTATCGCCTTGTGGAGGCCGGCATGATCGCTATTGCCGGTTATAGTTTCCCGCCGCTTCCTTTATGGGCAAGGCACGTGCCACAGAATGCCGGGGTGGGGGAGCGAACTCTCGCCCAGCGCTAACTTGCAGCAATGATTGAGATTAGAAGAGTAGCCTTGAGGGCAGGGGACTGATTAAAGGGGTAGAGCGAACTGCTGGAACAGAGCCTTGGGTTGCGGGACTCAGGGGTTACATGCGGAAGATGCTTGTAGCTACAAGGGTCAAGTTCTTGGATCGGGGTCGACTAACTTCCAGTTGCCTCTCCAATAAGTCTCGATGAGTTGATCGAGAAAGAAATGGTATCGCTGAGGGAGATTCTTGTATTTTGGGGTGAGCACTGATTTCAGTTCTTCGATGTCTTTCGACCGATCGAATGAATCAAAGATGTTTGTGAGGTACTCCAGCATCTTCTTCATAACACGTTCAACAGTTGCTGGCTCGTCTGTCCCAGCGAGAATGGAGGCTGACTGCTTGAGATCGAAGCTTTGTTCATAAAAAGTCTTAAAGCAGATTCCTCGAAAGTACTCAGCTACCGTCCCGCGATTAAGGTGGCCGAGATCTTCCGCGGTCTCAGAGATAGCGCTGCGTGAAAACCCCTTCTCTCTCAAAAGGAGCAAGATTTGATCTTCAATCTCACCCTTCTTCTGGAGACCAGATGCGATCTCCTCAGGGAGATCCTTAACCCGGATGAGGTTTCTTGACTCAGCGCGAGCCAGGATCGCGCCGCGTTTGATCACGCTCTCAAGCTCCCGAACATTCCCTTTCCAATCATAGCTCAAAAGCGTGTCCATCACCGTCGAGGAGAGCTTCAACATATCGCCCTCTCGCTTCAAGAATTCTTCAACAAGGAATGCTATGTCGGCTTTTCGGTCGCGGAGGGGTGGTAACTGGATTGTGAACACGCTCAAACGATAATAAAGATCCTCTCGGAATCCTTTCTGCTGAAGGGCTTCCTTTATGTCTTTGTTTGTTGCAGCGAGAACCCGGACATCCACTTTCAGAGTGTTCGTCCCCCCAACGCGCTCAAATTCACCTGACTGCAGAACACGTAGGAGTTTCACCTGGAATGCTTCACTCGTCTCAGTAATCTCATCGAGGAAAATTGTTCCTCCGTTCGCAAGCTCGAATCGACCCGCTTTTTCTTTTACAGCCCCTGTAAACGCTCCCCTCTCATGGCCAAACAGCTCACTCTCGAGCAGGCTCTCAGTGAGTGCACCGCAGTTTACGGGAACAAAGGCTTTGTCCTTTCGCTTGCTTCGGGTGTGGATTGCGCGTGCGATAAGTTCTTTGCCTGTTCCACTTTCCCCCGAAATAAAGACATTGGCATCGCTCGGCGCAACCTTCTCAATCAACTCCACCAGTTCATCCATCTTCCCGGACTTGCAGTAGACGAGGCTTTCAAACTCGCCTCGCTCGGCTTCAATACTGTCAGGAGACGCAACATATGGAGAGAAATCGCCAGCTTGGGAAGAGAGTGCTCGAATGTCCTCGCGGTACTTCTTCATCTCTTCCTGGAGGTCTCTCTCATTCCGGCGTGTCAGACCCTGTTGAGTGTGACGAAGCTCCGCGTCAAGCTCAAGGAGCTTCTTTTCTTTTTCCAGGAGTTCCTTCTCAATCCTATCTTTGTTTGACTCGGAGACTGTGAGTTGCGTCCTCACATGTTTCTGCTTGAGGACAAGCGCACTCATCATGGCAAGTATGACTGCAGCAAAAGGCTGGAAGGTTGGGAGTGAGAGCGAAAGGAAAAGAAAGCTGAGGAGATTTATGACTGGATAGAAAGCGAGGATACCCACCGAAGCCAAGACTCCACCTGATCCACGCAAACGATAGACGAGGACGAATAGAGCGAACGCAAGGAGGCCAGAGACGAGGTGCCTGACGAGAGGCGTCGAAACTCTGAGGAATTGCCCCGAGATGATGTTGTCCAATGCTGTTGCATCAACGCCCACTGCTGGGAAGGTTGAGGAGTAGGGCGTCGTGACGAATTTCCCAACCGCCGGGGCAACAACTCCGACGATGACGGCCTTGCCTTTCACCCTCGTCACAGGCACTCGTGCTGGAGAACCCGTTCGGTAGAGATCGTAGGATTTCAGGAAGTCTATGAAGTGAAACCGGTTGAGTGATGAAATTCCCCCTCGATAGTTCAAGACAAAGCTGCCGTCGCATGAAATCGGGATGGGCTTGGCCTGATCATCCAGACGAACACTGCATCCCTGCACGGACACCTGATCCCGTGCGACCCCCAAAAAAAGCCGAGCCATTTCCAAGGAGATAGAGGGGAAGAGTCTCCCTCCGCATTGGAGGACTATTGGCACGTTCCGAATTGTAGACTCATCTGGAAGATTTGTTTGCCCAATTGCCGCTGCCACGCGCTGAATTGCTGGATAAGGGAGATGCAGAGTTCTTGCTGCCTGGAAGGAGGTCGGCTCATTGATCTCAAAGCCAAAACTTTCTCCAACTGAGTCTTTGGAGGAAGGAGGCGCGTTCTTGATGCCGATTTCCTGAAAGTACGATGCAAAGACTATGTTCTTCTGTTTGGATGCAATGCGAACAAGGAGAGAATCTGACTCCGCGTAAAGTGCATTGGGTTCCTCAAAGAAGATGTCCAAACCGATGACCTTCGCCCCTAGGTTGTTCAGTGCATTGATGAGCAAAGCATAGTAACTCCTCTTCAACGGCCATCCCCCCAGGGCATCAATATCATCTCCCTCGAGGAGAATCACGACGACATTGCTATCGATGCGCGTTTCACCTCGAAGTCTGAATTTGGTGTCGAGTGCCTGATTCTCAAGAGTTGAAATCGGCGAGGAGAGCAGAATGAAGAGAACAACGAGGACGGTGGTAAATCCCACTGCCGTTAGATAGAGTCTCATCTGATCTCGAAAAGGGATGCTCTTTCGCAATGCGGGTGTCTGATGTGCAAGGCTGTCCCGGAAGTACACAACTGCTTGACAAATATATAGATTTCTCTATCCAATAACAAGCATGAGGTCGGCTATCGCTCGGTTGGACGGAAAGGGTGAATCCCGGTTAACAAGCTGCTTGAGGCTAGGAGCTGTGCTTTTCAGCGGAAGAAGTTGGAGGGAATCTACTTGGCTGCTTGAACATTGGCACTGACAAACCTCAGCTCTTGGTCCTTGTACTGCAGTTGGTAGAGCTTGTAGTAGATTCCGCCAAGTGCAAGCAGTTCCTGGTGTGTACCGATCTCACGGATCTCACCCTTATGGAGCACGATAATCTTATCTGCGCTCTGGATTGTAGAGAGTCGATGAGCAATGACGATTGAGGTCCGGCCTTGGAGCAAGTTCTTAATTGCCGCTTGAATTAAGATCTCTGTTTCAGTGTCGACACTTGAGGTTGCTTCATCGAGGATCAGGATTTGGGGGTTGTACGCAAGGGCACGCGCAAATGAGACAAGCTGTTTTTGACCAACGGAGAGGGTTGATCCACGTTCCTTTACCTCGGTGTCATATCCAGTAGGGAGTCGCTCGATGAACCGATCGGCGCCGACAGTTCTCGCAGCGGCTATGGCTTGCTCAAGAGGAACCGATTCGTCGCCGAGCGTGATGTTGGTTTTGATGTCCCCCGCGAAGAGGAAAACATCCTGCAGAACCACAGCAATGTGCTTTCGCAGATCCTTGGTGTTGACGGATCGGATGTCAACCCCATCGATGAGAATTTGTCCTTTGTTGACGTCATAGAACCTGCTCAGCAGGTTGATCGTGGAGGACTTGCCAGCCCCTGTTGCCCCGACGATCGCGACCGTCTCGCCGGGTGCAATCTTGAAGGAGACGTCCTTCAAGACATAGGCATCGCCGTTGTAGGCAAACCAGACGTTTCGGAATTCGATTTCTCCACGGACGGTGGGAAGAGGAATCGGTGATGCGGGCTCCGGGATAATCGTCTTATCATCAAGGAGCTTAAAGACACGCTCTGAGGACGCCATCGCTGTTTGCATGATGTTATATTTCTCAGAGAGATCGCGGATGGGTCGCCAGAACATCTCATTGAACTGCAGAAAAGCCATCACAGTCCCGAGCGTGATTGCGCCCCCCAGAGCATTGCCGCCTGCGTACCAAACGATGAGACCTACGGCGAGCGCCCCGATCAGCTCCACACCCGGATAGAAAAGTGCGTAATAGAAGATCGAATGGATGTTAGCCTCCCGATGTGCTGCATTGATCTTCTCGAACTTGTCGAACGCCTTCTTCTCCCTGTTGAAAATCTGGTCCACCACCATGCCGGTGATGTGTTCCTGCATGAAGGTATTGATCCTCGCGATCTGGATGCGGACCTCGCGGTATGCCTCGCGGGCCTTCTTTCGGAAGAGGAACGTTCCATAGAAAAGAATCGGCAGAACGCTGAGCGAGACAAGGGCGAGTTGCCAGCTCATCGAGAACATGAAGTAAAGAATCCCAATGATCGTGAAGACATCGCTGAAAACCATCACAATGCCGGACGAGAACATTTCATTAAGGACCTCGATGTCCGTCGTCACACGAGTGATGAGTCTGCCGATCGGATTGCGGTTGAAAAACCTGAGGCCGAGATTCTGGAGGTGCTCGAAGAGCTGCATGCGGAGATCAAAGATCGTCCGCTGGCCGATCCACTGCGTGAGGTACGTGTTAAGGTACTGGACAACCCCACGGACGATGAGGACGCCAAGAAAAAGTACGGCTGTTATGAGCAATCCGTGCATATCGCGTTGCGCAATGTTCACGTCGACAGCATGTTTCGTGAACCACGGTCGGATTGCTTCCATCCCCGACACGACGATGCTCATAAGAATAGCGGCCACAACGTGCCAGACGTACGGCTTGAGGTACGTCAGCAGCCGCTTCATCAAACGATTGTCGTATGCTTTTCCGAGGATTTCTTCTTCGTGCACGGGGCTTCAGTCTTGCCTTTCCTTACAGTCTTTCCAACTCTTCCTCCAACAGCTGTTTGTAATGGAGGTCTGCGTAGATTCCGCCGATCGCCACAAGCTCCTGGTGTGTCCCCTGTTCAGCGATCTTCCCACCATCGAGAACGACGATCAGATCTGCGTCCTTCACTGTCGAGATTCGGTGGCTGATGATGATGCTCGTCCGGCCTTTCATCACATGGCGAAGCCGCTTAAGGATTTCCTCTTCTGTGTAGGTGTCGACAGACGAAAGGGCATCGTCAAGAATCAAGATTCGGGGATTTCGGATAACGGCCCGTGCGATGCTTGTCCGCTGCTTCTGGCCGCCGGAGAGCGTTATTCCACGCTCACCGACCATCGTCTCGTATTGGTGAGGGAAATCGTCGATCTCTTTTGCTATCTGGGACACCTCTGCGGCTGCGCTCGCATGCTCAAGATTTCCATCGTCAACGCCGTAACCGATGTTGTCAATAATCTTCTCTGAAAAGAGGAACGTTTCCTGAGGAACGAAGCCGATGTGAGAGCGAAGAACCTCCAGGGGAATCTTCTTGATGTTCACTCCGTCAATGAGAATCTCACCGCCGGTGACATCGTAGAGACGAGGAATGAGGTTGACAAGCGTTGACTTTCCTGAGCCTGTATATCCAACGATCGCAACGGTCATCCCCTTGTCGATGTTCAGCTGGATATTCCTGAGCGTTGGCGTTTCGCTCCCCTTGTGGGTGAAGCATACATCCCGAAACTCGATGTCTCCCTGGATGGTTTGGATTGACAGGTTCGTCTCGTCTGTATCACGAATCTCCGGCACGGTATCGAAAATCTTGGCGAGGCGTCCCATCGATGCCGCTCCTTGCTGGAGGATGTTCACGACCCACCCGAACGCGATCATCGGCCAGATGAGCATGACGAGGTAGGCAAAAAACGCAGTAAGTGTCCCGATGGTGATCGCCCCTTCGATCACCTGCATGCCACCGAAGTAGAGTGTGACGACGAGTGAGAGCCCGATGAGCATGAACATCAACGGCCACATGATTGACTGGATTCGAGCGAGGACGAGGTTTTTCTTCAGGTAGTCCCAACTGAGCCTGCGGAAAAGCTCAATCTCGTGTGCCTCTCGGACGTACGACTTCACAACTCGGATCCCCGAGAGATTTTCCTGAGCCCGGGTTGTCAGGAGGGAGTATTGTGCTTGCCGCTCTTCGAACTTGTGGTGGACGATCTTCCCAAGGTGGTACACGGCGAACGACACAAAGGGGAGTGGAATCAACACGAGCAGAGTGAGATGCCAATCTTTGTACAACATCATCGCAAGAACCATCGTAAAGGTCATGAGCGTATCGGTCGGATACATGATGCCCGGTCCAAGGGAATTCCGCACCGCACCGATATCGTTTGTCGCATGAGCCATGAGGTCGCCGGTCGGCGTGTTCTGGAAATAGGAGTGTGAAAGTTTCTGGATGTGCTTGAGGAAGTCATTTCTTAGATCATACTCGATATGTCGACTCACTACAATGATCGTCTGTCTGGTCAGAAAGGTGAAAAAGCCGGCCACGAGCGTGAACACGACGATGAGTCCGGCATACATCAGAAGGCCGCTTGTGTCGATCCGGTGGGACTCAATCCCGGTTTTTATCTTGTCAACTGCGGTTCCGAGGAAAAGTGGTTGAAAGACCCCGAACGAGTTGCTTGCAATTACTGTCAGAAGGCCCAGAAAAAGAGTCTTTCGGTATTTCCAGAGATATGGCTTTAGGCGTAGGAGTGGTTTCATTATCCGATAACTTCGAATCCCGTGTACTTGTGGAGAACCTTTGGCACGATGACTTTTCCTTCAGGCGTCTGGTAATTTTCGAGGAGCGAAACCATCAGGCGCGATGTCGCGAGCCCGGAGCCATTCAGGGTGTGGACGAACTCCGGTTTTGTCTTCGCATCCCGTCTGAAGCGGATGTTAGCCCGCCTTGCTTGAAAACTCTCGAAATTGCTGCAACTCGAGGCTTCCAGCCAGCCTTCTCGTGCGGTCTCAGCTGGAGCCCATACGTCAATATCGTAGCACTTGGCTGCTGAAAAACTCAAATCTCCGGTGCATAGTTCCGTCACTCGGTAGGGGATGTTCAACAGTTGGAGGACTTCCTCTGCATCCCTTACAAGGAACTCCAATTCGTCGTAAGAAGTTTCAGGAGCGACAAATTTCACCATTTCGACCTTGTTAAACTGATGTACGCGCAAGAAGCCCTTCGTCTCTTTGCCGTAGGACCCTGCTTCCCGCCGAAAACAGGCGGAATAAGCGACATACTTGATCGGCAAGTCCTCATAGAGCAGCATCTCATCCCGATGGATATTCGTTACAGGCACTTCTGCCGTGGGAATCGGGAACAAATCGTCGAGTCCGATGTGATACATGTCTGACTCAAGCTTCGGCAATTGCCCGGTGGCGACCATCGACGCACGGTTGACAAGAAAAGGAGGAAAGATCTCCCTGTACCCATGCTTGTTCAAGTGAAGGTCGAGCATGAAACTGATGAGGGCGCGTTCCAGAGTTGCTCCCTTACCGAGATATAACGGGAAAGCGCTTCCGCTGATTTTTGCCGCACGGTCGAAGTCAAGGATGCCCAACTTCTTGCCAAGAGCTACATGGTCTTTGAGTTCGAAGTCGAGTGATTTCTTGTCAGCGAAGCCGATGATGTTTCCATCGCCGCCCCATCGCCGGACCTCGACATTGCTCGACGGAGTTTTGCCGATGGGGATGGAGGGGTGGGGGATATTGGGGACAGTGAGGAGCAATCCGTCGAGCTCCTTTTCCACAGCGAGAAGCTGCTCGTCGATATTCTTGATCTCATTTGCAGTGTTTTTCATCTCGACCATCAACGCTGAGGCATCTTTGTTTTCCTTCTTCAGCTTTCCAATCTGTTCAGAAACGATGTTTCGGCGATTCTTCAGAGATTCGCCTTTCTGAATCAGCTGCCTGCGTTCCTCGTCGAGCCGCAGGATGATGTCGACATTGTCGGCCTCTCCTTTGTTCAGAC
This sequence comes from Bacteroidota bacterium, assembly GCA_049589195.1. GTDB lineage: Bacteria > Bacteroidota > Ignavibacteria > UBA10030 > JAHEZR01 > JBAWAH01. The sequence continues at coordinate 28,070 of JBAWAH010000012.1, read as the reverse complement.
AAGCGGTCTTGACGACTTGAGGGTTCTCTCGAATGAATTTCAGTTCAAGCATAGAAGTTCACAGGGTTCTTCGGGGAAGGGTTTCAGACTTCACGCCTACAGTGGGTTTGGGATGTTCGCTTTCTGGAGGTCACGTTTAAGCATCAAGAGTCCCTGCGTCACGTCACAAGGCTTGTAGCCAAGCTCAGTCTCTGCTTTCAGTGTAATGAAGCCTGAGCACAATGGACGTCGGGCAGGTTGGTGCAGATCCTCTGTCTTTACGGCTGCGATAGGACTTGGATCAAGCCCAAACACGTTCGCAACCTTGTGGGCGAACTCATACCGACTTACGCGCTCTGAACCGCTCAGATGATAGACTCCTTCCGCTTCCTGCTCTACAATCCGAAGAATCCCAAACGCGAGGTCATGCACGTAAGTTGGATTGCTCACCTGGTCCGTGGCAGCCCTGATTGGCTTTCCTTCTTTTAGAGCGTCAACGAGAAACAGAGCGAAGTTTTGCTTCACGTTCTTGCCGGTTCCATACAGGACAATGGTTCTAGCGATTGCAAAGTGCACATCTCCGGTACGCAGAACATTTTCACTGGCGAGCTTCGTCTTGCCGTAATAGTTGATGGGGTTGGGCCGATCGTCCTCTCCATAAGGACCGCGAAGGCCATCAAAGACGTAGTCGCTGGATACGTGGATGATCTTCGCCCCAATCATTCGTGCAACATCCGCCAGGTTCTCGACACCGTGTACGTTGATTTTCCATGCGAGCTCACGTTGTGATTCACATGCATCGACGTTTGTCATCGCTGCAGCGTTGACGATGACGTCGGGATGGAAACTCATCACGAGACTCTTCACGTCGCTCTTTGAAGTGATATCGAGCTGCGTGTAGTCTAAGAGTGGTCGATGGTTGAGATAGAATGTCGGTTCATCAGAAGTGAAAAGCAGCTCGTACTTCGGCTCCTGTGAGAAGATCTGAGCAAGATGCTGCCCGAGCAATCCATTGGCGCCGGTCACGAGAACTCTTTTCATTCCCGCATTCATCGCAGACTCTCTTCCAAAACTGTTGCTGCATCCGTCTTCTCGTCGCGATACTTCACGATGATTGGCGCGTAAAGGGAGAGATGGTGCTCTGCCCCGAACTTTGAGTCAAGGGGGCGACCGCCAGGAACGACGACCGCACCTTCGGGAATTTCTAAGGGATGATCCTTTGACCTCCGGTAAACGGTTTGCTTCACTGAATCATACACAGGCGTCGATCCTGTGAGGATGACTCCCGCTCCCAGGACTGCACGTCTTCTCACAATTGTTCCCTCGTACACGCCACAGTTTCCTCCGACTACCACATCGTCCTCAATGACGACCGGCATCTCGCCAACTGGTTCTAGCACCCCGCCGATTTGAGTTCCTGCACTGAGATGAACTCGCTTCCCAATTTGGGCGCAAGAACCAACCAAAGCGTGCGAATCGATCATCGTCTCTTCATCGATGTATGCCCCGACATTGATGTACGCAGGGGGCATGATCACCACCGTGGGGGCAACGAATGCACCATCACGAATCGCGGTTCCTCCAGGAACTACCCGCACGTTGTCCTTCAACGTGATTCTTTTCAGCGGATACGTGTCTTTGTCAAAGTAGCGAAAGTTCTCACTAATGGAAACATCTGAAAGCCTCCCGAGCCGGAAGCCAAGAAGGATTCCCTTCTTCACCCAGGAATTTACTCTCCAAGCTCTGTCGATCTTCTCTGCCGCCCTGACCTTGCCGGTGTTCAGCAGCGATTTGAATTGATCAAACGTCTCCAACGCTTCAGTTCGATTGATCTTCCTGATGTCGTGAGCGTAAAGGTTTTCGATTGCCTCTCTTGTCGTACTCATGTCTCGCACGATTGGTGTTCGCTGTGGCTTTACAAAACGACTTGCATCATTTCAGAAACAGTCACGGGGTCAATCGGCAATCAACTTCAATTCCTTCATCGCTTTCCGAAGCTTCTCTCGGGCATTCGCACTGATCGGCACAAGCGGCAAGCGGTAGACTTCTTCGATCAGGCCCATCATAGCAAGTCCCGCTTTGACGGGAATTGGATTCGTCTCGATGAAGTTCGCATTCATAAGATGGAGGAGTTTATAATGCAACTCCAGTGCCTTCTTCCATTCACCCTTGAGGCAAGCACGTGTCATGTCTGAGAAAAGTCTGGGCACTTGATTCGCCGTTGTTGAGATGACGCCATCTCCGCCCAATGCGATGAGGGGAAACGTGAACACATCGTCTCCGGAGAGGAGCGAGAAATGGGGAGGGCGATGATGAGCGATCTCCATCATCTGGCCGAGATTTCCTGATGCTTCCTTCACGCCGACGAGGTGGGGGATCTCTTCGGCCATCCTCAGCATCGTCCCGGCTTCGATGTTGCTCCCCGTCCGACTTGGAATATTGTAGACGATGATGTCGACATCAGTTCTTTCCGCGATCGCATGGAAATGCTGGTAGAATCCTTCCTGCGTGGGCTTGTTATAGTATGGTGCGACAGAGAGAATGGCGTCAACTCCAAGGCGCTTGGCGGTTCTTGCTTTCTCAATTACTTCTTGCGTGTTATTCCCACCAGCACCGGCGAAGACTCTTGCCTTTCCTTGAACCTCCTCGAGAACAATCTCGGTTACGCGGCGCTGTTCATCATGAGTGAGGGTGGGACTCTCGCCAGTCGTTCCACAAGGGACAAGCGCTTCAACACGACCTTTGAGCTGGAATTGAACAAGCCGGCGGAGAGCTTTCTCATCGAGCGCCCCATCTTTCTTGAAGGGCGTGACGATGGCAGTGCCAGTTCCCTGGAAGAATCTCTTGGCTTTCATGTCGTAGTTCTCACTGGTTCTTATTGCAGAACGTCTTTAAGAACATCTTGCATCGAGTACCAACCACGCTTGCCTTTGATCCACTTAGCTGCAAGCAGGGCGCCGAGAGCAAAGCCGCTGCGGTTCTTTGCAGTGTGCTTCAGTTCGATGGTATCAACAAGTGAATCGAAAAGGACGGAATGGACTCCCATAACACTTCCCGTCCTCGTTGAGCTGATCTGAAGTTGCTCAGGTTTGATTTTTCCCGGGGCATTCCCGGCAAGCAGCTCCTTCTTCCGTTTTGAAGTATGCAGAAGCGTCTTGCCGATCTCGAGCGCTGTGCCGCTTGGTGAATCGAGCTTCTGCCTATGATGAATCTCCTGAATCGAGACGTCATAGTCTTCAAACTGAGCAAACCGCTTTCCAGCTTCTTCGACCAATCTCAAGAAAAGGTTCACTCCTATTGAGAAGTTTGCAGCATGCACAATTCCGATTCTCTCTTTGTCAACGATCTGTCTTGCTTCTTCCACCCTGTCGTGCCAGCCAGTGGTTCCGATGACGAGATTCTTGCCGCACTCTGCAACTCTTCGAAGATTGGCGAGCACTTCGCCGGGAATCGAGAAGTCTATGCAGACGTCTACACCCTTCAGGGTTTCGGCTGTTAAGCCCGTTCCGTTGCGGTTGTTGTCAATGTCAAATCTTGCAACGACGGATACTCCTTGGGTGGGGGCAAGAGCCTCGATCTCTTTTCCCATCTTTCCATAGCCAACAAGGGCAATGTTCATGTCATGGCCTTGCGTTATGCCGCTGCTTGAGGAAGCGGCTCGAAGATTTCTGGATCCGGAACAGTCTCGAAGAATTCTTTATGGAGTTTCCGAACGGCATCCTCCACCTGCGTGTCTTCCACGACCAGACTGAGATTGATTTCTGATGCCCCTTCGGAGACCATGACGATGTTGACATCCTTGATTGCACTGAAGATCCTCGCTGCGACTCCCGGAGTGTTCCGCATCTGATCCCCCACGATGCAAATGATGGCTTTCTTCGGCACCAGTGTCACGTCTGAGAACTTCCTAAGCTCGTCGATGATCTGATCAAGGTAGGTCGTCGAGTCAATCGTTACGGAAACACAAACCTCTGAAGTGCTTACAAGATCGACAGCAGTTTTCCATTTGCCAAAAACTGCAAAGATCGATTCAAGGAACCCGTACGCCATGAGCATCCGCGTCGAAAGGATGTTGATGACGGTGATCCCTTTCTTGAAAGCAATCGACTTCACGACGCTCGTTGATTTCGTAGCTTCCGATGTGATAAGCGTCCCCGTCGCATTCGGTCGTCTGGAGTTCAAGACCCGCACGGGGATGTTCTTCTTGACGGCTGGCAGGATCGTACTCGGATGAAGGACGCGCGCACCGAAATATGCTAACTCTGAGGCCTCACGGAAAGACATTGTCTTGACCTTCCTCGCATCTCGAACGACAACTGGGTCTGCCGTGAGGATCCCATCAACGTCTGTCCAGATCTGGATTTCTTCTGCCCCGAGAACCGTACCAACAATGGCTGCAGAGAAGTCCGACCCGCCTCGTCCAAGAGTTGTCGTGACTCCATTATCAGTTGCACCAATGAACCCCTGGGTTACCACGACTTCCTTCCTGCCCAAACGAGGAACGATGAGAGCCTTCACCTTTTCCTCAATTGCATCGAACAGGGGTGTTGCTGCGGTGAAGTGATCGTCTGTGATCATGAACCCTCGGGCATCTACCAATGCAGCTGGTAATCCTCTCTCTTTCATCCCTTCTTCGACAATCATCGATGAGAGCTGCTCCCCGACCGATGCAATTGTATCCAATGAACGATTCGTAAGCTCGCGCAGGATCGAGATTCCATAGCACAAATTCTTCAGCTCCTCAAACCGTTTTCTCATCTCAAAAATCAGCGCTTGGACGGACGAGCGCTTCTCGACGAGGTTTTCCAACACTGTGACATGCCGCTCGAGCAATTCGTTGAGGGAGTTCTTTGCCTCCTCGAATTGACCCTCGTGAGCGAGATGCGCGGTCTTGATGAGCGTGTCTGTTGCCCCGGCGACTGCTGAGAGGACTACGATCGGTTGGCGATGACGCTCACGCGTGACGATCTCAATCACGTTATTCATTGCACGCGCATCTTCAACCGATGTCCCCCCGAACTTCATCACAATCATTTTCTCTCTCCCACTTTTCCCACACTTTCTCCAATCGAATCGATGCCGTCCGAGCCGACGTATGCGACATTCGCAGCCGCTATCCGGTTAGCGGACTCCGCCGCTGCAGTCACGTTCTGACTCTGAGCGAAATAGTAGCAAAACGCTGCGGCGAAGACATCACCACACCCGGTTGAATCACTCGGGTGCTCGACCTTCACAGCGGCGATGTCCTTGCGTGAAATCTTCTTGTGTTCCTGTCCCCAGGCTGTGATCCCCCGAGCACCTCGTGTGATAATGAGTCCGCGTAAACCGAGAGACAGAATCTGTTTTGCCAAGTCTTCCTCTTGAAGATACTCGAGTGGAAGGGCCTTTGCTTCCTCTTCATTCATCTGAACGGTATCTGCGAGGTAGCACCATCGGCGCCACGTCTCGAGCGGGCGATGGAAGCGGCGGAACTGTTCGTCGATGCCGAGTGTAAGGCTATGAATGTCGAGATGGATGAGAGTCTGATTTGTCTGAGAGAGCATCCGGAGCGTAGTCAATGTCTCGAGGGTAAGATCGAAACCGGAGATCATATTCACAAGAATCACGTCCGCCGGCAAGTACGGTTCGATGCGCTGAAGTGGAATCGGCGGAGCGATGGACTTCGAGCACTCAATGCGTTTCTCTCCCTCTGAGTATTCCAGATACACATGATTGGTAGGTCCGGGCAGACGGTAGATGCCGCAGGGGTCGATGTTTCCGTACCGTTCGAGTCTCTTGAGAAAACGCTCGTACTCTTTTGTCCCGACTCCGAAGATCGGGACGATCTTCGCTTCGTCGGCCAGATTTGCCATGGTCGCGAGCGAGAAGAAGATTCCTCCCCAGCGATTACTCTCATCGGTTTCTCCAGGACTTGGCTCACCCCTGTTTGTGAAGGTGTCAACGCACAAATGGCCGAGAATAAGGATCTTCATGGCTATATCTTTGACCCGCGTTTTCGAAATTCCTGTAGCTTCTTCTTCATCCTTGTGTCGGACGTGGCGAGGATTTCTGCTGCCAGGACAGCTGCATTTTTCGCTCCAGCCCCTCCGATTGCTACAGTTGCCACCGGAATCCCGGCCGGCATCTGGACGATCGAGTAGAGTGCATCAATGCCGCGGAGGTCTGACGAAGAGAGAGGTACTCCAATGACGGGAAGCGTCGTGTGTGCAGCGATGACACCAGGCAAATGTGCAGCCATGCCCGCCGCTGCGATGATGATCCCGATGCCGCGTTTTTCTGCTGACTTCGCGAACGCCGTAGTCTCGCGAGGATTTCTATGAGCGGAGAGGACTTTCATCTCATACTCGATCTTGAACCACTCGAGGTAATTCGCACAGTTCTGCATGACCTCTCTGTCTGATTCACTCCCGAGAAGGATTGCAACCTTGGGCATGGGGATCACTCCTCCCTTCCTCGGTGATAGACATCGTCAGGGTTGAAAACCAAGTCCTGCTTCTCTCGGAATCCGTCTCCGTGATTCGTCACTTCTCGGTAAAAGCACGACCGATGGCCGGTATGGCAAGCTCCCCCCGCTTGATGCACCTTCAGCAGAATTGCGTCTCCATCACAATCGAGATGAATGCTGTGAACAGTCTGGACGTGGCCCGATTCCTCCCCTTTCACCCATAGTTTCTTTCGCGATCGACTCCAGTACGTTGCTTTCCCTGTCTCAATCGTTCGCTCCAGACTTTCCTTGTTCATGAAAGAAACCATGAGGACTTCTCCAGTTTCGGCATCTTGAACAACTGCCGTGAGCAAACCACCGGAGTCGAACTTTACTGCATCGAGAAGGGCCTTCATAAACGTACCGGGACACCTTTTGACTTCAAAAATTCTTTTGCCTGCTTGATCGAGAATTCCCTGAAATGAAAGATGGAAGCGCACAGGACAGCGTCTGCTTTCCCGCGGACAAGAGCTTCGGCAAGATGCTCGAGCGTCCCCGCGCCACCGCTGGCGATGACAGGGATATTAACAGCTGAAGAGACAGCTTGAAGAAGCTCAACATCATAGCCTTGCTTGGTCCCGTCTCGATCCATGCTCGTGAGCAGAAGTTCTCCAGCGCCAAGCTGCTCTGTTCTCCGTGCCCACTCGATTGCATCGAGGTCAGTCGCTCTTCGGCCTCCATAGGTGTAAACACGCCACTTTGATGGCTGAGACTCTATTCGCTTTGCATCTATTGCCACAACGATGCACTGAACGCCGAACTCCCCCGCACCTTCAGAAATGAGCGATGGATTCTCCACTGCCGCCGTGTTTATACTGACACGATCTGCTCCGCTCCTCAAAATCTCCCTCATCTCATCGACATCCCCGATGCCTCCGCCAATCGTGAATGGAATGAAAACCTCTTCTGCAGTTCGGCGCGCCAAGTCAATGAGGGTTTTCCTCTCTTCCGCCGAGGCAGTGATGTCAAGGAAGACGATCTCGTCGGCACCTTCTTCGTCGTAGAACCGGGCTTGGGCTACGGGATCTCCTGCGTCAACCAGATCCAGGAATCGAACACCTTTGACTACCCGGCCGCGATCAATATCCAGGCATGGGATAATTCTCTTTGCGAGCACGGCTTGGAATCAGAACAAAGGGACCAGTGGATTGACTCTCCAGTAGCCGTATGCGGAGGGCTCTGGGTGCATGGGAACAATCAAACCCGTCGCGTCGGGCCGAGGTCTTCTAACTCGCTTTCGCATTGTCGCCATAGTTCCTGGCACGGGAACCTGTTTTCATAGAGGGCGCGCCCAACGATAACCGAATCAACACCACACGGCTCAAGTTCCTGCATCTTACGAAGGTCTTTGTATCCGCCGACGCCGCCAGAGGCCGTAACCTTCAATCCGGTTTTCACGGCGAATTCTTTGATGCCTATGAAATTCGGACCAGTAAGGGTGCCGTCACGAGCGATGTCCGTGTAGAGAACGCGCTCGGCGCCAAGGAGCTTCACATTCAGGCCGAGAGAAACTGCTTCGAGGCCTGAATCCTCTTGCCAGCCCCTCTTCTGCACGATGCCGTTTTTTGCGTCGATAGCGACGACGATCTTGCGTGGACCGAAATCAGCGATGAGCTTCCTCATCAAATCGGGGTCTTCAATTATCGCAGTCGAGATGACGACTCTTGCAGCGCCGACTCGGAAGAGGTCCCTCGCTTGCTCAAACATCCGGATACCTCCTCCCACTTGGATGGGAATCTCCACTGTCTGGATGATCTTTTCGATGATCTCAAGGTTTTTCATCTCGCCCTCAAGAGCACCATTGAGATCAACGATGTGTAGCATCTTCGCATTCTCGCCTCGCCAGAGGATGGCCATCTGTGTGGGGTCGCCTGAGTAGACCTTTTCGGTTCCAGGGACACCCTGAACGAGACGGACGCATTTTCCATCCATTATGTCGATCGATGGAATAACGAGGATCATTGTGTCACTCTGACGGCAGGTTCGGCGAGAGTTTGTTGATTAGACGGAAAGACTTTCCTGAGTACTCTTGCCACCCGAGGCGGCGATAGAAACCTTGTTTGTCTGCAGTGTAAAGGAAGTAGTATTCCACTTCCTTGAGGGAAGGATGATTGATGATCTGTTCCATCAGCTGACGACCAAGACCCTTCCCCTGGTAATTAGGATGGACGATCACATCGAAGACGACCGCGCGATAGACGTAATCTGTGAGGACTCGGGCGCATGCGATGAGTCTGTTCCCTTCCCACGCAGTAATGAGCAGTTGGGAATTATGGATTGCCTTCGTCAGATGTTCCAACGATCGATGCCTGCACCATGCAGCGCTGTGCTGAAGATCAAGAAGCTGGTCCCAATCAATTTCCTTGGTATCTCGGAAGACTGGTGTCATAGATCAGCGAAGTTCTTAAGAATCGTCAAGCCCTTCTCCTGGCTCTTTTCGGGGTGGAACTGAATGCCAAAGATATTGTCTTTTTCTATGGAGGAAGGGAACTCGATTCCATAGTCAGTCGTCGTCAGAGTCACATTCTCCTCTGGCTCCAGATAGTACGAATGAACAAAGTAAAAATAGGAGCCGCCGTTTATTCCCTTCAACAATGGAGATGACCTGCGGGCATGGGCTTGATTCCAACCCACATGAGGGACTTTCACCGTCGAAGGGAATCGCCTTAGCCTTCCTTTCAGGAGATTCAGCCCACGATGATGGCCGAGCTCTTCACTCTCAGAAAAGAGCAGCTGCATCCCCAGACAAATGCCAATGATGGGCTTGCCATTCTTGACGTGGCGGAGAATCGGCTCGACAAGTCGGTTCTTTCCCAGGTTCTCCATTCCTTGCCCGAAGGCGCCCACTCCGGGGAGAACAAGTTTCTCCGCAGCCTCGATGACGTTTGGGTCCCGAGAAGTTTGAGTAGAGACGCCCACCTTTTCAAAGGCCTTTTGGACAGAGCGCAGGTTGCTTATGCCACAGTCAATTATCGTGATTTTCACAGGCTCCCTTTCGTCGAAGGAATGCCAGTGACTCTCTTATCTTTCGCGCACGCCTCTCGCATCGCGACAGCAAACGACTTGAAAATCGCCTCAATCTTGTGATGCGTGTTCGTGCCATACAGTACCTCGACGTGGATGTTCGCTTTCAAAGTTTCAGCGAAGGACCGAAAGAAATGGTGAATCATCTCTGTCGAGAGATCACCTACTTTCGCGCGCCTAAACGTGGCATTGAAGATGAGAGAACTGCGCCCGCTGAGATCCACGACACAGCGTGCAAGAGTCTCATCCATCGGCACATATGCGTGTCCAAATCGAGCGATCCCATGCTTCTTGCTCAAGGCATTTCTGAAGGCCCCCGCTAGTGCGACTGATACGTCTTCCACTGTGTGGTGGTCATCGACGTGAAGGTCTCCGCTGCACTTCACTGTCAAGTCAAAGAGGCCGTGTTTAGCAAACAGCTCGAGCATGTGGTCGAAGAAACCAACACCCGTTTTGACGGACGCACTCCCGTGTCCGTCAATTGTGACCTTTGCGGTGATGCTTGTCTCTTTCGTGTGTCGGCGGAGCTGAGCTTTTCGCATGGCGCGTCGTGAAAGCGTGGAAAACCTGTTCAGTGGTTACCATTATGCACATTTTTCCACTCAATTTCAAGCAACGGGGAACAACAGACAGGCTGGAAGAAGCTAGAACTCTGCGTTGAAGCGCTTGCGTCGATTCCTGATGTAGTCGACGAAGACGTACTCACCAAGGTTCGCGAGAGAGGAATAGTATGCGCGACCGCGGTTTGCTTTTGTAAGGTCTTCGACGAAATCGATGAGGTATGGATCACGAGCAACCATGAACGTGCTGATCGCAATCTTCTCGCGACGACACGCTACCGCTTCATCAAGAGTTTTATTCACGATGCGCGGATCAAGTCCGAAGGAATTCTTGTAGAGGCGTCCATTGCTGTCGAAGATCGCTGAAGGTTTTCCATCTGTGACCATGAAGACTTGCTTATTTACGTTCCCGCGGCGACGGAGGAGATTGCGCGCTAATTGCAGTCCTGCTTTGGTGTTTGTGTGATACGGTCCGACGTTCAGGAATGGAAGCTCGCTGATGCTCACGACTTTCGCGTCGTCACCGAAGACGACAAGTGCGAGGTAATCGCGGGGAAACTTTTGCATGACGAGTTCGGAGAGCGCAAGCGCGACCTGTTTTGCTGGGGTGATGCGATCTTCGCCATAGAGGATCATGCTGTGGCTGATGTCGAGCATCACCACGGTTGCGCACGACGTAAGGTGCTCGGTTTCGTAGACCTCGAGGTCTTCCTCTTGAAGCGTGAAATTGTCAATGCCATCGCGCTTGAAGGCGTTCGTTAATGTGGAGGTCAGGTCGATGTTGGTTGGGAGATCACCGAATTTCCATTTTTTCGTCTCGCTGAGCCGGTCGACACCCGTGCCGGTATAAGGAGTCTCGTGGGACCCTGTCGGGCTTTTCTTCAGGGAGGTAAAAATCTCTCGCAGCGCATCCTGCCGAATTCTCTGGACCCCCTTTGTCGTCAGGACCATCATGTCTTTCGCATCCTCGATGATTCCCATCTCTCGCAGTTTGTTCACCAAGTCCTCGAGGGTCATGTTCTCATCGAAGAGACCATATTCCTGCGCGAGTTGCTTAAGCCACTCGATTGCCTCATCGACGTCTCCACTCGTCTGTAGGAGCAGATAACTAAACAGCGACACGAGCGATTGCAGTCGCTGTTCGTCGGTCATCGAGTCAGCAGTCCATTTGGAATACCGGAAGCGCATGTCAATATTCTTCTTCTATGTTCTTCTCTTTCCCGAAGAAGATACTTCCAACGAGGTCCTTGTAGGAAGTCACATGATCCACTTCGTCTTTTGCGATCTTTGAGTTCTGATGCAGGCCGTCGAGGACAAACTCCATGGCAGAGGCAAGCTCGTACCGGTTCTCTTCCGAGAGCTTCATGTGTTTCTTCGTCGTCTCCCTCAGTCCTTTTACTCTGTCTAGTTCTCTGAAGTACGCCTCGAGAGGGAGGTCGTCGGCGATCTCGATCTTGTTCCCAGCTTCAAACCACTGGATAATCTTGCTGTACTCCTGGTCTTCAGGTGATCGCCCTTCTGGCGTTTGCCGCTGGTGTTTCTTCAAAGGGTCGGGGAAATATTTTCGGAAAGTCTCACGAACAGCCTTCCCGATGAGCGCTCTGCTGACTTTCACTGCGCCCTCTTGCTCACCTTCAAACACAAGTTCGATTTTCCCCGTCATTCCCGGTAGGACATGAGGCAGATCGCAGATTCGCGGGACGATGCACGGATCATTGGAGGCAATGGCACGGCGCTCGGCATTGCTGACAAGATTCTCCATGGCAGCGATTGTCAAGCGCGCACTGACGCCAGACTTCTGATCGACGAACTCGTTCTTCCGTGCTTCGAAAGCAATCTGCTCGATGATTTCCCGAAAGTAATGAGGGATGTGGATGTCACGCCCGTCCCGGTTGATGACGGCTTCTTGTTCGGTAATCCGAATTGCGTCTTCAAGTGTTCGGGGATAATGCGTGAGAATCTGAGAATCGATCCGGTCTTTCAAGGGTGTAATGATGTTTCCGCGATTGGTGTAGTCCTCCGGGTTCGCCGTGAAAACAATCATGAGATCGAGAGGGATGCGCACGTTGAAGCCCCGGATCTGGATGTCCTTCTCCTCCATGATATTGAAGAGGCCCACCTGAATCCTCGGCTGGAGATCGGGAAGCTCGTTGATGGCGAAAATCCCTCGGTTCGTGCGAGGAATAATCCCAAAGTGAATGGCCCCCTCATGGGAATAGTGAAGCCGCTGGGATGCCGCTTTGATTGGATCGATGTCTCCAATGAGATCGGCAATCGTGACATCGGGAGTCGCAAGTTTCTCTCCATAGCGCGACTCGCGGTGGAGCCACTCGATTTCCACCGCCTCCCCGCATTCTCTGACTAAATCGACGCATCGCTTGCATACCGGTCTGTACGGATTGTCATTGATCTCGCACCCTTTTATGATGGGGATATACTCATCGAGGAAGTTGATCAGGCTGCGCGCGATCCTGGTTTTCGCTTGACCGCGTAAGCCGAGGAGAATCATATTATGCTTTGCGAGAAGCGCATTGACGATAGAAGGTGTAACCGTTTTCTCGTATCCAACGACTGTCGAGAAAAGCTCCTCCTCGTTTGTCAGTTTTCGGATGAGGTTGTTGCGGATCTCATCTTTTACGGGCAACACCTGATAGTTGCTGCGTCGAAGCTCACCAATCGTTGCCGGTCTTTCCATGCTTTGTCACTTTCTTATCAGAGTAATGAAGCGCATAGGGTGAATATATGCCTCGAGTGAGTCAAATGCAACTCGACAGCACCGATCATCCTGGGACAAGACAGCTTGCAACTCTTCCCAAAAAATGGTAAGTTAGGCGCTGCCATGGAGCGCACACCAAATAAAACACTTATAATACGGTTGAGTTCCATTGGCGACATCGTTCTCGCTTCTCCTCTGATTCGTCTGCTCCGAAAGAAAAATTCCCAAGCGCAAACTGACTTCTTGGTCAAGAGTGAATACCGAGAACTTGTCCGTTACAACCCACACCTTCGATATGTCATTGAATTTGATACCCATGGAGGTTTCGCGGGGCTCAGAGCTCTCAGGAAAAAGATCAGGCAGGAGAGATACGATGCGATCGTCGACATTCACGGGAATTTCCGATCCACGTTTCTTCGGAGCAAAGCCTCTCCAACTGTTTTGAAGGTGAATAAACGAAGGCTCGCTCGATTCTTTCTGGCCAACTTTAAGTGGAACATCTACCGATCTGTGGCGGCCGTTCCAATTCGGTATCTTGAGGCAGTCCGTTCACTTGGGATCGGCGATGATGGGGGAGGCCTTGAAGTCTTCGTCCCGGAAGAGACAAGTGTACGTGTGTGGGATCAGCTTTCGAAGGCAGGGATCGATGGGCAGGGGCACGTGGTTGGGCTTTGCCCCGGAGCGAAACATGCTACAAAACGATGGCTCCGACAGTACTTTGAACAACTCGCTGTTGCCCTTGTCAAGGAGGACAATGCGGAGCTGCTCCTTTTCGGAGGGAAGGATGATCAAGAGATCTGTGCTTCCATCGAGCGGCGGGTCGTTCAGGACACTGGAAGACGAGGCGACATTCTCAACTATGCTGGAGCTCTATCACTCTTGGAGACAGCTTCGGCAATGGATGCATGCGACGTGATTGTCGCAAATGACTCTGGGTTGCTCCATTTGGCAGCGGCGCGAAAGCGAAGAGTGGTCGCGATTTTTGGTCCAACAGTCAAAGAATTTGGCTTCTATCCCTACGGAACTGAAAGTAAGGTAATCGAGCGTCAAGGTTTGTACTGTCGGCCTTGCACACACATCGGCGGGCAGACATGTCCCGAGGGACATTTTCGTTGTATGAAAGAGATTACTGTTGAAGAGGTTCTCAACGGAGTGAGGTCTTTCTCGGGAGGAGAAGCGTCAGATAAGAACAAGAACCCCAGCCTAGAACCAGCCACCCAGATTCCTGCCATATAGTAGAATGCAGAGTCAGCACGGGACCATCGTCTCTCTTCAGCTTTGCACTGGGCATCGCAAACCGATGGTGTTTGTTGAGAACGCGGAAGTGGTCGAAGGCTTGGGACTCCGCGGCGATCGGCACGCAGTTGCTGAGAGCACCCGTCAGGTCCTTCTCATCGAAGAAGAGACTTTGGGAGAGCTCAGGCTGAACCCCGGGCAAGTGAAGGAGAATATAACGACTCGAGGAATCAGACTCATGAATCTCGATGGAGGTCAGAGGATGCAGGTCGGTGAAGAAGCTGTCTTGGAGATCACGAAGGCGTGTACTCCATGCGGCAGGATGGATGAGATTCGAAGCGGCCTCCAAACTCAACTTGCGGGGCGGCGGGGCGTTCTTGCACGGGCTCTTCGTGGAGGAGTCATTCGGGTTGGTGACACGATCAAACTTGTTTAAGCGTCTCATATTGACTTTCACACCAAATGCAGCATCTCGTTCGGTCTATCTTCGAGTTCCTTCTATTACCCTCTAACGTGAACTGAACTCACCAGCCGCCTTGGTAATGCGAAGCTTCTGGTTCTTCTTCTATAATACCGTTGTCGTTCCTATCCTCTGGCTTCTCTTTCACCTTGCTGCTTTGGTCAAACGCAAAGTCCGCATTGGTCTTCGAGGGCGGAATGGGCTGTTTGATAATCTTCGGCAGCAAGTGAACTCACTTACTGGTCGCCGTCGTCTCTGGTTCCATGCCTCATCTCTCGGCGAGTTTGAGCAAGCGAAACCCATCATCGGAGAACTGCGCCGCCGTTATCCTCATCTGGACATCGTCGTGAGTTTTTTCTCACCTTCAGGCTATGAACACTCGCGCAACTACCGACTCGCGAATGTCATCACCTACTTGCCCTTCGATTCTCGCCGAAAGGCCCGGCGGTTTGTTGAGTTAGTCAGGCCAACTGCAGCGGTGTTCGTGCGATACGACGTCTGGCCAAATCACCTGTGGGAGCTTCAGCGGCGGGGTATCCCAAGTTTCATTGCGAATGCAACAATGAGTGAGGGGAGTTCCCGCCGAAGGGCAATGCTGAAAAGTTTTCACCGGGTTCTGTACAACAATCTCGATTCAATTCTCGCGGTCTCAGAATCAGATGCTGAGGGATATCGCAGCCTGGGGCTGGCTGTCCCGCTGTGGGGGGTCCCGGAAGGCGGGACCGGTCAGGCAGGTCAGTCGCATCCTCGGCTCGAGGTAGTCGGCGACACACGGTATGATCAGGTCTGGATGCGAAGTCAAGAGGCGCGCGGTAGACGCTTGATTCCAGAATCGATTGTCCGTGGGAAGAAGATCCTGGTTGTAGGGAGCAGTTGGGAAGGCGACGAACGGATCATACTGCCGGTGTTCTCCAGGATGCTTGCCGTTGAGCCTGATCTTCTTCTCATCATCGTCCCACATGAGCCGAATGAGGAGAACCTTGAGCGGATTGAAAACGAACTGGATCGGTTGTGCTCGAAAGGGCACGAGATGTCAATTCGTTTTTCGGGTCTCAACGACTATCGAAGCCAGCGCGTCATCATCGTCGACAGCGTTGGAATCCTCCTCTCGCTCTACGCCTACGCTACTGTTGCCTACGTCGGAGGAGGTTTCCTCGGCAAACCAGGGAACGGCGGAGTCCATAACGTTCTCGAGCCTGCGGTGTACGGTGTTCCCGTGCTCTATGGTCCGAACCATGACAACTCCCAAGAAGCTGTCGCGCTTGTGCAGCGTGGTGGGGGCTTTGTCGTGACTGATGAAAAGGAGCTCTACCGGCGGCTGAGGATTTTCTTTGAAGATGACATGGCGCGTTGTGAGGCAGGAAAGCATTCGTCTGATTTCGTTGAACAGAACACCGGAGCAACTGAACGAGTCATCAAATATCTCGAACCTTACATATCATGAAAATTGTCTATTTCGATACAATCGCTGGAATCAGCGGCGACATGACTCTCGGCGCATTTGTCAGTGCAGGATTGCCGCTTGAGGAGTTAGCCAAAGAACTCTCAAAGCTTTCACTCCAGGGATTTGAGCTTCAAGCGTCTCACATTGAGCGCAGCGGCATTGTTGCCGTGAAAGTGGAGGTGGTGATCTCGATCCAGCCAAAGTATCACCGCCACCTCAAGGACATTACGGAAATAATCGAGGGAAGCGGCTTGAGCACGAGGGTGAAAGAGGATTCAAAGAGAATATTTCATGAGATCGCTGTGGCGGAGGCGAAGGTTCACAATACGTCCGTCGAGAAGATTCATTTCCATGAAGTTGGCGCGCTTGATTCAATCGTCGACATCGTCGGAACGGCAATTTGTCTTGAGAAGTTTGGGATTGAACGGGTTTACTCATCGCCGGTGAAGTTGGGTGGCAGCGGGTTTGTCAGGGCAGAGCATGGTCAGCTCCCTGTCCCAACGCCCGCGGCATTGGAAATTCTCAAGGACTACCCAACTATTCTGACGGATTTTGGCTTCGAGCTCACTACTCCGACTGGGGCAGCGATCATCAAAGCACTCTCAAGCGGGACCCTTTTGCAGGAGAGAATCCGTGTTGAGAAAATAGGCTATGGAGCCGGGAGTCGTGAGTCGGAGAAAGTCCCCAACCTTCTTCGGCTCATGATCGGTGAGCTTGAATCGCAATACGACCAGGATGAAATTGTGACAGTCGAGACGAACATCGACGACTTGAACCCGGAAGTCTATCCGTACGTCATTGATCGTCTCCTCTCGGTTGGTGCTCACGATGCATACCTTATTCCTGTGATTATGAAGAAGGGTCGGCCGGGGATATTGCTCTCTGTCCTGGCGAACAAAGCAAACTTGGACGCCGTTCTCAGAGTTGTCTACAGCGAGACGACAACTCTCGGAGTGAGGATTCAGCCCGTGGATCGGAGGAAACTTCCACGGACTCACAAAGAGGTAAGCACCTCCCTGGGAAACGTGAAAGTCAAAGCTGTTGTTACGGATGGAGTGGAGAGGCTTGTTCCTGAGTTTGAAGAATGCAAGCGGATTGCTGTCGAGAAGAAACTCTCGCTTTTGGAGGTCTACCGCATTCTGGAATCAGAGATGAGAAGATAGAATCCATCCGCGCCATCAAAGGTAGAGTCTCTCCACACCCCAATTAGCTCCTCTGGTTGATTCTCTTTCGGTTTTTCGCTACCATTAGTCTGAGATGCGGTTCGGTGTCTGAGTTCTGAGCGTCCCTCCACTTGCTTTCACTTGAGCGCTCTCTCGAGAAAGAACGCAAATTGGTTTGACACCGACGACTCGGTTGTCTGAATCTGGCGAGGCAGAGGACCGGAGATGCATGAAGAACTCATCAAGGCTGCAGCGGAACAACCTCGCTTCCTTTGAACTAAGTAGACAAAAAGGGATTGCGGTGAATATCGTAGATGATCGGACGATTGACAGTCTGAAGGTGATGGAGGTGGGGGTATGAAAGAGAAGTTGCCAATCAATCTCGATGTGCTGAGATGGGCTAGGACTTCATTGCGTTTGTCGCCACAAGAGGTGGCTCAACGACTTGGAGCCAACTTCAGAGTCGAGACGCTGGAAGGCTGGGAAAAGGGTGAAGGATCACCGACGTACTCACAGCTTGAGAGACTAGCTCACGATGTCTATAAGCGCCCCGTTGCTGTCTTTTTCTTCCCAAGCCTTCCGGAAGAAGACACACCCAAGACCGAGTTCAGGACATTACCGGATACGGTAGTTGATGAGCTACCATCTGAAATCATAAAGCTCTACCGAAAGGCAAAGTCGTTCGAACTCTATCTTGAGGAGCTTTATGAGGGAGAGAAGCCCGTCAAGACATCGCTATTGGATGCATTCGAGTTGAATGAGAAGTCTCAGTTAGCGCCGATCACGAAAGCAATTCGGAAGGCGCTTGGTGTGTCAATTGAAGAACAAACTAAATGGCGATCCAGCGAGACGGCTTTCAAAAAGTGGCGGGATGTCTTGGAAGTAAATGGCGTGTTCGTATTCAAGGATGGCTTTAGGAACGACGACTATTCCGGTTTCTGCCTGTATCATGGGAAGTATCCCATAATCTATATTAACAACAGCATGCCTGATTCGCGCCAGGTGTTCACGCTGTTTCATGAATTGGGCCATCTCCTTTATCGTTCTGGCGGAATTGATTTTAGAAGCCGGCATGCTGTGCGCTCGTTCCAAGGATATTATTCCAATGTTGAAGTAAGCTGCAACCGCTTTGCTAATGAGATTCTGATTCCTCAGGAAGTCTTTGATTCCTTCGAGCCGAGAATCTCAGAGTCGAATTTTGAGAGGCTTGCAGAGTACTTCTCGGTTAGTCGCGAGGTTATCCTGCGCAACTATCTCGACCGTGGCCTGGTCGATGACACTTACTATGAAGAAATGGCGGCGAAATGGACCGAGGAGGCGAAGAAAGCCAAGGAGCAAGAAGAACCGGGCGGGATCTATTATTACAACCAGAAAGCCTACTTGGGCGAGCGATACATCGATCTTGTATATGGAAAATACTATCAGAACAAGATCACAGTTGATAATGTAGCCGAGTACTTGAATATCAAAGAAAAGAATTTGCCTGGTTTTGAGTATTGGGTAATGGAGGGAGGCAAACATTGATCTACGTGTTCGATGACAACTCCCTTTCCAACATCTTGCATCATTATTACCCCGATCGTTTTCCATCATTCTGGGAAAAATTTGATAAAGGGGTCGAGGATGGAAGCCTCATTTCAGTTCGGGAAGTCCGGCTTGAACTGACCTTGAAATTCAGCAATGAGGCGATTGAGCGCTTGATGAGACTAAACGGTGATTTCTTCTCAAGCCCAATGGCAGACGAGCTTGAGCATATAACTGAGATTTATTCGGTTGCTCACTTCAGACAGAACTTGGACCGTAAGAAACTTCTTAAAGGCGGGTATTTTGCTGACCCATTTGTAATTGCAAAAGCATGGAAAGATGTTGGGACTGTCGTGAGCGAGGAGAATTTCAAAGAAAACGGTGCAAAGATTCCGAACCTTTGTAAACACTTTGGCATAGAGTGCATAAAGCTGGAAGGCTTTTTGGTTCGGGAAAACTGGAGGTTTTAAAGGATCAGCATCGAAGCAATGAACTAGCACGACAGACTCATCATCAACCCCGCATTCTTCAGGGCAAGCTCTCCTTGCGGGAAACTAAAGCACTACGTAGGTATGCTCGAGGGAAACAACTTTCCTCCTGATGGTCAAGGGAAATAGTTAAATGCCGGAAAATGTAACAAAGATTCTCAAGGTTGGAGAAAGCGAAACGATCGAATTTAAGAATTCGCTCGCTGAACACGTTCAGATTCTAGAGACCGTTTCGGCGTTTGCCAATACCCGTGGGGGAGCGATTTACGTTGGCGTCGACCCAAAGGGCAAGATCACTGGGGTACAACTCGGCAAGCGAACCTTGGAAGGCCTTGCCAATGATATCAAACTAAAAACTGATCCAAGGATATTTCCGTCAATCGATACTATCGCACAGAATGGAAAGCGGATCATTCGGGTGGTCGTGGAGGAACACCCAACAAAACCTGTGTGGGTAGGGGATAAGGTCTTTGTACGAGTCGGTCGCACGAACCAGCGCGCACCCTCAGAGAGAATTCGTCAACTCATGCGGGAGACCCAGCCCTTTCAATGGGATCAGCATATCATAGGCAAAGCCAAGCTTTCGGAAATCGATCCAGCACGTGTGAAG
The DNA here is from genome assembly GCA_049589195.1 of Bacteroidota bacterium. Taxonomy (GTDB): domain Bacteria; phylum Bacteroidota; class Ignavibacteria; order UBA10030; family JAHEZR01; genus JBAWAH01. Next base: position 8,382 of record JBAWAH010000012.1, on the reverse strand, counting down.
AGCTTTCTGCGCAAGGTTGAAGATGAGCGCAATACTGTCTTCGAAGGCTCAAGGAGCGCTGCCGGTGTTCTCTCGAAGCTTCACTTGCTCAAGGACGGTAAACTTACTCCTGCCGCGTTGCTCCTTTTCGGAAAAGAACCCCAAGAAAGATTTCTTCAAGCCCAGGTACGCTGTGCGAAGTTCAATGGAACCGAGCCGGTTGATTTCGCAGACATAAAGGTTCTCAGTGGAACGATCATTGAGCAGGTTCCCGAAATCCTCAGCTTAATCCGTAAGCACATCAATGTCGCAGCGAAGATTACTGGAAAACCTGAACGAGAAGAAGTGTGGGAATATCCCAGAGAAGCTCTCCGTGAAGCTGTCGTTAATGCGATCTGTCACAGAGACTACGAGGACACCGGCAATGTTCAGGTAAGAATCTTCGATGACCGACTCGAGGTTTGGAACCCAGGCACACTTCCACCGGGCGTCACACTTGAGTCGTTGAAGGCAGACCATCGATCACAGCCGCGGAACATTCTGATTGCCCAATGTTTCTATCTCATCAAGTATGTCGAACAGTGGGGCACAGGCACGAACCGCATCATCAAACTTTGCAGGGAAGCTAGGCTGCCTGCGCCCGAATTTGCTCAAAAGGCAGGAAGTTTTGTGGTGACGTTCAGACGTGCAAAGAAGTTTGTGCGAAAGGCTGAAACTTTACCGAGCGTCCGTTTGAATGAGACACAGAAGAAGATATTGAGATACTTGGAAAAACGTGGAGAGGCTAGAACAAATGAACTGGTTGAGGCAATCCGTGTAAGCAGAACGGCAATCCAGAACAATCTCAAGAAGCTCTCGGAATTAATCGAATGGACGGGGTCGTCTGCTACCGATCCAGAAGGAAAGTATAAGTTAAGAAGGTAGTCATCAGGTTGGCAGTAGATTGGCAGTGAGTTGGCAGTAGGTTGGCAGTTGCTTTGCAGTAACTTCGTAGTAGCACCGTTGCACTGACATAGCAGAACAAGATAGGACCGCGATAGGTAGAGCATTGGGCTAGACGTGGGGCGGTCTGAGATTCGGAGGGAGGGCGGAGTTGGTACGGAGAGGGTTCGGAGGAAACTCCAAAGTAATAGCGCGCCGCGAATCGAGCCAAAATACGAGCCAATGTGGCTCGATTGACAAAAAGATCAGTCTTGATAAGTTGAATCGGATAACAATGCGGGCAGGTATCGCCCGCATTCTAGTTAAAGCAACGAAGGTTCTGAAATGCCGCAGTAGTGGCGCAGTAACGGCGCAGGGACGGCGTAGTCACGGTGCAGTTATGCATAAGGCGATAGACAGACTCATCATCAACCCCGAATTCTTCGGGGCAGGCTCTTCGATTGAGGAGCCCCTCTCCGTGTCCTTTTCCATCCTCCGCATGCACAAGGATTGAAACTCACTTTGCATCTTGAACATTGGCTTTTTGTATTCCATTTGCTACATTTTCAGTGATGAAGCCACTCTACGCCGACATCGCTCTTCCTGTCCCGCTGGACAAGACCTTCACGTACATCGTTCCACCGGAACTCAGCGGTGCTGCAAAGATCGGCAGCCGTGTTCTCGTTCCATTCGGCAGAAAGCACGGCACAGGCATCATCGTGAAGTTCCTGAACGAGACGAAGGTACCGAGTCTCAAGCCCATCCGCGATATCCTCGATGCTCAGCCAACCTTCTCGGACGAGATGCTCAAGCTCACGAGGTGGATTGCCGATTACTATTTTGCTTCGTGGGGTGAGGTCCTCAAGGCTGCTGCGCCACGAGGTTTCACAGCTGAGAGCAAACGGATTGTCCGGCTCGTTCAAGTGGATGGGGCATCCAAGTCTAACAAGAGGAGTTCCAAGCAACAACAGATAATTGATGCGCTTACGAGGAGCGGCGCACTGAGTGTTCGGCATCTTCAGAAGAAGCTGCACACGAAAAGCATTCACGCGCTCCTGAACCGGATGGCGGCCGATGGCCTCATCGCGATTGAGGATGAGCTTCCGCTTGCAAAGGGTAAGCCGCGATTTGAGAGATTCATCCGCTTGAGCCCCTCGAGTCAAGACCAATCTGCTGAAGAAGTGTTGGCTGGAGTATCCGGAAGAAAGCAGCGTGAGATTCTCGAGAAGCTCCTTTCCCACACCGGAGAGACCTCCGAGCACGTCTCTCTCAGAACACTCTTGAGAGAGAGTCGCGGATCTTTGAGCTCACTCGAGGCCTTGAGTGAAAAAGGTCTCGTGGAGATCGAGACAAGGGAAGTTCCACGAAGTGTGGAATTCAAGTACACGGAACCGCAGCAGAAATTCTCACTGAATGAATCCCAGCGCCGAGCCTTGGAAGAGATCTCAAAGCCGATCGCGATCCACGAATATCAAACGTTCATGCTCTATGGCGTGACCGGCAGTGGAAAGACGCAGGTGTATATCGAAGCCATCGACGAAGTCCTCAAGCGAGATCGGACTGCGATCGTGCTTGTTCCAGAGATTTCGCTCACGCCTCAGATGGTGTATCGCTTCCGGAACCGATTTGGGGACAAGGTTGCAGTGTTTCATAGCCGGATGTCGCCTGACGAGCGATATGATGCGTGGCGACTTGCCAGAGCCGGGACGTACAAGATAGTCATTGGCCCGCGTTCTGCAATCTTTGCGCCGCTGAAAGATCTGGGCCTTATTGTTGTCGATGAAGAGCAAGAGGCAACGTACAAGCAGTATGATGCGACTCCTCGCTACAACGCCCGCGACGTGGCGATCGTTCGGGCGACGATTAACAAGGCTGTCGTTGTCCTCGGATCCGCAACGCCTTCGATAGAATCATATCATAACGCCCAGGCAGGAAAGTATAAGTTGTTGGAGCTTCCTGAACGTGTCGACAACGCTAAGATGCCGACGATCCAGATCGTTGACATGGTTCGCGAACGGAAGGAGGTGTATGAGGAAGCAAAGCAGAGGCTGCCGAAGGAGGAGCGCATTCGACTGAGGGAGTTTCAGGTGAGTTCGATTTCTCGTCTCCTTCAGGCAAAGGTACGAGATCGACTTGCAAAGAAGGAGGGTGTGATCCTCCTCCAAAACCGTCGTGGCTTTGCACCGTTTCTCGAATGCCCGGACTGCGGCTTCGTCGAGATGTGCGATCAGTGCGAAGTGACATTGACGTATCACGTCACGCACAAACACTTGCGGTGCCACTACTGCGGCTTCGTGAAACCGGCGCCGAGTGTCTGTCCGCGCTGCCAGGGAATCGACTTCAAGTATCGTGGTTTTGGGACACAGCGGGTCGAGGAAGAGCTTCTCCGTCTCTTCCCCGAGTCGAAGGTTTTGCGGATGGATCTCGATACGACTACGCGCAAGGGTTCACACGATCGGCTGTTGAAGAAGTTTGCCGAGGAAGAGAGTGCGATCTTGCTTGGTACTCAGATGGTTGCGAAGGGATTGGATTTCTCGAAGGTAACGCTCGTTGGAGTCATCTCGGCGGACACGCAGTTGTTGCTTCCGGATTTTCGCTCTTCAGAGCGGACTTTTCAACTCCTCGCACAAGTTGCGGGACGCGCTGGTCGCAGGGAGTTGGCTGGCGAGGTGGTGATTCAGACGCTTCAGCCGACGCATTACAGCATCAGGCACGTCGTTCTGCACGACTTCAAAGGGTTCAGCGAGGAAGAAACCCAGTACAGGCGTGAGCTGGACTACCCGCCGTTCTCACACATCATGTTGATTGAAATCAAAGGAGAGAACGAAAAAGAAGTTGCCCGACACGCAGAGAGATTTGCACAGCTTCTTCGTGCCTCAGATTCTCATCTCGTGATCCTTGGCCCGACGCCAGCGGCACTTTCGAAACTCAAAGGGCAGTATCGCTGGCACATCGTCATAAAGGATCTGAAGAGCAAAGATATTAGTGGAAAATTCGCACACGAGATCTTATTGAGAGCAACACAGGCCTACCACAGGTCGGCACTTGGAAAATCACGAGCCGTAAAACTTGTCATCGACGTGGATCCACAGGGGATGATGTAAGGCCTCGCTCGGATAAGTAGGTTCAGGTGGAAGAAAAAGCCCCGTCACTGGCGGGGCTTTTTCCTTTGCGAACCCGAAATTGGAAAGCACGATCAGATGTGCATTCCTCTTATCCAAATCTGAGGAAGGTCAACACAAATGTCGTCAGAAGCGTCCACACAACCCAGATGCCAAATACCCAGATTGCAGCTTTGCCGGTCTTCGCATTCGCGAGCTTTCCAAAGCCGATGGATAGGACGACGAGGTACCAGATGGTAAAGACGTTTACCGAGGAAAGAAGGATGTGGAGCTTGTTCTCCGGATCGAACTCGCTGATAGCGAGCGCAAGTCCGGGCGTTGCATGAATCGATCCGATTGCCAGAATCGTCAACATCGAAACGATCGACCCGAGGACAAAATTAGTCATCAACGATGGGCCCACAACCTCCATGGCTTTCCCATAGCTTGTCGGAGCTTTGAATACGGTTTTGCTCAGCAAGAGGAGCACGAGGCTCACGAGAAGGAGAGTGCCAAATGTGTAAACGATTGCTGCGACGATACCGAATACTTTCCACATTGGACCGCCCATCATGCTTGCTGCTTGTTGTCTTGCAGCTTCAGCTTGTTCGGGTGAGAGGTGTTGCTGGGCGATTCTGCTTTCGACTTGTTTCTCCGTCATCTCCCGCATCTGAGACTGAATCGCAGGGTCGGAGAACACCACGAAGATAAAGATAATCGACATGACGATAGCGAGAACACAAGGGATTGCCCACAGACCGCTATTCTTTGGTCCCGCTTTAATGCTCTCGAAGACCTCGCCAGGAGCGACAAAGATGTTCATGAGCTTTGAGATCGTGGAGGTCTCTTTTGGTGTAGCTGGTTGGACAGTGGTTTGTTCTTGTTCCATGGTGCCTCCTTGGGGAAGGATGATTGTGAAAAGCGGTTGGACAAACTTACAGAAAATCATTGTCAGTGTCAACCGAAAATTGGCTTGAACAGGCCGGATTGCAATTCAGGTGAAAAACCCTTAGATTTTTTTCAGAAGTGAGATGAAAAAGTTCACAATCAAACGACCGCCGAGTGAGCTTCATCTCGTTCATCCCACTCGGTTCAACATCAACTATAAGAACGAGCTGAACCCCGCCCAGTACGATGCGGTCACGTCGGTGAATGGACCGCATCTCGTCGTCGCAGGGGCGGGAACAGGGAAGACGCGCACAATCGTCTATCGCGTCGCGTACCTCGTCGAACTTGGAGTCAAGCCAGAACATATTCTTCTTCTCACATTCACTCGAAAGGCCGCACAAGAGATGCTTCGTCGTGCGGCGATCCTCCTCGATTCCCGGTGTGAACAGGTGTCCGGAGGAACGTTCCATTCCTTTGCGAACTCCGTTCTGCGCAAACACGCTTCACTCATCGGCTATCAGACATCCTTTACAATTCTCGATCAGGCTGATGCCGAAGATGTCGTCAATCTGCTGAGGACTCAAATGAAGCTCGATACGCGAGAACGACGATTTCCACGGAAGGAAACACTTTACGACCTCTATAGCCGCTCGATCAATACCCTGACTCCACTGAAAGAACTCTTGAGCAAGGATTACCCCCATTACCTCGACCTAGAAAACGACATCCGAGAAGTCCATGCAAAGTACGTCGAATACAAACAGAAGCACAACTTGATGGACTACGACGACCTCCTCGTCAATCTTGTGAAGCTATTGAAAGACCGGGAACCCGTCCGCGCTTCGCTTTCCGATCGATATAAGTACATTATGGTAGATGAGTACCAGGACACGAACAAGATTCAATCAGAGATCGTGAAGCTCCTCGCCTACAAGCATCAGAACGTGATGGTTGTTGGGGATGATTCGCAGAGCATCTATGCGTTCCGGGGTGCGAACTTCCGGAACATTATGGACTTCCCGAAAGATTTCCCGGATTGCAGGGTCGTCACGATAGAAGAGAACTACCGGAGTACTCAGCCAATCCTCGACGTGGCAAACGAGATCATAGCTCGGGCAAAGGAAAAATACACCAAAGTGCTCTATACCAAGAAACCAACCGGAGTTCTGCCTCAGCTCGTCATCGGACAAAATGAGAACCTTCAGTCGAAGTTCATCGTGCAGAAGGTTCTTCAGTTGCGAGAAGAAGGCGTGGCGCTCAATGACATCGCGGTTCTCTTCCGCTCGAGCTACCTTTCGTTCGATTTGGAAATTGAGCTGGCGAAGGCTGGAATCCCGTTTATGAAGTTTGGTGGATTTAAGTTTATCGAAACCGCTCATGTCAAGGATTTGGTCGCATATCTCCGCGTCCTCGATAACCCACGAGACGTTGTGGCGTGGAATCGGATTCTTCTTCTGATCGATGGTGTAGGACCACGGACAGCCGAAAGGGTGATTAGCGACATCCTCCAACGACATGTAAACACGGCCTTGGATGCGAGCAAGTTTTGGATGAACCACGGCGACTATCCTGACCGCGTCAAAGAGTTATTTGAAAGGTTGAAGAGAATCCAGCCCGAACACGTCTCGCCGACAGAGAAAACGGAGGAGATTCTTGAATACTACGAGCCGATGTTCCGCACTCGCTACGATGATCACACCAAGCGAAAAAAAGATCTTGAGATGTTCCTCACGATCACCGAGCGATACCGCGATATCTCGTCTCTGCTGACTGACCTTGCCCTCGAGCCGCCGAACGAGAGCGTGTCCGACATCACTCCGCCCGGCAAAGACGACGAGTGCCTGGTTCTCTCGACGATTCACAGTGCGAAGGGACTCGAGTGGCATTCCGCCTTCGTCCTCTACGCATTAGACGGGAGATTCCCAACCAGCCGTGCCGCTGAGGATGACGACGAGATGGAAGAAGAGCGGCGACTGATGTATGTGGCCTGCACGAGGGCGAAGGAGAACCTCTTCATCACCTACCCGGTGAACATCTACGACCGTGAAACTGGCATGGTGCTCTCGAAACCATCAAGGTTTATCGAAGGCATTGAGGAAAAACTCTTAGAGCCGTGGGTTGTGGATGAGGAGTAAGGGGGTCAATTCAAAATGTCCCGAAGGGATGCTTTGGCAAAAATGAAAAAGGAAAAAAAGAGCGGGGCAAAGGGCAAAATTGCTGTATCATGTTACACAAGGTGACCAGCAACCGTGTTCGTTGAGGTCTCCTGACCTCGAACTGCCTGGCGCTCAGCGGTCAATTGTAGACAAAACAAACCGCTGGAGCCATGGGCCAGCAATGAAATTGCCTACCCATGCTCATGTGATCTGAATTCTTCACCCTGCTGAGCTGATTCGCATTACGGTCTATCCGCTTTCCCGCAAAATTTTTCTTGACTTTCCGCAGCCCCTGCGGTATATTCACGGCAAGAACCTTCCAGGAAACCCAGCCACCGTGGCAAGAGGCTTGCCGCTGATGCCATGCACAAGGACGAGCAAAAGCACTCTGTCCCCCAAGCTCGAGCGACGAGCCACCGAGAGTGTCTGCCAAATTTGTCATGGCGTCCTGCTTAGAACAATGAAGCAGTACAACGTACCACATTATTGTTCTTAGCACGGGTCATATGAATCCCAGAGGAGGGATGTTTGAATGAGCGATTACCCATCATGTCCACGTTGTGGGCGGAAGGCTAAAGAAACCTTCTCTTCAAATTGGTTTCCCGTGTACACGTGTCGCAAGTGCGGTGAGAAGTATTGTAGCGATTGTGGTAGCGACGACGGAACGACATGCCCAGAATGTGGCTCAACAGATTACTCCGAGTACGATAAGGTCTACGCTGAGTAGTCACGATTGTTGCTTTGCGAAGACGGCCACGAGTGCATTGAGCGCAAGCCGAAGGGTTGAATTATCCGCGATCTGTTTCTGAGCAGTGCCTCAATACACGAATCTGAGGTTAGGCTGTTTGGGCGATGACCAACAGTCGTTTTGCAGACGTGTCATAGGGCGCTCTAAGCATTACGTGCGTTCTTATGCGGATCAATGCCAACCACGATAGCAGGAGAAAGTGACATGGGAAGCTCAGCTAGTTTAATAGCCAATATTTCTGCAATTATCTTCGGTTTCGCTTTTGCCTTCTTCAGTCAATGGGCTTATTCGAGCCAAGAACCTTACAGACTGAAGCATCTTTTTTTTCTTGTTCCGCTTATTGCTGGCAAGATATCTCTTGCAGCCGCTTTCCTGTCCGTAGCATATCCTGGCGTGTCTCCACCACCAGACATGAAAGCTTGGTACCTTCTATTGGTTGGCGTTTGCTTGCTTATCTTATCCTGACCCTTACCCCGTTTTGTAGACAAGGAGAAAAGCCAGTATATTCCGTGAAGGAGGGCTGGCATGGACGGAAAAAAGGAACGAAAGACATATGACCGTCAGTTCAAGGTCGATGCGGTTAATTTGG
>JBAWAH010000011.1:0-83855 GCA_049589195.1 Bacteroidota bacterium | reverse complement strand
GAGTAATTGCGTTTGTCTTTCCCATCATGACTCGTCACGGTGATTTCACGAGAACCACGCCGCTGAGAACCGAATTTCACAACGCCGTCAATCTCGCTGACGACCGCTGGATCGTTGGGACTACGAGCTTCAAAGAGTTCCGTGACGCGTGGGAGACCGCCCGTGATGTCCCGCGTCTTTCCGATGTCGCGGGGGATCTTGACAAGGATCTCGCCTGCCTGAATTTCCTCACTATCGTCCACCACGAGATGTGCGCGAGTCGGGATAATGTAACTCGCCAGCTTGTGCCCTTTCTTATCAAGCACGGTGAGGGTTGGACTCAAGGTTCGGTCACGAGTGTCGATGACCACCTTCTGGATGTGACCCGTCTGCTCATCCGGCTCTTCACGATAGGTCACATTGTCCTTGAGATCATGATATCGGACGATTCCAGCGTGCTCAGAGACGATGACCGCATTGTACGGATCCCATTCGTAGATGATCTCGCCCCGATGGACTGCTCCCCCGTCGGGAACAAGAAGACTTGAACCGTATGGTACATCATATTTTGAGAGCACGCGGTTATCCGCGTCGAGGATGTTAATGACCCCGCTTCGTCCAGACACAATGACCTTCGCTTCGCCGTTACTGCGAAAATCCAGACTCTTGATGCCTTCGTATTTCACCTTGCCATCGAACTTCGATACGATCTGAGACTGGGCTGCGATCAGGCTGGCAGTTCCGCCGGTGTGGAAGGTCCGAAGTGTCAACTGGGTACCCGGCTCACCAATAGACTGCGCCGCGACAATCCCAACAGCCTCACCAGAATCGACCATGTTACCTGTGGTAAGATTTCTCCCGTAGCACTTCGCACAGACGCCGCGCTTGGCTTCGCAAGTGAGCACTGAGCGAATTTCGACAGCCTCGATCGATGTCTCGGCAATTGCTGTTGCCTTCTCCTCATTGATCTCCTCACCTGTTTTTACGATGACCTTCTGAGTGAGCGGATCAACGACATCGTGAACCGCCACGCGCCCCAAGATGCGTTCGGCAAGAGGCTCTTTCACGTCCTCGCCCTCTTTCAAAGCACCTGTTAGAACACCAAGAATCGTCCCGCAATCGTCTTCAGTGATTACACAGTCCTGAGCGACATCGATGAGTCGGCGCGTCAAATATCCAGCGTCAGCGGTCTTCAAAGCAGTATCCGCAAGGCCTTTTCGGGCCCCATGTGTTGAGATGAAGTACTCGAGGACCGACAGACCCTCGCGGAAATTGGCAATGATCGGATTCTCAATCAACTCGCCAGTCGCACCAGACATGCTCTTCTGAGGCTTCGCCATCAGACCTCTCATTCCGGCCAACTGCCGGACCTGTTCCTTTGATCCTCGCGCACCGGAATCCACCATCATGTAGAGAGAGTTGAAGCCATCCCGAGAGTGCTGAAGAGAGTCGAAGAGCTTCTCAGCAACTTTGTTTGTGCCGCGAGTCCAGATGTCAATAACCTTGTTGTAACGCTCGCCATTAGTGATGAAGCCACCAAAATACAGATTCTGGACGTTGTCAGCGTCGTTCTGAGCCTTGTTGATGATCTCTTCCTTCTCCTTTGGGATCACAACATCGGCGATGCTGACGGAGAGCCCCCCGAGCGTTGCGTAGCGGAATCCCAGCTCTTTCAATTCATCCAAGAACTGAGCTGTCCTCAAATTGCCGCAGACGCGGAAGGCTGACTCGATGATTTGCACCAATCGCTTCCTGTTGAGAAGCTCGTTGATGATACCAAGTTCTTTCGGTACAATCTCGTTGAAGAGAACCCTCCCAGCCGTTGTCTCGATCATCTGTCCATCAACACGCACTTTTATTCGAGTGTGGAGACCGAGCTTCCCATTGTTGTGAGCGACGATGACTTCCGACGGCGAAGAGAAGAGCTTCCCTTCACCAAGACCACCGATCCTAGATTTTGTCAGATAATAGCAGCCGAGAACCTGATCTTGCGTCGGGTGAACGATTGGCGAACCGTTCGCCGGCGAGAGAATATTATGACTCGAGAGCATCAGAATCCGAGCCTCGAGTTGAGCGTCGTACGAGAGCGGGATGTGGACGGCCATCTGGTCCCCATCAAAGTCCGCGTTGAACGCAGTGCACACCATCGGGTGGATCCGGATGGCTTTGCCTTCCACGAGCACAGGTTGGAATGCCTGAATGCCCAGTCTATGGAGAGTCGGGGCTCGGTTCAGCAGGACAGGATGACCGTCGATAATGTGTTCGAGGATATCCCACACCTCGGGACCCTTTTTATCCACCATTTTCTTAGCGCTCTTCACTGTCTTGACAAGCCCGCGCTCGATGAGTTTTCTGATGATGAAAGGTTTGAACAGCTCTACCGCCATATCCTTCGGCAAGCCGCACTCATGCAGCTTCAACTCAGGGCCGACAACGATTACAGAGCGGCCGGAATAATCGACACGCTTGCCGAGAAGGTTCTGACGGAAGCGCCCCTGCTTTCCCTTCAGCATGTCGGAGAGAGATTTGAGAGCTCTATTGTTGTCGCTCCGTACCGCGTTCACCCTTCGAGAGTTGTCGAAGAGAGAATCGACCGCCTCCTGCAGCATCCGCTTTTCGTTTCGGAGGATTACCTCCGGAGCCTTGATATCAATCAGCCGCTTCAGTCGGTTGTTCCTGATGATGACTCTCCGGTAAAGATCGTTCAAATCAGAGGTGGCAAAACGCCCTCCCTCAAGTGGGACAAGCGGTCGTAGCTCCGGTGGGATGACTGGAATGACATCCAGCACCATCCACTCGGGCTTGTTGAAGGGGGTCCCCTCGACATCGCGGAACGCCTCAATTACTCTCAGCCGCTTGAGTGCTTCGGTTTTCTTTTGGACGGATGTTTCTTCCTTGATCTCCATCCGGAGTTGCGCCGAGAGACTCTCGATGTCCACACGCTTGAGCAAGTCTTTGATTGCTTCGCCACCGATCTTGGAGATGAACTTCTTTGGATTGCTATCCTCAAGATCCTGGTTCTTCGGAGGCAGAGAAGCAAGGATCTCAAAGAACTGCTCTTCGGAAATCAATTCCTGCGGCTGTAGGCCTGTCGTTCCCGGTTGGACGACCACATAAGACTCGTAATAGATGATCTTCTCCAGATCCTTCGTGCTCAAGCCGAGAACGTAGCCGATCTTGGTCGGCAAGGAGCGGAAGTACCAAATATGCACAACAGGAACCGCAAGTGTGATGTGTCCCATTCGCTCGCGGCGTACACTCTTCTGAGTGACCTCTACTCCACAGCGGTCACAGATGATCCCTTTGTAACGAATTCGCTTATACTTTCCGCAATGACACTCCCAGTCGCGCACCGGGCCAAAGATTTTCTCACAGAAAAGGCCATCCTTTTCCGGCCGAAACGATCGATAGTTGATCGTCTCTGGCTTTGTGACTTCACCATGGGATCGAGCCAGAATCGCATCGGGAGATGAGAGACTAATCGAGATCCGAGTGAAACGCTTCTTCAGACCTATTTCTCGTGTTGTGAAAGGCATTGGACTCCTCCACGCTGTTCGTGATGATCAATGAACCAACTGCAGAATCATTGATCAAGCGACTTCAGTTTCTATTCAACCTTTACGTCCAAACCAAGTCCCATTAACTCTCGAATTAAGACGTTGAACGATTCAGGAATATTCGCCTCAGGGAGGTTTTCACCCTTTACGATCGCTTCGTACACTTTCGCGCGGCCAGTGACATCATCACTCTTCACAGTAAGCATCTCCTGCAACGTGTGGGCCGCACCATAACCTTCAAGCGACCAAACCTCCATCTCGCCAAATCGCTGCCCGCCGAACTGCGCCTTGCCGCCAAGAGGCTGCTGGGTGATGAGCGAGTAGGGACCGATTGACCGAGCGTGAATCTTGTCGTCCACAAGGTGAGAGAGCTTCATCATGTAAATCACACCGACGGTAACTTCCTGATCGAATGGCTCACCCGTCTGGCCGTCGTGAAGGACGCTCTTTGAGTTCTCATTGAGTCCAGCCTTTCGAAGCTCTGCCTGAACATCCTCCCACGTGGCACCATCGAAGATCGGAGAGGCATAGTAGAGTCCGAGCTTGCTGGCCGCCCAGCCGAGAGCAGTCTCGTACAACTGTCCCAAGTTCATTCTCGAAGGGACACCGAGAGGATTCAGCACGATATCGACAGGCGTCCCGTCCGGCAGGAACGGCATGTCCTCGAACGGCACGATCTTGGCCACCACCCCTTTGTTCCCGTGGCGACCCGCCATCTTGTCCCCAACAGAAAGCTTGCGCTTCTTGGCGACATAGACTTTTGCTAACTGGACGATCCCAGGCGGCAACTCATCGCCGAGCTGGACCTTGCTCTTTTCGTGCTTGTAGTGCTCCTCTACCTCATCGACCTTCGCTTTGTAGTTCGTGAAGATCCTGCCGACCAGACCGCTCTTCCTTTTGTCATCGACCCAATCTTGAGACGGATCGAGTTTTTCAAGATTCTCAAGAGTCTGGAAAGTATCCTCTTTGAACTGCGTTCCAGCTCTCAGAACAACATTGCCGTCGATGTCCCGAATGCCGGCTGATTTCTCGCCTGACAGAAGAGTGTCGAGCTTCTTTCCTAGCTTCGCATACAGATCGCCCAAGTCTTTTCGGCGCTGACGGTCCAACGCCTCAAGCGTCCGCTTGTCCTCTTTCCTTGCTTCGGCATCTTTCTTCTTCCGACTGAAGAGCTTCGTCGCAATGACGATCCCCTTCATTCCGGGAGGCGCTTTCAATGAAGCATCTTTCACATCGCCAGCTTTTTCGCCGAAGATTGCTTTCAGGAGTTTTTCCTCTGGTGTCGGGTCGGTCTCGCCCTTTGGAGTGATCTTTCCGATGAGGATATCCCCCTCTTGAACTTCAGCGCCGATCCGCACGATGCCGTTCTCGTCGAGATCCTTCGTAGCCTCTTCACTGACGTTTGGGATTTCCCGTGTCAGTTCTTCCTCTCCTCGTTTTGTATCGCGGACTTGCAGTTCAAACTCTTCGATATGAATCGAAGTGTACACATCCTCAGACACGACACGTTCGCTGATGACAATCGCATCCTCAAAGTTAAACCCGCGCCACGGCATGAACGCCACCAGGATGTTCCGTCCGAGGGCCAACTCACCCTGATCCGTTGCGCACCCATCCGCGAGAACATCGCCGCGCTTGATGCGCTGCCCATCGACGACGTGGGGCCGTTGATTCATGCACGTGTCCTGATTCGTTCGGAAGAATTTCGTCAGATGGTATTCGACACGTCGCTTCTCGTCGAAGCTGGTAAGCGCCTCGACGCTGCTTTCATCAATCTCATAGTTCACGACGATCGTGTCAGCTGAGACTGACTCGACCGTTCCACTTCGTTCCGCAACGATGATTGTGCGGGAATCGCGGGCAATCTTCTCCTCCAAGCCGGTCCCGACAAGAGATTTTTCCGGTTTCAGGAGAGGGACAGATTGCCGCTGCATATTCGATCCCATCAATGCACGGTTTGCGTCATCATGCTCCAGAAACGGCACAAGTGCCGCCGCGGCGCTCACGATTTGGTTCGGAGCGACGTCCATGTACTGGACCTCTTCCGGTTTCACCACGGGGAAGTCGCCTTTGATTCTGGCCTTCACACGCTCTTCCCGGAGCCTTCCCTTCTCATCGAGCTGTGCGTTCGCCTGCCCGATGGTGTACACGTCTTCCTTTTCAGCCGTGAGATACTCTATTTCATCGGAGACGCGACCGTTCTTGACTTTCCGGTACGGGGTCTCGATGAACCCGAACTCGTTCACACGGCCATGAATGCAGAGCGAGGAAATCAACCCGATGTTCGGACCTTCCGGTGTTTCAATCGGACAGAGCCGACCGTAGTGAGTATAATGCACGTCTCGGACTTCAAAGCCTGCCCGCTCGCGCGTCAAGCCGCCCGGCCCAAGTGCACTCATCCTGCGCTTGTGTGTGATCTCTGCCAGCGGGTTCGTCTGATCCATGAACTGCGACAGCTGGTTCGTGCCGAAGAAGGCATTGATGACACTCGTGATCGTCCGCGCGTTCACCAAGTCTTGCGGGGTGAAGCTCTCGCTATCACGGAGGTTCATCCGCTCCCGGATGGTTCTCGCCATGCGGGCAAGTCCGATGTTGAATTGGGCCGCGAGCTGCTCACCAACTGTCCGGATCCGCCTGTTCCCCAAGTGATCGATGTCGTCCACCACCTGTTTGCCCTGCTGGAGCTCGATCAAGTAATTGATGATGGCGATAATGTCTTCCTTTGTCAGGGTCGTTACATTTGGATCGATCTTGAGGTTGAGCTTCCCATTGAGACGGTACCGACCGACATCACCGAGGTCATAGCGCTTAGGATTGAAGAAGAGCCGGTCAACGAGATTCTTTGCCGTATCGAGATCGGGCGCTTCACCAGAACGAAGCTGACGATAAATGGTCTCGAGGGCATCCTGCTCTGACCGTGCAACGTCTTTTGAAATTGTGTTGGCGATGACCGAACCTTCAAAATCCCCTTCATGCTTCAGGAAGCGAATCTTCTTGACGTTTGATTTGCGAATCTTCTTGATGCTCTCTTCAGTGAGCTTTGAGTCCTTACTGATGAAGATCTCTCCCGTCTTGGTGTCGACGACATCGCTGCAGATCACGCGGTCAATGTAGTTCTTCAGCTCCACTTTATGAACGTCGACTTCCTCCACAAGACTGAAGAGCTCAAGAATCTCATCATCCGAAGAATACCCGAGTGCTCGAAGCAGAGTGGTGACCGGAAATTTCTTCTTGCGGTCGATGTACGCGTACATCACATTGCTAATGTCAGTAGCAAACTCGACCCACGAGCCTCGGAAAGGAATGATGCGTGCCGAGAAAATCGGCGTCCCGTTGGGATGAACCGACTCGCTAAAGAAGACTCCCGGTGAACGGTGGAGCTGACTTACGATGACACGCTCAGCACCGTTGATGATGAACGTGCCGCGGTCTGTCATGAATGGAAGGTTACCGAGATACACTTCCTGTTCTACGGTGTCGGTGTAGCCCTTGCCATCCTTTGCCTTCGCCGACAGTCGAAGCTTTGCTTTCATCGGCACAGCGTAGGTTAATCCTCGTTCCTGACAGGCAACAACAGAGTACTTCGGCTGCTCGACGTAGTATTCGATGAACTCCAGAAGGTAGTTCTCACGGGCATCGGTGATCGGGAAGTTCGCCTGGAAGACAGCCTGAAGCCCCCTGCCCTTTCGCCGACTCGGAGGAACGTTTGCCTGGAGAAAACTCTCGAAGGACTCAAGCTGAACATTCAGGAGATCGGGATAATCGAGTACCTGAGGGATCTTCGCGAAGGAAATCCTTCCGTTTGATCCATTCTGATTTTTCAAGGGCCCTACTCCTTTCAACGATCAAATTCTCACGGTTTCGAACGCACGCTCCAGACTCGGCGTCTTGCCTGGTCTATGAAGAGAAAGGCAGCGCCGAATCCACACCCTCAATTACGCTCTGCTGCCATGGCGAAGCCAAACTGCGCAAAAACAACGCTGCTTCGCCCTGAAAAGTTCACCGCCGGAGCTACGTTAATTCCACCTGAGCCCCTGCCTCTTCAAGGTCTTTCTTTAGCTTCTCCGCTTCCTCTTTCGGCAAGGCCTCTTTCACCGCCTTCGGGGCACCATCGACCAGATCCTTGGCTTCCTTCAGACCAAGTCCGGTAGCTGCACGAACGATTTTGATTACGTTGATCTTCTGAGCGCCTGCGCTCTTCAAGACGACCGAGAACTCAGTTTTCTCCTCGGCTGCAGCAGCAGCGCCCGCTGCAACAGGTGCAACTCCAGCAACGGCAACTGGCGCCGCGGCTGTAACACCGAATCGCTCTTCAAGTGCTTTCTTGAGCTCTGCGGCTTCAAGCAACGTGAGCTTCTCGATCCGTTCGACGATCTCTTGTACTGCAGCCATTCTCTCAGCTCTCCTTCTTGTGTGATAGTTTGTAGGTCATTAGAGATTCGAACTCTTTTATGCAGACGACTTCTTCTTTTCCTCAATCGCACCGATGACGCGAACAAGATCCTGGGCGACAGCTTGCACGGCGTTGATCACGCCCACGATTGGTGCTTGAAGGCTTCCCAGAATCGACGCCACGAGCTCCATCCGCGAAGGAAGCTTGGAAAGCTCTACGAGTTTCGATCCATCGTAGACGAGATTCTCCACCACACAGATCTTGACCGTCGGCTTCTCGTGTTTCTCAATGAACTTGCGGATGATCTTCGCCGGTGAAACGGGGTCGTCGTACCCAAACGCAATCGCGGTGGGGCCGCGAAGACTGCTCACCACCTTATCGTATCCAGCCGCACTTTCCAGGGCTTTCTTGGCGAGAGTGTTTTTGACAACACAATAATCAATCTTCGATTTCTGTAATTCTCTTCTCAACTCGTTGGCCTGTTCCACTGTCAGGCCAGTAAAATCGGCGAAGAAGAGACTTTTGGCGCGAGAGATTTTCTCGGCGATCTCGGAAACAACAACCTGTTTCTCTTGGCGTCTCATAATCTCCTTCTCAGCGTAGTGAAGCACAACGTCTAATGGGGAATCACAGCGTTCCTATCAATCCGAACGCCCGGGCCCATTGTTGTCGAGATCGTGATGCTCTTTATATATTGACCCTTGGCCGAACTTGGCTTAAGTCGGACCACAGTATTCAAGAAAGTGTTGATGTTCTCCACGAGTTTCTCTGCTTCAAACTTCGCTTTTCCTACTGTAGCGTGAAGAATACCAGCCTTGTCAACACGGAACTCGATCTTTCCTGCTTTCACTTCTTTCACCGCCCTTGCAACGTCCGGTGTTACGGTGCCGCTCTTCGGATTTGGCATTAGCCCGCGCGGCCCTAGGATCTTTCCAAGTTTGCCAACCTCGCCCATCACATCGGGTGTGGCGATGATCACATCGACCTCAGCCCACCCCTGCTTAATCCTCTCAACATAATCAGCGAAGCCCGCATGGTCTGCACCCGAGGCTTTTGCCTCTTCATCCTTCGGAGGTTTCGCCAAGACGAGCACCCTCACCACCTTGCCAATTCCGTGGGGCAGTGACACTGTTCCTCGGATCGCCTGGTCGGCTTTCTTTGGATCAATGCCCAACCGGACTGCGATATCAACCGCCTCCTCAAATTTCGCCGTGGAAATGCTCTTGACCTTCTCGACAGCCTCTGCAATTGAGTATTGCTTCGAATGCTCGACTTTGGTGGCCGCTTCACGGAAACGTTTGCCGTGTTTCATTGTGATATCGTATCCTCTGTTCTTGGTCCTTAATCGACGACTGTGATTCCCATGCTGCGGGCTGTGCCGGCAACCATTTTCATAGCAGACTCGATGTCTTGAGTGTTTAAATCGGGCAGCTTCATCTCCGCAATCTCTCTCACTTGTTTCTTTGTGACCTGTGCGACCTTGGTCCTGTTTGGTTCGGCTGAGCCTTTCTCGATCTTCGCTGCCTTCGCCAAAAGCACAGAAGCAGGCGGCGTTTTCGTCACGAAAGTGAACGACTTGTCTGAGTAAACCGTGATGATAACTGGGATGATGAGGCCCTGCTTGTCTGCCGTTCTTGCATTAAATGCCTTGCAGAACTCCATGATATTCACACCCTTCTGGCCAAGCGCCGGACCAACCGGCGGCGCTGGGTTCGCCTGTCCAGCTGGAATCTGCAATTTGATGAACCCGACTGCTCTCTTTGCCATCTTCCTCTCCTTGCGGCTTGCGTTCCCTGGAAGTTACTTCTCTAGCTCGACCTGTGTGAAGTCCAATTCAATTGGAGTCTTTCTCCCGAAAATGCTCACCATCACTTTGAGCTTCAGCTTTTCCTCGTTGACTTCTTGCACGAATCCCGAGAAATTATTGAACGGGCCATCAATCACCTTCACAGCATCCCCAACGCGAAATGGAACCTCGATAACTTCGACATCCTTTTTCTCTTCAATCTTGCCGATGAGCCTTCGTACCTCGTCCGGTCGAAGAGGAACTGGATTGTTCTTTGGCCCAACGAAGCTCATGACGGACGGCGTATTGAGGATGAGGTGTTTAACCTTCTCATCGAGATCCGCCTCGACAAGAATGTAGCCCGGGAAGAAGGTCTTTGTTCGGCTCTTCTTTTTCCCGTCTTTAACCTCGAATACCTTTTCGGAGGGAACAAGAACGCTGGAGATCTTTTCAACCAGACCTAGGACATTGATCTCGTTATCAAGATACGCCTTGACCTTGTTTTCGTGACCCGAGTACGTCCGAACTACATACCATTTCTTTTCCATGACTGCGAACAGGCTCCGCGCAGGTATCACAAGATAGTGCTGAGTACTTTAGCTACGACTGTATCAACAAGATATATAAAGACTGCGATGATAAGGCAAACAACTAAAACTATAACTGTCGAATCACGGAGTTCCTCTCTCTTCGGCCAGGTGACTTTACTCATCTCTCGGATGACATCCGTGAAGAATGCAATGATTTTTTCCTTCATTGATCTCTCGCCAAGACTTGGCTCTTCAAGAAAGTAACTGAATTGTCAGTCTGATGATCCGAAACATCTACAGCTTCTCGGCCCCGATCTCCTAGCACGTCAGGAGGGACTCGAACCCCCAGCCTGCGGTTTTGGAGACCGCTGCTCTACCAATTGAGCTACTGACGTAGGGACATGCTCAGGTGAGTTGCTCATCGGTGGAACCGGAGAACACTCTGTAATTTGTTGAAGAAGACTCTCTTCGAGATACTCCCCTAGGCGCGGAAAGAATGTGCGGATTACTTTGTCTCTTTGTGAGTCGTGTGCTTGTTACACCAACGACAATACTTCTTGTACTCGACGCGCCCTGTTTGCTTCTTCTTGTTTTTTGTCGTCGTGTAATTTCGCCTCTTGCACTCAGTACATTCCAGTGTGATGATGTCTCTCATTTCTCGGTTGCGCTTGGAGGATCTCTCAGAAGGAATTCAGAGCCATCGACCGGGATTGAACCGGTGACCTCGTCCTTACCAAGGACGCGCTCTACCAACTGAGCTACGATGGCCTCACGTGAAAACAAACCACAAGCTGCTCAGTCCCTCGAGCGGGAGACGGGACTCGAACCCGCGACCAACAGCTTGGAAGGCTGTGACTCTACCAACTGAGTTACTCCCGCGTATTCACATTGGAGCCCAGACACCACTTCCCGACATCCGCCATTCAAGCATGTTCCGACACAGGCCGTGGGCAGGGAAGGATTCGAACCTCCGAAGGCCTAAGGCCGACAGATTTACAGTCTGTTGCGTTTAACCGCTTCGCTACCTGCCCGAGCACCCTGAGAACCAGTGAATCCTTCCGCAGTTTGTGGATGTGCAAAACGGTCCGAGCTGGCGGAGGGACTTGAACCCCCAACCTGCTGATTACAAATCAGCTGCTCTACCGTTGAGCTACGCCAGCAAGATGGCAAAGCTTTAAATATATAAAAAAAAAAAAGAAAGTCAACAAAAAATAGGCCAAAACCATGGATTTTTTTCCTGCCCTATCCTCACGGCAAACACCTATCATCTCTCCCATTCCGTCAAATCTCCCCCATTTCGCACCTTCTCCTGACTGCAGCTACCCCTCCTCAAGTGACAAGCCAAAGACTGGTAACGCCACTGATTCCGTCCTCCCCTCACGATTTCCCGTGGCATCACTAGAAAACTCTCCGGCTCTGATTCTGTCCTCCTCATTCAGCTTTCTGGCCATCCAGCCTCTGCCCGGCTCAGGCTCCATTTTGTGTGACGAGGCCAGGAGTTTCCTTGTTCAAACTGATGTTCCGTCTATCTCGATGATCTAGTTTCCTCAAGCTAAGATGCCACACAAGGTTCTTGGCACCCGCTGGCTGCTCGAGTCGCGACAGAGTGAGAATATTTGAATTCTCGTTTCTTTCTCTTACATTACATGCAATGACCAACATGACAGAAAAAAAAGGTAGAGTCATGGAGCAACGTATGATGTCTTTCAACAGACTCCTACCGGCTATGCTATCCCTCTTTCTCCTGAGCCTGCAATCTCTCTCTCAAGAAAGCTCATCGGAAAGGGCTCCTCATCTCCCCTTGCCGAAACTTGAATTCGCCGGAAGCTCGAACTTCGTTTTCGGCGATATTTATCGGGGGCAGAAAGTCACACATATCTTCACAATCAAGAATTCGGGGAACGACACACTTGTCATCAAGGATGTCTCGGCGTCGTGTGGGTGCACGGCTGCGATGGCTTCGACAAGTGTTGTCCCTCCACAGTCAACGAGTAACCTCGATGTCACATTCAACTCCGAAGGATACAGTGGACCTGCCCACAAAACGGTCACCGTGATCTCCAATGATCCAGTGAATCCATCCCAACAAGTCAATATAACCGCAAACGTGTTGTTGGTTCTCGAACCAGATCCATCATATCTATTCATCCAAAGTGCGGTTGTGGATTCAGTTAGTTCATCGCTCATCAAGTTGACTAACGCAACCCGCAAGCCCGTGAAGATCCTCTCAGCCGAGGGTAACCTCGATGGGCTTCAAGCCGACGTCATGAAGAAGACCTTGAAACCCAAGGAGACGACTGATCTCCGGGTTTCATATAAACCTCACAGGGCTGGACCAGTATACGGGGAAATCGTCGTGAAGACAGACTTCCCCCCCCAACCCACAGTCTTAGTTCGGCTCACCGCAAACGCACACAACTAGGTCCCACGCTGGAGGCTTCCCATGGCCGACCGTCAGACTCTCAAGCGATCAATGTACGAGGCTGCCTTGATCGCCCTGTCTGCGGCCATCCTCGGACTGGTGTACAATTCGGTCTCGCCGCGAGGAATCGACCTGATCAGAAAAGACCAGCCCACCATTTGGTCTACTGATACGAGCCGGCACCCAACAGCGTCGAACTCGCGTCGTCCAACATTCATTGATGCTGATGAGGCACTCAGGATTTTCCAGCGAGGGAATGCCCTCTTCATCGATGCTCGCCATGATGACGATTTCAAAGAAGGACATATCAAAGGCGCGATCTCGCTACCCCTGAGGACACTCGAGACCAATCCCACCCAGGTTCAAGGACTCTCAAAAGACACGCTCATCGTCACCTACTGCAGCGGTGAACGGTGTGCGCTCAGCATCGACCTCGGAGAAAGGCTTGCTTCTATGGGGTTCACGAACGTCAAGGTCTTCTTCTCGGGCTGGCTTGAATGGCAGAAGAGGAATCTTCCGACCGAAACTGGACCGAGGGGGAATTCGTGAGCTCGATGAGCGATTTTCTTAGGTCCACAATAGGTAATCGTTTCTTCCTCCTGGCTCTCCGGCTGGTCCTTGGATTTCTGTTTGTCTTCGCGAGCATAGAAAAGGTTGCTCAACCGGAGGAGTTCGCCAAGGCTATCCTGAACTATTACCTCCTTCCTATTCCCCTGGTAAACGCCTTTGCGATCGTTCTTCCCTGGGTCGAACTCGTTGCGGGACTACTATTGCTGTCCGGACTTCTCGTTCGGGGAAGCTCACTCCTGCTTACCGTCCTCCTTTGTATGTTTGCTCTTGCGATCTCCATCAGTATCGTCAGAGGTCTTGACATCTCTTGCGGTTGCTTCGGGACCAGCGTGGCGAGAAAGGTCGGCTGGAGTGCTCTCGGAGAGGATGTGTTGATGTTAGCTGGAAGTCTCCTCCTCTTTTTCTCCCCGAGCACGTTCGTCTCTCTTGAAACCTACCTTCGCCTCAGAGTCGGCTGCGGTGATCTGTGAGCTTGAGATGGACGTGTCGAAGCTCACGGGAACGGCGGCGCCATCGCCCTTGGACGCCCCCTTGGGGCGCACGGGCACTCGCCTGATGACGACCTTGATTCACGAAATGAGGCGCAGAAAGATCGGGTATGGTTTGGCAACGATGTATATCGGTGTTGGCCAAGGGATTGCAACGATCGTGGAGAGCACGGGCTTGTGAACTTATCTACAATCTCAAGAGGAGTTCCAACGCTATGCAATACAACATTGTTGTCAGCCAAGCCTATCTCGAGATGGCTAGAAGCTATGTTGACGCATTAGCCCATTCAACCACAGCAGATCCAGCAGCTCCACCAAAAGGAAGATCGCAGCAGTGGGCCACCACGACTTTTGCCTTCGCGAGCCTGACGACTGTCTGTAGCTACATGGCGGTTGAAGCGTTCACAAACCACGAGTTATATGAAATCTGGCATCTGTCTCGCCTCTCGCGTGATCAGGCGGAACAAATGAAGAGGGACAACGTCTCAATCATTCCAACGTACGATAGGTTCTACAAGGAGTACGGACATGTTGATGAATTCGTCAAACTAAAGGATCACGGTCTCTCTGACTTGAAAGACCGCATGAAAACCGTATGGGAGGCGGAAGAGATTCCACCCATGCACGAGAAGAACAAAGTCCTGTGGGATCAGTTCCTTGACCTTGTCGAAAGGGCTAGACATTTCCTGATACACCCATTCCCAGATCAAATGTTGGTTCAGAAGATCTCTGAGCGTCTGTTTTGGACCGAGCCATACGTGAAGCATCCCCAGCTTGCCTCTGATGTGATCGGGTACTCTTTCAAGGAGGCGGGCAGGCCTTTGCCGGAATACTTGTCCAGAAACCGTCTCTTTAAGATCTCTGGGATCGAGATACTCTTTTAACAGCAAGTACCTGAAATAGCGTGTGTCGTTGAAGACTTGGGATGAGGAATTCCTGATCACAGCGGAGGTTCAATAGATGCAAATCGAATCCTTGGATCAAGAGATGAGGGCACCGACTCCACGGCGACGGATCAGCCTGCGAGCTGTAATCCTCACGGTGCTTGCTCTGCTCCTCCTCTATGTCCTCGTTGATCTCTTTTGGGCATTCCACCGAGACCTGCGACAGTTTAATCCCGAGGAGACGGGAAAGCTCGAGACAGCGATGTGGCGATCGTACTACGACCGCGAGCCTGTGCAACTCTTCTTCCAGCTAGCAGAGTTGCTCCGCACGCAGTTCCAGTTTCCCATTCTCCGGTCGTATCGTGCTGCGTATTTTGCGTCCAGGGCAGCGTTTGTTTTCAAAGATGGCAACAACCGAAAGGAGTACGAACAGGTTTTGCCTTATCTGGAATCGTACTTCGGAGCGATCCGGGGAATCGGCAATTTGGATTTCAATGTGCAGCGTGCTGCGAGACTGGAACTTGAATGGTGGATCGTCCATCGCGAGCGGGACCGCAACCCACCAGGTGCTCTGGAACGAGCCTGTGCAGAGGCGGCGGCTCTCTATCAAGTCTCTCCTGACTTGACTAGCGAGCATGGCCGTCTACGCGCTGCCGCAATGATCATCCGCGATGCTCGTGCAGAATCCGGGAATGTGAGTGAGAAGGATTGGATGCTCATCGAATCGCTCTTGTGCGAGTGCTATCGATCACTGCACAGAGTCGTAGCACGGTGAGACAACGACCTTACTGGAATAGCCTGAACACAAGTACGTGAGAAGTGCCGCCCCGGCCACCTTCTCCACTACTAACGTCGAACCAATGCCGCCTTCCTAGTCGGGCAGCCCTGTTTCTATCCCGTCAATATTGATTGCCCTTGTCAGGAGTGTCCCTGTCACTGACGCCGGATCAGTCTGTACACCATCGGCAGACCGAAGAACAGCAACACACTTGAGAGGAAAAAACCGCCTATCACCGCGATTGCAAGCGGCTGCTGTAGCTGCCCACCCGCCCCTATCCCCAATGAGAGCGGAAGCAAAGCGAGTATGGCTGCAAGCGCAGTCATGGCGATGGGGCGCGCTCTCTTCAGACATGCAACCAACAAGGCTTCATTGAGTTGCATTCCGCCTGCCTGCGATCCCTTCAACTTATGCATGATGAGAATGGCATTCTCGGCGACGATCCCTATGATCATGATGATTCCAACAAAGCTAGAAATATTGAACGACGTTCCTGTAAGCCACAGGGCTGAGAAGACACCGAAGAGCGATAAGACATTGATGATGAGAATCGACAGTGGAACTGCGAACTCTCCGAACTCGAACAGCAAGACAATGAAAACTAGAACCACAGCCGCGAGAGCGGCCAAGAGTAGAGATCTAAACGATTCCTGCTGCGTCTGGTAAATGCCGCCATAAAGTAATGTAACTCCCGGCGGGAGGGTCAGCGCTCGCTCCAGTTTTCTTTGTATATCTGCGATTGTATGTCCCAAGTCGCGCCCCGAAATGCGAGCGGTCACAGCGACGAGTGGCAGCAGGCCCTCTCTGTGGATTTCTGACTGACCACCTGTTCTTTCGATCGTTGCAATCGAACGAAGCGGAACAGGAGTACCCTCTGCGTTCATCAACCTCACGTCCTCAATCCGCGAGATGTCAAACCGGTATGGATCGGGGTACCGCACGCGAATGCCGATCAGCTTCTCCCCTCTCTGGATTTCGCTCCCGGTACGTCCTCGCATGATGGTCTCGAGTTCATCGCTGACATCGGCTGGGTCCAATCCGGCCTGAGCGGCTTTCAACGGGTCAACCCGAACAATGAGCGAAGGTCCGGAGATCACAATTCCGTTGAAGACATCCACCACGCCGGGGACTGTGGCGATCAGCGAGCTCACCTCTTCGGCCTTCAGTTGCAGGAGCTTCATGTCTGAGCCGAACAGCTTTATTTCGATGGGCGACGGATTGTTGGTCAGATCGCCAATAACATCGGTCATCAATTGTCCAAATTCGATCGTCAATGACGGTTCGGTGGCATTGATATTCTCCCGAACTTCTTCCATCACTTCAAAAATGCTCCGCGATCGGTCGTCCCTCAGCTTGACCAGATAGTCGCCATTATTCGGCTCCGTGAGGAAGAAACCCAATTGGGTTCCCGTTCGCCTGGAGTAGGACTCCACTTCTGGGATAGTCATCAGCATCTTTTCCACCTTCGTCAGCATCCTATCAGTTTCTGTCAGTGATGTTCCCGGAGGGGAGGTATAATCCAGGACGAATGTCCCTTCGTCCATGTTTGGCATGAAGTCGCTACCGATATGCTCGTACACGTAATACGTTGCCCCTATTATTATGAGAGCCCCGGGGATGAACACAACACGATATCTTAGCAATACTGGCAATGCCCGTTTGTACCATTCCGCCAAGACTGAACGACGGTGCTCCCTCTCACGCTCGTATGCGATGTCGTTTTCTGTGAGGACCATGGAAGCTAAGAGCGGGGCAAACGTGATCGAAAGGAGAAACGAAAGTGACATTGCGAAGACCATTGTGATAGACAGGGACGCGAAAAAAGCGCCCGTGACCCCGCCCAGAAAAGCAATTGGAATTTGAATCACGATTGTGTTTAGGCTCGAGCCGATGATCGCAGGCATCAACTCTCGAAGTGAGGCCCCAGCCAGCCCCGTGAACCCTTTCTCGGCATTTGCAGGATCGGACTTCCATGAGGCAACATGGGCGAAGATGTTTTCGATGACAACAATAGAATCGTCTATGATCAGTCCGATAGCCGCCGCAATCCCACCCAGTGTCATGATGTTGATTGTCTTTCCAACTGCATACAGACACACGAACGTTGCCGCAATTGTCGCAGGGACAACAAGAGCTACGATGATCGTCACACGCCAACTTCGGAGGAAGACAAGCACTACCACCATCGCGAGTACAATCCCAACGATGATGCTGTCACGAGTCGTGCGAATAGAACTTTCTATGAATCCCCCCTGGTCGTAGAAGTTCTCGAAACGGACACCGCGAGGCAGCTTGAGCGTGGCCAGTGCTGCAATGACATCGTTGCCGATCTTCACTGTGCTTCCTGTTGGCTGCCTCATAACGTTGATCAGCACAGCTTCTCTCCCGTGCGCTGTCGTACGAATATACTTGTCGGCAACCGCAGGCCTGACATCTGCAAGATCTGCCACCCTGATGGGGACCCCGTTCCGCTCGGCCACAACGACTGAACCGATATCGCTGGCCGTCGTGAACAACCCGGAGACAAGGGAAAGGTAGAGCTGATCATTATTATCGACGAGCCCCGAAGCGGTTACGCGGTTGGTCTTCTGGATGGCATCGGAGACTGCTCTGATATCCAGCCGGTAGGCGACAAGCCTTTCAGGAGAGACTGTGACCAGGAACTCCCGAGTATCGCCTCCCGTAACCTCCACTTGTGCCACGCCGTTGACACGCATGAGGGCAGGCCGAATCTGATACAATGCAATGTCACGAAGCTCCACCTGATTTACCGTATCGGACGTCAGGCTATAGCCGAGGATGGGAAACACCGACACCTGCATTTGCTCCGCCTGAATTGTAGCCGTTGGCGGGATAGACGATCGAACATTGGCAATGCGCCCCTGCAAAAGCTGGAGCGTTTGTTGCACATTCGTTCCCCAGTCAAGGCTCACAGAGATCTCTGTTGACCCTCGACTGGTGATCGAGCGGACAAGACTCACGCCAGGGATAGAACTTGCCACCTCTTCCAGCGGTTTGGTTACTTCCACCATCATCCGCTCAGCCGGCTCTTCACCGTTGTCGGCAAGAATGACTATGCGTGGGAAGGTAATATCGGGAAAGAGAGAGACTGGCATGTGCAGCATCAATGCGACACCCGACGCTGCGAACACTACGACAGCGAAAAGAATCCCCTTGGTATGCCGCCTTACGAATTCAAAAAGGCTCATTGACCTCCCGCCACACTGACCTTCGTTGAATCTGCGAGCGAGTAGTTACCCTCTACAATAACCCTCGTTCCAACCTGCAAGGCACTTGTGACTACTTCGACAGTGGAATCACTTGATGCACCGACTTGGACCACCAGATTCCTGGCTAACGAATCACGAGTGACCATGACGACCGAATACGTATTCGTTTCATCGTTGTGAAGCAAGGCCGCTTTTGGCACTGTCAGCACATCCCTGTGGACACCTCTGATGATGCGGGCTGTGCCCATCATATCCGTTTTGAAGATTGTCGGGGCTGCACTCTTCAAATCACTGAAGCGTAGACGAACTCTCACCGTCTGAGTCTGAATGTCCGATAGCGGACTGATTGCGTCGACTGCAGCATCGAATTTCCTTCCTTGCACGGTAGCAAACTGAATGAAGCACCGCTGGCCAACCTTGAGCGACGGGACATCTCGCAGTGGGACATCCGCAATGAAAACAATTGTCGATGGATCAATCAACGTCAACAGCTCGGCGTTTTCGGGAACAAGCTCTCCCTCAGTGACCTTGCGGGCTGCGACAATCCCTCGGAAGCGCGCGTGAACATCCACCCTATTCTGGGTTTCCTCTGCAAGGTGCAGCGTCTTGAGCGCTTCCTGACGTTCCTCGGGAGTGCGCGCGGCTTCGACAAGTGCTTCAGCTCCTGTGATCGCAGCGAGAGATTCCTTGGTTTGAAGGGTGGCTAGCACATCGCCTTGCGTGACAGACATTCCTTCAAGGACATTAATAGAGACAACCCTGCCAGCAATTGGCGAGAAGACCTTCAACTCCCGAAGTGCCTCCGTCTTACCAACAGCCGTCACGATCAGGTCAATGTTCCCCCTCTTTACGGGGGCAGTCTTGACAGCTACAAGCGGTGTTGCTGCTGACTGTCCCTGTTCATCTTCCGCCTGTTTTTGCCTGCAACCCCCGATCCATCCGGCGGTGATCAAAAAGAACAGCAACACGCGCAGTGGGTACCGTCCAGTCATATGTCCTCACTGGTATTTAGTAGTGAGCTGTTCCAGTTTGCCAGCGAGCGACTGTATATCGCCAAGTGTCTGCAACTCCGAGAGCTTTGTATCTGTGAACAACTGCTGTGCAGCCAGCACCTCGATCGCCAACGCCCCGCCCCCCGCATATTTAGACTTCGTGAGGAGGAAGTTTTCCTCCGCATTTGCAATGCTTGCACGGATGGAACGCAGTCTGCTTCTGGCGTTCCCAAGTCTCAGCTTCGTATTCTGATACTCAGTGAGAAGCGACCGTCGGAGGAGTTCCTGCTGCGACCGAAGTATGTCAGTTGCAAGCTCCCGCTCTTCGATCCGGAGTTCTGTCGCTCCCCAATTCATGACAGGGAGTTCCATAGTGATGCCAACCGAGTAGCCAAGGGCCCTCACGCGATCGGCGGCAGGGAGCTGATAATTCTGGAAGGAACCGAGGTAGCCAGCATCGCCGAAAAAGGAAAAGACGGGATTTCGTTCGTGGCGGGCCAACTCAACGTCGAGATTGCTTCTGTTGATGTCGAACGCCGAGATTTCGAGCTCAAGGGAGTTCGTGAGGTTTAGCTCATGCTGGTTTCCGAGCGTGTCCTCAAGCGACCCGATGAAGTGCGTCGCGGTATCGATGGGAGTCCCGATGATCCCAGCAAGCGTGTACTTCATTACTGCGGACGCCTCGAGAGCCTTTTGGTAGGATACGCTCGCCGATGAGAGCTGGACTTGCGTCGTGAGTAGATCGGTGTAACCGACGCTTCCGCCGTTATAGAGGCGCCGGACAAGTTCCAGGTAGCCCGTGAGTTGGTCCAAATTTGATCGTTGCAGGACAACTTCCTGTTGTGCTCGTAGCGCTTCGATGAATGCAGTCATTACCTCATATCTAAGATCTCTTTCGGTGCGGCGGCGTTCCCTGGCGAAACGCTCCCGATCGTTTTGCAGTTGGTCGGACTTCAAGCTCCTCACACCGCCATCGTAGAGTGATTGCGTGAGAACGATCTGTCCAGCCACTTCACCGCCGTTGGAAATGATTGCGTCATAGCCAAAGGTAGGTGGTATTGGAGCGTAACTTGCCCCTAGGGAGAGTTTCAGTTGAGGCAGCCTTGTAGTGCCGAGTTCAGACTGCACAAGCTGGACAGACCGAATTTCGTTATCTGCTGACCGGAGGGCTGGACTGTTTTGAGCTGCAATCGTCAGGCACCGTTCCAGCGAAAGAGTATCCTGCGCATGAACGGCAATCTGCAACCCTCCAAGCGCCACCTTCAGAAAGATACAGTAGCAAAGAATCCTCATTTTTTCCCTCAGCAAGTTAGATAAACCGCCAAATTATCGGTGCTACTTCTGTTCCGGATTTTTCCCTTCTTGCTTCTCGTTCTCTGGCCTGACAACTTTCCCCTCCGAGTCAACCAAGAGTTCATGCTTCTTTTTCCCAGTGACCATGTGAATCTCGTACTCCACCGTCTGCCCATGGATGAGTTTCTCAATCTTTGAGATCTTCTTGCCCGAAGATTCCTTTTGGATAGTTGCCTTCACGTGTTCCGGCAAATCACTCAGGGCGACAGTTTCCTCAACCTCGACGACGGTGCCATCAGCCTTGTAGAGCAAATCCCGGTGCGTCGTTCCATCGACGCTCTCGATCTCGTAGAGTGTTTCTCCTTCTTCCACCTCCTTACTCGTCCCCAGGATCTTCGCATGAGGATATGCTTTGCCAAAGGCAGTTCGCACTGAATCAGGGAGTTCCTTCTTGCTGATCTTCTTCTCCCCTGCAAGGACAATGGAAGTAGTGACCAGCATGAGACCTGCAAGTACTCTCACTAGCAGGGTGGTATGATTGCGTAACATAATGAGCTCCTTTCAGCTGTTGTTCTACTCTTCA
Organism: Bacteroidota bacterium; assembly: GCA_049589195.1. Classification (GTDB taxonomy): domain Bacteria; phylum Bacteroidota; class Ignavibacteria; order UBA10030; family JAHEZR01; genus JBAWAH01. Next base: position 62,370 of record JBAWAH010000011.1, on the reverse strand, counting down.
AAGGGCGACTGATCAGGACATAAGTCCCAATCATAAGTTGTCATCGTAACGCAATTGCTCTTCTTTTGATTTCTTCGGTTGAGCACCGAAACGATACGTAAAGCCAAGATATACAATTCTCGAATCACGCTTGTTGACGACCGTCTGGTTGAGCAACAGAGTGTTCAAGGCATACTCTCGCTTCAGTGTGTTGAAGACGTCGGTGACCGTCAGAGCCAAAGAAAGCTTGCCTTCAAACAGATTTTGCAGGAATCCAGTGTTGAGCACGTAACTCGGCGAGTATTGCCCCTGTGGCGTCAACCGCGACGAATTGTAGTTCGAGTTGATCTGCAGCCGCGAAGTTGCGCTCAAGTTCATGTCCAGCGTGAGGGCGCTTCTCCAAGTTGTGATCGACTTCCTATTGCTGTAACCGAGATTTGACGCATCGATCTGATTCACGAAAACATTTGCGCTCCAGTGTGCACCGATGACATCACCAAACTTCGCTGAGACAACGACTTCCAAACCACCCGATTGATCGTTTGAAAGATTCTGTCGCGTTGTGAGGAGCAGCGTGTCGTTGATCAGTTGCGTCACCGTCGTAAACCTGTTGTATGTGTAGCGGTAGAAGAGAGCAGGCAGAATTGATATCTGGTCATTCTGAAATTGGCAGCCAAGCTCGGCGGAATGAACGTACTCCGGTAACAATTTGGGATTCCCTTGCGATACATTCCACGGATCACGATATTCCGGAAAAGGGTTCAACTCATCGCCTTCAGGTCTGCGTGTGCGTCTGCTGTAACTCAGCTGCAGCTCAGCTGCTTTGCTGAGCTTGTACGACACATGGAGGCTTGGGTACAGGCTGAAGTACGTGTTCGTGATTGTCGAATCCAGTGTCACCAAATTAGACTTGACTGACGCGTGTTCTGTCCGTACGCCTGCCATCAACCCGAAGGCGCCGAACGACCGCTTGTACGTGACGTATAACGCATTGATGTTTTCGTCGTACAGAAAACGGTTTGTCTTCATAACGTCTTTTACAAACTGTTGTCGGCTCGCGTTGAAGTACTCAACGTAGAAATCGAAATCGCTGCGGATGAACTCGCCGGTGTACCCGGCTTCGAGACTCGACTCTTCGGTGAGCGGATTGGAGTATTCAAGCGTCAACTGAGTATTGTTATCTCCGTTCCTGATCAGCGTGTTGTCGTACTCGTTCGGCCTGATCGGCAGCTGATAAACGTTGGTGTAGTGATTATCCTCCTGTTCAGGCGCTCGTGCGATATTAAGTTCAAGCCGCAATTTGTGATCTTCCTTCGGGAAGCTGTGCTCGAAGAACGCCGTGAGGCTGTGCTCCTTTTCGTACTCGTTATCGAGTCGATTCCGGTCGTACTGGTCGATGACAATTCGATCGCTGTTCTGCAGGAGTTTGTTCGACTGTTCCGTCCTTGTGAAGCTGTTGTAGAAGTAGTTGCCCGAGAGACCAAGCTGGTTCTGCCTGTCCAAACGATAATCAAACCCAAGCGAAACCATATGCGAGAGCGGGCTGGCGTACGAATTCAGATTCTCGTTGTAGAACGTGAGCATAGAAGCAGCATCGATCTGTGACCGATTGTCAGTGTTGATCCGGTTGCGGCTATCCTTCCTGATGCCATAACTTCCGTAGATGTTGAAAGCTCCCGGATTGTAATTGAGCCTTATGCTCCCATTGTAGCGGTCTTGGTTGCCCGCATTGGCTGCAATGTTTCCGTTTACTCCAAGAGTTGTGTTCTTCTTTAGAACAATATTGATGATGCCGGCAGTGCCTTCGGGTTTGTACTTAGCTGAGGGATTGGTGATTACTTCGATTCTTTCGATGGAACTTGCCGACATTTGCTGTAAGACTGTTGCACTGTTTCTATTCATGAGTGGAGATGTCTTGCCGTTCAGCATGATCAAGACGTTCGACGAGCCACGCAAGCTCACGTTTCCATCGAGATCAACCTCCACCGAAGGAACATTTTGCAGTAGATCACTTGCGGATACTGCTTTGCCCATCAGATCCTGATCGACATTGTACACCTTCCGGTCGATTGAAGTACTGTACAATGACTTTTCTCCAGTCACTAGCACTTCATCCAAACGCACTTCGGTCGCGACCAATCTGACTTCGCCGACGTTGAGGTGCTTATGTTGAGCGTCGATGACAAAAACAGATGTTGTCTTTTCCCTGTAGCCGATGAGGCTGAAGGTCAGAAAATATTCACCTGCCGAGACTTTCAGAAACTCAAACCTGCCCGTTTTGCCAGTCACCCTTCCTGTGACAATGGCGCTGTCGACCTTGTTCCGGAGAACAACATTGACAAACTCGAGAGGGTGGCCTGTGGACTCCTCAATGACTGATCCTCTGATTGTTCCCACGGTGTCTTGCACAGCACCGAGCATCATCATGCATCCCAGGATGATGCCAAGGAGAATAGATAGAATGACTCTGCGAGGAGACAGCATAATAGCGAGGAGCTTCTGGGGAGACTTCAGCGTACTCAAGCCAGGTTCTATGAAACTGTGCTATGTTTGTGCAGTGAAAGCTAGCTAACAAGATAACAACCGAAGATGAAACCAAGATGAAAACCAAGTGAGAACTAAAGCTCTTCTACAGCGAATCAGGCCTTTTTGGGATGGGGCAAAGTAAGCGGGAAATCGAGGAGAACAGTGGTGCCTTTGTAAGGTTCACTCTGAAGTGAAACAGTTCCGCCGTGCGCCTTCGCCACCTCTTCCACGATTGCAAGGCCGAGGCCGCTACCAGAATTTTCAACTCTGGATGCGGCCGAACGATAAAATCTCTGAAAAACATGAGGAAGGTCAGACTGTGCGATGCCCACACCTGTGTCCTCCACTTTCACACGTACGGCTGTCGGATCCGAGTTCACCATGGCCAGGGAAACCGACACAGTGCCTCCTGACTCAGTGTATCTCAAAGCATTGTCCAGCAGGTTCAAGATCGCACTTTTTATCATGTCCCGATCGGCTTCCATCTCTACCGCCTCCTCGATGTGAAGCTTGAGATCGATCCCTTTCTCAGCAGCCAGAGTCCTCACTAGCTGAACACAATCAACAATCACCTCATCAAGGCGGATTGTCTGGAGGTTGAGCTTTTGCCCCGAGCCGTCCAGTCTGCTTAGCGTGAGCATCCGCTCCGTCATCCGAGCCAGCCGGTCAATTTCAGTAAGTGAGGTCTTAATGCTTTCTTTTACTCCGTCATCCTCTGTGTGTTCACGGATGAATTCCAGCTCGCTGCAAATGACTGTCAGCGGCGTGCGGAGTTCGTGTGAAGCATCGGCTATGAACTGGCGCTGGTTCTCGAACGCTGCGTGGATACGCTCGATCATGCTATTAAACGTTTCGCCAAGGTGGCGAATTTCATCGTTTGCACTCGGGAGTGGCACGCGTGAATCAAGGTTGTCTGCTGAGATCTTCCTGGCAGCCTCCACCATTGTGTTGATGGGCTTGAACGCTGCTCGAGTGATGACGTAGGCAGCAAATGATGCGATCAGCAAAGCCGCAGGGATGGAGATGAGAAAGAGAAGACGGAGATGCTCCAGGCTTTCCTCCACCGCCGACATCGGTGCTGCTGCCTGAAGGAGGTAGGTATTCCGATCATGTATTTCAACCGGCATCAGAACTTGTCGATACCGCTTGCGACCTATCCGTGCGTCCTGAATTTCTGTTTTCCGACCTTGCAACGGCTCGACAGACGGGGGAGCTGCCTTTCCGAGCAGAGTGTCGGAGAGCACGGGAGCCCCAGCCCCATCAAGCAGACGAAAGTGGACGCCGTAGAGACCCTCGGTTTGTATTTCCAGCAGATCAGGAAGGTTGGGAAATCGGTGGTCGTTGTGTTCTTCTTCGATTTCGGCCTCGACCCTATGGGCGTAGCTTTCAAGGCGGCTGTCAAGCATCGAGACTGCGGCGTCACGAAGACTTTTGTAAATGACAAATGCAAACCCAGAGAGCATCAGTCCGAACACAACAGTGTAGGAAAGAATGACTCGAGTTTTGATTGTAAGCATGGTAAGTCGTTTACGGTTCGACGTCCGAGAACATGTAGCCTGATCCTCTGATGGTATGAATCAACCCTCTGCTAAAACCTCTGTCGATTTTTTGTCTCAGGTACTTGATGAACGACTCGATGACGTTGCTTCTGGGATCAAAGTTCATATCCCACAGGTGTTCAGAGATCATTTCGCGAGTAAGGATCTTGCCGGGATACATCATAAACAACTCCAGGAGGGCGAATTCCTTCGCAGTGAGCGAGACTTCCTTGCCCTCACGGGACGCTCTATGCGTCGCGAGGTCAAGTTTGAGGCCAAAGTGTTCTAGCACACTCGTTCGTACCTCGCTTCTTCGCCGGGTCAATGAGCGAATCCGGGCGAGGAGTTCGCCGGTGTGATACGGCTTGGCCAGATAATCATCTGCACCGTGATCCAGCCCCTTGATCTTGTCGGGGGCGTCGTCAAGCGCCGAGAGGATAAGGATTGGGGTGAGGACCTTAGCCCTGCGCAAGTTGGCACAGGTTTGCCACCCGTCCTGTCTCGGAAGCAAGATGTCAAGGATGATAGCATCGTAGTCATTTGTCTTCGCTAACTCCTCGCCCACTATTCCGTCGCCTGTAACATCGACCGCGTAGCTCTCCGCGCGGAGCGCCCTTGAGAGGGCCGCAGCAATCCTTTTGTCATCTTCAATGATGAGCACCCTCATGCAGACAATATACCAATCCAATATGAAAAAAACATTCTCCCGTCTCAGGCCGTAGTCTGCATTGGAAGTCACGATTATTTTGTGTATAATCATACGTCCGACAAGAAAATCTCGCCCGGAGAGCAGAACCGTGCTTGTCCCGGGCGTTTCCCCTCTGACATCACAACACCCGTTGAGGAGACAAGTGCATGGGCCTGAGGATCACTCAAGTTGACGCATTCACAAACAAACCCTTTGCTGGGAACCCTGCCGCCGTCTGTATCTTGCAAGAGCCACGCGATGCTGCGTGGATGCAGCTCGTAGCACGCGAGATGAATCTCTCCGAGACTGCATTCCTCGTCCGTAAGGCTGACGGGTACGACCTCCGCTGGTTCACACCAGCAGTCGAAGTCGATCTCTGCGGTCACGCGACACTGGCAAGTGCACATGTTCTATGGGAAGAAGGACATTTGAAGCCGAGCCAGCAGGCGCGCTTCCACACTCGCAGCGGACTTCTGACTGCCGACCGAAAGGGAGAATGGATTGAGATGGACTTCCCGGCAACGCTCGAAGAATCCACCGAATCCCCGCCGGGTTTAGCTGAGGCCCTGGGGGCACTGCCGAAGTACGTCGGGAAAAATCGGTTTGACTACCTTGCTGAACTCGATTCGGAGGACGTTGTGAGAAACTTGAAACCAAACCTCTCAGCCCTTGAGAAGCTTCCCGTCCGTGGCGTGATTGTGACTGCCTCCTCAGATGCGGCAGAGTACGATTTCATCTCTCGATTCTTTGCGCCTCGATCGGGAGTAAGTGAGGATCCGGTCACGGGATCTGCGCATTGCTGCCTTGGCCCATTTTGGGGAAAGAGACTCAAGAAAGACCAACTTGTAGGCTATCAAGCTTCTGCACGGGGAGGCGTTGTGAGAGTTCGTCTTGGAGGCAATCGCGTGTACCTCCAGGGTCAGGCAGTCACAGTGCTCCGCGGGGAGCTTGCCTGACAGAATCTCTTTGTTTATTAGAGACGGTACCGAAGAGCCCCGAGCCATGAGTCACTGGCAAACCCCCCAAATCTCCTTTGACATCCAATTCATGGACGCTCACATCTGACCTTCGTGCGCTAAACCTCTCCACGGAATCATCGTGACAACACCGTTCAACCGCACACCAAAATTCATCATGTTCTATCTCTTTCCGATTGACTCGATCCTTCGGGACAAAGAAGTAACCATCGACTCAATCGACCGAAGCAACCTCTGTTTGTCAAAGGATCGTGAGGTGGCAAGAAGGTGCCTGCATCTTTTTCATCACGTTCCCCCCGATGAGATTGTTACAGATTTGAAGGACACAGGCATGACAGGATTGGCGTGTGTTGGCGTCGATGGTGCCTCCATTGCTGTCGAGGATATCAGGAGCGAGAGGTATACAGAGCTGATCCGAAAGTGTCGGGAGGCGGGGCTGATGTTCATCCACGCCTTCCCCTTTGCAGATACGTATCACAATGATCTGACCAAGAAGCATCCTCACATAACGCAGAGGAACTTTGAAGGAAAGACGCCCTTTGTTGGTTGGGACGAAGAGAATGGCCATCTCAATGTAGACTACGGAAGCGATGAATTCATAGAATTCTGCAAGGCATCCATCAACGCATTACATGAACTTGGGGTAAAGATCATCGACTTTGCCGAGCCGGATCATTATCCGATCCCAGACAACGGCTACGGTGAATCGCTAGTGAATGCGTGGGCCAAACAAGCTCGTCAGCCCCCGCCTCATCCTCCAACACTCGCGTACCGGAGATTCATGGAAGACAGGAATCTCCGGGGAGTCAAGGCGATTGGAGACTATGCGCGGCAACAAGGGATGTCGAACCACCTCACCGCGAGCCCCCTCTGTCACTCAAGCGCTCTCATCTGCCAGAACTACGGAAAGTACAGTCGAACAGAAGTCAGCCAACTCTCGACGACCTACCACGCACATTACGGGTACAACGTCTCGGAGTACATGGATCGGTTCCTCCAGATGCATGTGCTGCCGGCTGAACTCGACGGAATCGGGTGCGTCGAGAGCAAGAGCATGCGAAGCTGGTCCGAACGCCATGCCGTCTACCTCGGATGTGGACAAGGACTCGCCCTCGAACGTATCGAGGACTTCCTGAACTGTACAGTGTTGATGCACCAGATGGATTTCTTCATGTGGGATTACGGCAACTTTCGAAATCAAAGCATGTATCTCCACAACCGATTTGAAGACCCCACGGAGAAGTTCAGCAGAATCAAACAACTTGTCCGATCCACAATCGACACCTACTTCGACTTGCCCCTGCCCTACCGCGAGGCAAACGTGGCCCCCGATGCGCTGGTGCTCTATGCAAAGCAAGGTGACTACCTCCGATACATCGACGAGGATCAAACTCGTCCTTCAGCGTGGGGGAGTCTGTACTCCATTGCCTTCCACCTGCAATCGTCCGACATCCCGTTCATGTTCGCCTACGATGAGTATCCTGAGATTCTGGAGACGGATGGCCGCAAAGTACCTCTCTTGATCATCGACGGCGTGCAGCCGCTCAGTCGTGAGTTCGCCGACGCTGCAGCACACTGGTTTGGCAAGGGAAAGATAATCCTCCTGGGCGGCGAGATTGGAGATCAGCATACCTTCTTGCTCAGGTCGTTGACTGAACGGCTTCAGCGTCCATTCCCAATCGAACCATCTGAGATTGAGACTCCGCGAGACGCCGAGTATCTCTACGCGCAGCCTTCCATTCCGACTTCCAACTGGCAGCCTCTCCTCACCTGGAACGGGAAGGCGATCATCTATGCCCGGGGAAGTCCGGCAACCGGCATCCTGGTCTACTCATCGGTCCCTCTGTGCAGACTCGCACGTAAAGACCTTCAACGGATTTGCGGCATCGTGTTCGATCATGTGAAGCACACGTGCGTACAAGTGGACGGCTTGTTGGAACATGAAGTTGTGAGGTACCTGGGAAAAGAGACATCGTTCTTCGCAATCAAAAACCACACTGGAGAGCCCGGAGTTCTCACCGTCAAGAGTCCATTCGAACCGCTGAGAGTATTTCCGCGTAGCGATCAAATGAATGTGGAGAGGCAGGATGAGAGGTTTAAAGTGGAATTGAGTTTCAAACCTCGAGAAGTGAGAATTTTCGAAGGAAGAGGGACATGGAAGCATTCAAGCGACGTGACTTTCTAAAGACAGCAGCTCTCTCCGGAGTTGGCATTCTGACTTCAAAGCTGTGGCCCGATGATGTGTTCGGCAAAGAGATACCAGAAAGTTCAGTGAATGGAGTAACTATGGGTAATCTCAATCCTCAAACCTTCGCCCTGGAGAACTACGCGAAAAGAAGCCTCAACTACCTCACGCGCATGGTAGACGAGCAGGGCCAGCCATACTTCAATGTGTTCTGGACCAATCCATCCGAAGCCGCACATGATTGGCCTGACTTTGGGGACGTGCAGTCGAGACAACTACAGGCTGCGATCATGGCGAGACACATGACAGGCCAAGAAGCACGGACAGAGAAGATCTGGCTGGAGAGAATACTCTCCTGCATTGATCCCCAAACAGGCCTTCTCTTCCGACCGAAGACGAGTTACTCCGACCATGTCTCCGATCCTGGCGACCAAGCCCTCACGCTCTATGCTCTCGTCACTGCATATGCAGACAGTGGGGACAGCCAACTCCTTGCCGTGTGTCGGAAGATGGTTGATGGAATCGAGGAGAAGACAAAGCAGAACGATCGGCAGGGCGCTCGCTTTCTCGACGGTTTTCTTATCAAGAGCCTCATGGCTTGTGCTCGCCATGCCGACTATGAGCCTGCATATCGCCTCGCAGGTAGATTGGTCGAAGAGGTCTTCGTCCACCGTCCTCTTCCCACACCGGAAAACACCCTTCGCCAGGGTGCTCACGTTCATGGTTCTCTTCGGACTTTGGTCGGCGCGGCTGACTACGCGCTTCATTCGGGGAACCAGGGACTCCTTGATCGTGTGGCAGCAGTCTACTCATTCGTCAAGTCGAAGGCGACGAGCTTTGGCTTCCTCCCCGAGCTGATCGACCGAAAAGGCGACATCGTTGCGTGCGAGACTTGTGCCCTTATGGATTACATCGGACTGGCAGTGACGTTGGCGAACCACGGTCACCCCGAGTACTGGGGAGATGCCGAACGGATCGCACGCAATCAGTTAGTCGAAAGCCAGCTCAGCGATGGCTCGTGGCTCGTCTCGGATCCGGCACGAGAAGACACAGAGCAATTCACGTGGCGAGAAATTGGTGAAAGGATGGTCGGAGGATATGCCGGTTGGAGCTCGCCGACTCATTTCCTCGCTGCTAGGGAAACCCTCAACGCACATTGGGGTGGCCCAGAATTGAGAGACAAGACGCGGGCCTTCCAGAACTGCTGCGGCGGGTCGGGCACACACGCCTTCTTTGAAGTCTGGAAAAATGCTTCTCGGTTCGAAAATGGAGTCCTCTCGGTCAACCTCCACATCGACAAACTCCTTCCTCAAGCAGAAATACGTTGTTACCAACCGTACAGAGGTCTGCTCACTGTCAAGCCACTCAAGTCGTGCAGGGTGAGAGTACGCATCCCTGATTTTGTTCAAGCGGGAGATCTAAAAGTTGAGTCGGAAGCAGGAGGAACTGCCGTTCAGGTATCAGCAGGCTATGTTGAACTCGGGGAAAGAAATCCAGGCGACTCGATACGGATCACATATCCTCTCCCGATCGTGACGGAAGAGGTCGCCATCGGCAATCCGGGGTTTCGTCAATATCGATACCGCGTCACTTACAAGGGTGATACGGTGGTAAAGATAGAGCCTCTCGGCAACGACTATCCGACGGGGTATTCAGAATTCGACAAGAAGGAAGTCCCAGTGTTTTACGGCGAAGAAGGTCCCGGCCGGCTGTACCAGAGGGAATACATGCTGCAGGATGCTGATCCGGAGTTGAGTGCGATCCACCTTGATGATGGCAAACTGGATTTCTGGTTCATCAAATAAAAAGTAGTCGACAGGTCTTCGAGGTTATCAGCTTGATTCCATTGAGTGATTTTGATATTATCTCTTGTGATCAAAGATGGAAGATCACCGGTGGGGCGGGTCCCTTATCCGCACGGAGACGGCTCCGATGACGCTCAGGCTCGATCAGCAGAAGAGCGAAGAGAGGCGACGGGCGCTTGACCAATATCTTACCGCCAACGTTCTTGCCACTGAATTCATCTGTACGCACTATCAGGAATGCAAATCGTCGCATGCTGCGAGATTCTACGAGGGTCAACTGCACCATGTGGGCCGGTTCTACGACCTTCTGTTTGATGGGTTGCCTCTTCGAATAGTCATCGTCGGGCAGGAGTACGGACATGCGCCTGCTCCAGTCAACTCCCAAGCTCGGTACAACATGATCATGAGTTCAGGCCTTGAATGTAGGTTCAAGGCAGAAGGCAACTTCGAAGCCCGGAATCCTCACATGCGCGGCACCTCGAACGTACTTCGTCTACTCTTCAACGTTCCGCTCGGCACCGACCACAAATCAGAATTCATGAAGATCGACGGGGGATGCGTTCACCTCTTCGACGCTTTTGCTCTCGTCAACTACTTGCTGTGTTCAGCCGTCGGTAACGATGGAAAGACACGAGGCTTGGCAACGCCGACGATGATGAAGAACTGTCAGCATCATTTTCGGGGGGCGCTACAAATTCTCGAGCCGTCCGTGATCGTTGTTCAAGGGAAGAGGATTTGGCCATGGGTCCGTAGCACATTCGACTCGATTACACATCAGGCGTCTGAAGTGCACGCCGCGAAACTCGGGTCGATCCAGACGTTCGTTGCCTCTTTCACGCATCCGAGCGCGCGCTATCCGTATAACTGGGGTACGAACGACCGAACGCCATACCTGCTTCAGACAGTTAGGCCGTCGATTGAGTGGATTCGCGATAAGATTTTCAATAGCCGATAAAATGTGCACTCTCCTAACAACACCCTTAATCGTGATAAAGACTATGATTAGACAGACCAGCGTACTATACCTTTTCATTCTATGCAACCTGTCGTTTCTTCTCGTTGCTCAGCAACTACCGAAGCGCACGCTTCTTCTTCAACTTGACAACATACCCCCAGAGCAGATCAACAAAGGACTGCTGATGTTTGATGAGTACCGGCGTGATGCCGTCGTCTCGTATGTACGGGGAACGGTGATGCTCCTCGCCACAAAAGCAGAAGCCGACGTGCTGAAGGAGCGGGGGTTCCAGTTCACACTTGTGATGGAAGACTCGAACCAGCTCAATCTGTACAAGCGCGCGATCTACGGAGAGTCGATGAAGATGCCCGCACTCTATCACACGTATGAGCGGATCGTGGAAGAAGTGGACGCGCTAACGAAAAAGTATCCCAAGATTATCAAGAAGATTCTTATCGGGAAAACCAGCCAAGAAAAGCGAGACATCTATGCGGTGAAGATCTCCAATGACGTTGAACAAGAACAGGACAAACCCCGGATCATGTTCGATGGCTGTCATCACGCCGACGAAGTCATGGGCGCCGAGATTTGCATGGCGATCATTCATGACCTCGTCGAGAAATACAACATAGATTCCAGGGTCACGAACTGGGTGAACACATACGAGATCTTCATTGTCCCTGTCGTCAACGTTGACGGCCATCACGTCGTCACGCACAGCATCGATCCTCGCTGGAGGAAGAACACTCGCGACACGAACGGCAACGGTGCGCTCTATGAATATCCCGAAGGGGTCGACATTAACCGCAACTACGATTTCAACTGGGCACACGGTGGAAGCGACGAGCCGATGAGCGAGAGATATCGAGGTCCCTTCCCCTTCTCTGAGTCGGAGAACCGAGCGATGCGCTCCCTCGCAAATGCAGAAAAGTTCTTGCTCTCCATCTCCTACCACAGCGCAGATGAGGTGATCTATTTCCCATGGGATTGGCGCGGACGAAAGGCTCCTGACGACAAGCTTCTGACTGAGATTGCCAACGGACTCGCCTCAAGCATCAAGACAATGAAAGGCGATACATGTTACAAAGCTGAGTACGGCGCCGGAACGGTCGGGCAGAGTTACCCATGGCTCTATGGGAGATATGGAACCTTCGATTTCATCGTCGAGACGGGAAATGGCACCGCCATCTTCGCCGATAGTGATTGCACCGGAATCATGAGGGCCAACCTCGACGGTGCGTGGTACGTCTTGAACCGTGGAACGGGACCCGGACTGACTGGCCACATCACCGACGCGAAGACGCACAAGCCCCTCCAAGCAACCGTTTGGCTCCCCACAATCGAAACTGAAGACGTGAACCGTCGGACGACCAACCCAACATTCGGGAGATACTGGCGCTTGCTGGCTCCGGGGAAGTACTATCTCGTCCTATCAAAGGAGGGATATGAGACGAGAGTGATGAAGGATGTCGAAGTGAGACCGGAGGGATGGACGACGCTTGACATTGGGTTGCAGCCGGCCCTAAAACCCCGCAATTGATGTATTGAGCGATTGATTCATTGAATCAATGAACAAATGAAGCAATCACAAATCCGCCAACAAGGAAAAATCTGCGCCCACTCAATGAGTCGATGATCCAATTCATCAATGTTCACAAAGGAGTACTCCATGTCTCCAAGAAACCTCTCAGCTTTCCTCATCGCATCACTGCTTCTCATCTCGGGACCTGCATGGGCTCAAGCCCCAACCAGCACCTCGCCCTCTCAACAGACCTACACTGTCAAGATTGACTTCAACGTCCGGGTGAAGACGCGCGATGGCGTCGAGCTATCGGCTGACGTGTACCGACCCGATACCGTCGGACAGTTCCCCGTGATTCTCTCCAGAACTCCGTACAACAAAAATGGAACTGGGGCATTAAACCAAGGTCGGTACTTCGCTCCCCGCGGGTACGTCTACGTTGCTATGGATGTCCGCGGCCGAGGCGATTCTGACGGGAAGTTCATCCCGTACCAAAACGATGGCATTGACGGCTACGATGCAATCGAGTGGTGTGCTCAACAGCCATGGTCGACCGGCAAAGTTGGAACAATCGGCGGTTCGTATCTTGGACGTATCCAATGGCTCACTGCAGTCCAGCAGCCACCACATCTCACAACGATGATCGCCCTCGTCAGTCCCTCCGATCCTTACGTCGAATGGCCAACAGGTGCACCGCTTCCGATGGACATTAGTTGGTATCATTTCACCGCTGGTCACCTCAATCAGAACATGGAAGCGGTGGATTGGGCAAAGATCCAGTGGCATCTGCCGCTGAACACGATGGACGAAGTTGCGGGAAGGCCAAACCCATATTGGAAAGAGATGTTCAATCATCCCCCGTCAGACAAATGGTGGGATTCAGATCGATATCAAGACAAGTATGACAAAGTGCAAGTCCCTGTCCTTGATATCTCCGGCTGGTACGATGACGAGCAAGTCGGGACTCCGATGAATTATGTCGGAATGACGACGAAAGGACCAACCGAGGAGATCCGCCACAATCAGAAGTTGCTGATGGGACCGTGGCCGCACAATGTGAACTCGACCTCAAAGCTTGGCCAAGTCGACTTTGGGTCAACTGCTGTGATTGATTTGAATGGGTACGAGCTCCGCTGGTTCGACTACTGGCTCAAAGGCATCGACAACGGTATCATGAAAGAACAGCCGGTGAGGATGTTCGTCATGGGAGATAACACATGGATGGATGAAAGCGAGTGGCCAATGGCCCGGACCAAGTGGACAAAGTATTACTTGCATAGTAGTGGCCGGGCAAACAGCTTGAACGGTGACGGCGTGCTCAGTACCGCTGAACCGTCCAACGAGCCAACTGACAGCTACACATACGATCCAGCAAAGCCCACCCCCTTCATTACTGAGCCTTCGTTCGCTCAGATCGGCGGACCGGATGACTACCGGCCTGTCGAACGAAGAGACGACGTTTTGGTCTACACGACGGAGCTGCTCACTGAAGACACCGAAGTGTGCGGACCTATCCGCGTGCAGTTGTATGCCTCCTCCTCCGGTCGCGACACAGATTTCATGGCAAAGCTCATCGATGTTTGGCCCGACAGCATGGCACAGCGACTGATCGATGGGATGGTTCGAGCGCGCTTCCGCGATGGGCTAGACAAGCCTTCCCTGATCGAACCAGGTCAAGTCTATGCGTACAACATCAATTGCTGGAATACCTGTCAGACCTTCAAGAAAGGACACAGGATCAGACTCGAGATCTCCTCGAGTGCCTTCCCGAAGTACGATCGGAACCTCAACACCGGTGAAGAACTGGGCACAACGACGAAGATGCAGAAGGCAGAGCAGAAGGTCTATCACGACAAAGAGCATCCGTCTTTTGTGGTGTTGCCGGTTGTGCCGAAGAAATGAACAAGATTGAGACATTGAGCCATTTGATCATTGTCACATTGGGAATTCCAGAGGCCTTTGCATGTTGACGAAGGCTGAAGAGCTAAAGCAGAGGACGAAGGACTTCGCAATTCGTGTGGTGAAGTTGTATCGTGCATTGCCGAGGACGGAAGAAGCCCGAGTGATTGGGAGACAAGTGCTCCGCTCAGGAACCTCGATGGCCGCAAACTATCGCGCGGTTTGTCGGGCTCGGTCAAAGGCCGAGTTCATATCAAAGATCGGGATCGTAGTTGAGGAAGCGGACGAGACGGTCTTCTGGCTGGAGTTGCTCGTAGAGACCGGCATCGTTAAGGCGGACAAGATGGAGAGCCTCTTGATTGAGGCGAATGAATTGCTGGCGATTTTCGCCGCCTCGCAGCGCACGGCACGGACCTCAGGAACCCGATGGCAAGCCAATGCCTGAATGGATCAATCGCTCAATGACTCAATGAATCAATCCCTCAATGATTCAATGACTCAATCAAGAGTTCTTCTCGCTAGCATCAAATCAACCAAACACAGGAGGGTGAAATGGATAGGTACCTCGTAGTCTCGCCTCACGTCCCTGAGGAATGTGTGAAGGCGATCGAGCAAGTCGTCGCTATGGGACACATAACGCATTTCGACTGGGGATGCATGGACGGAGATCACACAGGGTGGACAATCATCGAGGCTGAAAACCACAGCCACGCTCTTATGTCCGTCCCGTCATTTTTGCGCGGCAAAGCTAAGGCAATCAAGCTCACAAAGTTTGGTCCTGAGGATGTCGCGTCCTGGCACAAGAAGCCTTAGCCTTTGACTCTTGGACTTCCTGCTTTATGATTCAGTCTTTCTTGTGAAGGATTATCTGCTGAAGTGATGTAGGCAATTATCGGGCCTGGCAAGCTGCTCACATGGACTGCCACTGACATGGGCGTAGCGGGTTGGGAAGAAGGAGGAAGCCAAGACCTCCTACGAACGGGCCCTTAGCCTCACACGGCAGGAGCCGGAGCGGCGGTTTCTCGAGCGACGGCTGGGCGAATTGGGCTGAGACCAGGGCAGACTTTGAACTTGTACGTTTTGACTCTCACACGTAAGTCTTGTGCAGTCTACCAACCATCAAGGAGGATTATGAAAGGGGTAATCTTCATCGCTGCTGCTATCGTGCTATCTTCATTGACGCTTAACGCTGCCGAGCGCGCCATTCCCTACTTCGTCTCCGCCCAGTGGCTCGCCGACCACTTAAAAGACAGCGATCTTGTCGTTGTGCAGACATCCTTCAGCAGAGGAGAATACAATGCTGAACATCTTCCCGGCGCCAGGTTCCTTTGGTTGAACTGGCTCGCCCCGTCCACACCGGACCTCTCCACAGAGATGCCCGCTCTCAACGATGCACAAAAAGTTCTTGAAGATCTCGGTATCTCCAGTAATTCAAAGATCGTCATTGTCTTTGGACGAAACTTTGTCACGATAACTACGAGGATGCTTCTCGCCTTTTCATATCTCGGGTTCGGCGACCGGGTCTCCGTTCTTGACGGGGGACTTGAAACGTGGAAAACAGAAGGAAGGCCTGTCTCAAAAGAAACGCCTGTCGTCACACGCACTTCCGTGACGATCAATCCCCATCCGGAAGTCATTACGGACGCCGACTGGGTAAAGGACCATCTTGCTTCCCCGCACGTGAAGATCGTCGATGCCCGTGCGAAAAATTTTTATGATGGCAACGGAGGAGGGATCGCACGCACAGGACATATCAAAGGAGCGAAAAACATTCCGTTCACGAGCATCATGGACAGCACGAACCGCATCTTGCCACAATCCGAATTGCAGAAATTGTTCGACAACGCAGGCGTCACTAAGGGGGACACAGTTGTTACATACTGTCATGTTGGACAACAGGCAACGGTTGCCTATACCGCGGCAAGATTGCTCGGGTATACTGCAATGGTGTACGACGGTTCTTTTGAAGACTGGAACGTCCGCGATGACAGTTATCCAGTTGAGAAAACTGGGACAGAGAAGAAGTGACGTTTACTCCAGCCCGTATGAAATACATCGACGCCATCCTCGCTCGTAGCGATCTGGCCGACTACCACTTGGCGCGCTCGGCACCGGGCGGATTTGTGGGGGCGACCCAGGAAAGAGATGGAAGGCAAAGCCTACTCCGAGCAAGCCCTTCAGTCTTGTGCGGCAAGAGGCGGAGCAAAAGATTCCTGAGCGAAGGCTGGGTGAATTGGAAGACTGAACCAGCGTGTCCCACAGACCGAGGTTCGTTTAGTCTGGTCGGATCGACACGGTGAGATGGACGGGCAAGAGACCGACAATGCACCATTGTCCCCTACCCAGGAATTAAACGGGAGGCGCAGCCAGATTGCGTACTCTTCTGACACTTGACTAACAACTCTAAATACCATAACTTGATGCGCAAACGAATTTACTCCAACTTCCAGATACAAAAATGAATGATCGCCAGGTCCGAACCGCTCTACTTCGGAGACTATCTGCGAGGTTCTCTAGGGATCCAAATACTCTCATTCTAGAAGAGTTCGGGATTGGGCACGGATCAACGAGAGTTGATGTCGCAGTGATCAATGGGAGGATGCACGGTTTTGAATTGAAAAGTGATAAAGATACACTGGATCGCCTTCCCCACCAGGTACACGCTTTTAGTTCAGTCTTTGATCGAGTTACACTCGTTGTTGGCTACAGACATGCTTATGAGGCACTTCAGATTATTCCTGAGTGGTGGGGGGTGAAACTCGCCGAAGAGAAAGAGAATGGTGGAGTTCAACTATCCGAAGCAAGGGGTCCGAGGAATAATCCGGCGGTTGATCCTATCTCAGTTGCAGAGCTTCTTTGGCGAGAGGAAGCTCTCAATTTGTTGCAGGAGTTTGGTGCTGCTGAACAGGTACGTTCTAGGCCTCGAGGAGTCATTTACCAGAAACTTGTCCAGACTATCAGCGTCGCCCAATTGCAGGAATTGGTGCGGAAACAGTTGAGGACCCGAACGACATGGAGAGTTGATGCACCACATAGGTCAAATGATGATTGATTCCAGCCCGCAACCAAGTCTCGGGACTCCCCGTTCTTTCCGTCTGCGATCCCATTTCGTAGATATAGTTATCACCATAACTGAATTTCCGGCCAGCATATTCGGACCGCTCGCATAGCAACTGGGCGTTTGCCGGCCACTGGGAACGCCCGGGCCCATCGTCGTTGTTAATCCCCTCCCCTCGCATAATTACCCAGTAAGCATCGCTGGCGTACCGAATGCTTGCACTGGGATTCGAGAACTCAGGCGGTTCCTGAAAGATTGGATACTGAATAGTGTAATCTCCAAAACTAGGGACCCTAGGTAATGCCTGACTGCCAAATGCTTGTTCTGACCAACTCAGCCAGTCATGCCTTGGATGGAGATGTTGAAGGTTCTTCTCAAAATCCTGAAGGTCCCTTGAGAATGCCCCACTTATGAAGGTGAACGTCCGCCATCGAGCTATCTCAGGTAGTCTTTCACAAATGCCAAGGAGAGATCTGCATAGACTATCAGTGATTTGGTAATCCAGAATCAAATCTACCTCTTCAATACGAATATGCAACTCCCTGACCAAATCCAACAAACGAGAACCGAAACCAGCATCTTCAATGTGCGCTCGACCTACTCGAATACAAATGCCGTGGCCATTATTCGATGCAATGGACGAAACATCCCTTTGAAACTGACTGCTCCTCGTCAATCCCGTTACCGGAATAATCCAAACTCCGTGGGTGCGAGCGTTTTCTGCCAATAGTCGTAGCGGATGCTGACCCCTGTTGGTTCGAACATCGCTCGACAACAGTCCAACGTCGACAAAGACAGGTGCTGGACCCCAGTCTTTTGACAGTTCCTTTGCCTTGGTTACAAGAACAGCATCGACGTTCCTTAGTTTTCCTTGTTCATCAGGATCAAAATCCTTCTGCATTATTTCGACTAAAGGTGTGATGGCAGCCCGGACATTCGGATCCAACATTCTGAGAGCTATGCGCTCTGCTCTCTTCCAACGTAGAACAGGGACATATTGTCTTTGATCAAACACCTTGTTATTTCTCCCACTTGACGTCATCAAAAAGCTTCCTAACTTGGTGATGACCAACCAGATGGTTCAATAACCGGTATGCTTTGAATTCCTTTCGCATACGGCCCGCAACAATTGCTGGATGGATCCCCAATTGTTTGGCAAGGTGTTCAGCGGCTTCGGGGGATCGGAGTCTGCTTGCTGGGCTTTTCCTCCAGACATCCATGGGGATCAGCGCCTCACCAGCAAAGCTGTCTGCCTCTCTTTCACGACCATCCTCATTCGGATCAATATCAAGGTCATCATAGAACTGTGTAACGCCTTCCGTCATATGAAGGCTCAAGTGTGCTAACTCATGCATCAGGCAGAACCAAAAACTGTCTATCCGGTCATACCGTAGAGTGAGTCCGATCATTGGTCGATCAGCCCGAATGAGAATCGCCGCCCCATCAAGGTAAGTGTGAGGTAATTGAGGCTCAATCACCAAGGGAATCCCGTGATTATTCAAATACTCCTTTGCCAGCAACGGACCGTTTTCTGACCAACTGAGTCTCGCAACAGTTCTCATAGACTCTAGCGTTACTGAGCCAGTTTCATACCTCTTCTTGGGCGGCTCTTGCTCTGCTTTGTTCATAACAAATGCCGTCCAGGCAGCAAGAGCATACACGTCCATTGAACGAGCAGAACGCAAGTGGTTTGTTTTCCGGTAGAGAGCTAACACAGCATTCTCACCTTTGAGAGCTGCAAAAAAAGAACGTAATGCGCTTTGGGCTTCGTCCTTCATGTTCAGTGCTTTTTCCGAAATCCAGCCGCGGTCAACCATGTCTCTAATGGGAAAACGAGACCATTCGATGTCGGGGTCGTTAAGGTCGTTGACTTCGGGCTCCTGTAGCAAGGCCTTCGCGGGAATTCCCAATCCGGTGTGAAGCGCTCGGATCATACTGAGTGTCAAGGGTCTCTTGCCGGAGAGGACTTCAGAAACTTTACTTCGACTTCCAAAGTATGGGACAAGGTCTCGTTGAGTCAGGCCTTGTTGTTCCATCCGAAATTGGATCGCCTCAATAGGATCAGGCAAGGGAACCCTGAACTTTTTTGCTTCATAGTCCTTCACAAGGACTGTGAGTACCTCGAGTTGGTTTGCCTCAGCTGTGCCGGGTTCTGGATCACGATCCATAAGGCTCTCGATCGTGCGAAGCGCATTCTGATACTCTGTGTCGGTTTTGATTACTTGGATCATATGCCTTTCTCCTAGAAGTCCCACTTAGAGTACTCGGCGTGAGTACCTATACGCTTTATGAGAACGATTTTGGTTTTGTAGCTCACTCTTGCGTCCAATCTATATTTCTTTCCTTTGATGTTAAAGATGACACGATTGCCAGCCAAGAAGCTGGCACTGGGAAACCGAGCCTTGATGTCCAACGGTGTCTCCCATTGCGCTTCTTCTGCCTCGAGTAACCAAGCAGAAATCTGCTGGCTGGCATCAGTGTGAGAACGAGAAAAGTCAATAAGCTTTTCGAGACCAACGACGGTCATATGGCATTGGCCTCACTAATTGTTCCCAAAATGGAATTCCATTGATTGCTCCCAACATGGGATCAATATACTACACGAGGATGCAAAAGTCAAGCACTTTCTTGGATCGAGCTTCGCCCAAACTGTACCTTTCAGCACATGCCACTACACCCATCCCGTCTGCATAGATGGCAAAGAGCGGCTCGGCAAATTGAAGTGCTATCCACTAACCTTGTCGATTTTCTACCCCTCCAAACGACTACTTAGTGTAAACCTCAGAGCCGGAACTGAAAGTCCGCTCAGAACCGTTTCTAACATATCAACTAATAAGGAGATTTTGCAATGCGATTCATGATGATGATGATCCCGCGGGTCTACCAGCCCGACGCCCCACCGGGACAGAGGGCGGAGGAAGGATTCACCCCACCCGCCGAGGCAGTCGAGAAGATGATGAAGTTCAACGAAGAACTGACCAAAGCTGGGGCACTCATTGCACTCGACGGGCTGCACCCAAGCTCGAAGGGGTCTCGCGTCAGTTTTGCCGGGGGAAAGTCACGCGTAACCGACGGTCCCTTCACGGAGGCGAAAGAAGTGATCGGCGGCTACTGGATGATCAATGTGAAGTCGAGGGAAGAGGCGGTCGCATGGGCCAAGCGGTGCCCCGCTTCGGACGGCGACGTGATCGAAATTCGCCAGGTGTTCGACATGTCAGACTTCCCTCCCGACGTGCAGAAGGCCGCGGACAACCCGACGGTCCAGAGGCAGCTCGAGAAGCAGAACAAATCGTGAAGTTGCTCTCGATGGTTCCAGGGTCATCATCGTCATGCTGAGCGAAGTTCCACTCGCCTTTTGAGCGGAACGAAGTCGAAGCATACTCCTTGCCCAATATGTTTCGACTGCGTCCCGACTGATCCTTGGACTCTCCGCTTGAGGCGGATCGCTCAGGACGTCGGGACTGCGCTCAACATGACTAATCCAACATGAACAGGGAAATATTTTCTTGTAGGAGGAAAAAATGAAATACATATGCCTTGGATACATGGAAGAAAAAAAGTGGGAGACCATGTCCGAAAGTGAGAGGAACGCCTTCATGGATGAGTGCTTCGACTACGATGACGTTCTTCGGAAGAACGGTAACTTCGCTGGAGGGGAAGCGCTCCAAAGTCCCCGCAACGCCACCACTCTGCGTTTCCAGAGCGGAAAGGTCTCCATCACCGATGGCCCCTACGCGGAAACAAAGGAGCAACTGGGAGGGATCCTGATACTCGAGGCAAAGGATCTGAACGAGGCCATTCAGATAATGTCCAGACATCCGGGTGTGCGCGGAGGACCTTTCGAGATACGACCGGCCGCGGACTTATCGGCATTCGTGGCGGAAAGCGAGCGCCGGCGTTCAGCGATGAAGTCATAATCGAAATGAGAGATGATCCAATCAATGATGTCGAACCTTCAAACAGAGGAGAGTTTGCATGAGATACGTTGATGGATTTGTTTTGCCCGTCCCGAAGAAGAACCTTCGGGCCTACCGCCGCATCGCCCAGAAAGCAGGCAAGATCTGGCGCGAGCATGGCGCCCTTGAGTACCGGGAATGTGCCGGGGACGACCTCAACATCAAGTGGGCGCTCCCGTTCCCGCGGTTGACGAAGCTCAAGCGAAGTGAGACGGTGGTGTTCTCGTGGATCGTGTACAAGTCTCGGGCACATCGCGACCGCGTCATTGCAAAGGTCATGAAAGACCCGCGCACCGCGTCGATGATGGACCCGAAGGCGATGCCCTTCGACCCGAAGCGCATGGCCTACGGAGGGTTCAAGGTCATCGTTGACGCCTGAGAAGCGCCAAAAATCGTGAGGTGAATGATCACCATGGCAAATGGTAATGACTTGCAGATCGAAAACACAATGGGCGACCGCAAGCAAGCCGCCGTGCAATTCTTGCAGCTCGTCGTGGCAGGCCGCATCGATGAAGCTTACCAGCAGCACGTGGACATGCAGGGTAAGCATCACAACCCGTTCTTCCCTGCAGGTTTTCCAGCGCTGCAAAAGGCGATGATCGAGAACCACGGCCAGTTTCCGAACAAGCGGCTGATTGTCAAACATGTCCTCGTCGACGGCGACCTGGTAGCTGTTCACTCACACATCGTCCCGCGCCAAGGGGAGAA
The DNA here is from genome assembly GCA_049589195.1 of Bacteroidota bacterium. Taxonomy (GTDB): domain Bacteria; phylum Bacteroidota; class Ignavibacteria; order UBA10030; family JAHEZR01; genus JBAWAH01. The sequence continues at coordinate 40,574 of JBAWAH010000011.1, read as the reverse complement.
AGGCATGGCGGTCGTGCACCTGTTCCGCTTCCACGGCAACAAGATCGTGGAAATGTGGGATTGCGGCCAACCGCTGCCGACAGATTCGCCGAACAAGGACGGGGCGTTTTAGGAGATGAGAGAGAGCAATGAGAAGAGCGAGCGCAACATCGTTGTCCCACCTTACAGAAGAGAGTTCAGTACCAACACGCCGATCAGCCCGGTCACGCCGACAATTGTTTCCATCACCGTCCAGCTCATAAGCGTGTCTTTTATACTCAGGCTGAAATACTCTTTGAACATCCAGAAGCCTACGTCGTTTATCTGGGACAACATCAAACTGCCGGCGCCTATCGAGAGAACCATTAGTTCCGGGTGAACAGATGTGCTGGAGACGAGAGGCAACACAATCCCCGCGGTCGTGAACGCGGCAACAGTTGCTGAGCCGACACAAACGCGAAGGAATGTGGCAATCAACCATGCGAGGACTAGAGGAGACACAGGTGAATCCTTCATTAACTGGCCAATATAGGCGCTCACGCCGCTGTCAACCATCACTTGTTTGAAAGCCCCGGCACCGCCAATGATCAGAAGAATCATCGTTATGCTCGAGACCGATTTCGAAACCAGATCCATGACCTCATTCATCGTCTTCCCTCGAGCCAATCCTAACGTGTAAACAGCGACTAGCGCTGATGCCAACATCGCCACCACCGGATCGCCGACAAAGCTGATGATCTGTTTCAGCTTGCCGTCGGTGACGAACAAGTTCAGAAGCGACGCCCCACCGATGAGAATTACAGGCAGCAAAGCAGTGAAGATGCTGACCCACATTGCGGGCATCTCTTCTTCCTTGAATACCTTTGGGTCATAAAACTCTTTGAACGGCTTCGCATCAATTCTCTTGAGAAACCTGGAAAGAACAGGTCCGGCTAAGATGATCGCCGGTATCGCGATGATGACACCGAGCAGTAACGTCTTTCCCATGTCGGCGCCGAACATCACCGCAATAGCAGTTGGAGAAGGATGAGGAGGCAGAAAGCCATGCGTTACCGAAAGCGAGGCGATCATCGGCACCGCCACAAACAACAAGGGCAATTCTGTAGCGGCGGCTATGGTGAAGATTATCGGCACAAGGATCACAAACCCTACCGCATAGAACATCGGAATACCGATGATGAATCCGGTCAACATGACTGCCCACTGGATTCTTTTCAATCCGAAAAGATGAACAAGGTTGGAAGTAATTCTTTGTGCGGCTCCACTTTCTGCAACAAGTTTTCCCAGCATTGCACCGAAACCCAGAATCAACACCAAGAACCCCATGGTCTCGCCAAGCCCAGCTTCAATCGAAGAGACTATTTTCCCCAACACCATCCCCTGAGCAATTCCAATCGCTATCGAGACGATGATAAACGCGATGAACGCATTTATTCGCACAGCCATGATCAAGAACAACAACACGACCAGTCCGACTGCGGCGATTAGGAGAGGCATATCGTTCCTGTGTTGTTAGGAAGTCGGGAAGGTTAGTTCATCAAGCAAGAACGGGATTCAATATAGAGATTGAGCACTTCTCTTGCAAGCGACTATCCAAGGGGTGGTTGCATCTATTTTTTAGGGGAGTGTCCGCGTTTGTGTCAGCATCATCTTAAGCCCAATCTTGGCAAGGTAAACCTCACGAACCGGGCAAGTAGGTCTCGATCTTTCTGAGCATGCTACTCATGTCGGAATGAGCAAAGGATATCTGAATCTTCTGTGCGGAATCGACGTGAGGTGCGAGGAGGGCGATGCGTGCGTTTGGAAAACGGTCAGAAGGTGCCGATGGCACACCCGAATTCTTCAGGGCAAGCGCGTACCGTTTTCCACAGGCGGCGGGGTGCGAAGCATCGCCCGCGTTCTCGATTCCGCAAGGCTTTCTTTGGTTCTTTCTTTGGCATCAAAGAAAGAATAGATCAGAAGCGGAAGACAAATCTGGAGAGTTGAGAACCGAGTGCAAGTCGGAGTATCACATGTTCCTGCCCTCCACTTTTACGGATGCATAGCCAGGGGATCGATTTTCCCTTGCAAATGGGAACAATCTTCCCTATAGATGCTCAATCGCCGCCATCAATGCGTCCCGCTTCGGCGGGTTCGCTGTGTCGCGTGATGGTCCCAGCGCTATGTGAAATTGCTCAATCATAGTCACTGCCTACAACAACTGCTCGTTGTGCGAGCTTAAGACTTCAGGGAATAGCTCCCGGCGTTAGTACACGACAGGCAACCCAACATGAAAATTCGACGACTCACTGCAGACAGTGCTATCGTTCTCTCGTTCATCGTGGCACTGGAGATTGTGATCATGATAAGTCCATTTGCATTCTTTTTCTATGCTGTGTTCAACCCCTTCTTGCTTGCACTCAATCAGTCATCGATCACGCGTTGGCTCACAGCGTTTTTTCTCCCTCACATGATTGTGCCTCCAAACGAAGCGTTAGTTGTCATTCGTGTATTGGGATCGCTCTTTTTCATTGTAGGCATGATTATCTTTCTCGTCTGCGCTGCACAAGTCTATCTTGGGAAAATGCTGAAAAAAGGCACAGCTACACTAGGGCTCTACGTCCTCGTGCGCCATCCACAGTACGTGGGGCTGGCGTCCGCTGCACTGGGGCTCGCGATCATGTGGCCCAGATTCCTGACTCTCGTCCTCTTTGCGGTGATGCTCCTTCTTTACTACATTCTTGCCAAGGATGAAGAACGGCGGATGACGAATCGGTTCGGCGAGAGTTACGTCGCGTACAAGAATCGAACGGGTATGTTTCTTCCACGTCCGGTTGAGGGACTTTTTGTAAAGAATCCGGGTGCACTGGACCCTCTCGGCTTTGTGAAGGTTGCCGGTATGTTTGTAATCCTTTGTATCGTCATTGTCGGGTGCGGCTTCATCCTGAGGGCTCACACCGTACATCATCTTCTGGTGCAACGATTCGACGGCGTCGATGTCATCACAATAACGCCTGAGGATACTGCGACCGCCGCCGATCTCGTTCCTTCGGTTCTTGAAGATAGTCTCGTCGCCTCAAAGCTGACATCATTGACAAGCACTGATGGCCACCGAGTTCTCGCCTACTTCATCCCGATTGACTACGTAATGCAAGGGATGATCGCCAACACCGGCGAGGAGTGGAAGCTTTTTCAGCAGCATAAAACGATTGGAATGATTACAGACTATATTCTTCACCCCTTCGCACACCTAACTGCAGGTCACGTGCACCATCTCGCTGAAGCGGGAGAACACGGTCCAGAAATGCATGCTCTTCCAGCAATGAAGCGGAGAGTTATTTTTCTAGAAGTTCTTGGGACTGGGCAGCCGCTTGCCTCTCCATTCGACGATTTTGGCGTCAACGTTCAGCGCATTCCGCTCTTCTTCGTGGACGTGCATTTTCACACAGCAGAGATTTTGCAGGTTCGGGATACACCAGCGGGGAGCGGATGGGGAACTGTACCGACGCCAATGTTCTGAGCTGTCGCAACCACGAACCCGATAAGAAAGCATCGAGGCAGGCCTTCGCCCGCCGGAGGCTTCAGCGAAGGCGGGCTGTTCGGTCGTTACAAAAGGACGGTGTCGTTACGGTGGGCATCATGTGAGAATTTGACTGGAATTGTTCCAGGCCATGACTGATAATCCTATGGAAGACAAGACCGGACTTCACACCATACTCGGAGCGGGTGGTTCTGTGGGAAATGCATTGACACGAGAACTCTTGGATAGGAACGAACGCGTACGACTTATCTCAAGAAGCAAGTTCTCATGGCCGGGCGCCGAATCAGTCAGAGGAGACGTCACCTCACTCAGCAGTACCATCGAAGCAGTCAAAGGTTCCGATATCGTGTACTTGTGCGTGGGACTCCCATATGAGACGAAGGTATGGCAAGAACTCTGGCCCAAGGTTATTTCCAACGCCATCGAAGCGTGCAAGGTCAATAATGCCAGACTCATCTTCTTTGATAATGTCTACATGTATGGCAAAGTCGACGGCAAGATGACTGAAGACACACCTTACAACCCGTGCAGCAGGAAAGGCGAAATACGGGCTAACGTTGCTCGGCAGCTCGAGCACGAAATGCGACAGGGGAACCTCAGCGCCATCATCGCCCGGGCAGCCGATCTCTACGGCCCGTATGCCACAAGGTCAAGCATTCCGTATCTCCTCGTCATCGACAGGCTGCGCAAAGGGCACAAGGCACAGTGGATGGTTAATCCCAACTCCGTCCATTCCTGCTCCTACACTCTTGACTGTGCGAGAGGCCTGCTCTTGCTTGCGGCTCATACAGAATCATTCAATCAGACATGGCATCTTCCGACAAAGAATCCTCCCATCTCCGGGAAAGCATTCATTGAGATCGTCGCAAAGGAACTCGGAGTCGAGCCCCGATATTCGGTTCTCAAGAAGTGGATGCTGCGCTTGGCAGGGCTGGGCAACTCAACCATCCGGGAAGTGTATGAGATGTTGTACCAGTTTGAATTCGATTACTATTTTGATTCTTCAAAGTTCGAACGCCACTTCAATTACACTCCAACGTCATACAGCGAAGGCATTGCAGAGACAATACGATTCTTACAGCAAGAAGGTGCCAGCCGACAAAAATAGCACACTGTTCATTCGTCTACATAGTTGTATCGGTCTTTTTTCTTGTTGTTCACACAATTCATGCCTACATTGTGTTCAGCCGGCTATGAGCAAAGGTGCTCGTTCCATGCCCTCATGATTCCGTTTCACTTCATCCGGCGAGGCGCAGCCTGACCCACAACACGATCTCGTACCGCAGATCGAAATCACGTAACAATCCAACCACAAAGGAGGATTAGGATGAAAGGAAATAAGAAAGTAATCGAGACACTGAACCAATTGCTGGCTGATGAACTGACTGCCATCAGCCAGTACATGGTGCACTCTGAGATGTGCGACAATTGGGGGTATGAGGCGCTCCACAAGGCGATCGAGAGCCAGGCAAAAGACGAGATGCATCATGCTGAATGGCTCATTAAGCGAATCCTTTTCTTAGAAGGCTCGCCGGTAGTCTCCAAGCTCAATCCAATGAAGATTGGTAAGAGTGTGCTTGATATCGTGAGCAACGATCAGGACGCTGAATTGGGTGCTGTCCGAGCGTACAATAGCGGGATTGCACTTGCAAGCGATGTGTCGGATCAGGCAACGGCCGACTTGCTCACCGAAATACTCAAAATGGAAGAGAAGCACGTCGACTGGGCGGAGGTACAACGCAGTCAGATTGAGCAGATGGGACTCGAGAACTACCTGGCGAACCAGAGCTAAGGCGCCTCGAGCTCGTCGGTGGGCGCCGTTGTTTTTGTCGCGATAAGGATGAATCGGTCTTAGCGGCAAAAGCAGCCGCGTGGTTTGCGCAGACGTCAAACGCCATAGCCGGCACTTGCTGAAGGGTTGTCGTGTTCATTTAATTGGTCGGTGGCTAATCGCAGAAAATACTAACCCCAAGAAAGAAAGGACAGGACAACATGAGTGCAAAGAAGATCTTATTCTTGGTAGGCGATTTTGCCGAAGACTACGAGACCATGGTTCCGTTCCAGGCCCTGCAGATGGTTGGTCACGTCGTGCACGCGGTGTGTCCAGACAAAAAGAGTGGTGACAAGATAAAAACAGCGATCCACGATTTTGAAGGCGATCAGACCTACTCCGAGAAACCTGGACATCGCTTTACACTGAATGCGACCTTCAATGAAATCGACGAGAGCAAATACGACGCACTTATGATTACCGGTGGCCGGTCGCCCGAATATCTGCGCATGAACCCGCGCGTCATCCAATTGGTACGGCATTTTGCAGACACCAATAAGCCAATTGCAGCGATCTGTCATGGTCCACAAATCCTGGCAGCGGCAAATGTCATCAAAGGCAAACGAGTATCGTCCTACCCAACTTGCGCAGCAGAGGTGAAGCTGGCGGGTGCCGAGTACGCAGAGATCCCAATTGATGGCGCCGTGGTTGATGGAAACCTCGTCACTGCTCCTGCCTGGCCAGCACATCAAAACTGGCTGGCGGAATTCTTGAAGGTGCTTGGAACCAAGATCGTGCTCTGAGCAAGGTCTTGTGTGGACAGGCTTCGCTCGACGCCATGTGCGCGCGTTCTTGCGTGAGAGTGAAACAGGCAGTGATGAAAAGGTAAGAAATCAAACAGTACAGGAAATCTAACCACAATCAAAGAAGAGAACAAAAATGGCAAACCAAAATATCATTCTAGTCACCGGCGCAACTGGGCAGCAAGGCGGAGCTGTCGCACGAGAACTTCTGGCGCGTGGCCATCGTGTCAAGGCGATGACGCGAAAACCGGATAGCGACAAAGCCAAAGCACTTGCTAAGCTCGGCGCTCAGGTGATTCAGGGAGATCTGGATGATGCCGCTTCCTTGGAACGCGCTCTGCAAGGCGTGTGGGGAGTTTTTGCCGTGCAAAACACATGGGAAGCCGGCGTGGAAAAGGAGGAAGTCCAGGGCAAGCGCATAGCAGAGATCGCCAAGAAAGCAGGCGTGCAGCACTACGTGTACAGTTCGGTCGGGTCAGCCCATCTCAAGACCGGCATTCCCCACTTCGATAACAAGTGGCGCGTGGAGGAGAAGGTGCGCGGACTTGGGTTTCCCTCCTACGTGATTCTCCGAGCTGCCTTTTTCATGGAGAACTGGTCGGGGCCCTGGTTCAAGCCGGGCATCGATCAAGGTAAGCTCATGGTCGGACTTGCACCGACCACAGTTCTGCAGACGATTGCGGTGGAGGATGTCGGCAAGTACGGCCTGCAAGCGTTCGAGAGGCATGCGGAGTTGAACCGCCGCGAGATCGATATTGCGGGTGATGAGAAAACCATGCCTGAGACGGCACGTATTCTGAGCCAAGCAGCAGGCAAAACGATCACCTTCCAGCGTGTCCCCATTGAAAATGTGAGGAAAGGCAGTGAGGATTTCGCTCTCATGCTCGAGTGGTTCGATCGTGTTGGCTACTCGGCGAAGATTCAAGCCAACGCAAAGGAGTTCGACATACGACCGACCACACTCGCAGAATGGGCAAGCCGACAGAACTGGGCTTGACGCAGAAGACATCCGCGAGGTTCGTCCTGAGCCGCCCATGGTGGACGCAGGCGGCCTAGTCTCTGAGGAATCCCGATCCTGATGCAGCCCAACCTGTCATTCCTCATCCCCACGTCCCGACTTGTCGGGATCGGGATGAGGAATCTCGTCTTTCTCACGGGGAATCTGTTGGACCTTGGTGAAGGACATGGCAAGGGACTCCGGAGAAGACGAAGGACAAACAATGACTCTTCACCAAGCCCTGACCCGCGCAACTCACTTCGAGCTTGACTTTTTCGAAGCCGTTTCGTAGTATTCTCCCGTCGTCTGAGATTCCCCTTTCGACCTGTCCTCAACCACGGAGTAACCGTGGACCTTACCGATGAGATTGCCGATGCTTGCCGAGAGCTACTAGACCACAAGCTGTATCCGATTACGCTTTTCGGATTCGTATCAGGATCGGAAGGCACAAGGCTCAGCATTCACAAGCAGGATAGACCCCATCCCGCTCTACAACGGGACAAGTTATGGCGTTTATCCCAACCCCACGGAAGGATGTACGCCATAGTTCGTGCACCCAGTAGTTAACGGCCACTGGCAGAAAGGAGATTCTGATTGAGACATTCCGGAGTTGGCAATGACTTCCGATCAGGGTTCGAGGATATGCTCGAAACTTTGGGCGAGACAATTGTTGTCTTCAACAACTGGAAGCAACCAAATGAGACATCCTTTGAAGTGATCGGTCTGAAAAACAATGAAAAGGGCAAACCAGACAAAGTAATGTTTCAGTTCAAGGACAGGATCGATGTCCACGTTGGCAGCGTTCTGAGGCTCAAACTTGGGTCCGATCTGTGGCGAGTTGTCGACACTGAAGATACAATTATTGCCGATACGTTCATTCACTTCGAGGCGAAGGTCGCCAAGATGTTGCCCGATGGTTCTGATGCCCGACCCACTTCAAGAGGTCAGGCGGTTTTTAATGCACCCGTGTACGGGGGTGTACAGGTCGGAGGACAACAAAATGTTCAGTCGGTCAACGTAAACACGTCCGCAGATGTCTCGATCTTGATAGAGAAACTCATAGAAACCATTTCGAAGTCACCCGTTCCAGAATTAGATAGAGAGGATGCGGTTGAAGCACTCAAGCGGGTCCAAGAATTGTCGACAAAGCCACAGACGCAGGAAGTGGTAGAGCGAATAAAAGCTCGGTTAGAGATTGTCAAGACGGCTATTGAGTTGGTCAAAGACTTGGCACCGGTTGCATTACCGTTGCTTGGGACGCTTGCTAAATCCTTGGGAATAGGATAGTCCTTTTGCCGGCAGCGGCTAACAGCGGGGGCAACGATGCTCACACATTTATGAAAATAGATTTGAAATACGGAGTTCGCTCAATGGCGCCGTCATTAGTATACTTTGTTGGGTGCCACTGCGTTGCTCCCGCAGACGTTATGCACCGTTGCCCTTGAATAAGGAGACGACTAGATGAACCGTACGATCCTCAGCTTGGCAATCCTTAAAACCAATTGGTACAAGCTCCAGAAGGACTACCTGGAAAACTTTTTACCATTTGTTGCAACACTAATAGTTCGCAAGAATTACCCAGTTATTGATCCAAAGAACGTCTCAGACGACTTCCGATCCGAATTTGGCTTGGTAATTCCTGTATACCCGATGATTTCCATTCTGAAGAGGGCTGCGACAAGAGGCCTTGTCCGACGCGTCGATGGCGGGTTCCAACCTGACCGAGAAAACGCGCGTGAACTTGATTTCACCGCAAAGTCTCTCACTCAGCAACGAGAATCCGAGAAAGTGCTCTCTGAACTTAGTAAGTTTGCCTTCAACAAGTTTTCCATTACCCTCGATGAAAAGACAACTGAAGATGCCCTCATTGCCTATTTGAAGGATCACGATCTGGACATCCTCTTTGCCAGTGAAGAAATCTCGCCCTTGCCAGCTGTCTCGAATCCGAAGAAGGTGAAATATATTGTTAATAGTTTCATCAGAGAGTGCTTCCAACGGGAACCCGAAATTTTCAGGTTCATCTTGGACCTCACCATAGGGCACGCACTGGCCGCAACAGTATTGTACAGGGAGTTCAACGGCTATTCCGGCAAACTCAAAGATGTCACCTTCTATTTCGACACGCGGTTTGCAATCCGAATATTGGGCCTTGAGGGGCCTGAGCGTCAGGCTTCCGCAAATGAGCTCATCAAGGCGCTTTTTGAAGAGAAAGCAAAGCTACGCCTATTTGACAAAACACTTTCTGAGATTGAGGGCGTCTTGTATGACTGCATAGCGAAGCTACAGAAGGGCAACGTCGATATCAGTTCTGCCTCTCGCGTACTTCGATTTTTCACCCTGAATAACAAGAATGCCAGTGATGTTGAGCAAATCTTGGTGAGCCTAAAATCAAAACTTGCAGATTACGACATACACGTCGAACCACCACCTGACTACGAATCTCTGAAGTTGTACCAAATCGACGAGGAGGCCCTTCTTAAGCTTGTCATGGACACATACGCTTCGACAGACCCGAATTTTGATAAGGTCGGTAGAGAATCTATGGTTCGCCGCGACGTTCAGGTGCTGGCAGGTATTTTCAGGATTCGCCGCGGTACAAAGCCAAGGTCAATCAAAGACTGCAAAGCTATTTTCGTTACGCCAAACAACGGTCTTGCATTCGCTGCCCGGCGCTTCGAAGTCACTCCTGAGTCGACCGACTTTTTTGTGCCTGCGTGCGTTACAGACGTATTTGTTGGGACCCTCATTTGGCTTCAATCGCCCGCTAAAGTACACGCAATCAACGAAAGAAGAATCATCGCAGACTGCTATGCTGCCCTCCAACCAAGTGAGTTGCTTTTCAAAAAATATATAGATGCTGTCGAGCAGTTGAAGTCAGGTGGTAAGATCACGGCCGATGAATACTATCTCCTTCGGACACATCGAGCAGCAATAAATCTCCTTGAGGAAAAGACCCTTGGCGATCCAGATGCCTTCGACGCCAAGACGCCCGAGGAGATATTGCAGGAAATCATCGCCAAGATCCGCAATGAAGAGAAACAGACCTATCTCCGGGAGAAAGACCTTCACGACAAAACAAAGGAGATATTAGACAAGGAGCGCAGGCAACGTACTCAGCTTGAGTCACAGGTTGACAGGAGGGCAGAACAGGTCAGTGGTTTAGCCTCCAGGGTTTTATCTGTCCTGCTATTCCTTATCTGCTTGCTCAGTCTCTTATATCAGCTTTCCCCATCTTTGTTGCCAGCAATGAGCAGCTACGCCGGTTTGTTGCTCATCGTAGGACTCATAAGCGGAGCGATGGCCCTTGCTAACGGATTCAACATTCTCTCGTTCCAGGAGAAACTCAAGTTATGGTTGCAGGCCAGGATCAAGAACTTTCTCAAGGGCAACGGCGCCTAACACGGCAAACAACGACACTTCCTTTATTGATAGAAGATTATTGTGGTCGTTCCATTGTGGCGCTTCGCATTTTGGTAGATAAACCTTTTCGTAGCTCACTCCACAACGGCGTTGTTCGCCGACACGTTGTGTGCAATCCGCCTTCGCCCGCCTCGATAACTTTATAGAAAACCATTTGTGACGAATACTGTGAGAATCTTGATTTTCACAGAGGGAACAATAATCATGCACAAAACTGCTATTGGTCATGCAAGAGAAGAAGTAGTCAAACAGATTTGGAATGAACAGGAATCTGTGCATGATTACAAATCTTATGTTCCTGTCGGCAATGCAGTCGAAAAAGTAAGAAGTTGGAAAAAAGATGGTGCAGAAATTTTGTATCTAACCTCTCGCAGAAAACCAAAAGAGATTAACGAAATCAAAGATGTCCTTAAGAAATATGGTTTTCCAGACGGTCAATTCCTATTCCGTCGAAAAGATGAAGAATACAAAGATGTCGCTGAGAAAATTATCCCTGATGTTTTGGTTGAAGATGATTGTGAAAGTATCGGCGGAATAGATAAGATGACAATTACTCATGTTAAACCTGAAATAAAAAAGAAAATCAAATCAATACCGATAAAAGAGTTTGGCGGAATTGACCATCTTCCCGACAAGATCTCAGCGCTTATGAAATTGTAACGGCGGGACTCAAGCAGAAGTTTTCTGAAACTTTTTGACATCCAATTTCTGATCGAAACGAGTGATTGAGGTAAGAAGCTACGGCACGACGGGACCCTATGTAGTCCTGTCACATGGCGGGCCTGGTGCTCCCGGACACATGGCACCCGTCGCTCGATCGCTTGCCTCGAGGTTTCGGGTTCTTGAGCCGCTGCAGCGCGGCAGCGGCAGCGTGCCCCTCACGGTTGATCTCCACGTGAAAGACCTGCACGAGGTCATCCAGTCGATCGACAACTCAGAGCCGCTCTTCCTTGCAGGTTCTTCGTGGGGTGCCATGCTGGCCCTTGCGTATACAGCCGCACACCCCGCCCGCGTGGATGGTCTCGTCCTCATCGGTTGTGGAACATTTGACATTGCATCAAGAGCACGCTTCGAGGCGAATCTCCAGGAGCGCACGGACGACCAGCTCCGAGCCAGGATGCAGCGCCTCAACGTTGAGATCGTCGATCCTGACGAGAGGCTCCGCCTCAAGGCTGATCTGCTCTCGCCGCTGTACTCACACGACTTAATCACGACTGATTCTGAGAACGGGCGCGTGGATGCCCAGGCGTTCAAGGAGACGTGGAAGGACATGCTGAGGCTGCAGCATGCAGGCGTCTATCCGGCAGCGTTCAACAGCATCAAGGCTCCCGTGCTGATGATTCACGGTGCGTACGACCCGCACCCGGGCCGGATGATCCGAGATAGCCTCGCCCCCTACCTTCCACAACTCGAGTACATCGAGCTGGAGGATTGTGGACACTATCCCTGGCTGGAGCGGAAAGCGCGAGAGGAGTTCTTTGCGTGCTTGGTGCGTTGGCTCTCATTGCAGGCAGACAGCGTCCGACGCACTACAAACTCCAAGTGACAGACCCGCCAGCATGAGAGATGTCTCTCTGCGAGACAGCTCTTCGATTCCGTCTCTTGGGAAATTAGTGCTGTTCTTCGACAGTTGAACTGTCGAAGAGGATTCTTGTCCGACAGTTGAACTGTCGGACAACCGTGCTTGTGGAGATCCATCCCAATCGTTCTTGCAGAGATTTTCTTTTCACACAAACTCCATCCCTTTGGGACTTGCCTGTCCAACAAGTCAGACAAGAATGTCTGACCTACTCTTGCACCTTGTACTTAGGATACTTCTCAAATTAGGACACCACCCGATGCAGTTCGAGCTTGACTTTCTCGAAGCCGTTTCGTAGTATTCTCCTGCCGTCTGAAACTTCCCTTTCGACCTGTCTTCCACCACGGAGTGACCGTGGACCTTACCGACGAGATTGCCGATGCTTGCCGAGAGTTACTAGACTGCAAACTATATCCGATTACGCTTTTCGGATTCGTATCAGGAGCGGGACGCACAAGGTTTAGCATCCCCAAGCAGGATGATCGCCATCTCGTTCTACAACGGGACAAGTTATGCGGTTTAGCAACCCGCATCGGGTGGATATACGCCATGGTTCGTTAATCCACTAGTTATGTGAAAATGGCGGCACGCAGATTTGATTCACATCCGGTGCAATCGTAACTTGGAATCCAGACTATGCAACCAGAATCACAAACCAAACATAGGACAATATGGAACGACCAACTCTGCTTGATCCAAAGTATATCAATGCAAAAGTCAAACTCCCTTATGACCTGACAGTTGAGGAGGTGACAACGGCAGTCTCTGAGACATATCGGCTATTCAATGGTGTTAACAATTTCCTAACGACGAGCGGCTTCCGACCGCTCGAAGAATTGCTTCTTGGAAATTCACTCTCAGGAATACTGTCCGAATTCCTTGTTAAGAATATTGCCAGGGCGTCGCATTCCCTGGTTGCGAATCTAAAGGTAGGCGGTTATCCAGATTTGTTACCCAAGGGCTATTATACCTCGAACCTTATTCTGAAAGGCGAGGAAGGCATCGAAGTCAAGTCTTCAATTCAAAGAGGAGGCTGGCAGGGACACAACCCAGAAAAATGCTGGCTAATGGTATTCCGCTACGTTGTCGGGAAGCAAAATGATGGGGAAGTCGTTCCGTTAAAGTTTGTTGAGATTCTCTGTGCGAAACTGACAAAGCAGGATTGGTCGTTCTCTGGTCGCAAAGGCGCATCCAGACGAACTCCGACCGCGTCAATCACAACATCGGGTGTAGAAAAGCTACGAAGTAATTTTCTTTACAGATTGCCGGACTATGGGGTCGGCAAGCACCAACTTATTCTAGCTCAACACAAATAATTCTTCTTGCGACTCGACCAATGTCTCTGGAATTGATACACTGCCACCGTTGGTTGTTGGCAGGGCTGCAAGTTGTGGAATTGCCTTCACCGCAATTCGATAAAACTCAGGGTCTGACTCGATCCCAATGCTCTTGTAACCGACAGCGCACGCGGCGGCAATCGTTGAGCCTGCTCCCATAAACGGATCAAGAATGACGCCTTGACCAAGAGGCAGGGCTGCCTTCACGATCTGGCGCATAAAGGCTTGAGGCTTCAATGAAGGATGTGGAGCGATTTCTCGCTCGCCTCTTCGCGTCGGAGAGCTTTTAATTACGTCGCAGAAGGGCTGATCGTCTGAAACCCGACGTAGTCCGCCTGTTTTCCATTTGCGCAGGTTATCTTGAACTCGACCTTCACACGGCTTTCTAAAAAGACCCCATGGTTCCCAACAGGAACGGGGCATAACAGTTACATTAAAGAATTCTTTATGTGCGTTCTTTGGTCTGTCACCTCCACGAAGCGTTTGAACCAAGCGAATGATTTCTCCACGCTTCTCGAATCCAGCTTTCTCGATCGCTTCATACACTAAGTGAGAGAGCAATGGATTGGTGGCAATAAAAATGTGTCCCCCAGGGACAAGAACTTTGTAGGCCTTTTGTGCCCAGACCAAAAAGAACCCTTTCAACTCATGCTTCTCTTCTTGGTTGAGCACTGTGAATCTCGGCAAGGGTTGTCGTTCGTATCCATCAAGTTTCGGTGGAATTCTCCAGACCCCACCATTACCGTTACGGAGTTTGGCCTTTTCAGTCGCTGTGTATTCCTTCAATCCATAGGGTGGATCTGTCACAATTGCGTGGATGCTATTGCTCTTTCGTTCATCGAGCCATTTCAAGCAATCATTTTGCTCCAACTCATAGTGAGCCTTGTGTGCGGCTGAGGCGGCTTTATCGTACTCTCCGAATGTCTCACGGAGAATGGCTGGCGCCGCCACAGGATTTGTATACAAAATCTTTTCAATGTCTGAAGGCAGATATCCGGCAAGTATGCCAAGTTTCGTTGAATCCAGTTTGAGCAACTTTGCGAGTTTCTTAACCATCGTCACTGATGGGACAGTTTTGCCTGATTCAAGACGAGACAAGTAACCTTTTGTGACTTTTAGCCGGGAACTTAGACGAGACAGAGGTAGAGTGAGTTGTTTACGCTGTTGTTTTACCGCTTCACCGAAGTCGATCGTATCAATGGATCTCATAGCTTGATTCCTTTCGATTCCGATGGACAATATAATACAGTTTACTAAATTAGTCAACTTTGAACTGCAACTGCGGGCCGCCACTTCACATAACAGAACGTATATTGAAAGGTAGGAAATAGAAAAGGAAAACCTCCTCGTCGTAATGTATATTTAAGCGAACGGTGTTCCCTCACACATGCGCTCGACAGAGTTCGTCGAAGTCCTGTCCCAAGAACGCGGGACGAGACATGTCTCTTCAAGAGACAGCTGACGACTGAGACGACATCTCCAAGCCAGGGCTTGCGTGACCGAACTTCCAAGCAGTTTGCCAGGTTGATTTGCTCCCAATAGTTCAGCAGCACATTCCAAGTGCTTCACCGCCCTTCAACTCTGCAAGGTGGTGGCTCTCTGGAACGTCGTGATGTCGAATTCCTGATCGAAGCGAGTGATTGAGGTAAGAAGCTACGGCATGACGGGTCCCTATGTCGTCGTACTCCATGGTGGTCCTGGCGCTCCCGGACACATGGCACCAGTCGCTCGAGCGCTTGCCTCGAGGTTCCGGGTTCTTGAGCCGCTGCAGCGCGGCAGCGGCGGCGTTCCCCTCACCGTTGACCTCCACGTGAACGACCTGCATGAGGTCATCCAGTCGATCGACAACAGAAAGTCGCTCTTCCTTGCAGGTTCTTCGTGGGGTGCCATGCTGGCCCTTGCGTATACAGCCGCACACCCCACTCACGTGAATGGTCTCGTTCTCATCGGCTGTGGAACGTTTGACACCGCATCAAGAGCGCGCTTCGAGGCGAATCTCCAGGAGCGGACGGACGATCAGCTCCGAGCCAGGATGCAGCGCCTCAACGCGGAGATCGTCGATCCTGACGAGAGGCTCCGCCTCAGAGCTGATCTGCTCTCGCCGTTGTACTCACACGACTTAATCACGACTGATTCTGAGAACGGGCGCGTGGATGCCCAAGCGTTTAAGGAGACCTGGCAGGACATGCTGAGGCTGCAGCATGCAGGCGTCTATCCGGCAGCGTTCAAGAGCATCGAGGCTCCCGTGCTGATGCTTCACGGTGCGTACGATCCGCACCCGGGTCGGATGATCCGAGACAGCCTCGCTCCCTACCTTCCACAACTCGAGTACATCGAGCTGGAAGATTGCGGACATTATCCCTGGCTGGAGCAGAAAGCGCGAGAGGAGTTCTTTGCATGCTTGCTGCGCTGGCTCTCCTCTCAGGCAGACAGCGTTCGACGCACTACAAACTCCGCGTGACAAACCGTCGAGCAAGCGAGATGTTTCTCTGCGAGACAGCTCTTCGATTCCGTCCCTTGGGGAATTGATTGTCCGTTGCCAATTTCATCGCTTCTGATCCATAGACAACCTTCCACCTTTTGACTCTGCTCTCCACATTCTTCTCTCCAGAGCCGGATAGTGTCCTAGTTCGAGAAGTATGCTAATTGCGAGGTGGAAGAGTAGGTCAGACATTCTTGTCTGACTTGTTCGACAGGTCCCGTTTTTCGGGATCCCGGACAGCGGGACAAGAATGCTCTACGAGTCTTCGACTCGTAAGAGTCGTAGACCTGTCCCACCGAAAGAGTTTTTGAAATTAGGACACCATCGAACGCTTTGATATTGTCCTTCCTCCATCGTATATTAGCGACCAATCATATTGGACGACGGCGCCAATCGCGTCTTCGTCACCGTCGGTAAGACATCGCTGACGGATTCATGCGATCCTCCAACACCTTGCGCACGGCATGAACGAATCAGCACGCACTCACCCCGATCCGATCGGGGTAAACCTCGCCTCACCGCTCGAGGGAGCGGTGGTCCTCACAGACGCAGTCTGGCAAACGACAGCAGGCAAGACCCCTCGCCTAGAGCAGCTTCACTGGATACGCTTCAATCGAAGAGCAACGATCTCGCGGATCCGGATCTGGAAGGTCCCGACGCCGACCTCTGGGCCGCTCGATGTCTTGAACTATCCCGTCGACTTCACAATCCAGACTTCACCCGATGTCGGAAGAACGTTCCTGGACCTTCTGAGCGTACGTGCCAACCACATAGGGCCGGAAGATCAATTCTCCGAACACTGTCTCGAGCCTGTTGAGGCCGACAACATAAGGCTTGTGGTCCACAAGGCATTCCGAGAACGGTGGTTCCCATACTTCCGGAATTTCAAAGAAGTCGAGATTTTGGGAACTCCGATCGAGCCGGCGAAGGTATGCACACCGCAAGCACGCGAGTATCCAGTCACTGATGCGAAAGCTGTCCGCCGCAATCTCCTCTATCCCGAGAAAGGCAAGACACTGTCTGGCCTTGATAAAGAACTAAGCCTGAACGAAGGCATGGACATCCTGGAGGCTGAAGACGAGATCCGCTTCACCACGCAATTCCTCTCCATAGGTTTCTCCAAACGGTATCCAGGCTTGACACATTTGGGCTGGGATAATTTCGGGAATGGCTGCCAGCATCGCAACCTTCTTGCCCAGCGTGACGAGCTGAGTGGATTGCCTTTCATCAAACGTTGGTCACATTCAGATTTCGGTGTGAACTCAAAGTTCATCATGTCTGTGGAAGGAAACACCGTCACGTATCAGGGAATCACAATCGGCGGCGAAACCATCGTCGATCTCACGTTTGAGATTCACACGGGCGGCTTCAATGTAACCATCACGCGAACATCGTACCTCCAAGAGCCCATCCTGGAATCAAGCCTTCTCCGTTTACCATTCGACGTCCTCGTCACGCCGACCGCGGCGCTGGCACTCCCGGATTTTTCCGGACCACAAGGACTTTGCTCCTTCCCCGTCTTTTTTCACGCCCCTGATTTCGGGACACTGCGCATCACCCTTGAAAGCGCTGAGCGAACTCCCTTCGTCCGCGTCAAGAGCATGAGAGAAGCTGGAATGGTGATCGCAGACGTTTTGCTCGGTGAAAAGCCGCTTTCGTCTGGGATCCTTGGAATCGAGCCAGGTGAATGGTCGTGCACTTTGCGTTTTGAAGTGACGGGGATCTTTCCATTCTCCACCGTGCCATTTGGGTCTGGGATCCCCTACGGCTGGTCTGCGATCTCGAGTCATCCTGCACTGGCCGGCTTGCGGCGGGCGTGGTTGAATGTGTTTGGCTTCCGCCCAGAGATCGGAATGCTCTCGAACAACAGCGTCAGCGACAACTGCCTCTTTTGCATGTACGAATATGCGGACATGGCCGTGTTTACGCCGGAGTTTGCGCCCGGCTTCTCAGCACTCGACCTCGTCAGTTGCAGTCTCGATCTCTATCTGGACGGCTCTCCGGGCTACGGCCTGCACGTCGATGAGTGCCTTGATGTCGACCCTTCCCTTCTCATTGCGTGCTGGGACTATGTTGCCGGATCGCAGGACTGGGATTGGTTCAAGCTGCATAAGGACCAGATTTCAGCAATCGTGAGCCGAATGCTCGCTCGAGACCGCGACAACGACGGGCTGCTCGAATCAACCCGCTCAGGAAACTCTCACAGCCATTTGTGGTCGAGCAATTGGTGGGACGTGATCACATTTGGACACAAGGACGCCTTCGCGAACGCGCTGGCGTACAGGGCGCTGGCCGGATGTGCTGAACTCTTCGAGCGAATGGGTGATGAGCCTGCGTCCGCGCAATGCAGGACTGCGGCCGATCGAATGAGGGAGGCATATCATACGTGCTTCTTCAACCCTGAAACAGGCGTACTCGGCGGCTGGCGCAGCCAGGACGGAGAACTGCACGACTACTACTTTGTGTGGGTAAACGGTATCGCCATCACCTATGGACTTGTCACGAAGGATCAGGCCAATGTTATTCTGGACAAGATGCAAGAGAAGTTCCAAAAAGTTGGGTACAAGCGGTTCGACCTCGGACTGCCCGGCAATCTGATTCCCATTGCGCGCAAAGACTACGTCCCAAGAGTCCTCGGTTCGCCGATGGAAGAGAACGGGAGCGACTCCTTCCAGTATTATGAGAACGGCGCGGCCAGTGCGTCAATGGCGTACTGGTACATCCAAGCTCTCTACAGCGTCGGGAGGCGTCAAGAAGCCAACGAAATCCTCTTCCCGATGCTCAAGAGATTTGGGGCTGGGGAATTCCAAGCCGGAGTCGGAAGCGGCGTTGATTGGAAAACCTGGGATGGAAAGGCATGCGGATATGAGGGGCTGCTGGTAGACCAATTCTACGCATTGCTTGCGGCCATTACTGGCTTTCTTGGTCTGAGAATGACGATCAACGGTGTCGAGCTTCGAGATGACTCGCCGCTGAAGGGGGAACACATTTCTTTTGACTTCCCGGTCCGACGAAAGTAACCCTTCTCGTCACCGGGAGCACACGCCTCCCACTTTCCTGTTGACAGTCAGGACTTATTCCGGTATTTTTGAGGCGAAGCAGTGGCTTTCGCAACGCTGGTTCATGCTTAGGTTGGTTGAATACCTGAAACAAACAGAATAGTCGTCATGCCCAATATTGCAGAAAGAATGGCTCGAGCAGGGACTGAATCGGCTTTTGAAGTCCTGGTTCGAGCTAAAGCTCTTGAGGCACAAGGGCGAAGCATCATTCACCTGCAGATAGGCGAACCGGACTTCACGACGCCGAAGAACATCATTGATGCGGCAAAGAGGGCTCTCGATGCTGGTCAGACGCACTATTGCCCGCCTAACGGCATCCCGACACTGCGTGAAGCAATAGCGGAGGAAGTCTCTCGTACCCGCGGGATTAAGGTGAATCCGAGTCAGGTGGCCGTTACCCCGGGTGGGAAACCGATAATACTGTTCTCCATTCTGGCTTGCACGAACCCCGGTGACGAAGTCATCTATCCCAACCCTGGCTTTCCGATCTACGAATCGGTCATCAACGTTTTCGGAGCTAAGCCCGTCCCTATCCCTCTGAGAGAAGAGAATGAATTCCGCGTCGATCTGGACGAACTGAAAAGTCTTGTCAATAAAAGAACAAGATTGCTCATCTTGAACTCAGCTCATAATCCGACCGGTGGGATTTTGAGAAAGCAGGACATGGAAGAGATTGCGGAGATCGTGGCGCCCCATGACTTCATGATCCTCTCGGATGAAATCTACAGCCGGACCACGTATGATGCGCCGCACGTCTCGATTGCCTCCGTACCCGGGATGCAAGAACGGACAATTATCCTCGATGGATTCTCAAAGACGTATGCGATGACCGGATGGCGACTTGGCTACGGCGTTATGTCTGAGAAACTCCTTGCCCA
This sequence comes from Bacteroidota bacterium, assembly GCA_049589195.1. Classification (GTDB taxonomy): domain Bacteria; phylum Bacteroidota; class Ignavibacteria; order UBA10030; family JAHEZR01; genus JBAWAH01. Next base: position 20,749 of record JBAWAH010000011.1, on the reverse strand, counting down.
TGTCGAACGTCTCATCATCAATACGAACTCATGCACCTCGACGTTTTCACAATACGCGGGTGTGGAGGCCATTCGCGGACCCCAAGACGAGGTGAAGAAGATGGGCGTGGAGTTTCGCCGACGGCGAGATGTCATTGTCGAGGGACTGAACAAGATTCCTGGCTTCCGCTGCCTGACACCTGAAGGCGCATTCTACGTGTTCCCAAATACAACCGGCACTGGAATGAAGTCAAAGCCACTTGCGAATCTTCTTCTCGACAAAGCCGGTGTTGCGTGCCTCTCCGGCACTGACTTCGGTGCCTACGGGGAAGGGTTTCTCCGGTTTTCATACGCGAATTCGGTCGAAAACATCCGACTCGCACTCGACCGAGTTGCGGAAACGGTGGCCAAGCTGAGCCCCGAATACACCAAATAGCGGACGGAGCCTGCGGCCGCGAGTTACGACAGACCTACTTACTTCAGGAGGTCTCAAGCATGAGATGCTTTCAGAGTCTCCTAGCGTTCGTTCTATCCCTCCTTCTTTTCTCCTATTCATTTTCTCAGACGCCTCCCTACTCGCAGCCTGTCTCAACATTCTCTATCGTTGCGCGAGACTCAACTACAGGTGAGCTTGGGGTTGCTGTTGCGTCTCGGTTCTTCGCGGTTGGGAGCGTCGTCCCATGGGCCAAAGCCGATGTAGGTGCGATTGCGACCCAGTCATTCGCCAATACAACGTTTGGCTGGCGAGGGCTCGAACTCTTACAAAAAGGTGCTACACCTGAGGAGGCGCTGAATATCCTCTTACGCGGTGACAACGATAGAGACCGCAGGCAAGTCGGGATTGTCTCGTCCAACGGCCAGTCTGTAACATACACAGGAAAGAGCTGCCTCGCCTGGGCTGGCGGTCGGCATGGACCGGACTACGCGATTCAAGGGAATATCCTCGCTGGAGAGGCTGTGGTCACCGAGATGCAGAAGGCTTTCCTGGACACAAAGGGCACGCTCGCTGACCGGCTCTATGCAGCACTTGTGGCTGGCGATGCGAACGGTGGCGACGCCCGAGGGAGACAGTCTGCTGCGATGCTCGTCGTCAAGGAAGGTGCTGGCTACGGTGGTTACACTGATCGGGCAATCGACATCCGCGTGGATGACAATCCGGATCCCTTCAAGGAGTTGAGCCGATTGCTGACGTACGCGCAGATGAATTATGCCTGGAACGAGGGATGGACCGCATTCACAAAGAAGCAATATGCCGAAGCCGTGTTGCACCAAGAGCGTGCAGCCATCCTTGCTCCACAGAATCCCGAGGTTTTGTATGATCTTGCTGTTATTCGGCTTGCTGCGGGAAAACAAACCGAGGCTCTCGATGCACTGAAGAAGACTTTGGCACTGAATCCAAAACTGAAAAAGCAAGCGTCGGTCGACAACGACCTTGCTGGACTTAAGGAGAACCCGGAATTCCAAAGGCTTGTCGAATAGAACCATCGAATGAACAACGCACACCACGGGCTCATTTCACTGCAGAACCTTCAACGCCAAATTCCGTGGCATCTTTCTGCAGAGGCTGACAAATTCTCGCAGCAACTTTCCTCTAGATCTGTCCAAGAGGTTTCTTGACCGTCCTAAAACTACTCGGGAACACGACAATGGAACCAGGATTCCCAGTAAACAGTGTTGTATTTCTTTTTCACCTGATCGGCTTTGGCATGATCGCAACCCTTCTCTTTGCCGGGCCGATACTCGAACGGAGGTTCCAGAAAGGAGAAACGCTTGAAACGAAGATGGCGATCCTTCGCGTGATGAAGAGTGTGGGGCTGCTTTCGCCGCTTGCAGTGCTCTTGCTCATCGCAACAGGGATCGGAAACATGTACTTCAAGGGGCTCGGCCCGTTCAAAGCGGGCTGGCTTACCGCAAAGATCATCTTCGTTGCCATCGTCATCGTGAACGGCGCAATGACAGGCATGCGTGCGCGTAAGCGTGCAAAGTTACTCGAACGCCTCGCGCGAGGGGAGAATGTGCCGGACGCTCTTCCACAAATGCAGCGATACAACAAGCAGCAGACGACGTTCTATCTTACACAGTGGTTTCTTATTCTAGTAATCCTCGTCCTTTCAGTGTTCCAACCGCAGTGAGACAACCATCGAATTAACAGGAGATAGAGTATGGATCACTCTTTTGTCACAACGGCATTTGGAATCGACGGCTACAGGATTGCACGCAATCTCGGGATCGTCCGCGGCATCACCGTTCGCTCACGCTCAATCTTCGGGAACATCGGAGCCGTCTTGCAGACAATCGTTGGGGGGAACATCACCCTGTACACCGAACTCTGTGAGAGAGCAAGGAAAGAAGCCTACGAGATCATGATCCAGCATGCAGAACAAATGGGCGCGAACGCCGTCATCGGGATGCGTTATGACGCCAACGAGGTCTCCGGAGGCGTTACGGAGGTTCTAGCCTATGGGACCGCATGCGTTCTCGAAAAAGTCTAAACGGCTCTTCACTACATCACGGGGAGAGCCCATCCGATCTCTTGCGTGCTCCGTCGCGAGAGATTTGAGAACTTCATTCAACGATAGATGAAAAATGGAAATCGAACACAAGACTGTTTTGGTGCTTGGCGGATGGGGGTTGGTGGGTTCTGCGGTGTGCCGCAGAATCATGGGAGAAAAACCCGGCCGCCTCGTTGTGACTTCCCTGCTGAGGCGTGAAGCCGAGGAGATCGTCCAAACCCTGCGGCAGGAGTACCCGGGACTGGGGAAGGATTTCTTCATCCCGTGGTGGGGGAATATTTTCGTCAGACACGAGATGAAGAACCTCTCACGAGAAGAAATCCTTCATGACCCGAGGCTTCGAGCTTGTCTTCTCGAAGACACCTTGGGCGAATTGACAGATGCTGTGTTGAAGAGATCGACGATCTATCGACTCCTCAGCAAGTTCAAACCGACTATCCTGATTGACTGTATTAATTCTGCCACGGCGATAGCGTACCAGGACGTGTTCCAAAGTGCGCGCGAGGTGCTTTCCAAGCTCAAGATATCACATCCTCAAAAGGAACTCACGGAATCGATGGAGCGACTTCTCTGCACTCTCTACACTCCTCAGCTCATCCGTCACGTACAGGTCCTCTATCGCTCGATGTCTGCTGCCGACACAAAGATCTATCTCAAGATTGGGACGAGCGGAACTGGAGGAATGGGGTTAAACATTCCTTACACTCACAGTGAAGAGAAACCTTCCTCGGTCCTCTTGAGCAAATCTGCAGTTGCCGGTGCGCACACACTCCTCCTCTTTCTCATGGCAAGAACCCCTGACGCACCAATCACGAAGGAGATTAAACCGACGGCAGCGATTGCCTGGAAGAAGATCGGCTACGGTGAGATTCGGAAGCGTGGGAAACCCATTCAGCTCTATGATTGTCCTCCCGAAAAAGGGTTCGCTCTGAAGGGAACGCTCAAGCTGAGACCAACCGGCAAGGGCAGGAATGGATTCAGCGTCCCCCTTGGCGAATCATTGAACTCGGTCTATATCGATACCGGTGAGAACGGGATCTTCTCACGAGGAGAGTTCGAGGCGATATCGACGCCCGGGCAAATGGAATACGTGACCCCAGAGGAAATCGCGGAAGATGTCGTCTTTGAAATCAAAGGTGGTAGCACAGGACACGATATCATCAACGCACTCGACAATGCGACACTCGAACCGACGTATCGTGCGGGTTTTCTTTTTGAGAGCGCGATCAAGACATTGGATCAGCTCGAGAAGAAGCACAACCTCTCCAGCATCGCTTTCGAGATTCTTGGTCCACCGCGACTCTCAAAACTCCTTTACGAGGCTCACCTGCTTCGACTTGCTTGTGGCGAAATGAAGATCGTCATCAATACGAAGTCCCAAGTTCTTTCAGACAAGCTTACAAGGATTCTTGAACAAGATCGCCAGCTGCGAGCTCAGATAATCTCGATAGGCGTACCAATCCTCCTTCCGGATGCAAAGACACTGTTGCGCGGAGAGGAGATCAAGATTCCTCCTTATCAAGGAGTAAACGAGCTGAAGATCACTCCTGCACTCATTGAACACTGGGCACACGACGGCTGGGTCGATTTGCGAAAGGAGAACATGGACTTGTGGCGTTCCCGATTCCGCAGAATCGTCCTCGACACAGAGAGGATTCCAAAGGATGAGACCAGCTCGCGACATCTTCGCACTGCGACCTACTGGAAGAATTTCAGAGATATCGAGCCTGGAAAGATTGTGGGATGGATATTTACGGAGGAAGAGAAAGGAAAGAGAATGAAGGCGTGAGGTTCTTGCCAAGGTTTTTAGTCGAGCAGAAAGCAAAAAGGCGCTCCCGGACTGAAGAGCGCCTTTTTTGGAATTCCAAACGAACCAGATTCATTCGTACCGCAAAGATTCAATCGGATCGAGGTTCGCCGCCTTCCAGGCAGGATACGTTCCGAAGACTATCCCGACCACAGAACACACCGCCAGTCCAATCGCAGCCCAATCGTACGGGATCACTGGAGGAATGTCGAATGAGAGCGCTGCGATATTGCCTCCCATGATTCCAAGAAACACTCCGATCAGCCCTCCAACCTCGCACAGAAGAATCGCTTCAGTGATGAATTGTGCCATAACGTTCTTCTTCTGAGCCCCGATGGCCTTCCGAATACCGATTTCACGAGTCCGCTCCGTGACAGACACCAGCATGATGTTCATGATCCCAACGCCGGCTGCCAGCAACGCGATGAAGCTAATGAACGCCACCCCAACTTTGATATAGAAAGTCAACTCATCAAATTGTTTAATGAGAGAGTCATTCGAAAAGATAGCAAAGTCATCGTCCTTGCCGGGTGGGACCTTTCTAACCGTTCGAAGAATGGACCGGGCTTCCTCGATCGACTCTTCGTAGACTTCCTGGCTTGCTGCCTTCACCATGATGTGACTATCTCGCTCCCTTCCATAATGGTTGGTGAAGGTGTTCAGTGGAATGGCGACAAAATTATCCGGAGATCGGCCAAAACCACTTCCTTGAGGCTCAAGGTAACCGATCACAGTGTACTTGTGCCCGTCGACAATGACCTCTTCTCCTATGGGGTCAACCTGAGGGAATAATTTTTGGAAAACGCCGTCACCAAGAACGACGACATCGCGACCCAACTCGTTGTCCTCATCGCTTACAGCTCTCCCTTCCTTGACAATCCAGTTGTTCGTTGGAAAACCCTCGGGGGTTTCTCCCACGAACCCAACGTTTGGGTTCGTCTGCGTTCCCTTATATTTCACTACGATCCCATTGTTGTTCCAGACTTCAATTCCAACGCTCTGAGCGAGCGTCATGCGATCCTTCACTTCGAGTCCCTGCTCGATTTTGATGTCTTTTCTATTTCGATACTTCATCCACGCACCAGGTCCCCCCACCATCATCATCGGCATCTTCTGGATCTGAAATGTGTGGGTCCCGAGCATGCTCAGTCCGTTCTCAATGCTACCCTGGAGCACCCTTGTGGCTGTCATGACAGCGATGATCGAAAAGACACCGATCACGATTCCGAGCAATGTCAGAGCCGATCGGAGCTTGTTGATGCGGATGGCATTGAAAGCCATCGAGAAACTTTCTCTAAATTCCATGGCGTGTTATTCGTATCTTAACGCTTCAACTGGATCAAGCTTCGCTGCACGGTATGCAGGGAGCAACCCAGAGACTACTCCCACAAATATGGATACCAACAAGGCAATCCCCACTACAGCGAAAGGCATCGAAGTCGGAAGTATCTGGTCGACGAGGAAAGTCAAGGGAAACGCAATAATCAATCCGATGATCCCGCCTATGAGACAGAGAGCGATGGCTTCTAGAAGGAACTGGAGAAGGATCGTTCTCCGCCGGGCACCAATTGCTTTTCTAATCCCAATCTCCTTTGTTCGCTCCGTCACCGAAACGAACATGATGTTCATGATCCCAATACCACCGACGAAAAGGGAGAGACCTGTAATGAAGAACCCTATGGCCGCGACGACGACACCGATTCCGTTGAACGTGTTTGTCAACATTTCCTGTTGATTGATCGAAAAATCATCTGCCGCTCCGGGTGCCACTTTCCGGGCCTTACGGAGAATACCCCGGATCTCTTCCTTCGTCTCATCGAGTTGCTGAACGCTGGGTGCCTTCACGTTTATCTGCAATGACCTTCTTGTCCCAAAGGACTGTGTGAACTCCCCCAGCGGGATGACCACGCGGTTGTCGAGATTGAAGAGCCCAAGAAAACTCCCTTCCTTGTCATATACACCAACCACGCGATAAGTCCGTCCGGCGATCTTTACCAGCTGCCCAATTGGGTCTTCACCAGGGAAGAGATTCGCCGAAACATCGAATCCAAGGACACACACCGGTCGGCTCCCGTCGATCTCGGCCTCAGTCATGTTCCTTCCCTGGAGGATCGTTGTCCCGGAAGTGGCCATGTAATCGGCAGTCACTCCGTTGACAAAGACGTTCTCCGTGGATTTCTCGCGATGCTTCACGTTCGCCATCCACCCGATGCCTGCCGAGACGGCCTGGGCAAGTGTGGATTGCTCCTCGAGTGCCTTTTCCTGTCCAAGAGTTATGTCTCTACGATTCCGAAAAGTCCACCAATCGTCTGAAGTGAACCACGGGTATTTGTTGACGAAGAGGACATCCGCCCCCAGCGTTGAAATACTCTTCTCGAACGCCTGATCCAATCCTGCAATTGCGGTCGCCATAAGAGTAACAGAGACGATGCCGATAATGATACCCAGCGTCGTCAGCACCGACCGCATCTTGTTGGCACGTAGGGCACGGAGAGAAATTGAGAGCCCTTCCTTAAGCTCAGTAAGAAAGTAGGTTATAGACATTGCTAATGGCTTTGAAGTTTACCGTTCTGTGTCCTCTCGTCGGTTTCAATCCTCCCATCGCGGAGCCGAACGATCCGATGTGCGTGGTCGGCAATATACTCCTCGTGGGTCACCATAATGATTGTGTTCCCGATCTTGTGGAGTTCCTGTAGCAGAGCCATGATTTCGTCGCCGGTCTTCGTGTCAAGGTTCCCGGTCGGCTCATCTGCAAGCATCAATGTCGGTTTATTTACAAGGGCTCGCGCAATAGCCACACGTTGTCGCTGACCACCGGAAAGCTCATTCGGCTTATGATGCATGCGATCACCCAACCCGACATGCTCGAGAGCCTCTCGCGCTAATTTCCTTCTCACGTCTCGGGGAATACCACCATAGACCAACGGGAGTTCGACGTTATGAAGAGCATCCGAGCGCGGCAAGAGGTTAAAAGTCTGAAATACGAACCCTATTTCCTTGTTCCGTACCCTCGCCAACTCGTTGTCGTTCATCTCACTCACGTTGATCCCATTGAGTTCATAGAGTCCTGAGGTTGGAGTATCGAGACAGCCGACGATGTTCATCAGGGTGGACTTTCCCGAACCGGAAGGACCCATGACTGCGACATACTCGTTCCTGGCAACCTGCAAGGAAATATCCTCCAACGCGTGAACTTGTTCCGCACCCATTTCATAAATCCGGGTGATGTTCGAGAGATGTATGACGGGTGCGCCGTTATTCTGAGTGTCTGCCATAGCTATCCTGTAAGCTGATCTATTGATTCATGTTCAATTCTTGTGCTTGCCTATTTTGCGATGCTGACTTGTTTCCCCTTGTTCTCAACCTTGACCTTTGAGCCGTCTTCGAGGTCCCTGTTGATGGCCTTGTAGCTTCCTGTAACTATCTCTTCCTCACCTTTCAAACCTTCGGTAATCTCCACGTACTGATCATCGCTGATACCGCGCTTCACTGTGGCGGTCTTCACCTTGCCATTGTCAACGACAAAGACAACCTCACGCACCTTGTTCTCTATCTTTTGCTTTGCTGAAGTCTTGCTTGCCGTGGCGGGCTGCTCAGGCGCTGCTTCCTTCTTCTCAGGCTCCTTTGGCATTCTCGTCGTAACACTTTGGATCGGCACAGCCCAGACATCGCGATGAGTGCTGGTTTCGACATCCGCCGTGCAGGACATTCCAGGCCTGAACGCTACATCTTTGTCCAGGATGCGGATCTTTATCTCAAAGTTTGTTACTTCCTGCTGAGTTCCTTGTCCCGTTATCGTTGCCGTGTTCGCAATCTCGTACACCACGCCTGAAAACTTTCGGTCAGGATATGCGTCAACTGCGATGCGCGCCGTATCGCCCGCTGCTATCAGAACAACATCGTTCTCATCGACATCGATTCTCGCTTCCATCCGTGTCAGATCGGCGACAGACATAACCACGGTCCCCGCCATCAATCCTGTCCCCACGATACGCTCGCCGATTTTGTTGTTGAGCTGGCTTATCGTGCCAACCATCGGAGCATAGATCGTCGTCTTGCGCAGACTCTCCTCGGCTTGGTCTAGTGAGGCTTGTGACTGCTCAACCTGATGTTGTTGTGCTTGGTACTGCGCTTTCGCAACATCGTATGCAGTTTTCACTGCCTCGAGTTCCGCGTCAGACAACAGACCCTTCTTATGCAAATCCTCAGACCTCTTGTAGTCGGATGTGGCCTTGTCAAAATTCGCTTTTGCCAGTTCAAGGTTCGCGATCGCAGAGTTCAGGACGGCTTTCGATTGGTCCCGAGCAGCGATGTAGGTGTCGGGCTTGATCCGGACGAGGAGGTCACCCTTCTTCACATGCTGCCCCATATACACAGGCAAGTCAATGATTTCACCAGACACCTCAGGGCTGATGTTCACGAGGACTTCAGGCTGTATCTTGCCCGACGCGCTGACGATCTGGGTTATCGTCCTCTTTGCGACTTTCTCGGTCTGGATAGTGATAATCTGTTCGCGTTTACTCCCAAGGACGACAAGCAAGACCAAGACAACGAGGACAACTCCCATCCCCGAGAAGATGAATAAACGCTTTTTCGATTTCTTCTTGTTATTTGCCATGATGAGACCAGTCCTCCAGTTTAGTGGCGTGTCCTCAACAGACTCAGTCTTAGTATCGGATCCGCCCGATGTTATATTCCAGCTGTTTCTTTGTCAGAAAGTAGTTGTACGCTGCGTTGACTTTGTTGCTGAGTGCCAAGCTGTAATTCGCTTCCGCCGTGAGCAGGTCGAGTATCGTTCCGGCGCCAAGACTGTACTTCTCCTCCGCGATCCTTCGATCCTCTGTCGCCGAGATGACGCTATTCATGGTGACGTACACTTGTTTCTCAGCAGCTTCGAGGTCAAGAAGCGATTTCGCAATGTCCACCTGCACCTGCCGCTCTGCTTGGCTCAGCTCCTGCTCGGCAGTCTTCAGAGTCACCTTTGCCTGCTGGACCTGGTTCGTTGTCTGCCACCCGTTGAACAACGGGAAACTCACACTCAGTCCCCAAATGAGACTGCGGTTATCACTCAGGCTGTTGATCTCGGCACTGTTGAGTCCGTACGAGACGAACGCGCTTATGCTCGGGAAGTGGCCGCCGATTGCCACGGTAACAGACGAATTGGCCGCATTGACATTCTCAATAGCTGAGAGATAATCCGGCCGGACACCAAGCGCCTCAGTCACAAGCGAGCGAAAATCACGATATTGTTCGTTGACCGCTTTAAATTCAGTTGTGTCAATGTCAGGTTTGATTGAGGGGTCGTGGAAGTCATACGCATCCGCTACGCTGAGTCCTAGTGCGAAGATTAGGTCTGCTCGTGCCTTGTCATAGGTACTTTGAGCCTGAATAAGTGCAAGCTCATCATTCCCCACTTGCACTTGTTGTCGATACACGTCAGCGATGGACTTGGACCCCACACGGTTCGACTCCACAATCTGCTCGAGTTGTCTGCGGTCGCGTTTGAGATTGTCTTCGTTTACTTTCAGGAGCTCTTCATCCCTCAAGAGATTAGAGTAGAGAGTTTGGACATCGAAGACAATGCTCTGTCGAGTTCGGTTCAGAGTCTGTTCTGCACTGACGGCGTTGGAAGTAGCCCGCCGCACACTTGCCGTGTTTGCAAATCCGTTGAAGAGAAGAAGATTCGAGCCGATCGATGTGTTGAAGGAATTTGTCGTGGCAACCTGCCGAAGGGGAATATTCCCAACTCCCTGAATAAACGTGCTCTGTCTGTCGCTCTGTGTCCGCTGCCAGTACCCAGTGGCCGATAGAGTCGGAAGAAGGCCTCCATATGCAGCTGTCACAGCACTTTGTTGGCCTTCGAGTGTATATTGGGCAGTAAGAACGCTGATGTTCCTCTCAAGCGCAATCTGAACCGCCCCGTCGAGGGTAATCGACTTCGTCGTCTTCTCAGTGGGGCCTTGAGAAAAGCAAACAGCACCTGCAAGAAACATGATGGTTAGAACACCAAGAAATCGTCGCATTAGTCTCTCCTAATGGGGGTTTTTCTGAAGGATTCTCAAAAGTCGGAGTAGTCAAAAATCTCAATGAATTAGACGCAGAACAGCAGCAAAAGTTTCAGAAATACGGGCGGAATTCTTATTGTTGCCCATCAAGAACCTCTCCTTTCATCTTCAATAAGTACTCCAGAGCAGGATCGTGCTCATTTGGAATGATTCCGTCGAGGATCGCCTCCTCAATCATTTTCTTGAGCTTGCCGACGAGCGGTCCTGGCTCGAGGTTGCAGACACTCATGATCTCATCTCCACGGACGGGCGGCTGAAATGCGCGAAGCCGATCTTTTTCTTCAACCTCGTTCATCTTCTTAGAGACGATTTCGTAGTTCCTCATGAATTGCTGAACGAGCTGCGGATTCTTCGACGTGATATCGGCGCGGCACAGCATCAAGAGGTCGTCGACCTCTTCACCCGAATCAAAGAGGAGACGACGAACGGCGGAATCCGTCACAGTCTGATCGACGACTGCCATTGGTCGCAAATGGAGGCGGACAAGTTTTTCAACGTAGTCAAGATGATCGAAAGGAAGCCGCATCCGCTGGAAGACCCCCTTCATCATCCGCGCCCCGATCTCGTCATGTCCGTGGAATGTCCAGCCGATCCCCTCCCGGAAGGCCTTTGTCCGAGGCTTTGCGATGTCATGAACGAGCGCGACGAACCGCAGCCAGAGATTGCCCGACATCTCGGCAATGTTGTCCACGACTTTCAAGGTGTGAAGAAAGACATCTTTGTGATGATGCTCATCTCGCTGCTCGACGCCGGACATATCGGCGATTTCCGGGAACACGATCCGCATTACTCCAGTATCGTACATAAGCTTCAAACCAACCGACGGCGTCGGCGAGCCGAGAATCTTCATGAACTCGTCGGTAATCCGTTCTTGCGATACGATGCTCAGCCGTTCCTTTCGTCGGCTGATCGCGGCGAGCACCTTCATTTCGATCGCGAAACCGAGTTGACTTGCAAAGCGAATCGCCCGCAAAAGCCTCAACGGATCGTCGTCGAACGTCTTTTCAGGATCAAGGGGAGTGCGAACGAGGCCCTTCTCCAAATCCTCTCTGCCGCTGAAGGGATCAATGAGCTCTCCTCGACCATCTTCTGTGACTGAAGCAGCGATTGCATTAATGGTGAAGTCTCTTCGAGACAGATCGTCTTCGAGCGTTCCAACCTCAACGTCGGGTTTGCGGGAGTCTTTGGAATAGCTCTCCTTTCTTGCAGTGACGAATTCGATTTTCTCTGTGCCGCCATCAGACGAAGAGCCGTTCGGGCGACTCGTTTCAGGTGAGCAATTGAAGTTGAGCATGGCCGTCCCAAATCTATCGTAGGTTACCACGTTCCCTTTGCCAAGGAACTTGGCAAAGCGCTTTGCAAACTCGATCCCATCTCCAAGAATCACAACGTCCAGATCCCTGCTATCGCGTCCAAGAAGCTGATCTCTCACGTATCCGCCGACGACGAACGCTTTCACGTTTGATTTCTCCGCCACGCTTCCGACCGCCACGAGGAGTGGATGAGTGATTTCTATTCGAGTCCAGTCTTTCATCTCAACACACTCAAAGTTGAATCTGCTGATCCCGAATTCTTGCCATGATCTCCTGAGCAACTTGGAGCGCCCGTTTTCCATCCTCTGCCGTTATAATCGGCTGCTCATCTGTTTGAATCGCCTTGATGAAGAGTTCGAGCTCGTACTTGAGCGCATTGATCTCCTTGATCTCCGGTCGCTCATAGACAATGTTTCGCTTCCGTGCTCCGGCATCGATTTGGCCGAGCAGCATCGTGGAATTCGCCGCACCTTCCGAGGCATCAACAAGACGAAATACCTCTGCCGTTCCCTCGGAGAAGTCGATGGAAATGTACGCATCCCGCTGGAAGAGCCGCATCTTCCTCATCTTCCGCTGTGATATGCGGCTGGCGGTCACATTCGCAACACAGCCGCTTCTGAATTTGATGCGAGCGTTTGCAATGTCTGCACTGTCCGAGACCACTGCGACCCCGTTCGCATCAATGTCGACCACAGGCGAGTTGACCAAGCTCAGAATAATGTCAATGTCATGGATCATCAAGTCGAGCACCACCGGAACGTCCGATCCGCGTGGGTTGAACTGCGCAAGCCGATGCGATTCGATGAACATTGGGTTAAGATTGTACTTCTCCAGTGCGAGCAGCGCCGGATTGAACCTCTCGACGTGACCGACCTGTATCTTCACATTGTGTTGACTCGCGAGCTGCACCAATCGGTCAGCCTCGTCGACGGTCTGCGTGAGCGGCTTCTCGATGAAGGCGTGCACTCTCGTCTCCAGAGCCTTTGACGCAACCTTCCAGTGTGTGCTCGTTGGGGTCGCGATTGAGATGGCATCCACATTCTCGAGCAGCTCGGCAAACGTTTGATACGGAATGACGCCGAACTCGCTTGCCACTGATCGACTCGTTTCATCTTTGATGTCGAAGACACCCCTGAACTCAACTTCCCGCATCTCGCTGAACATCTTCGCATGGAGAGAGCCGAGATGTCCGACCCCAACAACTCCAACTCTAATCTTTTTTGTCACGGCCGTCCTTGTCCTTTGAGATGAGTGAGCTGGCCTCTCGGGATGATGCCAGCATTCACCCTATAAAGTGTGTAGAACTGCGGTCCGGGGTTCGAGAGACTGAGTCCATCAAACCTCCTCGTCATAACGGGAATGAACTGCTCATCCGCGAGACGTTCCGCCACGGGTGCCCTGTCCAGAACGTACTCCGGGTAGCACACAGGGAGAAAGAGATGTTTCGTCATCATCTCGTCGTACGTGTAGCTCTGCCGGCGGATCCGTTTCATCTCGGGTGTGATGCGACCTGCGAGGTCACAGATTTTCCTCTCCGACCAGTAGCCGATCACACCAACATCTGGTGCAACAACTACTGTCTTGTCGGATGTATTCTCCTTTAGCCACATCGCAATCGGGGTAAGGCATTCTTCCACACCATCCGCAAAGCGTGCCATGTGTTGCTTCACGTAGACTTGATAAACGTACTGATTCTGGATCAGGATCACCGCCGCAAAGCCGATCACGATCGAGACGCTCAACCGGGCAGAGCGATCATACGTCTCGAGCAACTTCTTCAACCCAAAGAAACCGTACAAGATGATGAAGGGGAGAATAAGCAGCAAGCACCGAGACACGACATCTGCTTCGGTTCCAACGTAGACGACAATCAGCAGTGCAATCCAAACGAACGGCAAGAAATGCTGGCGAACAACGCCGACCTCCTTGCGCCTCCACAGGATGAAGAGTCCAGTCGCAGCGAGGATGAACTCCAGAATGCTCGTTGTTGCAATTGTCTTCCCGATGGAGACAGCAACCGAGACGGCATCTCCAAGGTCAAAATTGAGCGAGCTCTTTGCAAGCGCAGTATTCGGAACAATTGTTCCAAATACCAACTTGGCAAAGACAAGCCACGGCCCTACGATAATGAAGAAGATGAAGACTGACACGAGACCGATTCTCACCGCGCGCCGTTTATCGACCGAGTTGAGGAACAGATCACCTAGTAAAACTAGGAAGAGACCGAGACCTTCAGGCCGCACGAGTGTCAGGAATCCACAGATCGCGGAGGCAAGGAGATACTCGTTCCTCATACAGTACAACACGGTAGAAAGGACGAGCAGGACAGACAACGAGGTCTCCATTCCACTCGACGCCCACCGCAAGAGCCAAACATTCGCCGAGAACACAAATGTCGCCAGAAAAGCAGTTAATCGCTCACGGATCACCTCGAACGCCAAGAGGTAAAAAATCACCAGGGCAAAACTCGCAAAGAGAAGGTCGAGGACTTTGGCAACCAAGACCGGATTGAGGTTCATCCAAGCGCCAGCTGCGATCAAGAGCGTCCATAATGGACTGGTCACACCGTAGGTCGGCTCGCCAGGATTAAAAGCAAAGCCTCCCCCGTGTATGATATTCTTTGCAAACCGAAGATAGATAAACGTATCATCTGGCGTGTAGCCAAAATGAAGGGCGGCCGTCGCGTAGAAAATCAAGACAACGCCACCGAGTCCGAACTTCACCGCATTTCGGAGAAACGGACTCTCTTTCCAAGACTCTTCAAAATCTTCTTGTGTACCAGGCATTGTATCCAAAATCCCCTATCTCCCCAAAATCAAAACCGAGCGCCCCGAGGTAAGCCAAAGGAGCTCTTTCTCACACTTTAGTTTTCCTCAAGCACTTGCCTGAGCCACTGGTACAGTTCTTTGACATCGTGGAAAAGGTGATCTGTCTCCATATTCATCACCTTCTCTTTTGCATACGAATCCCAAACCACGGCGGCGATAGGTATCCCCGCTTCGTGCGCCGCTTTCACATCAGCTACTGCATCTCCGATCATCAGGACTTCGTCAGGATGGAGACTGAAGCGATCCATCACCTTTCGAATGCCTTCAGATGATGGCTTGTGGTTGACCACATCCTGGCCAGTCACGATCATATCGAAGTACCAGCGAACCCCAAGCTCCTGAAGCGTAATCTCTGTGGAGTGCGATCCTTTCCCCGCAAAGACTGCGAGAAGGAGTTTCTTTTCCTTCAAGAACCTCAGGATCTCATCCATCCCCGGATGGAGCTTCGCCATTGATCGAAGGTTGCTTTTGTAGAAATCGAAGAAGTCGGCAATTGCCGCCGGGAAACGCGCACTGCCGACGAACCGTTCGACTGCAACCTCCTCCGGGGGGCCGAACATTGCAGTAATCTCCGCTGGAGTGAAGCGTTTGTTCAAGTACTTCTCTGCGACGTAATTGAAGGTCGCGAAGATCAGCTCGTTCGTCTCCGTGAGAGTCCCATCCACGTCAGAATGACACAAGAAAGTTTCGTCAGGGCTGGAATCGTGATCCTCTAGTTGATTTCTGCCATCAACATCTGCGATTCTTGACTCAATATAGCAAAAAGTGGTGGGACTTTCAACGAACCATGGAAGGGAACAAAAAGAGAGCTGGAAAAACGCGAACCCGATCGAAGAGTCTGGAGAGGGAAATGTGACTTCCCCTTGATTATCTCTTCTGCGCTGCTATTGGGTGACCGTCTTGGTGAGGTACGCCTCTGCGCCTGTTAATGTCCCGACCGTCCATTCCCGACGAGAGACGAACTCATGCTGTCGTTCAGCACAGGGGGAAACCTGACACATCGAACAACAGAGCGCGGGGATGCATGGATCAGGATGGATAAGAACCTGCGAACCGGTGCCGAGTTCCTGGGCGATGCTTTCGAGGGCCTTTTTCTGGAAGGCGTGAGCTTTGTCGACACTCCAGTAGAAAGGTATCGTGAGATGGAAATCGACGTGGTAAATCTCTCCAGACCGCCACGCGCGCAAATGGTGAAGGTCAATCCAAGCTGGAGTTCTATCCCTGAGAACAATCGAGAGGATTTTCTTGAGCGTCTCCGGATGCGCCTCGTCCATCAAGCCGCCGACCGAGATCCGCAACAATCTGTAGCCCGAGCCAAGAATATTGAGTGCGACGGCTATCGCCATGAGCGGATCGAGAATTTTCCACCCGGTCAGGAGAACGAGTCCCAAGCCAGCCACGACGCCGAAACTCGTGATGGAGTCTGTGAGGACGTGTTTCCCATCGGCGACAAGTGTGAGAGAGTTCGTGCCCTTCCCAGTTCTGATGAGAAAAGTGCCAAGAAGAAGATTGATGATGGACGCAGCGACGGTAAAGAGAATGCCAACGCCAAGTTTCTCAAGCTGTGGGCCAATAATAATCTCGGAGACGGCTTGGTAAATGATCGCAAAGGCAGCGAGGATGATCATGGCCCCTTCGAAGCCAGCTGAGAAGAACTCAATCTTGCCGTGACCATATGGATGCGATTCATCCGCCGGGCGCGCGCTGAGGAGAACACTGTACATCGCCATCGAGGTTGCGGCGACGTGAACGACCGACTCCAGTGCATCGGAGAAGATAGCCGCTGAGTGGGTGAGAAAGTAGGCGCTCATCTTCATAACGAGCATCCCGCCACCGATACTCAGAGAGATGAGCGCAGCACGCTTTCTGAGAGGAACGGATGGGTTAGTGGACAAGGTTGATAGGCCTCATCTAGATTCACGCTTTCATTCTTCTTGTTTTGTGCAGCTGCAGAATGAAACCGGCACGATTTAACCAAACCTTGACTACACTCATTTCGCTTGCCAGAGATGGAGCGGCATCCAACTTGAGGAAAATGTCGTGAGTTTGTTTGTTGGGAGATTGAAAACTCTAACCCAGTTCGTAGTAGCGAAGGCAATGTTCTCGTCATCGAACCAACCTAAAGTGGCTCCTGCTGGAATGCTTTGCTCGACATATTTCAGGTTGATGAAACCTGAACTCACAGTCAACTCCTCACCTGTGGACATATCCCTGACAACCTTCTCGGATGCAGACCAAAAGTCTCTTTCGTCACCTGTGTCAGCGGTTCGGTCGAATACAACGTATCGACCTGATGGAGACCAATGCGGATCGGTGATTGAACGAATTCCAGGCTCGTTCAGTTGAATAGCGAAAGTTGTCTTACTGCTCTCCACCTCATAGAACACAAGGTGCTTTATGTTTGACCATTGTTGCGACTGCGCAACGTAGGTTATCATTTTGCTGTCTGGAGACCAGGAAGCTCTCTCAGGCCTGTAGCGATAATCGGATACCTTCTTCGGGTTTTTACCATCATAGTCCGCCACATATAATTCTGGCACGCGCACGTTTCTGCCGTCGTGCGTAACCACCTCGACATCATGGAAATAGAAGCATTTCTTAGCATTCGGCGAGTATGTCAAGTTTGCTTTCTTACCAGCCAAGATGAATGCGATCTTGCCAGATTCTGGATCAACTAAATAATGTCTGTCTGAGCCACGAAGCACTAGAAACCCGCTTGATAGCCAGCCTTCGATGACGCCCCGAACGTTCGCGGCTATCGGTTTCACACTCATTGAATCAGCTAGCAGACAATAGAGATAGCTCTTGTCTAGGATGTATTGCTGACCGGATTTCCTCTCACTGTGAAACCCAAAGAAAAGAGTTGAATTGTCGTGCTTCCAGGTCATAGACATACCGTAGTGCTTAGGATCCCGTTTCTGTAGATTAACGCTCGCCAGCCTAAAGCTCCTCAGGTTCAGAATGCTAAGTTCGTATGCATCATCCCGCCAGTAAGAAAGAGCAAGCTTATCGCGCCGCGGAGATAATTCTTTAAGGTACAGTAGTTTGATTCTGGGGATCAACAAGCTATCAAACCCTCTGGACTCGTCAAAAACCCTAATGCCAGAGTCATCCTGATATACTCCTGCATAGCTTATGCCAGAAGCTTCTAGGGCGTTCTCTCCAGATCGATCTCCATTCAGTGCAGGTTGCATTGAAGCACACCCACACACCAGAACAACAACCGGCACGAGACGGATCCAAGAAAGAATCATTCTGTTACACATCATTTTCGCGGCATTTGGGCAATCAAAAGAACTCATACGCCAGTGCCTCGGAAGGCACAGTGCTAAGGTCAGTCCGGGACTTACAGGTAGGCGCTAAAATAGTTCATAGCGTCTCTGTATATCAATGCCCCATTCACACGCCCAACCATTCCCCAATTCCACCCTCTCTTTTCACCTTGGAGGTACAAGAACTCCGATATTCCATCAATATACTTAGGATTGCAGAATCTCTTAAGTATCGTATTTCGTTCCTCTCTGGTCAATTGTCGACTACTCTCATCATTCCATATTTCCCTGAGTTTGAGCAAAAGCACAGTCCAGCTTGCTTCTCCGTCCTTTATGTATGTGAAAGCGTATATCTTCACCAATCCAAGTAATCCTAACCCCACATCGCCTTCGGCATTTGGTTTGAAATCAATGAACACGCGGTGCAATCCTGCATCATCTTCATCTCTAGCTAATCTTATGATTTCTTCTTCGTCGATTTCCCATCCATGCTCGGGTCTTCCATTTCTAACCCACAGCCTATAAATCATGTTTCTGCCGCCCAACCGAATCGGCCCTTCTTGCGTAAAACACTCTGCTCCATTGCTGAGATCTCTTCTATATAAATAAAAGGGCATGAACCCCTCCAAATAAGAAAAGCCCCGCTCATGCGGGGCCTGTGATCAAACGAGAACTCCGCCTCGATTGTTTCCTCCTGCAAAAGCAGGCTGCTCGACACTTTGGTCGAGGAACACAGCAAGCTTCTTGAACATCTCAATGGCGTGCTCTTTCTTCCGCTTCCACATGTTCCTTCCGTAAATGAAGCCGAAGCATCCAGCCTTGGAGCTGACCTCGGCGTTCTCGAGGACCTCAGCGTCGGTCTTGTCATCACCTCCGCTGAAGAGAACCGGGATGCCTTGCGCTGCACGGACAACACGGCGCGCACGCTCGAGCTTTTGTTCGTACGCAGAAAGAGATTTAAGTTCTTGCTCCAGTTTTCGGAAATACTTCGGGACACTTTCGTTTGTGAGGAATTCGTCTTTCGCCGCTCTCGGGAGGTTCGACTTGATGATGGTCGCCCCCATCTCCGTCGCCAGCCGCGCCGCTGACTCAAGGGCGTAGCTCGTCTCACGTCCCCCCTTCGCGTCAATTGCCTCGCCGCGCGGGTAAGCCCAGATGATGAGCGGCATCCCGTATCGCTCGCACTCCTTTCTCACAGCCGCAAGCTGAGGAAGGTCCACATCTTGTCGAGGTGACCCGTAGTACATCGTGTAGCCGATACCAACCGCACCCAAGCGGACTGCATCTTCGACCCAGGAGGTGTGAACACTCAGTGACAGCTTCTCGGGGGGTATTGAGGTCTTCCCGTTCACCTTCACGATGAGTGGAATCCTCCCCTCTGTCTGCGACCAGAAGCGTTTCGAGAGTCCATAATGAAGTGCGACACCATTGTGGCCTGCGTCGCGCGCGAGTTCAAGGAGGTATTTCGGGTTGCCAGAATCCGATTGTGCTTCGAGATGGCGACAGTCGTGCTCAATGAATTGATCGTACGGAAGGATGAACGTTGTTCCATTCGGACGGAGGATTTGATGGACTCGCGTGATCTCACCTGATGAGAAACTAGCGTGTCGAAAGAATCGAAGTTGATCCATATTAAAATCTCCTCTCTATTGATAGTGTAGAACGGGAACCGATCTTGCCCTACACGTGGCTCAAAAGGTTCTTTGTCAATATAGTGAAATGGTGTAGAATCTTCAACAGAATTATTTCTCGACCGTCTCTCCGTTCAAGAACGCGTTCCTTGACATTCCTTTCATTTCTTGATATTATCATCTGACAACCAACGGAGAAGAGACTGAGAAAGCAGATCGTCCTCAAGCGGAAAGAGGAAGAGAGAATACTAAGCGGTCACCAGTGGGTTTTCAGCAACGAAGTGAAAGAGGTGAAGGGATCTCCATGCGTCGGCGATCTTGTGGAGCTCACGCGGCACGATGGAAAATTTCTTGGCCTCGGCTTCTACAATCCCCATTCACTTATTGCGTTCCGTTTTCTCACCGGTGAGCGCGAGGAGATCAGCTTTGATTTCTTCAAGCGGAGAATTCTGCAGGCCTATGGACTACGGAAAAGGCTTTATCCGCGCTCTGCCGTCTGCCGACTCGTACACGGAGAGAGCGACTACCTTCCCGGCCTCGTTGTCGACAAGTACGGAGACTACCTCAGTCTGCAGACCTATTCTTTCGGGATGGACAATCGTTTGACCCTAATCTGTGACGTCTTGGAGTCGATCTTTCAGCCAAAAGGCATCATCGAGCGAAATGAATCACAGCTTCGGGGCCTGGAGGGTTTGCCGGAACGGAAAGGAGTCCTCCGCGGAAAACTCGAGCCGTACACATTGACAGAGCACGATATTCTATACGAGATTGACTTGCTTGAAGGACAGAAGACCGGTTTCTACCTCGACCAGCGCGAAAACAGGAAATCCATCCGACGCCATTCAAATGGAGCCGCGGTCCTCGATTGCTTCTGCAATGATGGAGGCTTTGGTTTCAATGCGGCTGCTGGTGAAGCGGCAAGCGTGCTCGGGATTGACATCTCAGAATCCGCCGTCAGGAGAGCCGAGCGGAACGCTTCGTTGAACAAGTTTGACAAAATGTGTCACTTTGAATCGGCTGATGTTTTTGACGTGTTGAAAGACCTCGTCGAGAAGAAAAAGATGTTCGATGTGGTCATCTTGGACCCTCCGTCCTTCACAAAAAGCAAGAAGAATCTCCCGACTGCGAAAAGGGGGTATAAGGAAATCAACACCAACGCCATCAGATTGCTAAAGGGTGGCGGAGTACTAGCGACATCCTCCTGCTCACACCACGTCTCAGAGGAGGAGTTTGTCGAACTTCTGAACGAGAGTGCAACGGTCGCTGGCAGGAAAGTTCAGCTTATAGAGTGGCGCGGTGCTGCGCCGGACCACCCTGTGTTACCCTCTATGCCTGAGACAA
>JBAWAH010000010.1:0-9426 GCA_049589195.1 Bacteroidota bacterium | reverse complement strand
CCAAGAAAGCACGCCGAAATCCCCGCCTGCCTCCAGGGCAGGCTTGCGCACTGGCGGGCAGGGAAACGCCCACGTTGTTTGTAGCCTTTGAACGCGTCCACTTCACATCCGCCATCGATTTCGGTTGGCCTAAGCACAGAAGCTCATGATCCCATGCGAAAATTCAGTCCCGTGGGTGGAGGCGGTAAGCGATTTTGTCGGGCACGTTGGGAAGCAAGTGCGACCTTCAAAATCGTCCGCCGAAGGGAGAGCACGGGACGTGAAGAATTTTCGCGGGGCGTCCTTTTCTTTTGGTTCGTTTTCTTTTGGACGAGCAAAAGAAAATGAACACCAGAGCCTACTGCAATTAGCAACTGGTTTTTTCATCGACCATTTCTATGTGGAAAGGCTCCTTTTGATGGAAGGGGTTGAAACCCATCTTGCCTCTTTGGGATTCCTAGTCCACGAGCTGTCAACGACTCGACGAGTCGTCAGACTCGTAGAGAAGCTCGTGGCTATAAGTTTTCTTTCTAGAGAGCCTGCCAGAGGGAACTGGAACTTGGAGCGGTGTTGGTACGAGGGATGCGCACCCACCTTAGCTACTCGTACCTCAAGGACTCAACGGGGTCAACGCTTGCGGCTTTGCGGGCGGGAAAGAGTCCAGCGAGAAGACCAATAAGGGCAAGAATACCGCTCGTGAACAGCATCACGCCGGTGGAGAGAATCGGTCGACCCAGAAATTGCATGGCGCCCTCATCGGCGGGAAACATCCGAACAACGGAGATTACACCCCAGGAGAAAAGAACTCCGATGACTCCACCAATGAGCGCAATGAAGAGCGCCTCAAAAATAAACTGCGCCAAAATGTAGTGCCGCCGCGCTCCGACGGCCATCTTAATACCGATTTCTCTCGTGCGTTCTTTCACGACGACATACATGATGTTTGCAACGCCAACTCCAGCGATGAGCAGCGTCAGGAAGCCGACCGAAAACAGGAAGATCTGAACTCCAAAGCCGATCTTTGCGTTCACTTTCATGGCTTCGACAAAGTCCCAGATGCCGAGGGCACGCTCATCCGCGGGATCGAAGCGATACTTCCTCCCAAGCACCCGGTACACCTCACTCTTCACAAATTCCTGCCTGTCCGGGTCACTTGGCCGCACAACGAGTGAGTTCACATATTTGTTCCCGTAGATTGTCCTGAAGGTCGTGTAGGGGACGATTGCACGGCGTGTATCGGGCCCGTTGTTCATGGCGGTCTGAATCTTCTTCTGCATAACTCCCACCATGGTGAAGGGGATGTCATCAACAATCAACGTCTTCCCGATCGGATCCTCATCACCAAAGATTTCTTTTGCTATCACTTCCCCGAGGAAGATCACTCTCCGTTGAAGCACGACATCTGCATCGTCGAGGAAGCGGCCACCTGCGGCTGGGTACATCCGCCTCATATCCTCGAATCCTGGATTGACGGCTTCGCATTCCGTCGTGATCATGAATTTCCCGTACCTCAACATCACGTTCTTCCGATACTGAGGACTGGCGAGATCGATCGCTGGAATGGATTCCTTCAACAGATCGAGATCCTCTTCGACGAAACGGATGGGTCGGCCCTTCGGCAGACCTTCAAAAGCCAACCCTGTCTCCCTGCCATAGATAATCATGATCCGATCGCCTGCGTTGATCAATCCATACGAGAGCTGCCTCCCCAATCCTTCCCCGAAGGAAAGCAGAAGAACAACCGAGATCGTCCCCCACGTGATTGCGAGCAAGGTGAGAAACGCCCGCAGCTTGTGGGCCTTCAGGTCGTAAACGAATTCTCTCAGGAGTTCAAGCCACATGTTTTGATTTCGGATTTCGGATTGTGGATTTCGAAATGATACGGTTCCGTCTCAGAGTTGATTCCATGAATTGGTGATTTTTCATTTCGGATTGCGGATTGTTTCGCCGAAGGCGAATCCGCCGTCCGCTGTAGGCGGACAAGCTGGCGGACAATTTCGGATTTAAGCTCGGCTCAATCCCCAATCCACCAACTCTTGGCGAGGTCTCGTCTCGATTATGTCGAGACGGACAATTCGCCCGTCCCGGCGAAGCGGGACGAGGTCTCGTTCCAGCGAAGCTGGAACGGACAATCCACCTCACGCTCTCAGACAGTCTACCACATCGAGGTTTGCCGCTCGTCGCGCCGGCATCACCCCTGCAACAAAGCCAATCACTGAGAGCACAATGACTGTCGCAGCGACGACCCCGAGCGAGAGAACTGGCGTTCCAACAAAATCCTTGATTGGGATAAACTGCATGAGCTGAATGATTCCGTACGCGATCACGAAGCCAATCGACGATCCAATCCCGACGATGAATGCTGTCTCCATGAAAAACTGGAAGAGGATGTTCGACTTCTTTGCCCCGGAAGCACGCTTCACACCGATTTCCCTCACGCGCTCCTGAACGACGACAAACATGATGTTGGCTACTCCTATGCCTGCCACCCCGAGCGTGAAGCTTCCAATCAATCCCATGAAGATGTTAAACCCGAGGAAGAAGTAAAACATGAACTTGTCAAAGCCCGAAGTATCCCAAATCCACACGGCGTCCTTGTCCGTCGGGTCAAATTTGTAACGCTGACCCAAGACCTGCCGCACCTGCTCATTCACCTCTTCTGTGCGTGCGGGATCTGCCGCCTTGTAGATGATGTTCGAGAGGTGGACTTGCCCGAACACGGACGAATACGTGCTTGCAGGCATGAAGATGCGATCCTGGTCGCGCATATTGTACGAAGACGGCTGCGTCTTCTTCTGCATTACTCCGATCACGGTAAACGGCACGTCGCCGACATAGACCAGCTTCCCGATCGCATCATGATCAGCGAACAAAAACTCCTTTACTTTGTCGCCAAGGACAACAACCCTGCGTCTCTGCTGCATGTCGAGGTCATCAATGAATCGTCCTCCCATCTCGGGAATGATGTTCCTCATCTCACCGTAGATCGGGTAAATGCCCGTGACTCCCGGGTTGAGGATATTCTGGCCGACTCGGGTTGGCGTGCGGCGTGTGTACTCAGGACTCAAGGCTGCAATTTCCGGTATTCGAGCTGAGAGGAGATTTGCGTCGTCCTCGATGAAGCTGAGAAAACGTCCAGTCCCGTATCCCTCGAACGCTTTCGTTGTTTTCCCCGGCCACATGATCGCGATTCGCTCGCCCATCCCGTGCATGTTCGCGCTCAACTGCTTCTTGAATCCGACCCCGAACGCGATGAGCACGATGATGGCCACCGTTCCCCAAACGAGCCCGAAGGTCGTCAAGAAGGCACGGAGCTTCTGCGCTCGCAAATCGCTAATGAATTCTGAGATGATTGTGAGGAAATGATCCATCGGACTTCAATTGCGGATGTCGGATTGTTGATTTCGGATTGATTCCACTATTACTCCTGCGGCGTATTCAGCACTCACTTCTTTCGCTTTGCGGTCTTGCCGGCGGCAGTCAATATCGCCGTAAGTTCGTCCGCCTCCTTTATCAACCCTGCAAGCCTGTCTGCTTTTATTGTCTCTGAATCAGAAATCAACTCGAGCCAGTAGAGTGATTCGTCTGCCTCTTCTTCTGCGACAGTGATCTTTGAAATGAAATCAGCTCTTGATCTGGCTCTGCAAGCCGCTCGGTAATTCGCTCCGACAGACGTCGCCGAGCGAAGCAACTGCCTGCCTAACACATCGGTTGTTCTACCTATCGGCAGTGATTCAACCAAATGGATAATCCGAAGGGCAAACTGGCGTGTTCTTGCTTTTAGCTCTTCAGGATTCATGTGTCTCTGTCAACTAAATCCTTCGTCGACTCCAGTAGATTACACAGTCGACCAATCCGCAATCCCCAATCCACAATCCGAAATCATAAATCACTCGATCTTCTTCACCGGCTTCTCAAGCACCTCGTCCCCTTCTTTTAATCCTGATACAACCTCGATACTGATCGCGTCACTCAATCCAGTCTTGACGTACCGCTCTTCTTCTTTCCCTGGACCCAGTGGCACCTTCACAAAAGCTGAATCGTGTTTGAAGGTAACAACCCTTTCGGGAATTGTGAGAACACTGTCTTTCTTCTGGATGATAATATTCGCGTTTGCTGAGTAGCCTGCTCGGAGTACGGCATTCCGAGTTGTAGGGATAAGGATCTCTATTGGGAATACCGTAGCGTTATCCTTCTTCTCAGCCTTCAGCCAAATTCTCTGGAGCGTCCCCTTAACGGTATCGCTGGGGAGCGCACCGACCTTCAGTTCCGAAACCATCCCTTCTTTCAGCTTACCTACGTCAATCTCATCGACCGTTCCCTTGAATTTCAGTCGTCCCATATTCGCCATCTTCATCAGCACTGTTCCCTCCTGATATGAAGTTAAGGGTGTTACCGGGTCACCCACTTCGACCGTCCGGCTGAGAACGTACCCATCAATCGGAGCCTTGACGATCGACTCGATCTCCGTGTCCCCAATTTTCACCCTCCCACTCTCAAAAAGTGCCAGATGCTCCCTTGCAATTTTCAGTCGCAACTCTCCTTCTTGGAAGCTCCTCTGAGAGTCGTCATACTCCTTTGCCGAGATCATTTGCTTCTTAATGAGGGACTCCTGCCTGACGCGCTCTTTCGTCAGGTTATCCAGGTCCACCTCGGCGAGCTGGACTTGACGCTTTGCATCCGCCAGTTCCAGCGGCGTAGGATCTGGCTTCACTTCGAGGAGCGGCTGCCCAGCTTTGATGTGTACTCCAACCTCAGCGAAGATCTGCTTCACGACTCCTGAAACCTTTGATTTTACCGATATCTCATTCTCCGGCTCGATCGTGCCAACGGCGAGGGCCTTGACGACGATCGTTCCTTTCTGAACTTTCACTTTCGGAAGGGCGTCGCTCGCACCGTTTGAAGATTTGTTCAGAAAGACAAATCCGACGATGACCAGGCAAACCACTCCAAAAGCTGCTATGAAAATCTTCTTCTTCATGGTGAGTACCATAGGAAATGGCCAGAGAGTGTTTGGAGGAGCAGACGTCCCGCTGCTTTAGATACGGCACGTACAAACAAAGGTTGCGTGCGACGTGAAGATCACACCCGTCACTGAAGTCTTAGACTTGAGAATGGGGGGAAAGTTGCCGCAGAATTACTGTCCGATGAGGGTTCGGAACTCTGGGGAGGTCCGAAACTTGTTGAACTGGGCATCGCTCCTGATAACGTCTCGGAAGGTGGGGTCGGAAGCGACTACTTTCTTCACTTCAGCAAGTGCAGAGGAGCTATCACCGCCCGCCCAGTACGCTAGGGCAAGATCGTAATGAGCCCAAACGTATTTTCCATCCAGTGCAATAGCCTGCTTCAGTACGTCGATCGCTCTTTCGGAGTCCCCGGTCCTGAGTAGAGAGTATCCCTTCAAATCAAAGGCGACCGCATTTGTGGGGTCCAATTCGATTGCTTTGTCGTAGGCAGCGATTGCTGCAGAGTAATCCTTCGAGTAGAATTGAGAAACTCCAAG
Source organism: Bacteroidota bacterium (assembly GCA_049589195.1). Taxonomy (GTDB): domain Bacteria; phylum Bacteroidota; class Ignavibacteria; order UBA10030; family JAHEZR01; genus JBAWAH01. Next base: position 3,944 of record JBAWAH010000010.1, on the reverse strand, counting down.
CCGAATCTGATCGCTCGCTGCATTGACTCGTGAAAGCTGAGCCTTCGCAGATTCGAGCTCCTGCTTCTGTGTCACCACGGCCTGTTGTGACGACTGCAACGTTTGCGTAATCAGCTTGAGGTTTTGTGCTTGCCAGAATGCAAAGACAGTCAAAGCCAGTCCTACGATGAGAGGAAGGCCGACATAAATCAACGCGTTCCGCCGCTGCGCCTTTTCTTTCTCCTCTAACCGCTGGACAAGAGCATCGAGCTCTTTAGCTTTCTGGTCAACTGGTTGTTCCCTTCGTTTTAGGGCCTCTGGTATCGCGTCAACCGCAACAGCCACATCGCGGATCGCCTCCATTCCCGTCTTAAGACCTTCGCTGAGGATCTTGAGAAGTGAGTTGTTCGGTGCGGGCTTTGCAGCTTCTTCACCAATCTGACTAAGGATCTCGACGCACTCGGTTTTCTGATCTGGTGACAACTCTTTGCTGGACTCGATGGCATCCTGTGCAGCTTTCAACGTCCTGGCGAGATCAGACAATCCGGCTTCCTCGAGAGTCCCAATCACATAATCTGAACGGTCCGTGAATACCCGACCGTCCACGGAAGGCTCATCCTCGGTTTTCGAGTGCGGCTCCTTCTCTTTCAATGTCAGTCCTCCATTGTCCATGACGACGGTTGGTATTTGAAGGGAGGTTAAGAATCTCTTCTCGATGAATGCACGCATCTCCCGAATGATCTCCCCCAACTCCGTATTCTCAGCAACTTTTTTCAGGAGTTGCTTCATGAGATCAAAAATCTCCTCGTGAGAGAGTTTGACGAGTGGAAGAGTGCAAGCCTCCGAAAGCGACCCCTTCCAGAGAAGAAGAGCTGGGAGAGATGCAGACTGCAGTCGGAGACCCTTGACCTGTGAGATGATTTCTGGGTCGATGCTCTTCCTCTCAAGATCTTCAAGAGAGTAATAGAGATTCAGATTCGCAGCGGCTGCACGATTCAGGTCTATCCAATACCTGCTGATGAACGCCGGGAAGTCACCGGAGGACTGGTACAAGAATATCGCGTGAAACAAAGTAGACCTATCCTGCCGTTGAGACGTGAGAGATGCTTGCTTGCGAGTGTCATCCTTCGGACCCTCCAGCATCGCCGCAAGCCGACGCAAGACGGGTTGTTCTGCATTCCCGCGGATCCAATTCATGACTTCCTGAGAGAAGCTCTTCGCGTCGCTTATCCCCTTTTCTTCGCAGAAGCTAAGAGCCAACTCAACGATCCCCTCTCTCGGAACACTCCCAAAGAGATCGAGGTCGGGGAATTTCTCTTTCAACCACAGGAAGAACTCGACACCTCGGGAAGCATTCTTCGAGAGCAGACCAAGCGATTCCATGAGCCGATAGACTTGAGGGTTTTCCCGTGCTTGCTTGTAGAAGTGACCTTCGAGAAGCAAATAGACGCTTCCGATTAGTCGCTCCGAAGCCTCGTCGAGGCCCTCGCTTATTGCGAGGGGTTCAGTCCAATCCTTGGAAGGTTTGAGAGGCCGCTGGGGGAATTTCATCCACTCGGCTCGATTCGTCTCGTAGTCGCTCACGAGCACCGGGTCAGCCGTCTCGATGAATTCCCCAAATGCCTGCGAGAGATTTTCACTGATGGCGTGAACATACTCTCGGAAGAAGTGGCTGATGTATTCTTTCCCTTCACCTAACCACGAGGTGTCGAGAGTTTGAGCGGACCTCTCGAGGATCTCGCCCCAACGAGACTGCTCGCAGAATCGGAGAAAGTTTTGAAGCAGAGGATGTAATTCCAACCACCGTGGATATTGCTGCTGTCGCTCATGGATATAGTGCAGACAGCCGCCGCATCCCACGAAATGCGCCATCTGGTCTCGAACGCTTCGCTCATACATCATCGGGCACGTTTGGAAGATTCGGAGAGCATAGGATGGAGTCAGCGCATCGACTCTACCTCTTGTTTTCAGGTACTCCGTGAGAACTTCTTTCACGTCTTCTGATGCTGTGGCTTGCGATTCGGCGGCAGGATGACGCTCAGTGAGCCACCGAAGGAACTCGTCTACCTGCTCGTACGGAATGGGTATCATCGCTCAGGCGATAGGTTAGCTGAGGTAAGTACCACGTGCGAATTGTACGGACTTTTTACCAGTTTGTCAAGATCGAAGAACAATGGATGACTCTCAATGCCTTGAAGGGTCCACCCCAACCAAAAGGAGAAACGGACTCTGTGATACCCCAGGATATTCCAGGAGCTTCTTGATCTGGAACAAAAAACCTCATGGGAACAAGGTCCCATGAGGCTTGGTTTCGACCGACAAAGGACGGTCAATAGCTCATCGTGTATATCCCTAGTTCGCCATATCGACGCTCGTAATCATTATGCCATTCACACCACCCTTCGATCGAACCATTCCTTTTGCGGTCACGGTGTGCGCGATATGATCCTTCAGTTTGTCGTTTGGACCAGCTGAGTGATCGTCCGGCAGGACCGAAACATACAGTTTTCCACTAGACGTGAGAATTCCTAAAGGCCCGCCCGCCGTTGCACATGCAACCGCACAATCCTTGTGCCCTTCTCCTTTTGCTCCGCTGTGCAAGTAGCAGGATACATCAACCACTTCGCCCTTGATCGAGACCTCCTTTGGTTTCGACATCGACATCATCCCCTTCCCCTTCGACATCTCCTGAGCCAGAACAAGCCCCGTCGACAGGATGAGCATCAGGGCGAACAGAGTGACTCTCTTCATACAGTTACCCCTCCAGTCATGGATTTGGTGATGGGTGGTTTGGTGGTTCTCATCAATTCCTGGAGATGATAACAGTGGGGTGTGGATGAAGGTTCCCGAAGGGTAGGCTTCTTCTTGCTCGCAAAAAGAACCCTTGGATTCCCAGCGGCTCTGCAACAGTCTTCTCTTTTACTTTGCAATTGCATCTTTGTACACCTTCCCCTCTTTCATCACGAATCCCACGTGTTCTAGAACCGTGACGTCACTTAGGGGCTCACCCGGTACCGCGACGATGTCTGCAAACTTCCCGGGCTCAATACTGCCGAGTTTATCTTGCATCCCGAGCATCTCTGAGGCTACCATCGTTGCTGCTTTGATTGCCTGCATCGGCGTCAAGCCAGCATCGACCATGAGCTTGAACTCCTTGGCTTGGTTCTCCGTCCACGGGAAGCCGCCAACATCAGTCCCAAATGCGATCTTTGCTCCGGCTTTGACCCCCTTCCCCACCGCACGCTTCTCGATGTCGATCATCTGTTTCCAAATTGGATTTCCAGCCACAGCACGTCCTTCGGCCACATACACGCCAACGTACATCGTCGGGCACCAGTAGACTCCTTGCTTGACCATCATGGCAATCGTCTCGTCGTCGAAGCCATCTCCGTGTTCGATTGAGTTGACTCCAGCCGTCAGGGAGTTCATGATTCCTTCGTGTCCGATAGCATGGGCTGCAACTTTCCTGTGCAACCGGTGGGCCTCATCGACGATCGCCTTCAATTCTTCTATCGTGAAAGTCGGGATGCTGTGAAGTGCACCGTCTGTCCCAATGAAATAGCTCCGGTCCGCATACAGCTTGATCCAATCGGCGCCATGCTCAATCTGCTCACGAACCGCCTTTCGACACTCATCTACCCCGTCAACGACCTGGACACCTTTGGGCATGTGAAGCTCCCAAGAGTAACCCACCAATGGATATGCTCCGGTGATATCAAGAGACCGGGTTGAGACGAACAAACGTGGACCCGGGATGATCCCTCGGTTAATCGCACGCTTTACATCCACGTCAGCGTACATCGCTCCCTCCGTTTCCATATCGCGCATTGTCGTGAAGCCATTTTCCAACGCCGTCTTCACTGCAACGACGGCTCGAATCGTCCGGTAGGGTGTTGATTCCTTCAGAAGCTGTTCGTCGTAGTCCTCGGCCGTGACATCTCCTTGGAGTAGTATATGTGTGTGGC
>JBAWAH010000009.1:0-1968 GCA_049589195.1 Bacteroidota bacterium | reverse complement strand
GCGACTCGTGGGTCACTGGGTGAACATACATAAACATCCAGGTGCATGTCTTCACCCTGGCGGCGAAGTTTGATACCTAAGAAGTAAAGCCCCGTTGCCGAGTCCCCCTTCTTCACTGCACTGCCTTCGACAGTAATGGGGCGAAACCGATTTCTCTCCGAGAGAGAAGAGAGGACCGCCGCCCAATCGCTTTTCTTGATCCTCCTTACCATGGCCATCTCCTTTCTTCGTTTGGCGTTTACAAATCGAGTTGCTGAGTAGTCAAGGTTTGCTTGAGCGGGCAACGACTAGATTCCTTTTTGTCGGATCCTATGCTGACGCAAACACGCTCATCCGAGGCCAAGTCTCCAAAGGGTCGGTGGAACGCACAATGTGCATTCCCGCCTCTGCAAACTTTCTGAACGCATCATTCGCTTGGTCGGTGTAGTCGACAACGCCCGGCACGACTACGGGTGAGGTGCAGTCTTCCAGCAAGTAGATCTTTTTAACTAAGCTCTTATCGTCCCTCATAACATCCTCCAGAAGGTCGGCGATACTCCAGGCCACACAATGGCTCTTCGCTTCGCCAGCGATGATCACTGCATCGAACTCAAGAAGCTTCTTGAAGAACTTGTCGCTCTTCTGGACGAGCAGCTTCCCGTCGGGGCCTCTCGCTACTTCCGGACCGAGTACAGAGTAGTGTTCGGTGAGTGGAGCATTGCCTTTGATGTGAACGTCAGGCTGAGTGAGTCGCGCGATGGCGTGAAAGAAGACTGCTTCCTCAACCGCGGAAACGAGCGCATGCCCAATTCCGCCAAGCATCGCGTGATAGGGCCAGATGGTTAATTCGTATTTCCCGCTCGCTTTCAGGCTACGTGCATAATGCAGCAAGTGTTGGTCGCCATATAGTGGAGTGATCCCTAGACTCTCAGCAATCGTAGGATTGAACTTCCACACACCATTTAGAAGATCTTCTTCCTTGATGAGCGTGTAGGGGGACGGGTGTTCACCTTTCTCATTCAATAGGAAGATACCGTGAAAAATCTGGATCGTTTGATGAGTGTCCATCGTTGGGACAATCTGAGTAATGCTGTTGAGATTTCTGTAGATGAACTCGCACAGTCGGCGGCTGTCGTCGACTGCTCCGTTGCCTGACCTGCCACCCACATAAAGCTCGAAACCAGGAATGCAAAATGTGTTCTGGACATCAACCATCACCAGACAAACGCGATGTCGATCTTCAGAAGCAGGCCTGATATTGTGGTTCGGTGACCATTGAGAAGCAGCTTGCGCAAGCGTCTGGTAATCAACCTTCCAGACCTGGCCGACCTTGTCTGGGTTGTAGTGCCTCGGCAAAGGGAGTGGATTCATCGATGCTTCGTCCTCAGCGCCAGCTCAATGACGTGGCAACTCATGATTTGTGGCAAGCTCGATGTGTTCATCTTCGGTAGTGCGGAGGGGGAGAGATTCGAACTCTCGATGCACACAAGGCGCATACTGGTTTTCGAGACCAGCCTATTCAACCGCTCTAGCACCCCTCCATGTTTTGGACAAGCTTCTAGAACGCCACTCCACTCTTATACGACTTTATCTGACGCTCCCGTTTATAAGCCTCCTCTTTTGTTACATAGTCTTCTCTACGTATGATCTCCCAGGGACGGTATGCCTTTGTTGATCTAACTCTGCCCGCGTTATGAGCACGAAAGCGCTCATCTACGTCTGCGCTATAACCAATGTAGTGCCTGCCAGTCCTTGCACTTCGTAGGATGTAAACAGTGAACATTGGGTCACGCTATTTCTTGCCTCGCCAAATGCGAGGTGAGCAGACCAGCCTATTTGCCACTTCCAGCGGCATCCCGCCGAAGTGTACTACTTCAGTAATTCGGTAACAATGCGGAGACGATCTAGAGGGGTTGTGTAGTTCAGCCCCCCGTGTCGACGTTCATAGTTATAGCGATAGAGGAAACTGCTGAGCTCCTCAGACAAGGT
>JBAWAH010000008.1:0-37390 GCA_049589195.1 Bacteroidota bacterium | reverse complement strand
CGAAGGTATAGCGGGTAGGTTTTAGAGTTCGCTCTATCGTTCCGGGCGCAAACTCTCGAGCCGTTAATGCGCCGTCCGAGACCATCGCCACGGCGAGCAGGCCTCTCCGACGGGCAAGTAGCCGGTTGCTGTCAGAGAATGGTCTCTGACAGCACGCCAACTGGTCAGGGTCCTACCTCACCCCTCTCCTATTCCCTACGGGACAGTTCTACGAATCTACGATTCGAAGAATCAGTAGATAGGTCCACTCCCACCAGAATGCGTAGCCTGCCCGACTCTGCCGTTCAGGCGGGCGGACTGGCCGGACAAATCTCGAGCTTTGCATTTCAGAGCACCGCGACAGGAGATTTCTTGTGGAGAATCTTCGCTCCGTCGAACCCGTTGTCCCGACTACCGTCGGGAGAGGATGCCGTGCTGTACGCCCCGATGTTCTCTGTGTAGAGAAAGTCTCCTACCTCGAGATTCCAAATGTCCTCAGTAGGTTGTACTCGTTCTCCGAACAACACGAAACACATGTACTATCCGATCCGAGGTAATCACTTCGTAAAACACTCTATAAGAACCGATGCGGCGACGCCAAACGTCTTCTTCACCGCGCATCTTTTCAATGTCGCCTGCATAGGGATTGAAAGCCATACCATCGATTGCATCCAGAATGCGTTTCGCGTCCTTGATCGGGAATTTCCTGAGTTGCCTCAGTACCGAGGCGTCAACGCGTAATTCCCAACTCACGCTCGATTTCCTCTACGCTGAGAAACTTACCGGATGAGAGATTCCTTCGGCCTTTCTTGAGTGCTTTCTTCTCGGAGGGTGAAGGTTCAAACGTACGGAGAGATTTGACACGTTTGAGCCAGGCGATGTAAGCCTCGTACTCATCGCGAGGCACTGCGACGAGTTCTTTCCTCTTAACCGCAGATCGTGGGATGGAAATCGTGGTCATTCGAGATTCTCCAATTGTGTTATCGATCTTTCTAACGAATGCTACGTAATACTCCACACAAAGTCAAACAGTCGTGGAAGGACGAGCAACGGGAGATTTCTTGTGGAGAATCTTCGCTCCGTCGAACCCGTTGTCCCGACTACCGTCGGGAGAGGATGCCGTGCTGTACACGCCGATGTTCTCTGTGTAGAGAAAGTCGCCCACCTCAAGATTCCAGGGGAGTTCGACGGAGAGGGAAACTTTGTCGAAGCTGTCGCAGGTCGGTCCCACCACTGCACAGATCGAGAGCTGCACGCTCTCGTCCGCCTCTTCTTGTGCCTGCGCGTCGGCAATAAGTGACTGTCAGACTGTGACTTGCATATTGTCTGCAAATTATCTATGGTATGACACAAAAGATTTGCAGAGGTTTCGCACGGTAACCAGGATGTGTTTTCCGCAATAGTCGAACTTCTCACTGTTTCCGAGCAATCGAATCATGACTGAGAACGTTGGCAAACAAAAAGGTGAAATAGTCATTTATCGCACTGAAGATGGGCAAGCTGCAATCGATGTGCGGCTGCAGGATGAGACTGTCTGGCTAACTCAGGCGCAGATGGTTAAGCTGTTCCAGCGCGATCAATCAGTCATCTCCCGTCACATTGGTAATGTGTTCAGAGAGGGTGAACTTGATGGGAAAAGCAATATGCATTTTTTGCATATTCCTCCCTCTGACAAACCTGTGGCGTTCTTCAGTCTAGATGTCATCATATCTGTCGGCTACCGCGTGAAATCCAAGCGCGGCACCCAGTTTCGCATCTGGGCGACAAAGGTGTTGCGCGAGCATCTGGTCAAAGGCTACACGCTCAACCAGAAGCGCTTGCAGGAGAACAGGCAGCGGCTAAAGGAATTGGAGGCAGCGGTGGAGTTGGTGGAGGAAGCGAGGTCAACGAAGGCGCTGTCGGCGTCGGAGACAGCGGGGCTGCTTACCGTCATCACCGAGTATACACGGTCATGGTTACTCTTGCACCAATACGATGCGGGAACACTCGCAACAAGAGAACTCCACCGTAAAGTCCGGTTCCGTATCACCGAAAATGAGGCGAAGAAAGCAATCCATCACCTCCGAAAGGACTTGGTGCAAAGGAACGAAGCAGGCGATTTGTTCGGGCGGGAAAGGGAACGAGGAGCGCTCAACGGGATCCTCGGCAGCATCGAACAGACATTTGGAGGCAAGGAACTCTATCCCAGTGTCGAAGACAAAGCAGCGAACCTTTTGTACTTCTTAGTTAAGGATCATCCCTTTGTCGACGGCAACAAGCGCATTGCCTCCCTTCTGTTTATCTGGTTTCTGGAGAGGAACAATCTCCTATCAACACCGAACGGAGATCGGAGAATCAACGACAATGCTCTCGTTGCGCTGACTCTTCTGGTAGCGGAAAGTAATCCCAAGCAGAAGGACGCGATGGTCAAACTCATCATCAACCTGATCTCAGGACGATGATAAGAGAATCGCTCGCGAACAAGGACTTGCTGAAGGCTGCAGAGACGGCCTGTTCCCTGGGCTGCGCGGAGTGCGACGATTCATCGTCGCGTATGGCCTGAATCCTGCATCGTGAAACTTGATTCTTGAATCCTTTTTCCTGCCTCACCCGTCTCTTATCCCCCACCGGACGAATCTCGCGCTTTGCATTTCAAACCACCACGGCCGGAGATTTCTTGTGGAAAATCTTCGCTCCGTCGAACCCATTGAACTTTGTTGAGGACGCCGTGCTGTACGCCCCGATATTCTCTGTGTAGAGAAAGTCTCCCACCTCAAGATTCCAGGGGAGTTCGACGGATAGAGAGACTTTATCGAAGCTGTCGCAGGTCGGTCCGACCACTGCACAGATTTCCGGCTCACCTCCCTTGAAGGCTTGAAAGTTCGGAATCCAATGATCGTACACCACACCCGAGAACGTGTGATAGACGCCGTCATTGATGTAGTAAAACACCTTGCCATCTCTACGGGCCTTCCCGATGATCTCCGAAACCAGAGTGGCGACCGTGGCTACGATAAACCGCCCGGGCTCGGCGAGGATTTGGATATCATCCGGGAATAGCCGCATGAACTCGGAATTCAGGATAGCAGCCAGCTTCTCGAACTGAGGGACTGCTGCGTCGTAAGGGACTGGAAATCCCCCTCCGATATCGACCAGGTTCAACGGGAAGCCCTTCTTCCGCGCATCGTGGAGAATCACTGCGGCGATATCGAGGGCTGCAGTGTAGTTATCGAAGTTCGTACACTGGCTCCCGACGTGGAAACTAACCCCTTCGACCCTCAGACCCATGTCGAATGCTTGCTGGATCAGTTGCTGGGCGTCGCCCGGCTCCGCGCCAAATTTCGAGGCCATCTCGACCAGCGAACCGGTATCCGGAACCTTCAACCGCAACACCAGTCCTGCCGTGTCGCAGTGGTGCTTGAGTTTGATCAACTCTGCACTGTTGTCGTACGTCACGAGCGGCTTGTACTGCTTTATCTTCGCAAGGGTTGTCCGGTCCTTGATCGTGTTTGAAAAAATGATCTTGTCCCAGACAAAGCGCTTTTTTTCCTCTCTCTCAAAGTGTTTGATGTATTGATAGACCTGCATGAATTCGTTGTACGAGGCGACATCGAAACTCGACCCTTCTTCGAACAGCGTCTCGATGATCTCCTGCTCGGAGTTGGCCTTCACCGCATAGTAGCACTGAACCCGCGGCAGGTGCTCTTTGAATGTCCGGTAGTTCGCCCGGAGTTTGTCGTGGTCGACAATGAACAATGGGGAGCCGTGCTGCTCCACCATTTTCAGAAGTTCTTCGTGTCTGTCCAAGTCTCTCTCCAATGAAAGGGTCTGCGGTGCGGGAAACGCGTCAGGCGGGAAGCTTCCTGATGAGGGATTTCAACTCCTCAACTTCTTTATTGTTTTCAAGATAGGATTCAACCAACTTTTTCCGAAGCTCATCTCCCCGATCATACAGGCGCTTCAACTTCTTCGGCTTGGTCGTCTGCCGGATGTACGCCACCAGAAGCGGGAAGGCCACGGTCACATCGATGTAGGCAGTCACAGTCTCTTCCAGTTTCGTGGGATCAATCTTGCCCCAGGTGACTGCTTCGCCCGGAGGCGCGCCGGAAAGTCCGCCGGTGTCGGGGCGTGCATCGGTGATATTGATGTCGTAGTCCTGGCCGGCCTCCGGAATCATCAGCACTTCCTGGATCTGCGGCTCCGTCTGCAGCAGGAAGTTCTTTGGGCTGCCCCCGCCGATAAGGAGGACGCCGGTTTTCCCTTTCTCATACTTCTTGGCATTGAGGATGATGGCGGTTGAATCGTTGACGTCGATGCTTGGATTGATCTTGAGTTTGAATTGGTCCCGTAGCCCCGCCGCCTCAGCCAGGAGTTCCAGTCCCGCCACATTCATTCCGATCGTGGAATCACCCGGTGAGGATGTGAACACCGGAATCCCGTTCCGGTACGCCGCCGCCAAGACGCTGACCTCGCCCAAATTGTTCTTCTGTTCGTATTCGTTGAGGACCTTGCCGAGGTGATGGTAATACTCTCTCGTTCCCATTTCTTTCTGGAATTCCGGCCGCAACATGATCTTCCGCAAGATGCGGTCAGTCGCCATCAGAACATCCTGGTAGTCAAACAGAATATCATAGATCCGGGTTACACCCTTGTCTCGTAGATCGGCATCGTCAACCGTGTGGCTGCCGCGGAACAGAGACATGTTGAGGGCAAAGTGCATGTCATGGTACATATTGGCACCTGTCGACACCAACCAGTCAACAAACCCGTGGTTCATGAGGGGGATAATTGTGGATGGCCCAAGACCGGCCGGCGTCAGCGCTCCCGCGATACTCAGGCCGATAGTGACATCCTCCTGCGAGTACTTATCGCGCATCAACTGACAGGCAGCCCTCAACCTCCCGCCATTGTAGGCATCCATGTTGTCTATGACGCTGGCAATATCGCTCTCCTTCGAGATCGGTTCGGGCAGTACTCTCTTCCCCGACAAGTACGAGTGCTTATCCGTATGATGTTTCATAGAGTCGTCCATTTTCTTTCCCTCTTTGTGTGCTATAAGGTATGAGACTTATTGAATGCGTAATTCGACGATTCTTGCGAGGTCGTCCAAAAAATCCCAGGTGGGTAGAACAGACATTCTTGTCTGTTGAGGTTCAATTGGTTTTCAAAACTTCTTGACAGGCAGGAATGCCTGTCCCACCGAGAGCCGCGCCTTTTGGCCATCCTCACTCCCCAGAGCTAGGCGGAGTGCGACGATTCATCGTCGCGCAAAGCCTGTAACTTGGACCTTGAACCTGCCTACTCACCTCACCCCATATTCCACTCCCGCCAGAATGCGTAGTGGGCTGGCCGGATAAATCGGCTTGTGACCGTGCCATGCAACTGGGGCTCGGAATTGCGACAGCATGGGCTATTTCAGTCTGTACACAACCTCAAGGAACGCTCCCACCCTGTTCTCCGTGTAATCGTCGAGAACGGTCGTGATATCGTGCAGGTCCCGATGCCAAGTCAGGACTGAATATTCGAGACTGACCGCGACGTCAAGCATGGAAAACGAAAATGAGGACCCAGCAGTGAAGAGGTGCTTGACAATCCTCCCGGTTTTTGTGTACGAGGTTACCTGGTAGGCAACACTTTTGGCATCGATCGACTCATAGAGTTGAGGAATGTAGGCGTACCCAAGTCGTACTGGAAACGCTGCAGGAGAAAAGGGATGGAATTCGGTCCCTGCACGGACAAGGACTGCATCCTTCCAGCTGGGCGTCCCCCCGACCTCGTACATGTCCCATTGCACACTCGATGGCCTGTAACTCCTAACTTCAATATCCACGACGAAGATCCACAGCGAATCGGGTGAGTATGCCGCGCCGAAAGTGACGCTGAGCGGAAGCCTCCAACTCGTTTCATTGTACGGAGGAAACAATGATTCATAGCTTCTGTTCGGCGAGATAGCTTTGGCAATCGTAATCGTGAGCGAAGTCGGCAATGTGATCCCTCCACCGACAGAAAAGGCCGAGCTTCTGAGCAACAAACCACAGTGCACTCCGAACCCGTCGACACTACTTTCGAGCGTGGCCCATTGATCTGCATCCCGACCATGGTTGTCCCCCTGGAGGCGGCTCGTTACCGTCCCCGAGTGGCGAGAAACCGTCGCTCCAACCTGAAATCCATCCGCAAGATTGAACCCAGCGGCCAGGCTGAGAGCATTGATACTCCCGTCCGTTCTCTGATGGAACAGGCTGCTGCCTGTAATCGCACGCCGATCGTTATCGACAAAAGGGAGTACGGTACTTCCATACCCGATCCCGATCCCTAGATTGTCGCGCACAGGGAAGACGGCTGTAACGTACTCGGGAACAAATCGGATAGCACTCCAACTATCAACGAATCCCCAGTTGCCGACATTCTCCCGCAAGAGGCTGTAGTGGTGGAATTCCACCTCGTGTCCCATCGCGATAGAAACCGCGTCCAAGTTGCCCAATCCCGCCGGGTTGATGTCGAATGCAGCAACCCCCGCCGCAAGAGCGGTTCCTGCACCGCCCATCGCTCGAAGCCTCCCAGACCAGCGCTCGGGTGTTAAATCAAGGTTTTGTCCGAGTGCTGTGCCAACGAGGAGAGTCAGGACTGGCGCAGTCAGCGCAAGTAATTGCTTATTCACTTCGGTACCATGTGGAAAGCATTCAAGGTGTGGCCAAAGAAGTTGACAAATCCCGCACTCTGGTCGTGCTGCGTACACTGCTGACGAGGTCGAGCCGAAGTCGAAGGCAAAAAGGCCACGTCTTGGACAGCCCCATCAGTCCTGGCACTACCTCACCCCTCTCCTATTCCACTCAGGACAAATCGGCTTGTAGTCGCACCACTCGCAGTGGTAGCCTTTGATCGCCTGGAATTCTCTCTTGAGAATCGAGTCCGCGACTTTCAGGATTTCTTCCTTCGTCTCCTCAAGCTCTTCCTCTGTCCGCTCGGATGAGACTTTCTCGTTGCTCGTGAGATAATAAAAGCTCAGGAGTACAGGGTCTTTCTTGAGTTTCTCGCGAGCTGCAATCGCGTAAATCGAAAGCTGCAGACTCTTGTCGGCTTCTTTCTGTTCTTGCGGCTTGCCGGTCTTGTAGTCAATCACTTCTACTTTGTCCCCATCCAGAGCGTCGATGCGGTCAATCCGACCCACCACCACGTGGCTGCCAACGTCAAAGCTAAACGTCTCCTCGAGTGCGAGCGGGGCGCGGAGAGTGTCCTTGTTGCGCTCGTAGAACTCATTCAACTCCTCATATCCTCGCTTCTTGTACTCTCGCTGCTGCATCGTGTCGGGGTAGCCTTCGTCCTTCCAGTGCTTGTCGTACAACTCGCGCAGTGTCTCTGCAGAGACCTTCCTGCCTTGCTTGACCATCGAGAAGAATCCATCGAGGACATCGTGCTGCACCTGACCGTATGTCAGGAAGCCTTTTGGCAGGGTCGGGATCTTGTACACATAGCCGAACTTGTACTTCAGTCCGCACGTCTGGTACGTCTTGATCTGAGTGTAGCTGAGCCTCAGCCTCTCCGGCGTCGGGAAGAGCGTAAACTGCCGTCCCAGTGCGGTCGTCAAAAGAGCATCAGCTTCTTCATCCGTCTTCGGCGGCAGCGGAACGTGATCAACGTTTCGAAATTCCAGATACCACGCGCTGCCTGAGCCAACTTCATCGATAAACCGAGACTTTGGATTCCTTTTCTTGTCGACTCCAGACAGGCAAAGCTCATTCTTCGCGCGTGTCATTGCCACGTAGAACAGCCTCCGCTCCTCCTGGAGATGGAGGTCGCCCTCGGGAACCACGCCTTTGATCAGCTCTTGCGGAAAGCTGACAGCCTCCGCCCGCTTGCGGGTCGGGAACCGCTGGTTCGTCAACCCGATGACAAACACCCTGTCGAACTCCAGCCCCTTTGCTGCGTGGACTGTCATGCACCGGACAGCGTTTCTCTCACGCATGGGCTCGAGGTTCTGTGGCTCAATCGTCCCTCCTCCTTCGAGGTAGTAGTCCAGATATTCCATGAACGCCGCAAAGGTCTTGTTCTCTTCGAGCTGCGCCTTCTCCTCAACAAACCTCAAGAACTCGCTCACAAGGAGAATAGATTGCTGGCTCTCGGGAGTCTCCTTCCTCTCAAGCTCCGTGATGTTGAACCGTGATCGTGCAATCACTTCCTGAACAAACTCGAGCACACTCTTTGTTTCGGTGAGCGCGACAAGCTCATCCAGACTCTTCACAAGGGGTCGAATGCGCTCAATTGCCGCCGTCGAGAGATTAGCAACACGATCCGGCGCGCGAATCAAATCGTAGAGCGTCATCTCTTCAATTCGAGCCGAGAAGAGAGCCATTAGCTCCGCTGGGGAAATCTGCCACTGTGGATCGGAGAGCACTCTCAAGAGCGAAAGCGTTTCCTTCGTCGCACCCGCCTTGATGTTGCGAACAACCTGGAGATACGCTACAAGGTCTTCGACCTCTTCTGTGAACAGAACCCCTTCAGGCGAGACGACGACATGCGGGATCTTTCTTCCCTCAAGCTCCCCGACCACCAACTCCCGATGCATATGAGCCCGGTAGAGGAGGGCATACCGACTGTAATCCCTCTCCTGCTCTGGAACGCCATTCATCTCCGATTCGATGGTCTCACACACTGCACGCGCCTCGTCGGAGAACTCGGGCGAGATGAGAACTCGCACCCTCTCTCCCAACTCCCGTTCCGTCCACAAGTTTTTCTCTGCTTCATATCGGGCGCCAACGTTCTTGGCAATCAACTCTCCAGCCGCTGCAAGGATTGCCTTCGTCGTGCGGTAGTTCTGAGTGAGCTTGATCACCTTTGCAGATGGATACGCAATCCGAAAATCCACGAAGCTCGCGAAGGAAGCTCCTCGGAACCGGTAGATTGCCTGGTCGTCATCTCCGACGACACAGACGTTCTGGTGCTTTTCGGCCAGGAGTCTGAGCAACTCAAGCTGGGCGATATTCGTGTCTTGAAATTCGTCGACGAGAATGTAGCTGAACTTCTCCTGATACTTGCTTCGCACCTCAAGATTCTCTTTGAGCAGCCGATAACTCAAGACAATTAGGTCACCGTAGTCGACTTTCTTCGCGCGCTCAAGTTCCTCCTGATACCGGCGGTAGATTTCACCGATCTCGAGCATCTTCTTCAGCTCGAGTCCCGCTTCCTTGAAGTCTAGCCACCGATTCTGGGTCCACGTGCCTGCAAACGGCGGACGTGTTGAGCGATACTTCTCTTCCTTGAGATACGGAGAGACACTGTCGTATTTCAACTCATGCTGTGATTCAAACTCCTCGCGCTTCCGTTGGGCATAGGAGAGATAACCCGAGGGAGAAATCAACTCATCTTTCGCGCGATTGATGAAGGCCCGAAAATCGTTGATCACGCGCGGAGGATCTGAGAGCTCAAGCCAGTAATCAAGCTGAAGGTTGGGAAGCAGCCGGCGCAGGACGATCCACTGGTCGATGTCGTCGAGCTGGTGAAACTCCGGAGGGAATCCAAGCTTCTTGCCGTCCTCAACAAGAATTGACCGGCAGAAGGAGTGGAACGTTGAAACCTGCATGGAGTTCACAGGCTGGCCGAGAATTTTCTTCACCCGGACCTTCATCTCCTCCGCTGCTTTCTCTGTGAATGTCAGGGCGAGAATATTGTCGGGCGAGATTCCCTTCTCGAGTACGAGGTAGGCGATTCGACGAATGAGGACGCCCGTCTTGCCGGTTCCCGCACCCGCGATGATGAGGAGCGGGCCTTCGGTCGTGGTGACGGCTTCGAGTTGGTTTAGATTGAGGTCGGTCAGCTGGTCCACTGTTTTCAGATCCGAGGATGAATCAGACTTTGTCAGGCTCTGAACGAGCTTTGCTCTCGTAATCTTCACCCCGTCCCGACTGCGTCGGGACACCCCTCTCCCCGGTGGAAAGGGGGGTCAGCGGTGAGGGCACCTCCTCGACCTTCCAGCCCATCCACACCAGAATCTTCTTGAACGAATCAGAGAACTCCGATGCGAGGACGCCGCTGATAATGAGCGCCCCACCGAGTATCCCAAGTACCCCAATCCTCTCATCCAAGATCAGGTACGCCAGCGTGGCCGCAATAACAGGCTCCAGAGCGAAGATCAGGACTGCACGGGTTGGTGTGGTCTCGCGCTGATATTTCGTTTGGATGAACGTCGATATGACAGTCGCGAAGACCGCAAGGTAAATGATCAGGGCGAGAACTGTACTCGAGGGATGAAAAGAAAGATCTTCGAAAACAAGCGTCCCCCCGAATGAGACAACAAGCGTCACAAAGAGCTGGAGGAAGAAAAGCTGGGAAACGTCATGCTGCTTGGAATAGACATCAACATAAACGATGTAGATTCCGAAGAGGACGGCGGCCATGAGAGTGAGCCCATCGCCGAGATTGAAAGCCGACCCATCGGGCGATGTGAGGAGCCAAAGACCCCCAATCACGAGTAAGATGCCAATGATGTTTCCAAGCCTCGGCGCTCTCCTCTCGATAACAACCTGAGCAATAGGTGTGAACACCACCATCATCCCAGTGATGAACGCAGTCTTCGAGGCAGTTGTCATCTGGAGTCCGATAGTCTGGAGGATAAAGCCAACGCTCAGGAGCAAGCCCAGGATAAGTCCCTTTTTGAAGACGCTGAATCTGATTCCCCTGATTTGTTTGTGCCAAATGGGGATGGCAATTGCACATGCGATCGCAAAGCGGACGCTCGTGAGCAACAAGGGCGCGACCTCCATCATCGCGATCTTCACGGTCACGAAAGTACTGCCCCACACAAACGTGGTAAGGAACAGCAGGAATTCCGCTCGCCTTCTCATGCTAGTTTCTCATAGGTCTTCAAACGGTGAGGAGCGTCACGAAACGGGGGGTCGAGGTATGAAACGCCAGCCTGTCGAGGGAAGTTCTGGTTCCAGTTCTGCTCGTGGAAACAACGGGGTTGGTTGCTAACCCTCGTACTCATGGAAGAATTTCCCCCACTTCGTATTCTTCCGCACCTTCCCCTGAATCCTCTTCCCTTTTGTCGGCCACCAGAGGAAATCGTGGGAGAAGAAGGAGCCGAAGACGAATGCATAGACGAGTGAGGTTCGGAAGAAGAGACGCTGGAAGATCTTCAGCACTGCGACCTTCGACTTAATCATAAAGCGTCCCTCTGTAGATGATGTACGCGCAGACGAGAACCCACGCAACGACATTCAGGATCAAGGGAATGTCCGTGAGAATGATCTTCGTTGGATTCCCACCTTTTTCCCTCTTATGGACAAGATAAAGATACCGAAAAATCCCGTAAAGGACAAAGGGGACCGTGTAGATGAGACTCTTCGTATTGAACTTCCTCACCGTCTCATCCGAAATGGTGTAGAGTGCATACGACATCACGGTCGAAGCGGTGACGATCGCCGTCATTTGATCGAGGAAGTACTGGCTGTAGTGCTCAAGCACAGCACGATGGACACTAGCATCCTTCTCAAGGATCAGCAGTTCGTGCCGACGCTTGGCAAAACCCAGGAAGAGAGAGAGGAGGAGAGTGCAGAGGATAAGCCACTCGGATGAAGGCACGCCAATGATGACCGCGCCAGCCACCACACGCAGTACAAAGCTTATGGCGATCGACATCACGTCGAGGATAACGACGTGTTTCAGATAAAAGGAGTAGGCGAGATTGATCAAAATGTATGTGGCCGTCACCACCCCAAAGCGAGGGCTCACGATAAAGCTTCCTGCCAACGCAATGGCAAGGAGAATCACAGCGGCGGCCCAGGCAGTCCCAATACCCAACTCGCCGGAAGGAATCGGTCGGCGGCATTTCTCTGGATGCAGTTTGTCCTTCTCGACGTCAGCGATATCGTTGACGAGATATATTCCACTTGAGCCGATCGAGAACAGGAAAAAGCCGACCAGCGTCAGAAGAAAGTCCTCGAAGTGCAGGAGTCGGCCAGAAAAGATCAACGCTGCGAAGAGGAAAAGATTCTTCACCCAATGCGGCAGACGCATTGAGGCGATGATCGACCCAAGAGTGCGCATTTGTTTTCTCTTTACTTGTAGAGAGTAATGGAGAAACCTCTAGAAAACCGCGGGTTCTTCATAGATATGGAAAACCTCAGCGAGGGCAGCACACATCTCCCCCAACGTGACATACCGCCGTGTGCACTCAAGGAGTCGCGGCATGAGGTTCGTGCCATCCACAGCACTCTCCTTCAGGGTGGCGATCGAGCTTCCGACGGCATCGTTGTCACGACTTGCTCTCACCTGTGCCACACGCTCCCGCTGTTTGGTCTCAACTTCCTTCGGTATGTGAAGGATAGGTATCTCGATCTGCTCATCCTCTTCCACGTACTCATTCACACCAACGATGATTTTCTCTTTCGCGTCAAGTTCCTGCTGGTACCGATAGGCTGCACCCGCAATCTCCCGCTGAAAGAATCCAACTTCGATTGCGGGAATGACACCCCCGAGCGAATCGATCTTCTCAAAGTACTTCTCCGCTTCTCTCTCCATCCGGCTCGTCAACGCTTCAACAAAGTAGCTCCCCGCTAGAGGATCAATCGTGTTGGCGACTCCGATTTCATGCGCCATGATCTGCTGCGTTCGCAGAGCGATCTTCACGGCTTTCTCCGAAGGCAACGCGAGCGTCTCGTCCATCGAATTTGTGTGGAGGGATTGTGTTCCGCCCAGGACGCCTGCGAGGGCCTGAAACGCGGTGCGGACGATGTTATTCTCGGGCTGCTGCGCGGTGAGAGAAACCCCCGCAGTCTGAGTGTGGAAACGAAGCATCCACGACCGCGGATTCTTCGCACCGTATTTGTCACGCATCCTCTTCGCCCAGATACGCCGCGCCGCCCGGTATTTTGCAATCTCTTCGAAGAAGTCAAGGTGAGAATTGAAGAAG
Organism: Bacteroidota bacterium; assembly: GCA_049589195.1. Classification (GTDB taxonomy): domain Bacteria; phylum Bacteroidota; class Ignavibacteria; order UBA10030; family JAHEZR01; genus JBAWAH01. The sequence goes on along the minus strand of JBAWAH010000008.1, from coordinate 24,525 downwards.
AATGAAAGTCTGGGGGCAAACTCATCGATGTCCAAACCCGCGTCCCGGCCGGCCTCAACGTACGCGAAACCGTCTGCGAGTGTGAAAGCAAGCTCCTGCACGGCAGTGGAGCCTGCTTCCCTGATGTGATATCCGCTGATCGAAATCGGATTCCAGAGCGGCAGCTCTTCAGTGCAGAAGCGAAACATGTCCGTGATGATTCGCATCGAAGGCCGGGGAGGGTAAATCCATTCCTTCTGTGCGATGTACTCCTTCAGAATATCGTTTTGGATCGTACCGCGAAGCTCTCGAGAACGCACACCTTGCTTTTCCGCCTCGACGAGGTAGAATGCGAGCAACATGGCCGCCGGCGCGTTTATGGTCATCGACGTGGAGACCTGGCCAAAAGGAATTCCTTTGAAGAGAACCTCCATATCCGCGAGGGAACTGACCGAGACCCCACAGATTCCAACCTCGCCTTCCGAGAGTGGATCGTCACAATCGCGTCCCATGAGCGTCGGCAAATCAAATGCCACGGAGAGACCAGTCTGACCGTGATCAAGGAGGTAATGGTATCTCGCGTTGGAATCTTCCGGAGTGCCAAATCCTGAGAACTGGCGCATCGTCCAGAGCTTGCCTCGGTACATCGAATCGTGGATGCCACGAGTGTACGGAAAACTTCCCGGGTATCCGATGTCCTCGAGGAATTTGATGTCGGCAATGTCCTCCGGCGTATAGAGCATCTCGATGGGCTCGGCGCTCACTGTCGTGAACTTAACGCCGTGTCGAATTGCGGACTTGCTGGCCCTTTCAAGCCACTTCTTTTTCTCGTCTTTGATCCGATCGACTCCGTTTGGCTTCATAGAGACAATCGCTTCCGATTGGCAAATGGAATACGTGAAAGAATCTATTGCCGAGCCGCACCCGATGCCGGCTGTGGCATCGGCTTCCGAGGGAATTTCTCATCCCGTGTTGCTGCGCTGTATGCAAACGCGGCCATGATCACCGACGCCTGCTTCAAGTCGTCTTCCTGTGCTCGGTCATACACATCCATGTTGGAATGATGTGTCCGGGTTTCATAGTCAATTGGATCCTGGATGAATTGAAAACCCGGCAACCCAATCCCATCGAAAGAAAGATGGTCGGTTCCGCCCGTGTTTGAGAGCGACAGAGTCAACGCGCCCGTGCGCGCAAACGGTTCCAGCCACGCCCGGAAAATCGGGCGAGCTGCTTCGTTCCCCTGCATGTACACTCCGCGCACCTTTCCAGTCCCGTTGTCGTTATTGAAATACACAGAAAACTTTTCGTACTCAGGCTTCGTCTTGATATCGCCCGAAGCACCAGCAAACGCTCCCATCGCTCCACCTTCCCGCTCACCGAAATGGCTCGAGACGTAGGCGCGGGACCCGAGCAGCCCCTCCTCTTCCCCTCCCCAGAGTCCGATGCGAATTGTGCGGCGGGGTTTCAAGTCGAGCGATTCAAGAATGCGCATTGTTTCCATGCAAACTGCTGAGCCGGTCCCGTTGTCGGTAGCCCCTGTTCCCGCATGCCAGGAATCGAAGTGCCCACCGATCATTACGACTTCATCCTTTAGATCAGTCCCCGGAATCTCTCCAATGATGTTGAACGCCGAATCGACGGCAGTGAATTCCACATCGAGCTCCATTTCCATCTCCAGCTTCTGGCCTTTCTGAATCATCCGAATCATCCGGTTGTATTGCTCGGCTGCCACTGTCACCTGCGGGACAATCTTAGGGGCCTTCTCACTGTACGGACTCGTCCGCTGGTTGAACGGAGTTTCCGGAGGCTGGGGAACAGTCGCCGACTGAACGAAGAGCGTTCCGTCGTCACCTCTTCCAGCGTCCAGCACTACGGCGGCGCCTTCGTTCTGACAAAACTCCAGCTTCTTCGGCCCAATTCTTTGTGCCTGGATCGCGCGTTCGATAGTGACCGAATCGGCATCCGGCATGAACTGCCGATACATTACTCTCATCATAGAGTCTCTTGCAGCCGGACTCAACTGTTGCATCCCTGGAAACCTGCGTCTCTGTTGGCCGGGCGTCGGAACATCCGCATTCGCCAGTTTGAGCAATGACGAATCGGCCAAACGCCAACCATCCGGGCTGAAATGGGCCTTCACCTCACGTGGGTCGGTGACGAGCACGAACTTTCCTTTCAGTCTTCCTTTGTAAGATGCCAGCTCGCTGTCAGTCTTTGCGTCCAGGTAGACAACTTCGCCGTCAACTGTTCCTTTTGTCCCCGGCGACCAAGCCTTTGGATAAGCAATGAGCGGAAATGCACGAGGTTTCGTCACATCAGCAGTGAATCGCTTTAGCGTCCAGCCTTTCCCAAATGGTCCCCACTTTTCGAAGTGGACGTTCTGCACTCCCCACTGCTTGAGCTTCGAACTTGCCCATTCGGCAGCTTCTTTGTATTCTGGTGATCCGGTGAGTCTCGGGCCATACACGTCAGTCAGATAACTGAGAATCTCCATCACTTGCGAACGATTCGCTTCTTCATCTTTAATTTGGGCGATTGCTGTCGAGTCAATCTTCTCTCGAGACGGCAACGTTCCCTGCGCGAGCAACGCTGAGCACGAGATTAGTACAACAACACTTGTGAGAGTAGAGAACACAGAGTAACGTTTCATGGGTTTTCCTCCAACGTGAGAGGGAAAGTTAAAGTCTTCCAAACCGTTTGTCAAGTTCTTCGATAGACACCTTGATGCTCACCGGACGCCCATGCGGACAGACGTACGGGACTTGCGTGGTAAAAAGCCTATCCACAAGCGAGACCATTTCCTGTTGCGACAGTTTGTCCCCAGCCTTAATCGCCGCTCGACAGGCGTAAGATTTGGCAAGCCGGTCTCTTGAATCCGATTTTGGATTTCGCGCTTCGTCTTTGTACTCCTCGAGCATTTCCTGAAAGATGGTTCCTTCGTGTCCGGGCTTCACGTCTGGTGGAACTCCCTCTACAACAATCGTTTGTTTGCCGAACAGCTTCACCTGGAACCCGATCTTTTCGAGAAAGGGATGAAGCTCCGTGACGGTCGCGTAGTCGACAGGAGACAACTCAAGCGTTTGTGGGAAGAGGAGTTGTTGACTCTGCCCCGCTTCCCTCTCAAGACGAGGCAACACTTGCTCGTAGAGAATGCGCTCGTGGGCAGCGTGCTGGTCGATGATCATGAGTCCAGCTTGATCGGTGGGCCGGTCAGAAGCCGCTTCAGAGAGAATGTACTTGTTCTGGATTTGAGCAAGCGGTCGGACCGTGGCAGATAGACCCTCTTTTCTTCCCGTAGACGAAGTCTCTAGTTCTTGCACCTCTTGCTCCGTCGGCACCACCAACTGCTTGACATCGAATGTCTGCGAGACCGCGCTCCCCCGTCCGGAGAATACACCTGGACCACTCCGACCAAATGAGATACGCGTGAAACTCAGCTTGGAGCCGGTCTCTGTACCTGCCTCGGACTCCACCGCAATAGCAGGGATAAGGTTGTGCTCGCTCAATGTCCGCCGTACCGCCATCATCACAAACCGGTAAACGCTTCTCTCGTCCTCGAATTTCACCTCAAGCTTCGTCGGATGGACGTTGACATCGACGCGGTGAGGGTCGATCTCAAGAAACAAAAGGACAAACGGATACGAGCCCTTTTCAATCAAGTGTTCGTAGCCAGAGTACACCGCATGATTGAGATTGCGGTTGATGATAAAGCGCTTGTTCAGGAAAAGGAATTGCTCGGTGGGTACCTTCCGAGCGTACTCAGGCTTTCCGAGATAGCCAGAGGCTTGGAAAATCTCCCCCTGTTCCTCGACTGGCAAGAGTAACTTCACTTGTTTTTCCCCGAAGAACTCAGCCAAGCGATCCTCAAGCGTCGAAGGTTTGACGTCGAAGACCACCTCGGACTCGCTCACAAACCGAAACGCTATCTCAGGATGAGAGATGGCAGATCGTTGGAGAGTCTCATAGACATGCTTGAATTCAGTCGCATTCGATTTGAGGAAGTGTATCCGTGCTGGCGTGTTGTAGAAGAGGTTTTTCACCGCAACGGATGTTCCGGGCTCCATCCCGACTTTCCCATCTTGCTTCATTTCGCCGCCGTCCAATCGAACAAGAGCACCCGCTTCGTCGGATGCACGTCTCGTCTTCAATTCGACTTGTGCAACGGCCGCGATGGATGCAAGCGCCTCACCTCGAAAACCGAGTGTCCGAATGTTCTCCAGATCGTCATATGTCGATATCTTGCTTGTCGCGTGGCGCTCAAACGCAAGCCTTGCATCGGAGGCGTTCATCCCCATGCCGTCGTCGACAACCTGGATGAGAGATTTTCCAGCTTCCTTGATGACGACCGTAACCGTCCGAGCTCCCGCATCGATCGAGTTCTCGACCAATTCTTTTACCACTGAAGCTGGCCGTTGGACCACCTCTCCGGCTGCAATTTTGCTCGCCAACTCCGGCGGCAGTATTTTTATGACGTTTGCCATTGCTCCTCTGTTCAATCTCGTGGGATGACCCCGAGTCCGGGTTCATCACTCAAGATGAGCTTTCCTTCTTTTACCTTTACACCTTCAAATGGATCATTTGTGATGAGGAGGTTCCCATCAAGGTCAGCGTAGTCAACCAGAGGTGAAAGATGTGCCGCGGCGGTGACAGCGATGGAGGATTCGATCATGCAGCCGAGCATAACTTTCATTCCCAATGCTTTGGCAGTGTGAATCATCCTCATCCCTTCTCGGAGACCGCCGCACTTCATGAGTTTGATGTTGATACCATCAAAAGCCTCACTCAATGTCGGGACATCGTTGAGACGAACGCAGTTCTCATCGGCAATCAAGGGAAGGTTTACACGCTCTCTCAACCACGTGCAACCTGCAAGATCAGTGGCGGGCATGGGCTGTTCGATGAACTCCACGCCTTCCTGTTCAAGCCACTTGATTCTTTCGAGAGCGATCTCCTTTGTCTTCCAACCTTCGTTCGCGTCGACTCGAACAGACTTCTTCGTCGCTCTCCGAACCGCAGCCATGATTTCCGTGTCATGGTCGGTGCCGAGTTTAATCTTCAAAACCGGATAGCTCTCAGCTTCTGCGACCTTTTCGGCAATCACCTCCGCAGAGTCAATGCCGATGGTGAAGGAGGTCAAAGGCGTTTTGGACTTGCTGAGACCCCAAAGCTTGTAGAGCGGCTGACCGAGCTTCCTCCCTACCCAATCGTGCAGTGCAATATCCACTGCGCTCTTCGCAGCGGCGTTTCCAGGCGCGATGTCACCCAGGTGAGCAGTGATCTGCTCAAGCTCAAAGGGATCGCTAAAGCTTCCGAGGTCAACGCCCCCCAGAAAACCAAGCACCGTGTCGATAGTCTCGCCATATCGACTCGAGGGTGAGGCTTCGCCGAAACCGTGGACGCCATCATGCTCAAGCTTCGTGATCACGACTTGGGTCACATCCTCGGCACCTCTCGAAATGCGAAAGGTGTGACGGAGCTTCAGGTCAGCCCTCTTGAAACTCAGTCGCATCCCCTAATCCTCAAACAGTGCATCGATAAAAACCTTCTTGTCGAACGGCTGAAGATCGTCGATCCCTTCTCCGACTCCGATGTAGCGAACAGGGACCTTGAGCTCGTTGCTGATCGAAAACACAATGCCGCCCTTTGCGGTTCCGTCAAGTTTCGTGAGAATCAGCCCAGTGACGCCGAGTACCTCAGTGAACCGTCGGGCCTGGACAATCCCGTTTTGTCCAGTCGTTGCGTCGAGCACAAGCAGAATTTCATGCGGAGCCTCAGGGAGCTGCTTCTGGAGGACTCGCTTGATCTTTTTCAACTCCTCCATCAGGTTGACTTTGGTGTGGAGTCTGCCAGCCGTATCGATGAGAAGAACATCATCGCCATTGGCGATGGCTGACTTCAGTGCATCGAACGCAACTGCCCCAGGGTCGGCGCTGAGAGCCTGCCCACTGATGCCCTTCTGGATTTGGCGGGTGTGCTGAACGATTCGGACACCAGCACGGCCCGCCCAGATCTCCAGCTGTTCATTGGACGCGGCGCGAAACGTGTCCGCGGCAGCGATCAGGACTTTTTTTCCGTCCGTTCGGCAGATGTAGGCCAGCTTCCCAACCGTGGTCGTCTTTCCCACCCCGTTCACGCCAACGATCATGACGACAACCGGCCTCTGGTCGAATCGTGGTTGACCCCCGACAGAACCATCCACCGCAAAAAGCTTCTCCATTTCTTCCTTCAAAACAGTTCGGATCTCCTCGACCTTATTGTACCGCTGTTCGCGAGCCCTCACTTTGAGATTCTCGATGAGTTTCTCGGTCGTGGAGATTCCCACATCGCTGCCGATGAGCGTCTCCTCCAAGTGAGCCAGCAGTTCATCATCAATGACGGGCTTCAGCGAGATGATACTCTGGATTTTTCCGAAAAGACTTTCTCTCGTCCTCCTTAGACCACTTTTTAGTCGGTCAAAGCTCAGTATACCCATGGGTGAGACTCTTATTTCGAAGGGATAGCTAGCCGCTGCTTTGCCAGCACAGCATCGTAGAATCGCCTGCAGTAGAGGATGATTGATAACGCGAGAAACCCTGCGCTCGCCCAGAGGAGAATGGCAGCAAGAAAACGCGGCGATTCGAGCCTGAGTGTTGCCACAATGAAGTAGGCTGCAACAATTCCTATTGCAGCTTTCCCAGCCCAGTTAGAATGGAAGACAACGTTCTTGGTCTTCGCGATATAGATGCCGCCCAAGAGGATTAACGTATCTCTTCCAATCACTGCGGCAAGGAACCAAAGAGGTACGTCACCAAGAGAGACCAATGCAATGACAACTGCTCCTGCGCAAATCTTGTCTGATAGAGGATCAATGATCCTCCCGAACTCCGTCTCTTGATGGAATTTTCGCGCAATTCGTCCGTCGAGGAAATCAGTTAGTGCGGCAGCGAGCATCAAGCCCGCGGCGATACCCCTGTCTCCATTGTTCAGCTTGAGAAGGAAATAAAGAATCGGAACGAGAAGAACGACTCGACCCAAGCTGAGCACGTTCGATACATTCCATTCCACACGAATCATGGCGTGTCTGTCGAGTGGGTTCGTCAGATCTCGTTCTCATCTTTTTTTGCACCGACTTCAATTTGCACGGGGTACTGTCCACTGAAACATGCGGTGCAATAACTGCCAAGGTGTTCTTCAGGCACAGCTTCCAACATATTCTCCAGTGAAAGATATCCGAGACTGTCCACACCAAGTTGATCTCGGATACTCTCGATATTCCCGTCGCACCGATTCGCGATCAGCTCCCCACGACTCGGAAAGTCCATCCCGTAGTGACACGGATGCCGAATAGGCGGACAGGTCACGCGGAAATGGATCTCCTTTGGCTCAGCCTCGCGGATGAGCTTTACAAGCAGCTGCGACGTTGTCCCGCGTACGATCGAGTCATCGACGATGACGACTTTCTTCCCCTTCAGCACTCCCTTCACCGTGTTGAATTTCGTTTTGACTTGAACTTCGCGGACATCCTGGTCCGGCTGGATGAACGTGCGTCCAATGTAGTGACTTCGAATCAGTCCAATCTCAAACCGCGTCCTGTTATCCAACTTGTTGCTTTCAGTCACATAACCGATCGTTGCCGTGTTGCTCGAGTCCGGCACGCTGATCGCGATGACGTTTTCGTCATCGGAATCGGGCTTTACAGGATGCTCTCGCGCTAAGAGCTTCCCAAGCTTCCTCCGAACCTTGTCGACGTTCTCCCCATAAATCTTGCTGTCGGGTCGCGAGAAGTAAATGTATTCGAAAATACAGAAATGTGGTTTTTCGGGCTTCCTTTTCACCCAGTATGATTTCGGAACCTGGGACTTGAGCCCCTCTGCATCGATGACGAGAATCTCTCCCGGAGAAATGTCGCGAATGTACTTGGCATCGATGATATCAAAAGCGCATGTCTCAGAAGCCACAACGAATGCGCCGTCCTTCTCACCGAGCGCAAGAGGCCGGAATCCGTGAGGATCTCGTGCAGCAATGAGCGTATTGTCGGTGAGGATGACGAGAGAGTATGCTCCTTCAACTGTGTTGAGAGCCTCAATGATTTGCTGGATCTGTTCAGACTGCTTGCTTCGGGCGATAAGATGGAGAATGATTTCGCTATCAGAAGTCGTCTGGAAAATCGTGCCGTCGTCCTGCAGTTGATTCCTCAACCTCCGGAAATTGGTCAGGTTGCCGTTGTGGGAAAGAGCTAAGTTGCCCCCTTTGTAGTTCACCGTGAACGGCTGAACATTCGCCTTGTTGTTTGCTGATCCTGCGGTCGAGTACCTGTTGTGGCCGATAGCACTCGTTCCTTTGAGAACCTCGACAAGAATACTCTCATCGCGGAACGCGTCCGCGACGAGGCCCATCCCTTTATAGACGTTGAAGTGGTACCGTTGATGGCTCTCCAAAAACTCGCCCGTCACGATGCCAGTTGCTTCCTGACCGCGATGTTGCAGGGCCAGGAGGCCGTAGTATGTCATTGTGGAGGCTTGAGGGTGGCCGTAGATTCCGAAGACAGCGCAATTACAGCGCGGTTTGTCAAAATCAGAGGGATTCGAAATGCGATTCATCCAATTCACGTGCCGAAACCTAAGGAAATATTCCCATGAAAACAATACGATGAATAAAAATGGCGTTCAGACTTTCTTGAACGCCATCGATACCTGAATTCGCTTCGCCCAGTGCTGCCGGGCGTAGAAGTCATTTGAGATTCAGTTTCCCTCAGACCGGAAAATTTCACGAAGCGCCGCGATGCCTTGATCTGCTTCGGCCCTTGTCAGGACGAATGGAGGAAGAAACCGCAAGACGTTTTTGTTCGTGCAATTGATCAGGATTTTTCGCTCCCTCATCCTATCCACAATCGCCGCTCCGTCCTTCTTCAATTCAATGCCAAGCATCAAGCCGCAGCCGCGGACCTCCGCGATAAGATTCGGGAAACCACTCTTCAACTCCTCGAATGCGGCCTTCATGTAGTTCCCCAGATCCGCGACTTTCCGAATCAGGTCTCCTGCGAGCACCTGCTCTAGCACCGCCAGACCTGCAGCACATGCCACGGGATTTCCACCGAACGTCGTTCCGTGCATTCCAGGACTCAACACGTCCTCGACCTTCTCGTCCCCAAGGATCGCTCCAAGTGGTAAGCCGCCACCCACAGGCTTTGCGATGGTCACAATATCTGGACGAACATTGTAGTGCTCGAAAGCGAACAGTTTACCCGTCCGCCCAATCCCCGTCTGGATTTCATCGCCGACGACCAGGAAGCCAAACTTTTCGCGAAGCTCAAACAGCCGTTGGACAAATGCCTGCGATGCAACGAAGACGCCTCCCTCTCCCTGGATGAACTCGAGGAATACCGCTGCGGTGTCAGCGGAGAGTTTGCGCTGAAGGTCACCGACATCGTTGAATTCGATTTGCCCGAAATCAGGCAGGAACGGCTCATAGCCTTCGCGGTAATTCGCTCGGTCCATCAACGACAGGGCACCCATTGTTCGGCCACTGAATCCGTTCGTCATGCCGAAGATCTTCGTTTTTCCAGCTCGCTTACCCCACTTCCGACAGAGCTTGATGGCACCTTCGTTCGCCTCAGTGCCACTGTTACAAAAGAAAACCCGTTTGAGCTTTGATAGCTGCACCAGACGCTGCGCAAGCTGGACTTGCGGCTCCTGGAGGAAATAATTCGAGAGATGGATGTACCGATCGACTTGAGAACGGATAGCGCGAACGACTTCAGGATGGCCGTACCCGAGGGCATTGACTGCGAGACCGCCAAATAGATCCAGGTAGCGCTGTCCATCCTTGGAGATCAGGTAGCAACCTTCGCCTCGGTCAATCTCCAGCGGGATACGCTTATACGTCTTAAAGAAGAGCTGAGACTCTTGTTCAAATGAGTTCATGGTCCGGTTGGGGGGTGATTAATCTTTAGCTTTTGTTGTTACTCCAATTTTCAGAAAAAGGTCAAAGAGGAATTTTACTCTCTTCTCAAGACTCTTTATGTCTCCATCGTTCGTTATGACGAAGTCGGCAAGCTCTCTCTTCTTCTCAGCCGGCATCTGCGAATCAATACGACGCGAGACCTCGGCTCTCGAAATGCCGTCCCGCTCGATCACCCTTCGGATTCTCGTTTCCTCATCAGCATCGACAAAGACGATATAGTCAAGGCCCTTATCAACTCCGGCTTCGTAAATGAGTGCTGCCTCGTGAATCACAAAAGGGGTGTGGCTCCTCTTTTCAAGCTTCGTTATTTCTTCCTCGATCTTCCGTAAGACGAGCGGATGAACGATTGCGTTCAGTGTTTCTCTTTCATCCTTGTTTGAGAAAATGATGTCAGCCAATCGTTTTCTGTCGAGTGACCCATCCTTCCTGAACACCGTCGAGCCGAAGTGTCTCCGTATCCCCCTCTTGACGCTCTTGTCTGTCTCAGTCAGACTCCTCGCAATTTCATCGGCAGACAGCGCAGGGACACCCAACCCTTTGAACATGGCCGCGACGAGAGATTTCCCGGACCCAATCCCGCCGGTCAGGCCGACCTTGAGAAGCTTCCGTTTCCTGCTGCGAATCACACTAATACTCAATGGGAGGAAAACTCATTTTGCGATTGAGACTGCTCGCACTTCGCGTATGACCGTGACTTTGATTTGGCCGGGGTACTCCAGCTCGTCCTGGATTTTCCCTGCGATCTCACGCGCCAGCTGGTCAGCCAATGCGTCATCGATTCTCTCCGGCTCGACGATGACTCTGATCTCTCGTCCGGCCTGAATCGCGTACGTCTTCGCGACTCCCTGAAAAGATTGAGCGAGTTGTTCGAGTTTCTCCAGCCGTTTGATGTAGCCCTCGACGGATTCGCGTCGAGCGCCTGGCCGAGCCCCGCTGGCCGCATCTGCCGCCTGAACCAGACCAGCTATCGGGGTCTCCATCGGGATGTCTTCATGGTGAGACCCAATCGCATTCGCGACCACTGCATGCTCTCCATACTTCGTGGCAATCTCGAATCCGATGAGTGCGTGAGGACCCTCAACAGAACGGTCCACAGTCTTTCCGACATCGTGCAGCAGGCCAGCCCTCTTTGCGTGGGTCTGGTCGAGACCCAACTCAACAGCCATGAGGCCCGTGAGGTGTGCAACTTCGATGCTATGCGCGAGCAGATTCTGCCCGTAACTCGATCGGTACTTCATCTTCCCTATCAGCTTCACTACCTCCGGGTGAGCACCGTGGAGTCCGACATCAAGCAGGGCCTGCTCGCCGGTGCGCACCACCTCTTCTTCCAACTCCTTCCTCGTCTTGTCCACCACCTCTTCAATCCGAGCGGGATGGATACGACCGTCAGCGACAAGTCGCTCGAGTGAGATCCTGGCCACCTCACGCCGGAAGGGGTCAAAGCCGCTAAGGATGACGGCCTCCGGGGTATCATCGACGATGACATCAACTCCCGTTGCAGCTTCGAAGGCACGAATGTTCCGTCCTTCGCGCCCGATGATCCTGCCCTTCATCTCCTCGTTTTGTATGTTCAGCACGCTGACTGTATTCTCGACCGAATGGTCAGAGGCCGTTCGCTGTATGGCTTGAACGACGACCTTTTGCGCCTGCCTTCTTGCTTCAAGCTTTGCCTGATCATGAACTTCTTTGAGCATCTGGGCAGCCTGGGCCTTCGCTTCATTGATCATGTTTTCCATCAGGAGCTTCTTCGCATCTTCTTTAGAAAGTCCGGAGACGTGCTCAAGGCGGGCGTTTTGTTCCTCAATAAGGTGAGCAAGCATGCCGCGCTTCGCCTCGACATCCTTCCCCTTGTCCTCTGCTTCACGTCTCAGGGCCTGAACTTCCTTCTCCTTCTTGCTGACAAGATCGAGCTTTCGGTCAATATTCTCTTCACGGGAATCGAGCTGCTTTTCAAGGCCCTGCAGCTTGTTTCGCTTGGTGTTCGCGTCGGCTTCGAACTCTTGCTTCTTCCGGTACCACTCGTCCTTCACTTCAAGCAGCTTTTCACGTTTCAGGGTGCTCGCATCCTTCTCAGCATCCACAATGATCTTTTTCGCCCTTTCCTCTGCCCCTCCCACTCTTCGCTGCTCGGCCCGTGCGTTGAAATGCCAGCCTAGATAAAAAGCCAGCCCAACGATGAGAACAACCATCGGAACCAATATGTAAATTGCGACATTCATGGGACCTCCTCCAGTATCACCGGTACATCTTTCATCGAATACAAATAAAAAACCGCACTCGCCGTATAGTCAAGTGTATTGAAAGAACCTCTTTCAAGACACGGTGGGTGCCCGCCTGAACGTTTCAGACTTCCACTACCTCGCTCTTCTCCAGAACTAACTGGAGCGTCGTCGCAAGAACCCCTCACAATACTGAGAGGGTGGCCTGTACTCCACGTTCACGAGCCGGACTCCCTATTAAAGTTACTTGTCAGGTTCTTTAATATGTTTGACTACGTCCGACGGTGCGGATTATCAATCTACGCTAGTAGTAGACCTTGCTTTCGCTCGTCGAGTATATGTGAAAGAACGCTGGGTTTTCCCTGTGCGAATAGAATTTCAGCCTTCAGGACTCAAGTGCTGGTCGAGATAAGAGTTGATGCGGTTCAACTCTGCTTCCGCATAGCTCAACACCGAGTGATTCTTCTCTTTCTCTTTGAACAGCTCTTCAGTAATGTTCAATGCCGAAAGAACGGCAATAGTAAGAGGCGGCTGCTCCGGGATTTTCTCGTGGATCGTATTGACCATTTCATCCACGTAGCCTGCCACCTTCTTCGTGAGCTCCTCGCTTTCTCCTCGGAGAGGATATTCAGAACCGAAGATCTTCACTTTAATGCTCTTTCCGTCCATTGGCATCTCTCGCGTGTTCTCGAGTCCTTAAGATAGGTACTGCTCCAGCGTCCTCTTGGTTTCGGGCGAAGTTGCTACCTCCTCATCGAACATATTATTGAAGTTGCCTGACAAGAATTTCTGTGTTAGAGGTGAGAATTGATTCTTGCTATAAGCTCCCTAATCCGGGATTTCACAGCTTCTTTCTCCTCTTCGGAGAATAGATTGTTGCTATGACTCAGAACCTCCTGATGTTGCTCATTGATCTCACGCAGGGCCTCTTGCTTCTCCTTCAACTCTGCCTCCAGGCCTGCGACCTGCTGCTCGAGCTGTGCGTTCTGGCTGCACAGAGTCCGATTCTCATCCTTCAAGTGTTCTATAAGCTCTGCAGCCTTGCGCACACGTTCCCAAAGTGTCCGGAAGATCCCCTCAAGTCCTTTGGAATCCTTTATGCTATCAACCTCGATGTCAGCCTCCTGTTCAGTCAATCGTCTGGCCTCCTTGTCAGAATCTGATCTCAGGGCCACGCTCGCGTTGGCGGACGATCTAGCTTCTTAATCTCGCATCCAACTTCTGGGAAACGATCTGGATGACCTTCTCTGTCGCGCTCTCGATCTCCTCCTCAGTCAAAGTCTTCTCTGGGGAGAGGAACTCAAGCGAAAATGCACAACTCTTCTTTCCGTGCTCGATCTGATCACCCGTGTACAAATCGAAGAGACGGACTCTCTTCAGAAGATCGCCAGCAGACGAGCGGATGCACTCCTCGATTTCTGCCGCTGACACTCTGTCATCTACCACGAACGCCAAATCCCTGAAGACCGAAGGGTACTTTGGCAAAGGCTGAAAACTCGGTTTCCTCTTCAGGCCTTCCTTGACCGACTCAATGAGCAACTCGGCAACGTAGACCGCTTGCTCAACTTCGAATGCCATCGTAATGTCAGCGTTGAGCTTACCGAGGAAACCTACATAACCTCCATTGAATTCAATATCAACCGAGAATTCAGTTAAAGTATTTCTCCTAGAATAATAAATAAAGCGAAATTTGTCAAGGAAAATCTTAGTCAACAGCCGTTCAACTGTCCCCTTCAGGTCAAAAATATCCGTCGGACGCTCCGACTTCTCCCAGCCCGGAGCATGGGTCAACCCAGTCTGGGCAAGGATGATCCGTTCATCTTCAAGGTATTGATCGAAGTATTTCCCCTTTTCTGGCCCTGAACGCTGGCAAAAGACATTTCCAATCTCAAATAGCTTGAGATCCCCTCTGCCGTGGTGGATGTTGTACCTGATGACATCCAGCGTGCCTGGCACAAGGCTCGTCCGTAATGCAGCCATGTCTTCACTGATCGGATTGAGGATCTCAACTGGAGGTTTGTTGCCGAGCGAAGCAACCGATTTTTTCTGAAGACTGTTCGTAACAATCTCTCGATAGCCTTCACCAACCAGAAATTCACGGAGATGATCGGAACTGTCGGCCGGGACGGGCTGCGACGAGAGTTTGAGATCTGTGGAAATCTTTGTCTCGATTCGGTCATATCCATGAATTCGCGCGACCTCTTCAATCAAATCGATCTCTCGCTCCAGATCAGGTCGGAACGTTGGAGCAGGGAAGACTAATCGCCTGCCAGGCTTACTCTGTTTCCGTTCCTTCATTGGGACATCCAAAGAGCGGAGAATGCGGATGATCTCTGACTCGCTAATATCTGTACCAAGGACCTCGTTCAGTCTCGCAGCTCGCAAATGTATCGGACGCGGCCTGATCTTGTGTGGATACACGTCAATGGCGCCCCTGAGGATTTCCCCACCACATAGTTCTTGTATGAGCTGGGAGGCGCGATCAGCAGCGTAGCGAGTGAAATTCGGATCGACACCACGCTCGAATCGTTGGGAAGCATCTGTACTCAAGCCCAAGTATTTTGAGGTGCGGCGGATGCTCTTCGGATCGAAATATGCACTCTCCAACAAAACGTTCACGGTCTTCTCGGATATCTCGGTGTTCGCTCCGCCCATCACTCCTGCAATAGCGACAGGTTGTTTTGCATCACAAATCATCAACGTGTCGGATCGAGAATTGCGCTGCTTGCCGTCCAGCGTTGTGAACCTCTCCCCTTCCTTTGCTCTCCGCACGATGATCTCTCCACCTGCAAGCCTGTCATAATCGAATGGATGCAGCGGGTGACCAAGTTCCATCAAGACGTAGTTCGTGACATCCACGACGTTGTTCACCGGGCGCAGGCCCACAGACTTGAGGGCTTCCTGTAACCATTTCGGGGAGGAAGCAACCTTGACTCCACGGATGACCCGAGCGGTGTATCGTGGGCAATCTGCAATGTCTTCGATCCGAACAGAAGCGTATTTGTCCGTGCGTTCTCGAGACTCCTTGAGGCGGATGGCTGGTCTCTTGAGTTTGGTGCCGAGCAGAGATGCAACCTCTCGCGCCACTCCGACATGGCTCATGCAGTCCGGTCGGTTCGGAGTCAATCCGATCTCCAGCACAGTCTGCGTGGACCCCAGGTACTCCGCTAGTGATGTCCCGGCCACAGCTGACTCATCCAAAACGAGAATGCCCTCCGTGTCCCCACCCAGCCCTAACTCATATTCCGAACAGATCATTCCGTTTGACTCGACACCTCGAATCTTCACCAGCTCGAGGACGAACGGCATTCCCTCTGGATCATGTTGGTTTCGTGGAATCACAGCGCCCACAAGTCCGATTGGCACCTTCTGCCCGATCGCCACATTCGGGGCACCGCAGACGATATCAAGGCGCTGTTTTCCAACATCTACTTTGCAGACAGTTAGTCTGTCCGCACTCGGATGCTTCTTCACATCGAGAACCTGGCCGACCACGAACCTGTCATACTTAGCGCCGAGGTCTTCAACCGACTCCACTTCGAGACCTGCCATGGTAAGGCGATTGGCAAGTTCCCCAACAGGAATCTTGATGTCAACGTATTCTCTTAACCACTCGAAAGAGATCTTCATTGATGCGTCCGCTGTCCGAGTTAGAACTGCTCCAAAAAACGTACGTCATTCTCATAATAGATTCGAATGTCATCGACTCCGTAAAGCAGCTGGGCGACTCGTTCGATTCCCATCCCAAAAGCATATCCGGTATACTTCTCCTCGTCGTACCCAACGTTTCTGTAGAGCGCAGGATCAACCATTCCCGCTCCCAGAATCTCCAGCCAGCCAGTGAATTTGCAGAGACGGCAACCCTTCCCTCCACAAATCGTACAGGAGATGTCCATCTCTGCACTTGGCTCGGTGAACGGAAAAAAGCTCGGCCTGAATCTCGCTCTAACGTCACTGCCGTAAAGCTGCCTTGCGAAAGCTACAAGAGTCCCTTTCAATTCGGCCATCGTCACACCAATATCCACGTAGAGCCCCTCAACTTGGTGGAAAACGCAGAAAGCCCTCGCGCTGACAGCCTCATTGCGGTAGCAGCGCCCGGGGATGATAACTCGGATCGGCGGCTGCTGGCTTTCCATAACGCGTATCTGTCCCGGCGTCGTGTGAGTCCTGAGGAGAATCTTGTCAGTGATAAAAAAAGTGTCCTGCATATCCCTCGCGGGATGGTCGGGAGGAAAATTGACGGCCTCGAAATTGTGATAGTCATCCTCGATTTCGGGACTGACGGCGACCGTGAAACCCATCCCGAAGAAAACTCGCCTGATTTCCTCCCATGCTTGCGTGATGGGGTGCTTTGAACCCACCCATCGCTGTCTGCCTGGCAGCGTGAGGTCAAGATGTGCCTCTACGCGTTTATCACTCTGTTCCAGCAGAGCTTTCTCTTCATCGAGCTTTGATTGCGCCAGCGAGCGCAACTCATTAAGTGCCTTACCGACGGCGGGGCGCTGCTCCGGGGGTAGACTTCGCATTCCATCGAACAGCTCAGCGATCTTTCCCTTACGAGCAAGATACCTGACTCTGAAATCCTCCAGTTGCTGAAGCGTTTTAACGCCGAGGATCTCAGCGAGGATTTGCTCTTTCAGTTGTTCAATTTGGCTGATCACTTGAGGTATGGGGAATGGATGTGGAGAGAACTCCTCCAAAAAAGAAATCTTCCCAAATCACCGCTGAGATCTGTGAAGACCAACAGGATGTGGGAAGATTCCTCAAGCAAAAGCGAATGTGACGACCTCGCCGAAGGCGTCAGGACTTTTGAGAGCGAGGTCGGCCAAAACCTTTCTATTGATCTCGATCTTTTTCTTGTGGAGAGCGGCAAAAAGTCTCGAGTAGGTAGTTCCATTCAATCGGGCTGCAGCATTGATACGTGCAATCCAGAGCTGCCGGAACACTCTCTTCCGAGTTCGGCGATCGCGATAGGAATACTGCATCCCTTTGTCCACGTGGTGCTTTGCAACGGTTAGGACTTTGCTCCTCGCCCCCCACGATCCCTTCGCCTGAGCCATGATCCGTTTTCGGCGCCGATGGGAAGCAACTTTGTTCTGTGAACGCGGCATAGCTGGTTCTTATCCCTTCTTTATTGGTGATGTCCACTTCCAAATGCTATGAAGCCTGTTACGTCACTCTACACCAACATCATGTGCGCGACACGTTTTTGGTCTGACCTTGAGACGAGACTCGCCTTGCGGAGATGACGCTTTCTCTTCTGTGTCTTCGACGAGAGAATGTGACTCCGAAACGCATGATGGCGCTTGAACTTCCCGCTTGCAGTGCGCTTGAATGTTTTCATCGCACTTCTGTTCGATTTCATTTTCGGCATTGCATCTTCCCCTTACGCTAGTTCGTGTTCTTTGGCTCCTCAACCTTTGGCTTAGGCTCTTGCTTCTTTTTGGCACTCTTGTCCGGGGCAAATATCATGATGAGGTGGCGACCCTCGAGCTTCATGGGCTGATCGATCTTCGCGATATCGGTCATCTGGCCAGTAAATCGGTCGAGCACCTCCCTGCCTTGATCCTGATAGGTGATCTCCCTTCCCTTGAACACAACCGTCGCCTTCACTTTGTGCCCTTCCTCGATGAACCGGCGAGCATGCCGAGTCTTGAATTCGAAATCATGGACGTCAGTGTTGGGATGGAACCGAATCTCTTTGACCTGCGCCACATGCTGATGCTTTCGCTGAAGCTTCTCCTTCTTCGCCAACTCATACTTGTACTTCCCAAAGTCCATGATCTTGCACACGGGGGGATCGGCATTCGGAACAATCTCAATGAGATCCCGCGCGCGTGTCCGTGCAATTTGAAGTGCTTCTTGTGGACTCATGACACCTAACTGCTGTCCCTCATCATCGATCACCCTCACTTGTGGCGCACGAATCTCGTCGTTGATGCGCGTCCTTTTTCCTTTGATGCCTTTGCCTCCTATGTGTTGACGATTCTGTTGTCGATTTCGTCGACGACTCGCTTCAGGAAATCCTGAATGCTCATCAATCCAAGATCGCCCTGCTTGTGTCGACGGACGCTGACGCTCTTTCCTGCCTCTTCCTTCTTTCCTAGTACAAGCATATAAGGAACCTTCTTCGTCTCCCAATCCCGTATCTTGTAGCTGACCTTCTCGTTCCTGTCGTCAAGCTCGACACGAACGTTCTTCTGTTTCAATTCCTCTATTACTGTTTGTGCATACCCTAACAAACCGTCGGTGATGGGTAACACAGCAACCTGGACAGGCGACAACCACAGGGGGAATTCGCCCGCATAGTGCTCGATGAGCATCCCAATTAGTCTCTCGAGCGAGCCAAACGGAGCGCGGTGGATCACCACAGGGCGATGTTTTTGCCCATCAGTCCCAACATATTCAAGGTTGAACCGCTCAGGCATCACGTAGTCGACCTGCACCGTCCCGAGCTGCCACGTGCGGCCGAGTGCATCTCGGAAGATGAAGTCAATCTTCGGGCCGTAGAATGCGGCCTCACCTATGCCGATGGAATACCGCAGGCTTTTGAGCTCGGCGGCTTCCTGAATCTCCTTCTCCGCTCGTATCCACAATTCATCGGCGCCGCCGTACTTCTCCGTATTCTTGGGATCACGAAACGAGAGGCGCGTGGAAAACTCTTTCAAGCCAAGTGTGCTGAAGACGAACTTAATGAGATCAATGACACCACAGAGTTCATCCTTCAACTGGTCCGGACGCACAAACATATGTGAGTCATCGATGGTAAACGAGCGGACGCGGGTAAGGCCGTTCAATTCTCCTGATTGCTCATATCGATACACCGTGCCGAACTCTGCCAGCCGGATCGGCAAATCTCGATAAGAGCGCGGCTTGGAGAGATAGATCTGGAAATGGTGAGGACAGTTCATCGGCTTCAGAAGGTACTCCTCGTCCTCAACCTTGATCGGGGCAAACTGGCTGTCCTTGAAGTACGGGTAATGTCCGCTGGTTTTATACAGTTCGATGTTGCCGATATGTGGCGTCACTACCGGCAGATATCCACGTTTCTTTTGCTCTTCACGGAGGAAGTTCTCCAGCGTTTCGCGGATCACTGTCCCCTTCGGCAGCCAGATCGGCAGCCCACCGCCGACCTTTGGAGTGAGGAGAAAGATCTCAAGCTCGGCACCAAGTTTGCGATGATCGCGACGCCTTGCCTCTTCCAATCTATAGAGATAGTTGTCTAGCTCCTCTTGAGTTGGAAAAGTGATGCCGTAGATGCGCTGGAGCATCTTGTTCTTTTCACTTCCGCGCCAGTAGGCTCCCGCTACGTTGAGAAGCTTGACCACCTTGATCGCACCCGTCGATGGGATATGTGGTCCGTAGCAGAGGTCAACAAAATTCCCCGACTTATAAAAAGTGATGGCTTCGTTCTTCAACTCCTCAAGGAGATCAAGTTTGTACTGGTCGCCCTTCTTCTTGAAGTAGTCAACCGCTTCTTGCCATGAAACTTCTTTCCTTTCGAAGGCTACATTCCTCTTCGCCAACTCTCGCATCTTCTCTTCGATGTGAACAAGGTCATCGGCAGTCAGAGCGTGGTCACCAACATCAATGTCGTAATAGAATCCATTTTCAATTGAAGGCCCAATTCCGAACTTCGTCCCCGGGAAAAGGGACTCGACTGCCTCGGCCATCAGATGCGCAGAGCTATGCCAGTAGGCGTGTTTGCCTTCATCGTCGTCCCAGTGCAGAAGCTTCACGGACGCGTCGTCATTGAGTGAACGGCTGAGATCTCGAGTCTCCCCGTTCACCGAGATGGCAAGGGTGTCCTTCGCCGTCAATCCATTCACCGATTGGGCGATGGCGTTTCCTGTGACGCCTTTCTCATACTCCCGCTTGGATCCATCGGGAAATGTCAGAGTGATCTTGTCCATCAGGTATTAGAATGAGATGTCTCTTCAAGCAATCTGAGGCGACGGGCGGATTCGAACCGCCGAATTAAGGTTTTGCAGACCTCTCCCTTAGCCACTTGGGTACGTCGCCAGTTTGGAATCTGAATTTTGGCGTTTGGAATTTCCACCTGTGGGCCCTAGTGGATTCGAACCACTGACCTCTACCGTGTCAAGGTAGCGCTCTGAACCAACTGAGCTAAGAGCCCAACACAAAATCAAATAGAAAAAATCAAAAATAAAAAATGCCTAGAGCCTTTTTGATTTTTTCCTTTTGATACTTGATTTTGCTCAGTGCCGGGGACCGGAATTGAACCGGCACGTCCCGTTTCGCGGGACAAAGGATTTTAAGTCCTTCGCGTCTACCAGTTCCGCCACCCCGGCCCTTCGTGCTTCTCCACGTTTAGGGCTCTTTCGCACTCCCCGAACTTCTGCGATGCCAACCCCACCACCTAGCTCTTGACCGACCAAGAATCATCGAGAGTCCCCACACAATCAATAGCGAGGGCCAAATGACTTCCCACGCACCCACCGGCAAAAGCCCCAAGTTCCTTAACAAGAACACGACACCGACGACAATTAAGAAGTAAGCGAACAACATGAAGAATCTCCCGATCTCTGAACTCAGACAGTCCTATTCAAACTGCAGTGCAAGTCCGTCACGTGACTGGAAAAGAACATCAGAGATACGCGCCGCCGACATTTCTCAGACTTCATCCAGTGAAAGGATAGATCGAGAAACAACTGACATCGCAGCGCCACCTCATTCGCACCGGAATGATTCTCGGCTCCCACCGAGTCCGATAAAAAAACCCCGCCACCTGGTGGGATTGGGGGCGGCGGGGCTATCTTAAAGAGGAAGTGGGTAATCCGTGGCAACCCATTCCTCACGGGCTACCAGGTGCCTCGCGTGAGCAAGGCAGAGCGGGAAACGGGACTCGAACCCGCGACATTCACCTTGGCAAGGTGACGCTCTACCAACTGAGCTATTCCCGCACGACGAAAAATATAACAAATTCATCGGCGTTTTGCAAGTCTTTTTTGGATGGCAGGTTGCGCCGGGCGCCTCGGTCGCAGTGGCGATTTCCGCACGAATTGCCCCAACTTCTTCTGATTCCCAAGATTGCCGAGAAGATCTGAGTAAGAGCCCGGGATCGGAGGCTCGCCCTGCAAGTGAAACCTCTGGAGAAGAGATCTCATGAGGTGCTGAGCCTGCACCTTCCTGCCAAGTGTTGGTACTTCAATCTCAAAGAACGTGCCCAACCCCTGCACTCTGTCCAGTTGAATCCGAGCCGTGCGACAAAGATAGAGCGCTCGGTGCTTCTTAACAACTTGCTTCACTCCAAGAAGAATGGTCAAGGCCGACTTGACCTTCCTCGGTTCATCAACCGTGATGGTTAGATAGGAGCAGAGCCTCGCACTGCGCTTGTCTGGGCGACGATAGAAGATGAGTTCAGATCTCTTGGCCGTCTCCCTTAACTTAAGCCTTCCGGAATGAATGTGAAAATACGTATCAACTTGGCGGCCATCAAATATGCGAGTCCCGATTCTCTCTGCTATGCGCTCAAGTTCGTTGAGTCTCGTCACCCTGATTTTGATTTCCAAATTCTCAGGCATGAGGTGATTTTCCGGGAATGAAGCTGGATGAACAGGAGACGAAACAGGCAGAGGGGAAAGCGATTTTCTTCGAAGGCGGCGTACCTACCTCTCAATATCTACAATCTTGTATTCCAACGTTCCGGCTGGAACGGCAATCTTCACCGTCTCGCCCTTCGTCTTGCCGAGCAGTGCGCTGCCAACAGGGGAAGTAACAGAGATCTTGTTCTGTTCGAAATTCGATTCCTCAGGTGAGACCAAGGTGTACTTGAACTCCTTCTTTGTCTTGGCGTCTCTGACTGTCACAGTCGACAAGATATACGCTTTATCGTTGGGCAAATCTTTCCCATCAATGATGCGTGCCCTTGAGAGCGTCAATTCCAATTTTGCGATGCGGATCTCGAGGTGCTCCTGAGACTCTTTCGCGGCCTCATACTCCGCGTTCTCAGAAAGGTCACCGTGACCTCGTGCCTCGGCGATCTTCTGTGCAACTTCTTTTCTCCCCTTCACCTTGAGGTCTCTGAGTTCTTCCTCAAGAGCGACGAGACGCTCGCGTGTAAGGTACACGATGTCATTCTTCTTACTATTATCGACCATAGAGATGGACCTCGCTCTCGGACATCAGAACAAACAAACTCGCGCTAGATACAGTCAAGACAATCCAGAGAACCAAAAAGAAAAGCCATCATTCCGGAACCCCTGGAATGGTGGCTGAACTTATCCTTTAACCTACCCCAAACTAAAAGAATTTCTAGATGAATGTCAAGTGGAATTTTCTCGTCTGCCCCTTTCGTTTTCTGGAGATTCTGAAGATTCACTCACACTACCAAGGACGCCTCAGAGACACAGATTCCGCAAGGTCACATTCGCTACTGTGATTTCTTCACCAGGATAAGATGCCCTAGCTTGTCCCGTTTTGTGGCCAGATACTTCATGTTGTTCTCATTCGGGTCCACCTCAAGTGCCACACGCTCCACGATCTCCAGTCCGTATCCATTCAGCCCTACGACCTTCTTCGGATTGTTTGTCATCAGTCGCATTTTTCCGACGCCGAGGTCACGGAGGATTTGAGCTCCGATCCCGTAGTCACGAAGATCCGGCCGGAACCCCAGCTTCTCGTTCGCCTCGACGGTGTCCATTCCCTCATCCTGAAGCTTGTACGCTTTCAGCTTGTTCACCAACCCGATCCCTCTTCCTTCTTGCCGCATGTAGAGAACGACGCCAAAACCCTCTTTCTCAACCCTCTGCATCGCTGCTACCAGTTGATCGTGACAATCGCATCTCAGCGAGCCAAATACGTCGCCAGTGAGACACTCGGAGTGAACTCGAACCAGTGTCGGCGTCTCGGCGGAGATCTCTCCTTTCACGAGAGCCACGTGATCCTTGTTGTCGGTCACACTTCGATAGAGGTGTGCGACAAAACCGCCGTAGCGACTCGGCAGTTTCGTTGAAACGATTCGCTCAACCAGGTTCTCCCTCTGCATCCTGTACTGAATGAGATCGCGGACGGTAATCACTGGCAGATCATACTGCTTCGCAACTCTCATCAGCTCAGGGACGCGTGCCATCGTCCCGTCGTCATTGAGGATCTCACAGAGCACTCCAGCTGGATAGAGTCCGGCTAATCGGCAGAGGTCAACAACTGCCTCGGTATGTCCTGCTCTTCGGAGAACTCCTCCCTCCATCGCACGAAGCGGAAAGACATGACCCGGGCGTGCCAGGTCGCTCGGTTTGGTCTTCGAGTTGATGAGCGCTCGCACCGTCGCAGCACGATCAGCGGCGGAGACACCCGTGGTCGTCTCATGAATGTAATCGACCGAAACAGTGAACGGCGTCTCGTGGAGAGAGGTGTTGCTGTCGACCATCGAGTCAAGCCCAAGTTCATCCGCTCTCTGTGCCGTAACCGGTGCACAGAGAACCCCTCGGCCGTTCTTGAGCATGAAGTTGATGATTTCCGGAGTCACCTTCTCCGCCGCGACAATGAAATCGCCCTCATTCTCACGGCTCTCATCGTCAACCACAATCACGACGGTTCCATCCCGTATGGCTTCAATCGCCCTCGCGATTGTCGTGAATCCCCCTCTCTCTTCTTCTCTCATTGAATCATCTCCAAACCAAAAAATGTCTTGGTGTCCATTGCCGGATCGTAACAGCCGAGATTATCACTCGGCTTCTCTTAGAATAGTAATCACAGAACTCCGTTCACACTTTATCTTCACGTTGTCAGCCACTTGGAGAAGCACAGTCTTCTCCTCAATGCCAATGACTGTCCCGTGCAATCCCCCGGCTGCGATCACCTTATCCCCTTTCTTCAACGCAGAAAGGAGGCTCTGCCGTTCCTTTTGTCTCTTCTGCTGCGGCCGTATGATAAAGAAGTAGAAAACCACAAAGATAAGAACAAGAGGAAGCAATAGACCCAACATACCTCCGCCTCCCCCCTGCCCATCGCCTTGAGGTGGTTGCATTGCAATAATGCGGTGTAAAGTGATCATAGAATTGTCTCCTTTGGACGCTCGTTAATCGTGTTGGTCTAGCGGCTCGGTGCGGAACCGCCTCAGGGTGGCGTTTTTCCAAGAGGCGAATCGCCCTTCGCGGATTGCACCTCTCGCATTGCACATGAGCGAGAGGTAAAATGAAAGATTGTGAAGTGTAAGCAACTGCATTCCTAGAATCTCTTTCGATTGAAAAAGATAGCGCAGATACGCCCGACTGAAATTCTGACATGTGTAGCAACTGCAATCGGGATCAAGGGGTCGGAAGTCCTCTTTGTAGATCGAGTTCTTCAGCGTCAGCTTTCCGCGGCTCGTGAACGCCATCCCGTTCCGGCCATTCCTCGTGGGCAGGACGCAATCGAACATGTC
>JBAWAH010000007.1:0-54139 GCA_049589195.1 Bacteroidota bacterium | reverse complement strand
CAAGATGACAATTTGAGAAAAGTACAACATGAGTCAATCCGCCCCAGTCAACGTTCTGCGGTGGAAGACCATATCCTCCTTGGTCTTGAGTTCCATAACACCAGCTCGGATAATAAGCAACCCGATAAGCAAGCGTGTCGCCAACGGCAGCAGACGCATAATTGCTAACGCAAACCAACGTGAGGAAAACAAGTACAAGCGAAGTCCTTTTCATATTATCCCCCTTCTGTGAGCCACGCTGCCTGATGGCGGCGCTCCCGTTGAAATCGAATAGGAGAAATTGAAATCACGTTGTGTCGTGTTGGCGCTTTGCAGAACATCAGATAGAAAGCCAAAAACCTCACGGCTCCCCCTCCGAACCCGCCAGCGGCAAAGAGGAGCAGAACAACTGCGGGATAGCGAATTGGCATGGTGCGAGGATTCTTCATGAAAAGTACTGAAATCAATCGAATAAATCAAACATCTTGTCCCTACGCCAACCACAGGAAGACAATTCACACTCGGAAAAAGGTACAGCGTTCGACTCAGAAACTCTGGCGGGACTTCTTGGATGTGATGAGGTAGCAGTGGGAGGTGAGATGTCGACCGGATCAGCACCTCCTCGCTTCTCCTCTTCAGGAGCACTGAGGAATCCGTTCCACTCGGAAAATCGGGACGACAGTATCTGGAACTGTTCGTGCCAGCAAATCCTTCGTGTCTTGGTCCAAAGAAAGAGGTGAGTGATCCTCTTGGCGAGCGCTCGTCAGAGAGTGTTCGGCGAGAATGGAATGGTCTACTTCGCAAAGTCCCCCCTATTTGCAACAACCGTGTAAATAGTTCGCAACAAATGTGCCATGAATAGCCAGCTTGAGAAATGCCTATATATGGCAATTCTGAAGCGTCTTGAGTCAGACTGGACCCAACCCATTATCAAGAACGATAAGAATTGAATTTTCTCCAATCGGTTTGTAAGAATTTCGCTCTCGTGCAGACCGTAGGATGATTCAAGGCAGGCAAACTCATTGGACGGGACTCGAAGCAGTACATTGCTGGGTTCCTCGTCGAGGTAGACAGGCTTGAGTTTTCTCCCCAGCAACTCGGTCTCCAATCCTATGAAAGGATGTGGCAGATTGGAGTGCACCCCCTTCTGGGAGAGGAAGGGTCTTCTTGGATCCTCCGCCGTTGCGGACCCGACGTCACGCTTGTGGCTCAATAGGTCAGAGCCCGGGGGTAGAGTTTTAGGAGTAGATACTCAGATGCAGTCCCTACGCAGAATGGTTGCTCTTAAGACTTAAACGCGATGAGTCGGGAAGGGGCGTGTCATTCCGTGGAGGGGTAAACTGCTAGGAAGCGGCCAATTCATCGGGTGGGAGAGCCGTGTTAGGATCAACGAAGCTAAGAGGATTCAGCCTGCTCCTCTGTTCCCCGTGCAGTCGACTGAAATCTCAAGAGTCCGAGCACACATATGCTCGAAGAACGGGGAAGGTCTAATAAAAGATTTTTGCTCCAGTTGTGCACGTGTGGGCGAGTCTATGCCGCAGCAGGAGAAGTTCGCGGGACAGCCGTGTCGGTGCGGATTGGGAAAAACTAGAGTCGCGGAGGTTCACGAAACCCATTCCAGGATGAGCCAGTCGGCTTCTGTGCTCAACACTAAGAGGCACTCAGAACGTCATTTGTCGCCAAGCAGACTCTGTGACAGAGCAGCAAGCAGATGGAAGTCCTGAATTCGATTTGATGAGAAGCATGCGTTTTGTGTCTATGGCTTGGGCTTTCTTTGGGAGGCGACCCTTTTTCGCTCTCAAGTCGGCTTCTTTTATGCAAATCAAGGCACAGACCACCACGTTCTGAATCCTGTTGACGGATTGGTTTTGTGACTACGATTCGCTCGGCAAACCTCCTTCTTCGGTGTGAAAATCCTGAACCTCCGATGCATTCGATCGATGTGATACACTTGAATTGACTGGTTCTAGAGATACGTCATCCAGAAGAGTTCTGAATCGCCTGATTGGAATTCCCTGGGTGCGAGCTATCCTTTTGATACGTTCAAGGATTACCGGCTTGATTTGGTCAGTAGAAAGGAGGATCTCCTCTACTCCATTTTTCTTGAGCAAACGTTGAAGCTTCCAATGCCCTCCAAAAACAGGATAGCCGTTGACGCGTCTGCCTTCAAGGTGCGGGGACTCATCTAGAAACCCTAGCGGTGTCAGGTTGAGGGTTCGGTCGCTAAGGATTTGCTTCAGTGTCAGAATACCATTCACATCAGCGCCATAGACAATAACTCGCTTTCCTTGATGATGCTCTCGATGAAAAAGATGGTGCAGGATACTGTACGAAATGCGAAGGCCACCGGCCAAGGAGAGCAAGAAAAAGAAATCCAACACTAGTACTGGAAATTCTGGATGTCTCGTTGGCTGAAGGAGGAACGTCAAGGTGACGAACATGATCAAACTGGAGAGAGTTACAGCTTTCAATGTCCGCAATGCATCCCCAACTCCATTGAACCGAAGCGTTCCACTGTACTGGCCCGACACCAAAAACACGACGAGTTTAATCAGAGCGACAAGGGGAAGGGTTGAAAGAAGATTTTGTTCAGCTGCAACAGTCAGGTTTCCGTGGAGTACGATGATGTACGCCGATGCGTAAGCAGTAAGGACAAACCCAAGATCGAGAAACGCTTGAGAGAGACGGTGATTCATCAGAGGCCACTCGTATATCGGTAGCAAAATACCGTTGCGAAGGACAGCCATTTCTTTGTAACGCAGCTCGCGAATTGTAATTACAGAAGCTACTGTAACTGCGATAAGGATTAGTGAGTTCCCCAGGCTGTCAGTCACGACAAGTGCGAACGCACCAATGCCAAAGGCGCACGATAGGAGATAGAGAACAAGCACGGCCTTTTTATGCGAGAGCCCGCGGGAAATCAACCGATGGTGGATGTGTTCATTATCGGGCGTCACGATCCTCATCAACCTCTGGAATGCCGACATCGATTTTGTTCGATGGGGAAGAAGCGAATCCAATAGTCGCCTCAGAATAGACAGGAGGGTCTCCATAATCGGCATGCCTAAAGAGAGAATGGGCACAAGGATCGCTAGGGCCGTGGAGCCCTTTGTCGAGCTCTCCATTGACAAAACTGCAAGTGCGAAACCAAGGAAAAGGCTGCCGGAATCCCCCAAGAAAATGCGAGCAGGATTGAAGTTATACCTGAGAAAACCAATGAGCGCTCCAGCCAATATAAGCACGGTGAGGGCAGTTGGTGTGTTGCTTGTCAGCACGGAGACGCCAAAGATCGTGAAGCATGCGATTACGCCTACGCCTGCCGCCAGTCCATCAAGTCCGTCGATGAGGTTAAAAGCATTCGTGATTCCCACAATCCACAAAAGCGTGACAGGATAATTGAGAAGGCCTAAGTTCAGGATTCCACTTCCCGCCGGAGGTGTTACTGCAGAGATCTTGAAGCCTGCCAGGTACGCAAGAGTGCCAGCAATTAGTTGTACGACAAGCTTCTGAGTTGGTGTGCGGGGGCGTAGGTCATCGAAGATACCAAGACCAAGGATGAGGGCGAGCCCAACGGTGAGCATCAAACCCCTGTCGGACACGAGCGATTCGAATCCATGCAGTGACGGGTTGATCAAATGAATCAGCCCGATGGAGAGAAAGAAACTCGAGTAAACTGCAATACCACCCAGCCGAGGTATCGGATGCCGATGGATTTTGCGCTCGTTTGGTTGATCTACTGCCCCTATTCGGATCGCCAAGCGTATCACCTGAGGTGTAACGAACAGAGAAATCCCCATTGGGATCAGAAAAACGATTAGGAATTGCAGTATCATGAATCCAAAGCCTTCAGGTCTGTTGCTCTTTAGTACTTCAACAGCTTTCTTGACAAACCGCACGGGAACTGCTTTGAGCTCTCCCGCTCATAGAGTACTCCTCGCGGGGTGTAGTGGAGTCAACACAGCGCTGGGAGGTCGATCGTAAGCTCTTCGCTAACCCTAAATGAGCGATCACTTTGTCTCATGGGAATTCTCTTTTCAGAAGCTCGATCTGCTCAAGAGATACTCCCAATCGGTTCTTCAGACACTGGTTCGCTCAAGTTTCTTCAAGACACTGAGTCTTAACTGGTTCGGCTCTGCTCGCTCCGAACGTAGACGGGAAGGTCCCTTGGTTGGATGAGTCCATCCTGATTCATCAGGGTGGAATACTCAATCGCGTTCTTGAGTTGTTGGATGTTCCCGGGCCAATAATATGCGAGACAAGGGCCCAAGGCTGCAGGGCTAATCCCTCGGGTCTTGGTTCCCAGCCGGAGATTTGATTCACGGAGGAAATAATCTATTAATTCAGGAATGTCCCCGCTTCTCTCTCGAAGGGGCGGGAGATTTATGATTATTGAACTAATACGATAGAACACCTCTTCGACAAGATTAGTTCTTTTTTTGGGGTCTTCCGATCTTCGAGTCCATGAAGCAATAAACCGTAAACTGGGACACGCAGGTTTCTCCATTCCACCAGGATGAACAGACCTGAGTCGAAGAGAATTAGCCAGCTTTCGATGAGCGGGCAAAGGGAGGTCGGATATTTTATCCAAGAATACCGTCGCCCCATTCAATCTCGCAGGAAGGATCTCGAATGCTCTACCGGAGTTGTGGGGGTTGCCTTCATAGTCCGGAATAGCGTTGTCGAATGATTCTTTAGTGAATTCAATACAGTTAACACGGACAAAAGGGGCGTTCGACCTAGCACTTGCTGCATGAATCCGTCGGGCTGTCCACTCTTTTCCTGTGCCCACTTCTCCCACAATCAAAAGTGGGAATTCACTTCCTGCAATTTGCTCGATTGTTCTCAGGAGGCCTTGCACTGGTTTCTCGCAATCCAGTGGAGGGGAATTTGTGCTGAACCTATAAGATGCTTGGTCTGTCACTTCTCTTATCTTGTTGCGCTGAGAGGAAGCCCGTCACACCTGTATATCGGCAATACAAATCGCTCTGATTGATCTCAGTCAAGCTCAGAATGCAAAGGCAGCAGCTATCTCATGAAATCGGTCTGAAAGGTGACTAGGAGATATCAGGTAGTCAATCCGTAGCGGTCCCAGATTCATCCCGAGACCGTATCGTGTGTAGAGTGATTGAGGGGTGGCGAAATAGCCTACGCGAACCGAAAGATACTCGATTGGCAGAAATTCAATTCCACCCTTGTATATTATGCCCTTCACGCCGAGTACTTTTTCATTCGCTAAAGCCAGAATGAGGGTGGGATCCTTTCTCCACAATCGCAGACGTAGTGTCGCCCCGGCTTCGATGGTTTGTCTTTGAGCATCGTTCTTCCAAGTGGCGGAGGTGCTGTCGTAGCTAAACTCCAAGGGCGAACCTTGAGCGTGGTAGTCGATCCCATAGCTTATTTCAGGAGAAGGAGTGTAGAGCAATCCGACTGACGGGGTAAACTGGGTCAACTGCAAATTCCCGGCGCGGGTACTCTGCACTCCGAGGTCGAAGCCCATCCCGAGTGAGTTGGAAACCATCTGTGCATAAGCTAGGTCGAGACCGTACTGGATCATTTTCATTTTGGTGGACGTTCGCGGGCTATCCTTAACGTATCCCGTATGAGTGACAGACGTTCCCAATCCAACGCAGCTCGAACGACCCAGAGGCAGTGAGACCGCAGTGTTTTCGCCCATGATTTCATCCTTCGACTCGATTGCATGACTCGCGAAGACAGAAACACCCGGCAGAAATACCAATGCGGCTGGATTGCCGTAGGCATCGCTTGCGTCGGTTGGCTCAGCGACATAAGCGTCTCCCATCGCGGCTGTCCGGGCATTCACTGGGGCGGTTCTTCTGATATCCGTCAGGACTGCCTGAGATGAAACCTGGGAGCCACATAAGTGCACGCCAAGAAGCAGGAGAAACAACTTTCTCCCAGCACCGCTCATGTGTAATCGGCGATTTATTCCTCGAGTTATCTGAATTGCCTGTTCCTCGCTGAGATCGCTCTTGCTGAAACCTAAGTTCATGAATCCGTCGGAGACCATTGTATTGTCGTGGTTCCCCTTTTCGTTCCGGGTTTGACTCTCAACCTCTAGGAATCAGAGGTGCAGGTGTGGACAGATCGAGCATGTACACTCATATGAGAGCAATGGCGCAGAGTAAGAACACACACTGCTGTGCTCAGACCCCCATTTCGAGGGCTCTGTTGCACAAAAAAAGTGCCACGCAGTCGGTGTGGTGCGCAAGTAATGTTCGATCTTATATCCTCGATTTTGGAGAGATAAATCCACATAGGAGGTTCTGTCTTACGCTGACGCTTGGAACATTGGTTCTTTGAGGCCCGCGCGCTAGTTGACGTGTAACCTTTTTATACATCCCTGGATGCATGCTGAATAGACTGCGTAAAGGGGATTCATTTCTTGCGTTCTGAAAGAGTTGAATCAGCTGTTGAAACCCCATACGAAGCGGTCGGCTAAATGCCTTGGGATTAACTTGCAAGGAAACCCAACCTTTTCTCGGAATTCGCTGCTACCAAATCAGAAGGGAGACTTCCTTTTTGCATTTCGTTGTTTTCACTAAGCGCCCGTGTTCACAACTGAGATGCCGTTCTTCAGAAGCAACTCCACATGCGTTTGTGTGAGAAAGAAGTAATCTACACCTTTTTCCTGGCCTCTTGGGGGTTTCTGTTGCCGTGTCATGCGAGCGCCGTCAAAACAATACGCGACATATCCCCATCTTTGGAGCAACTCAAAGGTTTTCCGGGCTTCAGAATTTGGTGCGTCTGCATTTCCCATGACCTCAATCATGCACGCAGGTCGCGACTGCTCGATGACAAATTGTGATCCCCTCAGAGCATGGAATTCATGCCCTTCTATATCACACTTCATGAATGTGAACTTGAGCGGTATCGTTGAGAACAAGGAATCGATCGTTCTGGCTTGGGCTATGACTAGTCTGTGCTTGGAATCGACCCGCCCACGCATAACCTTGGCTTCATAGACGTTCTCCTCTCCTGATTCCCACAAGGGTATTTCCAGGGCAACGTTGTCATTTGTGTCAGACACTGCGTACCTAAATACCTCAACATTGCTCAAGTGGAGCTTCCAAACCATGTGCTCTAAGATCTCAAGATTGGCGGGAAGGGGTTCGAAGCTGAACACGCGGCCAGTGGGGCCCACAAGATCAGAGAACGGCTTAGTATAGAAACCCATGTTTGCTCCAAGGTCTAGAACAGAGTCGCCAGGGTGCACCAGGAGCTTTATCACGCGGAACTCCATAAAGGTACTCTCGTTTATCAGCTTGATGTTTCTGGTGTATCGATATTTCTTTATAGACTGCACCAAGCTTCTGGGCAAATGGAGCTTAAGTAACGTCTTCACACGATTCATTAGATAATTCCTTGTCCTATTCTCAACCAATGTGCACCTCCTTGAAGTGAAGGCGCTATGTTCACTTTCTGGTCAATGCCATGAAACTGATCGCCTTGCTCCGCCAGGTTCAGGAAGTCCTCTATATGATCCTGGATGACTCCAAGAACACCGAGCGCGACAAACACGTGCAGGCAGCCTTTCATCTGTTTGACTACACGACGAAGCGGTATCTGTGGAGACACCAGTTGATCATCCCCTACGCCATCGAACTCTACCGCTCAAAATCCAATTGTCACGAAGCGGGCAAAGCGATGATCAGCAGTTCTTGATAAGCCGCCTTGGGATCGACTAAGGCTTGTTAACTTCATCAACTATCGCCCGCAGTAGCCCGTCTTTCTGTCCGATGGGCTTAGAATTATCCCACCCGTGCCATAGTTCATAGACCATTATCCCGCCAAGACCTAAATTCTTAGCCCAACGTACTTTCTCCCTCAATGATATCGTGTCATCGTAGGTTATGTAGAAGGCTTGTCCCGCACTCACATACCATCCGATGTTTGTGGTTGCTGTTCCGCCGATCCAAGGGACTCTTGCGGAGTTCTCCCAATGCTTTGTCCCGCCAAGCAGCAATGCTCGTTCTGAAGTACGATAAGTGATGTACTGCGGCCATGAATTGTTGCGTGGTTGCTCCGGTGCTGAAGGCCCATTGTAGATGTAGCCATACAATGGAATGCCGATGCCAATCTTGTTTGCAGGCCACCCCTGCTCTAGCCACGCCTTGATCCCCTCATGGTGGTGCACGCCACCATAAACCCCATCGTAAGTACTGTGCGTTTGCCAGAGAATGGGGTAGGCAGAACCATCCGGTGAGTGAAGCGGTGCATTGAACCCCGTTACATCGTAGCCTCTCCAACTTGGCGTTTGGTACATATCGTATTGCATCGGATTCATCTGGTCGACGCTGTCTTTGTACACGACATCGTGCCTGTATGGGTCTGTGGCTGCGAATACAAGTAAACCGCGTGGAGTCCACTTGCTCAATCCCCGACGCAGGACACGGGTAAGAAGACTCATTTTAGTTCTGATTTGATCTTCGGGTTCAAATCCGTATACAGGTTCCCAATCGACCTCAATTCCATCATAGTGATGTCTCTTTGCAAAGAGAAGCAATGCGTCTACAAAAACTTGGGTGCGTGTAGAGTCGGAAAGAATGTATGACATGGCTTTAGCACCATCTCCATAGATTCCTCCACAAGATAGCAGGAGCTTAACGTTATAGATGTCAGCGTATTTTCTCAGCGAATCAGGTACGTTCCAGGAGTTGTTCGGCCATACCAGATCACCACCGTTGATCAATCCCATAGAGTCTGCAGGGTTGACTAATGGTCTGAAATATGGTTGGACGGTTGTTACATTAGCCCCAAAATGCACCAGGTGGGTTAGTCCATGCCAATTCATATCACCCGGAGTCATGGTGTTCACGCCCAACCCGTCTGATCCCAGCGACCATGTGGGATAGTAGGCTGTAATCCACATGGAAGAAGGTTTGGATTCTCCACCGTTTGCATTTGCGCCCGTGGCTTCTCTCACTATGTGGCTGGAGCGTTGTTCCTCATAGGTCAATAATATCGGACCTCGCAGAAAATCAACATGCAACGGATGGTTAAACACCCGGACAACTGTTGAGTACTTGGAAAAGAATGCCGTTTGTTTGCTCGAGAGTGTAACCGTAAGGATGAACGGGGAAACAAGGAGCGAGCAACACAGTGCGATAAACATTCTTCTATCGAGAAACCGCGCAAGAAGGATGATAACAAACGGAAGAGCCGTGACTATATACGCTCCTTTGGCGGGCAAGGTGAAATAGCTTATCATGCAGATAAGGAGGGCTGTTGCTGAAGCGATGATGAACCATTTGTCTGAAGTTGGGGCCAATGAACTCGTGCGTTTGGGTTCCACCTTCCTCACCATCAATGAGCCCAGTGCGGCGAGCATGCCTAGGGTTCCCGTCGTCCCCCAAACATCTGTAATCAACATCTTGATGCTCGACTTGAGAGGACCACCGAGAGGTTCATACACAACCCATCTCCATCCTGAGATCAAACAGCTAAGAAGGAACGTTGTACCGCCGATCAAGCATGCCGGGAGGACGAACCACAGTATCGCGCGTGGATTGTTTTTTCCCACCCCCGGGTGAAAAAGGACAAGACCGATTGGAATAATCATAGCCCAGTAGCTTATTCCGCAGCCGATGGCGAGTCCCGTGCAGATTCCAGAAACTAACGGGAGCTGGCACGACGCACAATACAAGCCCGCCATAAGGAATGCTAACGTCCAGGGCAATTCTCCTGGCGCTATGCTGTTCAGGAATATAATGGGAGTGAGTGCCAAGGCAAGGCTTGCGAGTACGTAATCTTTGCCCCCCGCGGCTTTGAAAAACAAGGCGAAGAAACCTGCTGCAATACCGCCGAGCAACGCAGATGTGCCATTCACTGCAAGTAATCCACCTTTTGAAAGAAGAGGGAAGATTGCCCCCTCTAAAGAGCAACCCGGCGCAGGGTGTAATGCTGAAGCGAAAGTTGCACTAACTCCTTGCTCATACTCATTATCTAGAAAAGGTAGTCTCGTGGTTATTACGATTGCAGCTATGGCAAGAAAGAGCTTCATCGTCGTTCGACCGTTTTCCTCTGTTGGCCCTTCAGGCATGTCCCGTTCTCCTCCACGTGCTCAGGTCGCTTCTTTGGGACCGCGCAGGAGGAACGAACAACACTCCTCCATGTGTTTCTTGATTTTCCCGGTTGAAGCTTGGAATCTACAGCAAGAATGACTTGGCTCCCAGAACAAAAACAGTGTTCTGTCTCACTTGCGCCTGTGCCAGAGATGTTCATGGTCAAGCCACCGAACACACATTTCAAGTCCCGCATCAATGCTATAACCAGGATCATAACCGAGGAGCGATCTCGCCTTTGAAATGTTGTATCGAGCCTGTCGACTGAAAACAGCGAGCTCAGATGGGCCCGGGCTGGTTTTGAATGAGTCTTCCGTTTTTTGCATTACCTTCTTTGCAAGATCGAACCTCCGATAGAGTTTGCTTGCCACTTCACCGTGGTGGTCTAGGATATACCTTGCAGTAGATTTGAGAGGCAACATTAGGAGGGATCTCATCCTTGCTCTCTCGGCCTTGATTTCATGCAGCGGAGGCAGTCCAAGGGCTGCGTTGAATCGACGAAAGTACTCGTTCCAAGTTATCACCTCAGAGCCACTGATATTGAACGCCTGGCCAGTAGCTTTTTCAGACGTGAGACAAATAAAAGCCGCGTTGATCAGGTCTTGCACATACACCAAATTACACAGGCCTTCGCCAATCTGTCTCAGTGTTCCCCACCTGCCAGATCGGAGTCGCTCTGCAAGCTTTGTTACCCACAGTTTGCTATACGGGCCGTACACTATGGAGGGCCGTAGCACTACGATTGGCAATCCTTTTTTGGCAAAGGTCCAACAAATTCTTTCAGCTTCGATTTTTGAGTCTCCATATATCTCTCCTGTCACTCGCACGGGGAAAACCTCATCGATCTCTCCAGCAGCATTCCCATAGACATCAATCGTACTGAGATGAATGAACTTCTTTACTCCATTGTGTGAGGAGGCGTTCAGTAGATTCTCCGTGCCCTTGATGATCACGTCGGACGAACCTGTGGCACAATGAATTACCGCATCGACTCCCTTCAATGCTTGGCCCACTTGCGGATAATCTAACACATCGCATAATACAATCTCGACAGGGAACCGACCTATGCGAGCGCCGCTTGACCAACGGCGTATTCCGGCTCGCACATTTCGATGACCTGTGAGGTAAAGCTGCTCCACCAGCCAACCGCCGATAAACCCCCCCGCACCCGTGACCAGGATTTTCATCTCAGAAGTCACAAATGGCTTCCCTGAAGATCATACCATGGTAGAGAAAACCTTCTTGCCTTCTTGTAAGCTTCTTCCAAGAGTTCAATGGAATCCAGAACGTCCTTCGCAGGGACCAATGGTTGACCCTCGTTCTTTATAGTGCTTAAGAAACTTGCGATGAGTCCGTTTTCAGGATTGGTAGAATCGCCGTCCCGCAGGTTGATTCTTCTTGCCTTACCCTTGTCTGCTACCGTTGAGACAGTAATACTTCTCCAATCGTAGACCCCGCCTTCTATATAACCTCGGTCTCCAGTTATCCGGTAGAAATTCGGCAGTTTGCTGAGCCGGCTGAGCCTTATCTCGCATCTACATCCTTTGTGTTCAATCAGAACGGAAGCGACAGCTTCACACCCGCCGAAGGAATCATTCTCGGAAGAGACTAGCTTCGGTTTTCCTCCTAGCCACCAGCAAAGCAAATCAAACACGTGCGAACCAAGATCAAGCAGTACGCCCTTTGCAGAAAGCGTCGAGTCAAAGTAAAACCCAGAAGCCGTCGGCCAGTTGAACTCTGTTCCATCGAGATAAACGATCGTGTGAATATTGCCAATGGCTTCTTCCACGAGAAGCTGCTTAACTTTTCGTGAGGACGGCATCAGTCGTCGAGTGTGATTGACCGAAAGAGTTATTCCATTCCTCTCCGCCAGTTGTATTAACTCTTTGGCTTCTGCCGCTCTCTCCGTTAAGGGCTTTTCGCACAAGATGTGGACTCCGGCGGCAAGGAGGTCCTTCGAAATAGAATAATGCAGGTGGTGGGGGACAGCGACGATTGCTCCATCAAGCGAACCGATGATGTCACGATAGTCAGTGAGACGGGTTGCCACGTGAAACCGCTCTCCCATCTTTCTTGCCCGGGCAGCGTCACTGTCTACCAGGATGAGCCGTTGTAAGACTTCAGGATAAGAACTAAGTGCGGGCAAGTAAAATGCTTCAGATATCGCGCCGCAGCCGATGACCGCAACTGTTGGCCAATACCCGGGCGAGGCGAGGGACTGAGTTTTCATGTTTGACTAAGCAAGTGTATCGCAAGCGCTTTCCTAGCACGCTCGCCGTGTCTGAAAGTCAGCACACTCCAGGAGACTATGATCTGCTCATTTTCAGAGGAGAACCATCCGCCAATCTGACGCAAGAGAAGCTCGCCATAGTCCAATCAAGGTGTTCGAACGTGGCGACAATCTCGTGCGCTGTAGCTTATGGGCAAGGGCGCACGAGTTTTGGAATACCGCACTAACGAATCTAAGTAACGTGGGAGAGATAATCAACGTTTGGGTACAAATGCCCCAGGTCATAGTCACCATGCGTACGTGTTAGAACGGTTGGAAAGAGCCAGTGTTGCCCGGAGAACCCCCACAACCCCCCGATAGATGTGGTCGGCATGTTCTGCCGTCAATTCTTCTTCCCAGAGCTGTTCCTCTTGACAATCAGCCTTTCCTCAAAACAATGAGTGCGCACAAGGGCTTTCTTATTCTTCTCCAGTCCCTCTCCGGATGCGTATGGAATAGGAAGGAGAGTAGCGGATGGAGGACGCCGGTGATGGGGGGTAAGAAACGTGCAAGCTCAGTGTTCTTAGGGAGCGGAAAGGTTTCGCCCACAAAGATGAGTTTCTGAAGCTTTAGGCCGCTTGGATTTATCAGCCTATCGTACAAGGCAGCTTCGCTATAACGTCGCTGGTAGAACACCTGAGTAGTCTGTTCTTTCACCCGGGACCGGTCGGCCCAGTAAAAGTCTCTTGCCTGCTTGTATTCCTCTTTCGCGCTCGAGGCGAAAGGGACGGTAATGACACAGATCCCTCGTGGTGCCAGTGTACGCGCGATTTCCTTCACGCAGGCACTATCTCCGTTGTCGGGGATGTGTTCGAGCACCGAGATCGAGAAAATCTTAGAGAAGAAGTTCTCGACAAATGGAAGGTGGCGCCCGTCCGCGATACTCACATGAAACTGCTGCTCCGGAATCCTCAGCAGTTTGCAGAATCCAACGTAGTCTTTGAAGAAATAATCTTTGAGATCAGTGGAGTATACCTCAGCTCCGATAACATCGGCGAGAAACAACGAAAGCAATTTGGGACTTCCGATGTCAAGAATGCAATCAGTGGACTCAGGCTGTAGTTCATCAAAGGTTAGTCTGAATTCAAGCGTCCGCCAGTAATTCGCGGGCACTATGATGTTCTTGAAGACCTCTCTCGATGTTTTTCGCCTCAGCAGAGAGAAGACCCCGACCTTGATTCCGTACCAGTAGAGCATCGCAAGCCCCTCTCAGGCTACAGTCATCACTTGAAGGTGAAGGCGTACATTGTCTAGACAGCGATGAAGATCATCCAAAACCGGCGGCGTGTCCAATATGTGTAACTGTCTTATAACGCTCTCGTAAAAAGTGAACAGCGTTGAGAATCATTGGTATTCGGTTAGTCAACAACAGTGGCCGTAGCAGACCTAAGGATTGTCAAACTAGTCGAATTAAGAAACCTAAGTAGGTCAATGGCGAAGATTCTCATCGGTGGTAGAAGAAAAAAACGTGGCAATAGGAGGCGATTCTGTTTCCAATCCGAAAAGCAACTTGGCATTCTTATGATTGCTCGTCACTGATGTCTGCTTGAAATAGGAAATCTCGTGCAAAATAAACCTAGGTGTTGCGCGAGCGCAGCTTTTCCAGGAGTAAGTCATACACCTGTTGGTAAGGGACGCACTTTACCCCCTCCTCATTGAACTCCCGTTTGTAGAAATACTTATCAAGCTTTGGAGAGATCACTTTCGTCAACAAACCGTAATCATAGATCTCCCAAGGGCTGGTACAGGTGAAGATTGCGACGCACGGGATTCGGAGACCGAGAGCAATATGCATGGGCAAGCTATCAGGCGAAATGACAAAACGATGCTGCTTTATGTCAGCGATATGTTCCAAAATCGTTCTGCGCATGGGCAGAGTATTCACTCGATAGTGCTTTGAGAGGTCTCTTTTGAGATCCTCAAAGTAGAACCAGGTCTTCATCGGCCATCTCTCCCCAGCTTTTGGTGCAATCGCTATATCGCCTTTTAGGGTCGAACTGGGGATCTGATCAGGCATGATGTATTCTTCACCCGTGAATTCGTGTCCCAAACACCGGAACAGGATCTCTTGATAGGAGCTTCTGTTCCTCAGTTTGAGTTCATCAGCTTTTCTCACTCCATATCTGCTGATCAGTCCGAGATCAAACCAGGCTGCCGAATCAGGGGTATAAGAGATTCTCTTTCCTTCGTCAATGCGAGCGCCAAAAATCCTCGAGAATTTTAATCTCTGCAAAAGATTTCCAACTACTGCTGCATCATCCTCCAGATCAATGACCAAATCATATACCTTCCCGGCGCTTACCATCCCGGATTTGTCGAACACATGTCGAACGTAACTGTTCAAGACAAGCTCTCGGTTTCCCTCATCAATAAACCAGTCGATCTCCCAATCCTTAAACAAGTGTAAGAGCGCAGTCGTCCTCAAAACGTCTCCAGCAGCTCCGGTTTTGATGATCAGAAGCTTCTTCATCTCCGCTTATCAGGAGCGAACGGTTTGGAGAATCTGAACACAACTTCACGGTCTGAAAGTGGGAGACTGTTAAACAGTGATCTTCAGCTTTGTAGTATCCAGACCTTGGTTGAGAACAGACCGCCTACTCTTCCCAACCAGTTTCCATCCATATTGCCCCAAGATTTTCCTCCCGCGAATATCTTCACGAGAGCATTGCTGATCACGTAAACGCGCAATCCGATTCATCGGAAGACATCGAAACAAGTTTTCTCGGCCCTCTGGCTTTCGGGTTCGCACCGGCACCTGAGTTTCCTGGATTCTCGTGAAAGCACCTCTTCTCTACACTCAGATACAATGTGTTTTGAGATCACCGCTGTGAACGGTCAAGACAACGGCGGAGGGGTCGCTATGCCGATCAGCTCGAGATGCAAGCGGTCAGTAAAGCAGTCTAAAGAATCCAAAAAGGAGAAATACATCACGCAGGTACTCTGCAAGATCGCGAACTGCATTCTCCTTCTTGGGCACATACACCAGATCCCCGGGATGTACTAGAGGTACCGATCGAAGATTGCCGCTCTCAAGGTATGATTCGAGATTTACTTCAACGGTCCCACCCTCTTTTCCCGGTGTTCTTTGGAAACTGATCAAAATATGTCTCAAGTCAGATTGGTCTGTCCATCCGCCTGCGGAAGTAAGTACCTCTAGCAGGGAGAGATCTGAACTTGTCGGGAAATTCCCCTGCTTAGGAACATTGCCGACGACCATGATTTGCGGAATGGGGCTAGTAATCTCTATTGTGATTCTTATTTCTCCCTGGATGAATTCTGCTAATCTCTGGCGAATGTACTGCTTGAAGTCGTCTCTCGTCCGTCCCGCGGCGGTGATCTGACCGACGAGCGGGACTGTAATTGTTCCAGACCTGCCAACGATTGTTCTCGTTGTGAACTCTGGATACCCCCACACTGAGAATACAACCGAGTCTCCGACCATCACGAAATGTGTGTCAACTTGGGCTATAGTCGGGGGGAGTTGTGGAAGTCCAGTCTGTGAAACAGTGTCTCTTGCAACCTCCCGCGTTGAGCAGGAACAGAGAAAGATGGGGAGAGCGACTGCTAGAATTGGCGATAGGTGTTTGATCATAAAGATTTCTAAGAATAGCAAGGCACTTCGAATGGGTAGGGTCCGCTTGAACCAGATGGGTACACGGGTCTACATAAGCGGAACAGGCCTTGATTGCGACCTAAGCTAAATGCAACAAATATGCCAGAGTTAGCAAGGGGTGATTACTCGTACCACCCATTTGCCGTTGAGAGTGGCCCCTCTTCTCTATCACGGGCTTTGTCCAGTGTTTGGAGGGATTTGGAATAGCCCCTCGATTTGCCAGTAGGCTCAATTAAGAACTGGATTTGACCAAGCGCTAACTCTGTTCGAAAATGGTGTGTCCAATTTACACACAATTTAACAAATATCGGGTACCTTATATACACACGCCTCTGGGCTCTTGCTTGGCAAGCAGAGATTCTGCCGCTTTCTCGACAGTTTTGGCGCGAAATAATTCGATGTTTGAGAATCCAAAACGGCACGTCAATTGCAATGAGTACGTTGAGATATTGTTGTTCAGATCTACGGAGGGACTAGAATGCGTCCAGCACAGCTGCAAATCCGCGAGGTCATCGCGGCAGTACGCCGACGGTGGAAACTTCTCTTGATTCCCACGGTGCTAGTGACAGTCTTGTCGATCGTTGGTGTGCAACTTACTCCCAAGAAGTATGAGTCCTCTACAACCATTCTAGTTCGGCGGTCCAAGATGCAGTTGACTGGCTACGAACTACCGATGGCGTTCGAGGACCAGTTGAGGAACTTTAATGAAATCCTATGGAGTCAACCGTTACTAAACTCTCTTGCCGACAGTTTAGGTTTGACTGCACACGCAAGGTCTGAGATAGATAGACTTACTGTCGCACAAGGGATCCGAGGAAACTTCAGTACAGCTTTACTGGGATCCGATTCTTTTCGGATTACGTATTATGACACTGATCCAGTCCGCGCGCAGCGGGCAGCACGAGTGATAGCGGAACTGTTCATTCAGATGCAGTTGAGTTTAGAGAACCGCCAGAATGCGCTGACCGTCGAGTTCTATGAGAAGAAAGTGCGAGAATACCGTACCGCGTTTGACTCAAGCGTGCAATCATTGGTCTCTGCCATCAAGCAGAACGTCGATGAATTACCCCAGGAGACTCGTTCCCTGTCTGCCCAACTAGATGAAATTCAGAGAAACATCGCACTGAATGATTCACGTATGAAGACCCAGCAGTCCGCACTCGGCAACCTCGGAACTCTGCTCGAGAAGCTTCGTGCAGAACCTGATTCACTGCCAGATGTGATATCAAAGCAGGCCTTCCTCGATCT
Source organism: Bacteroidota bacterium (assembly GCA_049589195.1). GTDB lineage: Bacteria > Bacteroidota > Ignavibacteria > UBA10030 > JAHEZR01 > JBAWAH01. Next base: position 36,948 of record JBAWAH010000007.1, on the reverse strand, counting down.
GCAGCGGGAGGAAATTCCTTTTGCTTCTGAATTGAGGTCTCTCGTTGCCCGCTACGAAGACATGTTGCATCGATACACAGGGAACTACCCAGACGTCCAGAAACTTGGCGGCCAGATAATCGAACATCTTGAGCGGATGCGAAGGGGTGGAAGATCGGAAATCGCCAGACTTGAAGCGCAACAGGGTGAGCTTGAGAAAAACCGTAGCCGGGTTATTGAGGAGCTGAAGAAGTCTTCAACAGTCACGAGGATGAATACGGAAAAAGAGTCCAGTTACGACATCGACCGGAAATTGTATAATGACATGCAGGTGAACCTCGAGCAGGCACGCCTCGCCCAGGAAGTCGGCAGCCAGGGTGCCAATCAGTTCGTTGTTATTGATCCTGCATACCTGCCAACGAGACCCGCCAAGTCGAAGTCTATGCTTATCATGGTTGGTTTCGGTCTGGGGTTGTTGTTGGGTGTTCTGGCAGCTGTGGTTGCAGAGCTTCTTGATACCACTGTCCGCAAGCCGATGGATATTGAGATCTATCAGAAGCCTGTGATTGCCCTGCTCCCAGAGGGGCGTCGAGATTGACAAGTACGGGACAATGGGAACAAGCATGTTGAACGAGGAAGGCGCTGAACCTTCGGATGAGAGAAAGGAAGGTTGGAAGGAGGAGCCCGACGTAAAGCCGGGTTCCAGAGATCTCGTTCGCCTGTTAAAGCCGGTGATCGTCAGGCCTGAGCGTGGGAAGTACGTTGACCCCAACGAAATCTCTTCCCGGTTCTACAACTGCTTTCATTATTCCCTGCTTCTGAGAGATCAGGCGAATGTAAATCTGGCGGTAGGTGTTACGAGCGCAAACCCCGGCGAAGGAAAAACCCTCGTAGCTGCCAACCTCGCCGTCTCTTTAGCAGTCGCTAACGAAAGAGAGACGGTCCTTATCGATCTCAATGTGAGATCACCTCGTGTCCACCAAATCTTCGGTGTGGATCTTAATCCCGGTCTTGTTGAAGCATTTACTGAGTCAACCATCCAGGTGTCACAGACGACCATTAAGCATCTCTACGTACTCCCGGCAGGCAACATTAGTGCTAGTCCACTCGTTGCAGAGTACACGCCACCGCGTAAGGCAATCAATGCTGGCGAGATGGAAGGACCGGCGCTAGGTTTGGAGCATGTGGCGGCCTTTCGTGATGTATTGTATTCGCTGAGGCAAGAATACGAATTCGTAGTCGTTGACATGCCTGCAATACAAGAACCACCTGTTCCGCTTCCTCTTATTCACCAAATGGATGGAATCCTTGTGGTCATAAACGCAAACAAGACGAGGCACGAGGATATTCAGAAGATGTTCCGACACGTGAACGCAAATCAGATTCTCGGATTTGTCATGAATCGTGCCGGAAATGATCTTTTATGAGAAGGAACCAAGAGTATGCCACTTGCAGCGGCTGTTCTATTAATGATTCTTTTGATAGGAATTGGCAAGAACTGCAAGGAACTAGGGTACAAGCAGTATCTGGTGATCATCCTCATTACCTTCGCACAAGTGTGCATCTTGGTTTTTTTCATGTATACAATTGAAAAGCCCCTATTGTATTAAACCCATCTCAACATGCAAAGCGTAGCTAAAGAACCATTTGTTTTTTCTCGCGTGCTTTTGCTGGGGTTTGAATCTGCAAAGACAAAGCGAGGGTTGTTCGGTGTGCTTCTCCTCGTCGGGGCATCAGTACTCCTCTCGGCTGTTATCGTCCTGAGCGGCGGCAACGTGTTAGCCGGTGCTGCATTTCTTGCTCTTCTCATCGTTGTGTTCGTCACGCTATACAGAGTGGACTGGGGACTCTATCTCCTTGTCTTTCTGGTGTTCTTTTTCGACCAGTTTGCTCCTCCAGGTTATCCTGCCCTCGGCTACGAAGTTGGCTACTTCCGGAACCTGAATGCCATACAGTACTTGCCGACGATCAAGGAGGGGGTTGTCACCCCAATGGAACTGCAGCTTTTCCTGATCTTTTTTGTATGGGTATTAACAGCCGCACTGCGCAAGGATGTGCAGTTGATTCCTGTCCCACTCAAGTTCACAGCGGTGACTTTTTTTCTTGCGGTCACTGGTGCAGTTGTATATGGTCAAGCGCGTGGCGGAGACTTCGTCGCCGCTCTTTGGGAAGTTCGGGGATTGTTCTATCTCGGGATCCTCTTCTTTTTTGTCCCGCAAGTCATTCAGACGCAAAAGCAAATCCAGACGCTCATTTGGGTCTGCATTGCCGGGATTTCGTTCAAGGCATTTCAGGGGGCTTGGCGCTTCGCCGCAAATGGATTTAGTTTCGGATGGTGGCCAAATATTGTTGAAACGTACACAAACCACGAGGATCCCGTCTTTTTCATAACATTGTTCATGCTTCTGTCAGCTCTATCGCTTTTTGGTGGAGAACCGAGACAGCGTCGGGCGCTTACCCTTCTCCTCATTCCACTAGTTCTTGGATATATCGCAGCCCAACGACGTGCCACGTATATCTCGCTCTTGGTGACTCTCGCCGCTTTCATTGTGTTAATGCCGAAGAAAGAGCGTTGGATTACCATGAAGGTGGCGGGAGCTTTCTTGCTCATCTTCGTTGTCTATCTTGGAGTATTTTGGAATAGCAACAGCAAATTGGGGCTTGTTGCTGTGCAGTTCAAGTCGACTATTACTGATGAAGGGGGTGTCCGTGGCGAGAAAGATCTCCTCTCTAAGCTTTACCGCGACGGGGAAAATTATGACCTTGCCACCACTTTTCGGTCAGAGCCATTCATAGGGATTGGGTTTGGAAAAGCGTACGAGATGGTTGTTCGTCTTTGGGGTGCGGATGCAATGAAGCTGGGAAGCTACGTCCCGCATAACCAGATCCTGTGGATATTTGTAAAGATGGGGATCATTGGGGGATTTCTGTTTTGGTTCTTCTTTAACTCTTTTGTCTTTCGGACTGCCATGATTTTCTCGAAGCTCACTCAACCCTATCTGAAGGTAGTATGTATAATCTGCGTGATCTCTGTCGTTGGCCAACTTGTGGTTTCATACGTTGACATGCAGCTGAATTGGACGCGGAACATGGTTCATCTTGGTTTGTTGATGGGTCTTGTCCCAACGATAGAGCACTTAGATAAGACAACCCATCAGGAAGGCGAGGGAGGAATAAAACCCCTGGAGACAAATGACTCAAGCTCCTCTCACGCGTAGGTGGAATGTCAAGGACATGAGAGACACTTTGTGACTTCTCCGGTTGAACTCGTGAACCAGGTATTGGCAAGAGAAAAGCATCAATCTGTTGATGTCCTCGGTGTCCGTGTGGACGATGTCACGCTGAGTGAAGCTCTTCCTCTCCTCGAGGCTATGGTACTTGACGGGAAAGCTCATCAAGTGGTGACCGTGAACTCCGAGTTCATCATGACAGCACAAACAAATCCAGCGTTTCGAGAAGTGCTTAACAATGCTTCGCTGGCGCTTCCCGACAGTATGGGGGTTGTGTGGGCGTCGAGGCTGCTTGGCCATGCACTGACGGAGCGTGTTGCAGGCGTTGAGACCGTTGAACATTTGGTCAGGATTGCACAGAGAAAGAAGATGCGGGTATTTCTATTAGGCGCCGCGCCGGGAGTAGCTGAACTCGCAGCAGCGAGGCTTCGGGAACGGCTTCCCGGCTTAGTCATGGCTGGCACGTACTCTGGATCGCCCCGACCTGAGGAGGACCTCGAGATCTGTAGCCTGATTGAGGCAGCGGATCCTCAGATTCTCCTCGTAGCTTATGGTGCGCCGAACCAAGACTTGTGGATCGCTAGGAATTTGCATCGTTTCACTCCTCCGATCGTCGCGGTGGGGGTAGGCGGGACGCTTGACTACATTGCCGGGGTGGCAGTACGCGCACCGCGATGGGTGCAAGAGGTAGGTCTCGAGTGGTTGCACAGGCTCATTCGTGAACCTCATCGCTGGAGGAGGATGCTTGCCCTTCCAAGATTCTGTTTAGCAGTTTTTCTGCAGCGGATGAAAAAAGACTGGTCACCAAAAAACGGAGCAAGATGAGCCGGGAGATCGCAAAGTCGGTTGCAAAAGGTGTTAGCCCGGGTATGGTACAACAATTAGTAACCAGGACTTCCACCTTTGTTCTCATGCTTTTCTTGCCGCGGTATCTGGGCTCGGTCGAGTATGGGCGTCTCTATTTCAAGGCCCGGCAGCTATTATGAAAATACTGATGCTCTTCCAATACGCACCTCTTCCGCCACCACTGGATCTCGCTGGGACAAAGCGAAACTTGCCCTTCTTGCGGGAGAATCTGAAGCGGCATGAGGTCTCGGTTCTCTCCTACGGAACCTTGGAAGACAAGAAGAAATTCGATCAAAGCATCGGTAAGTTCTGCAAGCACGTTGTCTTTGTCGATGCAAATAGGCCGTTCATCATCAAACGTCTAATGCAACTGTGGCTCCTTGTCACCGGGCGAAGTACCTTTGGCCAGTTCTACAGAAGGAAAATGCAGCGGCAGCTTGACGAACTCATCTCGTTGGAGAAGTTTGATCTCGTCCATTGTTGTACTCAGTTCTTCGGATACTTTCGATTTCCTGAGGAGCTTCGCGTCATCAGCGACACGCACGAAATCACTTACGATCTGATGCGGCGAACGTATAAACAAACGAAGAAAATGACGAAGAAGCTGTTCGGGTTTGTCCAGTATAAGCTTGGGAAGCGCGAAGAGCTCAGACTTTGTCGGAAGTTCGATGCAATCATTGCCACAACAAAGCGAGATGAAGAAGTTTTTCGTACGCATTTGCCAAATCAAAAGATTTTTGTTGTCCAGAACGGTGTCGACGCAAGTTTTCTCGAACGCCAGGACGTGGAGCCCGAACAGAGGACGATGGTCTTTACAGGGATGATGAGATACTATCCGAACAACCATGGGATCCTCTTTTTTCTCGATGAGATTTTTCCGCGTATTCTTGCCCAAGCTTCCGATTCCCGATTGTACGTCGTGGGGGCACATCCAACAAGCGAGCTGCTGAAACGTTCATCCGAACAGGTGATCGTTACTGGATTTGTGGAAGACGTACGGCCTTATATGGCGCGGGGGGTGGTCTTCATTATCCCACTTTGGATTGGCGGTGGAATCAGGGGGAAAGCATTGGAAGCAATGGCGATGAGGAAGCCGATCGTCACCACCTCTATTGGTTGCGAAGGTATTAATCTCAAGCATGAAGACTCCGCACTATTTGCGGACACCCCGCAGGAATTCGCAGCATCAGTGGTGCGCCTTTTCAATGACCAGGCCCTTCGCACAAGGCTCGGTGAGAAAGCACACGAAAATGTCATTACTGGATACAACTGGAAGACCAAAGGCGAAGAACTGGAACGGGTCTATCAAACAGTGTTGCTGAAGGGAATCGCTCACCGCGCACCCCAAGAGTATTCTTTTACCAGACTTTGATGTTCCATGAACCAGGGCGAAGAGACGGAAAAACCAAAACCGGGACTCGGCAATCCTCAAGACATTCGAGTTCTAATGTATCGTCGCATCGTTTGTGATGAGGATGCAGGGCATGCAGACACATCGGCTGTCCGTGTCAGCCAATTCCAAAGTCATATGGAGTTGCTTGAACGGTGGGGGTTCACATCCATCACTCTTGAGGATTATAGATTATTTCTTGAGGGTGTGCTCAATTTGCCGCGAAAGCCCGTGGTCATTGGGTTTGATGGAGATTATCTTGAATTGTACGAACTGGCATTTCCTGTACTCCAGGATTTGGGGATGAAAGCGGTGATATTTGTCGGAGTATCTCCAAACCGAAAAGGAAGCGCCTGGGATGCGCTCGACGGTGGAGATGTGTCACCCCTTCTGAATGAGAGGCAAATCATTGAAATGCATTCTGCTGGTTTTGAGATTGGATCGCGTGCACTTACTGGCGGCGATCTCACGGCAATGCCAGCAGAAGCAGCTTGGGAAGAGATCTCCCGATCAAGAATGCTGCTGGAAATCCTGCTCAACGCTCCTGTAAAGACATTTGCCTATCCAGACGGTGCCCTGAACGCCGAGACAAAAAGGATGGTTGCCGATGCCGGTTACACAGTAGCGTGGAGCCTGCATTCAGGACTCGCAACCTTGACCTTGGATCCCTTTGAGGTTCGACCTATTGTCTTGGACAGCAGAGTCACTGGATTGGGTCTCGCTCTTCGCCTTTCAAGCCCTTACAGGCTATTTCAGTCTGCACAGTGGCGGTGGCAGGAGTTCTTTGGCTCGACGAATGGACGTCGAGTCAATGATCGGCGAGAATCAGAAAAGAGTCAATAGGAGTCTTGTCACAGAACGAGTATCTCCCAACAGACAAGGATTCGGTTCCTGAAAGCTGGGGACATAGGTATTTTCCATGCTAACAAACATGTGCAAACTGTTTTTGCCGCATGAGTTGACTCACAGCGGAGTTGGCGGCAGAAGGGCAGTTTGAACTCTCTTTCTGATCCCTGTAGCGAAACAGTAAAGGTCCTATGTTTAGAGACGTTGTAAAAGGCGTTGCCAAGAATACCACCATAATGTTGTTCCAGCAGGTAATCACATCAGGATCAACCTTTGTGCTCATGCTCTTTCTACCCCGGTATCTTGGTCCAGTTGAATACGGAAGGCTCTACCTTGCTGGTTCAATCGCAGGGATTCTCTACGTCTTTGTCGCATATGGCGGTAGCTATTTGATCGCGAAGAATGTCTCCAGGTCTCCACAAAGCACACCACAGCTTCTTGTCGATGGAGCAGGTTCACGGTCTGCAATTGCCCTTCTCTGTCTTGCTGGTATGATCTCGTTCTCTTATCTGGTTGGGTATCCTTGGGAAGTCCGACAACTCCTCATCATTTATGGCCTGTCGTTATTGTTGCAGGGTCCCATAACTACTCTGTACGCTTGCTATCAGGGTCGTGAGCTCATGCAGTACACATCGGCGGCAGCGATTGCTTATGTTGTCCCGGTTACCATCGTTTCCATAATCGCGCTTTTGATGGGTGCACATGCCGCCGTGATAGCAATTATCACAGCCGCAGGAGCCATGTTGCAGTTATTGGTATTGGCGAGGTTCGCACGGAGTATGGTTACATCATTGCCTAGGATCAATTGGGGAGGTGCCATTCAGCAAATCAAGGAGGGCGCTCCCTATTTCTTGTTCACTGCCTTCAGTGTTGTTTACTATCGTCTTGACACCGTACTGTTATCTAAGATGGCTCCTGAAGCAGTTGTAGGCTGGTATGGTGGAGCACGGAGAATGTTCGAATCTTTGAACTTTTTGCCGTTCGTTTTCTCTGTGGCAATCTATCCGGTCCTATCGCGCTTGTGGGAGGAAGAGAAACAAACCCATAAGAGAACCCTCCAGAAGAGCTTAGAATTCATGATCATCGCTGGTGTTCCCATCACTGTTGGTGTCATCGGTTTCGCTGAAAGGCTTATTCAGGAGTTCTATGGACTTGGGGGATATGCGCCATCAGTTCTAGTACTCCAAGTCCTGGCCGCTGGATTGCTCTTACTCTATATAGATTTTGTACTTGGAACTACCCTCCTTGCCTCCGACAAACAGCGCCAACAATCAGTCCTTGCACTATTAGCCATACCTTTCAATGCGGGGTTGAATTTCCTTCTGATTCCTTATTTCCAAGTGCGCGTGGGAAACGGAGGTTTAGGTGCAGCAATCGCGACAGGGATGACTGAGCTCGCCGTCATGATTGCATGCCTAAGCCTCTTGCCTAAAGGGGTTCTTAGGGGCTTCCGTGTGATTGTAGTGGCGAAGGGCGCTTTCGCAGGTGTTCTGATGGCGGGGTCTCTTGGGCTCATGCGTTTGGTGGGATTACCGTGGCTCGCGGCGGCACTTGCTTCTCTTGTAATCTACTTTGCGTTGCTGTTTCTGATGAAAACTTTTGAGCCCGCTGAACGGAAGTTCTTACAAGGACTGCTAACCGTCCAAGGGTTGAAGAATCTGAGGGAATCCATCCATCCCAGCAAGAGCAGTTTCGCCCAGGATTGGTCCTGAGGCTTTGTGAGACTTGGTCTCAAATCGGTCTGCCATTCGATGCTCCGAGAGAATCATGAAACAGTGTACTTCTGTGTTCCGTTCTCAGAAGGGACAGCAATAACAATTGTGGTGTGGGTGAGAAGTCATGGATAATGGTTGGCAACGCGGTCAAAGTGGGCTCTACAGATTCGTGTCCAAGGGTGGTTCTCCGAGAGCGCTCGTGAGGCTGTGCTGTGCCCATGGCATAGTCTTAGATCACAGACAGAACTGAAAGATAAACGAGTAGAGAGTCGTTGAGCAAAACCATGCTCAAGTAGCAGCTTCAGAGGACTGAGAGAAACCTCGCGGAAGAACTTATTGAAGCGATGCAAACCAAGGTCAATCTAAATCAAGACAAAGTGATTAGGTGAGATCCTATGCGACTTGTTCATCAGTACTTCGTTGAGGCAGCCGAGAAGCGTGCAGAGAAGACTGCCATCGTGAGCGATGAGAGAAAACTTTCGTATGCAGGGTTCATCGAGAGGATGAGCACGCTCTCGATTCTGCTTGCAGACGCTGGAATGCGTGAGGGAGATCGAGCACTGATTCTCCTTCGCGACAAGGCAGATTTTCTCGTGGCCTGTTATGCAGTCTTCGCGCGCGGAGCGATGGCCGTACCTATCTCCGAGGATGCTTCCTCCTCTGCTATAGAACAGATCTCACAAGATTGCAGCCCACTCGTCCTTATCACGAGCTTGAGAGACCTTGGTGACTTTCCTCTATTGCGCGACAGATTAAGCTGCAATGTGTGTCTGATCGAGAACTCTCGTCACGGCGTTACTATGCGAGGTTTCTCGAAGGTCATCGTTTTTGACAAAGAGACGATGCACGGAGGCAGCAATCATCGAGAGCCACTCAACATGAGTGAGAATGCTGGTGCTCTTATTCTTTACACTTCTGGGACAACAGGGAAGAAGGAAGGCGCGTTGCTCTCACATCGGAACTTGATCCAGGGAGCCCTGAATGTCAATGAATCCACTGGAATTGACTCAAACATCCGAGAGTTCATTGCAGCACCATTGGCGCATTCGTTCGGTTTCGGTCGGAGCGTCTGCGTTTTTCTTGCCGGGGGGACGGTAGTTGTAAACAACGGGATGCTGAATCCAATGGCTCTTGTCCAGAATATTCTAAAGCATGGGTGCGACGCCATTTCCTCCGCTCCTTCAGGTTTTGCCATGTTTTTTGGCCGGCTGGAGTTTCTACTTCAGCGTGTCAGTGCTCAGATCCGGCTCATTGAGCTCGGAAGCATTCCTATGCCTTTGGATCACCAGATGAAACTTCTCGACATTTTTCGGAGTGCTCGCATCTTCATGCACTACGGAGCGACCGAAGCATACAGCAGCACCTTTATCGAGCTTCGCAAGGAGCAAAGAAAACTTCACACAGTTGGACGCCCCTCACCAAACGTGTCCCTATCGATTCGAGATGACCAGGGGAATAGACTCGGTCCATTGCAAATGGGAGAGATTCTTGTGCGAGGTGACCATGTTGCTGCCAGGTATTGGGAGAATGAGGCGGCAAACGTGCAGCGATACGCCGAATCCAACTGGTTCAAGACTGGGGACTATGGGTTTCTTGATGAGGAAGGATATCTCCATCTCCTTGGTCGTAAAGATGAAATGATCAACATGGACGGTATCATGATCTCATCCTTAGAGGTTGAGGAAAGGATTCGTGAAGCCTATCCAGATTCCGAGATTTGTGTTGTTGGAGTTCCTGACCCCGCCGGCATTGTCGGTGAAATCCCGGTGCTCTGTTATGTTGGGAAGAACGGAGGAACAATCACGCCGTGGGATCTTTCCAGGGTTCTTTCGGTTTGTCTGGGTCGAAACCAGATTCCGAGAATTGTTTACAGGGTCGAGAGTTTCCCAAAAACCGAAGATGGAAAGGTGTTGAGAAGAGAGCTGCGCAAGAAGATAATTGCCGGCAGTGTCCACGAAGTCGAACCAACAGGATAGTGTTCGCTCGTTTGGTCCGGCATTGATGCGTCGTTGAACTCTCGGCGGGAGAGGTCTCGAGGGAAAGAACCAGAATACTATGATAGCTGTCATTGAAATAGCTCTGTTGAGCATCTTTGGATTCTTCCTTGCTTATCTTGCGCTGTTAAGTATTCTCGCAATGACAGCACGAAAGCAAGGCACGATGAAATCGTCTCGATTTCGGAGAATAGCTGTCGTTGTTCCCGCACATGATGAAGAATTGACTATTGGAAGGACGCTGCAAAGCGTGCTTGAGGTCGACTATCCGCGTGAATGCTTCGATGTCATCGTTGTTGCGGACAACTGTATGGATAGGACTGCTGAGATCGCGGAGTCTTTCGGTGCAGTCGTTCATAAGAGGCAAGACCCCGCGTTACAAGGTAAGGGTTATGCCCTCAGGTGGTGTTTTGATTTTCTCTTATCAGGAACTCCTTCGTATGATGCCGTGGTCGTCATTGACGCAGACAGCGTGATGTCAGGCAATTTCCTTCAAGTGATGAATTCCTATCTGGAGAGAGGGGCACAAGCCATCCAGTCCAATGATATGGTCGAGCTCCAACCCGACTCATGGAGTGCCGAGGTGACACGAGTTGGTTTTACGCTCTTTAATTATGTGCGTCCCTTGGGTCGTCGAGTGATTGGGTGTTCAGCGGGTTTAAGGGGGAACGGCATGTGCTTCGCCTCTGAGACGCTGCGCTCCGTTCCTTGGCGGGCATATTCCTTAGCGGAAGATCTCGAGTACGGACTCATTCTGCTCATGAGCGGCATAAAGGTGGTTTTTGCCCCGGAGGCGAGCGTGCGCGCAGCCATGCCAAAGAACGCCAACAATGCACAAGCTCAGCGTGCAAGATGGGAAGCGGGCAGATTTCCTCTCATCCGCAAATACGTCGGCCGGTTGCTGGGGACCGCGCTCAACCAGGCATCCTTTGGAGCTTTCGATGCTTTCGTTGATTTGGTAATTCCACCACTTGTGAACTTGCTTGCCTATGTTGTGGTGTTCCTTTTTGTCAGCCTTCTTCTCTGGGGAATCGGTATTGAACAGACGGCACGGTTTGCTTGGCTGTGGTTGACGCTCATAGCCTTAGCCGCCATACATGTTCTTGTGGGTCTCTATGCAGCAGGTGCTGATCGTCGCACGTATAGAGTGTTGCTGTATTTGCCACGTTATACGCTGTGGAAACTGAGCCTGTACGCAAGACTTCTGCGTCGTGGGCAAACGAGACAATGGATTCGTACTACGCGTGAATCGTTGCCTGCGCGGCAGGAAGCGACTGAAGGCTTGAAGCGCTAGATGGATGAATATGATGAAGACGATTACTCTGGTATCGATGGGCAAGAGGCTACCCGAATGGAGCGAGCTGCATCGCTTGGAGGCAGCCGACGAATTTATTAGAGCGTCTCTGTTTGGAGACACGCTGAATACAGATCTCCTTGATGAGAGATTCATGGAGAATGTGCCGAGGCTAAGGCACCTTCTCTACAAGTCATTGCCAAATTCAGTCTCCCAAGTCCTGGAGGCGTTTCTCGTCAGAGGAGACTACGATGCAGTGATCTCATGGGCGGAGCACCTCGGCCTTCCATTTGCCATGCTCCTTAAACTGACAGGGTCACATGTCCCTCACATCGCCATATTCTCGTGGATCTCGAAACCGAAGAAAGCTGGGATGTTAAGAAAGGTTCACTCCCACATTGATCGCTTGATCCTCATGTCGACCGTTCAGCGGGATTTCGCCCTGAACGTTCTCCATATCCCTCCTTCAAAGGTCGCGCTTTTGAAATGGCCCGTGGACCAGAAGTTCTGGCGGCCAATGGGATGCGAGGCCGACATGATCTGCAGCGTCGGATCCGAGATGCGAGATTATCCTACCCTCGTAGAAGCCGTGCGAGGTATGGACGTTGACTGTCATATTGCAGCGGGTGCGCAGAGCGATGTCGTGCACCCAACGATTGATGCAATCTGGAGGGCAGGGCCTCTGCCGCAGAATGTCACCGTGGGGAAGAAATCCTGCACCGAGCTGCGCACATTGTATGCCCGTTCCCGGTTCGTTGTGATCCCATTGCATCCCAGTGAGACCGATCACGGGACGACAAGCATCCTCGAAGCGATGGCCATGGGTAAGCCCGTGATCTGTTCGCGAACTGAGGGACAGGTAGACGTGATTCAAGAAGGCTGCACAGGAGTCTTTGTTCCGCCTGGCGACTCTCATGCCCTCAGAGACGCCATCCATTACCTCTGGGGACATCCGGATGAAGCGGAGAAGATGGGGAAAGCGGGACGAAAGTACATCGAAGAAAATCACAGCCTTGACCAGTTTGTTGAGAATGTCAAGTCGATCGTCGGAGACGCGATCTCTGAGTACAAGAACGCGTAACCATTGGACACGTGAATTACAGAGACACCCGAACGTGCGACGAGGACGGTGTTGACAGGTCATGAGTAGCAATAGAATAGATGCAATAGACGCTGCCCGGGGTACCGCAATGCTCGGTGTCTTTCTCTCTCATTTTGCGTACGGGTACTTCAACCGCGGCGTGACGGTTTCGTATTTGCCTTGGCTGTTTTATGTTGCAATGTTAGCATCGCCAATGTTTATGATAATTAGTGGTGTGGTGCTGGGCTTCTTGTATGAAACACATAAAGAGAATTTCGAAAAGATCAAACTGAAGCTTATTGTCCGAGGTCTGTTCTTGATGGGCGTAGGACACATCCTGATTGTCATCGCACACATTCCTGCTGCCGGAAGTATTGTGGGAGCGTTGCACTGGGGCTTCATCACGGATATCATAGGGATGAATCTGGTCATCGGCCCTTTGCTCATCGGGTTAATACGGCCGCGGGAAAGAATAGCTTTTGGTGTTCTCTTGTATGCCTTCAGCATAGTCGTCGGGCTTGCATGGCATCCAACGGCTTTTGCACTTCAAGTTTTCAAGGAGATGATTTTCGGGGAAGAGTACGGCAAGGGGGTATTCACAGAATTTTTTCCGTTCATTCCCTGGTTCAGTCTTTACTTTCTGAGCAGTTGCATTGGTGAGAGGATTGGCAGGTATCATCTGCAGAATAATACAACTCGGATGGCGGCTCTCGTGTTCAAAGTGGCAGTGGGAAGTTTGTGTTCAGTTCTGGTCCTGAAAGTTGGTTTCTATCTGGTGAACGTCTGGGGTCTTTTGCCCGACTCCGCCCCCTTGTTCCGTGCTCTAGTGTCTCTGTTTCACAAGCGTCCTCCCCTCCCGGGATATTTTCTTTTCTTTGGGGGAGTGGGTTTGCTCCTGTTGTTTGCCCTCTTGAAATTTGAAAGGCAGGATAGACTCTCGCGGGAATTCTCAAAAGTCCTGGTTATGGTGGGCCGGACCTCCCTTTTCGTCTTCATAGTTCAGTACTATGTATATTTCGGCATCTTCACTGAATTGAGGTTGCCATACTCACCGCTCTGGCCAGCATATTTCCTTCTTTCGGTCGCTTTCATTTTGTTGTTATCGAAAATGTGGTATCAGAAGAGAATCAGGCACACTGCATTGTCATGGAGAATGGATTGGTGACGAAACTCTCCCAGAATCTCTTGGGCAATATTCCGGGGCTTTGTAAGCCGTGCGAAAGTCGGGGACGTTGAAGTTATCGGAGAAGCGTTACAGAACGGCCCTCAGAGGTTTTGGGACTCAAGAATCGAACGATGACGTAGGAAAAAGGAACTTGGAACAACGCAGGAAATATCGTTTTCTGTTCGTGAGTGCGCCGTTTAGCGGAATAGAGGTGTTCTTTCAGAATCTGCGTGAGGTCCTCAATAGTTCGAACAATATCGATACTACGTGGGAGTTCATAGAACCTCAGCCTGCGGATCTGATCGCCCATATTCCGCTAATCTCACTGAACTGGACGCTGAAGGGCGGTATGGTTACACGCTCGCGGATTCATGCTCTTGAAAGGTCAGGAAAAACCTTTGATGCAGCTCTTTTCAATCACATAACACTTCTTCCTTTCCTGAGAAGATTCATGAAGCGAACACCGACGGTGTTGTCCTTGGATGTTACTCCTCCGTTGCTTGAACACTATGGTGAGTGGTACCTCGATCGCGTCCAAGAAACAGATGTGATCCTCCGGAAGTTGCGGTATATGGTCACTCGGAGAGCTTACAGAAATGCAGCGTACCTCCTTGCTTGGTCCGCACTGGCCAAAGGATCCCTCACCAATGACTATGGAATACGCGAAGACAGGATTGCCGTGGTTCCTCCGGGGATCAACTTGAAAAAGTGGAGTCGACTTCCACTTGAGGGGCGCACTGCAGGAACCACAACGGACCGACCTAAAGTGCTGTTCGTCGGGGGTGATTTCATGCGAAAGGGGGGAGATTTGTTATTACGGGTTGCGCGACGGGCAGAGTTCCAGGACTGTGAGTTTCACTTAGTGACAAGAAGCTTTGACGGTCCTGTTGGAAAGAATGTCTTTGTTCACAGCAATATTCAGGCAAACAGTGAACAGCTATTGTCCCTTTACCGCATAGCCAACATCTTTGTCCTTCCTACGCGGGCTGACTTCTCACCCAACGCAATCTTGGAGGCCATGGCTTGCGAACTGCCGGTAATCTCGACAAATGTTGGTGCACTGGGCGAGATCGTTAGCGATGGAGAAAACGGCTATCTCGTCCCGGCAGACAACGAGGCGGTTTTATCAGACCGAATACAGAAATTGTTGCAGGACGAAGAACTGTGCTCTCGGCTCGGCAAGAATGGGAGGAAATTGGTGGAAGCAAAGTTCAATCTTGAGAAAAACGCGGCGGTCATCCTTGAGTATCTCAAGAAGGCTGCGCGTCGTGAGGTAAGCTCCTCGACTCAGCTGGTAATGGAGCGCAATGCATAAACGTGTTGAACCACGGTGTGATTAGGTTACAGGCTCGTATCAAGGTCTAGCATTCTTGGAAGTCCGATGTGAGTAGGGATGAGGAAGCCCCGCAGAGTAGGCGGGGAAATCGCCTCTGAAGGAAATTGAGGTACAAATGGTGCAGGGGCGAAGTGAGCGGGCGTTTGGCATTTCCGAGACAAACCTATCTGGTTCACGCTTTCCATACTGTAGCCTTGAGGACATCTGCATGGGAGCCCAAATTCGGAATATGACTAGAACGGACGTAGACCGGGTAGGGGAAATCCTTTATGAAGCGTTCAAGGTTGGTGCGACGAAACACGGATACAGGCCGAGAATGGACAGTGTACAGGAAGGGAGGTCCTGGGCGTGGGCTATGCTTCACCATGGTCCAAGTGACCTCCTGGTAGCTGAGGTGGAAAGTCGTGTGGTGGGAGTATGTTGCCTAAACCGAAGGGGTGATCTTGGAGGCATCGGCCCTGTTGCCGTTGATCCGGATTTCCAGGGTTATGGGATTGGACGCCAATTGATGGACGCTCTTCTAGCGAGGGCGGAAACCCTGCAGAGTTTAAGACTCTTCCAGGAGGCATTCAATCCTGCTTCCTTTTCATTGTATTACTCGCTCAATTTTGTGCCCGTGGCAGACTTATTAGATGTATTTCTGAATGAAGGAGTAGAACAGAAGTTGGACCTGTGTGGCAATGTAAGCGAATTAACGGCAACAGATCTTGATGCGGTTCATCTGTATGATAGTCCAAGGAGCAAATGTGACCGCCGAACAGACTTTAGATATTACATCAACTGGGGAAAAGTTTTTGTTTATCGGCGTCAGTCACACATTTGCGGGTTTCTGGCATGTCTTCCTGGCTCAGAGTCCGTGCAGCTTGGCCCCTTGCTTGCCGAAGGAGAGGAGGAGGCCGAGTGTTTGTTTCGACATGCATTAGCAGTTTTCAAAGAACGAAAATGTCGAGCGCGAGTTATGGCCAGGAATAATTTGCTTGTCAAGATGCTGGAGGAATTGGGCTTTGAGGTCTATTGCATCGGTATTCTTATGGTACGGGGAGCATGGCGTCCTAGCCAATATATTGAATCATTCGGCGTATTTCCCGAAGCGACCTAGACTGCAGAAGGTACTTGCAGCTAGTGATCTAGAATGAGCGAAGAGAAAGACTTCTCCATTGAAAAGGGTTGTAGTAGGCGAAGCACAGTGGATAGGCAATAGTTGAGGAATATGGGCCGTTGCTTCTGGAAAGAACGGAGGTTGTATAATCTTTCAAATCACCTTGAAGGGAGGTGGGAATTCGATGGCCATCCTAAAAGAGCTTGAAGGAATTCTGCTTACTGAAATTGCAGTGAATCCCAGCAAAGAATCACTGGACCCCGATGAAGATCTTCTCGAGCAGGGAATTATTGACTCTCTGGGGATTATGAGGCTGGTACTTTCTCTGGAGAAGACGTTCGGCATAGAGGTCATTGAAGAGGATGTAGTTCCAGAGAACTTTCAAAGTCTTAATAGCCTTGCTAAGTTTGTCGAACAGAAGATGCAGAAAAAGTAGGTCCCATTGATGACCAAAGGCCAGGTACTCATTAGTAGTGAGGTTGTGCCATGAATTTTGAATTTACTGAGGAACAATTAGAGTTTAAGAAAAGCGCTATCCGTTTTGCTCAGAAAGAACTCAACGATGAGATGATTAAGAGGGATCGGGATGGTGTTTTCTCTCGGGAGCTTTGGAGAAAGTGTGCCGATTTTGGCCTACAGGGTTCTGCGTTTCCAGAACGCTATGGAGGGAACGACGCTGATATCTTGAGCACGATGTTACTCATGGAAGGATTGGGGTATGGATGTAAAGATAGCGGCTTGATTTTCTCAATCAACGGTCAGATGTGGACTGTGCAAATGCCGATTCTGAGGTTCGGTTCCGATGCCCAGAAGAACAAGTACCTTCCAAAGCTTTGCAGTGGAGAATGGATTGGAGCCCATGGAATGACAGAACCCGGATCAGGCTCCGATGCGTTCAGCCTTACAACATCGGCAAAGTTGGACGGGGACTATTACATCCTCAATGGCACCAAAACGTTTTCTTCAAATGCACCAGTGGCCGACGTCTTCATAGTGTTTGCGACTATCAATAAGCGCAAAGGCTTCATGGGCGTCACCGGATTTATCGTCGAGAAAGGCTTTTCGGGTTTTTCAGTCGGTAAGAGTATTGAGAAGATGGGCCTGAGAACAGCCCCCATGGCAGAGTTGATTCTGGAAGATTGCAGAGTTCCCGTGTCGAATCGTCTTGGCAGGGAAGGAAACGGGGCAGCAATCTTTGACGATGCCATAGAATGGGAAAGGAGCTGCATCCTTGCCAGTTTGATCGGTGGCATGGAGAGGCAATTGGAGACTTGCATCAAATACGCCAAGGAACGCCGGCAATTCAACACCCCAATCGGGAAGTTTCAATCCGTTGCCAATAAGATCGTCGACATGAAGGTCCGGTTGGAGACTGCCCGGCTCATCTTGTACAAGGTCGCTTGGATGAAGAAAGCACATGGTAAGGCCACGATGGATGCGGCCATAGCGAAATTGTATCTGAGCGAGTCCTGGATCAGATCTTGTCTCGATGCCATTCAAATTCATGGTGGGTACGGGTACACCACTGAGTTCGAATTGGAACGGGACTTGCGAGACTCATTGGCAAGCACACTGTATTCCGGGACTTCCGAAATTCAAAGAAATATCATAGCCCGATACCTGGGGCTTTGATCAGTTAGGCTCGAGAGGAATGATGGGTTTGGCTTCTGCGAAGAAAGAAAGGAGATCGTAAAGGGAATGGCTTTCTTGTTGCACAAACTGTTGTCTGAAAGCGCTGCTCGATATCCAGACAATGAGGCCATCCACTTTGAGGACCAGAGGATCACGTACGCCGAGTTGGAAAGAGAGACAAACAAATTAGCTCGCCAGCTTCTTGCGGTCGGAGTAACCAAAGGGTCTCGTGTTGGCATTCTTATGAATCGAGGCATAAGCTCGATAGTCGCAGCGTGTGGAGTGTTAAAGGCCGGCGCAGCATATGTCCCCATCGATCCCCTGAGTCCTTCCGAACGAATCAACTATCTCATAAACCAGTGTGAGACAACGTCGCTGCTAACTCTTCGCGAAAGGCTCAGGAATCTGCAACAGGCGTTTTCTGGGAAACCCCCACTTGAGAATATCCTCGTCATGGATGGTGTTGATTCAAGCCCTCACCCAGTGGGGTCAGCTCGAATGATCAACTGGCAAGATATTCGTGACGACATTGAAGACGATGCGCCAGGTGTTAACATCCTAGATTCAGACTTGGCATATATTTTATTCACCTCCGGCTCGACAGGTAAGCCCAAAGGAGTGATGATATCACACCTGAACTCATTAACATTTGTGAACGCAGCCTATGGATTTTTCAAAATAGAAAAAGAGGATAGACTTTCCAACGTTTGTCCCCTACATTTTGACATGTCGGTTTTTGATATCTTCGTTGCGCTCAGGGCTGGAGCTTGTATAGTGATCGTACCCGAAACCACCGCCATCTTTCCATTGAAATTGGCCGAAACTATTGCCAAGAACAAAATTTCGGTGTGGAATTCTGTGCCGTCAGCCCTCTCTCTGTTGGCAAACTTCACAAATCTGGATAACCATGATTTTTCAAGTTTGCGATTGATTCTGTTCGCAGGCGAGATATTTCCCCTGAAGTACCTGCGGCGTCTCCAGAAGTCTATCCCTGGGGCGAGATTCTGCAATTTGTACGGGCAAACAGAAGCCAACTCCTCGACCTATTTTTGGGTTGATCATCTTCCACCTGAAGCCACAGGAATTCTCCCTATCGGTCGAAGCCTGCCGAACTTCGAGGTTTTCGCTTTGGATGAGGAGAGAAGACAAGTCCACGACCCTGGACAAGAAGGGGAATTGTATGTCAGGGGCTCGTCAGTCGCGTTGGGATACTGGGCAGACAACGAGAAGACAGAAAAAAGCTTCGTGAGAAACCCTCTCAGGCCCGAATTGAATGAGAGGGTCTACAAGACCGGAGATCTCGTGCGTCTTGATGATAACAGAAACTATGTGTTTCTGGGACGCAAGGACCACATGATAAAGAGCCGGGGGTACAGAATCGAGATTGGAGAGATTGAATCGGTGCTGTGCAATCATCCAGAAGTCAAGAACGCTGTTGTCATTCCAATTCCAGACGATCTCATAGGAAATAGAATCTCGGCTATTGTGGTTCCGTTTACACCGGGCAATATTACCAAGAATGACATTCTGAAGCATTGCTCCACGCGACTGCCCAAGTACATGATACCTGAGACTATTGAATTTCGCGACTCTTTGCCTGCAACCTCATCTGGAAAAGTGGATAGAAGAGAGTTGAGCGGACTTATGATGAAATAGTCTTTCAGTCCAGGGAGTTGGAGGAGGCTGGGGATTTCTTTCGACGGGTCTTGAGTAGCTAGTATTGAGCAGAGTATGAATGTTGTTGACCGTATCAACATGATCTGCGTTTGCCTGCAAGAGAGCTAGGGTTATGGAAAAACTCATCAAGAACGAATGGCGCCGCGAATCCGGAGAGCCCTCTGCTTGTGCTCAGATTCTGAGGCACGAAATCCATCCCGAGGGGCTGGACGTTGATCGGATTCGGTTCTTCGAGGCGGGGTCGCTCACGCCCAGATCTGACACAGGCCATATCATCAGCATTATTCGAGGAAGCGGTAGGCTTCGTATAGCGAATGATGACAGGCAACCTCTCTTCGTGGAAGCAGGCGTTCACACTTACCTGCCGCCCGGCCTTGAGACCGTGCTTGAGGCTCAACCTCGGACCGAGCTCCTGCGTGTATCTGGCGCGTCGGCCTCGCAGGGGCGTGGCAAGAAGCTCCTGCTTCGTGACGAGAAGTTTCTTGCAGCCTGTGCCTCGGATTCTCAGTCGCTCCGGTGGATTCTGACACCCCAGTATTTGAGCCGCCGAATCTTCTTGCACCACGACCCCGTCCTGCTGTCAAAATCTGGGAACCCTGTTTCCTGGTTCCGCACCACGATGTTCGACGTGGCGGGGCTTCCCGAGAATGAAGATGGGGAGCCGGTGTTCAAGATGTCCTACAACTCCCGAACTGAGTTCAACGTTTGCTATGACGTGGAGGGTACAGCTCGCGTTCGCATGGCGCACCATCCGTACCAGTTGAATAACCAATCTTGGGCGCCGTGGCTATCGCTAGACGCCGACTCGACCTATCATCTTAATGAGGCAGCGAGGGGGCCAGAAGAAGAGTGCCTCATCGACGAGGCCACGCAGGCCGAGCAATTTCTGCGCAACAAGCATGAGGTTTATATTATGGACGGACACGTGACGCTCTTTTGTTTGTTCGATCCGGCACCTACAGGTGTTGAACGTCACCGGCCTGGCGAGTACAGCGACTACGAGCCCCTATCACAGGTGCTCGGAACCGCTCAGCATGAGATCCATCGGCGCGAGATCGCGAGATTTGACGAGATGGTGGATCGACTTTCGTTTGCTAGGGCGATGAGAGAACTGGACACGATGAAAGGAACCCCGATATGGGAAATGTACATGAAAGGACAGGAGGCACAAGCAGCGATCGAAACTCAGTTAACGAGAAACCTTGCCGCAGAAGGGAACAGGCGTGACCGGATTCTTGTGCGTTGGATTCAATCAGCCTCCAAATGAAGAACAACGTGATAAAGGAAAAGAGCAAAGCTTTTATCATGTGTTAGTTTCCCATTCAACGATGGACCTTAAATGACTCAGCACGACTCAGAAGCGAATTTGAACACAAAAAAAGATCAGGTCGAAGTGCTTTCTATCGCAGAGGGCTTTATCCAGTCCAGCATTCTGTTTGCACTCCTAAAGTTGAGGGTCTTTGAGCTTATTGACAAAGGCAGCAAAACTCTGCATGAGCTTGCAGCAGAGTTGGGTGTGCGACCGGAAACGTTGTCACGCCTCCTGAATGCCGGAGTTGTTCTGAAACTGCTTGAGTCAAAAGATGGCGTCAATTTCAGCATTGCCCCACGGTACTGCTCAATTCTATCTCTTTGCGCTGGTGAAAACTACCTTGGCGATTGGATTGGCACGTTGGATTATTTTCGTGTTCCACTGTTGAAGCTTGATGAAGCGATCCTGAAGTCCGAGCCGACAATTGATCCTTCGACCCATCTTTGGGGAGATAGAGAGCACACACGGAACTTCACTTTGGCTATGCACAACTATGCGTCGCTTCGAGGGAAAGAATTGGCCGACTTCCTGAACACGGTGGGGTGTAAGTCACTGCTTGATCTAGGCTGTGGACCAGGAACGTATGCCTTTCAATTAGGCGCTTGCAACCCCAACTTGGAACTCTATCTTCTAGACCATCCTTGGGTTTTGGAAACAGCAACGGAAATAGAGACGAGATACCTTCTGAAGAATAACGTCCATTACTTACCGCTGGACGCGATGAAGGATGATATCCCCGGCTCATATGACATGATACTTGTGTCGAACACACTGCATGGGTTGGGGGAGGAAGCAAGTCGAACGCTCATTAAGCGGCTGTATAATTCCATCAATGACGGCGGGTCGCTGGTCATTCAGGCCCAGTATATGCAGGACAATCGTCTCGGAGGGAGATGGCCGGTCTTTCTGGATCTCATGCAGCTTTGTGTAACAACCCACGGGAGAAACCACACAAAGAAGGAGACGGCGCAGTGGATGGAGGAAGCAGGTTTCAGAGACATCCAGTTCTGCCGCATGACACTTTTCAACACGAACAGCTTTCTCCGTGGATATAAACGCAAGAATGGCAATGAAGCTACTGAGAAAACTGGGGTCGTGTCACAAAGAAACCACAACGTGAAGGAGAGGATAAATGCCTCTTTCTGATTGTCGATTGATTGACCTCCCCAAAATCTTGGATCCACGCGGGAATCTGACGTTCATCGAGGGTGAGCAGCACATCCCCTTTCAGATCAAGAGGATCTTCTATCTCTACGATGTCCCTGGCGGAGCAACAAGAGGTGGCCATGCGCAGAAGACATGTCACCAATTTATCATTGCGGCGATGGGGAGTTTTGATGTCATCCTAGATGATGGTGAGAGAAAATACCGGTACCAACTCAATCGCTCCTATTATGGTCTTTATGTCCCTCCGCGCATCTGGAGAGAGATCAATAACTTCTCTTCTGGCTCCGTGTGCCTGGTGTTAGCTTCTGAACCCTACAATGAAAATGGATACTACCGTGACTATGAGACATTTCAGAGAAGTGTGACTCCAAAGCAGGCGGGAATATGATAACCCTATGCAGATCCCATTCCTAGATCTGAAAGCGAATTACGACTCGATCAAGCCTGAGATCGATGAGGCGATTCATCGAACGCTGGAGAGTGGCTGGTATATCTTAGGGAAAGAGGTGGAGGCCTTTGAAACTGAATTCGCCGCCTACTGCGGTGTGAAACACTGCATCGGTGTGGGCAACGGATTGGAGGCGCTCCACCTGATCCTTCGCGGCTATGGAATCGGAGAGGGTGACGAGGTCATTGTTCCCGCAAACACCTATATCGCGACGGCCCTTGCTGTCTCGTACACGGGAGCGACACCCATATTGGTAGATGCAAACGAGGAAACGTACAACATCGACATCGCGAAGATAGAGACAGCCATCACACGAAGGACAAAGGCAATCATGCCGGTGCACTTGTACGGCCAGCCAGCAGATATGGACCCCATTTGCGCGTTGGCTCAAAGGTATAACCTGAAAGTGGTTGAGGACAATGCACAGGCACACGGGGCAATGTACAAAGGGAAGCGGACTGGTGGTCTAGGGGATGCCGCTGGCGTCAGCTTCTATCCAAGCAAGAACCTTGGCGCATACGGTGATGGTGGTGCAGTCTTGACAAACGATCATCATCTCGCCAAGAAAATAAGGCAAATTCGAAACTATGGCCAGTCTTCCAGATATTCCAATGAATATAAAGGCTTCAATTCTCGTTTGGATGAAATCCAGGCGGCAATCTTGAGGGTGAAGCTGAAATACCTTGACACTTGGATTGAGGGCAGGCGCGCCAGAGCGTCCAAGTATTTGGACTATCTGTCCGGCATCCTAGGTTTGCACTTGCCGCGGACGCTTGACCAGACTTGGCATGTCTATCATCTTTTCGTCATACGCCATCATCGAAGGGATGCCCTGCAGGCACATCTTGAGAAAAATGGAATCGGTACCTTAATTCACTATCCGCTTCCGCTTTACCTGCAAAAGGCTTATTCAGACCTGAACATCCACCGAGGAACGTTCCCTGTTACAGAAAAACTCGCGACCGAGGTGCTTAGCCTCCCCCTGTATCCGGAGATGTCCGATGATCTGGTGAGACAGGTTGCCTCGTGTGTGAAAAACTTCACAGATGAGAATTGACTGCATCAATAGCTACGTTTCTATGGGGCTTCAAGTGGCCTTAAGTTATTTAGCCGTTCAAAAGACGTGAGACACAACATTCATATTGAAGGCTTCGCCTACACATTGCGACCGGTTGGGATTGAGGACGCCGAGTTCATTGTGGAGATCCGTTCACCTGAGCGGAGCCGTTTTATGCATCAGATCGATCGCACGATTGAAGCTCAACGGGAATGGTTGGAGAAGTACTTCTTGCGTCCGAACGAGTATTACTTTGTCGTCGAGCGAAAGAAGGATGGGAGGCGCGAAGGCTTGGCTTGTTTACTGAATGTCGATGTTGAGAACCACTCGGCTGAATCCGGTAGAATGATTTTGCGTCCCGACTCGCTAGCCCCCGCCGAAACAGCTCTGTGCCTTCTCAGGTTTGCATTTGATACCTTTGCCATCCACGAAGTGTGGGGAATAGCCCTTCAGGAGAATAAGCGGGTACTCGCCTTTAATCAGAGGCTCGGCTTCGAACGTCGAGAGATTGTGCCGGTACGAATCAATGGAAAGACACATAGGGGGATTAGGTGCGTACTGACCAGGGATCGCTGGATAGCCTTCGAGAAAGAAGTGACAGAGATTGCCAGGACGATAGCGGACAAGTTCGCGTCCGATCGGCGAGGTGGGCAGAGGAATACTCAAGACCAGCATTCAGAGTGAAACTCTTACCTCCCAGGTGACGAATATGACTAGACTATCGATTGTTGTTCCCGTTTACTTCAACGCTCCTACCCTTCAGACGCTTCACGGAGAGCTCTCGAGGGTGATTGATCAACTGGAACGCGTAGAGGCGGAGATGATCTTCGTTGATGACGGATCAGGCGATAATTCATTTGAGATCTTGTCTTCATTGACGCGGCTCGACGCCCGATGCAAAGTTGTCAAGCTCTCGCGGAATCATGGATCTGGGATCGCCGTCCTTGCCGGTTTGCAGTCATGCTCTGGCGATTGTGCAGTTATCATTGCTGCTGATCTGCAGGATCCGCCGTCCCTTATCCCCCAGATGTACAAAAACTGGCTTGAAGGATTTCCTGCTGTACTTGCTGTGAGAGATTCCAGGGAGGATCCATTGAGCACTAAGGTGTTTGCAGCAGTATTTCACCGCCTCATGAAACGATTTGCAATAACAGAGTATCCTGCGGGTGGATGCGATATGGCGTTGATCGACCGCCGAATTATTGATGCGCTCGTTAAAATGCAGGAAAAGAATTCTCAGCTCATCTCGCAGGTGCTATGGACGGGTTACTCGCGGAAGCTCATTTACTACAAGCGGCAAGAGCGAAAGGTTGGAAAATCCCGGTGGACTTTCGCCAAGAAGCTCAAGCTATTCATCGACTCCTTCACGGCTTTCTCCTACTTACCGCTTCGCCTCGGAGGCACAATGGGCTTCGTTGTCGCGGCACTCGGATTCGTCTATGCACTCCTGATCATTATTCGGAGGCTATCGTATGGTGAAGTAATCGAGGGTTGGGCTTCTCTTATGGTGGTAATCCTCATTGCCTCAGGGGCTCTTTTGATTGGTCTTGGGGTAATCGGGGAGTATTTGTGGCGTGTTCTTGAGGAGGTTCGGAAGCGTCCGACGTTTCTCGTGGAGAAGACAATAGGGTTTGATAAGCCAGAGAGTCCCAGGAGTAATTAAAAAGAAGCTTCAATGCCATCTCGCGCTGAAAATCCAGAAGATAGTGGTCTGTCCCCTGTCTCCGTTGCGCTGAAAAGCGGGAGGTGGGAGTATCTTGTACCGATAGCGATTCTTCTCACGCTGCTTGGGTACATCGTAGGGTACCCCGACAGAATCAACCATGATTGTGCTCTCGTATTAAGCTGTGCACAAGTCCTGTTCCATGGCGGTCTCCCTTACGTTGACTTCGTTGATGTCAACCCTCCGTTGATTTTCTACGTCAATCTGGTTCCTGTTCTCCTCGCGAGCGTAACTGGATTGGGTCTGCCACTGGCGTTCTCGATATTTGTCTTTGTCTTGCTTTTGGTCTCAACACTTGCAACCGCGGCGTTCCTGAGAAACTCAGTTTTTCAATTCACTCTGTGGACGCGTACGTTTATTCTTTCCGTGTCACTCCTTTTCTCGCTTTTCGTCTATGCAATAGGTGATTTCGGTCAACGAGAACACCTCTTTGCTGTCGTGTTCTTTTCGTGGTTCTGGTGTCGCATGATTCGCTACTCCGGGGGGCGAGTTGCTCCGATTATCTCTGTTCCTGTTGGAATTCTGGTGGGCATCGTTGCCTGTCTGAAGCCACACTTTCTGATGATCGTCTTTTTTGTAGAAATTGTGGCCCTCATCGAGGGAAAGAACTTCAAAGTCCTCCTGAGGCCGGAGGCACTGAGCTTGTTCGTAGTTGGTCTTGCATACGGACTACATTTTCTCTTCCTTCCGGCCGTTGTAAAGGAGGCACTTTTCGGACGATGGCTTCCCCTCTTCGCACGGTATTATCGGGGGACGGATCTTGATCTTCCCTCTTACTATGCTCACCACTCATTGGCGATCCCTGCAGGAGTGAGTTTAGCATTGGTCTGTGTGGTTGCTCTCGTGGCTGTCTGGCAGCGAGGACAACGCTCCCTCATGATCGAATTGGCAGGAGCAGCGTTTGTTGCCTCCGTACTTTCGATGTGGATTCAAAAGAAAGGATACTCGTATCATCTCGTTCCAGCGAAATTATCTCTTATCCTGGTTGTGATCACCTTGTCGATCTGGTGGCACGAGGAGAGTGTTCGTCGTGAAGGCGTCTTTCGCTACATATCGCGCCGGTTCCGGGATGTTCCGGCAACGGTTGTAGCACTCAGCCTGTTTTTCTTTTCGTTAAAGGGGTTAGTAGCGCCAGGCGGCTACTATGCATGGTACGAGTCGTTTGAGCCTTTCCGCGAGGCAATACTCAAATACACGAGCGAAACTGATCAAGTCACATTCTTCTCGGGCGTTCATGGGGGCTACCCGACTCTTGTGCAGGTCAATCGGCTCCCGGGCTCGCGGTACCTTACAGGGGTTCCCAGCGTCGTGTTTTATCGTGACTCACTCCGTTTTGATTCCGCGGGCAGGTTTCTTTACCATGGAGTAGGTCAGATGCCGCGAGAGGAAAAACAAATCGTAGATGACTTAGCCGAGGACATCCACCAACGCAGGCCAAAACTGATCTTCGTGAATGACAGTGATAGTTCTCGCGTGTACTCGAAGGGGTTCAGAATCTTGCCCTACCTCAGGCATGTGGGTATCATTGAGAACGCAATGTCGGGTTATACTCTTATTGGAAGAGTTAGCGGCCACTTGATGTACATGCGTGTTGATAGTGGAGACGGTAGCTCAAGCGGATCGCGAACAGGTTCCCGTATCGACCCCTCAGTTCGTCGAGCGGTTACCGATTAGTCTAGGCTATCCCTGCGGTGAGTCCTTAGACTGCACCGAGGAGAGAAGCTTCCCAACGGAGGCTGTTGGCCTTTGTCACCGCTGTTTGGAAACTGGCAGAATCCGGGGACTTGATTTAGTCGGATATGTTGTGCTTTTTGTTGTTCTATAGCTAGAACATATCAAATGGTAGAAGGGCCCCAAGAACCACGTGAGTGTATCTTTAGTTCCAACGGTTTTGAATACAACAGAGGGACCTGAACAATCCTCGTTCTTGCGCAATGGTCGCATCTAAGAAACCCCGTGTAAGTATCGGCTTTCCCGTGTACAATGGAGAGAACTACCTCGAAGGGGCTCTGAACTCTCTTCTTTCTCAGACATTTTCTGACTTCGAAATCGTTATTTCTGACAATGCGTCTACGGATCGCACTGCCGAGGTTTGCCAAGCTTATGCGGCGAAGGATGCTCGAATAAAGTACTCATGCAACGAGGGGAACATCGGAGCGCGCAAAAACTGGAATAGGGTCTTCGCTTTATCGAAAGGTGAATACTTCAACTGGACTGCACACGACGACAAATACGCTCCTCAGTTCCTTCAAAAATGTGTTGAGATTCTTGATGGCGATTCGTCTATCGTCTTATGCTACGCAAGGGCAAAGATCATTGATAAAGATGGGAGGGTAATTGGAACTTATGATCGGAAGATGCGGACTGCATCGCCAAAGCCGCACGTGCGTTTCCATGATTTGATCTTCAATGAGAAATGTTTTGAGATATTCGGAGTGATTCGAGCAGATGCTTTGAGAAAAACTCCAGTCATCGGCGGTTTTGGTCATGCAGATGGTGTCCTTTTGACGAGGCTCGGGCTTATGGGACGCTTCCATGAAATTCCCGAATACCTATTCTTCAATCGAGACCATCCGCAGAAGTCCTTGTACCAGTACTCAACGTATCGAGACTATGCAGTCTGGTACGAGCCTTCGAATAGGGGAAAGATCCTCCTCCCTCGCTGGCGCATGGGGTTTGAATATGTTAAGTGCGTGACATCCGTCCCGTTAAGGCTGAAGGAACGATTCCTCTGTCTTCTGCAAATGGGATCTTGGGTTGCGAGATTCTGGGAAAGCCTCGCAGCAAATGTGCTGTTTGCAGGATGGCAACTACTCCGACTCCCTGTTCAAAAGATCAAAGTCAAACACGCTCCACAGAGTTCAAATCGAGACAGTCATATTAAGGAGAAGATCGCTTGATAGAACTGAAATTTAGCAAGAAGTTGGAAGAACCGCTAAGAATCCTGTGCTTGGGTTCACACAGCGATGACATTGAGATCGGCTGCGGAGGCACGATTCTTAAACTTATTAGGAGCGTTCAGCATATTGAGTTTTATTGGGTGGTTTTGGGTTCACCGAATAAAGAGCGAGCGCGTGAGGCTCTGCGGAGTGCTAAGGTCTTCTTACAGGATGTGAAAAAGAAGAAGATTGTTATCAAGAGCTTTCGAGATTCATACTTCCCCTTCCAGGGTGCAGAGATCAAGGATTTCTTTGAGGATCTGAAAGGGAAATTCTCGCCCGATATTGTGTTCACGCACTACAGGGAGGATCGTCATCAGGATCATCGACTTATTTCTGACCTGGCGTGGAATACCTTTCGAGACCATTTGATCTTGGAATATGAAACACCCAAGTATGACGGTGATTTAGGATCACCGAACTTTTTCGTTTCTCTCGACGGAAGCATATCGAAACGGAAGGTTCAGTACCTGTTGCAGAATTACAGGACACAGAGGAAGAAACACTGGTTTACCGAAGACATGTTCTTTTCGCTCTTGAGGATCCGAGGAATAGAATCGGGTTCGTCGAGCAAATACGCGGAGGCCTTCTATTGTCGCAAGATGGTTTTTTGACGGTGTGTTCCTATTCTTGGGGGAACCGCGGTTTGTCGGCTACCAACTCCTTGTTGTGAGTTGTCCGATGTTCCAAGATAACCACTGTAGTGCCGATTCACGCACTATCCAGATTCTAGATGCCATTACAGAGAGATAAATACACGAGAATGCAGTCCGGGACTTATTCAGACATATCGCCAGAGCCGAGACGGCTCAGTGATTCGCTTGTCGGCCTTTCGAGATACCATATTCTCGTGCTGATTGTCGTTTATTCGGTGGCCAGGCTCCCTCTGCTTCTAAACCTAGGGACACCAATCCTGGGCTGGCGGCCAGCAGACCTGGCAAGTATAGCCATGAATTACTATCGCAACGGTTTTCACTTTCTTTATCCTCAAATCTACTGGGGAGGAAACGGCCCGGGTTATGTCGAGATGGAGTTTCCTCTCATCCCGTATCTCACGGCGTTACTCTACAAGCTTTTCGGAGTGCACGAATGGTTGGCCCTTGTCATCCCGTATCTCACAGGCGTAGGATTGATCATCGTCGTATACTTGTTTGCACGATACGTCTTTGATTCGGCAGTCGGTCTCGTTGCAGGTGTTTTCGCCGGCGTGTCTCCAACTTTTGCAGCGTTGACAACAGGCCTTTGGCCCGACCCACCGATGGTATTTTTCGGAGCCCTGGGATTATACGCGCTCGCCCGGTGGGTCAAGAATGACAGTTGGGTCTATTTCTTGGTCGCCGCCTTTTCAGCTTCAGTTGCAATCCTTCTGAAGATCACTGCTTTGTATCTTGGCATTCCCATTCTCTTTTTGTGCGTTCTGAAATATAAAGGCAAATGGTGGAGAACGCCAATCGTCTGGCTCCTTGCGGTCCTTATTCTCTTACCCCCGTTCCTCTGGTACTACCATGCACACACATTGTACGAGGAGTACGGCAACACGTTTGGCATCCTCTCGGCAGGGTATTCCAAGTTTGCCGATCTTGAGATACTCTCGAGTCCAGACTTCTATGTGTACAGCGCATTGAGAGTAATCATGTATCATCTCACACCGTTTGCATTCTGTGCCTTTGCTTACGGCTTCTTTGTGCGGAAGGAGGGTGAGTTGCGGCATCTGTTTTATGTTTGGTTCGCCGCAGTTCTCTTCTACGTGATCGTTGCGGCAAAAGGCGTTGTCATGGGGCATTACCAGTACTTGCTGCCGGTGGTTCCACCGGGAGCAGCACTAGCGGGTCTGGGGACAATGTCATTGGTCAGGAAGCTTGAATCTCTTTCGTGGTTCAGACAGTCGGCATTCAAGCAATGGCTGTTGACACTCGGAATGTCAGCTCTCTTTCTTGTGAGCACAGTCGGAGCAACACACCAATACTATGTGCGCGACTTGTACAAGACCCCGATTTTTGAGGAGAAAAGGAAAACTGGGCAAGCAGTGGGACGCATAACCGAACCCGGTGCGCTGATCATTGTTGTCGATACAGACATGGATGACAGAACTCCAGAGCGCAGCATGACACCGCCGGATGTCTTTTACTTCAGCGATCGTCGTGGCTGGTATCTCGCGACAGCCTGGTTGAAGACGGAGCGTATTGAACAACTCAGAAATCAAGGTGCAGGCTATTTTGTGGTGTCAGGACAATCTGCTGCTCAGTTTACGGCAGCCCATTCGGATATCAAGGATTATCTGTCACGTCATTACCGTACAATCATGGACAACGGTGACGGCATCGTCTATGATCTTCGCGGTAGCAAGAACGAGTAACAGGTAGTGGCAGGCAAGCGGCAGAGACATCTGTCTGCCTGACTAATAAAGACCTCCGGGGACAAAAGTTATATGAGGAATTCAGGTTTGGATCTACGCGCGGGTGAGCTTGTCGAGGTCCGCAACGAATCAGAAATTCTTTCTACACTGGATAGGAATGGAACTCTGGAAGCAGTACCATTTACACCCGAAATGAAAAAGTTCTGTGGAAGAACATTCAAAGTTTTCAAGCGTGCCGACAAAATCTGCGTTGAAGGAGCTTATATAAGACGGATGAAGAATGCAGTCTTCTTGGATGGAGTGAGATGTGGCGGTGAAGAGCACGAGGGGTGCAAGAGAATGTGCCTATTATTCTGGAAAGAAGCTTGGCTGAAAAGAGCAGCGGCGGGCCGTAATGCTGAAGTTCCCGCTGATTGGCACGAGACCTCCTTCAGAGGTGCTTCGGAGCCCGTCGACGAGGGAAAGACATATTCTTCTTGCCAGTCGACAAATCTTCTGAAAGCAACGGAGTACTTGAATGGTTGGGACATCCGGCAATACGTGCGAGACATAAGATCGAGAAGCTTCACCCCTGTGCAGGTTGCCCAAGCGCTTTGCATCACCGCCTATAATAAGATCATGAGATCAGCAGGCGGACTGGAATACGGTGCCGCGGTTGGCAATGGAACAACGACACCAGCGCTCGTCTTGAATCTTCAACCGGGGGAACTGGTGGAGGTGAAAAGCAGGAAGGAAATTTTGGATACTCTCGATGCCCGCGGCAGAAATCGAGGTCTAAGGATCGACCATGAGATGCTAAGACATTGTGGTCACCGGTTCCGCGTGTTACAACGGGTTGATCGGATAATCCTCGAGACCACTGGAACAATGAAGAAGATTCATAACACCGTGGCTCTCGACGTCGTGTGTGAAGGCCTATGTCGACGGGCCTGTGCGAGAAGTAGTTACCCAATGTGGAGGGAAGCTTGGCTCAAGAGGGTTGGGTAGTCGGCTGTGGTTTGCCCTCCAGTCTCGGTTTGTTTTTGACCGAGTATCATTCGCCTTTGTTCTCGTGCGCGAGTGGAACCCGTTGCCGGCGATAGCACAAGTTCAGAATTGCAGAGACAACTAACCCAAACATTCTGAGGTGACAAAGTGAGAATATTGTTAACGGGAAGTAAAGGATATATCGGTGCGGTCATGGCGCCAATGTTGCTCGCCGAGGGACACGACGTAGTGGGGCTGGATACCGACTTCTATGAACAATGTACTTTTGGCGAATGGAAACAGGACATCCCGACGATCCGCAAGGATCTTCGGGACATGGTGGCTTCTGATCTGAAAGGTTTTGATGCAGTAGTGCATCTTGCTGCCCTGTCGAATGATCCCTTGGGCAATCTGAACCCCGGTCTCACGTACGAGATCAACCACTCTGCCTCGGTTCGGTTAGCTGAATTGGCCAAATCTGCCGGGCTAAGTCGTTTCTTGTTCTCGTCCTCGTGTAGTAATTACGGCTCTGCAGGCGACAATCTTGTTAACGAGGACTCGGCGCTAAACCCAGTGACGCCGTATGGTGAGTCAAAGGTTCGTGTCGAACAGGATGTCAAGAGACTTGCGGACTCAAGTTTCAGTCCAACATATTTGCGCAGCGCAACAGCGTATGGCGCATCCCCCCGGCTCCGGTTTGACATCGTGCTCAACAATCTTGTGGCGTGGGCTTTCACGTCCGGTCGAGTGCTGATTAAGAGCGA
The DNA here is from genome assembly GCA_049589195.1 of Bacteroidota bacterium. GTDB lineage: Bacteria > Bacteroidota > Ignavibacteria > UBA10030 > JAHEZR01 > JBAWAH01. The sequence continues at coordinate 4,932 of JBAWAH010000007.1, read as the reverse complement.
CGGAACCCCCTGGCGGCCAATTGTTCACATCGAGGATATTTCACGAGCATTTATTGCTGTCCTCCGTGCGCCTCGTGAGACAGTCCACAATCAAGCGTTCAACGTGGGCAGGACTGATGAGAATTACCGCATTCGTGACATCGCGCAGATCGTCAAAGACACGGTACCCAACTGCCAGATCGAGTATGCCAAGGATGCTGGGCCCGATCTGCGATGCTACCGCGTCGACTTCAGTAAGATTGCAGACACTCTTCCGGACTTCAAACCGCAGTGGGATGCGAAGATGGGAGCGAAGCAACTCTATGAAATGTACAAGAAGATCGGCCTGAAGGTGGAAGAATTCGAGGGACCAAGGTACAAACGAGTTGACCATATCAGACATCTCCTGAACACCGGTCGACTCTATCCCGATCTGCGCTGGAAGAACGGAAAGGCACCCGTCGTCAGCTGAGAGAGAGAAAGAATATCTAACAACAGGAAAGCATGACAACTCAATCAACAAAGAATCAAGGTATCTGCCGGTTTTGCGGCACTGTGTTGAGGCACACATTCGTCGATTTGGGGATGTCTCCGTTGTGCGAAAGCTACGTGAGTGCAGATAAGCTCAATCAGATGGAGCCGTTTTATCCACTTCATGTGTATGTGTGCGAGAACTGTTTCCTTGTTCAACTGGATGAATTCGTAAGTCCCGAAGAGATATTCACCGAGTACGCCTACTTCTCATCCTACTCTGACAGCTGGGTGCAGCACGCCAAGAATTACACAGAGATGATTGTTGACCGTTTGGGTTTGACAAGGCAGAGCTTCGTGATAGAAGTGGCAAGCAATGATGGCTATCTCCTCCAGCATTTTGTCGCCAAGGGAATACCCGTTCTGGGAATCGAGCCGGCAGCGAATGTCGCGAAAGCTGCAGAGGAGAGAAGTGTTCCGACACTTGTGAAATTCTTTGGCGAAAAACTGGCCCGCGAGTTGGCTCGCGACAATAAGCACGCCGACCTCATCCTTGGTGCGAACGTCCTCGCACAGGTTCCGGATGTCAACGACTTCGTCGAAGGCATGCGTCTCCTGTTGAAACCGCGGGGGGTCGCGACCATCGAGTTTCCACATTTGCTGCGGTTGATTGAGGAAAATCAATTCGATACGATCTACCACGAACACTTCTCATACTTCTCTTTCCTATCGGCAGAAAAGATCTTCGCAGCGCATGGGCTTACCTTATTCGATGTGGAGGAGTTGCCGACGCATGGAGGTTCGTTACGAATCTATGCTTGCCATGCAAGCGATCATTCCAAACCAGTTAGTGCCCGAGCCACAGAACTGAAGACGAGGGAAGAATCGGCAGGGTTCACGCGCTTGGAAAGCTACTCTTCATTTGCAGAGCAAGTTGAAGAGACGAAACGGAGGCTGCTGGAGTTCTTGATCGCAACCAAACGCCAGGGAAAGACGATTGTAGGCTACGGCGCGCCAGGCAAAGGAAACACGCTGTTGAATTACTGTGGAATTCGATCTGATTTCATAGACTACACCGTCGACAGGAACGTCTACAAACAGGGGAAATTCCTGCCGGGGACTCATATCCCAATCCTGCATCCTGACAAGATAAGGGAAACAAAACCAGACTACGTGTTCATCTTGCCGTGGAATTTCAAAGACGAAATCATGCAGCAGGTCTCATACATACGCGAATGGGGTGGACAGTTTATCGTTCCTATTCCCGAAGTGAAGGTTTATCCCTGAGGAACGAACCGTGATATTCACCGAGACAGCACTGAAGGGGGCGTTCATCATCGAACCCGAACGGATAGTGGATGAGCGTGGGTTCTTTGCTCGCGCCTGGTGTCAGCGAGAATTCAAGGAGCACGGACTTGAAGAACACGTCCTTCAGTGCAACCTTTCCAATAACAAAAAAAGGGGAACCTTGAGAGGTATGCACTACCAGGTGCCCCCCTTCGCTGAAGCAAAGCTTGTTCGATGCACAAGAGGTGCACTGTACGATGTAATCATCGACCTGCGGCCAAACTCCAAGACTTTCCTCAAGTGGTTTGGCGAGAAACTAACCGCTGATAACTACAGGATGCTCTACGTTTCTAAAGGCTTTGCCCATGGGTTTCAAACGCTAGAAGATGACACTGAAGTATTCTACCAGATGTCCCAGGTTTATGCCCCGGAGTATTCGCGCGGCGTGCGATGGGACGATCCCCTGTTTAGCATTGTTTGGCCAGAGGCGGAGCGTACTATTTCTGCCAAAGATCGGCAATACAAGAACGCCGATCCGTCTCAATTTCATCAAAATCCATGACAATGACCCTGAGCGATCTGAGACGAGAGATCAACCTCGAAAAGAGCGGGACGGAGATGTACCAGTTGATCACCGAGTTATATCCCATCTGCCGCAGCATAACGGGAAACGGTTTTCGACAATCGCTCCGGATCTTGCAGCAACATATCCCTCTGGCAACCCACGAGGTTGCCTCGGGTACGCAGGTCTTCGACTGGACAGTACCGAGAGAATGGAACATCAGGGATGCATACGTCAGAGACAGCAGGGGGGAAAAGGTAATAGATTTCAAGAAATCCAATTTGCACATCCTTCAATACAGCATACCGGTAAAGACGAAGTTACCCCTAGCTGAACTGAAGGAGCATCTCTTCTCAATCCCCGACCGGCCCGATTGGATTCCATATCGGACGTCATACTATAAAGAGAATTGGGGGTTTTGCCTGAGTTATAATCAGATGCGGAGTCTTGAAGAGGGGGAGTATGAGGTGTATATTGATTCATCTCTCGAGGATGGTCACCTGACATATGGAGAATATCGCCTTCAAGGAAAAACCAATGAGGAAGTACTGATCTCATGCCACAGTTGCCATCCATCGCTCTGCAACGACAATCTTTCTGGTGTCTCACTAGCGACTTTCTTAGCCAAGCTCCTGGCACCGCTTTCGCTGAAGTATTCGTATCGATTCCTTTTCATTCCTGGGGCCATTGGCTCAATTACTTGGCTGTCTGCGAACGAACATCGTGTGTCGTTGATCAAACACGGGCTTGTCATAGCGTGCGTTGGCGACCCAGGGCATTTAACGTACAAGAAAAGCCGCCGGGGAGATGCGGAAATTGATAGAGCAGTGCAACATGTCTTGAAGCACTCCGGCGAGGAATACTCCATCAGAGAGTTCTCGCCTTATGGCTATGATGAGCGGCAGTTCTGTTCTCCGGGTTTTAACCTTCCTGTGGGATCGCTGACAAGGACACCCCACAGTGAATATCCCGAATATCACACATCTGCGGACAATCTAGCCTTCGTTCAGCCAGTGTATTTGGCGGACTCGCTGGGGAAGTATCTAGCGGTTATCGAGGTGCTCGAAAACAACAAAAAATTCCTCAATCAAAATCCCAAGTGCGAACCGCAGTTAGGCAAGAGAGGTCTTTATCGAGGGATGGGTGGTGAGGCGGGCCAACCGGTTAACGAGCTTGCGATGTTATGGATCTTGAATCTTTCCGATGGCAGCCATACGTTGCTGGATGTTGCGGAGAGGTCAGGCTTAGAGTTTGGTGCAGTTCATAATGCTGCAGGCGCACTGTTAAAAGCCGGGTTGTTGAAAGAGTGTGTGGAATGAAGTAGGTCTGCCTGACAGCGAGTATGCGGAAGGTGCGGCCAAGCACGTTCCGCTGCTCTGGGAAGTTAAGCCTTTCCAGCGTTTGTTGATCGGACCCGGACGCAAGGGTCACAGTGAAATCTCTGTCGGATTTGACCATGATGGCCTTCAAAGATAAAGTAGCGGTTGTAACGGGAGCGAGCAGTGGTGTTGGCAAGGCGATAGCTCTCGGTCTTGCTGCCCAAGGGACAACGCTCTGTCTTGTGGGGCGCAAGCTGAATACGCTTGAGACGGTAGCCGCGAGTGCCCGAGCTGCCGCGACTCGAGTTCTCTGTTATGAGATCGACCTTGCGATCGACAAAGACATCATCGAGTTGAAGGATCGTCTTCAGAAAGATTGTGGGCGTGTTGGTTTGCTTATTCACAGTGCAGGCGTCATTTCACTTGGTCGGGTCGAGGTTGCCCCCGTCGAAGACTTTGATTTGCAGTACCGAATCAATGTTCGCGCTCCATATCTTCTTACGCAAGCCTTACTGCCCATGCTCAGACTCAGCGCAGGTCAAATAGTGTTCATTAACTCAAGCGTCAGCATGAACGCCCGGGCCGATGTGGGACAGTATGCCGCGACGAAGTATGCCCTGAAGGCACTTGCCGACAGCCTGCGAGATGAAGTGAATGCTGAAGGGCTGCGTGTTCTGAGCGTATATCTTGGACGAACAGCTAGCCCGATGCAGGTGATGGTCCATGAGAAGGAGGGCAAGGTGTATGATCCCGAGCGGCTCATTCAGCCGGAAGATGTGGCGGCAGTAGTAATCAATGCACTCAGCTTGCCTTACTCGGCAGAGGTGACTGATATCAGCATCAGACCGATGAAGAAGCCGTAGGACGCGAGGCTTGGTGTCGGCGCAGGATGTGTTCGCGACCCATGCAGAGACAACATGAAAGACACTGTTTACCATAGGCCAAGAAAGGAGCAGTCCCAATGAAAGTAGTTCTGTTCTGTGGTGGGTTGGGGATGAGGCTGAGGGAATTCTCTGAGAACATCCCAAAGCCAATGGTCACCATTGGATACAGACCAATACTGTGGCACGTCATGAAGTATTACGCTCACTACGGATACAATGATTTCATTCTGTGTCTTGGTTACAAAGCGGATGTCATAAAGGATTACTTCTTGAAATACGATGAAGCAGTTTCCAACGACTTCATCCTGTCTGATGGCGGTAAGAATCTTCAGTTGTTGGGGAGCGACATCCATGATTGGAGGATTACCTTCGTCGACACAGGATTGAATTCAAACATTGGTCAGCGACTGAAGGCGGTCGAGAAGTACGT
>JBAWAH010000006.1:0-52217 GCA_049589195.1 Bacteroidota bacterium | reverse complement strand
CTCTTTCCCTTCGATCTTGCCGCGTCGATGCAATCGTTCCGGGTTTGGTCTGCGGCCTTAAGGTTGGTTGCATAATTGATGACAAGGTTGTACCCAAGCTTTGCAAGCTCAATCGCAATACCGCGTCCGATTCCGCGGCTCGCGCCTGTGATAAGTGCAACAGGGTTCATTGACAGCGGCAGGTCGGATTGATATGTGAATGTGGACTTCTTGTGACGACGGACAATATAAGCCTTGATCTCATTATGAGCAAGTGATAGGAGATCAGTTCATCGGCTTGGTCGCACGAGCAATAGCTCCCAGGTCTGCTGTTTCAGCGCGCTTGAAGTCTCTCATTTTGGAGATTCTCTCGAGGGTTTGCGAGCGATCGCACCTGTCGGGGGTGAAGTGGATATTGCGACACACTATCAACCTGTTTGTTTTCTAACTCCTTTTGCGGCCTTTCTATGTGAATATTCTCAATTTTTCACTTGCATATGAGGTTCCCGGTTGTTATATTCCCGATGCAGTTTTTGATAGCCCAGGGTGTTTTTGTGGGCTATTTTTTTTGGAGACTAAGAAATGGCCGAGGTTTCGTCGAGAATTCGGCAACTTTCCGAGGAAGTCGCCCATGAGCACGATGCCTTTCTCGTGGACCTCAGCATAAGGGGTGAAGGGCAGAGCAAGGTGCTCGAGGTCTTTGTCGACACAGATGCCGGCATTACAGCGGAGGGATGTGTTGCAATCAGTCGGGATTTGTTGGCTCGGCTCGATCACGAGAATCTGGTACAAGGCCGTTACAACCTTGTCGTGTCCTCGCCCGGCCTCGATCGACCCCTAAAACTGGTTCGCCAGTATCGGAAGAATCTTGGGAGGAATCTGAAAGTCCGTTATCGCTTGGCGGAAGAAGTGAAGACGGTTGTTGGGAGGCTTGTCGAAATTCGTGAAGAGAATATCGGGCTGGAAGAGAGAGGTAGAGAGCAGATACTCATCCCACTCGGCAGCATCGTTGAGTCAAAAGTTGAAATTGAATTTGGGCATTCGAGGAAATAAGTGAAAAGAGTTTTTGGAGGAAGTCATGAACTACGAAATCGTTGAATCCTTCGCCCAGATGGTCCGCGAGAAGGGAATCGATCGGGACATTCTCGCCGGGATCGTCGAGGATGTCTTCGGCATGATGATGCGGAAGAAATACGGTCCCGAGGCCAAGTTCGATGTCGTTGTCAACCTGGAGAAGGGGGACATCGAAATCTATCTCGAGAAGGAAGTTGTTGAGACCGTCACGGACCCGAACATACAAATCGACATTGAAACGGCAAGGTCAAAGTCGGACGAAGACTTGCAGCCCGGCGATGAATTCGTCGAGATCGTTGATCTCTCAAGTTTCGGACGACGCCTAGTCGTAAGCGGGAAGCAAAACCTCAACCAGAGAATCAAAGAGATTGAGAAGGAGCTGATTTACAATGAGTACACTGGCTCACTAGGGGAAATCGTTGTCGGGGAGATCTATCAACTCCGAAAGAACGAGATCCTCGTCAACCACAATCGGAATGAGTTGATCCTCCCGAAGAGCGAGCAGATCTTCAAGGAGAGGTACAAGAAGGGTGAGACGGTAAGGGCAATCATCAAAGAGGTTCGGAAGAATTCGGGAAACCCCGTTGTCATCATTTCTCGTGCCGATACAAAATTCCTTGAGAAGCTTTTTGAAATTGAGATTCCCGAGATCTACGATGGCGTTATCGAGATCAAGACTCTGGCTCGCGAACCAGGTGAGCGTGCAAAGGTGGCTGTTCTCTCACACGACGACCGCATCGATGCCGTGGGAGCTTGCGTGGGTATGAAGGGAGTCCGTATTCACTCGATCGTGAGAGAGTTGAATAATGAGAACATCGACGTCATCAACTACAGCAACGATCCAACCGTGTTTATCACTCGTGCACTTGCGCCAGCGAAGATCAAGCACATCGAAATCGACGAGAAGGCGAAGACTGCAAACGTTTTGGTACCAAACGATCAGATGTCTCTCCTCATAGGGAGGAACGGACAAAATATTCGGCTCGCCTCGAAGTTGACAGGATTTACGATCAATCCGATCAAGGAAAAGCCTGACGTGGAGTACGACATCGAGCTCTCAGAGTTCCAGGAAGAGATTGGAGAGGAGCTTTACCAGAAGCTGGTATCCTCTGGATATTCGTCCGCGCAAGAGGTCATCAAGGCAGGAGTCAGGAACCTCGTCGAAACCGTCGGTCTTGAAGAGTTGAAGGTCAGGCAGTTGGTGTCGCTGCTCGAGACTGGTCTCGAGGAGGCCGAGATAGCTGAAGAAGAAGAGGAAGAAGAGGACGAGGATGATGAGGAGGAGAATGGGGAGGAAGAGGAAGAAGAGGATGACGGTGAGGAGAAGAAAGATGCGGAGGAAGATGAAGAGGAGGAAAAAGCCGGCAAGACTGAGGACACAAAAGAAAGCGAGAAGAAGGAAGAGCCGAAAGACTCGAAAGCAGAGAAGAAGAAGGCTGGAAAACCAAAAGGTGAAGAGGTTAAAGAAGAAAAGTAAGAATGCCTGAGACTGCGGAGAAGAAAAAGAAAATCTTCAGGCTTGCGACCGAGCTGAATCTCGCGAGCGAAACCCTCATCGAGTTCCTTAACAAGAAGGGGTTCGCTGTCAAGAGCCACATGTCGAGTGTTGACGAGGAGATGCTGCACGAGATCCTTGTTCACTTCAAGAAAGAGAAAGATGTCGCCGAACGTCATCACCGGAAACTCCATGAATTGCGCGAGACCCGGAAAAAGCCCGAGAAGAAGGTCTCGGAGAAGCCTGTCGAAGAAGTCCCTGCAAGACACGCCGCACCACCCCCAATCGTAGAAGGGAAACGAGCACCGGAATTCACGCAAGTCGTCGAGCGTCCAATTGAAGAGGTGAAGCCGGCTCCCGTCGAAGTGCCTGCCATCAAGCCAGAGAAAGCGATAGAGGTTCCGGCTCCTGTCGAAGAGAAGGTCCCAGCCGAAGCGGTAACGGAAGCACAAGCTCGTGCGCCTGTCAAGATCCCACCGGAAGAGAAAAAGGAGACGCCTGTTGAGGCCGTCCGAAGAGCAAAGATCGGACTGAAAATCAAGGGGAAGATGGCGCTCGGTGCTCCCCAGGCTGAAGTCGAGGCAAAAACTGAGGGAAAACCCCGTACCGGACTGGGTCTCCCGGCGGAAGCTGAAGATGCGAAGAAGAAAAAGAAGAGAAAGAAACGCGTCCGCGAAGAGACCAAGCCCGCCATTATTGAGGACGCAGATGAGCTGCTGAAGAAGAAAAAAAAGAAGAAGAAGCTCCGTCACCATGAAGTCGATGAACGTGAAGTCGATGATGCGATCCGCCGAACTTTCCAGATGATGGACGAGACCGCGGTTAGTGCTCATGCGGTGTTCAAGCGGCGGAAAAAGAGGGAGCGCTTTGAAGAAGAACAGAAGATGCTCGAAGCGGTTGAGAAGGAAAAGAATGTTCTTCGCGTGACTGAGTTTGTTGCTGTAAATGAGATGGCCAACTTGATGCATGTCCCAGCTGCGGAAGTCATCAAGAAGTGCATCGAGCTTGGTTTGATGGTTTCAATCAACCAGCGTCTCGATAAAGACACCATCACTCTTGTTGCAGATGAGTTTGGTTTCGACGTTCAATTCCAGGATATCTTTGCTGCTGATGTTCTTGCTGACACCCCTGATTCGCCTGAATCACGAAAGCCCAGACCTCCGGTCGTCACAATCATGGGTCATGTCGACCACGGAAAGACCTCGCTCCTTGATCACATCCGACAGAGCAATGTTGTTGCAGGTGAGTCGGGCGGTATCACGCAGCATATCGGAGCCTACGAAGTCTCCCTCGACCATAGCAAACAAATCACGTTCCTTGATACACCCGGGCACGAGGCCTTTACTGCAATGCGTGCTCGCGGTGCGCAGGTGACGGACATCGTTGTGCTGGTTGTGGCGGCGGATGACAGCGTTATGCCGCAGACCGTCGAGGCGATCAGCCATGCGCAGGCCGCGAACGTCCCGATCGTCATTGCGATCAACAAGACAGACAAAGCGGATGCGAACCCAGACCGGATCAAGCAGCAACTTGCTGAAAAGGGAATCCTCGTCGAGGAATGGGGAGGCAAATACCAGTGTGTGGAGCTCTCTGCTCGGACTGGAAAGAATGTCAGCCTTCTTCTCGAGAAGGTCATTGTGGAAGCTGAAATCCTAGACCTGAAAGCGAATCCAGATCGGCGCGCTCGGGGAGCAGTCATCGAATCGAAACTCGACAAAGGGAAAGGTATTGTTGGTACTGTCTTGGTGCAGAAGGGCTCACTCAGACTGGGTGATTCATTCATTGCAGGTGTCTGCAGTGGAAGAGTCCGCGCGATGTTCGACGAGCGGGGGAATCGAGTTGAGGTCGCACGTCCATCAACGCCCGTGCAAGTCATTGGGTTCGACGGTATTCCCCAGGCTGGCGACGAATTCGTCGCGCTTGCCACGGACCATGAAGCGCGTGAGATAAGCGTGAAGCGCCAACAGCTGAAGCGGGAGCAAGATTTCCGCCAGGCACGGAGAGTCACTCTGGACACTCTCTCCCAGGAGATCAAAGAGGGCCAGGTGAGGGAGCTGAAGGTCATCGTCAAAGGCGATGTCGACGGCTCTGTCGAGGCGCTGTCAGATTCATTGATGAAGCTCTCAAACCAAGAGGTACGGGTGCTGGTTCTTCACCGCGGAGTCGGAGCGATTTCCGAGTCTGATGTGCTGCTTGCAGCTGCATCGGATGCAGTGATTATTGGTTTTCACGTCAGGCCGAACCTCAACGCACGGCGTCTGGCCGAGCAGGAGCAAGTCGACATTCGGCTTTACAGTATCATCTACGATGCAATCAAAGATGTGCGTGATGCACTCGAAGGTCTCCTCGAGCCGGAGAGAAAAGAGGAGGTAGTTGCCACTGTCGAAGTCCGTGAGACCTTTAAGGTGTCCAAGGTAGGCATGGTCGCCGGTTGCCATGTTCAGGATGGGAAAATCGCAAGGAACAGCAGAGTGCGACTCGTTCGGGACGGCGTCGTTATTTTTGAGGGGGCTATCGCTTCATTGAAGCGGTTCAAAGAGGACGTCCGGGATGTTGAGGCTGGATTCGAATGCGGGATAGCGTTGCAGAACTACAATGACATCAAGGTTGGCGATTCAATTGAGGCGTACAAGACCGTGGAGACGAAGAGGAAGCTGTAGCCCATGTACACCACAAGCCTGAATTACGGCAGGAGAGGAGTCCAATGTCCGTTCGCGCAGAGAGAGTGGGATCCCTCATCAAAGAGGAAATCAGTGTCATTATCCAGCGCAATCTCAACGAGCCGTCGAATGGCTTTATCACGGTCACAGATGTCCGCGTGTCTGGTGATCTCCGGATTGCGAGAGTGTATGTAAGTATCTTCGGGCCTCCAGATGTGAAAGAAAAGACTTTGAAGAGGATTGAGGCGAATAAGAAAGAGATTCGTTCCCTCATTGGTTCCCGGATTCGGCTGAAATTTACACCCGAGATTCACTTCCATCTCGATGAAACCTTGGACCGTGTTGAAGCGATCAACAATTTAATCAAGCAAATTCACAGCGGGAAGTAACTCACCCGATGATGGATGGCAAGGGCGATGGATGGAGAGTTCGATTTCGAAGCCGGCGAAATCCTCCTCGTGAACAAGCCGAAGGGTTGGTCTTCGTTCGATGTCGTGAAAAAACTGCGGTCCCTTTTCCACATCAGGAAGATTGGACACGCGGGGACTCTCGATCCGATGGCCTCGGGGTTGATGATCGTCGTCACCGGACGAAGGACGAAAGAGATGGAGAAATTCAAAGGCCTTGAGAAGGAGTATGAAGGTGTGATGGAGATTGGTGCAAGGACGAAGAGCTTCGACACCGAGACAGAAGTCTATGAACGACGGCCCCTCAATGAAGTCACAGAAGAGAGAGTGAGGGGGCTGTTCGGAGAATTCACCGGAGTGATTGAACAGACCCCGCCGATGTACTCCGCTGTGAAAGTCAACGGTAGACGCCTGTACAAGTACGCACGGACGGGAAGGACAGTCGAAGCCCCTCGGCGGAAAGTGTCAATCTCGAAGTTTGAACCCGTGGATATGCACCTTTCGGGAACGGACGGGAATCCACCCGAGGTCCGGTTCCGTCTGGTATGTTCAAAGGGCACGTATGTCAGATCTCTGGTAGAAGATTTCGGCCAGCGTCTCGGTTGTGGTGCTTACCTGAAATCCCTCGTGAGAATGGGTGTCGGCGGTTATCGGCTCAGTGAAGCACTCACAATTGAGGACTATGAGAACCTCGCGACAGAAAAGGCCACGTGAATCGCCATGGAAGTTGTGCATTCTATAAACCAGGTTCGGAAGCAGAAGAATTCCATCGTGACGGTTGGCACGTTTGATGGAGTCCACCTGGGCCATCAAGAGATCCTGCGCGAAGTGATCCGGCGGGCGAGCGCGAGACACAGCAGGAGCGTTTGCGTCACGTTTGATCCGCACCCGAAGGAAGTCGTGGTTAAAGGTGGCTATTCTGTCGAAATCCTGACGACTGTGGACGAACGGGTAGAGATCTTCAGAGAGTTAGGGTTCGATCTCGTTGTCATTCTGAATTTCACGTATGAGTTTTCTCGTCAGACCCCAATGCAGTTCTATGAAAAGTACCTTGTGAACGGCGTCGGGATTAGCGAGGAAGTCGAAGGCTACGATCACATGTTCGGTCGTGATCGCGAGGGAGGGATCGAAGACATGAAAAGGATTGGAGATACTTACGGATTCTCGGTAAACGTCCTCCCACCATTCACAGTCGACGGTGAAATTATCAGCAGCACGAGGGTACGCCACCTCCTTCGAGAGGGTGATGCTCAGCGAGCGGCGAGATACTTGGGGCGTGCGTATGCGCTGGACAGTTCTGTCGTGAAGGGTGCAGGAAGAGGTGTAAAGCTCGGATTCCCAACTGCCAACCTCATGCCTCTCTCTGGCAGGAAGCTCGTTCCACGGGACGGTGTATACTTCGTGCAGGTGGTCCTGGAGAATACCTCATACTATGGGATGATGAACATCGGCACTCGCCCCACCTTTGAGACAGACCATCTGAGGACCATTGAGGTCAACCTCTTCGATTTCCACGACGATATATACGGGAAGAGACTGCGGGTTCAGTTTTTCCAGCGAATCCGGGACGAGATTCGCTTTGCATCCCCAGAAGAACTAAAGAGGAGGATGGAGGTCGACAGACAGGAGTGTTTGAAAATGAAAGAACAATTCATCCATAATCTTGCATAGGGTCGGAGTGTTCCATGCCACTGACGAAAGAACAGAAGCTGGAAATCATCAACAAGTTTGGAAAAAATACCAAGGATACGGGTTCGCCCGAGAGCCAGATCGCTCTCCTCACGACCCGGATCAACGAACTTGCCTCGCATTTTGAGCATAACGTGAAGGATCACCACTCTCGAATCGGTCTGCTCAAGATGGTTGGGAAGCGTCGCCGATTGCTTGATTATCTTTCAAAGAAGGACATCGAGCGCTATCGTAAGATCATCGCAGAGCTTGAGATCCGAAAATAAATCTTGAAAGAAAAGGATAACTCAGAATGGCCAGAAGAATAGAAATCGAAGTAGACGGTAGGACGCTTTCAATCGAGACAGGGAAGTTTGCAAAGCAGGCCGACGGGGCCGTCATGGTCCGCTATGCGGATACGATGGTCCTCGCAACGGTGGTCTCTGCGAAAGAGCCGGTTGAAGATCAGGACTTTGTTCCGCTGCAGGTGGAGTACCGGGAAAGGACCTCCGCGGCAGGGAGGATACCCGGGGGATTCTTCAAACGGGAGGGACGCCCAACCGAGAAGGAGATCCTCTCTTCTCGCCTCATCGACCGACCTATTCGCCCTCTCTTTCCGAAGAACTACCGGTATGAAACTCAAGTCCTTGTGACGGTCTTCTCGTCCGACCAGGAACATGATGCGGACGTGCTAGGCGCCATCGGTGCATCTGCTGCCCTCCTCATCTCGGATATTCCGTTTGATGGCCCAATCGCTGAGGTTCGTGTTGGGAGAATTGATGGCGAGCACGTCATCAACCCTACCCTCAGCCAATTGGAAAAGAGTGACATAGACCTTGTCGTGGCGGGGACAGCGGAGTCCGTCATCATGGTCGAGGGTGAAGCAAAGGAGACTTCTGAGGATGGGCTCCTCGAGGCGGTGAAGATTGCGCATGAAGCTATAAGGAAGATCATTGCGGCTCAGCTCGAATTCGCTCAGGGGGTCTCGAAGCCAAAAAGGCAGATCGAGGCCGCTACTGCTGACGAGGCTCTCCTGGCCGACGTTAGCGCTCACGCTAAGCAAAGAATTCAGGATCTGAATCGCGCCATTCTGAATAAGGATGAACGCAGCAAACAGCGCGAGAACATCGAGACAGAGGTGAAAGGGCTTCTGCTCGAAAAGTATCCGGAGAAAGAGACCCTCATATCTCAAGCTCTCCATGACCTCGAACGCGAAGACATGCGCTCGATGATCCTTGGCGAGGGCCGAAGACTCGACGGAAGATCGTTGACCGAAATCAGGCCAATTACCTGTGAGGTTGGTTTGCTGCCACGAACCCACGGATCCTCGCTCTTTACCCGCGGTGAGACTCAAAGTCTGGCGACCGTTACACTCGGGACGAAGCCCGATGAGCAGCTCATCGAAGGGCTCTTTCCTGAATCGACGAAGCGGTTCATGCTGCACTATAACTTCCCACCATTCAGCGTTGGAGAGGTCGGAAGAGTCGGAGGCCCGGGGAGGCGAGAGATCGGGCACGGCAACCTTGCCGAGAGGGCGCTCAAGAACCTGATTCCCCCTGAAACGGAGTTCCCTTACACGATTCGAATTGTCTCCGACATACTCGAGTCAAACGGCTCTTCATCGATGGCTACAGTATGCGCTGGCTCGCTGGCTCTCATGGACAGCGGTGTACCAATCCGAAAAGCAGTGGCCGGGATCGCGATGGGGCTCGTCAAAGAAGGCGATCGGGTTGCTATCTTGAGCGACATCCTTGGGAACGAGGACCACCTCGGTGACATGGACTTCAAGGTTGCTGGCACGCGCGATGGGATCACTGGATTTCAGATGGACATCAAAATCAAAGGCATCTCATTTGAGATTGTCGAGCGCGCACTTCAGCAGGCTCGTGAAGGGCGACTTCAAATCCTCGAGATCATGAATCAGGCGATCTCTGAGCCACGCAAGGAGCTTTCCGGATACGCTCCGCGTCTTACATCGCTGAAGATCCCTGTCGACATGATCGGTGCGGTAATTGGTCCAGGAGGGAAAACGATTCGCCACATTGTGAAGGAGAGCGGTGCAGAAGTGAACATTGAAGAGGATGGGACGGTCGTCATAGCGTCTGTGAACAAACAATCCACCGACCTCGCCCGTGAAATGATCGAACGGATTACTGAAGTGCCGGAGGTTGGCAAGGTGTACAAAGCGACCGTACGGAAGATCATGGACTTTGGAGCCTTTTGTGAGTTCCTGCCAGGAAAGGAAGGGCTCCTCCATATCTCGCAAATCGACACGCGCAGGGTCAACAAAGTTTCCGACGTCCTGAAAGTCGGCGATGTGTTGGATGTCCGTCTTGTCAAGATTGATGAGGAAGGACGCTTCAACCTCAGTCGTAAAGTGCTGCTTGGGCCTACACACGAAAAGAAGGAGACGCGCGAAACTGTGATTTGAGATATGTACTGCTCCTAACGATTCTGGAGAAAAACCTCTGGGAAACAATCAAGCGTTGAACTCACCTCGAAGAAAAGTCCTTCTCATCATCCTCGACGGCTTTGGCGTTGGCACTAACGACGAGATCAGTGCGATTGCTCGAGCGAAAAAGCCTTTCATCGATAGTCTCTTCAAGAAATATAGATCGACAGTCCTGAGCGCCTCGAATGAAGATGTCGGCTTACCGGACGGCCAGATGGGAAACTCCGAAGTCGGCCACATGAACATCGGTGCGGGCCGAATCGTCTATCAGGAGATCACCCGCATCAATCGGTCTATCCGGTCAGGGGAGTTCTTCCGAAATCCAGCCTTTCAGATAGCAACGGATAATGTGAAGAAGAAGAACTCGGCTCTCCATTTGATCGGGCTGGTCTCCGATGGCGGCGTGCATAGCCATATCACTCATCTCTTTGCCCTATTGCGATTTGCAAACGAACAGGGAGTTCAGCGCGTTTTTGTGCATGCCTTGCTCGATGGGCGAGACACTCCTCCCGAAAGTGGAGCTGGATACTTACAGCAGTTGAAGGAACAGTGTAGGCGAGAAGGGATTGGCGAGATAGCAACGGTCATGGGCCGCTACTACGGGATGGATCGTGACAATCGCTGGGAGAGAACGGAAAAGGCGTACCGTGCGCTCACAGAGGGCACAGGAAACCGACTGGCTGATCCCATCGATGGAGTCATGGCTTCCTACAAGAGCGGTGTGACCGACGAGTTCGTGCTCCCCATCGTCGTTGTGCGTGAAAGCCAACCCGTCGGACTCATCGGTGACAATGACTCCGTCATCTTCTTCAACTTCAGAACCGATCGTACGCGCCAGTTGACGCGCGCATTCATCATGGATGACTTTGATAAGTTTCAGAGGCGAAAACTCTCGCTCACCTTTGTCACGATGACGCCATATCACAACGATTTCACTTGCCCAACGGCTTTCAAGACAATGGACCTGACAAAGACACTGGGTGAGCTCGTGTCGCACCAAGGGTGGAAACAACTGCGCCTCGCAGAGACCGAGAAGTACGCCCACGTCACATTCTTCTTCAGCGGTGGTCGCGAGGTTCCATTCGAGGGAGAGGACCGAATTCTCGTTCCGTCGCCCAGGGGAGTTCCAACATATGATCTGAAGCCTGAGATGAGTGCTTACGAAGTGACAGAGAATGCATTGAAGGCTTTCAAGTTGCAGGCCTATTCGCTGATTGTCATGAATTATGCAAACGCGGACATGGTTGGGCATTCCGGGAACATGGCTGCTGCCATCAAAGCTGTTGAAGTCGTCGATGAATGTCTCGGCAAGGTTGTTCCCGCTGCGAAGGAGGCAGGATACACTGTTCTTATCACTGCAGATCATGGGAACGCTGACAAGATGGTCGATGATAACGGCGGGCCTCATACAGCACACACCTCCAACCTTGTCCCCTTCATCCTGGTCGATGACGAAATGAAGAGCAGTTTGCGTCCAAATGGCAAGCTTGCTGACATCGCTCCCACAATCTGTGAGTTGATGGGCCTCGAGATTCCGTCTGAGATGGACGGTGAATCTCTCCTCGAGCCAACCGAGGTCTCCTCGGAGAAATCAAAGTAGTTTCTCTTCTCGCAGCGTGACAGTGAATGTTGTTCTGAAACCCGCCAAACACCTTCGCGGTGAAGTTAAACTCCCCGGCGACAAATCAATCACCCACCGTGCCATGATGATTAGCGCTTTGGCCGATGGGACGTCCGAGATAGTCGGCTTCTCCTCTGCAGCGGATCCCATGAGCACGCTGGGCTGCCTCCGCTCACTCGGAGTCGAGGGGCGCATCACTCCTGAATCACTGCTCATTCGTGGCCGAGGGTTGAAAAAGCTCCTGAAGCCCGAGAACGTTCTTGATGCTGGAAACTCGGGTACGACAATCCGGCTCCTTACCGGGATTCTTGCGGGCCAGGCGTTCAGCTCAACGATCACGGGCGATGATACGCTGAGAAAGCGTCCTATGAAGCGAGTGATCGATCCGTTGACCCAAATGGGGGCTCGGATCGAAGCGACAGTAACTCAGACACCGCCTCTCAAGATTTCTCCCCCCAATCGACTTCATGGTATTGATTACGTTCTCCCTGTGCCAAGCGCTCAGGTGAAATCCGCTGTCCTTTTGGCTGGGCTTCACGCGGAGGGCACAACTCACGTCACTGAGCCGATTGCGACACGTGATCACACGGAGCGGATGCTCGGGCTCACTGTGAAGGATTCCGAGGGCACACGAATCGTGGAAGTCATTGGTGGCCAGAATCTTGAGGCTCGAAGATTCAATGTTCCTGGCGACATTTCCGCAGCCACGTTCTTTATTGTCGCTGGATGTCTGATCCCTAATTCTGAGCTACACATCGTTGGTGTCGGCTTGAACCCGACTCGGACAGCGATTCTTAGTGTCCTCCTCGACATGGGTGCAAAGATACAGATCGAGAAGATCGAGAGTTCTGATCCCGAGCCGATCGGCAACATCACAGTCCGAGGCTCTCACCTACGAAATGTGAGGATCAGTCCCGGCCTCATTCCGTCTCTCATTGATGAGATTCCTGCACTGGCTGTGGCTGGTGCGCTCGCGAGAGGGAGGTTTGAAATCCGAGGGGCTTCAGAACTCCGCGTCAAGGAAAGTGACCGGGTCAAATCGATTTCCGAGAACTTGAAGAAGCTCGGTGTTCAAGTAGAGGAATACGATGATGGGATTGCATTTGAGGGAGAAAATGAGTTAATTCCCAGCACTTCGCTGGACAGTTATGGCGACCACCGGATTGCGATGGCGATGGGCGTCGTTAGTCTCGTCGCTGCGAAGGAAGTCCAGATCTGTGGTGCGGAATGCGTTGATATTTCATTCCCCGGGTTCTGGGATGTCCTCAACAGCCTCACGGCGTGACGACAGGGAACGCCCAACTCTCCACTACAGCATTCGGAGGAGGTACTCCCGTGGCAAGTGTTAAACTCCAAAGCGTGAAAAAAGTATTTGACGGCGGAGTGGTTGCCGTCCAGGATGTTAACATTGACGTCCAGGACAAAGAGTTTGCGGTGCTCGTGGGTCCATCGGGCTGTGGAAAGACGACAACCCTCCGCATGATCGCAGGCCTGGAGGAAGCTACCGAGGGCAGCATTTATATTGGAGACAGGCTCGTGAATGACGTGCCGCCAAAGGATCGCGATATCGCGATGGTCTTCCAGAACTATGCCCTCTACCCTCATATGACTGTCTATGACAACATGGCTTTCGGACTGAAGCTGCGAAAGTATCCCAAGCAAGAGATCAAACAGCGAGTGCACGACGCAGCACAGATACTTGGAATTGAGGAGCTCCTTGATCGGAAGCCGAAAGCCCTCTCCGGTGGTCAGCGTCAGCGTGTCGCTGTCGGTCGGGCAATCGTGCGCAAGCCAAAAGTGTTCCTCTTTGACGAGCCGTTGAGCAACCTCGATGCAAAACTTCGTGTGCAGATGCGCACAGAAATCTCGAAGCTTCATCAGCGGCTTGAAGCAACGATGGTGTACGTCACTCACGATCAGACGGAAGCGATGACGATGGGGGACCGTATTGTCGTCATGAAAGACGGAGTGATCCAGCAGACAGACACGCCCTTGAACCTCTATAACCATCCTCAGAACAAGTTCGTAGCCGGGTTCATCGGGAGTCCAGCGATGAACTTCTTTAATGGTAGGATTGAGGCGGACGGCGGATTAGTCTTCGCTGAAGCCGGAGGCGGTTTGCGACTGTCTCTTCCAGAGCAGTTCGGGCAGCGATTGGCTTCTCATCGGGGACAGGACATCACTCTGGGAATTCGGCCGGAGCACATCTTCGATGCTCACCGCTGTGAAGGAGCGGAAGTAAAGGTGAGGGCGAAGGCGAAAGTCGAAGTCGTTGAGCCGATGGGAAATGAGATCTACGTCTACTTCGCAACCAAGTCAGGCACGATGTACGTTTCGCGCATCACAGCGACGGAAGAACCCGAGGCTGGAAAAGAAATGGAATTCGTCTTTGATACAGCGAAGGTGCATCTGTTCGATGCAGTGACCGAGAAGGTGCTTCTCGGGTGAGGGAAATCAGAGGTGAATCACCTGGTGATGGAACAAGTCAATTCTCAATTCTTCTGTTAGCCACTTCACAAAATCCAATCCGTATTTGTTCATAAAGTAGGTCACGTTGATCTGTCGTTCCTGAAGTTCGCCGAAGGGCATGGTATTATTTGCAACCTTCTCTACCTGCTTCAGCGCAATTTCGTTTTTCTTCTTCTGCGCACTGACCGTCTTCTCTTTCAACACATTCAATTGAAATTCGATCTTGGACGCCGAGGTGTCAAGCGCTCCGAGAAGTGTCGGGTCGATTTGGTTGATCCCGAATTTCAGCTCATTGAGCGACTCCTTCACCCGTGCCCCAACAGTCTGGAACATATCTTCCACCTTGATATCGGAGATTTGTTCTGAGACAGTCCTCAACACGGATTCGAGGTTTCCAAAAAATGCGGTGAGGTCAAGTTCGAATTTTTCGAGAATGCTTTCGAGCTTCTCTTCAAGTATCGTTGCTGTCGCTCGAGGATAGATGATCGGCATCGTGAGGTCAAAAAACTCGTACACGGGCTTGAGTTGTGCGAAGTAGGCGATTTCGTTTGGGCCACCGACATAAATTGCCGTAGGCAGCACCGTGTCTTGGCAAATCGGACGGAGAACGACGTTTGGACTGAGAAGCTCGGGCGTCTCGGTAGCGATACTCCTTAATTCTTCGATCGTGAGATGACGTCGCGCTCCTTTCAGGCCAAAGCCATCTTCACGAGGCTCGATGAGGTAGCGCCCTCCTTTTTCGAGAAGAAAAAGATTTACAGCTTTCGCCTTCACTTGGGCATGATACCGCTGCTCAAGCTCCGCGCTGGTTTCGATGACGAGCTGACAAACCTTCGGATGCTCGTTGATCTCTCGCTGGAAGACCGGGCTCATCAGCTTCTTCAACTCTCCATGGTTCGGTTTGATGAAAATAAGCCCCGAATTCTCAAAGAAATGGTTGATGAGTCCAACAAAGGACTTCGTGAAGGTTGAGCCGTGTTGGTAATAATGCCTGAGCGTCTCGAAGAGCTTCGCCTTGAATTCCGTGTTGATCAGCGCTTCTTCGACGTGCTTGAAGAACTCATCGATGAAGCCATCAAGCTGCAGTTCACCAACTGACCCGATGTTTTTGTCGACCGGTTTTCCTTCGAGCAAATATTCGATCTTCTGCGCTTTGTTCTCAGGATCGACGACTTTGATGTTATTCACTTCTTCGAAGTCGTGGTCTTCACCCTCAAGCCAGAAAATCGGAACGAAATGGTATTCGGGGAAGTCGTTGTTCAGCCGGTCGGTAAGCTTGAGTGTTGTGATGATTTTATAAATCGTGTACAGAGGGCCGCCGAGCAATCCGACTTGTTGACCTGTGACTACAGCGAAGGTATTGTCTTCATGGAGGAGGTCGATGTTTGCGAGCGTCTTGATGCTGCAGTAGAAGTCTCTATTCTGCTCTGCAAGGATCCGCACGAGGGTTGAACGGTCCTTCAGTCTCCCGCCTATATGCTCGAGGAGTTCCCTCAGGCGGGAAGGATCTGTGAAATGTCCGTTGTAATACTTCGCTACGCGGTCGTAAGCGGCAACATAGTCGACAAAGAGACTTGAGAACCCGCTGCTCTCGGCTGGTATATCATTGAACTCGATGGAGCGCTGCATCCGCATCCTTCTAAGGTTGGACAAGAAACTGTGCAGAATATAAGCGATTTGCGATAAAGAAGCAAGGTCAGCCGAGTTTGGGTGTTGTCCTAATTAGAGAGGGTTTATCCTAAGTTGAAACGGGGTGACAGAGAGGCAGGCAGTTCGGTTTATGAATTACACTTGGGTGGTCAACGTGCGCGTCGCGTCAAACAAGCAGGGCAAGTGCAGTTCCTATCACTTGTCGTCTTATGCGAGAGTCCATGTATTATACCTCCTACCGCATCGAATCTATGAGCAGAGATGTCAAAGTAAGAAGTGTCGCCACTATTGTATCGCCTAAATACCGCGTATGCAATGTGATCTGCAATCTGGATCAGTCTTGAAGAGGTTGACGTAGCAAAAAGGGGTGTGTCGGCAAGTTGCTTAATAACTCCCCAGCGTGTTCCAATTATGCGGAAATTCTTTGCAAGTCCTAATAGCGTTGTTTCATAAGAGCTCTCATCTAAAATGATCAGTCCTCGATCGCGCTTTCCTTGCTCACGCCCACGCAAAAGAAATATGTTAAACCTACTGCAAAGGTCTTCAAAAGCCAACTCCATCGGATCGGAGCCTACAAAATCGATTTTCTTTACAGCACAAGCAAACGCGCGAGCTGTATCGTAGGATTCAACAAACGTTGTAAGAACCTGCCGGATAATTGCTTTTCTTTCTTCCTTCCGCATTGACTTCCACGGCTCTTTCGTTCCAGCATATATCTCCGATGCGTGAAATTCAAGAGTTTGTGGACTGGTCGGCTGGATCTTCAGAGCAAGCTCCTCAAGTTGTTGAGACAGGTAATCTGCCTGTGACTCGTATACAGAGATGCCTCCAAGAACCAAATAAGTCTCATCAGCATTCGCTGGTGAACCGGAGTCGTCGAGGTAGAGAAGATGCATGTGGAAGGCACAGAAGTAGATAAAAAAAATGCAGCCGGGTGGAGTTTCCTCCAGCGAACCGCAAGAAATGCAGCCCTCCCAACCGCATGCCCAAGATACAAAATGATCAGATAAATGTCAAGTAGAATTTTGATCAAAGCACTGATCGGGCAACCGATTAGGGAGCACATCTTGACAACTCACGTTGAGAGACAGAACTTGACTGTGCGAATGCAGATGCGTAGGTTTACATGGCTGACGAATGCGTTCTCTAGGAAACTTGAGAACCTCAAAGCGGCACTGGCCTTGCATTTCTTCCACTACAATTTCATTCGGATTCATCAGAGCCTTAAAGTAACTCGGGCGATGGAGGCAGGGATCAGCAAACATATTTGGACGTGGAGTGAACTGTTGGGAATCAACCACGAATCAAGAGAAGCAGCGTGATGGAATTACATAAGGAGGAACAGAGTATGAAACAAATCCCCAAAGCGTTTCTTTTGTTGGCCTGTCTCTGCTTAGTTAGAATCGAGATCATGTATGCACAAGAATCTGTGTCTCGCCGGGACGGTAACTACTGGACATCCGAAAAGTGGTTTGGAACGCGCAGCCTAAAGCTGCCGTATATCGGTGGGTTGCTCGACGGACTACAGCTCGGTCATTACTTCAGTTATTGGGGGATCGTCAGCAAGAAACTTAAAGAGGATTGTGTCGGACAGGCTGTGCGATCTTATGACGAGTACTTTGACAGATACGTAGCCGACGTAACCGTCGGACAGATCGTGGACGGACTGGATGATTTTTATGCAGATTATCGGAACCGGAGAATCACGATCATTGACGCTACTTGGCTCGTGCTCAACGGCGTAGCTGGAACTCCAAAAGAAGAACTCGACAAGATGATTGAGTCTTACCGGAAATATTCCAGAGACTAATCCGACACATAGGCTACCGAGGATCAAATTAAGACACTGCCGGAGTTTGGATCAAAGCACTGATCGGGCAACCGATTAGGGGGCACATCTTGACAAGTTACGTTGAACGTCAGAATTTGACAATGGGAATGCAGACGCGTAGATTTACACGCCTCACCAATGCCTTTTCGAAGATGCACCAAAACCTCAAGTCTCCGCTTGCGTTGCATTTTCTCCACCACAGCTTCTTCCGCGTTCATGCCAGCCTCAGAGTTACGCCCGCAATCGAACCGGGAATCACTAACCATATTTGGACTTGGGAAGAACTTTTAACTAACCATCAAAAAAAGCACGCCGCATAGACAAGGAGCAAAGATGGAAACACCCTGCATACATGAAGAGATTTCCGTATCTGTAGAGACCTACCACAAGTCTTTATCGAACGGAGGATTATGTGTGGCCCGCTGTACTCAGTGCCGAACAGCAATAAGTGTTTTGGTGCATCCAAACACATTTAGCAACATTGAAACAAAATTAGAGAACATAGAGCGGATGCTTAACACTCTTCACGGATAGTTCCTTTTGAGCTAAGGGCTTCATCTCGTCTTTACTTAAGTTTAGATCACTGTTTTCGCTGATTAGCCTATTGACGATCACCTAAATAGAACTAATCTGCTTCCCAGATAATCCGTTCATCAGTCTGAGAATATCCAACGCGATTGACAGCTCATTTTGAGCCATACTTCCTCCTCATAATCAGATAGTCTAACAAGGGAGATATAGCGTATGCCGTTAGATCTGGAACGTGATCGGGACGTACTTCAGCTGCTAAGAACCATAGCGGCTGAAGCTACCTCATCCCACTGGAACGCACTTCTGACATACAACGGCATTCTCATCGCCGTCTTTTCAATCTTTGCTGTATTTGGGAAGATCAATCACTGCCTTTTGCTGATCCTGCCATCGTGTTTCGTAATCTCGTCCGGTTTGCTAATTTGGAGCTTCGCCAGTGCCGTTGACTCATCTCAGAAGATGCTTACACGTGCATTGGGCTTGCGACCCCCAGCAACGGATGAAGAAAAGGAAAAGCAAAACAAAGCATTAATCTGGCGCTTTAGGAGAGTCACGATTGCCCAAGCCCTCATTCTTCTCCAGACTGTCCTCCTTTTTCTCTTCATCTATTTGCTTTAACTTCTGCCGAACCATTTTTGGAAACCTATAAAATTCATTTAGCTCCCTCTCAACCTGCAGCCGCCCAATATCCTCGGCGCGGTTCTCGATGTACCATTGCCTAAATCTGTCCATTTCGGAAGCAGAAAGACATTGACGGCCCGACAGCAGGTTAAACGAGAACGACCGCGCGGCACTCTACAAAGCCCTCACAAGCGCAGACGCTTGCTTCAGAAACGATGGCAGGAAGGAAATTAGGCCACTACCCGAGTTTGGAGGTGCTGACAAACCCGATGACCGCGGACTGCAACCCTTTTTCATCCTTTGATATTGCGGAGGGAAGTCCGTATGTTTGGATCGCTCATGTGTGCATGATTGTGGTCCTGCCTTATCATTCCGGAGGAACTCAGGGGATGAGTTTCTGGTTATTCCTCCAATCCAACCATCCATAACCAAGTGAAGGGAGAAGTCACATGAAAACCACACGGTTAATCAGTCTCATGCTTGTGGTCTCGATGCTTTGCCTCACAGGTCTTCGGGCGCAGGAACAGCAAAAAGCCGATGCCGCAGCGCCAGCCTCAGGACTTCGCGCCGAGTTGGTGAAGCAGTGCAACGATGTTGAGAAGAAGCTTGTGGATCTTGCTCAAGCGATGCCTCAGGAGAAATACGGCTGGCGGCCCGGGGAAGGTGTCCGCTCAGTAAGCGAGGTGTACATGCACGTCGTCGGGGCGAATTTCTTCATCCCAAAATTCGCAGGAGTGAACCCGCCCGAGGGATTGAGTCGCGACATGGAGAAGACCGTCACAGAGAAAGCCAAAGTCATCGACATGTTGAAGAAGTCATTTGAACATGTTCGTCAGGCAGTCCTGTCGAAATCCGATGTTGATCTCGACAGCCCCGCGAAGCTCTTCGGCCAGGAGACAACCGTTCGGGATGTATTGTTGACGACAGTGACGCATATGCACGAACACCTCGGCCAGTCGATTGCGTATGCGCGCGTGAACGGTGTTGTCCCTCCATGGACCGCCGCGGAGCAGGCCCGACAACCAGCGGCACCTAAGAAGTAGTTCTTTTGTTATATGGGTCGAAGGATTCGCTTGGGACAGTTCAACGTGCGTTTGACTTGATGTCCGGCAAGCTATTGTTAGGGCGGCAGTATGACTTCTTCGTGTGTCAGACTGCCGCGACCTTTTGTTTGACAATCTGGAGAGTTTTTATTATATTTTTTGAGAATTTTCGAAGCGTTCCAGTAATCTATTTGTCCACAACAACATAGGACGATCCCGACGATCATAGAGAATGGCTGAGTCACCCAGTTCCTCCACTATCCTTCCCAGAGAGACTGTCCAGAAAGTCGTAGCGGCTCCACCGAGAAAGAAGAAGAAAGCAAAGCTCGTTGCAGTTGTACATGAAGAAGGCTGTACGGGGTGCGAGGTCTGCATTGAGTTTTGTCCAGTGGATTGTATCTATAAAGTGCCTGGACCGGAGAACCCCGAAGAGCACGGCTTCATAAGCGTGAACGGTGTCGTTGTCGTGGATGAAGAGGTTTGCATTGGATGCAAGCTCTGTGCAAAGTACTGTCCCTGGGAGGTCATCGACATGGTGACGCGAGAGGAGCCGGAGGCAGTCTCCACGTGAGTCCGGACCACGAGCTTTCTTCAACTGGACTGTTGCCCAGCAAAGTGAATAATGGCTGAAGATCAACCGATTAATTCTGAAACTGAAGTAAAGCCCACGGCGCCACGGGCTGCTGACGCCCAATTGTCATCTCCTCCGAAGCCAGAGCCGCCCAAGATCGTGAGTGCGCCGGGTCCAAGGAAAGCAAAACAGGACCGACCACCAAGTCAGGACCCCGGTATATGGCGGATGAGTCGCAGAAACTTTCTTTCGGTGGCTGGATGGCTCGGGTTCCTGACATTCCTCTTTGCTTCAATTGTTGGTGCACTTCGGTACATGTTCCCACGTGTATTGTTTGAGCCGCCGACGAAGTTCAAGGCTGGCTTCCCCCAGGACTACGTGATCGGCGATGTGAACGAGAACTATAAAGAAAGTCAGCGCGTCTGGATTGTTCGTGAGAAGGACGGGTTCTACGCTCTCATCGCGATTTGTACGCACCTGGGTTGCACGCCAAACTGGTTACCCGCTGAGAACAAGTTCAAGTGTCCCTGTCACGGGAGCGGCTACTACAAGAACGGGGTCAACTTCGAGGGCCCAACTCCCCGACCCTTGGAGCGATGTTATATCGGTCTTGCTGACGACGGACAGCTTATCATTGACAAGAGTATCAGGTTTCGCTACGAGTTGGGCCAATGGGGGAAACCCGGATCATATTTGAAGTACAGTTGAGTGCGAAGTGATATCCTGCCGTCAACATCTATCTGTCTCGAAATGCTTTCTGCGATTCGAATAGTCGAATAATTGGATGGGGTAATGCCATGCCTGGATTGATGGAGAAGTTCAGAAAAACGGATGTCTACAAGTCGATCTTTCGGCATAGTTATCAAGACACGCAGCGGAACCGCGCCCTGCAAATTGTTGACAACGTGTTCTTGCATCTTCATCCCGTTCGAGTTGGCCGTCACGCGACAAACCTCGGCTACACATGGGGGATGGGAGGGATTACGCTTCTCCTGTTCCTTGTAACGGTCATTACAGGTGTCATCCTGATGTTCTACTACCGGCCTGCAGCGCAGTATGCTTATGAGGACATGAAGTACCTGATGAACGACGTCCCCTTCGGCCCACTTATCCGCAACATGCACCGATGGGCAGCGCACGGAATGGTTATCACAGTGATGCTGCACATGTTCAGGGTCTTTCTGACTGGTTCCTATAAACCTCCGCGTCAGTTTAATTGGGCAGTCGGAGTTCTTCTTCTTGTCTTGACTCTGATGCTGAGTTTCACCGGATACCTGCTTCCTTGGGATCAACTCTCGATATGGGCTGTTACAGTCGGCACAAACATGGCACGTGCAACACCACTCCTTGGGCACGAAGGTCCGTTTGGTTCACAACTCGGCATGAGACCAGACAATGACGTGAGATTTCTGCTCCTCGGAGGCACACAAGTTGGTCCGCCGACGCTTCTTCGTTTTTATGTGCTGCACTGTATTTTCTTGCCTCTCGTCGCAAGTGTCTTCATGGCCGTCCATTTCTGGCGGGTGAGAAAGGATGGAGGCATTTCAGGACCGGACACCGGCAAGAAAATCGCTTAACGGGCAGTGGAAATGCCTGATTGGCTCTTGAACATCTCTAGAACTGAGAAATCGGTATGCACAATTTCCTGAGCATCATATCAAAGGCTGACAACATCCCGATCCTCGGGCTGTTTCTCCTTGCGCTTTTCTTTGTCGGGCTTTACGTACGGAAGAGTAAGGCAAACGATCGCCAGGATCTTCCCGAAGAGGCAAGACTCGATGACAAGGTGCAAGTCTGGCCGTACCTTGTCCGACTCGAATTCCTCGCGACGCTCATCATCATGGCCATTCTCGTAGTATGGTCGATCACTGTGAATGCCCCTCTGGAAGAGCCTGCAAATCCTGCTCTCACCCCAAATCCGTCGAAAGCGCCATGGTACTTCCTCGGACTTCAAGAGATGCTGGTTTACTTCGATCCCTGGATCGCCGGAGTCGTGCTTCCGACTCTCATCATTCTCGGGCTCATGGCTATCCCATATCTCGACATCAACCCGAAAGGAAATGGCTACTACACGTTCAAAGAACGCAAGTTTGCTGTAACAATCTTTCTGATCGGTTTTATCGGACTTTGGGTTTCCATGATCACACTCGGGACTTTCTTCAGAGGGCCGGGGTGGAATTTCTTCCTGCCGTGGGAAGAGTGGGACATTCACAAGGTTGCCGTGCTAAACAATGTGGATTTGTCAGAATTCTTTGGGATGCCCACGCACTTCCCGGACAACAGTCTTAATCCCGCGGCATTCATCTTTGGGGCGATCGTGGTTCTTGGTTATTACTCTCTTGGGGTGATCTATTACTTCAGGAAACGAAACACAGATTGGATAAAGAAGTTGGGACTGCTTCGATACACCATCGTGGCGTTTCTGTTCCTGACAATGGTCGGACTTGTGATCAAGATGGGAATGAGGATTCTTCCACCATTCTTCGGCGTCTACCCTGTGAAGTATGTCTGGGTGACTCCGTGGTTCAACGTTTGAGAACTTCCCCACCATTCATTTCAAATCAACGGAGATAGAAGTTGTTCAGGCAACGCGCACAGAATCCCATTGAACAGCGGAACTATGCTCGCGTCTATTTGATCTTCATCGGCCTCCTGCTGCTCGGAACAATGTGGGCGGTCGTTGATGAAGTGAAGATACGGCGTCCATGGAAGGAGTATCAGCGAGAATTCCAGACATTTGCTGAGAAAGATCTTAAGGACCGCTACCTCGCTGCTCTGGCACAGGTTGATTCTTCAAAATACCGTGATCTCCAGAAAGACTCGATTGCTGCTGAGGAAGGACTGAGAAGTGAGGAATACAGCACTGCCCATCGCACAGCCGACCAGTTAGAACGCCGCTTGGATGACGTTACGAGAGATTGGCGCTTCTCCAGAAGCCGGTCGGATGCGGAGTACTATGAGTACAAGAGGAATACTCGTCAGGGCAGGGAGGACGCGGAAGGAAAAAAGCGACTTGATGACCTGAGCGTCGACATCGCAAAATACGCCGCAGGAATGGATGAGCTCAACAAGAAGATTGCAGACGTTCAGGCTGTCGTGGATCGTTACAAAGATCACCTCGACAGTGTAAAGGCCGACATCAAGGGTTTATTCTCGGACGCCCAGAAGTTTGCCGAGAAGCTTGACCGGATTGAGGCAAGCCCGATTGAGGTGAAGCAGACGGTCATCAATGATTTTGAGAAGACAAGTTTTGGAGAACTAAAGGCGCGAGTCGACCGGTGTACGACGTGCCATCTTGGCTACAATGAGCCTCTCTTCGCCGATGCCCCTGAGCCTTTCAAAAGCCATCCCATTCCGGAGTTGCTTGCCCTTCACAATCCTGAGAAATTCGGCTGCACTCCGTGCCACAGGGGGCAGGGGCCGGCGCTCACCAAAGGCGATGCCCATGGTGATGCCGATCCATATTGGGATGCCCCGCTTCTCAAGGGGAAAGATGTCTACGCAGGATGCAATGCTTGTCACTCGAGCGAGGTGGTGCTGAAGTTCGCCTCTCGCCTGACGAGAGCAAAGCAGCTCCTGCTGGAATCGGGGTGCTATGGCTGTCATGACATCCGGAACTTCGCAGACCTGCCGAAGATCGGCCCAGACCTCAACGAACTGACTGCGAAGGTGAAGCCCGAGTGGGTTTTCAGCTGGGTCAAGAATCCGAAAGACTACAACCCACATACCCGCATGCCGAACTTTCGTCTCTCCGATGACCAGGCCGAGGCTGTAACTTCCTACCTTGTTGATGTCTCCAAACAGAATCCATTTCGCTCTGATTATGCTTCTGGGTCATACAAGGGCGGCGTGCCTGAAAGAGGTAAGGGGCTTGTGGAAACGATCGGATGCAAAGGCTGTCATGCCGTCGGAGACGATCAGCGCATGCGCGAGGAGAGAGGGACAAACTATGATGTTGCCCCAGAACTCTCCTGGGTTGGCGGGAAGACAAACCCAGACTGGCTTTTCGACTGGCTGAAGAATCCACGCCATTTCCATCCCAACACCCGCATGCCGAGCCTTCGATTGTCAGACGGAGAGGCACGGGATATCGTCGCATATCTTGTTTCCCTCAAAGACGATCGTCCGTCTCCCCAGAAGACGCTTGACCTTGACAACAAGGACAAGATTGCGAAGGGGCTGACGGTGATCCGCGAGTACGGCTGCTTCGGCTGTCACAACATCAGTGGTCTGGAAAAAGTCGGGAAGGTCAGTGTTGATCTCTCAGACTTCGGCGCGAAGCTGGTTGACCAGATGGACTTCGGAGACACAAAGGTCGCGCACACCTGGGATGACTGGGTGAGGAACAAATTGAAGGATTCTCGTGTTTTTCAAACAGATCGGATAGTGCAAAAGATGCCCGTTTTTGCATTCTCAGACGAGGAAATCGAGACCCTGAGAATGCTACTGAAGAGTTTTCGGAAGGAGGGAGTCGTTGAGGGTTATCAATATCCCGTCACGAAGCGCCAACAAGACATCGACAAAGGTCGGCGGCTCACGATGTGGTATAACTGCATCAACTGCCACCAGATTGAAGAGAGAGGCGGGTACATAGGGGCATTGTATGATGAAAAAGCCCTTGCCCCGCCGATGTTGACAGGAGAGGGTGCGAAAGTTCAGGAGCCATGGATTCACGGTTTCCTGCAAGGTCCGTTCGTCATTCGTTCGTGGATCAAGATCAGGATGCCAACCTTCAGTCTGACAGATGATGAGGTTGCCAGTGTCACGAAGTACTTTTTGGGCCTCTCCAAACAAGATTTCGAGCTGCGTGACTATGCGGCGACTCCGATCGAGACCAAATACTTGGAACCCGGAAAGAAATTATTTGAAAGTTATCAGTGTGCAAAGTGTCATCCAACAGGATCCGTCAAATTGAGTGAGAGCGGCGTCGCCAGCACATTGGCTCCGAACCTCGGACTTGCAACTGGACGACTGAAACCTGATTGGATCGTGGATTGGCTGCATGACCCACAAAAGCTCCAGCCTGGTACCAACATGCCTACCTTTTTCTACGAAGGTCAAGCACCGGATCAAACCATCCTCGGTGGTAATTCGGAAGAACAGATCAAGGCACTGAAGGCATATGTCTGGAGCTTGGGCAAGCGAGGTTCAAGAGTTGCTGTCAAGTAATTCTTGTGCTGAGTTGGAGAAGAACCACATTTAACACCTTCAGAACGCCTGTAGACGAAAGGAGACACAATGAAGCCGACAAAAGCTGCTCTTTATCTTTTTGTTTCGATTTGCCTGGCGAGCTATGTGCTTGCCGGAGATGTTTCGGGAAAGGTATCCTTTGCAGGGACTCCCCCAAAGGGAGCCCGCATCCAGATGGGGGCCGATGCTGTTTGCATGAAGCAACATAAGGATCCAGTTTTCAGTCAAGACGTGATTGTCAACAAGAACGGGACCCTCAAGAACGTGCTGGTCTATGTGAAGGACGGGTTGAGCGGCAAGACTTTTGAGCCGCCGAAAGAAGCGGTAGTCTTCAATCAGAAGGGTTGCATGTACTCACCTCATGTTCTTGGAGTTCAAGTAGGCCAGGAGTTCAACGTGGTTAATGATGACCCGACTCTTCACAATGTCCATTCTCTCTCGAAGTTGAACCCGCAATTCAACATTGGGCAACCAAAGCAAGGGATGAAGTTCTCGCGCAAGTTCGACAAGCCCGAGGTATTCAAGGTGAAGTGCGAAGTTCACTCTTGGATGAATGCATACATTGGAGTTTTCAACCATCCGTTTTTTGCTGTGACCGGTGACGACGGCTCTTTCGATTTGAAGAACCTACCTCCAGGTACCTACACGATCGAAGCTTGGCATGAGAAATATGGAACGCAGACGGGGAAGGTAACGGTAGAGGCCACAGGGAAGAAGACTGTCGATTTCAAGTTCGCAGCAAAGTAAGCCTCCTTTCAAAGCCCCGGCGTAGATCGGTCGGGGCGCCATTTCTCATTAAGTAAAGGGATGTAGCAGTGGAGCATGTCGTTACTCCAGAAGAAGCACTACATGTCGCTGGCCACGAAGAAGAGTTGAGCTTCTGGCGCAGGTATGTATTCTCACTCGACCACAAGGTGATTGGGGTTCAGTATCTTTTCACCAGCTTGATCTTCTTGCTCTTTGGTTTCACGCTGATGATGATCATGCGTTGGCAGCTGGCGTACCCGATGCAGCCAATTCCTCTTATCGGTGGTCTGCTTGGCCAGATGAATGCACCAGAAGGAATCATGCTGCCAGAGTTTTACAATCAACTGGGGGCGATGCACGGGACGATCATGGTTTTCCTGGGAATCGTGCCGCTCGCAGTCGGTGCGTTTGGCAATTACATCCTCCCGCTCCAAATTGGTGCGCCGGATATGGCGTTTCCGAAGCTCAACATGATGAGCTATTGGTCATACTTCCTTGGCGGCGTTACTATGCTGTCAAGCTTTTTCGTCCCCGGTGGTGCAGCGAATTCCGGCTGGACCTCCTACCCGCCTCTCTCAGATATCGCGACGTTCGGGCAAACGATGTGGCTCTTCGGGATGGTTTTTCTCATCACTTCCTCTCTCCTTGGCTCGGTTAATTTCATTGTGACGACAATGCAATTAAGGGCGAGGGGGATGACTTTCATGAGGCTCCCGTTCTTTGTGTGGGCGGAATTTGTGACTTCCTTTCTCTTGCTTCTCGCTTTCCCACCACTCGAGGCAGCCGCAGCGATGCAGCTCATGGATCGGCTAGCAGGCACAAGTTTCTTTCTTCCATCCGGATTGGTAGTCGCAGGTCAACCTCTCAGTGTCAGTGGTGGAGGTAGCCCGCTTCTTTGGCAGCATCTCTTCTGGTTTCTTGCCCATCCTGAAGTGTATGTGCTCATTTTGCCCGCCATGGGCATCGTCGCTGAGATCATCGCCAACAACACGAGGAAACCGTTGTGGGGTTACAAGTCGATGGTCTATGCAGCAATCTTCCTGGGCTTCATGTCATTCATTGTCTGGGCACACCACATGTTCATGACGGGGATGGGGACAGTCATCAGCACTTTTTTCCAGACGACGACGATGATAATATCGATTCCATCAGTTATTATTCTGACGGCGTTGCTCATCTCGTTGTGGGGTGGCTCAATACGCTTCACTACACCTATGCTTTTTGCATTGGCCTTTCTGCCTATGTTTGGGATCGGCGGGCTCACGGGCTTGCCGCTCGGCTTAGCACCGACCGATATTCATCTCCATGACACGTACTATGTCATCGGACACTTCCACTATATCGTTGCGCCGGGAACCATCCTTGCTCTCTTCGGGGGCATCTACTATTGGTTCCCCAAGGTCACGGGGAGGAAGATGAATGATGTGCTCGGGAAGATCCATTTTTGGGGGACGCTTATTTGCATGAACCTGATTTTCATGCCGATGTTCATCGAAGGGTTGGCTGGAGTTTCGCGACGACTCTATGATGGTGGTGCTCAATACGCCCACGCGCAAGGTGTGCTGCATTGGAATACGGTAATGTCCATGGCGGCCTGGACGATGTTCTTGTTCCAAATCCCCTTCATCATAAACTTCTTCTTGAGCATTAAGAAGGGGAAAAAGGTGCCGGAGAATCCCTGGGAGGCGACGACGCTCGAATGGGCTGCACCGACTCCTCCACCTCATGGAAACTTCTTGAAACCGCCGGACGTCTATCGTGGACCTTATGAGTACAGTGTGCCGGGATACAAGAAGGATTTCACACCACAAAACGAACCTCAGGAAGTTTAGGATCATGCAGATTCCGTACACAGTTGCTGCCCGACCGGAGACAGGTCTCTATAACGCCAAGCTGGGAATTTGGCTCTTCCTCGCCTCCGAGGTGATGCTCTTTGGGGCCTTGTTCTCCTCCTACATTCTCTTGAGGATTGGTGCTCCGCAGTGGCCGCATGGAAGGGAGATCCTGAATGTTCCTCTCGCCACCTTAAACACCGCAATTCTCATTGCATCGAGTGTCACGATGGTGTTGTCCTGGGCTTCGCTGATGATGAAAAGGTTTGATCGATTCAGACTTTTCATGAGTCTCACGATCCTCTTGGGTTTGACGTTCCTCGTCATAAAAGGATTCGAGTACGGTACGAAATTCGAGCATGGACTCTTTCCCAGCCAAAGCACCTTCCTGGCAGTCTACTTCACACTTACCGGACTTCATGGACTTCACGTCATTGGTGGTATTATTGTGAATTCATACCACTTGGCTTCGGGAAGCAAGATGTGGAAAGACGAGCCTGAGCGATTTACAAACCGTGTCGAGGTGGCAGGACTGTATTGGCACTTTGTTGATTTAGTTTGGATTTTCTTGTTTCCCACCCTTTACTTACTCTAGGAGGATGCATGAACAGAGAGGGCGCTGTTGACATAAAGAAGCACGTCAGAACTTACGTGATGGTTTTTGTCGCGTTACTCGCTCTAACTCTCATCACTGTCACGATCTCCTCTCTGCATCTCGGGATTGCGGCTGCGATCGTAGCGGCGCTTCTCATCGCGGCGATGAAGAGCTCCCTCGTCGCAAGTTACTTCATGCACCTGATTTCCGAGAAGAAGGTGGTGTATCTGGCCCTTATCCTTACAGCGGTGTTTCTTTTGGCATTGATTGTTCTCCCACTCACCGCGTATTTTGATAGAATCGGGAAATGAAAATGTCCCTGAAAGTCTTCCATATTATTTTCATTTCTTTCTCAGTTGTGTTGGCATTCGGATTTGGACTCTGGTTATTCATGGATGATCCAGAGGAGGGCGGTGTTCTTGGGGCGTTTCTTTCGTTTTGTGTTGGAAGTCTCTTGGTCCTTTATGAGATTAGGATTGTGAAGAAATTCAGATCGTTGAAAAACGCTGGGGCGGAGTAGAGAAAGATGGCGGGAACAATGATGCGACGGTCCAGAGTATTCCGTCGGGTGAAACTACTGCTTCTCGTATTCTCGTCCTTGTTGATGACGGAGCCAGCTTGGGCTTGCCCCGTGTGTTACGGGGTGACGGATGCATCAACGATTGCTGGAGTGAACTTTGCTATACTTGCCCTCTTGGGCGTGACAGGGAGCGTGCTCGCCGGATTCGCTTCTTTCTTTCTTTACGTTAGGAAGAGATCGCGGATCATGCTCAACGATTCTCAGCACTCTCAAAGCGAAAACTAAGTCAAGGGAGACTTGTCAATGCAACAGTATTTGGGGCTGCCACCGCTTGCATCAGCACACGGGGCTGAAATCGATCAAATGCTGGGTATCGTCCACTGGTTGATGGTGATCCTCTTTGTTGGCTGGGGAACATTTTATGCCTACACTGTCATCCGATTCCGGAGGAAGAACAATCCACGGGCAGACTACACTGGGGTGAGGCGGCACACATCGAGCTATGTGGAGGCAGGCGTTGCAATATTCGAAGCCGTGTTGATTATTGCTTTTGCCATCCCGCTCTGGGCCAAGCGAGTCAACGCCTTTCCACCAGAGAAAGACGCAGTCACCGTGCGCATTGTCGCGCAGCAGTTCCAATGGAATATCCACTATCCCGGACCCGATGGGAAGTTTGGTCGGACCGATATCAAGCTTGTTGACGAAGAATCCAATCCGGTTGGTCTGGATCGGAGTGACCCTGACGGAAAAGATGATATTGTTCTCCCAAACCAGCTGCATCTTCCTGTGAACCGTCCTGTGATAATCTTTCTGTCCAGCAAAGACGTGGTTCACAGTTTCTTCCTTCCAGTTATGCGTGTCAAACAGGATGTTATCCCTGGCCAGGTGATCCCCGTCTGGTTCCTTCCAACGAAAACAGGTGATTACGAGATTGCCTGCGCTCAGCTCTGCGGTCTTGGTCACTATCGGATGCGAGGATATCTCACCGTCGAGACCCAGGAGGAATTCGACGCTTGGATCAAGGATCAAGAATCGTACTTGCAGGACGCTACGTCCAGTTCGGGACAAGAGCAGGAGAGCAATTCCGAAACCTCTATGTCGATGGCCCATTGAGTGGTGCACATGCTGCAGGGATATAACAAGAACCTCCATCGGTTCGCCGTCGTCACTGCGGTCTGCGTTTTCTCCTTGATCATCGCAGGCGGCATGGTGACGAGCACAGGTTCGGGGCTGGCGGTCCCTGATTGGCCGTTGTCGTATGGCAAGTTGATGCCGCCGATGGTGGGAGGGATCTTCTACGAACACTCTCATCGCATGGTGGCGACGCTTGTCGGCTGTCTGACTGTCATATTGACAATTTGGATCTGGAGAAAAGAGAAGCGTCGATGGGTTCGTGTACTTTCTTTGCTGGCGCTCATTTCCGTAGTTCTGCAGGGAGTGCTTGGCGGCCTGACGGTGCTCTTCCTACTCCCGACTGGCGTTTCAGTAGCTCACGCGACTCTTGCTCAGACGTTTTTCTGTATCGTTGCATCGATCGCGTTGTTTACCTCCCCGTGGTGGTTTCGAGATCATCAGGTCTTGCCTGAAGGAGAGGGTAGACCCTCGACTTTGGCGCTGTGCACGACGATGACTCTGGTTGTTTATGTGCAACTCGTTCTCGGAGCGTTGATGCGGCACACAGATTCCGGCCTTGCTGTGCCGGATTTTCCATTGGCTTACGGTCAGGTGTTTCCGTCGCTCTCTCCGGAGTCAATCGCAGCGTATAACGGACGGCTTATTCATTTGGATCTCCGGCTTGCTGCCGAGGGCTCTATCACGTCATCACAGATTCTCATTCACATGATTCATAGGCTGTGGGCATTGGTTGTCGCAGGAATGGTGATCTGGAGCTCGGTGCGGCTGCGGAAGGACTCAAAGTCATCGGTGAAGCTCTCGTCATTCAGTTTCATATTGATTCTACTTTTGCTGGTCCAAATCTCACTAGGTGCATGGACAGTGTTATCAGCGAAAGCTGTCGCGGTAACGACTGCCCACGTTGCGACAGGGGCTCTATTGCTGGTCAGTTCCGTCTTAGCCACACTCCATGTGGCACGTTTATCGAGATTACCTGCGCTGCGACACGTTTACGTGGTGAACAAGCGGGAAGCAATTGCATGAATAGTGGCGTTGAAATACTTGATCAACGAATGGTTCGAGCACGTTGGCGGTTGATCTCCTTCGTCGAACTCATGAAGCCCGAGCTTACAGCACTTTCGGTTCTAACAGCTCTCAGCGGTTTTTATCTTGCGGCGACCAGCGGTATCGAGTTCTGGCCTTTCCTCTGGACGGGAGTTGGAACCTTGCTCGTCGGTGGCGGTGCAGGTGCTCTTAACCAATACGTCGAGAGGGACTATGATGCGATGATGAGGAGGACGGAAAGGCGCCCGCTTCCTTCGGGTCGTGTCAGTCCCCCGGAGGTTTTTTGGTTTGGCACTATTCTCTCTTTTGCCGGCATAGCTCTCCTGGCCCTTGGCACAAATCTCCTGACGAGCTTTCTGGGAACAGTCACGATCACCACCTACCTCTTCCTCTACACCCCGCTGAAGCGGATCACGCCATTTGCGACTCTTGTCGGTGGAATTCCAGGCGCTCTCCCCCCGATGATGGGGTGGGCTGCTGCAAGAAATGAGATCAGCCTCCCGTCCGTTGTGCTCTTCGCGATTCTCTTCTTCTGGCAAATTCCCCATTTTCATTCACTGTCCTGGGTCTACCGAAAAGACTATGCGCGCGCTGGGTTCAAAATGTTGACAGTTCAGGACAGTGATGGAAGTCGCACGAGTCGCCAAATACTTCTTTGTGTTGGGCTGCTGCTCCCTGCGAGCTTTGGCTTAACGATCCTCGGCGTAACAGGCTACCTTTATCTCATGGGTGCAGCGGTTCTCGGCATCGTATTTCTCACTCTTGGTGTCATGTTTGCCAAAGCTTCTGGTGATTCCACATCATCCGCAGTGGCGAAATGCAGCCTCTACTCGCGGAGGATGTTCTCCGCATCATTAGTTTACCTTACCGCTCTCATGTTCCTTATGGTTGTTGACAGAGTTTGATGCTTTTGGCTAACCAAATGGTGTGATACCCCGAGATACTTATTCATTCTGAAGGTTACTGTCCGTTGATCTCGATCTCAGATCTCCCTGCATTGAATGCGACGCTTAATGCCACCAGTGCACTCCTGCTGACCGTGGGGCATTTCTTTATACGGCGTGATAACATGAGGGCCCATCGGGCTTTCATGATAGCTGCCTTCGCAGCATCTACGCTTTTCTTGACTTCATACTTGGTGTATCACTACTATCATGGGGTCACACCATTTGGTGGAGTGGGGTGGATTCGACCTGCGTATTTCATCATCCTTATCTCCCATACGGCGTTGGCGGTGGCAGTTCTGCCCCTTGCCGTGACCGCGGTTGCTTTGGCGCTACGAGGCCGGTTTCAGAGGCACAAGAAAATCGCCGTTTGGGCGTATCCCGTGTGGATCTACGTGTCCGTGACGGGGGTTATCGTCTATCTTCTTCTCTACAAGATATTTCCAGTGCGGTAGGGAGAGTCAATGAAAGTAGGGCTTGACAAATTATTCAGAAATCCCTATATTGCGCTTGCCAATTAAACAGGGGAAGTCACAGAAACAGCGGGATCTCATATCGCAAGCGTTTAGCTGCACGACCTCACATCGAGTTTCGACAGTTGTTCTGACCAACCTAGATTAACCCGAATCCATAATATCTGAACTTGCTTCTTTTTTGTTCTGAAGTTCAAAGTTTGTAGTCCCACAACAAAAGGACAATTGAACCATGCCAATGGACATTTCTGAGCTCAAGTCCAAGAAGATCTCTGAGCTCACGAAAATTGCGAAGGAGTTGAACATTTCAGGGTCATCCGACCTTCGCAAACAAGATTTGATTTTCAAAATCCTCGAGGCGCAGACCGAAGACGAGGGACTCACCTTCAGCAAGGGCGTTCTTGAAGTTCTTCCTGACGGTTATGGGTTCCTCCGGTCGGTAGATTACAACTATCTTCCCTCGCCCGATGATATCTATGTTTCTCCTTCACAGATAAAGAAATTCAGTTTGCGAACTGGAGACAGTGTCAGTGGACAGGTCAGGCCCCCCAAAGAAGGAGAAAGATTCTTTGCCCTCCTGCGTGTCGAGGCTGTCAACGACCAGGATCCAGAGTCAATTCGAGATCGAGTCCTCTTTGACAACCTAACACCTCTCTACCCGAACGAGCGAGTTCGGTTAGAGACCGCACCAGGAGAATACGCGATGAGGATCCTAGATCTTCTTGGTCCGGTTGGAAAGGGTCAGCGCGGAATGATTGTCTCGCCACCAAAGGCCGGAAAGACGATCCTTCTCCAGAAGATTGCCAACAGCATCACACGGAATCACCCTGAAATCAAACTTATCGTGCTATTGATCGATGAGCGCCCGGAGGAAGTCACAGACATGGAGAGGAGCGTCAGCGCTGAGGTTGTTAGCTCGACATTCGACGAGCCGCCTGAACGACACGTGCAAGTGTCAGACATGGTGCTCGAGAAGGCGAAGCGGCTCGTTGAGGCAAAACGCGATGTTGTGATATTGCTCGATAGTATTACGCGCCTTGCCCGAGCACACAACACGGTGGTTCCCCACAGTGGAAAGATCCTCTCCGGCGGTGTAGATGCGAATGCACTCCACAAGCCGAAGCGTTTCTTTGGTGCTGCCAGGAACATCGAAGAGGGAGGGAGTCTCACGATCATTGCTACTGCACTCGTAGAAACTGGTAGTCGGATGGACGAAGTGATCTTTGAGGAGTTCAAAGGGACTGGGAATTCTGAGGTTATCCTTGACCGCAAATTGAGTGACAAACGAATCTTCCCATCCATGGATGTAAACCGAACAGGTACGAGAAAGGAGGAGCTACTCCTGGAACCAGACGAACTGAACCGAGTCTGGATACTTCGGAAGCTACTGAGCGACTTCTCGCCGGTCGAGGCCATGGACTTCTTGCTTGAGAAGATGCGCGGAACCAAAAACAACAAAGAGTTCCTAAAATCGATGAATAGCTGAACCAGCAAGCCCCGCTCTGTCGGGGCTTTTTTGTTCTGACTCGGGCGTGTCGTCGCTTGATTCTCTCTTAGAATTGCCTTAAGTTTGGCCTGAGGTGTCCTTGGGTTCGATGGATCCTGGAGGAGAAAAGAAGATGCGAGAAGTCGTGATCGCGAGTGGTTGCCGCACACCCATAGGCTCTTTTGGCGGTGCTCTTAGCTCCATGTCAGCGACTCGCTTGGGAGCAGTTGTCGTCGAAGAGGCAGTCAACAGAGCAGGGCTTCGGAATGGAGACATCGATGAAGTGATCATGGGTTGCGTCTTGACGGCGGGCCTTGGTCAAGCACCCGCACGGCAAGCGGCGCTTTTTGCAGGATTACCTGAGACAGTTGAATGTATGACGGTCAACAAGGTCTGTGGTTCCGGACTCAAGGCGGTAATGCTCGCCGCCCAATCAATCATGCTCGGAGATGCCGACGTCATTGTTGCTGGTGGGATGGAAAGCATGTCGAACGCTCCGTACCTTCTCGATAAAGCTCGGGGAGGCTATCGGATGGGACATGGACAGCTCATTGACTCGATGATCAAAGATGGTTTGTGGGATGTCTACAATGACTTTCACATGGGGATCGCGGGTGAGCTCTGTGCGAAGGAGTGCGGTGTTCCTCGCGAAGCGCAAGATGATTTCTCAATCATGAGCTATCAACGTGCCATCGAGGCCCAGAAGAAAGGTTTATTCAAAGATGAAATCGTTCCAGTGAAGATCGCCGGAAGAGGGGGAGAAACTATGACGGTGTCGGAGGACGAAGAGCCAGGAAAGGTCAAGTTCGAGAAGATTCGCACTTTGAAGCCGGCATTCCAGAAAGATGGGACAATCACCGCGGCTAACGCGTCGAAGATTAATGATGGGGCCGCGGCGGTCGTCGTGATGGCGCAAGAGAAGGCGAAGAGTCTGGGGATAGGGCCGTTGGCGAGGATCGTCGGGTTTGCCTCGACTGCGAAGAAGCCTGAGTGGTTTACAACTGCACCAGCGGACGTGATCCCAAAGGTTCTTAAGAAAGTCGGCCTGAGCCTTGGCGACATTGATCTCTTCGAGATAAACGAAGCATTTGCCGTGGTGAACCTTGCCGTCAGCAAAATACTCGGGCTCGACCCAGCGAAGGTGAATGTCAATGGTGGTGCCGTTGCTTTGGGGCACCCCATCGGCGCAAGCGGCGCACGCATCCTTGTAACTCTCCTGAATGCGATGAAGCAGCGAAACGCCAGACGCGGCCTTGCTGGGATTTGCATCGGTGGTGGGGAGGCTAGTGCAATGGTTGTTGAACGACAACCGTAACCTGCTGCAGGAGACTTCACATGGATATCCGGAATATTAGCGTGATCGGTGCCGGTACAATGGGCAACGGCATCGCCCATGTATTTGCCCAATATGGATTCAACGTCGTACTATCCGACTTGAAGCAAGAGTATCTTGACCACGCTCTTTCAACAATTCGAACGAACTTTGATAGGCAAATCAAGAAGGGCTCGCTGCGAGAGGATCAAAAGAAACAGGCGCTAGACCGAATCCGGACAACCACTGACTTCGCCGAGAGCATTAGAGCCGCAGATCTCGTCATAGAGGCGGTTGTTGAGGACTCAGAGATAAAGAAAAAGATATTCTCCGACCTTGACAAAATGTGTCCTTCATCGACGATCATCGCGACCAACACCTCCTCGATATCCATCACTGAGCTTGCTGCGGTCACCAATCGAGCTGAAAAGTGTATTGGAATGCACTTTATGAATCCAGTGCCGGTGATGAAGCTGATCGAGGTGATACGGGGTTTCCGGACTTCAGATGAGACCTGCGTGCTCATCATGGAGTTGTCGAAAAAACTCGAGAAGATCCCTGTGGAGGTCAAGGATTACCCCGGCTTCATATCAAATCGGATACTGATTCCGATGATCAATGAGGCAATCTATTGCGTGATGGAAGGTATTGCAGCACCGGAAGCAGTCGATACGGTGATGAAACTTGGAATGAATCATCCGTTGGGACCGCTTGCACTGGCAGACCTCATCGGTCTCGATGTCTGCCTTTCAATCATGGAAATTCTTCATCAGGGACTTGGGGACGCCAAATATCGTCCTTGTCCTCTGCTGAGAAAAATGGTCGCAGCGGGTTACGTCGGACGGAAGAGCGGGAAGGGGTTTTACACTTACACAACACAATCTTGACAGAATGGCATTCGCGGCACCCGCAAAATGAATTTTGAATTCAGCGAGACTCAACTCGCGATCCGAGACGCGGCAAAGCAATTCGCCGAGGAAGTGCTCGCTTCCGATGCTGCTGCTAGGGATGAGCGAGAGGAATTCCCTCAAGAGGCCGTAAAGAAACTGGGGGAACTCGGCTTTATGGGGATGATGGTCTCTGAAAAGTACGGCGGTGCTGGCCTCGATACGATAAGCTACGTTCTTGCCGTGGAAGAGATCTCCAGCATCGATGCCTCCTGCGGAGTGATAATGTCTGTGAACAATTCTCTCGTCTGTTTTGGGATAGAAGAGTGGGGAACTGAAGAACAGAAGCAGAAGTACCTTGTTCCACTAGCGCAAGGGAAACTGCTCGGAGCTTTTGCGCTTTCTGAGCCCGAAGCAGGGAGTGACGCTGCAAACCAGCAGACGACGGCCGGGCTTGATGGTGACTGCTGCATCCTGAATGGGACTAAGAACTTTATCACAAATGGAGCAAACGCGGATGTCATATTGGTGATGGCTGCGACAGACAAATCGAAAGGTGCGGCGGGTGTAAGCACGTTTATCGTCGAAAAAGGAATTGCTGGCCTCTCAGTCGCAAAAAAGGAGAGGAAACTGGGCATCCGCAGTTCGGATACAGCATCACTGGCGTTTGAGGATTGCAGGGTTCCAAGATCGAACCGAATTGGGGAGGAGGGATTTGGCTTCAAATTCGCGATGAAGACCCTCGACGGTGGTAGAATTGGAATCGCGGCGCAAGCGCTGGGGATCGGCCGGGCATCTTTTGAGGCAGCCCGTGTTTACTCTAAGCAGCGCAAGGCGTTTGGGTCTTACCTGTCCCAACTCCAAGCGATTCAATTCAAGCTCGCAGACATGGCTACGAAACTCGAGGCAGCTCGCCTGCTCACACTGGAATCTGCCGCACTCAAGGATGCTCGGAAGCGTTACTCAACCGCGGCTGCCCAAGCTAAACTCTTTGCCTCGAAAGTCGCCGTTGATTGTGCTTTGGAAGCCATCCAAATCCATGGTGGCTATGGGTACATCCGGGATTTTCCTGTCGAGCGATACCTTCGCGACGCCAAGATCACGGAGATTTATGAAGGTACATCCGAGATTCAACGACTTGTCATCGCTCGAGAATTGTTGAGAGAGTAGTCGCGACCGTGCTTTCACGAGTTCTATTGCGAAGGCTGGGGAACGCTCGCTTTTCACGTGTTGGCGTATTGATTGACCTAGCGCCCGCGCGACCACTTTCGAAATATCCAGGCGACGCGTCAGGTTCAGGAGCATGATCCGAAGGAGCACGAGGACGATGACAGTTGATCGACTCTGGACTTGGAGTCGAATCACATACTCGATTGTCTTATGTTTCGTGATGGCTTTGCTTCTCTATGTGCAGAGCGGTCATGCTTGGAGGAAGGCACTTGAGACGAGTGACTCTCTAATCTCGGAGGTTTACGCTTCAGGTGATTCCTCATCCACAGTCATCTTATCTTTTGCGGGCGATTGCACTTTTGCCAATCATTTTGAGGATTTTGTTGAAGACCGATTTGGCTATCCATTCGAGCGATTTGACCTGATGTCAAAGTCAGACATTTCGATGGTCAACCTGGAGAACTCCATCACGCATAGGACCCAGAAAGTCAAGAAGGAATTCAACTTCAAGATGGATCCAAAGTACCTTGGGACTCTCCAGTCGGCTGGGATCGACCTTGTGACGGTGGCCAACAACCACATCTTCGATTATGGGCCGCAAGGTTTGCTTGATACGATCCACTTCTTGGACTCCGTCGGGATCAAACATGTGGGAGCAGGGCGTAATCTGGCTGAGGCAAGAAGGGGTGTACTCTTCGACATCAAAGGTTTCCGGATCGGCTTCCTCGGGTACTTTGGAAGTGGCACATCTGCAGCCACTTCGAATCAAGCCGCAGTAGCACCGAGATCAGCGCCCATGCTGATCAAGGATATCCAATCACTGAAGCAAATCGACAAAGCGGATTATGTGGTAGTGAATATCCATTGGGGAACAGAGAAAGCGCTTTACCCTCAAGAATGGCAGATCATCCTCGCGCACACTCTCGTGGATTCGGGCGCGGACCTCGTGGTCGGGCACCATCCACACGTCCTCCAAGGAGTCGAGAAATATAAGAACGCTGTCATCGCCTATTCACTCGGGAATTTCCTGTTCGGCGGAAACAGCAGGAGCACGTACGACACTGCTGTCCTCAAAGTTGAGCTAGGTCATAGTGTCAGAAGGATCTCAGTCGTCCCAATTCACGTCAAAGACTGGCAACCTTCTGTCTTATCTGGATCGGAGGGTGAACGAGTAGTAGCTTCAGTAAGAGAGCGGTCGCGGAGATTTCGAGAGTCGATCTTCTGAGATCAACATAATTCAACCACATCTCTCCAGGATCGTAAAGCCATGAGAAAAGGACTGATAATTGCCATAAGTATCATTGTTTTAATTCTAGCGATATCAATTAGCGTTGTAACATGGGGAATCGGTGCTTATAACTCGCTCGTCGCACTCGACGAGGAAGTTTCCCAGGCCTGGAGTCAGGTTCAGAACCAGTATCAGCGGCGCTTGGACCTCATTCCGAACCTGATCGAGACGGTGAGGGGATATGCGAGGCAAGAGCAAGAGGTGTTCATAAAGGTCACGGAGGCGAGGTCTAGAGTCGGGCAGCTCACCGTGACCCCAGAAGTGTTGAACGACCCCGATGCTTTAAAAAGATTCGATCAGGTGCAGGGCGAACTCGGTTCGGCGCTGAGCAGGTTGCTCGCAGTCGCAGAAAATTATCCAAGTTTGAAATCCAACGAAAATTTCCTTACTTTGCAGTCGCAACTCGAAGGAACGGAGAATCGCATCGCAGTTGA
This sequence comes from Bacteroidota bacterium, assembly GCA_049589195.1. Lineage (GTDB taxonomy): Bacteria > Bacteroidota > Ignavibacteria > UBA10030 > JAHEZR01 > JBAWAH01. Next base: position 13,089 of record JBAWAH010000006.1, on the reverse strand, counting down.
AAGAAGGCGCTTCAATGAGGTCGTGCAGCAGTACAACACTAAGGTGAGGCGCTTCCCCATCTCGATGGTAGCCAGCTTTGGTGGTTTCAGGACAAAAGCATACTTCGCCGCTGCCCCGACTGCAGAGGAAGCGCCAAAGGTGAAATTCTGATTGCATGAAGTGCTTCCAAGTTCTTGTGTTCTTTTTGCTTCTCTGCGTTGTTAAGCCCCTGGATGCCCAACCCCTCGAGGTTCCAGTTCTGAGGGTTCACGTCACCGATCTCACCGGTACGCTCACTTCCGGCGAACGAGAGACCTTAGAGTCTCAGCTTCTTGCATTTGAAGATTCGACCTCAATCCAGATCGCTGTTCTGGTCATTCCGACTCTGCGGGGTGAGAACATCGAGGATTTCTCCATGCGTATAGCAGAGAAGAACAAGATCGGTCGAGCGAAACAGGATAACGGCGTGATCCTCCTTGTCGTGAAGGAGGACAAGTTGGTGCGCATCGAGGTGGGGTACGGACTTGAGAGCAGGCTGACAGATGCTCTGGCGGCTTCCGTGATTCGTGATGTCATCCGACCTCGATTCCGTGAGAGTGACTACTACGGTGGAATCTCGCAAGGTGTTGCAACGATCATGGGGATAGTGAGAGGAGAAGAAGTAGCTCTCAGTTCCTCCAAGAAGGATCAGGGAGGGAGTCGGTTCATGTGGATCCTCCCGTTTCTGGTTTTCGGTCTACCCATCGTCATTCTTCTTGCGCGGTTGAGCCGGGTGAACCGATACGTTGGTGGCTCGAGGGGGTGGGCGTACACTCCGACGTGGACTCGCGGCGTGGGAGGGTGGGGTGGTGATTCTGGCGGAGGATCGTTCGGAGGAGGATCCTTCGGGGGAGGCTCGTTCGGCGGAGGTGGATCATTTGGTGGTGGAGGTGCGAGTGGAAGCTGGTAACGGATGCAAACCAGACATTTCTTCAAGGCGATTGATACATGCTGATTGTCATGAGGCTTGATGCCTCAAGGGATGAAATAGAAAGAGTCAAGGCGAAGGTCAGATCTTTGGGTTATCTGCCTCACGAAATACCGGGTGTCCAACGTGTGGCCATAGGCATCACTGGAAACCCGGGTGAGGTTGACCCGGAAAACTTTTTGAATCTGGGAGGCGTGATTGAGGCCATCCCCGTCTCCAAGCCATACAAGCTCGTTAGTCGCGATGTCAAACCTGAAAACACAGTTGTCCGCATAGCTGATGGAACTCGCACCCCGGTGGAGATCGGAGGGAAAGAACTGGCGATTGTTGCTGGGCCATGTTCAGTCGAGAGTAGAGAACAAATCCTCGAACTCGCTCATATCCTCAAAGAGCAAGGTGTAAAGTTACTTCGTGGCGGTGCATTTAAACCCCGAACCTCTCCCTATTCCTTCCAGGGTCTGAAGGTAGAGGGACTCGAATATCTTCGGGAGGCTGCGAACCAATATGGCCTTTTCGTCGTGACGGAAGCAAAAGATACCGAGACGTTGCCCATCGTAGCAGAGCATGCCGATATTCTCCAGGTGGGTGCTCGGAACATGCACAATTTCTCCTTGCTGGAGCGGATCGGTGACTACAAGAAACCGGTGCTCCTGAAGCGCGGTTTTGCGGCGACAGTGGAAGAGCTTCTGATGGCTGCTGAGTACATTGTCTCAAAGGGGAATTATGATGTCATCCTCTGTGAGCGAGGGATCAGGACGTTTGAAACTTCAACTCGGAACACGCTTGACCTCAACGCGATCCCGGTTGTCAAGAAGCTGTCTCACTTGCCCATCCTCGTCGACCCCAGTCACGGGACCGGAGCGTGGGAATTGGTAACCCCAATGTCTCTCGCCGCGATCATGGCCGGAGCCGATGGGTTAATGATTGAGGTGCATCAAAACCCGGAGCTTGCGCTTTCGGATGGATTTCAGTCGCTCAAGCCAGAAACGTTTTCTATTCTGATCAAGAAAATTCGAGAGGTGGCAAAATTAGTCCAGCGTTCCTTTTAAGCAAAGGTTGTCCTTATTCAAATGAGCAATAAGCAATTCGCAGCTGTCAGGAGGAAGCAAGGGAGCAAGAAGAAAGACGGTACTTGCCTTCCCATTTTGGACGGCCTGATAAAAGACCTCGGAGACGGTGTTGTGACGTTCGACGGGTGTGGCCGAGTCACGTCATGGAATCGAGGGGCAGAGAAAATCTACGGCTACAAAGCCAGGGAGGTTTTGGGGAAGAGTCTCAGGATGACGATCCCTAAGAGAGATCTGAAGAAATGGCGAGAAGGTCTGAGAAGAGTCCTCAGCAACGGAGAAGTGATCCGTGACGTTGAGTTCCAGGGAATCAAAAGGGATGGGACGCGGATTTGGCTTGCTGCCACGTTCTCGCCGATTCATGGTGACAAGGGCGAGATCACCGGCGCTGCGTCGATGATTAGAGACATCACGCATGAGAGAGGTCTCCGCGAACAACTCGAGCACTCAGAACGGATGTACCACGGACTATTCGAGACTTCGAGGGACATTGTCTTCATCACCAGCGTTGACGGGACATTCATTGACGTTAATCAGGCTGGAGTGGAAGCATTTGGTTTTGAAGACAAAAGCGAAATGATGGGGGTGAACATCCCCGGGATGCTGTATGTGGACCCAGAAGACCGCAAGCGGTTTCGCAAGAAGATTGCTCGGAACGGATATGCGATGGACTATGAACTTCGTTTAAAGAAGAAGAACGGCGAGATCATGGATGTTGTCGAGACGAGCACGCCAATTCGAAATGAACGGGGCGAGATCATTGCGTACCGTGGGATCTTGCGCGACGTTACCGAGAGAAAGGCACTGGAGCGCAAGCTCAAGGAATCGGAGGAGAAGTATCGCTCGCTCATTGACGCGTCCCCCGATGGTGCTGCGGTTACGTGCAAAGGCAAATTCCTTTACACCAACCGAGCATTCGCGAGACTCTACGGCTATCAAAAGGACACCGATCTCCTGAACAAGTCAATTTTTGAAATAGTGAGCGAAGAGCAAAGAGAGGATGTTCTCCATTGGTTTCAGCAGCATGAACTCGATCAGCGGACCCCGAGTCGTTACGAATTCACCGGTATGCAGAGCGACAAGAAGAAAATGAATGTGGAGGTCTACGGGAGCCCGGTCCTTTATGAGGGGAAGGCGTGCCTCCTCACATTTCATCGCGACATCACCGAGAGAAGGCTGCTTCACGAGGAGCTTGGCGAGGCCGAGCGGATTGTCAGTGATATCCTTGCAACGATGGGTGACGCCCTCGTCATCACGGACCTCCACGGGAAAGTTCTTCAGGTAAACCGGGAGTTCGAGAGAACGACCGGTTACAGCCGAAGGGAAGCGTTTGGCATGGAGTTCCCGTACCCATGGTTGCTGGAAGAAGAAATGTCAAGGTTCGTGCTCTGGATCTCTGAACTCCGAACGAAGAGCTTTCTCCATGACTTTGACATGAACTGGGTGACCAAAGGAAAAAAAAGAATTGCCGTCAGTCTGAACACAACTCTCTTGCAGAACACTCGCGGTGAGCCGATCGCAATGCTGAACATTGCGCGCGATATCTCTGAGCGGAAACATCTGGCAGAGGAGCTTGAAGCTCGCAGCCGACAGATCGAGCATCTGTACCAGGAGACGCTTGCGAAATCGCTTGAGATTGAGCGGCGGAACAAAGAACTCGATGATTTCACCTATGTCGTCTCTCACGACTTGAAGGAACCTCTTGTCACGATTGAAGGCTACGGGAAGATCCTGCAAAGTGACTTCCAGAAAGAGCTGGGCTCGACGGGGGTTGATTATCTCAAGTCAATGATCAACTCAGCAAACCGAATGAAGATATTCATCGATGATCTGCTCGCGCTCACTCGGCTGAGTCGGGTCACCGAGAGTTTCCAGCCGATTCAAATAGGAAAGCTGATTGAGGAAGTAAAGAGCGATCTTGAGTTCAGGCTCCGTGAGAAGAACGTTTACCTCGTCATTCAAGAGCCAATGCCGACGATCACCTGCAACGAGAGCCAATTGAAATTGGTTTTCCGAAACCTCATCTCAAACGCGATCAAGTTCAACGATAAGCCAGTTCCCAAGATCGTCATTGGGTATGTGGATGAACCGCGAGATCACCGGTTTTTCGTGCAGGACAACGGTATCGGCATTGAACCCCAGTATTTCGAGAAGATCTTTGGTATCTTTCAGCGATTGCACAGGTCAGAAGATTATGGCGGGACGGGAGTTGGCCTCACGATTGTTCAGAAGATCATCGATTTGCACCAAGGCAGGATTTGGGTGGAATCAAAAGCAGGTGAAGGAGCAACATTCTTCTTTACCCTTCCAAAGTGATTAAGCTGGGATCTCAGGCCCCGAACTGAGCACCCACCCCAACGGATAGATCAATGGCAGACAAAGAGATTAGCGTTCTCCTGATCGAAGATAACGCAGAGTTTGCAAAACTTGTGTCTCTCTATCTTCAGAAGGACAATGAGGCAAAATTCGTCGTCACTTGGAAACCGGATGGAGAAACCGGCATGGAGGCAATCGAGGACGACGACAGCTTCGACGTTATCCTCATGGACTATTTTCTCCCGGGCGAGACGGGATTTGAAGTTACAAGAAAACTCAATGCGAAAGAGGTGAAGATCCCAATCGTTTTTCTTACAGCGAACCGTGAATTTGATCTTGTCCTTGAGGTAATGAAGCTCGGGGTCGAAGATTATCTCGTCAAAGAAGAAATTCTGAGTCCCGTTCTGCCGAAGACTCTTCTCAACGTCTTGGAACGACGTGACCTCAAGAGACGGCTTGAAGAAATCGAGATCAGTGAGAAACGACTGCAAGCAATTCAGGAGCTTGTTGTCTCAGTGACCGCTGAGCTCGACGTGCCTGTCATGCGTCTCCGTGAAAGGGTCGAAGCGTTAAAGAAAGATCGCTCTGCGATTCAATTCAAAAAGCAGCTGGCCACGATTGAAAAAAGCTTGGGCAGGATTGAACAGAAGCTCCGTAGACTGAAGGATTTGAAGGAAGCGAAAAGCGTGCCGTATGTGAAAGATGTGAGAATGATCGACCTCTCGGAATAGGGAACTCGTCATGCAGGTGACAAGAAGGAAATTCATTGATCATGTTCTCTCCGCAGAAGATCGAGATGCGATCTCGAGTGCAATTCATAGAGTCGAGCTTTCCACGAGCGGAGAGATCAAAGTAGTTGTGCGCGAGCGGAGGCACCTCGGTGAAAAGCGACTGCCGCTTGAGAAAATGGCAATCAGAGAATTTCACCATCTCAAGCTCTCGAAGACAAAAGATAGAACGGGAGTCCTTTTCATCCTCCTCCTCAGCGAGCGGAAATTCCACATCATTGCAGATGAGGGGATTCATCGAAGGGTTCCGGAAGGAACGTGGGACCGAGTTGCTGATTCAATGAGAGCAGAGTTCAAAAAGGGGAAGTATCGTGAAGGGATCGTCCACGGCATCGAGTTAGTGGGAAAAATCCTGGCGGACGCATTTCCCAAACGCGCGGATGACCGGAACGAGATCTCTGACAAGGTAGTTGTCGAATAACGTGCTTTGATTGGTGTGCGACATGAATGACAAGAAGACTGCTTTCCCACTCTATGGCTTCCTCGGTCTCACGGTTATTGTGATCAGCGAGCTTCTCCTTTTCCTTCGGTTTTCTGTTGTGCCAATCTACTTCACTCCGCTCGCTTGGTCCGGCTACATTTTGTTCGTGGATGGGTTGAATTACATGACTCATCGTGAGTCTCTTATCCGAAATCGCCCGAAGGAATTCTTGGTGATGCTTCCGTGGTCGGTTTTGTGCTGGCTGCTTTTTGAGCTTTACAACCTTCATATGCAGAACTGGGTTTATGTTGGGCTTCCACAAAACCTCATCGCCCGGGCAATTGGATATGCTTGGTCGTTTGCGACGATCTTTCCGGCAGTTCTCGAAACATCCGATCTTCTGCAGCCCCTCTTTCAGAAATTCAGGATGAAACCGAAGAGGTTTTCACCCGGGGTACTCTACCTCTGCATGACTCTCGGTTTTCTGTGTCTTTCTCTTCCAGCGATTATTTCTTACTCCGTTGCCAGGTACCTTATCGTGTTTGTCTGGCTTGGGTTCGCACTCATGCTCGAACCGATCAATCTCTTGCTTGGCGGAAGATCTCTCTTCCACCACTTCGAAGTCGGAGAACTAAAGCAACTCTTGAGTTTGGCTCTGTCGGGAGTGGTATGCGGGTTCCTTTGGGAATTCTGGAACTATTGGGCCGAGGCCAAGTGGATATACAATCTTCCATTCTCTTGGGCGGGGCCGAAGGTTTTTGAAATGCCCCTCCTCGGGTTCCTTGGTTTCATTCCATTTGCTGTCGAATGTCATGCGATGCAGAACTATTTGCTCGCTCTTTTGAACCGGAAGAAAGCGTTCGCCCATCAAACAGTCGTGGTGAGCTTATGAAATTCAAAATTGCTCTTGCCCAAGTTGATTCTGTCCTCGGTGACGTGAAGAAGAATGTGAAACACCATCTGACCTTTGTTGACAGGGCGAAGCGCCTGGGAGCGAACCTCGTGGTCTTTCCCGAACTGAGCGTCACTGGATACACGGTTCGCGATATCAACTGGGATGCTGCAATCGATCCGCAGTTATCCCCGTTGCTAAAGGAATTGAAACTCAAGAGCAAGTCAATCTCCATTCTTCTCGGAGGCATTGAAGAGAGTAAGGACTTTGGGATCTTCAATTCCGCCTTCTATCTCGAAGGTGGCAAGATCGCTCATACTCATCGAAAGATTTACCCGCCCACATACGGTATGTTTGAAGAGATGCGATACTTCAACCAGGGGCGCTCACTTGACCCGTTCGATACGCGCTGGGGTCGCTTGGGTGTGCTGATCTGCGAGGACTTATGGCACATCTCGTTGCCGTACTTGCTAGCACTCGGGGGAGCCCAGGTGATTATCGGCATTGCGGCGAGCCCGACTCGCCTTGGCGGGGACGATGACAAGCTGACGATTGCACAGGTGAACACTGAAAACCACAAGGCATATGCGCGACTGCTGAGCACGTATCTCGTCTTCTGCAATCGAGTCGGATATGAGGACGGAGTAAACTTTTGGGGTGGCTCTGAAGTGATCGGTCCGAGCGGAGATGTCGTTGCAGCGGCGAAACTCTTTGATGAGGACCTTGTCATGGCTGAGATCGATACGAATGAAGTGCGCCGTGCTCGGAGACTCTCTCGGCATTTCCTTGATGAGGATCCGGACCTTGTTGAGCATCAGTTGAAGAGGATCCTGGAATCTAGCTCGAAATAGCTGCATCGACCTGCCTGCCGTTCGCGGTTTGTAACTGACCGGAGAAATCCTTATATTTGTGATGGATTTTGAACAAATGAGGCAGAATTCCATTCCATTTCTGTGGAGTAGATGATGAACACGATGAAAACGGTCTTGTTGATGACCTTAATCATGGTAATATTCTTGCTCGTTGGTCAGATGCTTGGTGGGACTCAAGGGATGACGCTAGCACTCATTCTATCCGTCGCGATTAACTTCATCACGTATTGGTTCTCCGACAAGATCGTTCTCGCGATGTATCGGGCGAAGGAAGTCACTGAATCTGACGAACCGCGGGTGTACGCAATTCTCCGGACGCTCACGGCCCAGGCCGAATTGCCTATGCCGAGAGTTTTCATCATTCCGAATGAGACGCCGAACGCGTTTGCCACTGGCAGGAACCCTGCCCATGCGAGCGTGGCGGTAACACAGGGTATACTGAAACTCCTGAGTGAGGATGAGCTCGAAGGCGTTCTCGGACACGAGCTTGCGCATGTGAAGCATCGAGATATCCTCACGGGAACGATTGTCGCGACGATGGTAGGAACAGTCACTTTTCTGGCGCGCATGGCGGGGTGGTCGATGATGTTCTTTGGTGGAAGCCGTGATGACCGCCGGGGCTCGAGTGGTTTGGGTGAACTCTTTCTCATCATCGTGGCGCCTCTTGCGGCAGTCCTTATTCAGTTGGCGATCTCCCGTTCACGCGAGTATGCGGCAGATGAGGGCGGATCGAGAATATCCCATAAACCTCTTTCACTTGCCAATGCTCTCCGTAAACTTGAGCGGGGTGTCGAACGCATCCCGATGGAGCAAGCGAGCCCTGCCTCAGCGCACCTCTTCATCGTGAACCCGCTCCGGGGTGGAGGGATCCTCTCACTGTTCTCAACACACCCGCCGATCGAGGGTCGGATTGAACGCCTCGAAAGACTTGCGATGGGGGGAATCTAATCCTAACCGAAGTCTCACATGATCAACAATGCATCAGCGATAGAACTCTATGGGGAGTGAAGAGACTCTAGTCTATCAGGAGCCGGCGCCTATCCTTGAGAAGGAGAACGCGCTCCAGTCAATGATGAGCCGCTTTGATCGGGCAGCTGAGATTCTCGGCATCCAGCGCGGTGTCTACGAGTATCTCAAAACCCCAGTCAAGCAGATCATCGTTTCAATCCCAATCCAGATGGACAATGGGGATATCGAGATCTTCGAGGGCTATCGGGTCATCCACAATGACATTCTCGGGCCGTCAAAGGGGGGGATCCGTTTTGCGCCGGATATCACTCTTGATGAGATTAAAGCGCTTGCTGCTTGGATGACTTGGAAGTGTGCAGTCGTTAATATCCCCTTCGGTGGGGCAAAGGGTGGAGTGAAATGTGACCCTTCAAAACTGACCATTGTTGAGCTAGAAAAGATCACTCGCCGTTATACTGCGAACCTCCTCGATATCCTTGGACCCGAGCGCGATATCCCCGGTCCCGACATGAACACGAATGAGCAGATCATGGCGTGGATCATGGACACGTACAGCATGCACGTCAAGAAGACCGAGACCGCCGTGGTGACGGGAAAGCCGTTGATCATCGGGGGATCGCTTGGAAGGAGGGAGGCAACAGGACGTGGTTGCATGGTGGTGACGCTCGCCGCCATGGAAAAGATCGGCATGAAGCCCAAGAACGCAACGGTTGTCATCCAGGGTTTCGGGAATGTTGGATCCGTAACAGCACGATTGCTCAGAGAGCAGGGCTGTAAGATCATCGGCATCAGCGACATAACAGGTGCCTACCACGACGCGAAGGGGATCGATGTGGGCAAAGCGCTCGACTACATCGAGAAGAATAAGAACCTCGGGGGTTTCCCCTTTGCGCAGAAGATTTCCTCCTCCGAGTTGCTCGAGCTTCCCTGCGACGTGCTCGTTCCAGCGGCTCGGGAGAATCAGATCACCGCGAGAAACGCGCCGCGCATAAAGGCGAAGATCATCTGTGAGGGAGCGAATGGTCCAACCGCAGCAACGGCTGACCCAATTCTGCTAAAAAAGGGGATCCTGGTCATTCCCGATATCCTCGCGAATGCAGGAGGGGTCACGGTATCATACTTCGAGTGGGTTCAGGATCGCGTTGGGTATTTCTGGTCCCTGGATCGCGTGAATCGTCGACTCGACCGCATGATGAAAGCGGCCTTTGATTCTGTCTATGCCGCGTCTGAAAAGTACAAAGTATCGCTTCGGGTCGGCGCGTATGTTATTGCCATTGATAAGGTTGCGCGAACGCTTCTGCTTCGGGGTATCTATGGTTGAAATATCAAGCTGCGTCGGTCCGGGTGGAGATGGCAATTGATGATGTCCGTGCCTCGACACGACAGGTTCGCTCATTCAACTCTTGTGGGGTTGATTTTTTTGTTTTTTATACTGTCGCCGGATACACATGCTGCGGGGGGCGATCAAAGCGACTTACCCGTCAAGACCAACTTGGAAGTTTTCCAGACTGAGTTGTCGTCTCTTGCAGCGGAACTCGTTCAGAAGTCGGGCGATGGACTCGGGCGAAACGTTGTGGTCAACGTGCGGTCTCAAGATACCTCCTGGGTAGCTCGCAACACAATTGTCGAAGCTTTGACAAAGCTGAACTACAGTGTCTCTCTTCCCTCATCGGGTGGAGAACGCAAAGGAGCCACGATCGATCTTGGGATCGTCGAGATGAAGGTTCGGTACGGGGATGTGTTCAGGGAAGGATTTCTTGGGAAGAGAAGGACCGAGCGCACCATCAGTACCACCGTCTCCGCGAACGTACGAAACGTCCAGAATGAGATTCTCTTCGTGGGTGCTGCTTCAAGAGCACACAAAGACACGGTCGATGTGAGTGATGTCGCACAGCTGGAGAACTCCTCAATATCTTTTACGCATGGTGAGCCACCTGGGACGGATTTCTTCGAGAACGTGCTTGAGCCGGCAATCATCATCGGAGCTTCTGCGGTAGTGGTCTACCTATTTTTCACCGTTCGTAGTTAATGACTTTTTTCTTAGCATGATTCAAAAGACGATCTTTGCGTTAATCACCTTCATCTTCCTTATTGACGCCGGATGCCATTCCAGCAAAGAGTTGGAGAGTCTCAATGCTGAAGATCGGTATGAAGTAGCCAAGAAGAAGTTCGATGACGGTAATTATCTTGACGCGATTGAAGATTTTCGGGTGATCACGCTTCAATATCCGGGTAGTCGTGTTGCCGACAGCGCCCAGTTCTTTCTTGCGCAGAGTTACTTTCATCGAGACCAATTCATTCTTGCCGCTTCTGAATACGAGACCCTGATCAACACGATGTCCACAAGCAAGCTTGTTGCCGAGGCACGCTTCCAGATCGCGATGTGCTATTATGAGCTGTCTCCAAGTTCGGATCTCGATCAGAAGTATACCCTTAAAGCGCTCGATGCTTTTCAATCATTCATTGAGTATCATCCGACAAACTCTCTCGTTCCTCAGGCTGAGGAAAAAATCAGAGAGTTGAATTCAAAGCTCGCGAAGAAGGAGTACGATGCAGGGGTCATATATATGCGCATGGAGTATTACCGATCGGCTGAGCGTCAATTCGATTTTGTTCTTGAGAAGTATCACGACAGCGACTACGCTCCGCCTGCGCTGATCGGTGAAGTGGAGGCTCTCATCGCGCGGAAAAAGTATTCAGACGCGAAGAAAGAAATCGACAAGTTCTTTGAGAGATACCCAAGCAGTCCATTGCTGGACAGAGCGAGAAGTCTAAGGGATCAAATCGACTCGAATCTGCAGGGGCGATCGGATACCAAAGCAGAAGGCACTGGTCCGTTGGAGAAATCGAAAACGCAGTCGGAGGTGAAGTGAGGAGGCCTGGAAGGGAAAAGGATCGCGCAAGATGGTCAGGCAGGAGCGCAAAGCACGTCAGAGAATCTCAGGTCGAGATGACTGAGATCGTCTTCCCGAACGATGCGAATGCCTTGGGCACTCTCCATGGCGGCAAGCTCATGTTATGGCTTGACATTGCCGCTTCGGTTGCTGCGTCGCGCCACTGCAATCGAATTGCAGTCACTGCCTCCGTTGACGAGCTGAAATTTCTTCATCCCATCAACATCGGTGAAGTGGTTGTTCTTCGCGCATCAGTGAATCGAGTGTTCCACACGTCGATGGAAGTCGGCGTGAAGGTAATGTCTGAAGACCTTCTTACAGGTGAAGTGAAGCACGCGAATTCAGCCTATCTTACATTCGTCGCGATTGATAAGAAGCGGCGCCCTATTCCTTGTTCCCCAATAGTCCCCGAAACACCTGAGGAGATTCGGCGCTACGAAGCGGCCATGAGAAGGCGACAGCTGCGTCTCGAACATAGAGGCGAGGTGTGAAGGGGTGTGGAACAGCCGCGTCCGCTAGAGATGGAATTGCAGGCATTTTAGCCAAACGTTTCATCTCAACAAGCTCCCCTGTTGGTCTGTCGCAGGCACTTGTCGCGTTGGTTCTCTTCCTTACCCTGCCACTGCGAGCGATTACTCAGAGCGTCGATCAGCCTGCACCGAATCAATTGGTTGGAGATAGAAGGCAAGCCGATTCGGTTTTCCTGCACATCAAGCAGGTTCTCTCCGGAACAGCAGAGGGTCCAACTCCGATCAAGGAGAAATGCGGTTTCCGGTTTCAGTCAGAGATAAGGCAGTACTGGAACCTTTTTTCCGCGGAAGAACAGGCTGTGATTAAGTCGTTACTCGCCCGACCGACACTGCAGGCAAGCGTTCTCAGCCCGAGCGGGCACTTTCGTATCCATTATGACACCACAGGGAGAAACACCCCAGCATTGATCGACAACGCCGACCTTCGGCTGCCGAATAGCGCCAGGGCCTACGTCGACTCCGTCGCAGCGATTCTCGACCACGTGTGGGATGTCGAAACGAGGATACTCGGATATCCAAGTCCACCGCCGGATCAAGGCGCAGGAGGAGGAAATGAGTACGATGTCTATGTCATGGAGTTGGGGGGGAGCCTTTATGGCCAGACGATCTTCAATCCAGAAGACGTCCTCGATTCTCAGAGGCCGAACCCGACTTATATGTCGTACCTCGAGATCGACAATGACTTCATTGGGTACTACACACATGGGCTACAAGCGTTAAGAGTGACCGTAGCGCACGAATTCCATCACGCAATCCAGGTGGGCAACTACGGCTTTTGGCAGAATGACGTGTACTACTATGAGCTGACATCCACGTGGATGGAAGACGTTGTATATCCGGGCGTAAACGATTACATCCAGTATCTTTCATTGTATTTCAGAAACACGGGGATTCCGTTCAACGTGTCGAACGGCTATATCGAATACGGTCGAGCGATCTGGGGGAAATTCATCGAAAAGCGGTTTGGTCGAGACAGAATGAGGCGAAGTTGGGAGTACTTGAGCTCGATGCCAAGCCTGCAGGCCATCGACGCATCGCTCCGGGAGACGGGAACAGATTTCGTTCGCGAGTTTCCAGAATTCTCCCTCTGGCATTTCTATACAGGTCATCGCGCCGATCCAACTACCTACTTCTCAGAGGCAGGATCGTTTCCGGAGTTGCGCCCAGCCGATCTGATCGAATTCATTCCGCCGACAGCGACGATCTCTTCCACGGCCCGAAATCTCTCAATCGAACTCTTTCAATTGATCGTGAGCGGGGGAGGGGTTCAACCTGACACTGTCTCGATGGTGCTTACGAACCTCAATCTGTTTGCTGCGGAAAACTCGGATGATCAATCGTACAGTATCCTTTATCGGTTCACGACGGGGCCTGCAGATGAGACCTACGAGAC
>JBAWAH010000005.1:0-23970 GCA_049589195.1 Bacteroidota bacterium | reverse complement strand
TATATGTACCACTAAAGGGAGGATGGATGGAAATAGGATCTCAGGGAGAAGAGGGAGCCGTCAAGACCCAAGTTGACGCCAATAATGCGGGTAACGGGAAAGACAGCGAGGAGAGAGAATACTCCGATGAGCAATATCGGGAACTGGCAAGGCTGTACGAAGGCACGCTTGGAAAGATCCAGGAAGGCGAGCTCGTAAAGGGACGGATTGCAGCCATCGGCGATTCGGAAATCTCAATCGACATCGGATTCAAGTCTGAAGGCGTTGTGCCAAAGAGCGAGTTCACGAGCGTGAACGACTTGCACATCGGCGATGAAGTGGAAGTCTTCATTGAGCGGATCGAAGATAAAGATGGCCGTCTCCTTCTATCGCGGAAGCGCGCGGACTTTATGAGAATTTGGGAACGCATCACCAAATCGTACGAGACGGGAGAGGTTCTCCAGGGACGGTGCTTGCGACGAATTAAGGGGGGACTCGTTGTCGACCTCATGGGTATAGATGCGTTTCTTCCCGGATCACAAATCGACGTAAAGCCGGTCCGCGACTTTGACGCCTTCATCGGTCAGACACTGGACTTGAAGGTTGTCAAAGTGAATCATCCATCCGAAAATGTGGTTGTAAGTCACAAAGCTCTCGTTGAAGCGGAAATGGCCGACCAACGCAAGTCCATCCTTGAGAGCCTTGAGAAAGGACAGATTCTTGAAGGAACGGCGAAAGCCATCACTGACTTCGGAGTTTTCGTTGACCTTGGAGGCGTCGATGGTCTTGTTCACATCACCGACCTTTCGTGGGGCCGGGTGAATCATCCATCCGAAATTGTGAAGCTCGACCAGACGCTCAACGTCGTCGTGCTGGATTTCGACGAGGTGAAGAAGCGAATCTCCCTCGGCCTGAAACAGCTCCAGCCTCATCCGTGGGAGAATATTCAGGAGAAGTACCAGGTTGGGCAGATAGTCACGGGCAAAGTTGTCTCCCTTGCAGATTATGGTGCGTTCATCGAGGTTGAAAAAGGAATCGAAGGCCTCATCCACATTTCCGAGATGAGTTGGACACAACACATCAAACATCCCTCGCAGGTCGTGTCGATGGGTCAGATGATCGACGCGGTAATCCTCAACATCGACAAAGAGCAGAAAAAGATCTCGCTGGGGATCAAACAACTAGAGCCTGATCCATGGCTGTCTCTCCTTCAGAAATACCCCGTCGGTTCGAAACACACTGGCATCGTGCGGAACATCACGAACTTCGGCGTCTTCGTCGAGCTTGAAGAAGGCGTTGACGGGCTCGTTCACATCTCGGACCTTTCTTGGACGAAGAAGATCCGGCACCCGGGTGAGGTGGTGAAGAAGGGAGACAGCATCGAAGTTGTCATTCTTGGAATCGATGTGGACCAGCGCCGCATCTCTCTCGGGCACAAACAGATCAAAGAGAATCCCTGGGATGTTTTTTCTACAACGTACAAAGTGGGAGCCGAAGCAGAGGGGAAGGTCGTTCGGATCATCGAAAAGGGAGTCATTGTTGAGCTACCCCTCGGCGTGGATGGCTTCATCCCTGCATCCCAACTTTCGATGACGCCAGTGAAGAATTTCGCTGACTCATTCCATGTTGGTGATACTCTCCCGCTGAAGGTCATCGATTTTGACAAAGACAGTAAGAAGATTGTTCTCTCTGTGGTGGAGTACCTGCGTGGCAAAGAGCAGAAGCTCGTTGATCAGTACGTTAGTCAGCATAAGTTGGCGCCCATGACCATCAAAGATGTGGCTAGCGTAAGCTCACAAGAGCCGAAGCCCGCGACACCTGAGAAAGGGACGACGGAAGCCTCAAAGGAGCCGGAAAAAGCTGCAGATCAGCCTCCGGCGCCGCAGCAGTAAGAGATCACTTACTTGGATATCGATTGACACGATTGCTAAAGAGTTGAGCAAGTCTCAACTCTTTTTGTTTGACGATGAAATCTTCTGCGAGATAATCAATTGAAACGAGTGGCATTTCATACGTTGGGCTGCAAGCTGAATTATGCGGAGACGGCTGCGTTGAGCAACCAGTTCATCGAGAGAGGTTTTCGGGTCGTTGAATTCGGCGAGCCTACCGACGTGTTCGTGTTGAATACGTGTACCGTGACGGAGCGCGCGGATCGTGAATGCCGACAGCTCGTCCGTAGAGCCCTTCGTATCTCTCCGGCTTCTTGCACGATCGTCGTCGGTTGCTATGCACAACTGCAGGCTGAGGAGATTGCCGCGATTGAAGGGGTGGACTTTGTCCTTGGCTCCAGAGAAAAGTTCAATCTCTTTGAGTATGTTGAAGGCTTCCAGAAACAGAGCTCGGCAAGAGTCGTCCGGGGCTTGATTCATGAATCCACCGACTTTGGGCCAGCCTTCTCGAGCGGATCTGCAGATCGGACACGTGCATTTCTGAAGGTGCAGGATGGATGTGACTACCATTGCTCTTTCTGTACAATCCCGCTCGCTCGTGGCGCTAGTCGAAGTCAGTCGGTCGAAGCGACACTTGAGCAGGCTCGTGAACTCGTGAACCGTGGTTACAGGGAAATCGTCCTCACGGGAGTGAATGTGGGAGACTACGGTAGGAAGATCGGTACTGATCTCATGTGTCTTCTGAAACAACTCGACGCGGTCGAAGCTCTCAATCGGGTCCGGATCAGCTCAATCGAGCCAAACCTAGTGACGCAGGAAATGATTCGCTTTATTTCCCAGTCGGAGAAGATCTGTCATCACTTCCATATTCCTCTGCAGTCGGGAAGTGATTTCATACTAAGATTGATGCGCCGTCGGTATCTCACTCAGTACTATCGGGACTTGGTTTATGCGATCAGAGAGGAGATGCCAGACGCTGGGATAGGTGCTGACGTGATCGTTGGGTTCCCCGGTGAAACTAAGTCTCACTTTGAGGAGACGCATCGATTCCTCGTTGATCTTCCTTTGTCGTATCTTCATGTCTTTACGTATTCTGAGCGACCAAATACGTTTGCTGCTGCTCTCTCCGGCGACGTCGACCCGGCTACACGCGCGAGACGGAGTGAGATGCTTCGAGTTCTTAGTGGAAAGAAGCGACGACAATTCCTTGAGGCCTTCGTAGGTCGCACTGTCTCGGTTCTTTTGGAAGGAACAGTAGAACGCGGCCGCCGCATCGGCCACACGAGCCATTATGCTCTCGTTGGAATTCCGGAGCACTCGGCTCAAGAGAATGAACTCGTGGACGTGAGAATCACGGGAGTGGACGATTTGCTTTGTGTTGGATTCGCGGATGAAGAGGTATGCACCGGACTTCCTGATAAATCATTCGTCGAGGAGGCTGCATGAGAATGGATCGACTGGCAACTCCAGGATACATCTTGTCATCAATCGGATTCCTCCTCTCTTCAACTCTCACCGCCTTTGGTGGTGACGGGCACAGCCTCCAGGCGCAGCGCTTGTTCCGGGATGATTTTCTGAAATCTCACTACGTGGTCGAGACACGAGCACTTCCTCTTCGAATCGATCTTCAGGGGTCTGCGCCAGATCAGAAGTCCGTGTTTAGATCTGTGGTTTACTCTCTGGTTCTGCCTGGGATGGGAGAACTCTACGCAGGCGGGTTTGACAATGGCAAGTACTTCCTTATGGCAGAGTCAGGACTCTGGCTGACTTTCGCCTCCTTCGAACTTTACGGCAATTGGCTCCAGAACGACGCTCGAAGGTTTGCGGTAGCCCATGCCTCCGCCACCATCGACGGAAAGGATGATCAATTCTTTGTGAACGTCGGCAATTTTTCGAGCGTCTATGACTACAACGAGAAGAAACTTCGGGACCGTGATGTTATAGATGTCTATGATCCGAACGGATTGTACTTCTGGCAATGGGACAACGACCAGTCGCGGCTGCGATTCCGCGACCTGCGAGTGAAGAGTGACAACGTGTTCAATAATGTCCGCTTCGTTGTTGGGGCTATCATCGTGAATCACATCGCGAGCGCCATCAACGCTGCGCGCGTTGCCATAAGTAAGAACAAGGAGCTGGCCGACGATTGGCAAGTCCAACCCGGACTTCTTGGGAGCTATCTTCACCCCGAGGGCGTTGTCCTGACGCTCAGGAAGACCTTCTAAAAACCTTCCACGTCAGCAGCGCCTCCGACTCCATCGGGGGCATTTTTTTTACATAGATGTGGGATGGCTGAGAAACCTTCCTCCTTAACACGAAATATTAGACTCCTGATCGAGTACGATGGGACTGGATTTGTCGGGTGGCAAGTCCAGGCGCAGGGGAGAAGTGTGCAGGGCGAACTCGAGCATACTCTCAAGCAGCTCCTGCAAGAGAACGTGAATGTGATCGGTTCAGGACGTACAGACGCCGGGGTTCACGCGAGAGGACAGGTGGCGAACTTTCGAACGACGAGGGCGTGGGCAGTCAAGGAGATTCAGCGTGCGTTGAGTGCTACGATTCCCGAGGATATCGTTGTGCGCGCGGCTGAAGAGGTCCCGCTAGAATTCCACTCGCGGCACAGTGCAATCGAGCGAAGATATCAATACTTTGTCTCGGCGACAAAGCAAGCAGTAACGAGGCAGTATTGCTGGTACATCCCATACGCTCTCGACGTGGCTGCAATGAATCGGGCTTCCGAGCTCATTCAGGGTCGACACGACTTTGAGGCGTTTTCAAAAACAGATTCTGGCACGAACAGTTACGTGTGCACGGTGAACAGCGCGGGATGGAGAGCTGAGGATCGTTATCTTGTGTTCCAGATCCGCGCGGATCACTATGTGCGTGGCATGGTCCGTGCGCTCGTTGGGACGATGCTCGACGTTGGGCGCGGATACCGGACGATGGATGAATTCAATGCAATTCTCCTGAACAAAGACAGATCAAAAGTCGGATCAGCTGCACCAGCGAGAGGCCTGTTTCTTGAAGAGGTTCGATATTAGGTCCACAGCACTGAGAATACTTGAGCAGAGATCTCAGGAAGACAGCGATCTGATCACTTCGACACCGTTCATTTGCATTTCAGTCGCAGTCTTGTTACAATTGGGCGACGCGGGGGCGTTCAGAACTAGTCTGAATTGAACTGATAGATGATACAGCAGGTCATAGCGAGGCTGGCGAATAAAGAGGATTTGCCGCGAGTAGAAGCGCGAGCGGCTATGAGCGAAATCATGTCCGGCGAGGCGACGCCGGCACAGATCGCAGCCTTCCTCGTCGCGCTACGTCTCAAAGGCGAGACCATGGACGAGATCACTGGATGCGCTCAAGCTATGAGGGAGAAGGCAACGAGGGTACGAACGAACCACCCAGTCGTGGTTGATACCTGTGGCACAGGCGGTGATGGAACTGGGAGCTTCAACGTCTCTACGGGCGCGGCCTTTGTTGCATGTGGTGCGGGTGCAATCGTTGCGAAGCATGGAAACCGTGCCGTATCAAGTCGATGCGGAAGTGCCGACGTTTTGAGAGCGCTGGGTGTAAAGGTCGATGAGGTCCCCGTGGAGAAAGTCGAGCAGTGTTTGGACGAAGTGGGGATGGCTTTCCTCTTCGCACCGTCATTGCATGTGGCGATGAAACATGCTGCTCCGATAAGGAGGGAGCTTGGGATCCGGACGGTTTTCAATATTCTTGGCCCACTTACAAACCCAGCAGGTGCGACGCGCCAGCTTATCGGCGTGTACGATGAGAAGCTGACTTCGCTCATTGCGGGTGTCTTGAAAGCACTGGGATCGGAACGAGCCCTCGTGGTGCATGGAGCTGGTGGACTTGATGAGATTTCAACTTGTGGTCCTACAAAAGTGAATGAAATTTGCAATGGAGAGGCAAGGACTTATACACTGGATTCATCGGATCTGGGGATCCACAAAGCGTCGACCAGCGACCTCATGGGGGGTGACGCAGCGACCAATGCTCGAATACTTCTTGACGTTTTGGAAGGGAAAAGAGGTCCTCACCGAGATATTGTTGTTCTGAATGCCGCCGCGACCCTTTATGTCAGTGGACTTGCATCATCTGTGAAAGAAGGAATCGCCACTGCCGAGAATTCAATCGACAGCGGAACAGCGCGTTCAAAACTGGCGCAGTTGGTTGAAGCCACTAATCGATGAGTTGATGACTCAATGGATAGCCTCTGGCTGGACATTTTCGTGATCGTCACCTTTATATTCCTCAGCGCTTTCTTTGCCGCTGCTGAAATCGCCGTCATCTCGCTTCGGCGCACTCGCATTCAGGAACTCATTGAGCAAAAGAATAAGAACGCCGTGGCGGTGAAAGAGCTCCTGAGCGATCCGGACAGGTTCTTCGCCATTGTCCAGATAGGGATGACCGTTTTTCCAGCAGCAGCTTCGGCATTGAGCGGCGTGCTTGCAATAAAATACCTGAAGCCGGCGCTCGGAGGCATTCCGTTCCTTGCACCTTCTGCTGAAACAGTCGCTGTGGGAATCGTTATTGTCCTCGTGTCCTATTTTACCCTCGTTGTGGGCGAGTTGGCTCCAAAATCTCTCGGGCTACGCTATGCCGAGGTGATTGCACTTCTCTCAGCAAGAATACTGAAAGGACTTCTGAGAATCTCTTCCGTCATCATATCCTTCCTCAGTGGATCAACAAATCTGGCACTTCGGCCTTTCAAAGACCGTACAAGTTTCATTGAGCCGCGGATCTCTGAAGAAGAGTTCAAGCTGATGCTAGATGAAGGGAGGAAGAGTGGAGTCATCGACAAGGTGGAGCACGAACTCATCGATAGGATCTTCGAGTTCACCGATACGCGGGCGAAAGAAGTGATGGTCCCCCGAACCGATGTCGTAGCCATCGAGATGAAGACGTCCCATGAGAGGCTCATCAAAGTCGTTACTGAGGAGGGTTACTCTCGGATGCCTGTGTATGTCGACACGATCGATCACATCGTCGGGATCATCTATACGAAAGACCTCATCACGCTCCTCGAGAATCGTGACCTCATCGTCTTGGAGGACATCATTCGCCCCGCGTACTTTGTCCCCAACTCGAAAAAGATCAGTCAGCTCATGCGCGAATTCCAACTAAAGAAGATCCACCTTGCGATTGTTGTTGACGAGTTCGGAGGAACCGAAGGCATCATCACGATGGAGGACATTCTTGAGGAGATTGTCGGTGAGATTCATGACGAGTACGACGAAGTCCTCAAGGAAGTCGAAGCGTCAGCGGACGGCTCATTTCTCGTAAATGCCCGGGTTCCGATCAGCCAGTTCAATGAGAGGTTTGGATGTGACATTCCCGAGGATGCCGACTATGAGACCGTCGGCGGATTTCTCTACAAACTCACCGGTCGCATCCCGGATCTTAATGAGACCATCTCGCACAAGAATCTCACGTTCACTGTCGCAACAAAGAGCGATCGCAGGATGAGGCAGATCAAGGTAAGGAAGATTCCCGAGAGTACTTCCTCTGGCAACGTAGAAGCTCCCCAAAGGTGACTTTCTCTCCCGGCGTGCAAAAAGACTTTCTGAAGACCGTCGTCCAGAAAAAGCTCGCTCAAGTAGCTCGCGCGAGGCAGCACAGTTCTCTTCAGTCTGTTCGCGATCGAGCGTTGGGTGCGGGACCCCCCAGGAATTTCATCAGGATCTTTTCCTCAGGGTTTGCTTGTATCGCCGAAGTGAAAAAGAGATCTCCCTCTCGAGGTCTGCTAAGCGAAGACTTTGACCCCAGAAAAATTGCACGCCAGTATGAGCAGGGGGGAGCTTCTGCAATCTCGGTGCTCACGGATGGCGAGTTCTTTGGTGGGGGTCTTGAGGATTTGACAAAAGTGAAGGAAAATGTGTCGCTGCCCGTTCTGAGAAAGGACTTCATCATCGACGAGTACCAAATCCATGAGGCTCGCGCCTATGGAGCTGATGCAATTCTTCTCATCTCGGAAATTCTAAGTGAAGGCGACGTTCAGGGCTTCGTCGAGTTGGCGGGGAAACTTGGGATGGCTGCGATCGTCGAAAGCCACAAAGCCGAAGGGATCGAAAAAGCGAAGAGTGCCGGTGCCCAAATCATCGGAGTGAACAACCGCGACTTGAACAATTTCACCCTCGATCTTGAAACTTCTTTCCGCATGAGGCCACTCATCCCGGATGGAGTTGTTGCCATCAGCGAGAGCGGGATAAAGAGTTCTGGAGATCTCCAGAGGCTACGGGATGCTGGTTATCGTGGCGCTCTCATCGGCGAAACGTTGATGCTTGCCGAAAACCGCGAACAAGCACTGCGGAAGCTTCTGGAACCGCTGGAGACAGGATGAGCGAACTCTTCGTCAAGATATGCGGCATTACAAATCTAGAGGATGCTCTCTTCAGCGTCGAATCCGGTGCTGACGCTTTGGGGTTCATCTTCTACAATCAAAGTCCGCGATGTGTGGAACCGGAAACCGTCCAAAATATTGTGGCGCAGTTGCCGAAACCTGTTGCCCGGATCGGCGTATTCGTCAATCCGACTGTGAGAGATGTGACCACCGTTTGCCAACACATCAGACTGACTTCACTTCAAGTTTATGGGAATCAGACGGACGGAGAATTGCAAGAGCTTGGGACAAGCGTTATCAAAGCCTTCCAGGTTGAGAAAGGTTTCGATGTTGAACAGCTCCGCGATTACTCAGTCGAGGCGTTCCTCCTCGACACTTTTGTCAGAGGAAAAACTGGGGGGACAGGAAGAACCTTTGATTGGAAGATTGGTCAGAGAGCGACGAAGTACGGCAAAGTGATTCTGTCAGGCGGCCTGAATCCGGACAACGTCGCCGAGGCTGTGCGCCTCGTCCATCCTTATGGCGTCGACGTTTGCAGCGGTGTTGAGGAACGCCCGGGCAAGAAGGATTTGAAGAAAGTCAAAGAGTTCATTCAGAAGGCCAAGAGTAGCCTTCCATAACGCATTCTTAGATCATGAACCGAGGAAAGATAACAGCCCGGCGAGGCTTACCAGACGCACGAGGTCATTTCGGAATCTACGGTGGAAAGTATGTTCCGGAGACACTCATCCCTGCAGTCGAAGAGTTGGAGAAGCAGTATCTCAAGCTGAAAGCGGATAAGCGATTCCAGGAAGACTTTCGGTATTACCTAGAAAGATATGTTGGTCGTCCGACTCCACTTTATTATGCCCAGCGACTCACAGAATCACTTGGGGGAGCAAAGATTTACTTGAAGAGGGAGGATCTGTGTCATACGGGTGCCCACAAGATCAACAACACCATTGGGCAAGTGTTAATTGCCAGGCGGATGGGGAAGAAGCGGATCATCGCAGAGACGGGTGCTGGGCAACACGGTGTGGCCGTTGCGACAGTATGCGCTCTGTTTGGGTTGCAGTGCGTCGTCTATATGGGTGAAGAAGACATGCTTCGACAGGCCCCGAACGTGGACAGGATGCGGTTGCTTGGTGCGGAAGTGCGAAAAGTTTCCTCGGGCAGTAAGACATTGAAGGATGCGACAAGTGAAGCCATTCGCGATTGGGTCACCAACGTTCGGACGACTTTCTATATCATTGGTTCTGTCGTGGGGATGCATCCTTACCCGATGATTGTTCGAGATTTCCAGAGTGTCATCGGCAAGGAAACGAGGAAACAAGTCCTGGAGGCTGAGGGGAAACTGCCCAATGTCATCGTCGCATGCGTTGGCGGCGGGAGCAACTCCCTTGGCATCTTCTATCCGTTTCTCAACGATGGACTTTCAGTGAAACTCGTCGGGGTGGAAGCCGGAGGTCTCGGCCTTGCCTCCAAGAAGCATGCAGCTTCGCTCGTCGCAGGTGATCCAGGTGTTCTTCACGGGTCTATGCAGTACGTCCTTCAGGATGACGATGGACAAATCATCGTTCCGCACTCCATCTCTGCAGGCCTCGACTACCCCGGAGTCGGGCCTGAACACTCATATCTGAAAGAGACCGGCAGGGTTCACTACGTAGCTGTCACAGACCGGGAAGCTGTGAAGGGATTCCATGCGCTGACCCGTCTAGAAGGAATCATTCCCGCCTTGGAACCTGCACATGCAATAGCGCATGTGATGAAGATAGCCCCAAGGATGAGCAGCAGTTCCGTCATCGTCATCAATCTCTCAGGACGAGGTGATAAAGACCTTCAATCCGTTTTGAGATTCGGTACGAAGAGGGGTCGATTCAATGGAGTGCCCCCGAGGCATGAATAGCATCTCCTTTTTCTGCAAGTTCCACACGTGACCAGTACCGTCGACCTCCCCATTGGGAAGAAGATTGCCCGCAACACGCTTTTCAGTATCATAGGTTTTGCGTGGCAAGGCATCACGCTCTTGTTCCTTGTTCCATATATTATCAGCAGAGTCGGGAACGAGCAATATGGAATTTGGGCGCTCTTGGTTGCAGTGGTAACTTACTTTAGCCTTGTCGACGTTGGGGGCAACGCCACGCTGACAAAGTATGTGGCAGAATATTATTCCAAGCGAGACACTGAGTCTCTGGCCAAGCTCGTCAACAACGGTGCATTGTTCTATCTCGGCGTGGCAGCTGTCATCCTCCTACTTGGCCTCGCATTGTCGGGGCCGATACTGACTTTGGTCAACATTCCACTCCGGCTTAGGGACGAAGCAAAAGTGGTCTTCAACTTTGTTCTCGTAATCTTTAGCTTGACGACATTCTCCAATGTGTTCACTTCTGTGATCAGCGGGTTACAGAGGATAGACATCTTGAATGGCGTCTTGATAGCAGCGAATACTCTCAGGGTGATCGGCGTCGTCATAGTGCTTGAAATCGGTTGGAGCATCCGTGGCATTGTCATCAGCGACACGGTTGTGGGCATATGCACCTTGACACTAATGATATTCTTCGCCAAACGATTGTATCCCTCACTCACCGTTAACCCTCTTGCTTACAACCGACAGATGTTGAGACGAATTGTGGGATTCGGTGCCAAGCTCCAGGTTAGCAACGTGTCAGAACTCATAAACTTCCAGCTCGACAAGATTCTTCTTTCTCGATTTTTCGGCGTCCAGTTTGTGACGTTCTATGACGTAGGTTCGCGTCTTCTGAAAAACGCTCGCGGCTTTCCGTTGATGGTATTGTTGTCATTAGTGCCTGCCGTCTCTGAACTGAGTTCAAACGACAACTACGAAAAACTCTTCGTGCTCTACAGAACGGCTTCCAAATATCTGGTAGCGTTCGGGGCATTTGTGTTCGGATTCTTCTTCGTTGCAGCTGCCAACATTGTCGAGCTTTGGGTTGGCGCTGGATATGGTCTTTCGGTGGCAACGATGCGTATCCTCTGCGTTGGGTATTTCATCAATCTCATAACAGGTGTTGTCGCATATTTTTCAGTTGGAATCGGAAAGCCCGGCTATCTTGTCCGGGTCGCACTGATACAGTCTCTCTGCAACATCTTCCTGAGCCTCGCACTCATTCAAGTCATTGGTTATTACGGTGCTGCGATTGGGACAGCGGCTTCTCTATCCATCGGTGGGCTGTATTTCATTGGGAGCTTCGGCAAAGAGGTGCAGGACACGCTGAAGAATTTCTTCCGCATGATTCTGTTTCGTCCTCTGGTAGCCGCACTTGCGGCCGGCGGCCTGACTTGGTTGATTGATGAAGGTGCTGTTCGGTTCTTCTTGTCACCTGCTGGGCGTACTGATTATATCCCATTACTGATACTCAACCTTTTGGTGTTTGGCTCTGTCTATATTTTGCTAATAAAGACCCTTCGGCATTTTGAGAAGGAGGACTGGCAAATGTTGCGACGCGCCTTGCCTCCCGGGTTGCAGCGCTTCGTTCTCGAATGACAAACAAAGGTGCACCGTCTCCGTTACGATAGGTCACCATGTAGATTTGATGTGCCCAGTACAAACTTGCGGATTCCCCCTGTTTTAGGGTGTGCTTTTTCAAGAAAAGTGATCGATGGATCAGCAAATTGACTTGTCGCTCGTCATTGCCAACCATAACACGCGCAAGCTTCTCGGCGATTGCCTTCAGTCTCTTCAGAGAGGGAACGGTGGGATCAGTACCGAGGCGATCGTAGTAGACAATGGCTCATCTGATGGGAGTCCGGAAATGCTGGCTGAAAGATTCCCAGACGCCATTTTGATTCGGAATAGCACAAACGAAGGATTCGCGAAGCCGAACAACCAAGGGCTGAGGATTGCCAGGGGACGATATCTCATGTTGCTCAACAGCGACACGATAGTCCGGCCACGCGCTCTCGAAACACTGGTGAGGTTCATGGACGAACACCCGGAAGTTGGTGCTTGCGGTCCTCGGCTCCTATATCCCGACGGACGACTCCAGCCATCCTGTCGGAGCTTGCCATCATTATGGCGCCATTTTTGTGATATGACGGGGCTAGAAACTTTTTTCCCGAATAGCGCCTTCGGAAACTTCGAGACGCGTTTCAAGTACGACCGTGATGAGGAAGTAGACCAGCCGATGGGAGCAGCGCTGCTCGTCAGGAGAGAAGCAGTTCAAGACGTGGGCTATCTTGATGAGCGGCTGAAAATCTATTATAATGATGCCGACTGGTGCATGAGAATCCGGCAAGCGGGATGGAGCATTAGATTTGTTCATGATTCAGAAATCATTCATCACGGCAGCATGACGACCGCCATCACAAATCGTCGACTGGAACAGTTTGATGAAATGTTCCAGAATTGTCTTTATTATTATCAGAAGCACTTCGGTCGTGCTGCTATCGTAGTGTATAAGGTCTTGACAGCCTTTGGCTTTTTCTTTCGTGCGATTTTCTGGAAGCTAGTATTCCTGAGCCAAAAGAACAATGCCGCTTTCGACCGTTTGGCCTACGCAAGGAAAGCCTTGAGAGTCGGACTGAGGTTTTGGCGCGTGTCTATATGAGCGTCTCCGTCATTTTTGTGAACCACAATGGATTGGAAAGGACTCGAAACGCAATCAAGTCCGTGAGGAAGAGTTCCCCTCAATCGGAAAGCGTTGTTGTAGACAATAACTCGACGGACGGGAGTGTCGAATGCCTTCGTCGGGAATTCTCTGACGTTAGACTTCTCCCATTGTCTGAGAATCGAGGCTTTGGTGCTGGAAGCAACAAAGGTGCAGATGTTGCTCTGGGCGAATTTCTTTTCTTCCTCAACTCGGACACTGTTTTGACAGAGGATACACCAATTCTGCTAGCGACAATGATGCAAGGCAATCCTTATATCGGCGTGTGCGGACCGAGGGTGGTAATTGGCGATGATAGCTTCCAGCTTTCGTTCGGGTCTGATCCATCGCTCCTGAACGAATGGAAACTCCGGGGAATGCGCAAGAGGCTGCAGAGGAGCGATGCGTCTGTTCAAGCAGAATTCGAGCCTCGGTATTCGGCAACGCGAGAGGTTGATTGGGTCACTGGAGCAGCCCTCATGATTCGAAGAGATGTGTTTCAAAAAGTAGGAGGGTTCGACGAAACCTTTTTCATGTACTTTGAGGATGCCGATCTTTGTCGACGCGTCAGGAAGCTTGGTCTGAAAGTCCTGTACGTTCCCAGCACGAAGATAATTCATTTCGGCGGAGATAAAGGACTGAGGCCTGAGTCAAAGATTGCCCTCGAGTACCGCCGGAGTCAACTCCACTACTATCGAAAGCATGTGGGCGGAGCTGGCTATTTCTTGCTCCGCACGTATCTTATCAGTAAATTCAGCTTCCGTTGGCTGCTGTCGTTCACTGGTAGGAGGGAGGCTAGACCGGTAGCAGCGGCGGTTGTGAAAACTTCGGTTCGTGGTCTGTGATGGATAGGAAGACGAACAACATTCTCGTCATCAAACTCTGTTGTCTGGGGGATATAATCCAGATGACACCTGCACTACGAGGATTGCGTCGTGAGTATCCACAGGCAGAGATCACCTTGCTGATCTCTCGATGGGTTGAGGATCTTGTCAAGTGTATCCCTTTCGTCGACAACTACATCTTGTACGATGCTCCTTACTCGACTTCCATCCCTCGCAAGGTTCGGGAGACTCTTGCGCTGGTGCGGAAACTAAGAAAGAACTCCTTCGACCTCATCATCATCGGACATCGAAACTGGTTGTTCGGGGCTCTTGCCCTGCTTTCTGGGACACATACGCGGGTCGGTTTTGATGGCGTGCCTTTCTTGACTCATCGGGCAGCTTTTGACCCGGAGGTTCACGAGGTTGAACGGTACTTGGAGCTCGTCAGGTCCCTCGATATCAGCGTGGAGGAGCCTAAAACCGAACTGAAGCCTGTCTCCGAGGACCGGGAGTCTGTCGACACGCTTTTGGAGAGATTTGGTGTGGCTAGAAATGCAGGGCTTATCGGCATTTTCCCCGGTGGGGGTGAAAACCCCGGGACCTCCATGACAATCAAGCGCTGGTATCCTGATCAGTACACGCGACTCGTAGAGATACTCTGTCGCGAATACAATTATGCCGTTGCTCTCGTTGGCAGTAAGTCTGACGCAGAGTTGAATGAGGGGATCAGAGGAGCCGTCTCAGAATCTCGACGCGTTTTCAACCTTGCGGGGCAACTTACTCTCGGGCAGTTTATTGCATTGGCAGAACGTTGCAGTCTTTTTGTAGGTGGGGATTCCGGGCCCACGCATATTGCCGCGGCAGTTGGGACTCCGACTCTTTCGCTTTTCGGGCCATCTGATCCGCGACTCGTGGCGCCGCGCGGTCGATTGCATCGGTATGTTTGGAAACAAGTGCATTGCAGTCCTTGCTATACACCACTGACAGTGATGAACAGAAAGAACTTCAATGGGAAAGATTTCGTGTGTTGGACTGGAACTCATGCCTGTATGAAGAACCTCGTGATCGATGATGTCCTTCAGGTGATTCGAGAGATGCTGGGAGAGAACGCGAGAATAGGTAACTCATCCGAGGAACGAATGCCGAAGGAAACACAACTCAAGGTCATCGGAGATCCAAACACTTAGGATAGGGTTACACGTCAATACACCAATGCACATTTGATGGATTCCTGTCCAGCATGACGGCAGGAAGAAGATTTCAGAGGGGAGTAATCTATGGCTGGACGCGACAAGGCGATTGTTCTTCTCGATGGGGCGCTTGAAGCCAAGCGTCTCGCAAAAGACCTCGATGGAAAACTCCCAGTCGAGGAGGTTCAAGATCTGTACTCGGGTTTCCTTTTCGACCTGATGAGTCAGCTCGTGAACCTCTCTTCGACTTCGATTCTTCTCTTCTCTGAAAACTATCTTGATCGGAACCGGTGGTTCGGAGCGTTCGGCAGCAAAGCCGAGCTCCGATTGCTCACGACAGAAGATGACGCAAACTTCAACATTGCTGAATCGCTCTTCTCCGAAGGGTACCGGCGACTTGTTTTTGTCAACTGCTTCAATCCCATTGCCCCGTTGCGCGAGATTCAAGTTGCGTTTCAACTCCTTCAACTTGAAGATGATATTGTCGTGCTTGGCCCAACTGATGAACGAAGCTGGTATCTAGTTAGCATTAAGAACCTTCATGCCGCCCCTCTGAGACACCTCTACGTGGATTCTCACGAAGGCCTCGACGACATCATCAAGGCCATCTGCAGCATCGATGTATTGACGTTCACGGTTCAGCCCCGATATGCGGTCAACTCGATTGTGAACATGGCGAGATTGAAGAAGGAGATTGAATCGCAGGTCGTGGGCAATCAGCCATTTCCCCACAAAACACGGGAAAGACTTTTTCACTTGGAGCGGAAATACGGTTTACTAAAACGAGGATGAAATGAAAATTGGCGTCTTCGGTGGAACTTTTAATCCTCCTCACCTTGGCCATCTGATTGTGGCTGAGAGCGCAAGAGAATCACTGAACCTTGACAAAGTGCTGCTCATCCCTTGCGCAAGTCCCCCACACAAGAGTCCAGGAGCACTCGCTGATGCACATTGCAGGCTGGAGATGGTTAAGCTCGCAACGAGCGGTAATACCCACTTTGAGGCGTCGGACCTAGAAATCGACCGGGGTGGAAAATCGTATACAGTCGACACCCTGAGAGCGCTCACAGCGCTGTATCCACATGCAGGACTCTACTTACTGATCGGCATTGACAATCTGTTGGATCTTCACACGTGGAAAGAACCAGAAGAGATCTTCGGTCTCAGTGAAGTTGTCGCTATCAATCGACCTGGATTCGACCCGACGAATGTGAGGAAGGACTACTTGCGAAGGATCACCTTCTTGCGTTACCCAAGCATTGACATTTCGTCAAGTGAGATCCGCAGGAAAGCAAAGATGGGGAAGTCCATAAAATACCTCGTGCCCACAGCGGTCGAATCGTATATCTTGAAGCACGGAGCATACCGGGACTAGAGGACTTCCGCCGCCGAAGTTAGGCGATGAGACCCACCAAAGCCATCGAAGGAACAGAGCCATGAGATCGCTGGGCATCATCGTTCCAGTCATCCTCTCTTGTTTATTCAGCGCTTGTGGACCGCGGGTTTTCGAATTCGTTCAGCTCGAACCCGTCAAGACTCCCGGAGTCATGACTCTGCAGGATTTCGTGTCTGCTGACACTTCATTGTTCAGGAGAGCCCCGCCAAACGCTCGACAGATCTTGATGCTTGGTGAAGACAGTGTCTCCATGGCTCTTTCTCTCTATGAGTTTCCGGATATTCTCTGGCTTGATGTGTACGTTCAAAACCGTGGGTCGGAACCATACAGCATAAATCCAGATCATGTGATCTTGACGGATGCTGATAGAGTCGCGTTCAAACGTCTCGCGCCGCACGAAGCTGCCAACATCTACAAAGGCAAGGTTTCGACCACCCCACTTTACCTCCCCAAAAGTGAATATGATATAGGCGCTGCCACAACGGGTTACCTCGACTGGTCGGGAGCCTCAAGACTTCAAGCTTACAAGGTGCCGAGAGCACTTCACGATCCGTATGGTGCACTTGGCTTCAATGTCGGGGCGGCGATGGCTCAGAGGGCAACTCGAAGGCTCCTCGATCTGGCGGGTGTGATTTATTCAAGCGGTTTCGTTGAGGGTGCTTCTGTGCCGCCGACTACTGCAGGCTTCGGAGGGATTTTTTGGCTCAAGAGAGAAGACTTTCGTAGGCCTCTTCGCTTGAGGATCGCCTACACGGGTCACGAGGTGGAGTTCCGAATTCCTAAGCAATGATTTTCTTGGGGAGACACGGAGACGAAAAAGTTTCTGGGTTGTGGGAGGAGTATCAACTTTCGATGAAGAAGGAATTCGAGCGCTTGCATTTCCTTTTTGGGTTGATTAGATTCTATTTGCTTCCAGTTGAACTTTTTCTCTCGAGCACAGCCGAATCACCGCACGCATGTAGTGCTTGCCCCCGTAGCTCAGAGGATAGAGCAGCGGTTTCCTAAACCGTTGGCCGGCAGTTCGACTCTGCCCGGGGGTACTGAGCAGCGGTTTCTCCCGCCTTCGGCGGGATCCTCAAGTTCACGAACAAGTTAGCTTCACTTTGTTCGCTAACTTGTGTGAACTTGGGACTAAAGCCCTGTCCGCCGTCAGTCTGGCGGAGTTGGCTGGCAGCTTGTCCGCCTTCTTCTTGGCAGAGGAGTTTATTCCGCCGTCGTTCTGGCGGAAACTCTGCCCGGGGGTACTGATTTGTTCACCGACTTACGAGACAGAGCTTCCGATCCATCGTCTTTGACATGAGACTGAGCAAATCCTTCATCCCAACTCTCAAAGAGATACCAGCTGAGGCTGCGATCCCAAGTCATCAGCTGATGATTCGTGCGGGTATGATCCGACCGTTGACTGCTGGGGTGTACTCCTTTCTTCCTCTTGGTTATCGAGTCGTAAAGAAGGTGATGCAGATTATTCGAGAGGAAATGGACGCCATCGGGGGTCAGGAATTTCATTTTCCAGCACTCAATCCTCTCGAGCTTTGGGAGTCAACTGGCCGCGTTGAAGCGTTTGGAGACATCCTGTTCCAAGTAAAGAATCGTCCGCTTGTACTCGCCCCAACTCACGAAGAAGTCGTTTGTTCCATTGCGAAGAATCACGTCAAGTCCTACAAAGACCTCCCGCAGATCTGGTACCAGATTCAGACAAAGTTTCGTAATGAGCCGCGACCCCGCTCGGGCGTTCTCCGCGGGCGTCAGTTTCTCATGAAGGATTCGTACACACTCGATGCGACGTGGGAAGGACTTGACCGTGCTTACGATCTTCACGCTGAGGCATACAAGAAGATTTACACTCGTTGCGGCCTGAAATTCTTTGTCGTGGGTGCCTCAAGCGGTGCAATGGGGGGATCGGGTTCCCAGGAGTTCATGGTCGAGAGCGAGACTGGTGAGGACACGGTCGTGGTTTGCGATCGCTGTAGCTATGCGGCAAACCTCGATGTCGCAGTATCGAACGTGCCGAAGGCGACGAGAGATGGTTCAAGCGGGCAGCTCAAGGAGATCCACACACCCAATGTCCGCACAATCGATCAGCTGGCTGGATTCTTGAATGTTAAGACGAGCGTTCTCGCCAAATCTCTGGTGTATAACTCCGATGGGAAACCAGTCCTCATCCTCATGCTGGGAAACGACAAGCTGAACGACTTGAAGCTCCAATCGGTTCTTGGCGGTGCCGCGGAGCCGATCGACCCGGAGAAGCTTCGAGCACTCACCGGCGCCGATGCTGGGTCTATTGGTCCCATCGGACTGAAGGGTTTTCGGATCATCGTAGACGAGAGACTCCGCGGTGCGAATAACCTGATAAGCGGAGCGAACAAGACAGACTACCACGTCACGAACATCGATATGGAACGCGATGTGGCCGTCGAGCGCTTTGCCGATCTCCGCACGGTCGAACCGGGCGAGCCTTGTATTCAGTGTGGATCAGCCTTGCGGATTGTTCATGCTATTGAGGTTGGACACATCTTCAAACTCGGGACGAAGTACGCCGACAGCCTCAATGCGGTATTCCTCGATGAGGATGGAAAAGAGAAGCCGATTATCATGGGGAGTTACGGAATCGGCGTCGAGCGGATCATCGCTTCGTCAATCGAGCAGAGCCACGATGCATCGGGAATAGTGTGGGACAAAGCCATCAGTCCGTTCTTCGTCCACCTTATTGCCGTGAACACGAACAACAAGCAAGTAATGGATGCGTCCGAGCAGCTTTATGATATACTCGGAAGATTGGGCATCGAGACACTCTACGATGATCGGGTCGATGTGACTCCAGGATTCAAGTTCAATGATGCCGATTTGCTCGGGATGCCGCTCCAACTCATCGTTGGCGAGAAGAATTTGAAGAACGGAAACGTCGAGTTGAAGGAAAGACGCTCCGGGAATCGGACGATACTGAAGAAAGAGGAAGTTGTTCAAAATATTCAGCAGTTCTTAGCTTCGTAGTCTGAGCTTCACACTCCGGTTGTCATGCCACAGTTTGTCCATCTTCACAACCATTCTCATTACAGTCTGCTCGATGGCGCTTGCACCATCGATGCACTGATCGACGCTGCCGCAGAGCACAAGATGCTGGCATTAGCGCTTACGGATCACGGCGTTATGTTCGGGGCCATCGAATTCTACAAGAAAGCCAAGAAGGCCGGCATAAAACCTATCATCGGAACCGAGGCTTACATCGTCACGCGTGGGACTCGGTTCGACAAAGGTGCAGTCGGCCAGAGTCGATCGAATGGGCAAGGACGAGGAGTTCATCATCACATCATTCTTCTTGTAAAGGACTACACTGGTTACAAGAATCTCATCAAGTTAGTCACCTTGGGTCACACGGAGGGCTTCTACTATAAGCCCCGGATCGATCTTGAACTCCTTCGCCAGCACCGCGAGGGTCTGATCGCGCTCTCTGCTTGCGTCAGTGGGATCGTTTCCACACACTTAATCGCTGGAGACTACGAAGAGGCAAAGAAGACCGCGCTTCTCTACAAGGAAGTATTCGAAGACGATTTTTATCTGGAGATCCAAAACCACCAACTCGAGAAAGAGAAGCCTGTCCTTGAAGGGATGCCGAGAATTGCCTCTGAACTCGGAATAAAGTTGGTTGGCACAAATGACATCCACTATGTCCGCAAGGAACACGCGCTCGCCCACAATGTGCTTCTCCTGATTCCCGAAGCTTCAATTGGAAGCCCTCCGGATTACACCAAACTCAAGTACGGCACGGATGACTACTACTTCAAGAGCGCTGAGGAGATGATCCAGGCGCTACGAAGCTATCCGGAGGCTATGGCGTCCACCCTTGAGATCGCCGAGAAATGCAATCTCGAGCTGAATCTGAAGGAGAACCATATGCCAAACTTCCCGCTTCCAGCGGATTGCTTGGCAAATGACTTGGATGGATACCTCGAACTGCTTGCAAAACAAGGGCTTCAGAGGCGCTACAAGGCCATTACAGGCGAGATTCAGGCCCGATTAGACCATGAACTAGGCGTAATTCAGAGAATGGGTTATTCTGGCTATTTCTTGATAGTGCAGGATTTCATAAAGCAAGCCAGAGAGATGGGAGTCAGGGTCGGCCCGGGCAGGGGCAGCGCAGCGGGCAGCCTGGTTTCCTATGCGTTGCGTATCACTGATGTCGACCCGCTTGAGTACGGCCTTCTCTTTGAGAGGTTCTTGAACCCAGACCGCGTGACGATGCCCGACATTGATGTGGATTTCGCTGACGATAAGCGTGCGCTCGTGATCGACTTTGTGAAGAAAAAATACGGAGAGGAGTCGGTCTCACAGATCATAACCTTTGGGACGCTTCTGTCTCGTGCAGTGCTCAAAGATGTTGGGAGAGTGCTGGGAGTCTCTCTTGGAACAATTGAGTCGATCACAAAGCAGATACCAGTCTCTCAAGGGCGCGTTACACCGCTGGCCGAAGCTCTCGAGACAGTCCCAGAACTCAAGCGTGTCAGAGAGACGAAAGACGAGAAGATTCGCCAGTTGATTGATATCTCTCTCGTCTTGGAAGGGTTGAGCCGGAATGCCTCAACGCACGCTGCTGGTATCGTGATCGCCCCAGGCCCCATCACCGACTTCGTTCCACTCTACAAGACTCCTCAAACGGAGTTGATGACGCAGTACAACATGAAGGACCTCGAAGCGGCGGGCTTGTTGAAGATGGATTTTCTGGGTCTGCGTACTCTCACCGTCTTCGACCGTGCTCTTGCTTTGATCAAGCAGAACAGAAGTGAAGAGATCGATTTAGACACCATTCCGCTCGACGACAAGGAGACGTTCGAGTTGTTCTCGCATGCACAGACGGTGGGAGTGTTTCAGTTTGAAAGCTCCGGCATGCAGGAGTACCTCAGAAAGCTTCAGCCGAACTCTATCAACGACTTGGTCGCGATGAACGCCCTGTACCGTCCAGGGCCGATGGATATGATCAATGACTTCATTGCGCGCAAGCACGGGAAACAGCGCATCGACTACGTTCACCCGTTGCTCGAGCCCATTTTGCGTGAGACGTACGGGATCATCGTCTACCAGGAGCAGGTCATTAGGATTACCAGCGAGGTTGCAGGGCTTACTCTGGCCAGAGCCGATCTGATGCGCCGCGCGATGGGGAAGAAAGACAAGTTGTTGATGGCAGAGCTGAAGAAAGAATTCGTTGCTGGTGCAACGGAGAAGGGGGTCCAGAGAAAACTTGCAGCCGAGATTTTTGACTTGATAGAGAAGTTCGCGTCCTACGGTTTCAACAAATCACACAGCGTTGCGTATTCGATCATCTCCTACCAGACCGCGTACCTGAAGGCGCACTATCCGGCTGAGTTCATGGCTGCAATCCTGACGAGTGAAATTGGGAATACGGATAAGATCGTTTTGTACATCAACGATTGCAGGAAGAATGGGATCAATGTCTTGCCACCCGATGTGAACGAGAGTCAGTCCACGTTTGTCGTGACGCGAGATGGGATACGGTTCGGAATGAATGCGGTCAAGAACGTCGGGGAGAATGCGGTCGATGCAATCGTCAGGGAGCGCGAGCAACGCGGCCCATTCGAGACGCTCTTCGACTTCTGTCGGCGTGTAGACCTCAGGATCGTGAATCGAAAAACGATTGAGAGCCTGATTCAAGCCGGTGCCTTTGACTCGCTCAACCGAAATCGCGCGCAGCTCTTCGAAGGACTCGACAAGGCACTCACGTATGCACAGAACTTTCAAGCTTCGGCGGTCAGAGGCCAATCGAGCCTGTTCGATCTTTCGCCTCACAAGCTTTCGCCCCTGACGCCCACACTGTTGGCTGTCGAAGAGTGGTCTGAAGCGCAGAAACTGGACCGCGAGAAAGCGATGCTCGGATTTTATGTCTCTGGCCATCCACTCCTGAGGTTCGAGGAAGAGGTGAGCGTGTTCTCGACGGCAAAGTTCGGCCAGCCGGAGACAGTCAAGCCCGGCTCAGTCGTACGGGCATGCGGCATTGTGACCGCCGTCAAAAAGAAGATTGACAAGAAAGGAAACCTGATGGCGTTCGTTACTCTTGAGGATTTCACAGGTCGCGGCGAATGCATCGTCTTCTCAGATCCATACAAGAAATTTGAGAGCCATCTCCATCAGGATTCGATGGTCATGGTGATAGGGAAGGGAGAGGCGGGAGGGACGTCCCTGCGGATCCTCGTGCAGGAAGTTTACCCGATGGACAAGGTGCGGGAGAAGTTTACCAAGAGCATCATCGTTTCACTCCACATCGATGAGGTTGAAGAGAACACCATCCTTGAGCTTCGAAAGCTGATGGAGAATCACCGGGGGAACTGCTTGTGCTACTTCAACGTTGTCGGTGGTGAAAATGATGGCGGGAAGCTGTTCGAGTCTAAGAAATACGTCGTCGAGCCATCACAAGAGTTCATGTCCGAGCTACACCGCATCCTCGGACCGAATTGCGTGAGGATAGCCGGCTGAGTGGTCACTTCGGGTCCCGGCAGCGAGACCTCTAAGAGGCCCGTCACCTCGACGAGTCGAGTCGTCGACCTGAGCGGATGCCGACTCTTTCGTCGGCAGGAATCGAAGGGTATACCGGGCAAAGGTGACGAAAAGTGAGAAGCGCTTGGGTTTACCTTCTAGAATGCAGCGATCGCTCGTATTACGTCGGCTGTACCACTAATCTTGCACAGAGGATTGAGCAACACCAGCGGGGCACATTCTCTGGATACACTGCGAAACGCAGGCCTGTTGTCCTCAAGTGGTACGGGGAGACGAACGACATCCATAATGCGATTGCTACCGAGCGGCAGATCAAGGGTTGGTCGAGGGCCAAGAAGGAAGCCTTGATACGCGGAGACTGGAAGGCACTTCACGAACTTTCTCTCTCGACGCAGGCTCGAGAACGGCGCGAGGGGAGGTTGAAGAGAGGTTCGGGGGATGGTCTTCGACTTCGTCCCGCCAAAAAAACGGCGGGACTGCGCTCAGACTGACAATCCTCTCTTCCTCCGTCACCTCGACGAGTCGAGTCGTCGACCTGAGCGGATTCGCCGAAGGCGAAGGAGTCGAAGGGTATCCCCGGTACAGAGAAACAGAGAGCAGGGCCTTCTCTTTAAAAAGCCACTCCTCGCGATGACAACAACGGAGAGCTTTTCAACTTGTAGAGGAATACATGAAACCCGTCGAGCTTACAGACAGTAGTTTTGAAACCGAAGTACTCAAGTCAACGATTCCCGTGCTCATCGACTTCTGGGCGATCTGGTGCGGCCCGTGCCGGATGGTTTCTCCGATTGTGGAAGAAGTCGCAAGCGAATACACCGGAAAGCTCAAGGTCGGGAAGGTGGACGTTGACTCAAATCCCTCCACCGCAATGCAATATGGCATCCGCAGCATCCCAACCCTCTTGCTTTTCAAGGACGGCCAGGTGATCGAGCAGATCGTCGGTGCCGTCCCCAAGCGCGTGATCGTCGACAAGCTCTCGCGACATCTGGCGTAACGTTCCTGTCCCGCGGTCGTAAGAAAGGCGCGTCACCCTGAGCGGATTCGCCGAAGGCGAAGGAGTCGAAGGGTATCCGTAACCGGGTCGGCGGCGGATGGTCTTCTGCGCCCAAGGCGTATCCGCCTTTGTGTAGTTCTTCAGCATTTCGGTAACACGAGTTGTATATTTTGGGGAGTGAATAGCCCCCGAGGTGTTACCGATGAACCGATCAACTGCTCAGGCGGTGACCAGCAAATGGGTTGCCATTCTCGAG
>JBAWAH010000004.1:0-6535 GCA_049589195.1 Bacteroidota bacterium | reverse complement strand
TACACTTTCACTCACAGGTTTCCGGGAATAATGATCTGGTCTTCGGTTTCCAGAGTGTTTCTTAGGCATAAGGATTCGCCAACATCCGGCACGTTGTTTGAATAAACTTACGAGAGGAGAACAAAAGATTCTCAAGATCCTGTTGCAGCCCAAAAGACAAGGCTTCAAGCTAGGGAATGCCGAAGATCCGTGCAGCTCTTAGGATTCTCTGCTGGTAGCGGCATAGCCTAGGGTGCATCCTTCAGTCTTGACTTACCTCTTCCCTCATGCGCATGCAACAGGAGAACGTCTTCGAAGGACTTAGGATGAACAGTGAAGCCAGGCGTGATAACGTCCCTCGGTATCTCATTCTCGTCTTTCTCCTTTTCGCCATCGGGATCGGCGGTGCCGGATACTTATACTATGAGGCTCAGACAAGGGACATCAAAAAGGAAAGGCAGGCCGATCTCTCTGCTATTGTTGATCTGAAGGCCAAAGGGATTCTCGATTGGCGCACCGAGCGGGGGGCAGATGCTGGCGTTATCTTCGAGAACCCGATCGTTGCACGTCGAGTCAGGTGGTTCCTTGAGACCCCCAACACTCCATCTCAGTTGAAGAAAGAGCTCGTGGACTGGATGGTGTCGATGCAGGAACACTATGAATATGAGAGCATATTCCTTCTCGACAGGAAAGGAGAGGTCCGCCTAGCGGTAAATGCCGAGAGAGAGCAAATTAGCAGAGGGGTTCAGACACTCGCGATGGACGCAATGCGTGCGAAGAAAGTTGTTTTCTCTGACCTTCGCCGCAATGAAGTGACCGAGGGCATCGATCTCGATATTTTTGTTCCGCTCCTTATACGGCAGGAGGGAGATACACTCTGCATTGGAGCTTACGTCCTCCGCATTGATCCCTACCATTTTCTTTACCCGCTCATCCAGTCTTGGCCCGCTCCGAGCCGGACATCTGAGACTCTCCTGATACGTCGCGACGGCAGTGAAGTACTGTACTTGAATGAGCTTCGCCTAGCAAAAGACACTGCTCTTTCTCTTCGACTCCCCCTGAGCCGGAGGGAATTGCCAGCTGCTTTGGCTGTGCAGGGAAAAGAGGGAATCGTGGAAGGAATTGATTATCGCGGTGTTCCAGTGCTTGCAGTGCTTCGCGGAATTCCGGATTCACCGTGGTTTCTCGTTGCGAAGGTTGATCTGGATGAGGTCTACGCTCCTATCCGTGAACGAGCGTATATAGTCATCGTCATCGTGATCATTCTGATTGCTCTCACAGGTGGAATCGTTGTTGTACTCCTGCGTGAGCAGCGTCTCCGATACTATCGGAACCAATATAAAGCAGAGCTCGAACGCAGTGCGCTCGTTCAACATTATGGCTATCTCACGAAATATGCGAATGATATCATTCTTCTTACAGATGAGGCAGGGAGAGTCGTTGAGGCCAACGACCGTGCAGTTGCAGCGTATGGCTACACACGCGAAGAACTGATCGGGCGCGACATTCGTGGCCTAGTCTCATCTATGCTGGAGCCATCTGTCGAAACACGGATGGGGCAGATCACGGAACGCAATGGGATGGTGTTTGAGAGTGTGCACCAACGGAAGGATGGATCCGTTTTCCCTGTTGAGTCAAGTTCGCGCGTGATTGAAGTTGAGGGGAGAAAGTTCGTTCAAAGCATCGTGCGCGATATCACCGAGCGGAAGAGTGCTGAAGAAACCCTCCGGTACGAGCGAAATCTTCTCCGGACATTGATTGATAATCTGCCGGATGGGATTTATGTCAAAGACAGCGCCTGTCGCAAGACCATTGCCAACCAGGCCGATGTGCATAATATGGGTCTCCAATCAGAGGCCGAAGCCTTAGGCAAGGACGACCTTGACCTTTTCCCGAAGGATTTAGCGGAGGGGTTCTTCGCTGACGACCAATCGGTTCTCCAAACTGGCCGGCCAGTGCTCAACAGAGAGGAGTATGTGCTTGAGACGGAAGGTCAGAAACGCTGGCTGCTCACCTCCAAGCTACCATTGCGGGATGACAAAGGCCAAATCATTGGCTTGGTTGGTATCGGTCGAGACATCACCGAGCGCAAGCGGGTGGAGGAGGCCCTGAAGGAATCTGAGAGCAGGTTCCGAAGTATCATTGAGAGCAGCAAAGACGGCATCATCCTTTTCGACGGAAAAGAGCGAAAGATCCTCTTTGGAAATGGCGCCATGGCTAAGTTGCTGGGATGCTCCAAGGAGGACTTGGTTGGCCGGTCTATTCCATCCCTGCATCCCTCAGAAGAATGGGCAAGCATTGAACAGGAATTCCAGAAACATGTGAGTGGTGAGGTTTTGTTTTCTGCTGGGATTCCCGTTCTCTGCAGTGACGGCTCCGTCCTTTACGCGGACATCAGTTCCAGCCTCATAACGCTTGATGGGAGATCCTACTTCTCGGCCTTCTTTCGCGACATCACGGAACGCAAGCGGGTGGAGGCGGCGTTGCGTACGAGCGAAGCCCAACTTTCCAACGCCGTGAAAATGGCCCATCTGGGCCATTGGGAGTACGACGTCGCCAGCGACCTGTTCACATTTAACGATCACTTCTACGCCATGTTTCGCACGACAGCTGAGCAAGTTGGCGGTTACACGATGTCGTCTTCTCAGTACGCTCAACGCTTCGTGCATCCAGACGACATGCCGGTCGTCGGCGTAGAGATTCGGAAAGCCCTCGAAACCACCGATCCCCAATTTAGTCGTCAAATTGAGCACCGCATCATCTACTCAGACGGCGAGATCGGCTATATCACTGTTCGCTTTTTCATCGTCAAAGATGATCAGGGTCGGACGGTCAAGACATACGGCGTGAATCAGGACATCACCGAGCGCAGGCGAGCAGAGGAGACAGTTCGGGAGGCCGAAGAAAAATTCCGAATGATGTTTGAGAATGTGTTTGACGGCATTAGCATTTACAGCGAAGATCCTGACCCGTCGAAGAGAAGGCTCATCGAGTGCAATGAACGTTACGCTGCCATGGCAGGCCGAAGTCGCGAGGAACTGCTCCAACTCGGAAGCACACAAGGACTGCAGATAACGCTTGAAGACACGGCAAACGACGTTCGCTTGGAATCCCTGGCCAAGGGAACGGCATATCGGGGCTCCTTCTCGTGGATTCGACCGGATGGAAAGGAAAATATCATTGAGTATGTGGGCAGGCCGATCACATGGCGGGGAGGGTCATACTCGATTGGCATTGATCGCGACATCACTGAGCGCAAGCGAACTGACGCAGCATTGGAGAGAGAACGTGGCCTTTTGCGTGCGCTGATAGAGAACCTTCCAAGTGAAATATCGGTGAAGGATACTCGAGGCAGGATTATTCTTGCCAACACAGCGGCGCTGGCGGCATTTGGGGCTGCTAGAGAGGAAGAAGTGTTAGGGAAAACCGATCTTGACCTCGTTAAACCACATTTGGCAGAGCAACATCAAACTGAGGAGAGAACCATTCTCAATACGGGAATTCCTCTTGTAAACGATGAAGCGACAAGGTTCAGCTCCACCACAGGCGAGATCGAGAAGTGCATTCTCCGTACCAAAGTCCCGCTCGAAGACTCACATGGGGAGAGAATCGGTGTGTTGTGTGTCAATCAAAATATCACGGAGCGCAAGCGGGCAGAGGAGGCGCTAAGGCATGAGAAGGCGCTTATGGATGCACTCATGGACAACATCCCGGATAGCATCTACTTCAAAGACCGGCAGTGCCACTTAGTAAGGCTCAACCGCAAAATGCTGCAGTCTCTGAAACTGGATGAGATGAGCCAGGCCATCGGGAAAACCGATGTGGACCTGTATGGCGAGGAGTTTGGACGGACGACGTTAGCTAACGATCAGCGCCTGATGACATCAGGTGAGCCGATCGTAGCCCGAGTTGAGAGTAGGCAATTGGAGGACGGACAGATCAACTGGACATTGACCACTAAAGTCCCACTGCGCGACGACAGTGGCCAGATCGTGGGGCTCGTGGGGATCACGCGCGAGATCAATGAACTCATGAGGGTGCAGGAGGTCCTGTCTGAAGAAAGAAACCTCTTGCGGGCTCTCATTGACAACCTGCCAGATCAGGTCTTTGTTAAGGATCGAGAGAGCCGGTTCCTTGTCTGCAATGCGGGGGTCGCCCGCAGGGCTCGTGCAGGATCGCCGACAGAGCTACTCGAAAAGACAGATTTCGACATTCTTCCACAAGAGGCGGCGGCGGAGTATTATACCCAAGAACAAAGGATCATGGAGTCAGGTGACCCAATCGTTGATCAAGAAGCTGTGTTCATCGAGAAGGGAGGAGTCAAGTCGTGGTTCTCCACCACGAAGATCCCCCTCCGCGACAGCCATGGAAATATCATTGGGCTTGTGGGCGTGAACCGTGACATGACCGAACGGAAGCGTACGGAAGAAAGACTGCAGCTTTCGGACCAGATCCTTCAGAGGGTCAATGCCTTAGTACTTGTGGGGGATGCAAATGGAGAAACCACTTATGTCAGTCCGTCAGTGAAGAGGATTCTTGGCTACGATCCAGCTGAGATCCTCGGAGATGGTTGGTGGAACATAAGTCAAGAGAATGAGGAGGGACGAAAGCGCGAGAAGGACCTCACAGCCAGATCTGCCCGGGGAGAGATCACCTTGTCTGCAACGCCGTACGAGAAGATCGTGAAAAGTCGTGACGGGGTCTCGCATCATATTCTTTGGCAGGACACCCAGGGTCCGGAGAACACCGTTATCGGCGTCGGGCACGATATTTCTGAACGCAAGCTTTTGGAAGAACAGCTCCGGCAGGCTCAGAAGCTTGAGAGTCTCGGCACATTGGCGGGTGGTATCGCGCACGATTTCAATAACGTCTTAGGAATCATCTTGGGCTACACATCGATACTTGAGGACACAAAGGCTGGCCCCAAGAAATCGTTGCGCAGCGTCGCGGCAATCAACAAGGCCGTGCAACGTGGCGCTGCCTTGGTACGGCAGCTCCTCACATTCGCTCGAAAGACGGACACGCTCTTTGAATCTGTGAGGCTGAATGATGTGATCGTAGAACTCGCCAGCATGTTACAGCAGACTTTTCCGAGAACTATTCAGGTCTCATCGCAACTTGAGAAGGAGATTCCATCCATTACGGGTGACGGCAATCAACTTCACCAGGCCCTTTTGAATCTCTCGGTAAACGCTCGCGATGCTATGCCCAGCGGGGGAACACTAACCTTTGCGACGCGAGCTGTCATGGGAGCTGAAGTACGGCGGCGTTTCCCGGAGGCTCAGAGGGAAAAGTATGTCTGCATTAGTGTCGCCGATACGGGTATCGGGATGGATAAGCCGCTCCTTGCTCGGGCGTTTGAGCCGTTCTTTACGACCAAAGAAGAAGGACATGGAACCGGATTGGGCCTTGCCGTCGTGTATGGTATCGTGGCGAGTCATCACGGCTTCATAGATGTGGATAGTCAGGTCGGTCACGGGACGACCTTCCGGCTGTACTTCCCCATCCCCGAGCGCAGCATCCAGGTGCCTCTGATTGTCACTGAAGAACCTCAAGCACAGGCCGCCGGTGGAACAGAAACACTGCTCGTTGTGGAGGACGAAGAGATGATGCTCGATCTCTTGAAGAATATCCTCGCAGGAAAAGGTTATCGAGTTATGACCGCAAAAGACGGGGCGGAAGCAATCGAAGTGTATACTCAGCACAAGGATCAAATAGATCTTGTTCTGATGGACATGGGTTTGCCAAAACTCAGCGGGGCAGAGGTACTTCAAAGGCTTCAGGGCATCAACCCGAAGGTCAAGGTCATCCTCGCGAGTGGGTACGTCAGTCCCCACATGAAGTCCGAGGTATTGAAAGCCGGAGTAAAACATTTTGTCCAGAAGCCCTACATTCCACAGGAAGTCCTGCGGCACATTCGGAAGGTGCTCGAGAGTGACAAACGGCTTTAATCGACATGAAGCAGGTTTTGGATTATTGCCCTAGGGATAGAATCCTCCTGTGACATGCCGCGAAGGCGGGCTCTTCACACAGATTTCTACAACCGCGTGATAAGATCGTTCCGTTGAGCAACCCGTGCGAAGGGGAAGAGGCCATGACCTTCCCTTAGAACTCGCCATGTCGGGACTTGAAACGCCTAGGCCTCCGCTCAATGCGGGGGCTTTCTTTGTTGTTGGGCTGAATCACACGCTAAAGACGTATCCATTTTTGTTAGGCTCATGCGTAGAATCTTGGAACGACACTCGAATTTGCTTGCGTTCAATATTTCGCTTGACCTTGGCGGAAACCTTTCGTAATTTCTGGCGAGTTCGCATCTCTTCGCTTTGGGTATGCCGTGGACTAGTGCATGGCGTTATGAGAGAACTCGAAGAGATTTCTAGGATATTGCCGAAGTGCATTAGTAAGTCAACGCCTTTCCCGCGACCTTCTTGGAGGCAAGAGAGCCTCATGCATCTTAGCGAAGGAACACCCGCAGAGGTAGGACGAGAGTGGGGCGGATCTCAGAAGAGCAGATCTGTCTCTGCTCCAACTCGGGGCTACTATTCAACAAAGGCCG
>JBAWAH010000003.1:0-1799 GCA_049589195.1 Bacteroidota bacterium | reverse complement strand
ATCTTCGACAGATATGGATAGGGAGAATCTGCCATACGTTCCACTTGGATTGTCAGAGGTCTTCGCGTCCTATTTCAGTGAGGTCAAGACTATCGTCGATCTTCTTTGTCAGCTTCTTCAGTTTGACTTCCGCTTGAGTCAGTTTCTCGATGCAGTTCCGCGACAGCTCGATTCCTTCCTCGTACATCTTGATCGCGTCTTCAAGCGGGACCGATCCGTCCTCAAGGCTCTCGACAATCTTCTCGAGTCGCTTGATCGAGCCCTCGAGGCTGGACTTCGTTTCCTCTTTTTTTGATGAAGGCATGAAGATGTCAGGTTGTTACTTTTTTGACCGTCGAGTCGGCTGCACCATCACGAAACTTTATGTTCACTTCATCCTGAGCATGCAGCCGACGAGCGCTCTCCACGATTCTGCCACCTCGATAAACCATCGTGTAGCCTCGCTTCAGGACTTGATCCGGACTGAGCGACTGGAGGCGTTTGAGAAGTTGAGCTGCGTGACTCTGAAGGAGGGCGAATCGATGGGTTAGGCTGGTTACCAACGTTCTCTCTAGCTCATCGACTCGTTGAGTGTATTCTCGATGAAGCTGAAGGGGCTTATTGAAATGGTAACTCTTGATCAGACTCACGATCCTCTCTCTCGACGCCGAAATCCGCTCGCTGATCGTCTGCTCCATAGTATAACAAGAATTCCGTATAGTTTCAAGGATTTCGGACTTATCCGGGACAACCAGCTCAGCAGCAGCGGAAGGCGTGGGCGCACGAAGATCTGCCACAAAGTCGCTGATGGTGAAGTCCACTTCGTGACCAACCGCACTGATTACAGGGAT
Organism: Bacteroidota bacterium; assembly: GCA_049589195.1. Lineage (GTDB taxonomy): Bacteria > Bacteroidota > Ignavibacteria > UBA10030 > JAHEZR01 > JBAWAH01. Next base: position 969 of record JBAWAH010000003.1, on the reverse strand, counting down.
CTCCGAATCATAGATCGCCCGTGCAACGACTTCCTCATTGAAAGCCCACAAGTCTTCAAGCGAGCCTCCTCCCCTTCCGACAATGAGTACATCCACTCTGTTAGCGGGCTCAGCTTTTCCGTAGCGGTTGAACTCTCTCATCGCCTCCGCAATCTCCTCGGCAGCTCCCTCCCCTTGCACAGCAACTGGATAGAGAATGATCTCCACCGGCGGATACCGACGATTGATGATCGTCAGCATGTCGTGAATCGCAGCACCTGTTTGAGATGAGACGATTCCGATCCGCTCCGGATACTTTGGGAGCGGCCTCTTGCGGTCAGGGTCGAACAGCCCCTCGGCCATGAGCTTTTTCTTCAGCCTCTCAAAGGCAAGTTGAAGCTCCCCGACTCCCATCGGTTGAATCTGGGCGACATCGATCTGGTAGATCCCTCGGACCTCATAGACGGTAACGCTACCACGTACGACGACCTTCATTCCATCCTGAGGAGTGAAGAACAAGCTCATCGCCCGCCCTCGCCACATCACCGCCTGGATCTGCGCAGCCTCGTCTTTCAGTGTGAAGTAGAGATGACCAGACGTGTGTCGCTTGAAGTTGGAGATTTCTCCCGACACGAGCACCTCAGGAAATCCCGTCTCAAGCACGCCTTTGATCTTGCGCGTGAGTTCGGAAACGGAGATGATAGGTTGGTCGGTGGTCATGAGAGCCAATGCCCGATTTGGGATTTTCCGCCAAAGGCGCCTGCCTACCGGACAGGCAGGGACGCGCCTCTGGCGCGGAGATTTGTGATTTGAGCCTTGGGAGTCTCCGCCTTCGTAAACCATACTTCGGCGGATGGGCCTTCGTGTAGTTCTTCAGCATTTCGGTAACACGAGTTGTATATTTTGGGGAGTGAATAGCCCCCGAGGTGTTACCGATGAACCGATCAACTGCTCAGGCGGTGACCAGCAAATGGGTTGCCATTCTCGAGG
>JBAWAH010000002.1:0-48100 GCA_049589195.1 Bacteroidota bacterium | reverse complement strand
GCGTGCAGATCGTCCGAGCTGACATCAGTCAACGCACCGCCAGGAAACGGTTGATTGAATTTACAAGAAGAAAATTCAAGCGACTCGACATTCTCGTGAACAATGCCGGCATTGGGCCAAGGGTGCGGCGAGACCTGCTTGAAGCGACGGAAGACAGCTTCGATGAGGTCCTTTCGACGAATCTGAAGGGTCCGTACTTTCTTACCCAGCTTGCCGCACGGTGGATGTCGCTTTTGCACGCTCAAGATCCACAGTATGCGCCGAAGATTATCATTATCAGTTCCATCTCCGCGGTGACGGCGAGTGTGAATCGCGGTGAATACTGCATCTCGAAGGCGGGACTCTCGATGATGGCAAAGCTCTACGCACTCCGGCTGGCGGATCTGGGAATCAATGTCTATGAAATCCGTCCCGGGATAGTCGAGAGCGACATGGTGCGGCCAGTGAAGGAAAAATATGATGAGATGATCAAGGATGGAATCTCCCCGATTCGTCGATGGGGACAGCCGGAAGATGTGGGAAAGGCAGTCGCTGCGATTGCACAGGATCTCCTCCCTTTTAGTACGGGCGAGGTGATCTATGTAGATGGTGGGTTGCACATAGAGAGGTTGTGACACACCACACTCTTTTCAATCGAGGTCTGGAGACCTCGATTGTCGCCATGGTGTGATAATCGGTGAAAAGAAACATCAGACACAGGACTCCCCTTGTTGAAGATCGACGACACACTTACTCCAAAGAGTCTCCTCCCAAAGATCAAGCGTCTGTTTGAGCTTTCGGCTCAGAAGATCTCTTCTCTCATGAAGACGTGGAATGCGAGGAATGGTGCTCCAGTCTTCACCGTGAAAGGAAAATACACGTCGCGGAGCTGGACAGAGTGGACGCTTGGCTTCCATTTTGGGTCCGCGCTGCTGCAATTCGACGCCACGGGCGAGAGAGAGTTCTTGAAGTTTGGCAGGGAGGAAACTCTCAAGCGGATGTCATCAAACTTGACCAATATGGGTGTTCATGATCACGGTTTCAACAATGTCAGTACGTATGGAAACCTTTGTCGCCTAATGAGAGAAAGAAGAATACCGAACAATGAGTGGGAAAAGAATTTCTATGAGCTTGCTCTAAAGTGCTCAGGGGCTGTCCAAGCAGCGAGGTGGACCCGCACTTCAGATGGGAAAGGGTTTATCTATTCCTTCAACGGACCTCACTCGCTTTTCGTTGACACGATGCGCTCGCTTCGGTCACTCGCGATCGCCCACCAACTTGGACAAGAGCTAAAGGTTGAAGGAGATCACTCGATCTCGCTACTTCAGAGGTTGATAGAACACGCTGAGACGACTGCAAAATACAATGTTTATTACGGCAGAGGTCGCGACACCTATGACGTCCGCGGACGGGTTGCGCAGGAATCAATCTTCAACGTGAAGAGTGGCGATTATCGCTGCCCAAATAACCAGCAAGGATATTCCCCATTCACCACATGGACGCGAGGTCTTGCCTGGGCGATGCTCGGTTCTGCCGAGCAACTGGAATTCATCGAAAACCTTTCAGACCATGAACTCGATAAGTACGGCGGGAGAAAACGGATCGTCGGATTCATGACGAAAGCAGCTCAGGCAACAAGCGACTTCTATCTCGAACACACCCCGACTGATGGCATCCCCTACTGGGACACAGGCGCTCCACTACTGGAAAAGATTGGCGATCATCTTAGCATGCCCGCGGACCCTTACAACATCTTCGAGCCAGTCGACAGCTCGGCGGCAACAATCGCGGCAGAAGGACTCCTACGCCTTGGTCGGCACCTGCAACAGAAAGGTTTTCAAAGTGAGGGGAAAAAGTACTGCAATGCGGGTTTAACTGTGGCAAACGCTCTCTTCGATGTTCCTTACCTCTCTACTCGAGCCGCACACCAAGGCCTCATTCTCCACTCCGTGTATCACCGCCCGAACGGCTGGGATTACATCCCGCCTGGTTCAAAGATACCAAATGGTGAGTCTTCAATGTGGGGGGATTACCATGCGAGAGAGTTGGGACTTCTGATCTTTCGCGCGGCAGAAGGAAAACCCTATCTCACTTTCTTCCATTCTGAGTGACTCGCACTCCCAGCGGTATAGGTCGCTTCGAGCTATCAGGAACCCCTTTCCCGAATGATCTCACACACCGCAGTCATGCGACCTTACCCTTCCGGGACTGCAAATTCATCGTTTCGCGAACCTTTTCAGCCAATAGAATCTTGAGCATGGATTGGTACGGGATGTCCTGCTTGTTCGCCAGAAGCTTTATTGCCTCGACGAGAGATTCTGGGAGTCGGATCGATATTGTCCTACTGGATGGCTTGAGCTCGGGAAAGAAACCGAGCTCGACTTTCTGGTAATCGAGGTACTCGGTGGAATCATGAGATGCCCAGAATCTCTCCTCTTCAGCCAGTGACCTAAACTTTGGAATCTCTTTGAGCTTTTTCAAGATAGACCTCCCTTTCTTTCTTGTGCATGTCACGCGCCGAGATGATACGGATCCTTGACCTCCGACGAGTGAAAACCACGAACAGCAAACGAGAATTGCTCGTCCTTCCCAGGCCGTAAAAACGTTCTTCTTTCAGGGAGTGACGTTCATCAGGATAGATATACAGCGGTTGATTGAAGAACACTTCCTCGCACTCCCACCAAGCGACCTTATGGCGGCGCCAGTTCTTGTCTCGGTTTGCATCATCCCATTCAAAGCCTTCAAACTGAGCAAAGAGCCGCATCGTTAGGTTGGTCGATTGTCGTATATGATTAATATATACATCGAATCGAGAAAGTCAAGCACTTGCTGGAGCACAGACGGCTTGGATTACATTCCACGTCGGTGTGAGATTCAAATCGGTGAGTTGTCGATGTGGGGCACTACCGTGCGAGAGAATTGGCGCTGATGATTTTGAGACAAGCGAGACGAGAGAATTACATGACATTCTCTGGCCAGGCGTGATTGAGATCTCACCTGCTTTCCTATCCTTGTTGGGGATGAAATCTTGCCTTCAGCATTGTGCCGTGGGAGTAAACCCCTTCTCCTCCTTGGAGAAGGATGGGATGAGGTCTACTGAACTGTTCACCTTCGTCCAGGAAAGATGTTCGGGCCCCTTCGTGGCACCCTTGCAGTCATAGAATCTCAGAAGGAAGGGATACGCTCATCGAGCTTGGAATTGGAGGCAGGCGAGATTCCCCGCAAAGCTCAGTACTTCCTCTCAACGAAATTCTTAAGGATTTTCAGCCCTGATTCGGTTGCAATCGACTCCGGATGGAACTGCACACCAATAGTGGGGAACTCCTTGTGCCTCACCCCCATGATCAACTCGTCCGCAGTCCATGCAGTCACCTCAAGACATTCCGGCAGCGACTTGCGATCAATGATGAGAGAATGGTACCGTGCGCCGACAAGGGGCGATTCGACGCCTTGCAGAATCGACTGGCCATCGTGAAATATCTGGGACGTCTTGCCGTGCACAACCTTTGGTGCGTGGACAACTCTTCCTCCAAACGCCTCACCGATTGCTTGATGACCAAGACACACACCGAGAATAGGCAGCCCCATGTGCAGCTTCTGAATGGCTTCGACAGAGATCCCGGCTTCTTTAGGCGTACATGGCCCTGGCGAGATGATTACCGCGTCGGGCTTCATCTCTCTCACCTCAGCGACTGTTATCTTGTCGTTGCGGACAACAGTCATCTCGGCCCCAAGCTCGCCTAGACGCTGGACCAGGTTGTAGGTGAAAGAGTCGTAGTTATCGATGATGAGGATCATGGCACTCGCACTCGCCCTGTCCTTCGGACACCCTTCTCCCAATTCGGGAGAGGGGTCATGGGAGAGGGCGCAACAAACACGGAAACCACTTGCACAACTCCTGTTAGTGGAGGCTTCATTTCCGATCAACAAGCATTTGCACGGCGTTCAGGTTTGCAGCCAACTTATCAAGCGTCTCCTGATACTCTCTCTCTGGAACTGAGTCGGCCACAATCCCCGCGCCAGCCTGGAAACATGCGACTCCATCCTTGATGACGATAGTCCGGATGGCAATGCAAGAATCGAGGTTGCCGGAAAAATCCACATACCCGATTGCGCCCCCATAGATTCCGCGCCTTGTGGGCTCGAGTTCGGCAATGATTTGCATCGCTCGGATCTTCGGCGCACCCGTCAAAGTCCCCGCCGGAAAACACGAGTAGAGCGCATCGAGCGCTGTCACATCATTTCGCAACCGGCCTTTTACGTTGGAGACAATGTGCATCACGTGTGAGTAGTTCTCCAATGCCATGAACTGGCTTACCTCCACAGTCCCGAATTCGCTGATGCGCCCAATGTCGTTACGACCCAAGTCAACCAACATCAAATGTTCAGCGAGCTCTTTTTCATCGGCGAGCAGTTCCTTGCTAAGGCGCTCATCTTCTTCGGGCGTGGCACCCCTTGACCTTGTGCCTGCAATGGGCCGAGTCTCCACTGTTCTGCCTTCGACTCTCACGAGCATCTCCGGAGATGAACCGATGATGTGCAACCCCCCAGCTTTGAGATAGTAAAGATAAGGAGAAGGATTGATGATTCGAAGCATCCTGTATACATCAAAAGGTTCAAGAGATACTTTCCTATCCACCCGCTGCGATAGGACGACCTGGAAGATGTCACCGTCAAGAATATACTCCTTGCATCGTTCGACCTTGCGCATAAACTCGTCGCGTGCCATGTTGTGCCGAACCCCGTCTGCGGAGGCAGAAGACAGCTCCGAACGGATCCTGTTCTCCAGAATCTCTTGCACGACGCCCATTCTCCTTACTGCCTGATCATAAGTCAGTCTAAGCGATGAGGCTTCTGGCGTTCTCTGCTCGAGAAATGAATTGACGATGATGAAAATCTTCCGCTGGAGATTGTCAAAAACGAGCAGTGAATCAAAGAACATGAGGAGCATGTCTGGCACGCCAGCGTCTTCACCGTGCACGCTTGCGATGTCTTCGACGAGCTGAACGGTTTCGTACCCAAAATACCCAACTGCCCCGCCCGAGAATCTGGGCAGGCCGGAGACTGGCACAGCTTTGAAGTGCTCAAAGATCTTCTTAAGAGCAGCAATTGGGTCAGTATCACCCTTCACCAGGTCTTGGACAAAGCGAAACTCTTCCTTGAATACTTGAATCGTGAATTCCTTCCCTTTCACACCGAAGAGCATAAATGGATTGAATCCAAGAAAGGAGTATCGCGCGATCTTCTCCCCTCCCTCAACGCTCTCTAAGAGGAAAGAAAACTCGCTCTCATCTCTGATCTTTAGATACGCCGAGACTGGAGTGTCGGTGTCAGCGAGAAGCTCGTCGACGACCGGGACAACATTTCCCTGCTTGCTGAGTTCGAGGAATTGTTCAAATGTGGTGATCATCAATCCTCACCTTACGCGCAGCTCGGCTGCCAGAAGCTCTGAACCCGAACTTGGCTTCTGTGTTGGAATCTCGATAGATCCATCATCTATTCCTTGAGAAGAGTTTTGAGAACACCTCTGCCCCTCTCTTTACCTCATCGAACGAGACATCAAGATGTGTAACTGCTCGCACGCTCGTGTAAGTACCGAGGGTGAGCAGCACGCCGTTCGCCTTTAGAACCGTTAGTATCTCCTCGGGAGTCTTGCCTGTTTTCTCAACGTCGATGATGACGATGTTCGTCTGCACAGTCGAGAGATCAACCTGGAAATTCGGGAGCTTAGAGATTTCTGCAGCAAAATACTTTGCCTTCTCGTGATCCTCTTTTAGACGCGGAATGTTGTGTTCGAGGGCATAGAGGGCACCCGCCGCGATGATCCCAGCTTGCCGCATCCCTCCACCGTAAATCTTCCTGTACCGCCTCACCCTTTCAATAAACTCTCCATCGCCTGCCACTGCGGACCCCACAGGCGCACCAAGACCTTTCGAGAAGCAGACCGAGACCGAGTCAAAATACCTCGCATACTCTCTCGGTGGTATCCCTGTCTCGACACTGGCGTTCCAGAGACGTGCCCCATCAAGATGCATCTTGATGTCGGCGTCGAGGGCAAGCTCGCGGATGCGTTTCATCTCGTCGAGAGGAAAAATCGTGCCCCCGGCACGGTTATGCGTGTTCTCGACACAAATCAATCGGGTTCGTGGCATGTAATAAGCCTTGGGCCGGATCGCGCGGTTCACCTGTTCCGCTGTGAAGACACCTTGCTTGCCCTCAATCGGATAGATTTGAACGTTCGAAAGCATCGCGGGAGCGACAGTCTCGTAATTGAAGATGTGCGCTTCTCGTTCGAGGAGCACTTCGTCGCCCGGTTCAGTGTGGGCCTTAATGGAAGTCTGGTTGCCCATCGTCCCACTAGGAACGTAGATCGCTTTCTCTTTGCCGAGGATTGATGCAACCCTATCCTGCAGCGCATTCACTGTCGGATCTTCCCCGAACACGTCATCTCCGACTGGCGCCTCTGCCATCGCCTTCCGCATCTCTGGCGATGGTTTGGTAACGGTATCGCTGCGCAGGTCGATAAAGCTAGTTTGAGTCACGTTTTCGCTCCATTATTTTCTTCTGAATCTGCCGATGAATGCTCCAAGGATGGCGACAACTCCGACACCAGTGCACGCTCTTGCGAAGACATCCCCATGCTTCGAGTAAAAAGTCTGGCCTTCAGAGAACTGCACATTTCCAATGAGTGTGGATTGAGTGAACAGCTCACGGGCTTCTGAGATTCTTCCGTATGGATCGATGAAGCATGAGATTCCACCGTTGGCGCAGCGCGCGATCGCCCGATGATTTTCGATTGCACGGAGCGTTGCATACTGGAAGTGTTGATTTGCGCCCGAGGTATTTCCCCACCAACTGTCGTTCGTAATGACGACCAAGAACTGTGCACCCTTCCGAACAAAGGCTGCGACGAGATCAGGGTAGATCGACTCGTAACAAACCATGCCGGAGAACCTGATAGTTCGGTCGTCCGCCTTCAAAGAGAACACTGTTGTGTCTTTTCCGATTCCCCAGCCACTGATCCCGACATTCCACTTCACTGCCTCAACAAGGAAGGAGAGCTTCTCTGCATATGGCACTCGCTCGGCAAAAGGGACAAGCTTCATTTTAGAATATTTCTGAATGGAATCAATTCTCGGTTGAAGCAGCATGATCGCGTTGAAATCATCATAATAGGTCTTGGTGCCTTCAATCAACCTGCTCCCCGGAGGTGCACTCCGCGCTTGGTAGAAAACCGTCTCCGGATAACCAGTCAGAAGTGCAAAGCGGAGAGAATCAATTCTATCTTTCAGTCTATGGTAAGAAGCAGAATATTTGCCAAGAAGTATTCGAAAAGGGATCGCAGTCTCTGGCCAAATTACAAGCTGTGGTTCTTCAGCAAGTAATCCCGTCGTCATTTGAAAGTAGCTCTCGAGTTGATCCTCTGGATTTGTCTCCCATTTCTTCCACGGGTCGGTGTTTGGCTGAATCATTCCAACACGCACAACTCCACGACTGCTGCGTGAATCACCAGATGACAAAACGATTCTCCCGTGGATCTCAGGAATGATCAAGAAAAGAAAAAGAGCGAGTCCGGCGAAAAGGGATTGCCGTGAGATGAGCTTCCACTCTGAGCTAGCGAACTTTAAGTAGACGAAGTATATGATTGCATTCAACGCAAGAATCCAAAACGAAATTCCATACACACCAGTGAAGGAGATGAATTGGATCCGGTCAATCGCGTGGGTTTGACTGTTCCCGAGCGTGAGCCACGGGAATCCGATTTGTCCCAATGAGTGGAGCCACTCAAAACCAACCCAAACAAATGGTAGAGAGAAAAGCGCCATCGTTGTCCCGAGATGCCTCCTCACAAAGCAATACGCGAGCGTCGGGACCAGGAAGAAGAGTGGATGAGCCACAACGAGAGCCGCCCCGGAAAGCATAAGGTACATATCCTGACCGTGCGTGAACCCGCCGACCCAATACAGCGTCACTGCATTGAAAACAAGAAAAGTCAGATAGGCGCAGCGCATCGACTGCCAGTAGGAGTCGAGTCGATCGAGCACCAAGAGGAAGGGCACGAACGCTATGCATGCAAGGTAGTCCAGGGGGAGCGTGGAAACCCAACCCCTCGGGAGAGGAAATGACAATCCAAGCAGCGCTCCAGCAACACATGCCAGGACAAAATTTCTCCGGCTCATCACTTTTGGTTATGCAGAATTTGCAGGTTGCTGTTCGGCTCTTCGAGCCAAGGACTTCTCGACAAAGAGCCAAAAGAAGAGGATGACGAGACACACGAACGTACCAATCACCGCCCCTCCTAGGGCATCAGAGGGATAGTGAACCCCAACATACGGACGCGAGAGGGCTACGATTGACGCATAGGTGACAAAAGCCCAGGTCCAGCGTCGATAGTAAAAGGAGAAGAGCGTTGCAGCCGCGAAGTTATTCACGGCGTGAGAGGACGGGAAGGAGAGCCCGCTTCCGCATGGAACGAGCAACGTGACATCGGGGAGTGTGAAGCAAGGACGCATGCGGCTGACCAAATGTTTGATGACGCTGCTGCTTAGTTGATCGCTGGCCGCGATGACTGGAATCAAGAGAAGAGCGACGGTTCGCCCTCGCCGGCCACCTTTCACCATCAGTGACAGCCATACGACTCCGTAGAATATTCGGAAGTGGAGAGTGTCCGTCCGCGTCACGAACACCATCACGACGTCAAGGACGCTGTTGTGAAGAGAGTGGTTAAAGAAATAGAAGACACTTTTGTCGAGTGAATAGAGAAAGTCCGCCATCGTTTACTTAGAAACCTTGCTTTTCTTCTTGCCGTGAATGTACTTTGCACCTAGGACGAGAATAATGATGATTACGATTGCGGTGACCGTCTGGCTGTACGTTGTCAGGTAAGCTCCAATTTTCTCCCAATTATGTCCCAGATAAGTGCCTGAAGAAACGAGGATCGTATTCCACACGAGGGCGCTGAGAAAACAGAGAACCGTTGTCTGCAGCAGCCGCATGTGTGACATACCGGCGAAAAAAGACACAACCGCACGAGTCCCGGTCAAGAATCGGTTTACAACGATAATCCAATTGCCGTACTTGCGAAACCAGCCCTCAACTTTATCTACACTCTCCCTCGGGATGAAAGAGAGTTTCCCACCCTCAACGATCTTCACGCCGAACCAGTGGCCGATGCCAAACATTGTGATGAAGCCGAACGTGCTCCCAGCAGTCGCTGCACCAAGCGCCCCGAGGAAATCGATCCGGCCGATTCCTGCGAGAGAGCCTCCAAAAACAATTACCATGTCACTCGGTGACGGGGGGAAGATGTTCTCAAGGTAGGCAACAAAAAAGATCGCGGCGTAAATCCATACGTCGCTCAAGTTTGCCAAGGAATGGATGAAATCTTCCAAATCTGCGTGCGCCGAGTTGTGCTAATCTTCTTGAACTGAAGCGATCGCGTATGCGGCAACGCCGTCTCCCGTTCCGATGAATCCGAGGCCTTCGTGCGTCGTTGCCTTCACTGATACCTGATCTATCCTCAGACCAAGCGTGGAGGCTATGGTGGATTGCATCTGGTCGACATACGGAGCGATCTTAGGCTGCTGAAGGACTACAGTGGAGTCGACGTTCACAACTGAGAAGTGGTGCTCACGCAGGAGATCAGCGGCGTGCTTCAGGATTCTTAAGCTTGAAATATCCTTGAAGTTAGGATCGGTGTCAGGGAAGTGTCGCCCAATGTCTCCTAAGGCCGCAGCACCAAGGAGTGCATTTGCGATTGCGTGGAGAAGCGCATCCCCATCAGAATGTCCGAGTGAACCTCTCTCGAAGGGAATCTCCACCCCACCGAGAATGAGTTTTCTCTCTTTGACAAGCCGATGAACATCATATCCAAATCCGAATCGCATTGCGTCCGCTATCGAATGTCAAAACTATGGAACCGATTCTGGGGATTCTTCCAATCGACTAAAACGTCCGTTACATGTGCTGCTCGAGGCCCAACCTTTACGTCTTTGATCAGCTCTTCGATGAGGGACCGGTCACCTTCTACTTCGATCTCAACGCTGCCATCATAGGCATTCCTGACGTAGCCGCATAGCCCTAGCCGAGTCGCTACGCGATAGACGAAATACCGGAAGCCAACGGCTTGCACCAGCCCTTGCACTCGAATGAACGCCGCAACCGACATTGGCTACGTGGGGATCCCTTTCCTCCAATCGTGCTCATAATACAAGGAAGAGCCCTAAAAGTCAAGGTAAGCCAAGACGTGTAGAATCACTGGCTTGTTGTGGGTTTTAGCTTGCTGCGTTGCTGGTTCAATGCAATTCCCTCTGCCCCCGATGCGCCCAGGTGACTTTCACGTTCAACTGTCCCGGACGCGGTATACGTGATTAAGGTTCCGCCACGACTTTCATCCTGACGACTGTTGGAGAGGAGACAACTCTGAGATGCAACATAGACGTCGGCTTCGCTTCAGGTTTTCCCGAATGCAGGTCGAGCAAGCTGCTCGACCTACACGAGTCTGCCGGACCGAATTCAAATGCAAAAACCGTGAAGCACTGATCCTTCCCAGAAAAACGCCTGAGATGACTTTTAGGTTTTCAGGCTCCTATCCTGGCCACAAGCCGTTCTTCTTGATTGTGAGAATCTCTTTCCATACTTTGCTTTTGCTTCTCTAACCGTCGCTTGGCAATCCCACGCCTGCTGGGCAAACCTTTCGGGAGGATCCATCAGTGCAGCGACAAAGAGTATCATCAGGCTCACCCTACGAGCCACGCATAGGAATTTCACGCGCCGTGAGGTCAGGGCGGGTCATCTCAGTCTCCGGCACCGCACCGCTGAGTCCCGAGGGCAAGACAGTCGGTGTCGGTGATCCAATTGCACAATCGCGTCGATGCTTTGAGATTATTCAAGCAGCGATCGAGGGACTTGGTGGTCACCTCTCGGACGTCATCCGCACACGCACCTTCTTGACACGGATCGAAGATTGGGAGAAGGTCGCGCTGGTACATGGCGAATTCTTCAAGGAAATCCGGCCAGCGAGTACATTCGTGCAAGTCGTTCGGTTCATCGATCCGGAGTGGCTGGTGGAAATTGAGGCAGATGCCATGGTGGAGGAATAGAGTGCTAAATGCATCGACGAAGATCCATTCGGCTGAAAGATTACAACTATTCGCAGGCAGGTGCATACTTCGTAACTGTGTGCACATGGGAGAGGAAATGCATGTTCGGCAGAATCGTTGAGGGCGTGATGCAGCTAAACCCACCAGGCAGCATCGTCCAGGACTGCTGGAATGATCTACGGCATCATTTTCCCGACGCCGAATTCGAAGTATTTGTGGTGATGCCGAATCATTTCCATGGGATCGTTGTGATCAAGACCGATATCGTAGGGGCAATTCATGAATTGCCCCTACACGAGAACAAACTGGCACGTCGTCGGATGCTGCTTCCCAAAATCATCGGTCGGTTCAAAATGATATCTGCAAAACGCATGAATGAGGTCCGAGGAACTCCGGGCGTTCCGGTATGGCAGCGCAACTACTACGAACATGTCATACGTGACGAGAAATCATTTGGTCGAATCCAAGAATACATTCAGACAAATGTGCTCCGCTGGGAGATGGACAAGGAGAACCCTTCCTTCAAGGGAGTAGACGAATTTGATTACTGGATGATCTCAATCAAGAAACCTCCAACCGGGTTAAAGAGGTTGGACAAAGTAATTGAACGGTTTCCGTCTACAGGGGTTCGTCCTAATGCGGAGTAAACTGAGACCTCTCTGGCGCTGCCCGAAATGTGGTGCGAGACTCGTCACGAAGAACATGTGGCACTCCTGCGGAAGGTATACTCTCAGAGAACTCTTCGCACGCAGTGACCCGAACGTGTTGAGATTGTTCAGGAAGTTCGAACAACTAATTCGATCCGTAGGTCCCGTCAGAATGACTCCTCAGAAGACTCGAGTCGTATTTCAAGTTCGGGTTCGATTCGCCGGTGCTTACCCTCGCAAGTCGTACTTGCTTTGTGCGTTTGCTCTTACACGCAAGATAACCCATCCGAGGCTTGTGAAGTATGAGTACTATGGACCAAACTGGCACGGACATCTGTTCCGCATTGAGTCGGAGGATCAGTTCGACGCGAGATTCAAGCGCTGGCTGCGGGAAGCCTATGCAGTCGGCACCCAAGAGCATCTGCAAAAGAAGACCACGAAATCCAGACCTTCCCCCGCACCCTGAGAGGGCTTCCTACTCCATGGGCATCCTCGCCCAATGGGCATGGATCGCTTCGGACTCTACTCAGATGACCCAAGCTTGGGCGTGATCATACTCACGCGCTTCCGAGGAGACTGCAAAGAAGCCAGACTGCAGCCTCGTACCCACCTTCTTGCGCGGAACTACTGATCCACAGTTTTGTGTTCTAAGCTTTAGAATTGTCGTAATGCTTCGATGATTTGACGGCTTCTGACATACGCCTTCACCTCCAGCCCGTAGCATTTCTTGATAATCATTCTTAGCAACCACATGCGGAGTTGTGCATGAATTCGAAACTCGATCTGCGTAAATCATCAACGATAATCGGTGCTTGGGGCACTGCATTCCTCACGTGCCTTTTCACAATTTCATTGCATGCTCAGACAGAAGAGCGGCCACATTCTCAGGCCCCGGACAGCGTTCGCTACTTTCTCGATGAAGTCCTCGTCACTGCAGACAGAATGGAGAACCCAGTGGCCAGCACCACGGCATCCGTATCGGTCGTGCGCTCGAAAGACCTGAGGTCGATTCCAGCTACAACGTTCTCGTCCCTGTTCAGATATCTCCCCGGGTTCACTGTGATGGACATGGACGGAACAGGCAGAAACCCGATCATCAATGCACGTGGGTTTTACGGAGGTGGAGAGGCAGAATACAACGTTGTCCTGATCGACGGAAAGCAGATCAATGATCTGGAGAACGGTCTGGTGAACTGGAACCTCGCACCCCTTGGAACCATCGAGTCGATTGAGATTGCTCGCGGGACATCCTCACCTTTGTACGGCGACGCCGCGCTTGGCTCGGTCATCAACATCCTCACCGAAGGGAACCAACACCTCGGAACAGGGATCAACATTCAAGGAGGATCACTCGAGAGCTTCCTCGGATCGGTTCAAGAGCGAGGGACGTTTGGGAATAGCACCTACCGGGCGTTTGGATTGTTCGACCGCACAAAAGGTTTCAGGGATCACAGCACGTGGCGCGGAATAAATTTGGGCGGCGATTTCTCTCAGCAACTCAATAATGGCTCCGTCCTCAGTCTCTCCACCACAAACCAATGGGTGAACGAAGACGATCCAGGACCACTTACTGACCGAGAAGAAGCAGCCCAACGCAACGGTTCGTCGGTGTACTTCCAGGCGGACAAGAAAGATGAAGTGAGAAACCAGGTCAACGCGAATTACACAGCATCTCTCTCGGATCAATCTGTCCTCACGGCAGGAGTTTCATACCACCGGAAGGACGGCACCACGCTGAGGACATTCACAAATCCTGCCGCGATTCTTGACCCGGCAACGTTTTCCGTCATCGGCCTCTTTGATACAACACTCTACGGAGACACAAAAGAACGCGATATCACAACGCACCAGATTGCTGCTTCGCTCCAATATTCACTCTCGACTGATTTCAGCGGGATGAGAAACCGGCTGGTCGCGGGTGCAGAAGAAACTTATGGGAGGCTTTCGAGCACATACTACAATGTCCTGTCGGGGTTTGCCAGTGAGTACGTTGGCGCCAGCTTTGGAAGAGGTACGATGGTCGCAGATGGAAAAACGAGGAGATGGTCCCACGCATTGTATGTGAATGATGAACTCCGGATTGTCGAGCCACTGACTCTGTCCTTCGGCGCTCGATATGACAACATCAATGACCGTGCAGAGAACGCACTTCCTGACACGACGTTTGAATCTTCGCATGATGCTTTCAGTCCGAAGATTGGGCTAAACTTCGAGTACGTGCGCAACGCCGACTACGCCGGCCATATCTATGCGTCGTTCAACAAGTCGTTCAAAGCACCAACTCTCGATCAGTTTTCCGACCAGAGACCGACCAA
Organism: Bacteroidota bacterium; assembly: GCA_049589195.1. Classification (GTDB taxonomy): domain Bacteria; phylum Bacteroidota; class Ignavibacteria; order UBA10030; family JAHEZR01; genus JBAWAH01. Next base: position 34,057 of record JBAWAH010000002.1, on the reverse strand, counting down.
TGTGGCCTTCTTCATTCCCATCGGGCCTTCCAGATACGTTTTTGTCCCACAGGAGTTGGCACCCATTTCCAACAGCCTGCTCCAACCCCAGAAAGGGACGAGTTATGAGACAGGCGTGTACCAGCGCTTCTCGCTCTTCCCGGGGTCTTACGGTGAACTCTTGCTGTCCGTTTACCAGATCGACATGAAAGACGAGATCGATTTTGACATTGCGACATTTCGGTACCAGAACATCGTGGAGAGCAGACACCGTGGACTCGAGAGCGGCCTGCGTCTCCACTTGCTTCCCAATCTGGCTACCTTTTTCAACTACACTTGGACAAGCGTCAAGTTCCGATCGGGTCCCGACGAGGGCAAGTATCTCAAGAGCATCCCGCGGAATACCTTCGCATTGGGGTTGATGTTCGAACACTCCTCTGGTCTGCGAGCGACTGTCGCGTGGGACTTCGTCGCCGACATCCCTCTGGATGATGAGAACACCGCCCAACTCCCCGACTATAACCGTGGGAACGTACGGGTTGCCTACTCGATTGCGCCATTCGACCTATACCTTGATGTGGAGAATGTCCTTGGGAAACAGTTCAACACGACGGGATACATGCTCTCGGGAACGACATATGTCTTCCCGGCTCCCGGGAGAGTGATTCGTGGCGGAGTGTCTGTTCTGCTATGATAACTCGAGGACGAGAAATTTTCCCGGGCCGTCAGTTCTCACCACACATTCGCACCTCCTAATCGCATCACTTGGTGCACCGAGAAATGCCAAACAATCCCTGCAAACATACTCGCACAAGTCATCATGACCGGATGTTGGAGTGCTCTTCGTATTGCTAATTGGATTATGACTGCCGCCTTCCTGTTTTCAGTGGCGGTGCAATACAACGATCCTGATCCCATTCAGTGGATGGCAATCTATGGATTTGCTGCGGCCGCATGCATCCTGAGCCTCAAAGATACACTAAATTGGAAATTCTCTGCAACAGTCGCCTTGGCAGCACTCGTCTGGGCCTGCCTTATTGCACCCGCGGTCCTGTCGCGACCTTTTCCTACAACCATAGTCGACTCCTTCCACATGACGGATGTCGCCGTTGAAGAGGCACGCGAGCTCGGAGGACTACTCATCGTCCTTGGATGGATGGTCGTTCTCTCACTTGCCGCGTGGCGCAAGCCGCGTGTTTATGACTGAGACGAGTAATCGAACGCAGCGTCGCAACAGCTTCTCATTACACTGAACAAGCTTGCCCAACCCCCATCTATCCACCAACCAATGGAGGAGACATGAACCGCCTCACTAATTCAATTTCAATTCTTGTCGTCCTTTTGACGACGCTGTTTCTAACTTCTTGCGGGGCCCCGCCGACAAATGTAGCAGATGTCCGGAAGGCAGTCGAAGAGGCAGATGCTCAACAGATGGCGGCATTCGCTTCCAAGGACATCGCAGCCATGACCGCGAACTATGCTCCAGACGCTGTCATTATGCCTCAGAAAGGTCCAGCAGTGAGTGGAAAAGAGAACCTGGAGGCCTCCTTCAAAGAAATGTCGAACACAATGAGCGACTTGAAATGGTCAATAACAAAGTTTGATGCAAGCGGCGACATCGCATACGAGGTCGGGACCTACACAGCGAATATCCAGATGCCCGGTATGCCCGCCATGACTGACAAGGGGAAATTCGTTACTGTCTGGAAACGCCAGGCGGACGGCAAGTGGTTGATCGTGGTCGATATCTTTAACACGGATCTCGCTCCTCCTATGGCAGCGACAGAACAGAAGAAGTAGGTCAGTAATCGCCTCAGCCCAAGCATCAGCTCGTTCCCACGGTCTCCGTGGGAACGAACCTGACTCGACGCTCGCCGTCCAAAACGAGAGGACAGACGTTAGAGAAGACCCCGTCCCCGCCTTTGAAGGGGATTCCGTTCCGACGGAGTGTGGGAACGAATTGGCCTGACTGGAACGTTACTAATGAAACTTGCCTGCGTTGATTGCGAGGCGAGAACAACTTAACCAACATCACAAGGAGGTTTTCATGAGAAGGATAGTATCTATCAGCTGTGTAACAATATTCTTGACGCTCGGCGTGCTCAGCTTGGGCATAGCGGGAGAGCCGCAGATGAAGCACGCGATGAAAGCACCGAGCATCGAAGGCACGTACATGCTTATCTCACGGAAGCTCCCCGACGGCACGACGTTAACTCCCCCTACGATCATGGGACTTCAGACCTTCACCAAGGGTTACAGAAACCTCAATGTGTTCTGGAAGGACAACTCAGGAAAGGTGTTTTCGTATTCAGTAGCCTCCACCTACAAACTTACCGGGAGCGAGTACACCGAGACCTTGATGTTTGGCATCATGAATGACCAAATTGGCGGGAAGCAGATCGATTACAATCTGTCGGGTGAGACCAAGACAGCACCAGTCAAAATGGATGGCAAAAAGATTGAGGTAAAACTGCCCTTCGATCCACCATCCGTGGTCTTTGAAGGAAACAAGTTGACTGCAACTGCCGAAGGTATGTTTGTGGACTACTGGGAGAAGGTTAAGTAAGCAAGAAAGTGATAGAGACAAGAGACTGTTCATTACAGAGTCGGGACTCGTTCCCACGGTCTTCTCACGAAGTGATGCCTTCGGCAGTGGGAACGAGTTGACGACTGATTATCATATGGAAATCCTGAAATGAAAATCGGAATACTGGGGACTGGGGTGGTGGGAAACGCCGTTGCGACGAGACTAGTGCAGCTTGGTCACCAAGTGAAGATGGGATCCCGAGCAGCTAATAACCCAAAGGCTTCAGATTGGGCTAAAGCAAACGGTGCAAATGCTTCGCACGGAACGTTTGCCGACGCTGCAGGGTATGGAGAGATTGTCTTCAACTGTACCGCTGGGACGGCATCGCTGGTGGCCCTGACTCTCGCCGGACCAAATAACTTCCGAGGAAAGATCCTGATCGACATTGCCAACCCGCTCGACTTTTCCAAGGGGATGCCCCCTACCCTGTCTGTGTGCAATACGGATTCACTGGGCGAACAAATCCAGAGCGCCTTTCCCGAAGCTAAGGTGGTGAAGACGCTCAACACCGTCAACTGCAATGTAATGGTCAAGCCTTCCCTCGTCCCCGGAGATCATGACATGTTCATCTGCGGCAACGATGCGACGGCAAAAGCAAAAGTGACGGATATCCTAAAGAGCTGGTTCGGATGGAAGTCGGTGATTGATCTGGGCGATATGACGAATGCACGGGTGATGGAAATGTGGGTCGTGATGTGGATCCGTTTGATGATAAAATTCCAAACGCCGAACTTCAATCTTAAGATTGTCAAGGCGTAGTCAAGCTTCATCCCCCGAAGAGTTGCCCCCTGTCAAGCCGCCTACCCATTTCCGCTATCGATTGCACGATGGACCGCTCACTGCACCTTCCACAAGCTTCTGTGGCATAAGACCTTTGTTGTCCGCACGGTTTGATTGACGTGCTGATAGAACTGTCACACCTCGAACCCCTCATTGGGTAGAAGCCTCCCGGCTCTGGATTTGGTCAAAAGAGTGTGCTATATTGGAGTACCGAAAGCACAACCGCAGGCCACATCTGCGCAAACATTCCCAAGTAATCACATTGAGGGACAACTCATGAAACGAACGATTCAAGTCCTTTGGGCCGCACTTTTTGTCGTCTCAAGTGCAACAGCTCAAGTCGAGCGCAAGGACAGTGCTGTTCTCGTCGTGCCGAAGAATGAATTCCTCGACTCGATCAAGGCTGAATCAGCCAGGTTCAACGCAACACCGCAGGAGCCGAAGAAGCAAGTCCAACTGGACTTTTCCGGCATCTCTCATCCATCATCCGCCAGCGAATTCACTCAATACTGGCACAACAGCCCGATCTCCCAGGGCTTGACTGGAACCTGCTGGTGTTTCTCTGCGACATCTTTCTATGAGTCGGAGATTTACAGGTTAACGAAGCGAGAAATCAAGCTGTCGGAAATGTACATTGTCTACTGGGAGTATGTGGAGAAGGCGCGACGGTTCGTTCGTGAGCGCGGCAATTCTGCTTTTGGGGAAGGCTCGGAGGCAAATGCCATCCCACGGATCTGGAAGATGTACGGCATCGTTCCTGAAGAGGCTTACACAGGATTGAAGCCGGGCCAGAAGTATCATGACCACAGCAAGTTGATTGAGGAGATGAACAATTATCTCAATTCGCTGAAAGCGAGCAATGCTTGGAATGAGGAGGTGGCACTGAGCACGATCAAATCGATTCTCAATCACTACCTCGGCGAACCGCCAACAAAAGTAATGGTCGAGGGAGAATCACTCACGCCGAGAGAGTACTTGGAGAAGGTCGTCAGGTTAAAGTTGGATGACTACGTCGATTTCATATCGTTGATGGAGAAACCATACTACCGGATGGTCGAGTATGAGGTGCAGGATAATTGGTGGCACAGCAAGGAATACATCAACGTCCCACTTGGCGATTTCATGGACGCGATTAATAGCGCCATCCGGAACGGTTACACACTTTCTCTCGGCGGCGATGTGTCTGAGCCGGGTTACGAGGGGCACGCAGGAATGGCAGTCGTGCCGACTTTCGACATACCTTCGGCGTACATCGATGGAAGCGCCCGACAGTTTCGATTCAGCAACGGTACGACCGGCGACGACCACGGCATCCACTTGGTCGGTTTCTTGGAGAAAGATGACAAGGATTGGTATCTCATCAAAGACTCCGGATCCGGCTCTCGCAACAACCATCATCCCGGATACTACTTCTACACGGAAGACTACGTGAAGCTGAAGATGCTCGACTTCATGGTACACAAGGACGCGGTAAAGAGTCTTCTATCCAAGCTGCAGAAATAGTCGTCAGTGTCTTGGGCCGGGAAAGAACCTAGCGAAGAAGGTGCATGGAAAAGCCTCTAGCGGCAGGCATCATCCTGATCAACAGAGCAAAACAAGTCCTTCTGATCCTTCGCGACGACATCCCATCCATCCCCTTCCCCAACCATTGGGACATTCCTGGCGGACATCTGATGGTGGGTGAGTCGCCTGAGGCTTGTGTCCGAAGAGAAATGATTGAGGAAATGGAGCTCGAACTCGGCGAGATACAATTGTTCAAAGAGTACGACCGCGATGACCTTCACGAATTCATATACTGGAAACAAATCGATCTCGAGCCGTCCAGAATCAAACTCCACGAAGGCCAGAAGGCTCAATACTTCACCCTGGAGGAAATCAATACAATGAGACTGGCCTTTCGCTACAACGAGGTGATCAAGGAGTTTCGGAACCTCGTCGTCAAACCTCCCTGAATAGACTGTCGGGGCCCGTTTTTCCCAGCCCTGTCCGTAATCACAAGTCGTCCCACCTCCTTTCTTTTCCGCAGGAGAGCCCAACTCCTTGACATCAGAATGCAGAACTGCAAGACAAAGTCTCACGATTCGGAATGCTCAGAACTTTCTCTGGAAATTCTCGTCCTTATAGGTGAAAGAGCCTTACACCTCAAAATGAGACGACCATGACAAATACCAACTCAAATCTGGGACATGAACCGAAGATGGGCAGCGTTCTTCTCGACGACCTCCGTCAGGGCGACTTCATCGGGACGGTCAAACGAGACTTCTTAGATCTGAAGGAATTCATGCTAACCGAGGAGCGACGCAAACGCCTTAAGCAGATGGGACGCGCCAAAGGTGGGGTCTTCATTTCTTTGTGGCTTCTGAAGGCTCTCATCCTCAAACTTACACCAGCTAGACGATTACTCCTCGTTATCAGCATTGCACTTTTCTGGTTTTCCACGTCTGTGAGCTATGAAGGTCACAACTTCCACATGCGTTCAGAAACTGCCTTCGCAGGCGCTGCTGTTCTGCTGTTTGTTTTGATGCTCGAACTGAAAGATAAGTTGGTTGCGCAGAAAGAACTCGAGGCAGGTCGCGCCGTTCAGGAGGCCCTCATGCCCGAGAGGAGTCCTCGCGTCCCCGGGTGGAGCCTGTGGCTCTTCACACGTTCGGCGAATGAGGTTGGCGGCGACCTGGTAGACTTCATGCGAGTAGACGGGAATAGGTTTGGCGTGGCACTGGGCGACGTGGCGGGTAAAGGACTGAGGGCAGCACTTCTCATGGCGAAGCTGCAGGCAACTCTTAGAGCGCTCGTCCCAGATGTCGTGTCGCTCGCGGATTTGGGAACCAAGCTCAACCAGATCTTCGCACGTGACAGCATTCCGACAATCTTCGCTTCGCTCGCTTACCTAGAGGTTCAATCTGACTCAGGCCTGGTTCGTGTGCTGAACGCAGGTCACTTTCCTCCCCTCATCGTGAGAGGCACTCGACTCGAAAAGATGGAGAAAGGAGGAGCGGCATTGGGGATCTTGCACAGTGCGACATTCGCTGAACAACGAATTGATCTTGAGAAGGGCGACTCACTTTTGGTTTACTCGGATGGCCTGACAGAAGCCCGAAACGAACGGGGTGATTACTACGGAGAGCAGCGACTTCTCGGATTGCTCCCTCAGCTCGCGGATCTGCCAACGGAACGTATTGGAGAGAGATTAGTCGCAGAAGTTGATCGCTTCATGGGAGAAGCGAGAGCGAACGACGACTTGTCCATCGCTCTTCTGAAGCGAGAATAGATTCCTTTCTCGAGATGAGACTGAAACCGAACGAATGCTGACTTGACTTTGCCCTCCCGTTTTTGTAACATCGCACCGTAACGCATCACGAACATTCCACGCCTCCCACACTCCTCCTCAAGGTTCGGAGTGTCCGCTACAGTGGACTCCGACTCAAGGACGTATCTTGTCAGTCAGTAGAAAGGTCAATCAAAAATGCAACCCGGGCCACTTGAACACACCTGGCGACACGGAGAGGACATGTTCTTGCGGTTTGGAGAACAAGGGAGACTTGGAGAGCATGAAGACGAGTTCAAGGACCATCAGAGCCCATCATTCCAAAGAACGTGAGGTGAACCATGGAGACATTCATTCTGATGACAAAACTATCGCCTGAAGTGGCGAAGCACATGAAAGACCGAGCGAAGATCGGCAGGGCCTGGTTGGGGCAGGTCAGGCAAAGGTGCCCAGAGGTGAAGTTTGTCACTCACTATGCTCTGCTAGGCCCGTATGATTTCCTCGACATTTATGAAGCGCCCGACGCCGAAACTGCGGCAAAGGTCTCAATGATCAGTCTGTCTAGCGGCGCACTCCAGGCCGAAAGCTGGACGGCGATACCGTACAAGCGATTCCTGGAACTCACGGAAGAGATTACCTCCAAGCAAAAGTGACGTAGACTTGTTTTAGAGCGCAGGGGTGGGTTGCAGTGACCTGTGCAGTCGCATCGGTTCCAGATCTTTCAAGCAAGACCAGTGGAAGTGAGCAAGACAGAATCAATAATCGTCAGCTCGTTTGTCGGCCTCGCGTGTCCTCTATCGTTCTTTATCCTTGGATGGTGGATCAGCGCAACCCTCACCATATACAGGGTCTTTCCCATCACAGAGAGCAGCATCGCTGCTGCAGCGCTCTTGGGTCTCTGCGCTGGGATTCTCCTAGATATCGTCTTCCTCAAAAAGTGGACTCTGAAGTTCTATGGCTTTGGGCTCAAGCTCATCGTGCCAGTCTATCTATTCTGGTCGGCGATAGCACTGGCTTCTCTCATGGGATTGCCGTTTAACAATCTGGTGTTAGGAACACTTGTAGGGCTCTATGTTGGCCGCAGGGCCCACCATGCTAGAACAAACGATGAGAAATTCAGAATCGTGGCAAGGAGTGCAAGCACACTGACCGGATTGGTCACGAGCGGAGAAACGATGCCTATTGCAATTCTCGGACTGAAAGAGCCGTGGGTGGTAAGGATCATCCAAACAATGACCGGTCTGGAGGAATCGACCGTTGCGGGGCCGACAGGGATTGGACTTGTAGTGATCGCATGTATGATCCTTTTCGTCGTTCAATTCTGGTGCACAAGGACTGCAGCAAAGTTCGCCTTCGGAACCATTGGAATGGGTGTCAAAGGCCAAACAACGAACTCATGAGGGAAAGAGTATGAAAATCTTCATCACGGGTGCAACGGGTTTCATCGGAACCCACTTGGCGGAACTCTTGGCGAAGACGAGGGCAGAGATGTATTGCCTCGTAAGAAAGCGCAGCCCTGGGGTCGAGCACCTAAGGGCACTTGGCGCCACTCTCGTTCCCGGCGATGTGACCGATAGGCCATCCCTCGTTCAGGGCATGAGGGGTTGTGACTGGGTCTTCCATCTGGCAGGCCTGTACTCTTTCTGGGAACGCAGAAAAGAGCGGTTCAAAGATGTCAACATCACGGGCACGCGGAACGTTATGGAGTCCGTTCTGGAAACAGGTGTATCCAAAGTTGTGCATGTGAGTACGGTAGTAGTCTATGGGGAGCCAGCGGACACTCCATTCACAGAAAAAAGCCAAGTCGGTCCGGTTAGATTTAGCGAGTACTCTCAGACGAAGTATGAAGGCGATCTGATCGTTTGGGACTTGTGTGAGAAGAAGGGCTTACCTGTAGTCGTCGTATACCCAAGTGCGGTCGTCGGTCCTGGCGATCCTAAGGCGACGGGCCAGTATATCGTCAATCTGATTCGTCGACGATTGCCCGCCACGGTCTTCAACTCTTCTGTCATGACTTTTGTTCATGTGAAAGATGTCGCTGAAGTGATCGTTAGAGCAGCGGAGAAGCAGAACAATATCGGTGAGAAATACTTCGCGGGGAAGGAGGAAATGTCTTTCCGACAGTTGAATCAGATAGTCAGTCAGATATCTGGAGTTCCTCTGCCGAGGTTACGTCTCCCCGACTTCCTGACGATGGCGAACTCTGTACTCCTGACAGGACTCGCGGGCCTGATAAGAAGACCACCCCCGTGGGGGATGTCTCTGGACCAGATGCGTGTCATGTTTCATGGGTTTCGGGTCGATGGCAGCAAAGCGGAACGGGATCTCTGCATCAGCTACACTCCGATCCGCATCGCGCTTGAAGAAGCGATTGCATCCTTCCGAGAGACTGAATGACCGCCATCGACTTTGACCGCCATAACGAAGAAGTCCAGCAAGTCTGGTCAGCGTATCGCGCTGGCAAGCCTGTCCGCGTTCCTGTGATCTTTGGGACTAACGCTCGCTTCACAATCTGGATGCCTGAGGCAAATCCGAGGGGAATCACATTCGAGCAGTATTTCTCCGATCCGCAGACAATGCTTGAGCGTCAAATCGAACACCAGTACTGGGTGCGTCACAACGTGCCTCAAGATGCCGACATGGGGCTCTCTGAGAAGGGCTGGGATATCCCTGTGGATTTTCAGAATGTGTATGAAGCGGCATGGTTGGGCTGCGAGTTGCGTTTTTATCCTGACCAAGTGCCTGATACCGTTCCAATGCTGCACGACGATAACAAGCGGATGCTCTTCGACAAAGGTCTCCCTCATCCGTTCAAGGATGGACTGATGGAACGAAACTGGAAGTTTTATAAGTATTTGAAGCGCAAGCAAGACGAGGGTTGGGCGATGTTCGAGAAACCCATCGGCTCAGTGACTCCCTGTGCGCTCGGCACGGACGGTCCGATGACTGTCTGCTGTAATCTGCGAGGCGCGACGGAGTTCTTGGTCGATTTGAAGGAGGACACAGAGTATGCCCTTCAGCTTCTCGACTTCGTAACCACCGCGATCATCACGCGGCTCAAAGCATATCGCAACTATCTCAGCCTGCCTGAAAAAGCAAACCCCTGGACGTTCGCCGACGATAGCATTGAGCTGATGAGTGCGAAGATGTATCAGGAACTCATCTATCCCTTCCACAAACGACTCGTTGCGGAGTTGGCGGAACCCGGCGCACCGATCAGCATGCATCTTTGCGGTGACGTACAGCGGCACCTCGTCTTCCTCCGCGACAACCTGAACATCCGCAGCTTCGACACCGGCTTCCCAATTGATCTCGGCAAAGCCCGGCGTGATCTTGGTCGAGAGATTGAGATTATGGGAGGACCTTCAGCCCCTCTCCTCTGCTATGGTACAGCCGAAGAGGTGCGTGCGGAAGTCGTTCGCACTCTGCAAAGCGGCGTGATGGACGGCGGCAGGTTTATCCTTCGCGAAGGGAATAACTTAGCACCGGGGACGCCTCTCGAAAATCTCCGGGCAATGTACAACGCGGCGAAAGAGTTTGAGCGGTACTGATTTGTCCTAAAGGACAAACGTGAGGACGGTACTGCAGGCTCGGCTCAAGGCCCTCATCCCCGCCTGACCGAGGCCATCCAGAAAGTCTTGTCACACTGAGCGGAGTCCCGACGAATCGTGTCGGGACGAAGTCGAAGTGTAAACCATGGCGCTGTGTAGCCTTCGACTTCGTTCGCACAAGACGCTCACTGTGCTCAGGCTGACCAACGCTGGTCTTTTTGGAGAGCCTCGGACCAGAGGGGCTCAGGGCGAAACACGCACTCACTTCAGCATCGGTTCGGCGCGTTTGATGAACTGAATTGGCACTCCCCACGGGTCGCGCAGCATGAGAATCTCATCACCGCTGCCGCTGACTCTGATATCCTCAACGAGTTTCGCACCTGCCGCAACAAGCCTGACCCGTATCGCCTGGACATCATCCACGGCAAACGCGAAGTGAAATGAAAGATGATGGATAGAAGGCAAGTCAAGCATTGGATACTCAGTGTTGTGATAAAGCTCCATCATCATGTGTTTGCCGGCGTCAGCGACGAAGGTAGTGTTCGTCGGCGGCGTTCCTTTGCGCATCACCTTCATCCCAAGATTCTCGACGTACCACTTTGCCATGCGTTGAGGATCGGGGACGTTAAGCGCGAGGTGTTCGGGACGAATGCCAGTGAGTGGTAGCATCGGCGAGACGCGTTTGACGAACTGGATAGCCCGTCCCCACGGGTCGCGCAGCATCAGGACCTGATCCCCTGCCGCGGTTACCGTAGTGTCCTCCACGAGCGTCGCTCCGGCAGCGATGAGCGAGTCGCGGATTGCTTTCATGTCGTCAGCCATGAACGCAAGGTGCAACGCCATATGACTGAACGAAGCATAGTTGGGGACCGGCGCGCTCGGGTTGTTGTACAACTCGAGTAGCATGTTGCCGGCAGAGTCGCCGATGAAGTGAGTATTGGAAGGCGGAGGACTTTTCCGCACCACCTTCATCCCAAGATGATCGCAATACCATTTGGCAACGGCAGCGGGGTCGGTCACATTGAAGGCAATGTGTTCGGGGCGCGGCTTGCTTTTGAGTGCAACCACTTTGCCGTGCGGTTTCTCCTGAGTGTTTGTGTCAATCATGGCAGCAGTGTGATTGAGATTTGTGCGATTGAGGATTTCCAGCGTGAGAGCTTTCTTGTCGGCAGGCTTCAAGGAATTCGATGCCAACAGGAAGAGAATAAATGCTGACAGGACCGTCATGCTGCGTAAACCAGCCATGGCACCTCCGTGAGGTTGTCGTTCAGCTCAACCTCCCCTATTGTCCCCTCCTTGCCAAGGAGGGGATTAAGGGGAGGTCAGCTTTTGGCATGCGACAAGATGCTTTCTCTGTCGGACGTGCTGGCAGAAAGACGAATAAACCAATTGTCATCGAAACGGCTGATTGACAGAAAGCAACATGGATAAACTTGGCGTCCACATCTGTCGCGCATGCAGTCCTTGATACTAACATTTGAAGCGAAAAGCAAGGCTTACTATGGCCGCCCCAGCATCGCTTGAGGCCAACACCCGCACAGAATCTTGTTGACTTTCCGCAAGGGCGTGGGTATATTCGATACGAGGCCTACGACCTCCAGCGGGATGTACCTCGCTATCTCCTGAGACTCGATTGCCCACTCCGAGGGCACGGACTGGAGATGAACCAACCGGTCACAACCCTACCCAAAACTGCGCCTGACGCCGCTCGCGAGGACCAACCGCATTCCCTTAACGGTTCGCGCGAGGCATCCTGTTTCTCACCGTCTAGGACAGTCATTTGCAGCGCACTTGCTGATCCTGCTTTATGGAATCGCGTCGAGCGAGAAGCGCTGTATGGGAGGGTGGTGCTTTTCGATGCAGCGAGCACGTCAGACCAAAAGCAGGATAAACGAGCTCCGCTTCGCCTATCAACCCCATCTGGCTTCAAGAACGAACCTGAGGGTTCGATAATCTACTAGCTATGCGCCAGCATCACAAAACCAACCTTTTTGCACTATCTCATAGAAGGGTTACATCATGAATGAAAACAACGTCAGCATTCTCCGCTTCATTGGGCGGGGTACAAGTTACGCATTTACAACGGCATTTGCTCTTGCCTCTGGATATTTTCTCACAACGAACGACCCAACGCAGGACGCAATACTGCTTTGTGTACCGTTTATGCTCTCTATATTCTTCTTCATATCGTACTCGATTTGTTTTCATTACGCTGATCATAAACTAGCCGTGAGTGATGAACAGCTTCTTGTTCTGCAACGAGAATCAATGTGGTTGTATCTGATTCTAGGCATATCAATTTCCACATTGATAGTCTTCATCCATCATAATGCCCGAAACCAGTGGGCCTCGTTTAATACTTTCTTATCACTGGCATTTTTCTTCTCGTTATTCTCTGGCTATGCCCTTTTCCTATTTCGACGATTCCGAAAGAGTCTGTCCACGACAGTTCGTCATCAACTCATATGGCCTACAATTTTGACGATTGCTTTTAGTATCTACTACGGTATGTTTTTTAATACCTTCTCCGTTGATTTCACGCCTTATGTCCCTGTTCTTGTCCTGCTGCTTTATTTCATCATTACTGAAACTCTTTCTATTAGCTCAAAAACCTTCGCGGCAATCAGCCTTTTGCTCTTCGTAATCACAATCATAATAGTGGCGCTGGCTCGTTTCGACGTAATCTTCATTTCCCCCCAATTCAAAGATATTCCGTCTGCCGCGTTGTTCTGCTTGACAACATCTGCATACCTTGCTGTGTTCGAGGCGTGGAGAATAACGGCACATGTTGCTGAGAAAGGTGGCAATGTACCTTCACGAAGTCCATCTAGTGTTACAGCACCACAACATCCAACTGAATCGATTTCTGCTTCAAGGAAATTCTACATCGCGACTCTAGCAGCACTTACGGTCTCGATTCTGATAATGCCGTTTGTCTACATCCTTAGCAACTACGGGACTGTTTTCCTTATAGGTTTTGGTTGTCACGCTCTCGTTTCCTTCGCATTCTGGTTTGCACATGGTCACAAATTCGGGAGCCTTCGTAAGGATCGTTGGGTTGTATGGAAAAGCGTGTTCGGTTTTGTATTCCTTTTCATACTGGTTCTCGATTCGAAGTTCAATTTCCAGCCTGTACACCGACATATGACTCAGTTCATATCGTGGAGTGGTTGGGCAGCTCTAGTAGCCCTAACAACCTACCAAGTGATCAGGTTACTTGGGGCCGTGGTTGAGAACGTCAGAACCAATGGCCGCTTAGCCCTTGCGAGACTGTTTGACAAGCGCATCAATTTCGTGAGGTTGGCCGCATTTTCGTCCCTCTCCATCTGTTTTTTTATACTTTTGCTGCAGGATATCGTACCGTCCGAATCCTTGTTGGTCTACAAAGCAGACTATGCCTATGTCGTTTATGCAGTAATTATAGGGTTAAGCTTAGGTGCTGAGATCTACAACCAGATATTGAGTAGCGTTAGCGCCACAGAAGTCGTTGCAACAGTCTGGGGATTAATTCAAGCTACTAGATTCTTCACCTCTTTTGTTATTGGTGGCATTGTCTTTTTGCCCGGACTCAGATCTGAAAATCAATATTCTTACGCCATCTTGTTGGCACTACCTCTTTGGTTCATAGCAATGGGTGGATTCGCTCTTAACGACTACTGCGACGCCTATCGAGATAGAATAAACAAACCATACCGACCGATTCCGAGTAACAGACTTTCCTCTGACAATGTTCTTGCTCTCTCCATTTTCTTGCTTATGGCTGGCTTAGGCCTCGCAGTGTACAACGTAGGTCATCACATTGTTGATATTTTTCAAGTTGTGTTCCTCGTGGGTGTAATTCTCTATAATTTTATTATTCGCACTTGGGCAATTGCTAAGAGCTTTTACACTGCCGCCTTATGCGCTTTGCTGGTGTCATATCCGATTCTCTCGCATTCATATGATCTAGCCTATCTCTTTCTGCCCCTTGCGACATTCTTTTTCATTCTCGGAAGGGAAACATTGATGGATCTGCTAGATATGAAGGGTGACCAAATGTCTGGCATTTTGACCCTTCCCGTGCTTATTGGCCCAACACGAACCCGCATTGTTGCGTTTGGATCCCTTCTGCTCGGGGTGACACTAATTCTTCCACTTCTCTCAACAGAGTTGACAGTTCCAAATATCGCCCGCCTCGCAGCAATGATAACCTCAATGCTGCTATTTCTGTTATTATGGCTTTCAAGCTCAGCTAAACAAAAACGGATTGCAATACTGTTTCTATGGATTCCTATGATCACAGGACTAACAAAGCTCTGCTTCTAGGCAATATCACTGATGTGATGCCGCCGCATAACACTTTATAGAAGGTCAAAGTCAAGAGAGAAAGATCTTCCTGGTCGTTGTGCAGACAACGACAGCATTGGTCAACCGGCGGAACAAGCGGCAAACCGGTCCCGACAGAAAGCGTCGGGATAAACGCTTCCGCCCAATCCCGCTAGACAACAGCGGGACGCAAGAAGCGCGAAAGATGGCGGACAAGCGCACAGTGGACGGGCAGTGTTCAAACTGAGGTTGGCTAAATGTAAAGTGTCCGGCTACGCAAGAAACGCCTCGGCGGGTAGACTCACTCCATGGCGCTTTGGCGCCACAGCCCCGATAGAAAACATCGGAGTGAACGGTTTGCCTAAGCGTTATGCGGCATGCACGGCGGCACGTTCTGAGAGGACGGAATGTTTTTCTACGACGTCACTTCACCATAACGTCGGTTGGGCAATTCGCAATTAGGTTCATCATACAAATTAACTTATTGAGGAACTTGTCATGAAAGCCCAAGGTAGCTACAAAGTCACGAAGTGGGAAGAAAATCCCTATGACCATATTTCCGCGAACTCCAAATTGTCAAAGGCATCGGTTGAATATCAGTGCATTGGAGAAATAGAAGGCAAGGCAATCGTCGAGTATCTGATGTTCTACAGCCACTTCGATCCCAACGATCAACACAACTCCTCGGCCGCGTACGTCGGGCTTATCCGGTTTCAGGGAAAGCTAAAGGACAAACCAGGTAGTTTTGTACTCCACGACCATGGCACTTTTCATGGAGGAACGGCAAGATCGGCTTTGGAGATTGCCATAGGATCCGGGACTGGGGAACTTCAAGGGATCACTGGAACCGGGATGTATCGGGCAGACCGAGAGGGTTACTACCTTGAGTTGAATTATGATTTGCCATGACGATCACGCAGTCGATGAACCGTCCGTCCTTGGAGATCAAGACGCTAGATGAAACAAATGAAGGCGATCGATCCATACGATCTCGTACTTTCAACGTGGCGAACCAATAACCGAGTGACGGAGTTCTTCCTCGAGAATCTTCCCGACGAACTTTGGAGCAAGAAGATTCCGGGCGCACCACAACGCACCATCCGAATGATTGCTGGCCACATCCATAATTCGCGGTGTATGTGGATCAAAATGGTCGGGAAGCGATATGGAATCAAGATACCAAAAAGTGTTGACCGCAGACGCGTCAGCCGAGCACAGTTACTTCGCGCCCTAAAACGGAGCAGCAAAGGAATTATCCAGTTGCTGAACGCTGGTCTTGATCAAGACGGCATATTGAACATTCGCATTCCGTGGAGCAATATTCCGTCTGATGTCGTACACTTTATGGTCTATCTTGCAGCCCACGAGGCCCACCATCGCGGACAAATTGTTCTGTTGGCTAGAGAATTGGGACATCGTCTGCCTCAAGGCATTACGGCTGGACTTTGGCAGTGGAAGAAACGCCATCAAGAAGCTACCAAACATTGAACGGGCGCCGGCTCGCAACGGCCCCGATTGAAAACATCGGGGTGAACGGTTTGCTAACCGTTATGCGTTATGCCCCCTCGCCCCGTGAGTCAATCGTGGGTACCCGGCTCTGGGACAAGCAGAAGTAAACGATCCATCTTTCTAGGGAGGCCTGTTATGCAACTCAAGAAAGTCGCCACGGACGGCACAATTTCTGGGCTCGCGATGGGAATCTTTCTTTTCATTGGAGGTGCAATACTGTCAAGGATTGTGTACGGACCCCAATTTGCTCCACCAGGAAAGTTCGCACCCGAACAAATCAACGCATTCTACTTCATTTGGACGAAACTCCTGATCGGCTGGTTTTTTGGCATTCTTTTTACATTCGCTTACGAGCTCCTTCCATTGCGGACGAGACTCACTGGAGCAATTCACGGCCTCAAATATGGATTTGGGTTCTGGTTTCTCACAACGTTATGGAATTTGTCCCATCCACTAGTCTATGGTTCTGTTAATGTTCCGGACCAGATATTCTGGGTATGTTATCAGTTGATTGGCTTCCTCGCGCTCGGGGCTGTGCTCGGTTCCATCAGCAAGCGAAGAGCACGAAACGAGATCTCGAAATCAACAAGTCAATAACGAGCAATCCGCAGGCTGTCCACGAACTCATCAATGCAAGATCTCCTTTCCTACTGCGGCGGGGCACGAACGCATAACAAGCGAAGATTCATTTGTTAAAGCGTTTTGCGGCGCACCTGACGCGACAAACCAGGGAGTGGTCACGTCGGAAGCCATCCAAACAGGAGAAAAGATATGACAATTGAAATCGATGAGTCACAACGCAAGGTCATAAGAGCTGCAGGATTCTTGTATCTATTGATGGCATTCAGCGCTCCGATTGGGATTATTTATGTCCCCAACAAACTAATCGTTCCGGGAGACGCATCGGCGACGGCTGATCACATTAGGGCTTCCGAGTCGCTTATCCGCATCGGCATCGGGAGCGAATTGATCTATCCGGTCATTGCTGTTTTTCTGGTTCTGGCCCTCTACCGCTTATTCAAACCGGTGAATGAGAACCATGCTAAGCTGCTGGTGGTCTTGGGTGCCTTGGTTCCCGGTCCTATTGCATTTCTCAACGTGCTGAACGAAATCGCTGCATTGATCCTAGTCAGCGGTGCAGATTTCCTGTCAGCATTTCAAAAGAGTCAACTGGATGCCTTGGCCTTGCTGTTCCTCCGTTTGCACAGCTATGGAATTGAGATTGACGCAATCTTTTGGGGCCTTTGGTTGTTTCCGTTCGGAATTCTTGTCATTCGATCCGGTTTCATTCCCCGCATCTTGGGCATTCTATTGTTCATTGCAGGTTCGGCCTATTTGGCCAGTTCCTTTACCACGCTAGTTATGCCACAGTACGAGCATTTCGTTGGCCAGTTTGCGATGGTTCTTGAGATTTTGGAAATGCCAATTGTGTTTTGGTTCATTATCAGAGGATTGTGGCCATCTCGGATAACTGTTGCTAATCGATGAAGCGGCTGAGGAAGGACTTGTGCGCCGCAAAACCCAGTTTATATTGACCTTTGTCCGCGCATTACAAACGGCAAATCCCAACGGGATCCCTTCGGGACCGGTCCCGACAGAAGACGTCGGGATAAGCGGTTTGCCTAAAGGTCATGTGCAACCACCAATAACAATAGGGATCGAAAAATGAAAACAAACCGCCTCGTATTTGTGATTCTAGGTAGCCTGTTCACTAACAGTGTATGGGCTCAAAGCAACAACCCGAATAATTCTGGCTTGCAGGAACGGGTTATCAATCTCGACTTCAATAAAACAAAAGGCAGCTTCAGTACAGTGTTTAAAGAATGCGTTGGCGCCGGCCGCGCCAATGAAGGACTACGTGCGGACTGGCAGCAGCAATTGGCCTTGGTAAAGAAAGAATGTGATTTTAAGTATATCCGCATGCACGGACTATTGACCGATGACATGGGTGTTTACAAGGAAGACCCTAAAGGAAATCCCGAATACAATTTTCAATATATCGACGTGTTGTATGACTACATTCTGAGCATTGGAATGAAACCGTTTGTGGAATTGAGCTTCATGCCGGTAGCTCTTGCCAGCGGCAGCCAAACCATTTTCTGGTGGAAAGGAAATGTTACTCCTCCCAAAGACTACAATAAATGGCAAGATCTCATTCGTAATCTCACCCTCCATTTCACGGAGCGTTATGGCACGGATGAAGTAAAGACATGGTATTTTGAAGTCTGGAACGAGCCCAACCTGAACTTCTTCTGGACCGGGACTCAGGATGAGTATTTTAGATTGTATAGGCACACCGTGCAGGCTATAAAAAGTGTGAATAAAGAATACCGGGTCGGCGGACCCGCAACCGCCGGAGCTGCCTGGGTGCCCGAGATGATTAATTACTGCAGCACCAACGGTCTCCCGCTGGATTTTATCAGCACACATTCATACGGCGTGAAACAAGGCTATGTGGACGAATTCGGAACAACCGGAACGATCCTGGAAAAAAGTAAATGGAGTGTCAGCGGAGACATCCTGAATTCACGAAAACAAATCTCGAACTCTCCGATGCCCAACTTGGAGCTTCATTACACCGAGTGGAGCTCTTCCTATACCCCCTTTGACCCGATTCACGACAGCTACCATCAGGCTGCCTATGTGCTTGAAAAAATCAAAGAGGTTGGCGACGCACCAACGTCAATGTCGTACTGGGTATTTACCGATATTTTTGAAGAAGCGGGACCAAGATTCACACCTTTTCACGGAGGCTTTGGCTTATTGAATTACCAGGGAATCAAGAAACCTGCATTCTATTCATACTCGTTTTTGAACAAACTCGGCGAGACAGAATTGCTGAATCCAGACAGTTCCTCATGGGCATGCAAAAGCTCAAATGGCAATGTCCAGGTGCTATTCTGGGATTTCACAAACACACATCCCGGAGATTCTGTGAATAATCAGGTGTATTATGTACGTGATCTGCCGGCCAAACCAAAAGGAAGGGTGCAAGTAAACATATCAGGGATACCTGAAGGCAATTACCTGTTCGAAGTGTACAAAATCGGGTATCGAGTGAATGACGCGTATTCTACTCACCTTGCAATGAACAAACCGAAGCAGCTTACGAAACAGCAGGTCGATCAAATAAAGAAATTCAACGATTGTTCTCCGGTTTCAAAAGAAACTATCAGAATAAATTCTTCCGGAGTGCTTTCAAAAGAATTGGAAATCCGCGAGAACGATGTTTTCTTGTTTGACCTCATCAAGCTATAAGTCAGAAGAATGTTAACTCTCTGAAGGATTCAGAGCATACTCATCACAATCTCATAGCCTCATTGATTTTCCAAATCTGATCTATGGAATATTGGCGGCTGCGCCTAACAGCGAAAGACAATGACGCTCACATTATTGAAATACCGTATACGAAGTCTTAGCAAGCAAACTCAGCCACGCCTAAGGCGTGGTGAATTGAATTCGCTCCATTGCTCGCCGCCGCAAAATGGAGTCAGCCGTAGTGGCGGCCTGTCTGCGACAGGCAGGCTCGCAACGGTCACCGACTCAACGACAGGGCCTGAATCGTTGACTCGTTGAGCGGTTTGCCTGAACGTTGTCTAACAGCATGTAATGGAGATAACACCTATGCGTACCAGGATCCTTATCACTTTTCTCACGATCCTTCTGAACCGGATGGCATCTTCACAACAGCACCGCTATCCGGTGGAAGATTTCTATCATCGGAACATTTCGATTCCGATCGATCACATCTACGGCAGCGAAGGCACATTCACGCTCTACTTTGAGCTGAGCAAGAACTTCAAGTTCGAACAGCCGACAATTATCTTCGTGACCGACGGCCAGCAGAATTACGGAGAGGCAGGGAAAGTAGATGAGCTGGCTGAATGGATGCAATTCGACTCCACCTTCAATCTCGTCTTTATCGAAAATCGGGGTCGGCAATATTCGTTTGTCGATGCTATGAATGCGGACAGTACCGTCAACTGGGAAAAAGTGTATTGGCTCTTATCCTCGCGACAAATGGTCGAGGATATTGAATGTGTCAGGCGCGATCTTTTCAAAGACCATCCTGAGAGCAGACTCTTCATTTTTGCAAGATCCGGCGGAGGGTACATAACACAGGGGTATCTTGCTAAGTACGGAAAACATGTTCAGCGGGCATATCTCCAGTGTGCTCCGAACCCTATTATTATGAAACAACTTGGCTTTCTGGAATCAAAAAGTTTTATCAATACGCTCAGTGCGGCTGATCCCGGCTTGCCTGAAAAACTCAAGGCGGTCCTGAAGAAGAAGATCGTTCCGGAGTTGCATCTCCTGTGGATGCTTTTCCGAATTCAGTACGCAGTTGAGAAGCCGGATTCCATTTACATGACGATCATCGATGATCTCAGCAACGATTCTCTCACGTCCTACAATGAGTATCTGAAAAAAGGATTTGATTACTCGAAAGTAAAAGGAACGCAAACGTTTTTGGCGAAACAAATGGGATTCGGGATGTACATGAGTCCGCTCCAATGCGACGGATATTATCTTCTGGGAGATCCGCCGGACTATATCGATCCCGTGTACACATGTATGCGGGATCTCAGTGCCCCCGTGGTCCAGCTCGTCGAACAGAAGAAAGTTCCGCCGCCGGAACCGCCGAAACTCGAACAGTTCAGCGACATTAACACCGAAGTGTTTTATCAAGCGGGATACTACGATCATATCACACCGTATCAGGTCGGCGTCGAGCTTGGCAAATACTTTAGGCACTACGAACTCTTCATCGCCGATGACAACCATATGATGATGAAGCATGAGGGGTGCTATCCGCTTCTGCGGAATACGTTTTTCAAGTACGGCATCGGGTCCAAAGAACTGCAGGAGGTTCGTGCATCGATGAACTGCAGGGAATGGAAATCTCAATGAAGGACATCTGTGATGCTTGAGGGCACCGAGACAGGAATTCACGATTTTATCCAGAACGTTGGTTACTTGGAGGTTTGGTAATCATGAACTCCCAGGGAACAGACTACTCCTGTACCCAGTGTGAAGCAGCAGTCAGCGAACAAGACAAGTTCTGTCCCAATTGCGGCACACTTTTCACAGATGGGTTGTCTTGTACAAATCACCAATCAACGCCAGCGGAAGGAGTCTGCGCGATTTGCTCGATGCCCTCCTGTAAGAAGTGTGGCAAACGGTCCAACGACATATTTCTATGCGATGCTCATTGGGGGTATGAAATACAGGAAGGAATGGCAAGAGTATTTGGCACGACAGACAACGTCCAGGCACAGCATGTGAGCACCCTTCTGAAGCAAGCTGGATATCACCCTTTTCTATATTCAAGGATTTTTAATCCGACCGCCGATTTGGTAGCAGTTGCAAGGACTGTTCGTGGCTATGGAGTGGGGAATCATCCACTTCCCGAGCAAAGGGTCTTTGTGCCCTTCGCTGAGGTACTGAAGGCCCAAAAAACACTGCACGAACTGGGCATCAAGGAAGGATGAACACGTGGCTGCACGGCGTATAAGACGCAAAAGGATCACGCTGGTCAGAAAAGCCGTACGAATGAAAAACGCTCACTCAATGCTTTCGTTCATGGAAATTGATCTATGAATGGTTCGCTCCAGCATTGCGTGCTCTTGCGCAACGTTATGTGCGGCGCAACTCAACAAATGAGGAGTACAACTAAATGACACCAACTGAAGTAACACGGGCCTTCATCGAAGAGATCAATGCCCATACGCTTGATGGCCTTTACGAACTTATGACCGAAGATCATACCTTTGTCGACGGTGGCGGTGCTGTGACCCAGGGGCGAAAAGCGATGCGCGATGCTTGGCAAGGCTACTTCTCAATGATGCCTGATTATTTGATCGCAGTGGAACATGTCCTCGCAACAGGAAATATCGTTGGTGTCTTTGGCAAGGCAAGTGGCACGTATACCAGTGATGGTCGACTCAAGCATGAGAATAGTTGGCAAGTGCCGGCAGCTTGGTTAGCCATCATCCGCGATGGAAAGGTCGTTCATTGGCAAGTGTATGCAGATAACGATTCCGTGAGCAGAATCATCGCAAAGGAACAGAAACGTTGATTGGCATCCTTGCAGGCTGGTTTGCCAAATCCTTCGTCGGATCGCAGAGTGAGGAGAGGAGGATCCGCTCGCTGTGACAAGCTCGAACTCGCCTGTTCTGATACGCGGTTCCTCCATAGGGATTAAACCGATACCTCTCATCTGAGTCAAATAGACAAACCAATTCAGGGGTCTGATACTCCAGATCATCTCGATGCCTGCTCTTAGCTTTCCTCCAAATGCCCTGAAACGAAATCGCCTGAGATGCTGTTTTCAATGAAGATGACCAACTTGAAAGCAGTGGCCGAAACCCCTTATCTCTCTCACTCCAGCACGAAGTCACGAGAGGAGAGGAGCAAATCGATATGCGAACTCTAAGAACACTTTCGCTCCCGAAGCTTGCACTGATGCTCGCAATTTGCGTCAGTGCTCTCTGCCTGATAGCAAATGCTCAGTATTTTGGGCGAAACAAGGTGGAATACGGGAAGTTCGACTTCAAGGTAATGAAGACAGAGCACTTCGACATCTATTATTATCCTCAGGAGGAAACCGCGGTCAAGTACGCCGCCAGAATGGCGGAGCGATGGTATACACGCCATTCAAAGGTCTTCGGTGACACACTCAATGGTCGACAGCCTCTGATCCTCTATGCGAGTCACCCCGATTTCGAGCAGACAAACGCGATCCAGGAAGAGCTTGGGGTAGGCATCGGTGGCGTTACGGAGCCCACGAAGCGGAGAATCGTCCTCCCGTTTGCGGGACCATTGGCAGAGACTGACCATGTCATCGGTCATGAGCTTGTGCATGCGTTCCAGTACAACCTTGCAGGGCAAGGGGATCCTCGAGCAGGATATGGACTTCAGGGAATCGAACGTCTTCCGCTCTGGTTCATCGAAGGCATGGCTGAATACTTTTCGCTCGGCCCGATTGACCCCAACACCGCGATGTGGATTCGGGAATCAGCACGGAAGGAATTGCCGGCAATCAAGGATCTGGACAACCCGAACTTCTTTCCTTACCGGTATGGTCAAGCGCTCTTGGCGTACATCGGAGGCAGATGGGGTGACCAAACAGTTGCGCGACTTCTGCGAGTCGCGGGCAAGCGCGGCGATCTTAATGCGGCGATCGATACCGTTCTCCACATGAAGCCGGATTCACTCTCCAGAGTTTGGCATCGGGCAGTCCACGCGCAGTACGATTCACTCGCCAGCAAGACCGTCTCTCCAGACAAATACGGACCTGTCCTCATCTCCAGCAAGAGTGGTGGCGGCGAGCTGAACGTCTCCCCTGTCGTGAGCCCCGACGGGAAGCAGCTTGTCTTCTTCTCCGAGCGCGATTTGTTCTCGATCGACTTGTTCCATGCTGACGCTCAGACGGGAAAGATCACACGCAACCTTCTGCAGACGGCTCTTGACCCGCATCTGCAGAGCCTCGAGTTCATCAATTCCGCGGGCACCTGGGATCCCGAGGGGAAGCGCTTCGCTTTCGCAGGAGTCACAGAGGGGAAACCGATTCTCGATATCCTCAAAGTGGACAACGACGACGTTGAGCGGGAGTTGAACTTCTCAAACCTCGGAGAGATCTACAGCCCCGCGTGGTCGCCGGACGGTCGGTATATTGCTTTCTCGGCACTCGTCGATGGCATGTCAGATCTTTTTCTCTACGACCTGAAGTCAGACAGCCTCCGGAGACTCACTGACGACCCCTATGCCGATCTCCAACCCGCATGGTCGCCCGACGGACACACGATCGCGTTCGCAACAGACCGGTTCACAAGCACTCTTTCAAACCTGAAGTACGGAAACTACCAGCTCGCCCTCCTTGATATCAACAGTGGGAGAATCAAGCCGCTGCTGACGTTTGAGAACGGAAAGAACATCAACCCTCAGTGGACTTCCGACGGCAAGAGTATCTACTTCCTGTCCGACAGGAATGGCATCACGAACATCTACAGGCTGGCGCTTGACAGCAACCGGGTTTTCGAGGTCACAAATCTCTACGGAGGAGTGAGTGGCATCACGGCACTCAGTCCAGCGATTTCCATCGCAGAGCGAACGAATCGCCTCGTCTACAGCGTCTACGAAGATGGAAAGTACAACATATACGCCGCGGACTCTCTGAAGGGGCTTCACGAGACACCTGTGCCATCCATGATGGCGAACACAATTGCTGCGACCTTACCGCCAACCCAGCGGACAAAGGATCTTATCCTGCCTCAACTCAATGACCCAAACCATGGTCTCCCCAAAGACACGACCTTCATGAGCGATGACTATCATCCTACGTTGTCTCTCGATGGGGTAGGCCAGCCGTCCGTGGCGGTTGGGGTGGATCGGTTCGGGACCTACATGGGTGGAGGCGTTGCGCTTTTCTGGAGCGACATGCTCGGGACACAGAACCTTGCGACAGCTCTGCAGATTACGTCCGGCGGCGGCTCCACTGATCTCGCAGCACTCCTTGGGTACTTCAACACAGCGCATCGACTCAACTGGGGAGGCGTGTTCCAGCAAATTCCCTATGTCACGGGCAGCTATGATGCGGGCTACGGGTACGTAGGAACCGAGCCTGTCTATATCGAGCAACAGATACTTTATCGTGAGACTAATCGCGATGTTGAGGGTGTTCTGAGCTATCCATTTAGCCAGGTGCTACGGACTGAACTCTCAATTGGATTCCGCAACATCACTTTCAGCGAGCGGGCAAGTACCATAGCGACGTCGCTGCTGACTGGTCAGACTCTATTGGATGATAATCAGGATCTGCCCGCCCCCGGCGCTCTGAATTTTGGGGTAATGGACCTCGCCCTTGTGTATGACAACAGCTTGTTCGGGGCAACAAGTCCGATACTCGGACAGCGATACCGGATAGAGGTCTCCCCTAACGTGGGCACCATTACCTGGTTCGAACTCCTTGCAGACTACAGGAAATACTGGATGCCTGTCAGGCCGTTTACGATTGCGGCTCGATTGCTTCACTACGGTCGATACGGGAGTGGTGCGGAAGATTCTCGCATTGTTCCCCTCTTTCTTGGATACCCTGGGTTGGTCCGCGGCTACGATTTCAATTCGTTCAGCAGTGATGAAACGGTGCCGGACTCGATGGGAAACGTTCCAATACTTGATCGACTCTTTGGAAGCCGGCTTCTGGTGGGAAACCTCGAGCTGCGCTTTCCGCTTCTCGGCTTGTTCGGTATAGGCAAGGGGTACTATGGGTTCTTGCCAATCGAAGTCGGTGCATTCTATGATGCCGGGCTCGCCTGGCAAAACGGAATCAAGCCGAGCTTTCTCGGCGGCGACAGGAAGCCTGTGAGCAGCGTGGGGGTGGCGTTCCGCATGAATCTCGCGGGCTACGCGGTTGCTGAGGTCGACTATGTGAAGCCCCTTGATCGTCCCTTGCAGGGATGGTTCTGGCAGTTCAATCTCACGCCGGGGTTCTGAGGGAGCGAGCGATCAGTCGTTCCACCACAGATCAGACAGACTGCTAATCGCGCAAGAGACGCAGCTCATGGCTACGATGAACACACCCGCCCTTCCGTGATTTTTTCCCTTTGAGACGATTTCGAAGTCTGCTCCAGCCACGACCATCTCAAGAGTGCTGGCAACCGCGAACGCGTTGAACATTCTTCCTGGTTGCGGATTCCATCATCGACTACGCAATGAGCAGAGCCGCTCCCATTCTCAAGAGCGACTTTCCCCATCGAGGCCGACCTGACTTGTCTCCCTCCCGCGCTTTTGTCGTCACCTCTGCTTATATTCCAGTGTCGTTTCGACCATCGTAGATCTCAAGAACTCCTTCTTGGGAAGAGTCTGTGTGATGCAGAGATTCTGCCCCTAACCTACCTGCGGACAATGATCATGGGGAGACAACCTCAATGAATGATCTACTTCTCGATTTGTACGCCCACCAGGCCTGGGCCGACGCAGAACACTGGAGAGCGTTCGAGGCAAAGCCCGGCGCCCTGCACAAGACCCTGCAATTCGCAACCGGCTCTACCACTATCACCTCACGCAGCGGGCTTTTCTGTCCATCGTCCGGGGAGATCCACTCTCCTTCCCCCGACTGGAAGATTTCCCCGACATGACGGCACTCAAGCAATATGCCCAGACGTATCACAAGGAAGCGAGTGACTTTTTGAGACATGCTTCTACAACGGAACTCGAGAGAATTGTTATGATTCCCTGGTTCAAAGACCCGGCGATCAGCATCACGGTCGCTCAAGCGCTGACTCAGGCAGCCATGCACAGTCAGTACCATCGCGGTCAGAATGCGAGCCGATTGCGCGAGTTGGGGGGCGCTCCTCCCCTTACTGATTTCATTGCGTGGTACTGGAAGGGCCGGCCAGAGCCGAGGTGGGAGTAACCGGAACACGACTTCGTCGCGGGAGGACAAACTCGCAACAAACAACTGTGGAAATCCCGGAGTGTTTCTTTGGCGCAGAATGTTGGAGAGAACGAAAGGGCAAATAGCCTGAACAAACAAAATTGCTTGTATTTCATAGAACAAGCTGGTATACTTGTGCCATGACGTCGGAGCCAAAACTCTTCACCGTTATCGTGGGCGACCTAGTCGGCTCGAGGACAATCTCATCTCGAAGAGGCCTCTCCCAGCGAATCCGTCTTGTCGTCGACCGTCTTGCAAGAGAGTACAGGCAAGAATTCCACGCTCCTATCACGCTGACAAAAGGTATCGACGAACTGTCTGGAGTCCTCAAGCGACCGGCGAAGAGCTACCGGATCTGCAGACTCTTGAACGCGGGCGTCCACCCTGCCAGGTTCCGCTTCGCCTTAGTGAGAGGACCGCTGGACCTGGGCGTGAGTACAAAAGATGCTGGTAAGATGGACGGCGCGGCATTCCACAACGCAGCGGACCTTATCCGAAATGCGAAGAAGGAAAATCTCTTCTTCAGCTTCAACCTCGGGCCCCGGCAATCGGAACTAAGTCAATTGCTGACCGAAATGACGAACGTTTTGTCTATTCTCCGTCAGGGCTGGAGCAAGCATCAACGGCATGTCGTGGAAACCTATGAAGAGCATGCCACCCAGGGAAAGGCGGCAAAGAAGCTGGGCATAACCCAGCAGGCGGTCTCCGACGCACTCCGGCAAGCCAATTGGAAGGCATTCAAGCGGGCGGAAGATGTTATCGATGCAGTTCTCGAGAACTTTGATGCCAACAAGTAAATAAGCTTGTTTCTCAATCTACAAGTATATTCACTTGTCTAAGCAAATCGAGGGATCAAGCGCATGTTCCATCCAGACATCGTGCAGTGGCTGATTGTCGCGGTTGGGTACGTTATCACGCTCGCAACGAGTGGGTCTGTTGTTCGCCATTTCATCGGAACTCCCGGACAAGCCGCGCCAAGACCAGAGCCAGAGACCCCGAAGCCTCGATATGACGTTGGGGCAATTGTCGGGAAATGCGAGAACTTCCTAACCGTCTCCCTCATCGTGGCAGACGCGATTACTGCACTTGCGCTTATCTTCACTGCCAAATCCATTGTCCGGAGTGATGACATCAAACGAGCGCCGCGTTACTACCTTGGCGGGACTCTCGTTAACTTCAGCTATTCGGTCTTCATGGGTTTCCTCATTCGCATTGTGCTTCATGCGACAGGGCATTCCTTCTGAGCTTCGTTGAATCCTGCCTTGATTCCCTCACGTGGCGAAGCTCCTCTCCAAGCACGGCCCTGCTGCCGTTATTGCCTGCAACATTGAAGCATTTAGTTCCGTATTTAAGAATCAGAAACTTTAACCGAAAAACTCGTCCAACATCATACAAGAACAAAACGCCATGAAAAAACACGGCTTCTTCTCATCGTTCGCTATCCTCATAGCAATCATTCCTGTTTGTTCGATCTCTCCGTCCAAGGTGCTGGCGCAGTCTTCCGATCCTCTTGTTTCGCACATCGACTCGACAGTGAAACCCGGGGACGATTTCTTCCTCTATGCAAATGGAAGATGGTTCAAAGAAAATCCGATTCCCCCCAGCGAACCGCAGAATGGACTCTGGCTCCTGGTTCAGGACACGATCAATGCTCAGATCCGCGGCCTCTGCGAATCGTCTGCGGCTTTGACCAACGTGCCCGCGGGAAGCAACAAGCAAAAGATAGGCGACTTCTTTTTCACCGGCATGGATAGCGCATCACTCGACAAAAAAGGGCTTGCTGACCTGAGGAGCGACCTTGAAATGATCGACGCGATCCACGATCTCCAAGGGGTCGTGAAAGCCGCAGCCTATATCCATGTCGTCTCCGCATCGCCCATGTTTAGCTTCGGCGTGGGACAGGACGACAGGATCAGCAGCAAGAATGCAATTTTCATTTGGCAGGGCGGGTTGAGCCTCCCCGACAGGCGGTTCTATTTTGATGCGGACTCACACGCCGTGTTGATCCGCCATAAATTCGTCGAACACGTGACCAGAATGTTCGGCATCATAGGGTACGATGATGCAAAGGCCAGAGTGGCGTCAGAGAATCTTATGAAGCTCGAAACCGAGCTGGCGCGCGTCTCCCGCAAGCGGGAAGACACTCGTGATCCGCTGAAGAACTACAACAAGATCTCCTTTAAACAGCTCACAGAATCGACCCCGGATCTCGATTGGTCGGTCTTCATGGAAGGGGCAGGATTGAAGAACGTCGATACAGTCATTGTTGGCCAGCCAGAGTTTCTGACTGCGCTGAACGGTTACCTGACTAAGTTCCCGCTGGACGACTGGAAGAATTATCTCATGTACCAGCTTGTTCGACGGCTTGCACCCTACCTGGACGACGTCACATTTCGCGAGGCATTCAGTTTTTATTCTACAGTCCTCCGTGGAGTTCCTGAGCCAAAGCCGCGATGGAAGCGCGTCGTTGAGCGAACCGATGGATCCCTCGGAGAGCTGATCGGCCAGGTGTACGTGGACGAGTATCTGCCGAAAGGCACGAAAGAAAAGCTCCTCGAGATTGGCAATGCAATCAAGGAGGTGTATGCCGAGAGGATCAAGCGACTGGACTGGATGAGCGATGCAACCAAAGCGAAGGCGCTCGCAAAGCTGAACACCGTCATCATGAAGGTGGGATACCCTGACAAGTGGAAGGATCTGAGCAGCATGCACATCGACCGCTCATCCTTCGTCAGGAATGTGATGAACGCCAATCAATGGGCCTTCCAATACATGACGGCGAAATTTGGCAAGCCCGTCGACCGAACAGAATGGGGGATGGAGCCCCAGACGTATAATGCTTACTACAATCCTTCCAACAACGAGATTGTCGTTCCCGGCTGCAACATCATTGTTCCCGGATATGAACGAACCCTGGCCGACGATGCCATCCTCTACGGGATAGTCGGTGGGACGTTTGGGCATGAGATCACTCATGGCTTCGATGACCAAGGGAGTAAGTATAATGCCGAAGGAAACCTGGACAACTGGTGGACGTCAGAAGACAGCGCGAAGTTCTACGCGAGGACGCGATTGATCGTGGAGCAGTTTGGTAACTATGTTGCAGTCGATAGCCTGCACATCAACGGTGAACTGACACAGGGCGAGAACATTGCTGACCTCGGTGGTGTCATGATGGCCTACGGCGCCTTCAAAAAGACTTCTCAGTATAAAGATCATCAGATGATTGCAGGTTTGACACCCGACCAGCGCTTCTTCCTCGGGTACGCACTTGGGTGGATGGTCAACCAGCGCTCGGAGTCAGTCGCAAGTCAGATACGGAGCAACGAGCACTCTCCACCGAAATTCCGCGTGAATGGACCTTTGTCCGACATGACGGAGTTCTACGAGGCATTCGGGGTCAAGAGCGGAGACGCCATGTGGCGCCCGGAGAGTCTGAGAGTCAGCATCTGGTGATTCGACGCTCCATTTACACAGGCATGCTCGGCCTCAGGATTTCCACCGGCCTTGCGATGGTTGAGCCCGTACACATTAGCCAATCTCGCCGAGCTCCATTCATCCAACGACGCCGTGGTCGGTTGGCAGCCTGATTCTCTGCGAGCCTTCTTGCTTGAATTTGCCTCAGACATTTCATAGATTCTGTCGCGTCACATCGTGTTCTTGCCTGAGAATTCTCATTCATCCTTCCTTTCATACCGAGATCTTGGCCTGATAACGGGCTCGAGAGAAAGGTAAGCAGCCGGTGCAAGGCTGCACAACACGAATCAAGGACTAGTCAGAGGAGACACAAAATGAACCTACCAGACCGCGCAAAGAAGATTGTGCTCCAGCCAAAACAAGAGTGGGAAGTCATCGCCACAGAAAGCGCGACAACGGCGCAGCTGTACACGAGCTACGTCATACCTTTGGCCGCCATCGGGCCGATCGCCTCGATCATCGGTATGTCACTTATCGGCATTAGCGTCCCTTTCATAGGCACATACCAGGTACCCATCGGGGCAGCCATCACCCACTCAATCCTCAGCTACGTGTTGACGTTGGTAGGAATCTTCGTATTGGCGCTCATCATTGACGCGTTGGCGCCGAGCTTCTCAGGTCAGAAAAATCAGATGCAGGCCCTGAAGGTGGCCACGTACTCCTGCACCGCCGCTTGGCTTGGGGGAATCTTCTCGCTCATTCCCTCAATCAGTATCCTTGCGATCATTCCAGGGATCTATAGCCTCTATCTGCTGTACGTGGGTCTTCCTGTCCTGATGAAGTCGCCGCAGGACAAGGCGTTGGTCTACACGGTTGTGGTTGTGATCGCGGCAATTCTGATCTTTCTCGTCATCGGTGCGGTGAGCAGCGCGCTTGTTTCCTACTACCCAGTTCCCACATTCCAGTTCTAAAAGATGAGGTAGGAGAGACTGGAAAGCAGAAGTGCTGGAGCACTCAGCGACCTGTTGCGGACCAGAGAGGAAATCGGAGCCGACTGGACCCTGATGAACTGGGCGAAGATGGCACAGGCGTGCCTCAGCCCATCCCTGTAGTAGATCGAGCAAACTCAACAGGCCGTGCTTGTCCGATTGCACTTGACATTTATTCAGGCTTGCCGTACCTTGCACGCGACCAAATATAGATTGACACGCGGTGGACGTCCCAGCTTGTTGCGAATGAGTGTAGTCCCGGTGTTCCCTACCCTGACGAGTCCTTTCGGTAGAAACAAGTCTGTTTCCCTTATTGCCTGAGTAGCAAAGGATTGATCGGATCTCACGGAGATTCGACCGCCATCATTCGTTCTAATTCACTCTACTGTATACAATTTTCGCGGAGGTGCATCATGAAGAAAACTGAAATAGCACGATCTCTTCTTGCTTCTGCACTGATCGTGATGGTGCTTCTGTGGGTTGGATGTGCAAAGAAGACCGATGAAGGAAAGGTGCCCATCACGACTTCGTCGGAAGATGCGAAGAAGGAATATCTGCAAGGGCGTGACCTTCTCGAACGGAGTTTGGCGCAAAACTCAATCCAGCACTTCGAGAACGCTGTCGCAAAGGACTCCAATTTTGCCATGGCCTATTTTCTGTTGGCTCAAGTCTCTCCGACCACAAAAGGCTTTCTTGATAACATGAAGAAGGCGACGGCTCTGGCAGACAAGGCGTCCGAAGGTGAGCGGTTAATGATTCTCGGTTTCCAAGAGGGGGTCAATGGCGATCCCACAAAACGGGGGGAGTACTATGGAAAACTGGTGACCTTATTCCCGAACGATGAACGGGCGCACGCTGTTCTGGGGAACCATTACTATGCTCTGCAGAACTACGCCAAAGCGGTTGAGCATTACAGTGCGGCGACTAAGATTGACTCCACTTTTGCGCCGGCCTACAACATGCTCGGTTACGGCAACTGGTACAACGGGGACTTCCCGGCGGCCGAGGGAGCCTTCAAGAAATATATCGAACTCATTCCTAATGATCCGAATCCTTATGATTCGTATGCCGAACTCCTGATGAAGATGGGACGGTTCGATGAATCCATCACGCAATACGAAAAGGCATTAGCGCAGGATCCACACTTCTCGAGCTCGAGTCTAGCCATCGCGGCAAATCTCATGTTCAAAGGGAAACCCGATGAGGCAAAAGCACAGCTGCAGAAAGTGTACGACATGGCCCGAGATGACGGTGAGCGCCGTACAGCTCTCCTTGCGACGACAATTCTCTATGTGGACGGTGGGAAAATGGACTCGGCGCTGAGCGAGATGGACAAGCAATATGCGATGGCGGAAAAGATCGATGATGTGCCGCAAATGGCTGCCGATCTGGAAACGAAGGCGGACATTCTCGACGAGATGGGTAAATATGATGACGCGCTCGCACTCTATGAAAAGTCAGCAAAA
Organism: Bacteroidota bacterium; assembly: GCA_049589195.1. GTDB lineage: Bacteria > Bacteroidota > Ignavibacteria > UBA10030 > JAHEZR01 > JBAWAH01. The sequence continues at coordinate 1,771 of JBAWAH010000002.1, read as the reverse complement.
ATGTACGAAGGGTCGGATCTTTCGCAGGTAATAAAGGAGAACGTGAAGCTCGGTCATCATTTCCCGCTCGCGACGATTGCTCTGAAGAAGAAGGACTTCAAGAAAGCCACGTCCGAGGCGGAGGAATTCCAGAAGGGCGCAGAAGCCAGGCATAACCCCAATCTCATGCGACAGACTCACGGACTTGCAGGCATAATCGCTCTCGAACAGAAGAACTATGACAAAGCCATTGCCGAACTGCAGCAAGCCAATCAATTGAATCCGTACACTTTGTATAGGATTTCTCTTGCCTACATGGGCAAGGGTGATAAGGCGAAAGCCAAGGAGTTCTGTGAGAAGGCCGCGCACAACTACACAATCCCAGGGTTGAACTACGCGTTTATCCGAGCCAAAGCAGAAAAAATGCTCGCGAAGATGTGATAGTTCTTTTAGGAGTTGCGTAAACTTGATAGCCCCGGGGCAATACCACAAGCCCGGGGCTATTTATTGATTCATTCGCAGCGGCGGCAGACTCCAATCAAAAGGAGAACCGGCAAAGTTGTCCGACAGTCCCGCGTTACGGGATCTCCCGCTTGTTGGATTCCGTCTTTCTGGCGGGATTCTCGCGCTCTTCAAAATCCCGATCCAAAGCGGGATTCAGAAAGCGGAACCGTACAGCGGGATTGCACTGTCGGACTGAACCCACGTTGGAATTGAACTCCAAGTAAAGCAGAGAGAGTTGCACGTTCACTAAATCACAAGGTCGCCCGAGGGTGTCTCAAAAGAAACCTCTTTGTCAGCCTGAGCGCAGTGATCCCGCTCGAAGAGCGGGAGAACGAAGTCCACCGAAGGTGTCCCTTCGGGAGAAGGCTATCCGGTGCCAAAGTTAGCACTTCGACTTCGTACCGACGAACTTCATCGGGACTCCGCTCAGTGTGACAAGACTTTTTGGCAAACCTCGATGGGCTACTGAACAACACTAGCTGGGTCTTGAAAAAATATTTTCCCCGGTAGGACAGGCATTCCTGCCTGTCATTTTAGAACAAACACATAGACTTCCGTCAGACAAGAATGTCTGACCTACCAAATTAACGACGTTCTTCAACATCCTGCTAGGACACTCGAGAAGAATCAGACTCCAATCAAAGGGAGAAACAGTGAACACGAAGGACATCATCAAGTCCCAATACCACGCATCGCTTGAGATGCTCAGACAGGCCATCATCAAATGCCCGGCATCTTTGTGGAATGACCAAGAACCGAAGAACAAGTTCTGGCATATCTCGTATCACGTTCTCTTCTACACGCACCTGTACTTGCAGGATTCAGAGGAAGCGTTCACTCCGTGGAGCAAGCACAGAAAGGAATACCAGTTTCTGGGACCTCTTCCGTGGCCACCACACAAGAACCCGGAGATTGGCGAACCGTACAGCAAGGAGGAGATACTCGAGTATCTTGAACTATGCCGCAAACAGGTTGAAGAGAAGGTGACCTCCCTCGACATGGACGTCCCATCCGGGTTCCATTGGCTGCCCTTCAGCAAAATGGAATTACAACTCTACAACATCCGACACATCCAGCACCATGCTGGAGTTCTCTGCGACCGGCTGCGAAACAGAGCAAACGTTGGAGTCGACTGGGTTGCGATGAGACCTTCCAGCTAATCTCGAGTGTCATGGGTTGCACTTTCCCAGTGCTGGCAATTGGATGCTTGAGCGTCCACAAGAGCTGGCGAGTAAACCTTCCATAAATCCGCTTGACTTTCCTTTCGGCTTTCTGTAGTATGCGCATA
>JBAWAH010000001.1:0-6075 GCA_049589195.1 Bacteroidota bacterium | reverse complement strand
TTCCATCTCCCTCCGTTCGTGAAGAGCCTTACGGTTTCACCATTAAGCATCAATACGGACACAATCAACATTGGCCCGCAGCGACTCCCGACGGATTCGTTGAGAATAGCAGTGAAGGCTACCGTCCAGGTCTCAGATCCCGAGGGTCTCTCGAACGTGAATGAAGTGACGGTCCGAGTCTTCAAACCTGCAAGTCAAGACCTCATCCGAACAGCCCAGCTGTTTGACAACGGCACCCCTCCCGACGCATCCTCAGGTGACGGCACCTTCAGCGGCGTAGTCCAGTTTGCCATCATCCGCTCGGACATAGGAGATTTCAAAGTCGAGGTCACCGCGACCAATAACGGAGATCTGGCCAGCAACTCCTTGAGCGCCTCCGTCTCCGTGCTGCGACTCAACAAGCCTCCAACACTCTCGAACCTTGTCGCCCCAGATACTCTGTCAGTCGGTGCGTCGACTGTCCTCCTAAGGCTCACCGTCCAGGCAACCGATCCGGATGGCCAGGGCGACATCCAAAAAGTTTTCTTCAACTCGTTCAGGCCAGATGGTTCGCCAGCGACCGGCAACCCCTTCCAGATGTTCGACGATGGGAACGCGAGCGGATCAGGCGATTCGGTTAAAGGCGATGGGGTTTATTCTCTCACTATTCAACTCCAGCCCAACGCGACGAAGGGAAATTACAGATTTGAGTTCCAAGCTGCTGACCGTTCGGGAGCTGCAAGCAACACCATTATTCACACTGTGACTGTCCGATGAGACTGTCCAGGATCGTTTGTCTCCTCTCCGTTATCGGGATTACTTTGTCCGGGCTTCCGCACGTTCAGAGCCAGGGTCTGATCTCGGCACGAATCCCGAGCAATTCCGTGAGCCACGTCCAAGTGGTTGGAGACACTTTGTGGCTCGGTACAGGCAAGGGCTTGAGCCGATCTGCGGATCATGGGCGGACTTGGGAGAACTTCAGAGGTGTTGCGGAGTTCGCTGATCTTGGAATCTTCGCCCTTGCTGTGCAAGGAAACACGATATGGACTTCGACAGGCCATGAAGAGAAAGTGGACAATGATTTCGTCGCCACCGGAAGTGGACTAACGTACTCGCTCGATGCTGGTCATGCGTGGCAACATCTTCCACAGCCGATAGATGCGCCTTCCGACAGCTTCATCCAATACGGAATCAATCGCATGAAGATTCTCCCCATCATCGTTCCGGAGCAGAATGTCACCTACGACGTTTCTGTATTGAACGCAACGGTCTGGATCGCAAGTTGGGCAGGTGGCCTGAGGAAGTCAACGGATAATGGAGAGACATGGCAGCGCATCATTCTCCCGCCAGACAACTATAATAGAATCTCTGCAAGTGATACACTGGTTTTTATCGTAGATCCCCGACAGAACGTGAATTTCACTCCTTTCTCAGTCCTGGCCCGCTCTGACTCGGAAATCTGGGTGGGAACTGCGGGCGGCATCAACAAATCGACTGATGGTGGAGTCAGCTGGGTTAAGTTCAACCATGAGAACCAGGACTCTTCTATTCTCGGTAACTGGGTGATAAGGATCAAGGAACAACAGGTCAAGGGGAAGCGCAGGATTTGGTGCACAAACTGGGTCGCCGAGAACCAGAGCGAGCAGTTTGGAGTGAGTTACACAGAGAATGGCGGGCTCACCTGGCACAACCTGTTGCACGACGTAAAAGCGTACGACTTTGCTTTCAAGGATACCGTCGTATACATCGCTACTGATGATGGAGTTTACCGAACGGACAATGACGGCCATTCCTGGAGCAGAGCGTCAGTGATTGTCGATCCGATCTCACAGGATCGTTTCGCTACAACCTCAGTATTCGCTGTCGGAGTACAAGGCGACACTGTGTGGATCACTGGAAACGACGGGATCGCGAGCACAACCGACGATGCATCTCATCCCTTCGGTCAATCATGGGAAGTGAAGCGAACGTACGTCCCCGTTGGATCAAGTTCCGTAACTTACGCGTACCCCAACCCATTTTCTCCTGCAAACGAGGTTGTTCGATTTCATTATAGTACCGGAGGAAACGATTCCAATGTGAAGATCCGGGTTTTTGATTTTGGGATGAACTTGGTAAAGACTCTTCTTCGGCAGGCACCACGAAGCGGAGCCTATGAGCATGATGAAATATGGGATGGCACAGACGAGGCGGATCGGCGGGTGTCAAACGGCGTATACCTGTATAAGGTGGAAATAGACAATGGTTCAGTCGCGTGGGGAAAGGTGATCGTTCTTCAGTAGTAGTTTGTGGCGTTTCAGTGTAGCTTGACCGATTTCGGAGAGAAGATTTGAACAAGAGAATTTTACTCTTTATTTTATGCTGTGCACCCCTGGAGATTGCTCACGGACAACTTGCAGGGACTCCAGGCAGCTTTTCGCGCTTGGGTTTCGGCGCACGCGGAATGGGAATGGGGAATGCTCTGACAGCCATCACATCTCACGAGCTTACGTCATACTACAATCCTGCACTCCCCTCCTTTGCGGAGTCACGCTCGGCGAGTGCAACCTACGGATTTCTCTCGCTCGACCGCCGTCTTGGATTTCTCAACTATACTCAAGCGATTCAACCGACAGCGGGACTGTCCGCGGGCATCATCTACTCCGGCATCCATGACATAGATGGAAGAGACAGTGACGGTGAACACACTGACAACTACTCAACATCTGAGTATCAGTTCTTCTTTGCGTTCTCGAACAAGTTCACAGAGCAACTGTCCGTCGGGCTGGCAGTGAAGTTCTTCTATAACGATCTCTTCCAAGACGCCACAGCGACAGCGGTCGGGATTGATGCTGGATTGATCTACAAAGTGACTGAATCTCTCACCGTCGGAGCCGTGATTCAAGACATCAATGCGAGATATCACTGGGACACGGCAAATCTCTACGGAAGATCTGGGACCCCCACCAGTGATGCATTTCCCCTCTTGAAAAGACTGGGAATCGCGTATCGCCTTCCAGATCGTCGCGGAGATGTCGCCCTCGAAATTGAAAACAACAACCAAGGCACAACGCTGATCCGCGCCGGTGCCGAGATTGTCGCGACGGAATATCTCACTGTGCGTGGTGGTATCGACCGGATGCAGACGACCAAGAACGAGAACGGAGTGAAGCCATCTCTGGGATTCACGATACAAAAAGGCTTTGATGGGCTCTCCCCCTCTCTCTCTTATGCTTACGTGTCCGAGCCATTCTCGACAGGTGGAATGAGCATAGTCTCAATCTCATTCGGATTCTGATTGTCATGCAGAGATTCCTTAGAGAACTACCACTATTCGGTCCTGCTCGATCCTGCGGGAGGCTGAAGTGCCGCTTTCCAGCCCTACTGGTTATTGTCCTTCTCTTGCAGTCGGAGATGGTCGCGCAGAGTGGCGAGACGGGGCTGTCGTTTCTCAAGCTAGGCGTAGGTGCTCGCTCAGTTGGCATGGGGGAAGCGCAGGCGGCTATAGCGACTGATGCAACAGCCATCTACTACAACCCGGGTGGGTTAGCCGAAGCGAGCAAGACGAGTGTCCTCGTGATGCACAAGGAATGGATACAAGATGTGAGAACAGAGTTCCTCGGTGTTAATATTCCCTTTGAGGAATTCGCGATCGGCATCGGCATCAATACGACGAACACGGGCGACATCCAGCTGCGGACGCAGCCAGGCCCCTCTGAAGGGACATTCTCAAGTCATGACTTCGCTGGAAGTTTCTCAATCGCCCGAAGGATCATTCCAGAATTGAGTGTTGGGGCAAGCTTCAAATTCCTGTACGAGAAGATTTTTGTTGATGAGGCTTCCGGAGTCGGTTTCGATGTCGGCGCTCTTTACAAATCGCCTGTGGAAGGACTCCGATTTGCTCTCGTTGGCAGCAACTTCGGCTCGATGGGAAGTCTAAGGAGTGAGAGTATCCAACTCCCCGGTCTCCTTCGCCTCGGGGGTGCGTACATCCACGATGTCGACATGCTTCATTCAACGTTAACTCTCGGTGCAGACCTCGTGAAAGTTTTCCGTGAAGATAATGCTCACCTCCATACGGGCCTGGAGGTGGACTATCAAGAGACGATCGCTTTCAGAATCGGTTATCTCTTCGGATACGAGACCCGGGGATTGACTGCCGGACTTGGGCTGCGGCGCGATATCTTCAGACTCGATTACGGCTTCAGCTCCCGGTCCGAGGACTTCAACAACGGCCACACCATCTCAGTCGGGGTTGAATTCTGAGCGTCACCCCCCGCGAGAGAGCCTTGCCATCGCTGTAGTCAGAGTTCATGCCTGATTCTCACCACATCTGCTTCACCTTTCTTGGCGACATCCACTACGACTCACGACTTTCCAAGTGCGCGAGAACACTCCACGAGAACGGCTATAAAGTCTCTGCAGTGATCGCAAGCGAGAAGAATGAGAAACGCGAGAGTCCGGGAATCACTCTGAAGACAATCCTCATCCCCCAAGCAAGAAGTGGGAAGCTCCGATTTCTCTCTTTCAACTTGAAGGCGCTGTGGCCAGCACTGAGATCAAAAGCCGACTGCTACTTTGCATCCGACCTTTATTCCCTGCCCATAGCCTACTTCGCCGCTAAGTTTCGTCATGCAAGACTCATCTATGACTCCCGAGAACTCTATTCTTCGATTGCTGCGCTTCGAGATCGGCGAGAGGCTCAGCGATTCTGGTCACATATCGAGAGGAGAATCATCCCTCGTGCCGATGTGGTCTTCACCGTCAACGACGCTCTCGCTGGATCAATTTCAAATCTCTATTCAATACCAAAGCCTACAGTCCTTCTGAACTGCCCACACATACAGACTATTCAGAAATCTGATCGTCTCCGAACCATTCTCGCCATCCCTCCCGGACCGAGAATCCTCCTTTATCAAGGAGGGCTCCAGCGAGGGAGAGGCATTCACATCATGCTGTCAGCCATCAACAAGGTTTCCGACGCTGTTCTCGTTTTGATGGGTAGCGGGAACCTTAAGGCTGAGATCCTTGAAATCATCAAGCGAGAAAGGCTCGACCACAAAGTCTTCCTCCTCGATGCTGTCCGAGTTGATGATCTCCTCGAGCACACAGCTTCTGCTGATGTGGGGCTCTGTTTGATCGAGAACTATGGGGAGAGTTACTATCACTCACTTCCAAACAAGCTATTTGAGTTCGTCGCCGCCGGGGTACCAGTGGTAGCCAGCAATTTCCCGGAAATGAGCCGGTTTGTCGAGTCGAACCGTGTCGGACTATGCGTCGATCCGGAGAATGAGGATGAAGTCGTAGCTGCCATAAAACGCCTTGTGACTGAGGCGGAACTGCACAAGGCATTTGTCCATCACTGCGAGGAGACAGCCAGCCGTTACACTTGGGAAAACGAGTCTCTCAAACTCGTCGTAGCCATCGAGGATCTGATGAAACGATGATGCCCGAAAACCTCCAGAACCTACTAAGCAAGCGAGCGGTCATCACTGGAATCCTCGTTCTGGTCTGTGGCCTCCGGTTTGTGAACCTCGGATTCGGGGAAATCCAGGAATGGGATGAGGCCTTGTATGCTGTTCGGGCAAAATCCATTGTCCACTTCGGCGACTGGCTTGATCAAACGAACCACGCCGTTGGTGGACTCTACTCAGCTTCCCATCCGCCCCTGTTCATCTGGATGACCGCAATCACCTACAAGCTCATCGGCATAACAAACTTCACGACGCGACTCTGGTCCGCTGTCTTCGGATGCGGGTTGATTTTTCTTATCTACTTGCTTGGAACCCATCTATTGAATCGGACCGTCGGACTTGTTGCCTCTGCGTTACTTGGAACAATTCCGATCTTCACCTTCTACAGTCGGCAGGGACAACTGGATGTTCCATTCTTATTCTTCTTCACTGCTTCTATTTACCTCTGGATCCTCTTCGTGGAGCGACACGATCCAGGATGGTTGATCCTGGCAGGGGTTGCGTTTGGATTGAGTCTGGCAAGCAAGAGCCTGTCAGGTATCCTGGCTATCCCGGTCATCACTGTTGTATCATTGCTCTACAAGCCGACGAAGTCAGATGAGCGAACGAAAATCTGGCTCGCTCATTTCTCCTACGCCATTAT